>JADJPV010000002.1:0-1200000 GCA_016713085.1 Chitinophagaceae bacterium | reverse complement strand
AAGATGTTTTACATATTCTTTGCGGTAAGAAGCAATGGCAACGATACGGTGCGGAGTTGCAAAGTTTGAATAAGAAAGTTCTTTGTCGTTTTGATTACCGCTGGTTTGGTTTCCACTCCATGTAGATGAAGCAGTTGAGCCTGGGTTTGCAGTTAAATCAAATGCAGCACTGAATGTATAAGCAAGCGATGCATAGAACCCTTTGACAAATGATTTTGAAATCTGGGCAGTAGCAGAGAATGAACTTCCGCCATTTTTTGCATTTTCAAGAGCTATAACAGGACCGTAAGCATTGTAAACTCTGCGTGTTGCAGTAGAAGTATTTACAAAACTTTGTCTGGTTGAGCCACCAAGATTAACAGTACCAGTTGGTACAGACTGGTTAATGTTTCTCATGATTGTTGCATTCAGGTCTTTGGTGTACATGAAGTCAACGGAAAGAGTTAAGCCTTTTGTGTATTTCTTATCGAAGCCAAGATTGGTTCTCCAAACCTGTGGAAATTTATATTTTGGATCAATTACTACCCAGCCAGCTGAGTTAGGAACCGCTGCCGGAGCAGTAAATAAAGATTTCCAGGCATTTGGATCAGAGCTGAATGTAATCTGAGAAAGCTGTGATGCATTCGCAAGGGCAGATACCTGATACATACCGCTGTTTGTTGGCATATTGGTTAAATACACAAAGGGAATTCTTCCTGTATAGATGCCAGTACCTGCACGAACCATCATACTCTTGTCGCCGGTAACATCCCAACGCACACTAACACGAGGCGAAGGATAAAAAGTTGATTTAGGCCATTTTCCTGTATTGTAATTTGTAGGCTTTCCGTCAGGGCCGGGGAAACTCAATGCACTGATTGCAGGGTTCTCCAGGGGCTGTTCAGGATACAAAGGTTTGTCAAAACGCAGGCCAAGAATTATTTTCAATTTTTGATTTACATTGATTTCATCCTGAACATATAAACCTAATTGGCCGATTTTCATTTCAGCAGAATACACTTTTTCTTTACCTGGTATTCTTGAGAATGTATAAGTAAAGGCAATTGGGTGAGTACCCGGTGTCATAAATTCTTCCAGTGAACCAAACGCATAATAGCTCTGTGCACCAGGCATAAACATATTACCTACATACTGATATTCATAACTACCACCGAGGGTAAGGGTATGTTTACCTGCGTAGTAGTTGAAATTCTCAGTAATATTATATATGTCATTTTTTACATCATTTGCATTCGAGAAGTTTTCCTGTCCGGCACTCATGTAATTCTGTCTGGCACCACCTGCATATGTAGATGCAACGCCGCTCTTCGTTGGATCGCCCATGATATCAATAAATGGAAATACCCCGCCTGGTGTTGAACGTGTTGTCCGAATTTTTGTAGCTGTTGCAATGAACTGGTTAGAAAATTTTCCTTTCCAGTTACTGTTCATCTCAATAGATGCAGATCTTACCTGATCGTGAAAACTATATTGTGAATTGGCAAATGACATTGCATTTGTTCCAAAGCGGCTTCCGGCTGTCCAGGTATTTACACCCGCTGCTCCGCCATTCGGAACACTGTTCGACATCAGCCTGTCATCATCACCAACCATTTCACTGTACTTTAAAGTCAGCTTATGAATGGTATTGATGTTCCAGTCAATACGGGCAAGAATTTTATAGTTTTTGATATTTGCATTCGGGAGGCCGTTATAGCTTCCTGTTTGATATCCATACTTGCTGGCGAGGTGTTCAGAAAATTTCTTCAGTGAATCAATCTTCACATTTGAAACATTCCCTGTTCCGCCACCACCTGTTGGGGTAAACGAACTTAATGGAGGTGTTACTCTTTTTTCAATTTCTCCATTAATAAAGAAGAATAACTTGTCTTTAATAATTGGTCCGCCAATGCTTACACCATATAAAGTGCTTTTAGAATTTATCTGGGCAGGTAATTTGATATTTCCAACTTCAGTACCAATAAAACTCTGGTCTCTGTAAAAGCCATAAGCAGTTCCTTTAAAACTGTTTGAACCGCTTTTAGTTACTGAAGCAATATTTGCACCTGTAAAGTTCGATTGTCTTACATCAGTTGGAGCAATGTTTACACTTACTTCTTCAATGGCATCCAGTGAAATTGGCTGGCTGTTACCACCGGGTAAAGGATCGGTACTTAAACCAAAATTATTATTAAGATTAGCTCCATCAACTGTGAAGTTATTATATCGTCCGTCACGGCCGGCAATTGCATTACCATTTGCCTGTGGGGTAAGTCGGGTAAAATCAGTGATACTTCTGCTGATAGACGGAAGAGTTGCAATCTGGCGCTGACCTACATTGGTAGAAACACCCGATTTAATATTTGCAGCAGCCTTGCCTCCAGTTATAACAACCTCAGATAAACTGGAAGACTGTGGATCAAGGTTAACATTCGCCTGATAATCATCACCCAAAACAACGGTAATGTTTTCTATTTCAACTTTTTTCATACCTACAAACTCAATTGTAAGTGTATAAGGGCCACCTGATCGTAAGCCGGGTAATGAGAAAGTTCCTCCTTTGTTTGAAATGGTTTGATACTTTGAACCTGAGGGCTTGTGAACAACAGTAATGGTAGCACCAACTAAAGCTTCACCACCTGTTTGCTTTACGGTTCCTGAAATACTACCTGTTGTAACCTGGGCAGCAGATACGAATGAAATGAGTACGGTCATCGATACCAGCAGCAGTTTTCTGAATTTTCGCATGTTTGTTAGTTTTACGTGTGCAAAGAAACAACAATCTGTTCTTTAAAAATCAACCAAATATCAACAATTCGTAAACTCAGACAGAAACTTTTACCTGTCTGCTGCAATGCTCCTGAAGTTATTTAACTGCATGGTTGTTTTTGCTGAAAAAGGCCCGAATTCAATTAACTTTGCCTATTAAAATAAGTGAATGCTAAATACAATAGAAAGTGCCATAGACGACATCAGGGAGGGTAAAATGTTGATTGTTGTTGATGATGAAGACCGTGAAAATGAGGGAGATTTTATCATTTCTGCCCGCCATGCTACTCCAGAGGCAATCAATTTTATGAGTAAATACGGCCGGGGGCTGATTTGTGTGGCCCTCAGCGAAAACCGCTGTGATGAGCTGAACCTTGAGCCAATGGTTTCATCCAATACCTCTCTTCACGAAACTGCTTTTACTATTTCTGTTGATTTAATTGGCCAGGGAACTTCTACTGGTATTTCAGCGCAGGACAGGGCAAAAACAATACAGGCACTCATCAATCCCGAAACAAAACCTGAGGATCTTGCCAGACCCGGACATATTTTCCCTTTGCGGGCAAAAAAAGGCGGTGTATTAAGAAGAACCGGACATACTGAAGCTACAATTGATCTTGCCAGACTTGCTGGTTTAGAACCGGCTGGAGTATTGGTAGAAATAATGAACGAAGATGGTACTATGGCCCGTGTTCCTCAATTGGAAATAATTGCTGAAAAATTTGGAGTAAAGATCATTTCCATCAAAGACCTGATTGAATACCGACTCAAAACCGATTCTCTTATTGAAGAAATCGTTCGGGTTGAAATGCCAACAGCTTATGGCCATTTTAAATTGATAGCTTTCAAGGAAAAGGAAACAGGGCAGGAGCATCTTGCATTAATAAAAGGTGAATGGGAAAAAGATGAGCCTGTTCTGGTTCGTGTACATTCTTCCTGTTTTACCGGTGATATTCTTGGTTCATTCAGATGTGATTGTGGCGATCAGTTACATGGAGCCATGCAAATGGTGGAGAAAGAAGGGAAAGGTGTTGTGTTATATATGAACCAGGAGGGCAGGGGCATTGGACTGTTTAATAAATTAAAGGCATATAAACTGCAGGAGGAAGGAATGGATACAGTTGAAGCTAATCTTCATCTTGGTTTACCAATGGATGCCAGGGACTATGGTGTAGGTGCACAAATTTTACGTACACTTAACGTTTCAAAATTGAAACTGATCAGTAATAATCCAAAGAAAAGAGCGGGCTTACTGGGTTACGGATTAGAGATTGTAGAAGCTGTTCCCATTCAAATTGCGCCGAATAAATTCAATCAGAAATATCTTGAAACAAAAAGAGATAAAATGGGTCATACCATTTTGAAACGGCCTTAGTCAAAATCTCTTACATACGAGAAGCTGATTCCTGTTCTGTTGGCACTACGCCATTGAACATCATAAACACTGCGGTGAAAACCAATTAAACGAAGTTTTCCATCAGGAGTAATTAACCATTCTATAGTAATATCAGGAGTTAGCTGGTTATTACTTTGAAGGGTTGTTGCCTGTCCGGAATTCACCAATACAGAACCTCCGGCTTTTAACAGTAAACGTCCATTTAATAAACGTCGGGTTACACCAAAACTGCCGGTTCCATAAAACCCAGTTGTTTGTGCCTGTGTTCCCGAAATAAGACCGGGAGTAAATGTTACATATGGATCTAATTCCAGTTTATTAATACCGGGAATATTTTTCAATGCAATACCCAAGCCGGATGATACCTGCTGCGCTATAAACTCAGAAATGGTGCCTGCTGCTGAAGTGATAACACTGTTGCCAAGGTTACTGCCAACTGTAGACGTATTGGGATTGGTTGAAAGAAACTGGTTGAATAATAACAAAGAAAATACCTGATTATTCAGTTCATTGGGATTATTGTATAAGCGTTGAAAACCACTGATTGTTATCGGATTGTTTCTGCAGGGATGATCCTGTGGTAATTCAAAACGGAAATTGATCTCCGGATTTTTTAATGTTTTGGACAGGTTACTGACAACAATAATTTTACTACGTTCATTTGAGCATCCAATTGCAAGGTCGGCAGGTAAAGTAATATTATCTGTAATATATTTTGCGTCAATATTTATGTTAGCATCAAAGGGTCGCCATTCCATTCAACACTTCCCGGTCAATCTCAAATGGTTTTTTAATCAGTCGCTGCCAGTTGAACGTATACTTTCCTTTGGTGATATCAAACCTTCCAGTCATGGTTGTTTTTTCATAGGTACCTACACGAATATTCAGGAAGCCATTTCCCTGCCCCTGTATAACGTCGTTGGTAACTTCATCTAAGATGAGATCAATCTTGGCAAGTGGATTAGCAATAATATCAAGATCAACCAGGAGGCTTGATGATTCCTTTACTTTGGATTCTACCTGCATTTCAGTACCATACTTTCGAAACACAATAAAGTCAGCTGTTCCCGTTACCCTGGAATCGGACGTAGGAAGAAATACTCTTGAACTGTCTGTTGGTTCTCCACGCAGTTTTAAAATGATATTGTCTGAAGGACCTGAAACACTTCCGCTTGCATTGGCAACTACATAACCATAAAATAAACTATTGTCTTTTTTAGTTGTATTCAAGACAAGAAAACCTTTGCGTGTATCATTTGCTTTAAAGTCCATATCAAACGACATGTCTTTAAAAAACTGGTGATATAGTTTTCCTGAGAATGTTGCAGTCCTTTTAAGTGTATCTGTAAGTATAATAGCTCCAAAATCAATCATCCCCTCACGGAAATTAATTTCTGTTCCCTCCTTTAGGGAATAACGGCATTTGGTATAATCGAGAACAAAGGAAGCATTGCTCAGCTTCACTTTACCAATCAGGTCGGGTTTGGTTGCATTTCCTTTAATCCTGATTTCTCCGCTTCCCGATCCCTTCATATCGGTGGTGATGATTGAAAGATATTTTTCCAGTAAACTCAGCTGCACTGTTTTTACTTCAGCTACCTGGTCTATTACAGGGTTCTTTGGATCTTTTATATTAATTTTTCCGGTGCTCAGAAAATCATTCAACGGATTATCAGATAAAATTTCTGTATTAATATCGCCTGTTTCACTGTTGTAGTTTCCTTTGATTGTAACAACACCTATTGAATCATTATTAAACCTGAATTCTTCTACTTTCAGATCTCCATCAACCTGCATCTTTCCGGAAGGGTTCATGATATCAACCCTGCCTGTTACCACTCCTTCAAGCCGTGGGTCTTTTAAAAAGTAAGGAATAATTTCATCAATACGCACATGTTTCAGATCCACAATAAAATCGTCTGTAGTGCCTGTTGCAGAGGGCTGCGTGTAGGCGAGAATTTCTTCGGTGCCTGATGTTAGTTTCATCCCATCCGAATGAATGGATTTATCTCCGATGAAGAGGTCGCTCTTGTCTTCAATTGTCCATATTTTATCATTCAGCACTAAAGTGGAAGGTTGAAAAACAATTCCAACTCCTTCTTTTGTTGTACTGATATGTGCGTTAAGGTTTGCATTTTTCAATGTTTGTGAAGCACTGGTATTGACGCTTACAAAACCTGTATCATTAGCTGCAGAAACCCGGAAGGTTGTTTTCGGGAAACTGATACTGTCGTTCAATTGTATTTCATCAAGTGTGCCCTGCAGATCAAGTTTCTTATAATCACCAACAGCGGTAATCTGTACGTTGTTGAATGTAATATCTGTGAATTTGTCTTTATATACAAACAGGGGAACGTTTGTCTGCAGGTTGAATTTGTTATCAATTGTATTGATGCGGCCATTAATCGTACTGTAATCGAAGCCTTCAACAGGAATTTTCCACAGGTTAATAAATGGCGCAATCTTTTTTGTTACAATATCAAAAGTAAAATCCTGTTCCTGTATTGTTCTTTTTGGCAGAGGAATGTAGGCCGGGAAATAATTGTGCAGGAATGATAAAGCCGTTGATGGCAGTTCCATTAGTTTGAAATTACCACGCAGAGCCGCATCAATTTCATTGCTTTGTATAATCAATTCTTTTTTTCCATCAACAATAACAGAGGAGAGTTTAAGAAAATCAAAAGACAAGGGTTGGCCATCAATTGTAAGTAATGCGTTTTCAAGATTGGCGGTTCCTAAAAAGTCATCAATTGTTTTTCCTTTGAAATTAAGATCAACATAAGTCTTTAAGGTAAGGTTCGTATCTGTAAGACCAAGCGGTTTGAAATTAATTTCATAAATATCACCCGTCACTTTATATACAGGCGTGTCTTTATTTAAATTCACAAGGCCGGTAAGATTTACTTTGAGGTTAGGGTCGTTTACCACTAAAGAACCATCGAAATTTCTTTTTTCATAAATTCCTTTTGCATCAATATTCTGATATGTATAACCATTAATGTCAATTGATTTTATCTTGCCATCTACTTCAGCAAAAAGTGTTTTAGGATTAAAACCCCGTCCTTTCAATGTCCCATCCATAACAATGTTGCCAAAGATGGAATCTTTAATAAAGGTTCCCAATGCAAAACCATCCGTTTTTATTTTACCTGAATAGATGGGATCACTTCTGTCAGGAAGCTTGAGATTAATATCTGTTACAAGAGTTCCTAAGTTTGTTTGAATGGTTCCGTATGTAACAAAGTCTTTAAAATATCCTGTAAACGATCCTTTGAACTTGAGGTAGTTAATTTTAGAAAGAGCAACATCTGTTATTTTTTTTATTTCAGGATAAATTGTTGCCGCATCTGCATAGCTTGTTTCTAAACGGTTAGCTCTTAAATCAAGAAACGTTGTATTGATGTCGGGTAAACCATCAATGGTAAAGTCTCCATCAAAAACAGATTGTTTTAATGTAGTAACAATCACCTTGCTTCCCTTTCAGGTGATTCACTGTTCCTCTTACTTTACCTGATATTGTTATTCTGTCTTTCCAGTCTTTCAACTGTGGTGCAAAAAAAGCAATGTCATCGCTGTGTATTTCACTGTCTTCAAAATTACCATCCATAACCACATGTGTAATGAACTGGCCCATATCATGTGTAAAATGGGTATAGCGTAAAGCAAAGTAATCCTTCAGCCTGCTTTTGCCTGTTCTTACATCGAGTTGTTTAAATTCCATTCCCAGTGGATGCCAGAGCATATCCGCATTCAGTTGTTTTACTTCAAAACCGCTGCGTTCCTGTGCTGATACTTTGATCATTGCCTGCATGGTATCCCCTGCAAAACTGAAATTGGTAAAACTGCCTTTAATTTTTTTGAATTGCAAATGCGCAGGATCAAAATAAGTATAAACTTCCCGTTCAGTTTTCTGTTCGTTTCTGAATTCACCGTTTTCGATGGTTACATTTTTTGCCGTAATCTTCCATCCCTCTTTATTCCAGTGTTCAGCAACATCACCCTGGTGATAATCATTATCAGTTTTTGAAGTCTTAGGTGGCCTGTTGCCTTTGTAGTTGAAAATGTAAAAATGAGGTGATAAAATATCAAGTGTATTTACATCAATTCTTTTCTCCGGCAGATTAAATTTGTTGATATCTACTGTGAGCGAACCAACTCGTCCCTCCATTGTTTCACCCCGCCATTCATCTTTTTGAATCAGATGAATCTGTTTAAGATCAATTTTTTTCAGAACAAGTTCAATCGGTTTTTTTGTTGTGTCTTTTGTACCGGAAGGGGAAGAAAAATAGTCAACCAGGAACTGGTAGTTCCAAACACTGTCGGTACGGTGCAGGTAAATAGTTGTCTGCTCAAGTGAAACATAGTTCAGCTCAATTTTTTCTTTCAGGAAAAACCAGTCGTTGATTCTTACACCTGCGCTGCCGATATAGAACATTGAATCTTTGGTACGGTCTTTTACCAGTAGTCCTTCCAGCAGCATTTTATTGAACAGTGAAAAATCTACATGTTTCACTGTTACTTCTGTATGAAGCGCTTTGGAAAGTTTATAGGAAGCCTGCTTTACCAGCCAGTTTTGAACCGGGGTAAATTGTATCAGGAACCATACTGCAATTAGGAGAATGAGTAAGGTGAGAAGAGAGCGGGTTAGTATTTTTATGATTTTCCTGGCCAAAATATAGTTCTGTAAAAGTAACCAATCGAACCCTTATGGCAAATTCAATACCCTGTTTTAAAAAACTTAAATTTTTAAGAAAATATCCTGACCCCCTCCTGAAAAAGGGCGTTAATTGCCGTTAGTGAAGAATTTCAGCCACATGGTTTGTAATATTGCTGCTGATCTTATCCATGGGCAGATCATTGGCATCAACTCCAAAGGGGTCTTCAATTTCCTCTGCAATTAATTCAAGACTGGCCAGTACATAGAAGATGAATGTTACAACTGGTATAACATAATAGCCCATGCTGAATACATAACCGAACGGGAGGGTCATTACATAAAAGAAAATGAATTTTTTCAGGAACACACTGTAGGAAAAGGGGATGGGGGTATTCTTGATCCTTTCACAGGCTCCGCAGATATCAGTAAATGATTGCAGTTCGGCATTCAGCACAATTAATTCGTCACCACTTATCTTCCCTTCCTTATGTAACTGATGAACTTTTTGAAATAAATGAGTTGCCACCTGGTTGGGAATATGTTTGTTTGAATCTATGGAAGCGAGCATATGGCCAAGATCATCTTCATTAAACAAAGCGGTTCTTGTTCTTTCATCCTGCAAATGATTACGCAGGACAGATGCATACAAAGGAATGATTCTGCGGAAATAAGTACGGTCGTCTTTTTCTGTTAGTATCACCGATAATTTAATTGCCAGATTTCGGCTGTTATTGACCAATGCGCCCCATAATTTGCGGCCTTCCCACCAACGATCGTAGGCGGTATTGGTTCTGAAAACCAGCAGCATGGATATAACAAAACCCAATAACCCATGCATTTGGGGAATATTCTTCAGGTGATTATTAACTGATAAGTGAAGAATGTTTACTTCCAAAAAAGCAATCAACCCTGAAAATATTGCTATTGACAGCAACATGGGGGCAAGTTTCCTGATCGTATCGGCCTTGTGTAACCGAAAAATAAAGAAGAACCAGTCTTTTGGGTTGTATTGAATCATAAACAAGGTTGCGTTGAGCTGATGAGAATACTTAGCTTATTTAGCTTTGTTCTTTCCAAACCAATAACCAATACCTGCGCTGATTGTATGGTATTTTAATTTTGGTCCATCATCCGTATTGATCATATTACTGAGACCATAGGCATAATCAACCAGTAAACGAAAGCCTCCAACAGCTTCATAGCCCAAACCTACATGCCAGTTGGCATCAAACTGGCCATATTCTGTAAAACCATATTTCAGTTTGCCATCAGTAGGAACACCTGCTGCATCCTGTTTGGTTTGATTGCCTTTTAGTCCAAAACCCAGCGACGGACCAAACTGCACAAACATGGTGCTTTTATTTTCTTCAGGACGTTTGAAATCAATCTGGAGCAAAGGCATGACACGAAGCTGAATCTCAGATACTTTACTCAATACTTTTTTTGGGTAAGGTATCACACTTCATTCCACGGTAATTGATGTCGATTTGCGGAGTGAAATGTAAACGGTTGTCGAATGGAACTTTCATCATAAAACCAATATAACCTCCGTGAACTGCATTGGTTTTTGCTGCTGAATAAGTGGTGCGTACATAATTGTAACCACCTTTTACTCCATAATAAATTTTTCCGAGATCCTGGGCGAACCCGGCTGACATAAAGAGGGTACCTGCAATAAACAGGGAGAATATTTTTTTCATCAGTTTTGTTTTAGTTACTGCCGGTTAACCGGGTAAGTTTATCAAGGTCGGATTTTGTATGAAGGGCATTCAGCACAATCCTGTTTACAGGATCGCTTTCAGGATGTGGATAGCCAAATGAAGAAATGATCACTTTGTTTTGCAGCAGGTAAGGAGCTATTCCTTTTTTATCTGCAATAAAGATGGGTGTTCCTTCATTGGCCACAAATGTATCGTTTACTGTGAGGTTTTGCAAATACAGTATATTTTGCTTTAAAGCTGTTCTTTGCTGAGCAAACAGTTTGTCGCCATGTATCCACGCATGAGCCAATGAAGGCATCATAGGTGTACTGGTTGAATAGTTGATATGCTGCCTTACTTCGTTTATCCATTTCTGTGAGCCGCAGACAGCACCACCGTTCATGTGGTAAGCCTTGGATAAAGAAAAGTTGAGCAGAAGTTCAATATTGTGAGGCAGCCTTAACCTGGAAAAAATACCTTCTCCGCTTTCGCCCATCCAGCCAATGCCATGCGAATCATCAATAACCAGTGTAATGCTGAAATGAGAAGGAGTATCATTTAAAAAACTAAAATCATTGATGTGGCCAGGAGTGGGGTTGATACTGTCGGCGGCTAATCCAAAAGTGAACTCCTTTTGCTGTTGACGTTCGTGTAAAAAATCAGTCCAGCTTTGTGTTGCAGGAATTTGTTTGATGGAAGGATGTGCAGAAGAAGCAGGATGTGTATGATGCAGACAATAAACCTGCATTTGTTTACTCACTACTTCAGTTGCAGTTCTTGCCGATAAAAAACCGGAAGAGAAACAGGCGGCAGCTTCTGACTTTGTATGCTGTGCCAGCTTTTCTTCAAACGCAGTATATAAATCTAATGGTGTATTGGAGATTCTTGAAGATGGATACACTACACCATATTTATCAATCCCTTCTTTTACCAATGAAGTAAACTCTTTATTCAATCCCAAACCAAGATAAGAGTAACCCGAAAAAAATAAATACTCTTCGTTGTTGATGATTGCAGTGCGGCCGGGTAATTGAGAAAGTGTACTCATGAAAAATGTAAAAACAATTATTTGTGTTTCATCTGAGAATTAAACTCATCTGATTTTCCTTTGGGTATTGATAATGATTTCCACTCACCAGCTTTGATCATACGCCCAATATAAACGATCTGTCCCACATGATATGGATAATGTGCCAGCTGCCTGTTGAGTGCATCAATCACAGATAAAGGCTCACTGCGGATAGTGATTGTTTTTTGCAGATCATCTTCTGTTTAGGTTTTTAACGGCGATAAAAAACAATCCCATCCTTCATTCCATTTGTTCAGCAACTGTTCTTTTGATAATTGCTGTTCTTCAAATTCAGTATCCCTGTTCCGCCATTCTTTTTCACCATCTTCTGTTACGAAATTGGTGAATCGGCTCAACATATTTCCTGCAAGATGCTGAATGATGATGGCGATGCTGTTGCTTTCTGCATTTGGCTGAACATGAAAGTCAGTATCAGTTAACTGTTCAAATGTTTTATCGCCCAGTTCTTTGTAATAACTGCTGCGTTTAAGATAGGAATCAAGAAATGTTTTTGCTAATGACATGATTATCTTTTTTTATATCCGGTCAGACGAGGGCGTCAGACCTAAGGTATCAAGGTTGGTCAATATCCTTCTGCATGATCATCACCACGTTTATCACTGATAGCTTCAATCCTGAGCGTAGCCGAAGGACCGTTAATAATTTTAATGGCTTCAAAGCGGCCAATGCTTCCACGCTCCACAATTTCATAACCCATTGCTTTCAGCTTTGCCCGAACATCCATCGGGAAATCTTTTTCAACAGCAATAACATCCGGAAACCATTGATGATGAAACTTTGGTTTCCAAACAGCATCTTCTGTGCTCATGTTAAATTCCAGCACGTTCACCAGCATTTGATACACCTGTGTCGGAATAGTTGTGCCACCAGGAGTTCCAATTACCAGATAAGGTTTTCCATCTTTCAATACAATAGTTGGCGTCATAGAACTCAGCATCCGTTTATTGGGAGCAATGGCATTGGCTTCCGTTCCCAAAGCACCATACATATTGGGTACACCGGGCTTAATACTGAAATCATCCATTTCATTGTTCAATAAGAAACCTGCACCACCAACAACGGTGCGGCATCCATAACCTCCATTTAAAGTTGTGGTGATGGAAACTGCATTTCCCCATTTATCATACACACTGAAATGTGTTGTTTCTTCACTCTCCGGATTAATGTTTCCATGATTGGTTATTTTGCTACTGCCGGCTTTATTCATATCATAATCAGCCATTCGTTCTTTTAAGTATTCGGGAGATGTTAATTTTTTTACCGGCACTTTTACAAAGTCTCTGTCACCTAAAAACTCTGCACGGTCGGCAAAAGCCCTGCGCTCAATTTCAACCATCAACTGTACTGCCTGCCAGGAAAGAAAACCATACTGTGCAACATTTCTTGTTTCAATCATTCCCATCATCTGCTGAATTAAAATGCCGCCGCTGCTTACCAATGGCATTCCGATAATGGTATAACCTTTATAGTTTGACTGCATTGCTTCACGTACAGCTGTTTTGTAATTTTTCAGATCGGCCAGTGTAATTAATCCGCCGCCTCTTTTCATTTCTGCAACAATCAGTTTTGCTGTTTCACCTTCGTAAAAACCTTTCTGCCCAAAATCACGGATGCGTTTAAGTGTATTGGCAAGGTCTTTCTGAATCAATGTATCACCTGCTTTCCATCCTCCATATTTAACGAAAGCATTTGGCTTTGTATTGAACTGCACAAAAGTTCCCATCGCCGCATTCAAACTTCTTGCTTCCGATTCTGTTATGGCAAAACCTTTTTCAGCCAGATCAATCGCTGGTTGAATCAATACTTTAAAAGGAAGCTTTGCATATTGATGTGTGGAAAATAATCCGGCTACAGTTCCCGGTACGCCACTTGCCAAATGCCCTGACTGACTGAGATTGGTCTGTGCATTGCCGTTAGCATCGAGGTACATATCCCTGCTTGCAGCACCAGGTGCTTTTTCCCTGTAATCAAGTGCAAGGGTTTTTCCTTTCTCTGTAAATGCAACCATAAAACCTCCACCACCAATATTCCCTGCACCCGGATATACTACGGCCAATGTTAACTGGGTAGCAATGGCAGCATCAAATGCATTTCCGCCTTTTTTCATAATGTTAACCCCAACTTTGCTGGCAAGGGGGTGAGCACTAACCACGGCTCCATTTGCACATTCCACCTTTTTCTGAATGTTGTATTTGTATGGATTGATCTGGGCCGAAAGCTGAACAGCAGCCAGCAGGAAGAGAAATGCAGACAGTAACCTCATGAAGATTTTTTTCCGAAATTAATTTTTAATATTGAAACTCCGCTTAACTTAGTTCCGGTTTTAAACCAACTGTATGATAAGCGGCTGATGCAATGTTGGCCGCTTTTTTTACTGTGTACTGCGAAGCGCAGGAAATGACTATTATTTGGAAGGTGATTTTTCAATGTAAGCGACTGCCTGTTTTTCCCAAATAAAAAGCGAAGTAGTATTTTCGCCCCCTCAAATCAAACTATGAGTAAAATTCTTTCCCTTTCTATTGCAATTTGTCTTGCGTTCAGTTCTTACGCTCAATTGCAAAGCCCTGAGCAATTCCTTGGTTATAAAGTTGGCAGCCGTTATACTCCGCACTGGAAAGTGGTGAGTTATTTTCAGCATGTGGCCGCTAACTCAGCAAAGAATGTAAAGCTGCAGCAGTACGGACAAACCAATGAAGGCCGTCCTCTGTTGGTTGCTTTTGTTTCAACTGAAGACAATATCAATAACCTGGAAGGCATCCGCATGAACAACCTGCGTTTGGCAAACCTGTCAAAGGATAAAATGGCTGCTAATGAAACTGCACCGGCCATCGTATGGTTAAGTTATAATGTGCACGGAAATGAAACATCCTCCAGCGAAGCATCGATGATGACTGTGTGGGCATTAGTTGACCCTGCAAATACAAAAACAAAAGAGTGGCTGAAGAATACACTGGTAGTAATTGATCCCTGTATTAACCCGGATGGACGTGACCGTTACGTAAACTGGTTCAATACAGTTGTTGGCACAACAGCCAATCCAAGAATGGATACAAGAGAACACCGTGACCCATGGCCGGGTGGAAGAACCAATCATTACAACTTTGATCTCAACCGTGACTGGGCCTGGCAAACACAGGTTGAAAGTCAGCAGCGTTTGAAATTATACAATCAATGGATGCCGCAGATACATGTAGATTATCATGAGCAGGGAATTAATGAACCTTATTATTTTGCCCCAGCTGCCGAACCATTTCATGAAGTGATTACACAATGGCAAAGAGATTTTCAAACGACCATTGGAAAAAATCATGCAAAATATTTTGATGCAAACGGATGGTTATACTTTACCAAACTCCGCTTTGATCTGTTCTATCCTTCCTATGGTGATACTTATCCAATCTATAACGGTGCAATTGGTATGACCTATGAGCAGGGTGGCGGACCGGCAGGTGGTGCAGCAGCCATGACGGAAGAAGGCGATACGCTGACTTTATACGACAGGGCCATTCATCATTTCACCACAGGTATGAGTACCATTGAAATTGCGTCAGCCAATGCAGGTAAGTTAGTAAGTGAATTCAGGAAGTTTTTTAATAAAGGAGTTGCAGGTGGCTTTGGTGAATACAAAACCTATGTTATAAAAAACAATCCTGCTGATGCACAGCGTATCAATTCACTGATTCAATTACTTGATAAGAATGGTATTGAATACGGAACCGGTACAGGTGCAGGAAAAGGTTTCAGTTATTCAACAGGAAAAGAAGAAAGCTTTACTGTTGCAAACGGTGATATTGTGATCAGTGCTTTTCAGCCACGCTCAGCAATGGCGCAGGTGTTATTTGAACCACGTTCCAAACTCAGCGATTCTGCAACTTATGATATTACTGCATGGAGTCTGCCTTATGCTTATGGTTTAACTGCTTTTGCATCAAAAGAAAGGATCAATGCAGGCGGGGCTTATCAAAAACTGGCTCCGGTTATAAACACAGTTGCTGATGCGTATGCCTATGTCATTAAATGGGAAGGAGTGCAGAGCGCAAAAGCTGCCGGTCTTTTATTACAGAAAGGAGTAACCTTACGTTACAGTGAAGTTCCATTTGAAGTGAGCGGACAAAAGTTTGCAGCCGGTGCAGTTATTGTAATGAAAACAAGTAACAAAGCAGCAGGAAATGATTTATGGAAATATGTTGCTGATGCATGTAATGCAGCCAATGTAAAAGCATATCCTGTTGCTACAGGTTTTGTTGATAATGGCGGTGATTTTGGAAGTGATATCGTACATCCGTTTAAATTGAAACGAGTAGTGATGCTTACGGGTGAAGGTGTTGGTGGAAATGCTGCGGGTGAAATATGGCATTTCTTTGATCAGCAGCTGCAATATCCAATCTCACTGGTGAATGTAACCGATATCGGCCGCATTAACTGGCAGCAGACAGATGTGATCATTATGCCCGATGGTAATTACCGTTTCTTAAATGATAAAGCATCTGCTGATCAGCTGAAAGACTGGGTGAACAAAGGCGGTAAACTGATAGCGTTTGAATCAGCTGTAACATCTTTAGCTAAATTAGAATGGGGATTGAAATCAAGAAAAGCAGATGAAGAAAAAAGTAAAGATCCTTACGACCCGATCAAAACCTTTGAAGACCGTGAACGGGATTATATCAAAACAATCACACCCGGTTCTATTTACAAAGTTGATCTTGATAACAGTCATCCTTTGGCATTTGGTTACCCGAATTATTATTACACCCTGAAAATGGATGATAATATTTTTGATTTCTTTACTCCCGGCAGCGGATGGAATGTGGGTGTTATTAAAAAAGAAGGACAGATGGCCGGTTTTGTAGGTTCTAAATTAAAAGACCGTTTGAAAGATGGTTTGCTGTTTGGTGTGCAGGATATGGGCCGTGGTTCAGTTGTTTATTTAACCGATGATCTGATGTTCCGCAGTTTCTGGGAAAATGGAAAGCTGATGCTTTGTAATGCGGTGTTCTTTTAACTGACTCTATTTTATTTATACTGTTAACCGGCTGCTTTGGGAGCCGGTTTTCTTGCTGACAAAAGCCGATTGCTTTGTTTATCTATTGGGATTATAGCTGATATTGTATTTTCCTAACCTCAATAAAATCGCAATTAGGAGAAGCATCTTGTCAGGATGATATTCATTCTCACTGTAAAAACAATAGGCTATATTGTTTCTTAAATTAAGTCCGCCTTCATTCGAAAAACGTAATCAAACAAAAGCATGTCGTTCTCGTCAAAGTATTGCTTAATGATTTCGTTATTTATTATGTCATGGGCTAACGCTTCTTGCATTCCTTTCTGTTTCCCTTTACTTGTTGAAACATTTATACGTTCGCTGAAATTTCTAAATAAACCTTCAATTTTCAATGTTAGGCTGTCGGTACATAAAATAAAACTTGGTGTATAGTATTTGCTTTCACCCCAAGCTAATACCTGATTAAAAAACTCAACAATCGATGGTGCAATCTGATTAATCCAATTCGTTATTTCAGGATTACCGCTTAAATCTGTTTTAGTATGTGGTTTGCCAATCCATGAATGTTGAACTAAGAAAGTTATAAAATTCCGGTATGTCAAATGACCCGATTTTATTCCTATAATAATTATGTAATGAAGAAAAGGAAGTAATGTTTCTTTTATTCTGAGACCATAAGCTTGTAGAATTTCTTGTTTATCATCTTTTTCAATGGCTTTCCTTGAGATGTTTTTATTGTTATCAAAATACAGTGTCGTTACAAAATCTAAAAAATGATTTTCTTTATTTTGTGATGCTTTAAGTGCATCTGAATATTTTGGAAAAAACTTCCTTTTGCAATTATGCTATAAATATAGTCTGGCTCTTCTTTCAGCAGTGCTAAAGCTTTATCTTTAATTTCTAACTGAAAATCTTCTAATTTTTTATCGTTTCCTCGTCAAAATCAATCCTGTATTCTTCGAGTCGTACTTTACCTTTTAACTGAAAATACAATTGTTCAACTTCTTCTTTCTTTACTCTATTCCCGCTTTGTCTGAACGCATCAATAGCAGCTCGATATTCATCCAATTTAATCCAATTTCTTGTTTCGTCTTTTTCTGTTTCAGCCATCCTTAAATATGCAAGCCCTATTTCGTTATGCCATTTCTTTACATCTGCCGTGATTTTTTGGGCAACCTTAATTGCTGTTGGCAAATGATAGTTAACTAGTGCAAAATCATCTCCTTTACTACCTGTTTCTTTTAATCTATTATCGAAAATTGAAAGAATATTTTCAAAATCAGCAACTTTGAAAATTTTAGGATATTTAAGCATGTCATCAATTATTCCATGTTTCACCCAAAAGAAATTTTGGGTAACTGATAAAGTAATTGTGCTGCCATTTTTTAGTTTCTTCTACTTTTACCTTTCCTTCGTTTAAGCCCTGCTAAATTTTCAAAAGCCTTCCAATAAGATGAGAATACTCAATTTCGTTGTCAGCCATAGTTGACAACATTGATTTACCTCAATATAATTTTCGGTTGCTTTAAGTACAAATGTGGAATTCTTTTTGACAATGCTTTTTCCTAATAAATGATAATATCTTGCACTTAATAAAGCTGATGTTGAAAGCTCTGAACGTTCTTTAATATAATTGAAAGCTGCTTTTTGATGATTGTCTAACTGAGGATATTCTGCTACATTTCCAACCTCTTTGCCGTTGCTAGTAGAAAAGGAAAAAATTCTATTTCCGTAAAAAGAAAATAAAAATGCTTCTAGTTCCCATTGCAGTTTCTGCTTCTCTTCATCTAAAGATGTTTTATTCTTATATTTTAGAAGTAGCTCTGTAATGTCACGATTTCTTTCTAAGAGCAAAGCGTTACGTTCTAATACAACATAAAAGTCATTCAGGTTAGTTATATCGTCAAGAAGAATTTCTGCTGATTTCACTTAGGTGTCAATTTAGCTTGTACACAAGGTACTAAGTTATGATATAAGATGTAGGTCAGAAATTTCGGAAGGTTGTGAAAGCAAAGCACAGAAAGATCTGTGTTAGTCGGCAATAAAAAACCGGGATAGTATATCATCTATCCCGGTTAGAAAATTGTTACTGAAATTTAAAAAGCTCTTTGCTCCAAATGCTCAGGAAGTTTCAAACGATCCATTCCATTTTTCAACCAGTCGGGAGCTTCTTTACCTTTTAAGTAATAATCAAAAAATTCCATCATACGTACACTGTAATCTTTACGGTTTTCCATTTTTGCCAAACCATGATTCTCTCCTTTGTACTGCATCATGATCACCGGTTTTTTTAACCTGCGTAATGCATTATAATATTCAATGCCCTGTGTAAAATCAACTGCACCATCTTTGTCGTTGTGCAGCATCAGCAAAGGAGTGTTTACTTTCTTTACATGATACACGGGTGAGTTGCGCAAATAAGATTCCCAGTTTTCCCAGGGAGCACCACGAAAACGTCCCTGCGATGCTTCAAAGATGGACATGTTACCACCACCACTGTTCCAGTAAATCAAATCATACATGCTCACCATATTAGTTAATGGGGCACCTGCTGCTGCTGCTTTAAACATATTTGTCTGCGTAATAAGGAAAGCAGTTTGATAACCTCCCCAGCTATGACCGTGAATGCCAATTTTCGTTTCATCAATTACACCCGTTTGTATGGCTGCTTTTACTGCAGGTAATACACACCATACCGCACTCATACCGGGATCATCCATTTTATAAACGATATCCGGAATAAACACTGCATAGCCATTGCTGGTATACATTGTGGGATTCCATCCAGTACCGCTAAATCCGGGATTACTGTAGCTATGTAATGTTTGTGATAACTTCTCGTAATAGTAAACGACCGTTGGATATTTTTTTCCTTTTTCATAACCTGCGGGAAGGAACAAGGCTCCCTGTAACGTATCGCCTTTATCAGAAACATAATTCACCAATTGTGTTCCTGCACTCCATGCATATTTTGAATAATCAGGTGCATTCTTTGTGAACTGCACAGGGTTACTCAACTTTTCATTTGTACTGAAAAATTCTGTTGGCTTATTAAAATCTTCTTTTGCAAAAATGAATGTATTACTGTTCTTTGCTTTTTGTATTGTAACGACAGATGCATCTTCCCAAACCAATACAGATGCTCCGGGTTTTAAGCCATTGCTTCCGGGATCAAGTGAGGCAATGCCGCTTTTCTTTGTCCACTCACCATAAATGCGGAAGTAGTTTTTCTTCTTCAAATCAAATCCTTTTTCTTCTTCATCAATGGAATAACGGCCTGCGTAGCGGATCTGATCTTTCTTTCCATTTAATGTGAGATTAACTGCATTGCTTCCATTAGCTGCAACCTGCCAGATATCCCACAAATCACGGATCAGTAAATATTTACTGTCGCTGCTCCAGCCAATAACCGGTGTAAGAGGTTTGGTTACATTGTGATCATCCTCTGTATTCACAAAACTTGCAGCCATTTTTTCTGTGATGTTCACAGAAGTATTTGTGGTAAGATCGTACACATAGTAATGACCATCTTCGCCATATACAAACTTCAATCCATCGGGTGAAGAGCGTGGAAATGCTGAGAATGACGGGCGATAGAATTTGCTTTTGAATTTTGTTTTTGCACCTGTTTTAAGATTGATGATGTACATATCAGAATAACTCTGTCCATCAAGGTTCTGATCCAGTTCATAGGCATCAATATCTTCTGCAACTGCATAGAGTTGTTTCGGCAGTATACTCAGTGACCGTATTGTGCCATCATTCAACTGCACAAACTTATTAGTAGCAACATCAACTATTGCCACATACGAAAAATTCTTATCCTGCATTTCCTGTACCTGCTGACGGCTTTGTAAACGCTTATCCTGCCAATGCCAGATGGTCATATCAGGTTTTGTTGCATCATTCGCAGGTTTTACTTCAGGTTTTCCTTTTGCTTCGGCTTTTTCCAGTGCACGTTTTAAATCAGCAACAGACTTAATGCTTGTGTCGGCTTTAATACGTACCAGTACCAATGAATCAGATTCTTTTACAATTTGTGCTTTTGATTTGCCGGTGGTATCTGCTTCTTTCTTTACCAGCTCCAATGGAGATATGCCAAAGAACATACGTGTTAAATCATCTGACCAATAAGGACGACGCATTCCGCTGATGGTCATCTTTACAGGAAAGTGGAGTGAATCTTTTTCAGGATCGTATGTAAATGATACCGGCGATTGTAAAAGATTTTTCACACCCAATACAACGCCTTTATCTGTTTTATACTTTTCATCTTTTTTCATTTTCAATACAGCAACAGCATCTTTTTCTGCATCCCATCCAAGAGATTTATAGGTTACTTTATCATTATCCAGTACTGTTGTTTGCCTGGTGCTGAGGTTGTAGAGGTATAAACCATTGCCTGATTTATTTCCTGCATCAATGGTATAGGCCAGCAGGTTGCCTGCTTTGTTGAAGCTGAATTCGCCCACATTACCAATGTTGAGCGCTTTGCCGTTTGCCAGTTCTACAATCAACAGATCGCCGCCTTGCGGATCATCGGGTCTTGCTGCAGGATTGCGTTCTTTTACAATTTTAATTGCCAGGTGAGAAGCTGCTTTACCATTCAAAACAAAGCTTCCTGCCCGTTCAAATTCTGTTTTTTGTTATTCGCAAGATCGAGCAGAAACAGTTTTTCAAATAACTGTTTTCCGGGTGTTTTTTCGTTTGCTTTTACTTCTTTGAATTTAGGTGACTCTTTAAATACCAGCCATTTCCCGTCTTCTGAAAAACTGAACTGCGGAAAACTGCTGTATCCAACGGGGAACCTTCTTTCTACCGTATCATTTAATTTTTTAACCACCAGCTCTGCATCTGCTTCTGCTGCGGTGATGGGGTAAGCTGCCCACTGACCGTCGGGAGAAATGGTTACCTGAAAATTATTGATCGAACGCCAGCCGGGGACATCTTTCCAGCTGATAGGTTTTGACTGACTGAATACTGTTACAACGGGTAACAGGAACAAGACAAACATGAGTTTCCTGAGCATAAAGTAATGGTTAAGTGAATGAAGATGAGAAAGGTAATTACTTTTTGACAAAACGGAACACAAAGCTGAATGAACTTGAATGATGAATAGAAAAGCGAAAAAAACACAATGCAAGGATACGAAGAACAATATAAACCTGGCAATACATAAAAAATCCCTGAAGTTTATTTCAGGGATTTTCATTGAAGAATGGCTTATTTACTCAATGATTTTTTCCAGGTAATACAAATTACCATTCTTATCGATTCCCTGTATTACTACTTTAAACCGTTTTGAATAATCGTTATTGTAAAACTGGATGGTTGCTTTGCCATTTACGAATTTTACATTCGGATACCAGAGCAGGGTTGTGCGCCGGTCCTCTGTTTTCTGCAGTTCTGGCCGGGAAAAATCAGGATTATAAAAACGTAAGGGAATGGAATAACCGGTTAAATAAGCAGCATCAAAACCAAGGCGACCACGATAACCTTTTGATCTTGTATAAATCAATACACTCGGGCCGGGTCCCATCTGACCTAAATGAAGATTCGCATTTCTGTTTACTTTAATTAATGCAACATCATTAGGATTAATAAAGTTGAGTTCTTCTGCTGCAATAGGCCTTTCATCGAGGTAATAACTGATCATATCACCACTTGCCAAACCAGAAGCAGGTGACCCATCCAATCCGGCAACCCTGTCATATCCTGTGTTGAATTTAAATCCAAAAAATTCCTGTTCAAATAACTGAGCAAAACTGATATAGCTGAAGTTTGCATCGGGTTCTTTGGTAAATTCTGAGTTACGGAAGGTTTCAGATGTAACAGCTTTGTTCAATGAATCCAATCTTACTTCAGCTTTGTTCTTTCCTTTTACAACAATTTCAGTTAACTCTTTTCCAAGACCAGATACACTGTAATTTTTGATGAACTCATTGTTCGACTGCTTCGGCGTAATATCCTGTTTGAACAATGGAGCAAAGTAAGACTTTGCAACTCTGTCGGATAATGTATCGAGATAGCCGGGCTGCAGTTCAAATCCAACTTTCCGTTTTTTCTTTTCTTTGGTAGTGGCCTGTACATAAACTGATGCGCTTTTCCAGAAGTTGAGATCATTCACCGCAAAGATTCCTTTAGCATCTGTTTTTGCAGTTGAAAAAGTTGTGCTTGAATCGGCACCTTTTGTAATGATGTCGACCCTGCTTGAATCGAAGAGCATGGATTCTTTATCTTTTTTCACAATACCCCTTACGGAGATTCCTGTTTCGAAAAAGTAGTTGAGTGCAGGTTGTTTTCCCGAAGCTATCTGTTGCCAGGAAAAACGGGTGGGTTTGATTGTTACTAATAAAGCATCGAGATAAGCTGCATAATTTGCTGTTGGTATATTGTTGAAGCTGTTTACAAAAGCAGCTGTGCCATTATTGGCTGAATGAATATAATGATAGGCTTTGATATCGGGACTGTTTACAAAATCATAAGCAGGCAGATCAGCAGGAATCACTGCTACAGAAATATCAGCTGTATCAATGCCGGTCAATGAAATGGTATATTTATTTTTCCCTTTGGGATTAAACGACAGACTGTCGGTTGAAAGAGTAATGCCTGCAGTTGATGGTTGCTGCACCCAGATCCACCGTTCAGCCAAAGGTTGCAGTTGGGCATTAAATGCAGTTACCTGCAACAAACCTTCTGTAAGATTTTTTTTATTTAATACCGTTGCATTCTGCGCATCATCCAGATTAAATTTCTGCACAAAAACAGTTTTTCCATTTTGCTGCGCCAGGATATACACTGCTTTGTGCTGATCAATAAATGATTCAGATGCGTTGGCCTGAATGAAAACCTTTGAAGCAGAAAGATTGGAAACATTTAAAGTGATTCCATTATCGATGGCAGCAGGTAATGCAACATATTTCTGATTGTTGAGATTGAAGCTTACCTGTAACTGGTATTTTTTTCCTGCAGCCGGTGTAAATTCAAACATACCCACACTGTTTTCAAAAACCAGGGGTGCGGCAATAAGCTGTTTGTTTTCATCCACCAACTGTACGCCGACACCCCTTGCCGGAAGTTTATTATTGTCAGTTATACGAAATGCTATTTTGTTGATCACTGTATTTACCAGCTGCCCGCTTTCGGGAAAGAATTCAACTTTTACTTCACTCTCCGGTACATGATAAGTTTTTGCCTGATCCTTTTTACCCAGTACAAAAATGTATTGCTCAGCAATGGATGCAGGTTCATTCAGCATCCACAAGGAGTAGGAGCGGATGCGGTAGATACCTGTTTGCAGAGTATCGGGAATAAAGATACTTCCTTCGGCAGAGCTGTTATTTGCTTTCCACATGGATTTGGCAAAGAGGTTTCCGTTGAGATCACCAAAATCGGTGTACACAATATTGCTTAATGATGAAGGGCGGTTATTAAGTGTCAGGTAAGTTTTGAAGTACACTGTTTCTCCGGGTTGATAAAAATGTTTATCAGCATGCAGAAAACATTTCTCTGAAGGGTTGAGTTCATAAAAACTGCGGAGATTGGTAATAAGTCTTGCAAGCAAAGTATCGGTGTTTTGGCTGTATGCAGAAGACAATGTAAACATCAGCAGGGTTAGCAGCAGAATCTTTGATTTCACAAAAGGTATTTTAGAGTTGTAATGTAAATAAAAAACCTCCTGCACAAAAGAATGCAGGAGGTTTTAACAAATGAATTAATTCATTTTAATTATTTCTGTAGGATAATAAGCCCGGAGCCCGTAAACCGGTTGCACCAACAAACCCTTTTGCAAAGAGTGTTAATGACATCTGGTTGTTTAACTGTACAGAAGAAAGCGTAGCAATTACTGTACTTGTTCCTGTCCATCTGATTTGGTAAGTATCCGTAAATGTTGTTGCAATTGAGTTGCGTGGCAATTCAAGAAAAGGAGTTGCTTTTTTAAACGGAATGCCTGTAAAGATCAATGCGCCTGCATTTGTTGAATACACATCAATAGCCGGAGTTAAAGTTGGCGGGTTAGGGATGAGATTTACAAAGCGAACTCTGTATAAATTGGGTCCGCCGGGCAATCGCAGATCATCTTCAGTAACAAAAATAGAATTTGGCTTTTTGATGGAATCACAAAAGAATAAGGAATAATATTTGCTGAGACTGGGTCCATAATAAGTAAACAGTAACGAATCCCTTGTCAGAGCTGGCTGTGTACCCAACACCATCCTGATGTCCATTGGTAAACCGGCTATCTGCTTAAACAGGGCTGCATAACCAATTGATGCAGGATAGGTTGTTCCTACAGTAATGGGTGTTCCTGAAGAAAACTGGAGTCCATTATGTGTAAGAAGAACCGAAGAACTGGTTTGACCGGAGAAAACAGGTGTTGCATAAGGGTATGCATTGATGAACTTGTAATTCGTATACAGGTTTGAATCCAACGGAACAAAATTTGCATTGAAATCTGCTTTCTTCTCACAGGAGAGAAGAAAAACTATTACCGATAGAATTAATATTATTTTTTTCATACTGAATTATTTTGATTTGATGACATGTTAGGGTTTAGAGAACCAGGTTTCTTTTGTATGCCAGTCGGTTGCATCAGCGCCCAGTCTTTTTAACTCTTCAATATTCCATACATATTCAGAGTTATAACGGTAACGTACACGGTAAACAAGGTTTCCATTATTATCCGGCCATAAACCATTGGTGGCACCATTATTTGGTGGAGTTACAAAATCACGGTACACCTGGAAGCCATCTTTCACATCAGTATAATGATAGCGACGCATATCAACCCAGGTTTCAATTGCTCCAAAGGCATACAGTGCAATATATTTCTGCAACATGATATGTGACAGGTTGAAGTCTGCTGATGCAGGGACAACAGCAGGGTTTGCTAAAAAAGCATCCCTTACAGAAGCAGTCAATAAACTGGTAGCCGGCACATTGGTTGAATAATCGATCTGCAGCATATCAAAGTTCAGTTCAATTGCTTTTTTATAAGCAGTAAGCGCTGTTGGTTTATCCCCTTTACGGTAAGCAGCTTCTGCCTTCATGAAATAAACTTCACTTGCAGTAAGAACAGGTACGGGACTTGCATTACGGAAGATATATCTTGCTCTTGCATCGCTGAGTGGAGCTACTAAAGAATCCCATCTTGGTCCCCAGAAATTTTCAGGCCGATCGTTGCTAACGGTAATGGCAGTGATCCCTGCGTTCAATGGAATACCAACAAATTTTTCGCTGATAGATGGGCGGATGAGGTACCATTTGCGAGGATCATCTACAGTGGGAAAAGCTGAGTTAGATCCGGTAAGTAATTTAGTAATGTATTCGCTTTGTCTGATTGCATATGCACTTCCGAGATTATTACGAACAGGGCCATAAAAATTGGAGTTGGCAGAAAAACCGGGAGTTGCTGTGAATTTAACAATGGCATTATCAGCATTTGTTGTAATTGCCTTATCACAGTAATAAATAACAGAGTCAGGTTTATAAATTGATTTGTTACTTAAGTGATTATAAGAACGGGCGAGGATACTGTAAACAAATTTTTTCCATTTATTTACATCGCCATTATACAGAAATGCATCACCTGTTGCAAGGTTTGCCTGGCTCACGCCATCACCTGTTTTATTGAGGTTTTCAAGTGATTGAGCAGCCAGTTGACGCACATATGCATATACGTCTTCCTCTTTATCAAACTTGAAGGTTAAGAGATTGGTGTTAAATGCATCCTTGAGAATAATTTCTCCATGATAATCGGTTAACTGTAACCAGCTCCATGCAAAGATGGCCTGGGCTACACCTACATAATCCCATTTTTTCTCTTCTGTTCCCCATTGGATTATTTTCATTGCATTTTGCCCCATATCATAATAATGCATACGCCAGAGTGAGCCGGCATTATCACTTCCATCAACCGTACCGCCCATACGTTCATAAGTAGTGCTGGAATTACGGGTAGCACTAACTGTATAACTGCTGAAATTTTGTATATACATGCTTATAAAACGTGCATCATTTAATGGCCCATGACCCCCATAATTGGCTGCCATAGCTGAAACAATCTGCGGCAGCAATGTTTCAATCGGAACTTTAACCGGTGAATTTGGATTCAGATAGGCTTCGTCTATCTTCTTATTGCAGGATACTGAAATCCCTGTGATGATCAGGACCAGCAAGAGTACTTTATATATTGATTTCATTTGAGTTATTATTTAGCTTTTAAAAAGATGTTCTGAGACCAAGGTTAATACTGATGGGAATTGCTACGTTGCCGTAATCAAAACCTGCAGCTCCTACACCCCGTGTACCGGCTGTATTACCATTAGCAGCAGGATCGGCCCCACTGTAATTGGTAATTAAAATCAGGTCATTGCAGGTAACAAAAGCACTTAAGGTTTTAAATATCTTCTGTTTGCCTTTAATGGCATTGGTAAAATTGTAAGAAAGTGTAATATCTCTTAAACGCAGCCAGTTGATATCTTTTTCAATAAACTCTTCTTCCGGCATAGCAGTATAATAACCCTGGTTAAAGAAAGGCACAATAGCAATTGTATTTTTTGTAGGATTTGCCGTATTCTGCAAACCATCATTCAGCACACCCGTAATAACGATCGGTGTAAAACGGTCAGCTGTTTTTAAGCTCCTTCCCTGAGTTGTAAGATACATATTGGTTGCATTGAAGATATCTCCACCCATTCTCCAATCCCAAAGCATGGATACAGAGAGATTTTTCCAGCGGAAACTGTTATTGATGCCCATGGTAAAATCAGGATTACGATCACCTCTTACTTTAAAAAGCGACTCATTAACTGGTAATCCGGTTGTAGGGTTGATCAGGATCATACCTTTGTTATTTCTTGCATAACCATAAGAGGTAATGGTTGTTGTAGGGCCGCCTTTTGCCAGGCCACCTCTTGCATTACCATATAACCAGGTATCAGAAATATAAAACTCAGGAACATTGGCAGGTAAGCTCAATACTTCATTCCACATTTTGTTGAAGTTTAAGCCGATGTTCCATTTAAAGTTTTTGGTTTGAACAGGAGTTGCAGTAACAGCTACTTCTACACCCTGGTTACGGGTAGAACCAACATTTAAGGTATTCAATACGTAACCTGAGCCATAACTTGAGCGGAATAATTCAACAATCTGACTTGTGTTTAGTGTATTATAATAGGTAACATCAAGAGTGAGCTTGCTGTTAAACAATCTGAACTCAGTACCCACTTCATAGGTTTGTTGTTTCTCCGGTTCCAGATCAGGATTCAGATTTCCAAAATCATAGGAATAACCTAAGCCGCTGCCTGTTCTGTTTGCAAATACTGACTGATTGCTGTAAGCTCCATTAAGACGGGCAGTAACAGCAAATGATGTACGTAATTTCCAGTAATTAAGAATGTCATTCTTTTTAAACCCGGAAGGATATCTGTCATAATGAAAGACAGACTCGCACCTGGATAATTATAATTCCTGTTTGCTTTTGGCAAAGTAGAAGCCTGCTCAAAACGATGTGTGTAATTGAGGAAGATCATGTTTTTATAGTTCACAGCAAACTCACCGAAATAAGCAATCTGGCGAACGATATATTCATTAAACTGGCCAAAATTATTCCGGTTCAGTCTAACTCTTGTATTTGCAGTAGTATTGGAACTGTCTCTTCCTAATGGGGTGAGTAATTTAGTTCCATAAACAGCGAACATTTTTGTCTGGTAATCCTGCCACATTGTACCCAGCATTAACCTTCCGTTGAACTTACCGATTGATTTTTTAAAGGTTGCATTAATGGTGTGGTTATAACCGGTATATCTCCTGTAATAATTATCCAATTGTCCTCCCTGAACAGCAGTGGTGAGATAGGATTGGGGATGAATTAACCTGGAGCCGTCTGTTTTGTAAGTGTCATAACCGAAACGTCCCTGCAGGCTGACCCATTTTGCCGGGTTAATGTTTACCCCTAGTGTGTATGTATAACGATCCGTTTTATCCATAGTCTTTACATATTTGGCATTCCACAACGGGTTATCTATTTCAAGCAAAGGATCTGTGGCATAGGTGAGCAGCTTATTGCCGTTTTGGTCTTCAATTTTTTCAGATCAAGATCCAACGGCCATCTTAACAGATTCAACAGGTAGCTGTTGGCTCCACGTAATGGTCTTACAAATTCAGTATGCGCATATGAAAAAGATGGGGCGATATCTATATACTTGCCAATCTTTGTGCTGTTTGTCAACCTGAAATTATATCTTTTATAGCTGTTGTAGGGCACACTGCCTTCAATATTGTTGAGACTTCCACTGGCCCTGAAACTTGCATTCTTTATACCATAATCCAGGCTGAGGTTATGTGTTTGGGAAAAGCCGGTTCTGAAAAAATCATTGATATTTTTATAGATGCTTGCCTTATCCGGGTTCTTATTTTGAGAACCGAAATAGGTAAAACTCGGAAAATCAACTCCATTAGAGCCTGCATTATAATTATCTGTTATGCTGGGCAAACGTGTGATTTCTGAAAAACGGAAACTGTTATCATAATTAATACCAAGCTTTCTTGTATTTGAAGCTTTCTTTGTTGTAATAATAATAGCCCCGGAACTGGCCTGGCTGCCATAAAGAGCAGTTGCTTCAGGGCCTTTTAATACAGTGATTGATTCAATGTCATTCGGATTAATATCTGCTATACGATTTGTATAATCTCCATCTCTGTTATCACGGTTAGATGCGATTCCAACTGTTCCTGCTCCGCCAGATTCATTGATCGTATTGTTATCCATTATAATACCATCAATTACGAAAAGAGGTTCATTACTCAGGGCCATGGAATTAAAACCCCTGATCACTATTGAAGAAGAAGCCCCTGCAATACCATTGGTTGGTGTTACAGTTATACCTGCAATACGTCCCTGGAGGGAGTTTACAAAATTTTCTCTCTGTGTTTCCTGAATTTCCTTCCCGTCTACTTTTTGAACAGAGTAGCCTACTTCACGGGCATTTCTTTTAATGTCCATAGCTGTTACAACAACTTCACTCAATTCCTGCTTGTCGGCAGATTCAACGAGGTTGATATTAACAGACATATTGTCTCCAACAGTAACTTCTGTGGTTTTAAATCCTAAAAAAGAAAAGACAAGTACCTGTCCTTTTTTAACTTTAATACTGTAAGAACCGTTAGTAGCAGTGGTTGTACCTGTACGGGCTCCTTTTACACGTATGGATACACCAGGAAGAGGGGAGTTGTCGGCTGCATCACGAATAACACCTGATACAGTTTGTTCCTGAGCAATGGCAGATATGCTTATACAAAGACATAAACACGCTACCAGCAAGCGTTTAATTTTTCTCATAATCATGATTAATTTGGTCTGGGCAAATTAGTAAAAAATGGCTAATTAAAGACAATTTGTTTTGCTCATTGGCTGCTTTTAGTTTAAGCGACTTTATTACATGATAAAAGGTTGTGATGTATTCAGTTGCTTAAACCTCTAATAGAAAAAGAGTAGATATATTCGCCGAACTAAACGCCCATCAATTGAACAGAAAGGAACTTTCTTTTATCAGGCTTTCATTTATCATCAGCACAGTTATCTGCGCGGTAAAATTTGTGGCCTACTTTCTTACACATTCACTGGTTATACTTTCTGATGCACTTGAATCAATCATTAATGTGGTTGCGGCAGCCTTTGCCTGGTACAGTATTTATTTGTCGAACAAACCCCGTGATGCTGAGCATCCCTACGGTCATGGCAAGGTTGAATTCTTTTCCATTGGCTTTGAAGGAGCCATGATCCTGATTGCAGGAATCGGAATTTTGATCCAGGCAGCTCTGTTCTATTTTAACCCCATTCCGGTGCATGAACTGAATACCGGTGCATGGTTAACCGCAGCAACGGGTACTGCGAACTTCCTGCTGGGTTATTTCCTTGTTCAAAAAGGGAAACAGCAGAACAGCATGATTTTAAAAGGAAACGGAAAGCATATTTTGAGCGACAGTTATACAAGTATTGGGGTAATTGCGGCCATCCTTCTCATCCTGCTCACAGGTTATTCGTGGATTGATCCGCTGGCCTCAGTTATTGCTGCCGGCATAATTATATATACAGGTGTTAAACTGATGAATAAATCTGTTCGTGGGCTGATGGATGAGGTTGATATGAATGTTGTGGATGAACTGGTGCTGATCTTAAAGAAGAACAGGCATGCAAACTGGATAGATATGCATAATCTCCGAGTACAGCGGTATGGCAATTATTATCATGTGGATTGCCATGTAACCATGCCTTACTATTTTTCACTGGAAGAGGTTCACGATGAAATAACCATACTGGATAAACTGTTGAACGAAAGTTTTGAAAAAGGCAGTATTGAATTTTTTATTCATACTGATCCCTGTATTGAAAAAAGCTGCAGTTATTGTTTGCTTTCTGATTGCAAACTCCGAAGACAAAAATTTGTGCAGCAAATTGAATGGAGCAGATCGAACTTATTGCCCAATAAGAAACATTCTTTTCCTGAATAATTTATTCATCACTTTCGTAACTGAAACGTAAAGGAGTGAGTGTTTCAATCAATGGTTTTACATGATAAATATTCCGGTTGAATTTATTACCTAAAATGATGATGGTAACTCCTTCAGATATCAACCTGTAAAAGGTAGCGTTGTTTCCGTGCCACCATCCATTATGATAAATGATTTTTTTATTGTTTGACAGGGTGTACATTCTCCACCCCAGTCCATAGTTATGAATGCCCGGCCGTTCATTACTGTAAGGAGTAAATGCAGAATCCAGCGTTGCTTTTTTAAATAAGCGGTTTTCATACAATGCCTGATCCCATTTCAACAGATCAGTAACCGTGCTGTAAATGTTTTTGTCACCATAAGTTAAATCCAGATAAGTATATGCTTCCTTTCGCCCGTTCCACATGTAAGAGGGTGTGGCAGTTGCTGAATCGTTCCAGTTAAATACATAACTGTGATTCATATGCAGTGGTTTGAAAAAGTCTGATCAAGATAATCTGCATATGATTTGCCGGATACTTTTTCAATAATCAGTGCCAGCAGAACGAAGTTCGTATTACAATAGTTGAACCGCCTGTTCATGGTAAACTGCAGATCGGGTTTGTATTCAATCAGTGTATTCAGCACTTCTGCATTGGAAATTTTTACTTTTTGATCCCAGTTGAATTTCTCCAGATAATATCCATAGTTGGGTAAACCGCTTCTCTGGCTCAATAACATTTTTACCGTCATACCGGAGTAGGGGAACTGGGGAAAAAATTTCTGCAGCGAATCATTGATGTTCAGCTTTCCTTCTTCTGCCAGTTTCAGTACAGCCATCCCGGTAAATGTTTTGCTGGTAGATGCAATATGAAAAGTGGTGGAATCTGTAACCGGTTCTTTTTGCCCGATACGGACAGTGCCTGCATATTTTTGAAAAATGATATTACCGTTCTTGGCCACCAAAAAACCTCCGTTAAAGCCCGTTCTGCCAAGAGCACTGTCATAAAACTTCTCTACTTTCTGGTAAATATTTCTGAACTCAATAGGGGATATTTTTTTCGGAGAAGAGAGAGCAATGGCCAGTGAATCGCCTGCTGATATTTCGCCGGTTGATGAACTGCCGCAGGAAGTGAGTACAATACCTGCAAGTATAATGATCGTTCGTTTGCTGAACTGGATCTTCATTTGGTGGTTCTCCGTTTGGATTTTGTTTCCATCTAACGCCAATCTCTGTTTGAGTGTTGTGTTAAATGAAAGTTTGTTTGGTCATGTTTCAGTTGACTTCTCTAAACTATATTTGCGTTGCCAAATAAGCAAATAGCATAAAATTATGGCGGAAAAAAAAACGACCAGTTACCCCAAAGAAAAAATCAAGATTCTTTTACTTGAAAATATCAGTGAAACAGCGGTACAAAACATTAAAGACAGCGGCTATGCCAGTGTGAAAAAGCTCAGCGGCGCTTTGAGTGAAGAGGAATTGATCAAAGAAATCAAGGATGTTCACCTGCTGGGTATCCGTTCCAAAACAATGATTACTGAAAAAGTACTGGAAGCTGCCAATAAACTACAGGCCATCGGTTGTTTTTGTATTGGAGTGAACCAGGTTAATTTAAAAGCGGCTACAACAAAAGGTGTGGTAGTGATGAATGCCCCCTACAGTAATACAAGAAGTGTGGCTGAACTGGTAATTGGGTTGAGTATTGTTCTTATTCGCCGTATTATAGATAAAAACAAAGCTGCACATGAAGGTATTTGGAACAAGGATGCAAAAGGCAGTTATGAATTGCGTGGAAAAACACTTGGTCTCATTGGCTACGGCAGCATCGGAAGCCAGGTAAGTGTTTTGGCAGAAGCCTTGGGAATGAAAGTAATTTATTATGATATCGTTACCAAGCTTCCGTTAGGAAATGCAGAGCAGTATAGAAATCTGAAAGATGTATTGAACAGTGCCGATATTGTTTCACTTCATGTACCTGAAACCAATCAAACAAAAAATCTCATCAATAAAAATACACTGAAACAGTTTAAAAAAGGAGGCATTCTGTTAAACTATGCAAGGGGAGAAGTGGTTGATCTTGATGCGTTGCGTGCAGCCATTCTTGATAAACATATTGCAGGTGCAGCCATTGACACATTCCCATGGGAGCCTGAAAAGAATGGCGATCGTTTTCAAACACCTTTACAGGATTTGCCCAATGTAATTCTTACTCCGCATATTGGTGGAAGTACAGAAGAAGCACAGCAGAATATTGGTGAAGATGTAAGTAATAAACTCGTTCAGTATTTAGAAAAGGGAATTACCATTGGCTCACATACTGTTCCTGAACTGGCTTTGCCGATACAGGAAGGAACCCACCGCATTTTACATATTCATAAAAATGTGCCGGGTGTATTGAGTCAGATTAACACTCAACTAAGCAAGCATAATATCAACATCCTGGGACAGTATTTAAAAACCAATGACCAGATAGGTTATGTAGTTCTGGATGTGGATCGTAATCTTTCCAAAAAAGCGGTTGAATTGCTGAAGGAAGTGAAAGAAACGATTAAAGTGAGGATGGTGTATTAATCTTAAAAATAGTGTCAGGGCTAAAGCCCGGCATACTTTATACATAACCCCGGCCTTTAGGCCGGGGTTATGTATTTTAAAGCTAAATAGACTTATGCCTTGATATTATTCAATCAATATTTTCTTTTATTTTCAATAATTATTGAAAATATCGTAACTTTAACCCATCAATCAATCAACCATGAAAATCTTAATACTTGGCGGCGGCTTTGGAGGTTTACGTCTGGCACGGCTTCTTAATAATAAACCGGGGTTTGAAGTAACACTCATTGATAAATTCAACTATCACCAGTTTCAGCCTTTGTTTTACCAGGTAGCTACTGCCGGACTGGATGCATCAAATATTTCTTTCCCTTTACGCAAGGCTTTTCAAAACAGTAAGAATATTAAAATCCGCATGGCGGAAATACAAACTGTTGATACCGTCAATAAACAGGTAATTACAAACGAAGACAGTTATGGTTCAGATTATCTCGTGATTGCTACAGGCGCTTCAACCAATTTTTTCGGCAATCAACAACTGGAGAAATATGCTTTCCCAATGAAGTCAACTGTAGAAGCATTGCAACTGCGGCATAAACTGATTCAGAATTTTGAAGATGCATTGCATAGCGATACTGCAGGAGATTTACAACGTTTAATGAATGTGGTTGTGGTGGGTGGCGGACCAACAGGAGTGGAGCTAAGCGGTGCTATTGCTGAGATGAAAAAGTATGTATTGCCAAAGGATTATCCTGAACTGGATTTCAGCAAAATGAATATCTATTTGCTGGAAGGAACTGGCAAGACGCTTGCAGCTATGAGTGAAAAAAGCAGCGAAGACAGTTTGAAATACCTGCAAAGATTAGGCGTAACAGTCATGACCAATTCATTGCTGAATGATTATGATGGCAGAACAGTTACATTAAAAGATGGTCAAACCATTCAATCATCTCTGGTAATATGGGCAGCCGGTATTAAAGGAAATATCCCGGCTGGAATTGATCAAAGTTTAATTGCAAAAGGAAACCGTATTAAAGTCGACCCCTACAATTATGTACAGGGAACGCAGGGAATATTTGCCATTGGTGATATTGCTTATATAGAAGATGCGGCTTTCCCAAATGGTTTGCCACAGGTGGCGCCGGTTGCAATTCAGCAGGCAAGTTTACTGGCAGAAAACTTAACAAGAATTCAGCAGGGAAAAATATTGAAAGAATTTCATTACAAAGACAAAGGTGCAATGGCAACTGTTGGCAGAAACTTAGCAGTGGTAGATGTGCCAAAACCGAAATTGCATTTCGGTGGTTTCTTTGCATGGCTCATCTGGATGGGATTGCATTTAATGCTGATACTTGGTGTAAAGAACCGCTTCTTTGTATTCAGTAACTGGCTGTACAATTATGTTACCTATGATCAGAACCTTCGTTTGATCTTTAAAGAATTTTACCGTGTACCCGATAAATCATTAAAATGAAACCCTTCCTTACAGCTGAATGGCGCAACCTGATTATGATGAACTATGTTGTGCCGGAAGAAATTCTTTTACCTTATTTGCCAAAAGGAATAGAGCTTGATCATTTTGAAGGGAAATGTTATGTGAGCTTTGTTGCCTTTCATTTTCTGCATACAAAAGTGAAGGGAATTGGATTTCCGTTTCACCGAAACTTTGAAGAAATAAATCTGCGGTTTTATGTAAAGTATAAAGAAAACGGAACGTATAAACGTGGAGTTGTTTTCATCAGCGAACTTGTTCCGAAACGAATGATTACCTGGATTGCAAAATTAATTTACCAGGAACAGTATGCCTATTCACCCATCAGCAGTTCAGTTACTGAAACGGATAAACGAATCTTACACTTCAACTGGGGTAAACAGCCGAACTATGAACTGAGTGTTAAAACAGAAATTAAACCTTTGCCAATAAACACCGGCAGTAAGGAAGAATTCATCTTTGAACATTACTGGGGTTATACAAGTTTGAAAGGTAACAGAGCCGGAGAATACCGTGTTGCACATCCCCGCTGGAATATTTATCCTGTTACTGATTACAGAACAACAGCTGATTTCGGACACATGTATGGTAATGAGTTTTCTTTTATGAACGGAACAGCGCCTGATTCTGTTTTTGTTGCCGAAGGGTCAGCAGTAAGTGTTTATGAACGGAAGATCACTCATGAATAAATTAAAGTGACTTCATTTTTTTCTCCAGACAGTTATCATGGGTCAGTTATCTGCAATCTTGTGCAGAAAAATGAGAAAAAGAATATTTTTTATGTATTATCTTTTATCACTCATTTTTTCATTTTAAAACCAAAATCATGAACACAAACAAGTTTATTATTGGAGGTATTATTGGTGGTGTCGCTAATTTCCTCCTTGGATGGCTGATTTATGGCATGTTGCTGATGAGTTTTATGCAAACACACAGCAATAACAGTTCCGGTGCTTTCCGTGCCGAAACAGATATGGTTTGGTGGGCGATGATTGCAGGTAATCTTGCATTGGGTTTCCTGTTTTCTTACATTCTGAACAAAAGCAATGTAAGCTCAGCTGTTTCCGGAGCTACTACAGGCGCAATTGTTGGTTTGTTAATGGGAACAGCAATTGACCTGATGATGTACGCACAGTTAAACCTGTGGGATACAACTGCAATGGCAGTTGATATTGCCGCATCCACTGTTATCTCTGCAATTGTTGGTGCTGTAATTGGAGCGTACCTGGGAATGGGTAAAAAAGCTGCCTGATGATTGTTTGCTGAAAAATACTGATGAGGTGATATGATATCATATCACCTCTTTTATTATAAATTCTTTAAAATCTTTTTTGCCCTTGAATGAAAAGCAGCTGTTTCATAATCCCAGCGTTCTTCAATGATCACTTTTAATTCGTGTTTTATTTCCGGATATTGTTTTGATAAGTTTTCCAGTATAGTTAATGAAAAAGCTTTTACTGCAATTGCTTCCTGCACATCAGCAACAAAACCAAAACAGGTATCCATCACTTCACCATGAAGCTTTTCAGGAATGGGAACTTCCTGTAACAGGCGTACAATATTTCGTTTGACTGCATTGTGCAGTTTTTCTTTACGAAGCGTTTTCACCAGGACAGGTAAATGCTTTTTACTAATTGTGGATGGGCAATTGCTGCATAACTCAACGGCCATCCTGCACGTTGTATTACACGGTATTCATCATGCAGAAACAATTTTACCAGTTCATCAAAGCGTTGTTGTGAGTCGCCAATCCATTCAACAATTTTTGCAGCCTGTGCTTTTGAATGTTCTGCCAGTATTTCAGAACGGAGGTTCATAACTGTTATAACTTTCCAGTGCCAATAATGTTTTCCTGATCTCTTCTTCATCTGCCATCACTGCTTTCATTTCTTCCTTCATCAATGGATTGATGTAGTTCATTTTTGTTGAAATCACTGTTCGTGCTGATGTATGAAATTCAACTGCGCCGGTTTTTTGTGCCAGTTCCTGGATATTATTACTTCTTACACCACTGCCCGGCATAATAACGATGCGGTTATCAGCAGCATTAATCAGTTTAGTAAGCATTTCAGTTGCTTCAGTAACATTGGGCGTTAATCCGGATGTAAGCACACGTTCGCAACCAATATCGATCAATGTTTCTAATGCTTCAAATGCATCTTTTGTACGGTCGAATGCACGGTGAAATGTAACCCCCAGCGGATGTGCCAGTTCAACTAACTCAGCACTTCTTTTTACATCAACAGTTCCATCTGCATTCAGCAAACCAATTACTACTCCATCACATTCCAGTTCTTTACAACGCAGTATATCTTCTTTCATTATTTCAAACTCATCATCATTGTAAAGAAAATCACCGCCTCTCGGACGAATCATTGGGAACAGATCGATGGAAACATGCTCCCTTGCTTTTTTTAATAGTCCATATGATGGGGTAGTGCCGCCTTCACCCGGGTTATCACATAATTCAATACGGTGTGCTCCCGCCTGCTGAATGAGTAAACAGCTTTCAATGTTAAAGGCAATGACTTCTAATTTGTAAATCATACTTAAAACCAGCTTTTTGCATCAATAGATTTTTCCAATTCTTTTGTTCTGATGGCCATCGAAAAATTCTTCATCACTGAATAGCCACCATACTCACCTTTTTTATTAACGGCAATAAATCCTACCTGTACATTTTTTGCATTAACGCCATTGTTTTTTACAATCCTTCTTACGGCTTCTTTGCAGGCATCTTCAGGGCTTGCTCCATGCCTCATCATTTCCACTACAGTATGTGAACCGCAGATCTTCACCACTTCTTCACCAACACCTGTTGCAGTAGCAGCGCCAATTTCATTATCAACAAATAATCCTGCACCAATAATGGGTGAATCACCTACACGGCCACGCATTTTAAAAGCCATGCCACTTGTAGTACATGCGCCGCTGAAATTTCCGTTAACATCCATTGCAATCATTCCGATCGTATCATGATTTAAAGCAGCTACCGGCCATGGATAAGGTTCCTGCTGATTGGTTTTTTCCAGAATTTTTGGAATGGTCATGGGATCATACTTTGATGTCTTCAGCCATTCTCTCCATGCTTTTTCACTTTCAGGTGTGAGCAGATTTTCTTTTTGAAACCCTCTGTTAAAGCAAACTGCAAAGCACCTTCTCCAACCAATTGCACATGCGGCGTTTTTTCCATCACTAATCTTGCAACTTTAATGGGATGCATAATATGTTCAATGGCCATTACAGCACCACATTGGCCTTTTTCATTCATGATGCAGGAGTCGAGTGTAACTTTTCCATCACGGTCGGGGTAACCACCATAACCAACACTTACATCTGTTGGATCAGCTTCGGGAACCATTACACCTGCTTCCACTGCATCCAATGCATACCCTCCTTTACTTAAAATTTCCCATGCCGCTTTGTTGGCTTTCATATTCTGTGCCCAGGTTGAAATTACCAATGGCCCTTTACCTGAAACAACGCTGCCGGCAAAACCTCTGGTTGATAAAAATGCGGTTGACAATCCTGTTAGCTGGATAAATTTTCTTCTGTTGAGCATTGCCTGTATATTAATGAGTGGTGAATGTATGTTGATTTTGTTTTTTTTCATACACCATTAAACCTTGTTGAAAAGTCTTGGTCTGTTAAAAGGTTCCGATACCATAAAGAAGACAGAAATCGGAGAAATGGCCGTTTCTAACACCCTAAACCCTATGAGGGGACACTTCCCTATACTATCCTCAACTTGAAAAAGTTGAGGATTTTTTAATGAATCCTGTCGCCCCTTATTTCCATTCTGTTCATCAGATCCTGTTCAAAAGCCAGCCATTCTTTCCAGCGTTTCCGCACTTTTGGTTTGGGCAGGTAATGTTCGGCCATGGTAATAAAGAGGGTATAATGGCCGGCTTCACTTTCCATAAACTTGCGGTAGAATTTGCGCAGATAATTATCGTTTAATCCTTCACTCAACCGTTTAAAACGTTCACAGCTTCTTGCTTCAATCAACGCCATTGTCAGAAGTTCATCTAAAAAAACGATCATCTACATGACCACCTTTTTCTGAAACGAAAGCAGTTCATTTACATACACATCTTTGCGCTGGCGTCCGAGCTTTAATCCACGTTTATGTAATTCAGTCAGTACCGAACGGAAATGTCCCCATTCTTCTGTAACAATGGGAGCAAGTTCTGTGATGAGCTTTTCGTATTCGCTGTAACGCTGAATGAGTGTAATACAAGTTGTTGCTGCTTTCTGCTCACAATAGGCATGATCTGTTAAAATGGCTTCCAGTGAAATAGAAGTAAGATCCACCCACCTGGGATCTGTAGGTAACTGTAAGCCGAGTATATTTTTTACATCAATAGTTTCTTCCTGCATTTTGTAAAAGTACAGCTACGGAGTATAAAATAAAAAAGGCTCACCTGAAAAAGTGAGCCCGTCAAAAGAAATCCAAAAAACCAAAAAAAGCTTTCATCTGCAGGTTAGGAACGGCCGGTTACAGATAATTCAGTTTTAATAAGTACAGACGATAAGGTTAATGGGTATTGATATTGCAAATAGAAGCATGTTTTTTGAACAGAACAATACAACAAAGCGGTTATAGGGTAGCAGGTGTTAACAGAAACTTTGTAACATCTGTCTGCATGAATTGGCAATCATGTGCTTTTTAGTTAATTTCCAATTTTATAACCAATAATTATGCGACTGCTTCCCATCCTGGTTTCTACTGCAATTACTATCGGTCTTGTGTACGCTCTTAATACCAAAATAGGACCTGCACCTCCGTTAGGAAAATTCTTAAGTCCGCAACACGGGTTTTGGCAAAATGCTGAACCGGCCAATGAAAATTTCAGCCAGGATTTAAAATTCCCTGCATTGAAAGGAAATGCCAATGTTTACTTTGATGAGCGATTGATACCGCATGTGTTTGCAGAAAATGATGAAGACTTATATTTCATCCAGGGATTTCTGCACGCTAAATTCCGTTTGTGGCAAATGGATTTTCAAACAGAAGCAGCAGCAGGAAATGTAAGCGCAGTGATTGGTGACAAAGCAATTAATTACGACAGGGAACAACGCAGGCTGGGAATGGTATATGCAGCTGAAAAAGCATTGAAAGAAGTGGAGAATGATCCTGAAAGTAAAATGGCTTTTGATGCTTACAGCAATGGAGTAAATGCATACATCAGTACATTAACGGAAAACTCTATTCCTATTGAATATAAGCTGCTCGATTATGAGCCCAACAAATGGACAAACCTTAAAACAGCATTGCTGTTAAAGATGATGGCGAAGATGTTGTCATCAGGAACAGAGAATGATATTGTGAATACCAATGCCAAATCACTGTTCAGTATGGATGAATTTAAAATGATTTATCCCCAGGTGCATGATTCACTGGAACCGATTGTACCGAAAGGAACAATCTTTGATAACCCCGGCATTGTTCCTGTTGCACCAACAACAGCCGATTCAATCTACTTCGGTAATAAAGATGTGGTGAAATACCAGGAAGTTTCTAAACCGGATATCAATAACGGCAGTAATAACTGGGTGGTCGCCGGTTCAAAAACACAAAGCGGAGTTCCCATTCTTTGTAACGATCCGCATTTGGAACTTTCTTTCCCTTCCATCTGGTACGAAATGCAATTGCAAACACCATCAAGTAATGTGTACGGAGTATCACTTCCCGGAACTCCCTATATCATCATCGGTTTTAACGACAGCATTGCATGGGGAGTTACTAATGCCCAGCGTGATGTGAAAGATTATTATGAAATCAAATTCAAAGATGCAACCCGAAAAGAATACTGGTTCAATAATCAATGGATAACTGCTGATCAACGTGTTGAAACAATCAAGGTAAAAGGCGGGGCTGAGTATTTAGATACCGTTGCTTACACTGTATTTGGCCCGGTTATGTTTGATGAAACATTTTCCAACGAAATCAGTAATAAAAAATCACTGGCAGTAAGATGGACAGCACATGATCCAAGCAATGAAGGAAAAACATTGTATATGCTGAACCGTGCAAAAAATTACGATGAGTATGCTGAGGCCATCAAGTTCTTCAAATGCCCCGGACAGAATTTTGTATTTGCTTCCAAAGCCGGTGATATTGCTATTTGGCAGCAGGGAAAATTTCCTGCACGCTGGAATGGGCAGGGCTTGTTTGTAATGCCCGGACAGGACAGCAGTTTTATGTGGCAGGGATTTATTCCGCAGGCTGAAAACCCGCACAGCAAGAACCCGGTTCAGGGATTTTTGCAAAGTGCCAATCAGCGACCTGCCGATTCAACCTATCCCTATTTTATTCCCGGCAGCTATCTTACACCGAGAGGTATTACTATCACAAACAGGTTAGCCGCTATGACTGGAATTATTCCAGATGATATGAAGAAACTGCAGTACGATTACTTTAATACGTTTGCTGAAGATGCAAGAACGATTTTATTGTCGTATGTACGGGAAAATGAGCTGGATGCAAATGCAAAGAAGTATGTGGAGATGCTGCGTAACTGGGATTTATATGCAGGACCTAACTCAACAGGTCAAACTGTTTTTCAAACATGGTGGGACAGTCTTGAAGTGGAAATTTGGAAAGATGATATTACCAGGGTAACCCCTTCTGCCAACTGGCCCGAAGAAGAAACATTAATGGAACTGCTGAAGAAAGATTCAGCGATGCTGTTTATTGATAACATTAATACCCCACTGAAAGAAACCTTGTTTGATGCAGTAACCAAAGCCATTAAAAAAGCATCGTTTGATCTGGAGACTGAAGAACGGGCGGGAAGACTTTCATGGACAAAACATAAAGACCCAACGATTTATCATTTACTTAAAACAGCCGTGATGCCTTTTGCAAGAACAGGCATTCCAGTTGGAGGAAACGGAAATATTGTAAATGCTGTTACCAAAAGTCATGGCCCCAGCTGGCGCATGATTGTTCAGCTTACAAAAGAAACTGAATCTTATGTAGTGTATCCCGGCGGACAAAGCGGTAACCCCGGCAGTAAGTTCTATGATAATTTTGTTGATACCTGGGCCAAAGGTGAATACTACAAAGCATGGATGATGAAGAAGGGAGAGGAGAAGAATGAGAAAGTGAAATGGACTCTTCGATTTAAAAAAGGATAAATATCTGAACCAATTAATTGCACAACATGAAATTTATCGTTGCCTTTATACTCACTGCTCTTTTAAGTTATGCTGCCGGATTATATTTTCCCTGGTGGAGTATTGCTATTGCTGCCTTTATTGTTGCAGCATTGCTTCCGCTAAAACCGCTTGCAGCATTTACTGCAGCTTTCAGTTCTGTATTCATTATGTGGGTTATCCTTGCATTGTCCATTGACATGAATAACAATCACCTGCTGTCCATGAAAATATCTGAAATGCTGTTTAAATCGCATTCTCATGCACTCATTATGTCAGTTACAGGTTTGATTGGTGGATTGGTTGCAGGTTTTGCAGCTTTGGCGGGTTCTTATCTGCGGAAAAGCAAGGCTGAACAGAATTAGTTTTTTGCTAACAATCGCAGGAGTATTTTCGCCGTAATGATTAAAACATCTCTTCTCCTTTTATTCGCATTCATTACACCAACTGTTTTTGCTGGAAAAATAACCGGTAAAATCAGTAATGAAAAAGGAGAGGCGCTTCCATTTTCTTCCATATCAATTAAAGGGAAAAAAGAAGGAACATCAGCTAATAATCAGGGCAGTTATTTTTTTCAATTAGATCCCGGCACTTATACGATCATCTGCCGCCATGTTGGTTATGAACGGATGGAAAAAACCATCACTGTTGGTACAGATGACCTTGAACTCAATTTTACTTTGAAAGAACAGACAGTGAGTTTAAAAGAAGTAGTGGTGAAAGCCGGTGCAGAAGATCCTGCCTATGCCATCATCCGCAAAGCTATCAAAAAAAGAAAGGAATACCTGAATGAGAATGATGCTTTTCAATGTGAAGTTTACAGCAAGGGTGTGATGAACTTAAGGGATTTCCCCAAACAATTCTTTGGGCAGAAAGTAGATTTTGAAGATGGAGACAGCAGCAAACGAAAGATGATCTATCTATCTGAAACTGTTTCTAAACTTTCTGTTGATAAACCCAATAAAGTAAAGATTGATGTAATCAGTACAAGAGTGAGCGGGCAGAGAGATGGATTTGGTTTTGCCGGTGCCGGGTTCCTGTCGTTTTATGAAAATAATATACAGATCAGCAATGCACTCAATCCCCGTGGATTTGTTTCTCCTATTGCAGAAAATGCATTGAACTTCTACCGCTATAAATATGAAGGTGCGTTTGTGGAAGAAGGAAAACTCATCAACAAAATTAAAGTAACTCCCAAGCGCAAATACGAGCCCTGTTTCAATGGTTATATCAACATCGTGGAAGATGAATGGCGCATTCACAGTCTGGAGATGACATTGACCAAACAAAGCCAGATGAGTTTTGCTGATACAGTACGCATTGAACAATTGTACCAGATGCTGGGAGTGAATCAATGGGTATTGCAGAGCCAGGTTCTTATTCCGGCGGTGAAATTTTTTGGATTTGATGCGTATGGAAGTTTTGCCAATGTGTACCGCAACTTCAATACTGATCCTTCCTTTACCAAAAAAGATTTTGGCAACACCATTCTTAAGTATGAAACAGGCAGTAATAAAAAACCAATCACTTACTGGGACAGCATCCGTCCGTTACCATTAACGGTAGAGGAGAAAAGAGACTATATCAAAAAAGACAGCCTCGAACAATTACGGAACGATCCGCATTACCTTGATTCGCTCGACCGGATCAATAATAAGATTAAGTTCAGCAATATTCTGTTTGGCGGTAAAACAATCAGTAATCAAAAAAAGAAACTTACTTATACTGTTCCTTCTTTATTGCAGGGTGTAAGTTTTAATACTGTTGAAGGATTGGTGCTGGATGTGCCAATTACCATCAGAAAAGAATTTACTGACAGGAAAAGTTTAACCATCATTCCGCATCTGCGCTATGGCTTCAGCAGTGAACAGTTTTACGGATGGGGAACAGTTCGCTACAACTTTGGCAAAAAATATTTCTCCAACGTTTCTGTGAGCGGTGGTAAAAGGATTTTTCAGCACAACAATGAAAACCCTCTTGAACCAATGCAGAATACATTTTCAAGCTTATTGTATAAGAATAATTTCATGAAATTGTATGAAGCCAATTATGGCCGCATCAGTTTCAGTAAAGGAGTAGGAGCAGGGTTTACAGTGTTTGGAAATTTTCAATACCAAGACAGGATTCCTTTACAGAACACAACTGAGTACAGCTGGAGCAATAAAAAACTGAAATCATATACCGCAAATTATCCGGCTGAAAACCCTGCAGGTAATTTCATCCGTCACCAGGCAAGTGTATTAACATTAGGTGTAAGCATTCAGCCAAAATCAAAATATATTGAGTTTCCAGACAGAACCATCAACATCGGTTCAAGCTGGCCGACGTTCAATTTGCAATACACAAAGGGTATCAACGGATTATTTGGAAGTGATATTGATTACGACAAATGGCAACTCACTGTTCGTGATAATCTTAACCTGAAATTGGCAGGCCGGTTCAATTACCGTTTACAGGCTGGAGGTTTTCTCAATAGAAAATCTGTACTGATACAGGATATGAAACATTTTCCCGGTAACCGTTTGTTTATATCAACTGATTATCTGAGTATCTTTCAATTGACTCCTTATTATTTATACAGCAATAAAGAGTCCTTTTACGGCGCTGCATTTGCAGAACATCATTTCAATGGATTTCTTACCAATAAAATTCCGGGAATTAAAAAGCTGAACTGGAATTTAGTTGCCGGTGCAAGCGCCATGTGGCTGCCCAAACAAACCTATGCTGAATGGCATATTGGGTTGGAAAATATTTTCCGTTTTTTCCGGGTTGATCTTGTTAGCGGTTATCAGCAGGGCAAAAGACCTGTTTATGAAGTGAGGCTTGGCACTTCGTTTAATATAAGCAGGACAGATGATTAGTTTTGCCGGGAATACGGAAAGACAGAAAGACGGGAAGTCAGGAAGTCAGAAAGAGTGATTCTGATATTTCAACCTCAATGACTTTTTTACTGCGTCTTTCTGACTTGCGGACTATTCTCTTTCTGACTTTCCCTACCTTCGCACCGCTTTAGAATTTTGCCCAACCTGCAATTGGGGTTCAAAGCTTTTATAAAGGACTAAAATTCATTAAAGATGGCACAACTGCACAACCGCATCTCCCGCAGGGAGTTGAAAGAACGTATTATCAACGATCCCACTCCACGTACCACTATTTCCTTTTACTGTTATTTTAAAATTGACGAGCCTCCGGTTTTTCGTGATACACTTTATAAAGATTTTTCAGCCTTGGGTGTGATGGGAAGAATTTACCTGGCGCATGAAGGTATTAATGCACAGATCAGTGTGCCGACTGAAAACTTTGAAACATTCAGGACCTATCTCTATTCCATTAAACCACTAAACGGCTTACGTTTGAATATTGCTGTAGATGATGACGGCAAAAGTTTTTATGTACTGGATATAAAAGTGCGGAATAAAATTGTAGCCGATGGAATTGATGATCCGGCTTTTGATATGGCCAATAAAGGCCGGTATGTGAATGCAGAACAGTTTAATCAATTAACCAATGATCCTAACACCGTGGTGATTGACATGCGTAATCATTATGAATATGAAGTAGGCCACTTTGAACAGGCCATTGAAATACCCAGCGATACTTTTCGTGAACAATTACCGATGGCAGTAGAAATGATGAGTGCAGATAAAGACAAGAATATCATTATGTATTGCACAGGAGGTATCCGTTGCGAAAAGGCAAGTGCTTATATGCTGCACAAAGGATTTAAGAATGTGTTTCATTTAGAAGGCGGTATCATCAACTATGTAAACCAGGCAAAAGAGAAAGGGCTTGATGTAAAGTTTCACGGAAAGAATTTTGTGTTTGATCAAAGGCTTGGAGAGAGAGTGACAGAAGAAATTATTTCCCACTGTCATCAGTGTGGTAAACCTGCTGATACACATGTGAACTGTGTGAATGATGCCTGTCACCTCCTGTTTATACAATGCGATGAGTGCAAGGAAAAAATGGAAGGAACCTGCAGCAAGGAATGTCTCGACTTTATTCATTTACCCGAAGAAGAACAGAAAGCTTTACGTAGCGGAATTGATAAAGGAAGAAATGTGTTTAATAAGGCGAAAGCGAGATTGAAGGGGTTGAAAGGGGAGTAGGATGCTGTTATTGCCATACTCGAAAAGATGAGCAATAAATTTGTATCGGCTCCTAAGACATAGACGAAAGCTTAAAAAGAACTAATGAGTCGGGTTTCGTCAATAATAACAAAAGCACTTAACTTGAGGTGTTTTTCATTTGTAAAATTTAAGTTTATGAAAAACATGACGCACTTATTTTTAATTCTTTTTTTGTCTGCTTGTAACGCACAACAGCGACCTGATGAGTTGCGATTTAGTCAGGTTAACTGGACTTTAAAAATACCACCATCATCCAAAATTCTTGATAAACAGCAAATTGATTCATTGCAAAAGGTGACTGTTGATAAATTAAAAGTAACAAAAGATGAAATAGGGGAATATGAAACTCTTTTTATATTTCTTCATGACCGGCTTAACGGTTTCAGTAGTACAATTAATAAATTTGATAAACCTTATAGTGTCTGGGTTAAAAATCACGAACTAAATAAACAATTCATTATTAAATCGCTTCAAGATCAGAAAGGTAATATTGAAATTATTGATACATTATCCTCACGTGAGGTAATTGATGGAGCCTCTTTTGAAAAATTTTATGTTGAGATAATGTATCCAGGCACCAATATTAAAATGCACAATTATTGGTATAATCGTCAACAAAATGGATATGATTGGACAATATCTATAAATTTTGTAGATGAAGAAATTGGTAAAGAATATTTTGATTTATTGAGGGGATCTAAAATTGACCACTAAAGAAAATGTTCAGGAGTGACGCAAGAATGCCAAACGGACATATTATTTCCTGAGTGAAGAAAATGGAAATATAATTTCTCATTTTACCCAAATCGCCCAAACCAGCCACGCCAATATCAATCCAATTGCAGCAATCAGCAATCCGCTTACTCGTTTCCGTTTAATATATAGAATGAGGATAATACCTGTAAGTGAAACCAGGGTCATTAAGATAGCAGACACATCAATCAGTACCGACCAGCCCGATCCGCTGTCTCTTCCTTTGTGCAGATCATTTAGCACACCAACAAAACCTGCCTGCATAAGTGCAACTTCATACTCGCCACTTGTACGATCAATAAATGCATCTGCACCATAACCTGGGCCTTTAAAAGAAAGACTGCATTGTGCATCATCAATTCTGAATTCAGCCAGTGCAGCTTTAATGCCGTGTGTTTTGCGGAGATATTCTACGATTTCCAGTTTGGCAATCTTTGTGGTATCAGTATTATTCACCCAGTTTGAATCAAGCTTTCCTTTTTCATTGGAAGATTTTAATTCACCTGCAAAAAAATCAGGATGATTTAAGGTTAATCCTGTTACAGCGAAGAAAAACACAATCGCAAAGCTGATCATGGATACATAAATGTGCAACCATCTCGACAGCTGTGCGATATTGCGTTCCCAAACGATCTGCCGTTTACTTTTCCCTGAATTATTTTTTTCTGTAGTCGATGGCGACTCCTGCAATTTCAACATTTCCTTTCAAATTATATTTCTGAGCAGTTTCATTGCAATTGATTTCCTGGTGCAGCAAATCATAACCTCCATGTTCACGCACCACTTCAATATAAACGGTGTACTTACCGGGTTTCACTACAGTTCCTTTATCATCTTTACCATCCCATTTCAACGTATAAGTTCCTGGTGATCGGGTTGCACTGGTGGTGGTAACATAGTCTGCCGGATTGTTATAATAGGCAACGCTGTTGTCACGGTACCATTCTCTTAAATCACGCAGCCAGCGGGGTTTGTTGTACCAGAGGGCAATTGTTTTTACTGTTGCGCCATTGCTGTCTTCAACCCATACCGCTGCAAAAGGACGTTTGGCAAATCCCTGCTGCTGACTCAGTTCAAGAGTAACGAGTAATTCATTTTTCCAGTCTTTTTGTGTAGAATGATTTGATGTGGAGGTTGCCGGTACAATCAGTTCCAGTGATTTCCAGTTGGTACTTTCAATACGTTCACCATTTTTTGTAATGAGGAGATATTCAGCTCCCGGTACAGTTGCAGCAAGAGTAACACATTCAGCAGGAGTGAGTACATTAAATGCAGTTGCCAATGCACCGGCATCCGTAGCAGATGGAGCTACGACTGTTGCACTGATAATGTCATTGGCCGGTTGTCCTGTACGAGGATCAACTATATGTGAATACCAAACTCCATTAATCAGTTCGCCACGGCGGTAATTACCACTGGTGGCAATGGCTTTATTGCTGATGAGTAATTGATCAATCGGTGCGTCATTTTCTGCATCGGCTTTGGGGTCACTGATCTGAACGGTTTCATTCATGTCGCCTGTAATAACCATATCACCGCCAATATTTAAAAGGATACCATTGATTTTAGCAGCAGACATGGCTGCATTGGTGGCTGATTGAATAATATAGCTTTTTGCAAAAGAGTTTAAACGGAGTGGGGTATTGGTTAAATGTGTTGCGGTTTGACTGGTTGTATCTAATTTCCAATGTGTTTGTTTTACCTGCAGGATTGCACTGTTGATTTCGGTTTTTGTCGGAATATGTCCATCTGTTGCAGACTGTTTCCATAATTTACCGATTACTTCTGCTGAAGCATCCAGTACACCATTGGTTTGCATGCGCCATTGATCGAATAAACTCAGTACCGTGAACAGATCTTTTGAAACATGTACAGGTTGATTGAAGGTTTTCATCCATTGGCTGAACTCACTGTTAGCATCATAACCACTGAGAATATTGTTCAGGCGTTTTATTTCAGCCAGTGCTATTGCTTCTGCCAGTGCAGCCTGTTTTTGTGATGTGGCGGAAACTTTCAGTTCCATAGATGTACCCAGTACATTTTCATAATGGGAAATATACGAACGGGGAACTTTTTTTGACTTAACCCCGGAATTTGCTGAAACAATACCTGCGAAAAGAAAAATAAATGAAAGGACAAAGGCAACTGATTTCATAGAAAAGAATATTACAATAATTAAGGATAAAAGTAAATCTTATTTCGTTTGGACGATGTTTGGAAATAAAATTTGCGGGGAGAGTGTTAAAAAGAGAATAACTAACAGATGTGTTTGTTGGAATGCCTACTAACATTCAATTTGTGTGCAAAGTAAAAGGCTTGATCGCTGGTAAGTTGCTTTGACCGTAATTTTTCAGATATCTATGTTAGTCAATTCCAAGATCACTGGTAAATGATTTCTCAGGTAAAATCTCATAATATTCCACGCCAATTTTATCAACTGTAATACCCATTACCCCAATATAAATTTCATGTTTGCAGGTAATGTTGTTCTGATTCAACAAAGTGAGATAATTATTGGCGCAGACTGCATTTGTGAATTGTTCTATGGTAATTGTATTCCAATCATACATCGGAGTCCAGTTAATCAATTTTTTCAATTTATCACTGAACTTATTACTGGCAGTATTAACCACAGTCGGCTTAGGTACTTCAAGACCGAGTAAATTTTGAAATGTTTTCCAGTTGTCTTTATTTACGGGCGATAAATAGTTCGAGATCAAATCTGACATCATAATTTGAGAAGCTGACGTATCTGTTTTTAAAATACAATCAGAGATTTTTGAAAATATTTCATTTTGCAATTTTCGCTCATCTGAAGTTATGTTCAGGTAAATGGCTACTGTGTCAACCATATTCTGGACTGTGGCTATTTTTTCTGCAACAGGATCAGGTATTTGAATCCTGAAATAGTTTTCTACCTCCATTAATAATTCCACGCTGTCTAAACCCATAAGTATATTTTTTACCCAAACCACTCACTTAATTTCTTCAAGTCAACATTGCCACCCGAAAAAATGATGCCCACTTTTTTGCCTGTAAAGAATTCTTTGTTTTTCATCAGTGCGGCAAAGGGAACCACAGAGCTTGGTTCTATCATTATTTTCATCCGTTCATAGACAAGTCTTAAAGCAGCAATCATTTCATCATCGTTTACAGTAAGAATGTCTGTTACATATTTCTGTATGATCGGAAAGGTAATATCACCGAGCTTGGTCAATAATCCATCCGCAATCGTATTCACAAAAGGAGCGGCTTCAATCTTTCCTGTTTTCAATGACAACACTGCATCTGCTGCACCTTCGGGTTCACCGGCATATACTTTTGTTGCAGGAGAAAAATAATGAGCACTTAACAATGTACCGCTGAGTAATCCGCCGCCACCAACAGGAGCAAGGATCATATCGAGCCCGGAAATTTCTTCAATCAATTCTTTAGCGCAGGTTGCCTGGCCGGTAATAACACGTTCATCATTGTAAGGATGAATAAATTCAGCCCCTGTTTTATCAACAATATTCTGCAAAGCCGTTTCTCTTGCCTGCTGATTTGGTTCGCAGAAAGTTATTTCAGCACCATAGCCATTCACTGCATCTACTTTTACTTTTGGTGAAGTGCTGGGCATAACGATATATGCTTTTGTTCCTACCTGTCGTGCAGCAAAAGCAATTGCCTGTGCATGATTGCCCGATGAATGTGTGGCAATTCCGTTCTTCAGTTTCTCTTTTGGCAGGGTCAGCACGGCATTCATTCCACCACGTATTTTAAAAGCACCGATCTTTTGAAAATTCTCACACTTAAAAAATAAATCAGCACCTGAAAATGTATTTAGCGTTTTTGAAGTTAGCATAGGCGTTTTATGAATGAATGGTTTGATCCGTTCATGTGCTTCTATGATCTGTTCTTTGGATATGCTCATTGGTTTACGATTATTAGTTGAAGCAGTGCACTAATGTTTTATTGCCGGGAAGAAGGGAAGGCGGTAAATAATATTAAGTATTAACAGCTTTCTGCATTTCTTACCGACTTACCGGCAAAATCTTTATTCAGCTACCGCAGCAATACAATCTATTTCAATACCGCAGCCATAGTTCAGCTGGTTGCATGGAACCACAATTCGTGCAGGCCGGTGATCGCCCATAATTTCAGCAAACACCTGGTTGAACTTCGGCCAGTTGCTGATATCAGCAATAAATACATTCACTTTTAAAATATGCTGCAGGCTGCTGCCGCTTGCAGTTAATATCGTTTCAATATTTTTCATGCACTGGCGAACCTCATCTTCAATGTTTGCAATTTGCGGTTCGCCTTTTTCATTGAGCGGTAATTGCCCGCTTACATAAACCGTATGATTATGCACAACAGCAGGAGAATAGTAGCCTTTTGGATAAGGCATTGATTCGGGATAGATTTTTTTTATTTCCATGATTCGTATGCTGATATGTTGGTGATCCATTTCAAACAAACAGGTTTGGAAATTTTAATCCGCTTTTTGGTATCATCAAGCAAACCTGTTTTTTTATCTATTCTGAAGATAACGATTTCATCACTGTCACGGTTGGCAACCAGTAAATAATTACCATCTGGATCAATGGTGAAATTTCTTGGATGAATACCGAGAGTTGGTTGAAAGCCTGCAATCTGGATCATGCCAGTTTGCTGATCAATACTGAAAATTGCAATGGAGTTGGCATCACCACGGTTACTGCAATACAGAAAACGTCCATCGGGTGAAACATGAATATCTGCTGATCCGTATGCCCCATTAAAACTCATTGGATGCGAAGAAGTGTTTTGCAGTAATGTGAGTTTCCCATCAGCATAGGCAAACACACTTACAGTTCCTGAAAGTTCTTCCATGAGATAGGCAAACTTTCCATTGGGATGAAATTCAAAATGCCTTGGGCCTGCACCGGGCTTTACATTAATGAAGGGTTGTTCTGCAGGGATCAATGCACCGCTTTCCGGCACAACTTTATAAATCATAATTTTATCAATGCCGAGGTCAGATGCAAACAGATATTTATAATCAGGCGAAAAAACCGTGGAGTGTACATGCGGCTTTTCCTGGCGTTGTTTGTTTATACTGCTTCCTTTATGCTGAATTACCTGGCGTGGCTGACTGACTGATCCGATAAAGTTAATTCCCGATACAGCAATGGTTCCGCTGCTGTAATTTCCAACAACTACATTCTTTCCGTTTTTGTTGATGCTGATATAACAGGGATGTGCACCTGCACTTATTTTTTTATTCAGCAGGGTTAATGTACCGGAGTCTTTGTTGAAACGGAATGCAGAAATTCCACCGGGATCATCTTCATTCACCGCATACACAAATTTTTTGTTGGGAGTAACTGCAAGGTAAGATGGGTTGGATGTTTTTACAGAGCTGACGATTTTACTTTCGCCTGTTTGTAAATTGAATTTCGATACATAAATACCATCGCTTCCTGCTGTGGTATAAGTTCCGATAAGAAGGTAAACATCCTGTGCATTTACTGAAAAAAAAGAAAGTAATCCAAGGGATATGGCTAAGACTGTTTTGTTCATGCGGCAAGTTAATTGATTAATGGATATCCCATTAATGCCTGCCAGAAAAGTAATGTTATAAATATAAAATACACCAGTGAAAGCAGGTTGATCTGCAGTTTTGTTTTGGCAAAGTAAAAGCCAATAAACGGCAGCAGCTGCAATGAATGCATGCCAAAAAAATGTGCAATGCGAAGATCGCCGTATGATTTGCTCCAGTTGAGTATTGGTAAACCTTCACCGCCATCAGCAGCACCAACTGTGTGATGCAGCATTCCTGCCATTAATCCTCCTTCAAAGGCAAAAATGACAAAGAACAATATTCCCCAACGGATTCCCCATTTGTATCCATCAGTCATCCACAATGGAAATTCTTTTTGTCTAAAGAAAAGAATATCAATATAAAGTGCCCATAAAGTAAAAGTGGCAATTGCAATTCCCATGATACTGAAAAGCATTCCGTAAAGTGGAGAACTTACATTGAAATGTGAGAGCCGCCCGTTAGCAGCCTGCCAGGTGATGATGATCATTTCAATCAGCATCGTAATCACAGTTACAACTGAAAATAGTTTAACTGCTTTTTGCTTCTGTATATAAACCAGCAGCCAGCTGAATGTCCAGCTCACAATTCCAATGGAGAGATAAAATTTCATTGGTTTGATCCATGTATTGATGCCCAGTACACTATTATCAGGATCAACCTGAATCATGACAGCACAAACAATTACCATCAGAAAGTTGAACCAGCCAAACCAATACAGAATAGGGTTGCGGCTTTTTAACCGTAAGAAGAATGCCTTTACAGGAGTTGTATTATGCGGCGTGTGTAATTTTAGCTGTTCCAACCTTACGTATTAATTTTCAGCAAAATATTGTTTTGTTTTCAGCAAGCGTATGATGAGGTACAGTAATAATCCAACCGGCCCAAGCATGAACGTAAATAACAGGCAGGGAATAATCAGCCAGTGACTGATGCCATATTTTTCTGAATTCTTTTTGATCCAGATGCCGGTCATTAAATCAAAAGCGAGGTAATGCACCCAGCCGGCAGTAACTGCTGTTTTATTCGTGAACAATTCCATTACTCCATTCAACGTGCTGAACTTTTCAAAATCGCCGGGATGAAAACTTTGAGCAATTAACCATGCATACACAATTGCAAATAAAGAAATGATAACACCGATGAGTAGCTTATCTGTTTCAAACCAGAATGGACTTACAATAATCAGGATAAGCCAGCCGATCATGGCAATGCTGCTGCAAATGCTGAAGATAGAATCGGGAGTCATATTATAATGTTTGAAGTGCGCTGATAATACGCTCCTGCGTTTCTTCATCACTCAAATCAACCGGTACAAACTTTTCACCAATCACTTTTTCATACAGTTCAATGTACCGTTTGCTGATGGTGTCGATCCATTCTTCACTCATTTCCGGAACAGTTTGTCCTTCCTTGCCCATGAAATTATTTTCAATGAGCCATTCACGTACAAACTCCTTACTCAATTGTTTTTGTCGTTCCCCTTTCTGCTGACGTTCTTCAAAACCATCTGCGTAAAAATAGCGGGATGAATCGGGAGTATGAATTTCATCCATTAAATAAATGGTATCACCAATTTTTCCAAACTCGTATTTTGTATCAACCAGTATCAATCCCTGTTTAGCTGCAATTTCTTTTCCTCTTGCAAATAATTGCAGAGCATAGCTGCTTAACTGTTCCCATTCTGCTGCGGTGCAGGTTCCAGTGGCAATAATATCGGCCGGTGCAATATCTTCATCATGACCTGCTTCTGCTTTCGTGGAAGGGGTAATGATTGGAGTGGGGAAGTAGTCATTTTCTTTCAGCCCCTCGGCCATAACGGCGCCGCACAGCTCTCTTTTACCGGATGAATAAGTTCTCCAGGCATGGCCTACCAAATTGCCACGAACTACCATTTCAATTTTAAATGGCTCGCATCGTTTGCCAATACTTACGTTAGGGGCAGGAACATTTACCAGCCAGTTGGGGCAAATATCTTTTGTTGCGTTGAGCATGTACGCAGCAATCTGGTTTAAAACCTGTCCTTTATAAGGGATCGGTTTGGGAAGGATCACATCAAACGCAGAAATACGGTTGCTTGCTATCATAACTAACCAATTGCTGCCAATGCTGTACACATCTCTTACTTTGCCTTTGTAGTATTTGGTTTGGTTGGGGAACTGAAATGAATTCATGCCCCGAAGTTAACAGACAAGCGTAATACACAGGCAGTTAGGGTCATGAATTTATGAACGCTTGTGGAAATTAACTTTTTAAGGTTTTGTTATGTTATTTGGTTGTAAACCCTATTTTTGTCAGCACAGTTTAAACCCTGTTATATGAGAAAGCTAAAAAGATTGCTATTGCTGATGCCCTGTGCATCTGTTTTTTTTATGTCATGTAAAAATGAGGAATTTGAACCTGCCAGGTTACTGGTAGCAAATATGACTGTTGTTCCTCCTGTTTCGCCAAGTCCATTGCCTACTGTTGGTGTTCCTGTTGATGTTAAATGGGGAGGCAGCTCCGTAATAAATAACATTGTATATGGAGCCGCAAGCAGTGTAGCATCCATTTCATCTATTACTTCGGGATTAAGCGTTACCGGCACTTATTCAACGGTAAAAAGCGGTGCTTATCCACTGAATTTTGCTGTTTCTGCCAGTGCAGGTGCTCCTTTGGCTGCAGGAATCGGCTCAACTGTATATAACCGTGTCGGAAGTTTTCTTCCGGGAAGGAGTTATACAGCCGTGGCAATTGATCTACTTCCTTATTATAAGGTGCAGATCATGGAAGATGATTTATTAACTCCTCCTGCCGGCAAGGCAAAGGTTCGGTTTGTACATGCTATTTCACCGTTACTGCTTGGTTCTTTACCGAGAAAAGATTCTATTGATATTACAGCAACCGGCGGGCTTGCAGCTGCTCCGATTGTAAATGTGAATATTTTTCCGCGGAGAACTTTTGGCGATGGGTATGCAAATAAAAACTTTCATCAGTATGCTGTAATTGACAGCGGATCTTACCAGATTGGGTTTAAAGTGGCTGGTACTCCCGGTACCTCTCCTGCAACAGGGTTACTCGGACTATTTCCATTTCGTTTTCAAAGCGGAAAGATTTATACAATTATAGGCAGGCTTCAAATTACTACTACTGCGGCGCCAACACCTGCAGCTACTTTCATTTCCCATAACTAATTCACAACCGTAATCAAACATATATGAAAAAGCAAATCAAACTATTTATACTGTTACTGGTTGTAAGCTTTACCGGCTTGGCAACTCAGGCACAAACAACGTTGCAGGGAACGGTTAGAGCAAAGACAGGGAACGAAGCACTTTCGGCAATATCTGTCTCAATAAAAGGAACTTCCAGAGGTACTTATACCGATGATAATGGAAACTTTAAACTTACTGTTGACCAGCTTCCTGTAACACTTGTTATTTCATCTGTAGGTTATGAAGATTATGAAATCAATGTAACCGGTACTGGTTTTATCAATGTATTACTTGTCAGCAAAGCGGCTTTGGGTCAGGAAGTAGTTGTTTCTGCAACAAGAACCAACACCAAAATCATTGCGTCGCCTGTATCTATCGAGCGTATCGGTACTTCGCAAATAAGAGAAGCTCCGGCTGCCAATTTTTATGATGCTGTTCAAAACCTGAAGGGAGTTGATTTTGTGCGTTCAGGCCTTGTATTCGGTACGATTGGAACAAGAGGTTTTAATGGTTCAGGTAACACACGTTTTAACCAGTTTACCGATGGTATGGATAACCAGGCTCCGGGTTTAAACTTTTCTGTTGCCAACATTGTAGGTTTAACTGAACTGGATGTTGACAATATGGAATTACTTCCCGGTGCATCATCTGCTCTTTATGGATCAGGTGGAATGAACGGCACATTGCTTATTACCAGCAAGAATCCTTTTAAATACCAGGGATTCAGTTTTCAGGTTAAACAGGGGGTAATGCATACTGATAAAAGACAGCGCCCGGCAGCACCTTATTATGACTGGAATTTCCGTTGGGGTAAAATAATTACAGAAAAATTTGCATTTAAATTGGCTGGTTCCTTTATGCAGGCGCAGGATTGGCAGGCAAATGATTTAGCTAATTATGATATAATGGGTGTTAAAACAAAGTTTGGTGACAGAAGCATACCAAGCTATAATGGCGTAAACGTGTATGGTGATCAGATTGGATCAACTCCGCCAATTGTGAATATTAAAAGTGCCATCAGGGGAAGTGTTTATCAGCAGGCATATGCCGGCGCTTATGCTCAGGCAATAGGTGGGGGTGCAACTCCGGCCCAAGCTGATGCAATTGCAAAATCTTACGCAACAGGTTTGTCAAACAGTACTGCGGCTTCTTTATTTGTTACAGGATCTGATTCAATTGTAAGCCGTACAGGTTATGCAGAAAAAGACCTGGTTGATTATAATACTTACAACCTGAAATTCAATGGTGGTTTGTATTATAAGCTTAACACAAAGACAGAATTATCTTTTGTTGGATATTGGGGTATGGCAACAACCGTATATACAGGTGCTGACCGTTATTCATTAAAAGATGCAAAAATCGGCCAGTTTAAATTAGAGCTGAAAGGTGAAAACTATTTCCTCCGTGCTTATACAACACAGGAAAACTCTGGTAATTCATACGCAGCAACCATTCTTGCATCACAAATGCTGCAGGGATATTCTGAAAGTTCTACTCAATGGTTCCCAACCTATATCGGAACTTTTGCAGCTGCCCGTGGCGGTACTTTACCTGGCTTTACCGGCGTAAATCTTACAGAAGATCAGGCTCATTTCTATGCACGTAAGGCAGCTGATGCCAATCGCCCATTGCCTGGAACTCCTGCATTCAAAAGCCTCTTTGAAACGGTAAGCAAAAACCAATTTCAAAAGGTGGTGCACAGTTCCTGGATAAAACAGATATGTATGTAATTGACGGTATGTACAATTTTAAGAAAATTACCTGGGCCGATGTACAGGTAGGTGTTTTGTACCGTCGTTTTTCACTTAACTCACAGGGTACGCTGTTTACTGATACTCTTGGCAAACGCATTGGTATAAATGAATACGGCGCTTACCTGCAGGTGCAAAAGGATTTTCTTGAGCGCATTAAAATTACTCTTGCTGCACGTTATGACAAGAATGATAACTTTAAAGGAAGGTTTACACCAAGAGCTACCGCAACCATTAAAGTGGCAACTGATAATTAGTTCCGCTTGTCTTATCAGCAGGCCTACCGTTTCCCAACAACACAGAACCAGTATATCAATCTGCCATTGGGAACAAAGAGCAATATGCTGATTGGTGGTTTACCTGCTTTGCAGACCTTCTACAATTTCAAAACAAACCTGGTTTGGGATTCGGCCACTGCATTTGCTGCATTACGTGCAGGAACCCCCGGTGCTTTGACCCAGGCAAATTCATATAATTTCAAAGAGTTTAAACCGGAGGTTGTGAATTCATTTGAAATTGGTTACCGTGGTGTAATTGCCAAGCGTTTACTGGTTGATGTGTACGCTTTCTATGCCATCTACAATAACTTTATCAGCACAGCTATTCTTATTCAAAATCCCGGAACAGCCAACCAGCGCCAGTTTGGTATGCCAACCAATGTTACCAATGCAGATGTTAAAACATTTGGCTGGGGTGCAAGTGTTGATTATAAGTTCCTTATAATTTTAATGTAAGCACGAACGTATCTTACAATGAATTAAAGAATACACCGAAAGGAGAGCTTGCCTTTTTCAATACTTCTCCATGGCGTTATAATGTAACTTTAAGCAACAATAAAGTCTTGAAAAACTTTGGTTTTGCTGCAACCTGGAGATGGCAGTCTGAAATTGAAGTGTGGGAATCAACTTTCCTTTCAGGTAAATTGCCTGCTTTCGGAACATTGGATGCGCAAATCAGTTGCCGTATTCCAAAAACAAAGAGTCTGATCAAAGTTGGTGCAAGTAACCTGTTGAATAAATATTACAGATCAGCCTATGCCAACCCTGAAATTGGCGGACTGTACTATGTAAGTTTTGGATACAATGTGTTTTAATTAAGAAGCTTTCTCATATGATCCCCGTCATTCAGTTGAAGGGGATTTTTTTTGCTTTTTGATGAATTGGATGAACTGACAGATATTTGCGCCTTCATGCAGGTGATCTTATTTGATACAACCGATCGTAATACGCTTTATCCCTTCACAGCCATCAGGCCGGTTGCAGAAATCCGTACAGGCATTTTTACCATCAGAGAACGCTGGCAGCATATTCTGCAGGCCGAAACATTCACATTAACAGAAGACTATCTCCAGGCAAAATTCCCTTCAGGCAACTCTGGCGATCAGTTATATATTGATGCAAAACTGATCCCAACAAAAGACTGGCAGACAGTATCAAATCGCTGGCAATTGGCAAAGGCATTACCAGCAATGGCAGAATCCTTGCGGTTCGCACAGCTCATCAGCTTTCATTTGGTTTTTCAACAGCTGATTGCTCTTCCGTTTAATTTCTTGAATGGCCGGAAAAGGTTCAGTTGCTCCAGTATCCTTTTCAGATCACACAATGGAATGATACAGCCATTCGAAGTGATTTTTCACAAATCACCTCTGAAAGAATATCACAACTCATTTCAACAACTAATAGTGCTACATCATCCGATCAGATACTTATTGAAGAAGGTGCAGTGGTTGAGCATTGCATTTTAAATGCATCAGCAGGGCCTATTTATATTGGTAAGAACAGCTTGCTGATGGAAGGGAGTATGATCCGTGGGCCATTTGCTGCGCTTGATGAAGCAGTTGTAAAAATGGGCAGTAAAATATATGGGGCAACAACAATTGGTAAAAAATGTACAGTGGGTGGTGAAATAAAGAATGTGATGTTCTTTGATTATTCCAACAAAGCGCATGATGGATATCTTGGTGATGCAGTAATAGGTGAGTGGTGTAATGTGGGTGCAGGAGCATCCTGTTCCAATATAAAAAACACAGCTGGTGAAGTGAAGATATGGAATCAGCCTCTGCATCAATGGATCAGTGCAGGAAATAAATGCGGTGTAATGCTGGGCGATTATACAAAGGTTGCCATCAACTCGTCTCTTACTACAGGAATGGTAAGCGGCATCTGCAGTAATATTTTAACAACAGGACTTTCAGCTAAATATATTACTGATTTTACCTGGAACATTCATACAGGGGAAAGATATGTAATTGAAAAAGCCATCCATGATATTGACAACTGGATGCAGTTAAAAAGCAAATCATTTACTGATGCCGACAGAAATATTCTGCAGCATCTTTATATTAATAAACCATAAAACAACAGATCATGCGTAAACAAGTAGCAGCGGCAAACTGGAAAATGAATTTAACCTATCAGCAGGCTGAGCAATTAATCACAGACATTATTAATACACCACATACATTGGCGGATCATCAGCTGGCAGTGTTTGCTGTGCCTTTTCCTTATTTGAAAATGGTAGCGGACAAAGTAAAAGGAAAGAGTGGTGCAGGAGTAGCAGCACAGAACTGCTACACACAAAAAGCAGGAGCATATACAGGTGAAACATCTGTTGAAATGCTGCAGTCAGTTGGAGCAACTTATGTTGTACTTGGCCATAGTGAAAGAAGAGAATATTTCAATGAAAGCAACCAGATGCTGGCAGATAAAGTAAACATTGTATTGTCATACGGTTTAACACCGATTTTCTGCTGTGGTGAAGCTTTAAATATCAGGGAAGCAGGAACACAGAATGACTATGTAGGCAACCAGTTAAAAGAAAGTTTATTTCATTTAAGTGCAGAGGAATTACAGAAGATCATTATTGCTTACGAACCAATCTGGGCAATCGGTACAGGAAAAACAGCAACGTCTGATCAGGCACAGGAAATGCATGCTCATTTACGCAGTGTACTTGCAACTCAGTACGGGAAGGAAGTAGCTGATACTATTTCTATTTTGTATGGCGGGAGCGTAAAGGGCTCCAATGCGAAAAGAAATTTTCAGTCAGCCGGATGTTGATGGCGGACTTGTTGGTGGTGCTTCTTTAAAAGCTGATGAGTTTGTACAGATCATTAACGGTTTAAAATAATTCAATGAAGCGGGATAAAAATCTATACCCACTTTCGCATCAACATCACAATGGATTGATGGCTGTTCTCTTGTTAAAAAAAGGAATCAGCAAACAGGCTGATGTGAAAGTTATGGGAGATTTTATTCTTACTACATGGAAAGAAGAACTGGACGAACATTTTATTGCAGAGGAGAAGGTGCTTGAGCCTTCTCTTTTGCATTTACCAATAGTGCAGGAATTATATAACCAGATGCTCAATGAACATCAGCAGATAAGACAGGTCATTACTGATTTACAGCAGGGTAAAGAGTCAACTGAATTGATTGAATTATTTCATGTATTGCTTGATAAACATATCCGTTTTGAAGAAAGGATCCTGTTTCCCTTTGTTGAAGAACATACAGCGAAAGAGTTTTTAAACAAAGCAGGCGAAAAGCTGGGTAAGCTGCCAAACGGTAACTGCAGCAATTATCCTGTTAAGTTCTGGGAATAATTATTTCATTAGAAACTGTGCTCTTTCCAACCGGTCATTAATCGCTCTTCCCAAACCTTCGTTGGGCAAAGGTTCTGCAAGAATTACATCTGCTTTTAGTTTATCCACTTCACGAAGAATTCGAAAGAGATTTTTTGCAGCTTCATCAATTGACCCCGTCGGTGCCAAAATAAATTGTTGTTCTTTTGGAAGGTCGGGATGATAATTTTGAAAATTAATCAGGATGATTTGCCGGTCTTCAAATCTCCGGATCATTTCTTCAGCTTTTCCGAGGTGCAGCGGAGTATGTGTTGCATAATGACTTTTCAGTTGCCCGGGTGTTTCAGGATTTTCGGTTATTTTTTTACTGATGCGGATTTTTTTACCCAACACTTCTTCAATCTGTTCAACAGAAATGCCACCTAAGCGATACACTTCCAAATCATCATCTTCATTCCAGCCAACAATCGTTGATTCAACACCAACAGTACATTCACCACCATCTAAAATATAGGGGATGATGCCATGTAAGCCTTCTTCAACATGCTTGGCAGATGTGGGACTAACATAACCTGAAGGATTTGCACTTGGTGCAGCCAATGGAAAATTTATCTGTTGTAATAAGGTCAATGTTAAAGGATGATTCGGCACACGGATCGCAACACGATTGCTTCCTGCTGTTACAAGGTCAGGAACAGTTTGTTTCTTCTCAAACAAAATCGTCAATGGCCCTGGCCAAAAAGCATTTGCCAGTTTCGTTGCCTCTGATGAAACGTTGTGAATAAACGGCTCAGCTTTCAGCAATGAAGCAACATGGACTATCAACGGATTAAATTGCGGACGGTTCTTTGCCGCATAAATTTTCAGCACTGGATCTTCATTCAGTGCATTGGTTGCAAGACCATAAACTGTTTCAGTAGGAATAGCAACAAGTTCTCCTTTACTTAAAAGTTCAATTGCTTTTTGAATATCTGTTCCTGTTTCAGTAATCATCATTAAATATTTACAGGAAGTTTTTCTTCGTGATAATTATTGATTTTATTCAAATGCAAAAGGGTAGTGCTTCTGTCTTCACTGGGTTCGTACATCATGTCAAATTTAGCACCGTATACCAGTTCATCAGAAGTATATGAACCTCTGCTCACAACAATATTGGCATATTCTTCATCATAACCTTTTACAAACACCAAAATTTCTGCCTTGGCATCTTTTATTTCCTGCCTGGTTAAATTATACAGCGGACTTTCCTGATTAACAAAATGTACAATTGTCCAGTTACTGACAAGAGTGTTGGCTTTTGACAATTCAAGATCGAGGCCGAAAAACTTATTCTTCCGTTCGTTATTACTGTCTGTTGTTTGTAACACAAGGGTTACTTTCACTTCAACATCTGTAAGAAAATGATTTTTATAAGGAGCAAAACGAAGCATCAATGCATACCCGTCTTTGAAGGGTGAGAACAATGCAACATCACTGAACAGGATATAGGCTTTAGGATTCGAAAATCGTCCATACATTAAACCTGTAGCAAGGGCAAACATCAATAAGCCTGTGATGGATTCAAATGCAGCAATAGCGTTTGCCGTCAATGAAGATGGGTAGACATGGCCATATCCTACAGTTGACAGAGTTTGAGCACTGAAGAAGAAAGCTTCCCAAAATTTCCCCTGCATGGTTTGCTGTTCCATTCCTCCTAACTGATCAACGCCGATAATAAAATAGATGGCTGCAAAAAAGATATTGACAACTACATAAGCCAGCCCGATAAATGCAAGGAATTTCCAGGAAGGAATTTTCAGCATATACTGGTAGATGCTGAATTGTTTTAAGAACGGAACACCTTTAAAGCGAACATTTGGTCTGCCTTCCTTTTCAAAAAAGCGACCACCACTCTGGTTACTGCTTACACTCAAACCAGTTTCCTTATCTTCTTTTGCTTTCCGGTTGATAATATGCCGTGTTGAAGCCATATATTGAAATATCGGTAAAAATAATGAAATCTGTGCTGATGTTTGATCTGCAAAGCTGTTGATGATTATGAAATAACCTTAATTGCAGCAGGGAAGACGTAATGTTTGGGAACAAAAAAAACAAGGTCGGCTTCCTGTGGAGTACTGATTTTCTCCAACACATTAATGTCAATTACCCTATAAGCAATATACTGATCAGCAGAAAGAACCTGGTAAATAGTTTCTATCCTTTCATTGTACATTGATAGAGTAGCAGCCGAAACTTCAATCAAGATAATGGGCTTTTGCTCTGCTCTTGTTTTCGTCATCCCCTGCAATACAGTTATCTCTGATCCTTCTACATCAATTTTAATCAAATCAATTTTTGGCAGATTGTATTCACTGACTGCTTCATCAAGCGTAAGACATTTTACTGTTTCACTTTGACCGGAAAAATTTTCAGCACTTCGCAAACCTGACATCCCGCTGTTGTCATCACCAGAAATATAAATCGTTGTGCTGCCGGAAACATTACTGACAGCAGCCTGTATTGGATGGATGATTGCAAACCTGTTAAGGGAAATATTCCGCTCCAGTTTTTCCAGGTTTTTTGTAACCGGTTCGAAACTCTAGATATGTCCTGCTTTAGCTTTCTTAGCTGCCATTAAAGAGTAATAGCCAATATTTGCTCCAATATCAACAAGAACTGAATCGGCATTGAGCAAAGTCTGCATCGTAGTTACTTCCTTTTTTTCATAAGCTCCGTACCAGAAGAGATACTTTTCAATATGATCGTTGGCTGATAGTTCCATTAACAAACCATCAGGCAACTTCTTTACATATCGTTCCTTTTGCAGGCTGAACCTCCTGAGCAACCACTCAAAATATTTTAGTCCCTTATGCGGAAAAGGGAGATGAAGGCTGTACCAGCGAATGATATTAGATAGAAGCGCTTTCAATTTGTTTATCTGAAAACCGAATATATCTATTAAAGCCCATTTCATCAAACCATCATTTTCTGCCTGTTTGATAAATTATGCTGAAAAAACGGGGGTTCAGTTTATATTTGAAACGGAATGAAATTAGCAAAGGCATTTACAATAAGTATTTTATGGCGGGGATTCTATTTCCTGTCTGTACTACTGTTGAATATTCTTGTTGCAAGGCATTTTGAAGCTGATGGAAGCGGGCAGATTTACTACATCACCAATCTTTTTGCGCTGGCTGTTATGTTCATCAGCTTTTGTCTGGAAACTCCCATGGGGTATTATTTATCACAAAAGAAACTGACGGAAGCACAGCTCGCTGTTACAGCCATTGGCTGGAGTATTTTGGTGCTGATACCCGCATACTTCGTCATCAGTTATTTTGCAGGAACAAAAGGAATTCCGTTTGCACAGAATAATTTTAAAATTTCAGCCAATGCATTTCTTGCCGGTAATTTGCTCATCACTTTTTTTGTAGCATTGTTTTATGCCAAGCTCGATTTTGTACTGCCTAACATCTTACTGGTGCTGGTTAATCTTGTTTTAATTGTTTTACTTCCCAATAATGAATTCATCAGAAATTACCTCGGAAACAGTACTTATATAAATATTTATTTTCTTGGTTTTTTTGTGCAGGGCCTGTTACTGACTGTTGCCTTTTTTATTAAGTATGTAAAATGGAAAGAACTGCTTTTTTTTCCTCCGGAACTGATCAAACCTTTTTTTTATTTTGCTGCCGTTGCGCTTGTTACAAATTCCATGAGTTTCCTGATGTACAGGATTGATTACTGGTTTGTAAATAAGTATTGCTCGCCTGCCGATCTGGGAAATTATATACAGGCATGTAAGCTTGCCCAGTTGTTTTTTGTTATACCATCTATTCTTGCCGGGGTAGTTTTTCCAATGACAGCTTCCGGAAGAAAAATTGAAGTGAACGAAACCATTCAGTTGCTTTCAAGAGGGATGATTCTTGTATATGGACTTGCCTGTGTTGCTTTAGTATCGATAGGGTATTGGTTGTTCCCATTTGTTTTTGGTGAAACCTTCAACAATATGTTCTGGCCATTTCTCTTACTGGTTCCTGCCATACTTTCTTATTCGGTGATACATTTGCTTGCAGCTTATTTCGGCGGAAAAAAAGTATTGAGCATCGGCTTTTGGGGAAATGTGCTGACGCTGGCATTCATCATTGCCGGTGATATTCTGTTTATTCCTTCTTACGGAATTAAAGCCGCAGCTATTGTAAGCAGCAGTGGTTATATTTTTCTTTTGTGTTTTATGATCATGGCGCATATCCGTGAATACAAAAGCAGTTTTTCTGACTTCCTGTTGTTTCGTAAAAGTGATTGGGTATTGCTGCAGAAAACAGTTACCCAGGCAATTTCTTCACGTAAACAGGATCAGCAATGAAAATACTCTGGCTTTGCAGTTGGTATCCTCACTCAACCGATCGTTATGACGGCGATTTTATTGAGCGTCACGCAAAAGCCTTATCAGAATTTCAAAAAGTTGATGTGATTCATATTGTACAAAATACCAGCCTTCTTACAAATGAAACATACAGAACTGAAAAACATACTGAAAAAAATCTGCAGACTCAAATTGTATATGTTCCTGTACCCAATACTCCTTTTGCAACGCTGACAACTGCTTTGTTTAACCGACGGTATTACAGGCAGATGCTGGATACATTAAAAGAATATAGTGAGCAGAATGGTGTTCCTGATCTTGTGCATGTGCATGTTCCGGTTAAAATGGGAGCAGCTGCTTTATGGTTAAAACGAAAATTCAGTGTTCCCTTTGTTGTAACGGAGCATTCAAACATTTATCATAACAGGGCAGAGGAAGAAAGTTTTTCAACTTACTCTCCTTATTTCCGTTTTATTACAAAAAGAGTAATTGATAAAGCAGATGTATTGATCACTGTAAGCGATTTCCTTGGTAAAGCTATCAATGAAATTGCAGGGAAAAAAGAGTATACAGTTATTCCGAATGTTGTAGATACTTCACGTTTCTATTATACTGAAAATAAACCTGCGCATTCTGTTTTCCGTTTTCTGCATGTAAGTAATTTATACCCGGTAAAAAATCCGCAGTTGATGCTGGAAGTAATTCATCTGTTTTTACAAACAGATCAGTCTGCAGAGTTTATTTTTATCGGTAACAAAACAAAAGAGTGGGAATTGAAAGCAGCCAAGCTTGGTATTCCTAAAAAAAGTATTCAGTTCATGGGTGAGATTCCCTATGCAAAAGTAGCGGAAGAATTAAAAAAAGCCGATGCACTTTTCCTGTACAGTAAAAGCGAAACCTTCAGTTGTGTAACAGCCGAGGCATTGTGCTGCGGGCTTCCTGTTGTATCATCGAATGTTGGAGCAATTCCTGAACTGGTGAATAAAACAAATGGAATTTTAGCTGAACCGGAAAATGCAGAAGCACTGGCAAATGCTATGCTTTTGCTGAAAAAGAAATACGGACAATTCAACCGGAAAAAAATTGCCGAAGAAGCATCAGCAAAATATAATTACAGCATTGTTGCTCAACAACTGCTTTCAGTTTATCAAAAAGTACTGGGTAAATATTAAGATTTCAGTTTCGCAACAAGATCAATATAATCCTGCATTGCCTGTTCTTTTGACTTTCCTTTTAATGCTTCCCATGCTTCAAATTTTGCTTTGGCAACAAAATCAAAAGGATTAGATGGTGCATCAATGTTTACATCACCTTCGCTTCCCTGCTTGTACAGTGAATAGAGTTGTAATAAAGTGTCATTGCTGGGCTTTTCGCTGAGTGTTTTGCTGTCGGCAATGGCCTGATCAAAAGCTGATGTAAATCCATAAGTCGTAAGTTTTGGCGAAAATAAGGGAATCCTGTTAAATCGTCTTTTCAAGAACGGCAAATTCCAGTTCTTGTAAATGCTGCCCGGTTACATCGTCTTCAATAAAAGGTTTCCGTTCACCAGTATCCACATAGCCATGGCGTTTGTACCAGTCAATCAGTTCTGTACGGACAGAGATAACAGTCATATAAATTAAATTGCAATCAACCTCTCTTGCATGATCTTCAGCAGCAATCAATAGTTTCTTGCCAATACCACCTCCCTGTGAAGCAGGTGATACACTGAACATTCCGAGATAAAGTTTACTGCCATGTTTCTGCAGGTTCACTGTGCCAACAATCTGATTTTGTTCATCGGTGCATTTCAAAATAACACTTCCAGTTTGATTGATGACATCAATCACTGATTGTTCATTCGTTCGTACGTTACCGGCAATGAGATGTGCTTCTGTTGTCCATCCCTGTTTTGAACTTTCACCACGGTAAGCACTGTTTAATAAATCAACCAGTTCTGCTGCATCTGCAACAGTTGCTTTTGAAATTTTCATATTCTCTGTTTCGTCAAAATTAAAAATCATTGCAATCAATCCCTGTAATTCAGTGCAGGTTTACGATCGCCAAGCAATGCTTTGTATTGGTAATCACCAATACTCTGTTTAAACTCTGCCGTTGCTTTTTGAATGATCTCAGGATGCAGGAACAGATCAATTGCCGTCATGGCCATTGTTTTGGCAGATGTCATCATGCCCTTTGTTCCAATCTCTGTACCACCACATGCTACTGCCTGCCAGCTATGTGCAGGAGTGCCGGGAACCCAGGTTGCTGTACTGATACCAACTGTAGGTACTACATAACTTACATCACCAACATCGGTGCTTCCGCCACCTGCATCCGTTACTGTTTTCAGTGGAGTGATGAGGGCTGCATTGCTCACAGGCGGTGCAGGGAATCCAAAACTGGATTGAATTTTATTTCCAAAATCAATTTCAGCAGGAGTATAAATTACCCCGCCTGTTTTTTCAAGATTCTTCTGCATTACTTCAGCCAGTGTTTTGTTGAGCAGCAGGTCATGTGTACCGCCAATAATTTCATATTCCATTTTTGTATCTGTTCCTAAAGCAGCTCCGTTTGCCGCATTCACTACACGGTTAAAAATACTTTGCGCCTGGTCTCTTTTTGGATGACGCACATAGTAATATACTTCAGCATAGTCAGGAATAACATTGGGCGCTTTACCTCCACTGGTAATTACATAATGTATCCTTGTTTCCTGCGGAATATGTTCACGCATCATGTTCACCATATTATCCATTGCTTCAACTCCATCTAAAGCAGAACGTCCACGTTCAGGTGAAGCAGAAGCATGTGCAGAAATTCCACGAAAACGAAACTTGGCCGACATATTTGCCAATGCACTCGTCATGGTTACTTCATTATCATTTCCGGGATGCCAGTGAATGGCCACATCCACCTCTTTAAACAATCCGGCTCTTACTAAATATACTTTGCCGCTGCCGCCTTCTTCTGCGGGGCAGCCGAATACTTTAATGGTTCCTGTAAACTTTTTTTCTTCAATCATTTTTTTAATAGCAATTCCTGATGCAACAGAAGCCACTCCAAACAAATGATGACCGCATGCATGTCCTGCATCTTTTCCTGCGCTTGTTTTTTCGGGTGCATTGGTTTGTGAAATGCCGGGCAGGGCATCAAACTCAGCAAGAATGGCAATCACCGGTTTGCCGCTGCCGTAAGTAGCTACAAAAGCTGTTGGTATTCCTGCAACTCCTGCTTCAACTGTAAAGCCATTTTCTGTAAGGGTTTTCTGAAGCAATGCACTGCTCTTTACTTCCTTGTAACCAACTTCTGCATAGTTCCAGATCTGCAGGGCCATGCCCTTGTATTGCTCATAATGAGATTGTATTTCAGCTGCGGCCTGCGTTTTTAACTGATCGTCTTTTAAGACAACTGGTTTTTTTTGTGCAGTGGAGCTGAGAACTAAAAATAGGAGAGAAGAAAAAAGAGAAATTACTTTCATGCTGATTGGTTTTGGAAGCAGGGAAGTTAAGAAGCTATGCTTAAAAACGAACGCAGAAAAGAAAAATAAATGGCTGACTTTTTACCAGAGGCTGTCAATTCTTACAGCTTCTTTCAGCAGTTGAACAATAGCCTGTTCATCAATTTCATCTGGGCTGTGGAAGATTTAATAAAAGATCTGCTTATTAGTGCCATGTGTAAGGTACTGATCTGTGTCGTCGAGTTTATTGCCATACCAGAAGCCTAATAAAACACCTTTCTTTATCCCACCTCTTGGTATTGTTGATGGCCAAACGATACAGATTCCTTTCTTACCATAGAAATAAGGGACATTGAAGGATATTTTTTCTTTGCAGTTAGCAGGCAGGTTTTCAAGAATGATTTGCCTTAATACATCGGTGATGATGCGTTCATTTTCAGGCAGCAAGCCAAACAACTGTACTAATGATCTTATTTTTATTGAAGAAGGTTGAGTCATTAAAATAATAAACAGCACTTAACTCATCAGATCAATCATTCCTTTAAAAACAAGGATTAGCCCAATAATGGTTAAACCATAAAGCCCGAAGCTGTAACTGCCGCCGCTGTCGAATAGAAAGAGGGTAAATAAGAACCCGGTGGTTAATAATCCAATCCCGATGCCGCAATAAATAAAGGCATTGTTTCTCTTTTTCTCATTGCGTATTTCTTTCCACTTCAGGATCACTTCTTCTTTCATGCTTTCAGGAATACCTGATTGCAGCAGCCGTTCAGCGATCTGTTCGATGTTGAGACCTTCCGTTTCCAGGACATAACTTTGTTAAGCCCGTCTTGTAAATTGACAGTATCCATATATGGCAAGTTTGTGCAGTAAGATAATTTTTTTTTGAGAATGCCGCAATTATCATTAAAAAATTACAAAACTTTCTGGTCAGAATTGCCGGATAAGCAAGCGATGCCGGTCTGCCGAAAGGCTGAGTTTCAATGATACCTGTCACCTAACTGTTTGACTGCACTCATTTCCTATACAGATATTGTAGTGTTCCTTTAAGAAAAAATCGCAATGGCAAAGCTATTGATGTTTCTTACCGCATTCGTTGCCATCACAGCTATTCCCTGCGGAATTATGCTGATGATTCAACCCGATGGACATTTACTGCAGCTGAATAGTAATCTCATCAATCAATCCTTTCTTCACAACTATCTTGTTCCGGGAATTGCTCTTACTTTTTTTGTCGGCTTCATAAACCTATATGCTGCGTTTAAATTGTGGAAGAAACATTACAGGGGTGCTTTCTGGGCAGGGGCCGGTGGACTGATGATCATTGCATTTGAAGTGGTGCAGATCAGTGTTATTCAAACCTACGACTGGTTACAACTTGTGTACCTGCTGATTGGATTCTTCATTGTGCTGATGGCTTTGCAGATAAAACATAAGGAGCTAATCTAAACCTGGCATCAATTATTCAGAACCTTTCATGTTATAAGGTATATAGTTTTCCCATTGCCATGGAGTAACAGTATCGGCAATCGTTATTTCAAGTAACTCCTTAAAGATACTTTCTCCATTATCACTGTTCGTGAGAATCATGACAGCAATTTTTTTATCAGGAAAGAAAATAAAATAGTGCTGAAAACCATCACCATGACCTTCTTTAAAAATTCCTTTTCCATAGCCTGATTCCAAAAAGCCGCAACCTAATCCATATCCCAGGTTAATCTTATCAAACTCATCAGTATCAACTTTTCTGTTAGGCCCGAATTGTTGTTTGTTTTTAATCCTGATCTGTTGTTTGGTGATTTCACTGAATGTTAAATCCTTGATCAGCTGATGTTTCATAAAAGCAGAGATAAACTTTGCATAATCCCCGGGTGTTGTTTCCATACTTCCTGCACCACCTGCTTCATCCTCTTTATCTTTTCCAAGCACTTCCTGAGCAGTTGTATGTCCATTGCAATAGTTCTTTTCGAAACGTTCCTGCCATACATAACTGGTCATATTCATTCCCAACGGATCAAACAGGTTTTTCCTTGCAATTTCTTCCAGTCCTTTTCCGGTAATCTGTTCAATAACGAATTGCAGCAAGTGTAATCCTTCGCCTGAATAACTGTATTTGGTTCCGGGAGTATATTGAAAAAACAATTTCCCTTTTTCATCCAATCCTTTGTCTGTGAGGAAACGCCAGTTTGGAAAACCGGTAGTGTGAGACAGGCACATGCGTGCTGTAATTAGTTTGTAACGGTCATCGCCTTTTATATCGGCAAAACCTCTCCATTCTTTTTCGAACTTAATATCGGGTAATGGCTGTTTCAGATAATGTTGAAGGGGAGTATCCAAATGCAGAACAGCTTTTTCAACTAATTGCATGACGATATAAGCAAAAGCCATCTTACTTAAAGAAGCGCCATAAAACACAGTAGACGTTGTCAGTGTATCTTTCTTTTCAAAATTTTTATAGCCGACTGCTTTTTGATAAACCACTTCGTTGTTATTGAAAATGGTGACAGCAGCTCCTGTTACTTTCGCAGCCCTTGCCAGCTCAGTTATTATGTTTGTAAGACTGTCTGCACCAACGGAAGATCCATCAAGCCGGTTGATTCTTTTAGGAAATTTTGTTGAATCAGTTGATGAAGCTACTGCTTCACTTGTTTTTGGTTCGTTTGCACAGGCAGACAGGATGGAGATAAACAAAAGAAGCAGAAGATGCAATTTCATGTTGGTTATTTTATCAGCCAATGTAATGAGAATTTGGCTGAACTTATAATCACGAATTAAGCAATTCCTCATCAACCTTTTAACAAACTCAGGGTTACAGCATTCTTGACTTTAGTAAAACATTTCAACTTTTGAACTCTATTGTATTTGAAACGAGTGTGAATGTAAGCCACCGATCTTCTGAATCCCTTTCACCCAAAAAATCACGGTTCAGACAATTGGCTGCATAGAATTACCATCCGTACAAGTGCTCCGCCGCATAAAGCTATGGTGCACAAGTGAGTGACACAACCATCTCTGCTTATTGTTTCAAAAAGCATGTAACAAAATTGTCTTTCGTTTTTTTAACATCCGCCGACAGGGTTGATAACCGCTGTCGGGGATAGAATCCGTCTTTATCCCCACTCATATTTCACCCGTTTCTGCTCGCTGATTTTCGTTACCTTTGCCCGCCTTCGCCAAGGCTATGTCAGGCGGAGCACCACACGAAAATTGAGAAGGAAAGTTCATGAAGAATATCAGAAATTTTTGCATTATTGCTCATATTGACCACGGAAAAAGTACCCTGGCCGACCGTTTATTACAAAGCACCGGTACCATCAGCGACCGTGATATGATGGACCAGGTACTGGATGATATGGACCTGGAAAGAGAAAAAGGCATTACGATTAAGAGTCATGCTATCCAGATCAATTACAAACACAAAGACGGACAGGAATATATCCTCAACCTCATTGATACACCCGGCCATGTTGATTTTAGTTATGAAGTGAGCCGTGCATTGGCAGCCTGCGAAGGTGCATTATTGTTGGTTGATGCTGCACAGGGAATCCAGGCGCAAACCATTTCCAACTTATACTTAGCGATTGATAATAACCTTGAGATCATTCCTGTGATCAACAAGATTGATATGGACGGTGCGATGATTGAAGAGGTGAAAGACCAAATCATTGACCTGATTGGCTGTAAGCCCGAAGATATTTTATTAGCCAGCGGTCGTGCAGGTATTGGTATTGAAGAAATATTAGAAGCAATTGTAAAACGGATTCCTGCACCAACCGGTAAACCTGATGAACCGTTGCAGGCATTGATTTTTGACAGTGTGTTCAACAGTTTTCGTGGTGTGATCGTTTACTACCGTATCAGGAACGGAAGAATACGAAAAGGAGATAAAGTAAAGTTTGTAAGTACAGGACAGGAATATGAAGCAAGTGAAGTTGGGATCTTGAAGATGAAGATGACTGAGAAGAAAGAAGTAACCTGTGGCGATGTGGGTTATATCATTACCGGTGTAAAGAATGCGAAAGAAGTAAAAGTGGGTGATACGATCACCTTAGCAGCGAATCCAACGAAGGAGATCATCAAAGGTTTCCAGGAAGTGAAGCCGATGGTATTTGCCGGTATCTTCCCTGTACAGACAGAAGATTTTGAAGAACTCCGTGACTGCATGGACAAACTGCAGCTGAATGATGCCTCATTGACTTTTGAACTGGAAACATCACAGGCGCTTGGTTTTGGTTTCCGTTGCGGCTTTCTCGGTTTGCTGCACATGGAAATTATTCAGGAACGTTTGGAAAGGGAATACAACCAGACAGTGATCACCACTGTACCCAACGTAAGTTTTGTTGCTTATACCACAAAAGGTGAAAAGATACAGGTGAACAATCCAACCCAAATGCCTGAACCAACGGCCATGGACAGGATTGAAGAACCATTCATTAAAGCACAGATCATTACCAAGCCAGATTATATCGGGAACATCATGACGCTCTGCCTGGGCAAACGTGGTATTCTTATCAATCAACATTACCTCACACCAACCCGTGTGGAGCTGATGTTTGAAATGCCGTTAACGGAAATTGTGTTTGATTTTTATGATAAGTTGAAATCACAAACCCGTGGTTATGCGTCGTTTGACTATCATCCTATCGGTTACCGTGATGCAGATATTGTGAAAATGGACATCTTACTGAATGGAGATAAGGTGGATGCTTTGAGTGCTTTGATTCACCGCAGCCGTGGCAATGAATTTGGAAGAAAATTATGTGAAAAATTAAAGGAGTTGGTTCCCCGTCAGCAGTTCCAGATCGCTATCCAGGCAGCCATTGGTGCTAAAGTTGTAGCCCGTGAAACTATCAGTGCTATGCGTAAAGATGTAACCGCTAAATGTTATGGTGGCGATATCAGCCGTAAACGTAAACTCCTTGAAAAACAGAAAGAAGGTAAGAAACGTATGAGGCAAATTGGTAATGTGGAGATTCCGCAGGAAGCATTTTTGGCGGTATTGAAGCTGGATGAATAAACATCCTGAGCGAAGTCGAAGGAAGCGGTGCAGAATCGAGCGGAGTCGAGATTTAAACGAAGCGTAAAATATAATTAAGGCACAAAGTATAACAGCTTTGTGCCTTTTGTTTTGCTCTGATTCAGAAATTACTTTAACTTGAAATAATTCTAAACACCAAATTGAAAGCCATGAGTGATTTTACCCTTAACAAAGAACCTGACCTTGTAGTGATTGCCCGTTTTATTGAAAAAGGAGAAGACAAAGGATTAACCGGCGATGAGTATACTGTTCGTTTATACGACCGTGACATTGCTGATGATGATTATCTCGGTGAAAGCCGGTTGGATGCTGAAGGCCATATCCGTATTGCTTTTGCGCATGATTCATTTGTGAATGATTCAGCTTTTAAAGAAACCCGTCCAGACTTTTATTTTATTATACTGAAAGATCACAAACCTGTTTATACTACCAAAGTGCTGGAGGAATTAAGTCTGGAAGACCTTGAACAGTTTAAGATGGGCGAGGGTGAGGTGGTTGATTTGGGAAGTTTTCTGGTGGATGTGAGGAGCTAAAAGTTGAAAGGCAGAGCTAAGAGATTAAAAGAGGGAAAAGAGGGAAAGAGAATTTATTTAAGAGTTGTTCCAATGTGACATGACTCTTTGCTTTTAATGGTAACAACTTTGTTCAGCAACTGAATATAGAATGCTTCGCACAATTACTTTCATCATTATCAGTATTATACTACTTTCTTCATTTAATAAAACAAGAAATACTAAACCTGTAATTACATGTACCGAATGTGAAACAAGTTGGAACTATTTTTCTCTAACTGATACTTTAAAAGGGAGTGTATTATTTCATGCAAAAGCACCATTTACCTGCGGAGTCTTAGCCACCGCTTCGTTAACTATAGTCAAAACAGATAATAATGATACTATCCGGGTATTGTGGCTGTGTAATAAAGATGTTGTTTTTAAAAAGGCATCTACAGTGAAAGTATATCCTGAGAAGAAACCAAACTTTGGAGTATTATTTCCAAACAAGAAAAGTAAATATGATTGTTCTATCAAAAATACCTGTTACGGAACGATTGAATAGACTAAAATAAAAAAGCTGTTGAACATTATTCAACAGCTTTTCAATATCAACTATTAATTATTTACTGAAATTTCTTGGCATCTTCTAAGAACTTCGCCAGTCCGAGATCAGTTAACGGATGTTTTAATAAACCAAGGATTGGTTCTAACGGACAGGTAACAACATCAGCGCCCAATTCAGCAGCCTGCACAATATGCAAAGATGAACGGATAGAAGCTGCGAGGATCTGTGTTTCATATCCCTGTAAAGAATAAATATTGCTGATCTGTCCAATCAGTTCCATGCCATCCCAACCACTGTCGTCAATACGGCCAATAAAAGGAGATACGTAGGTTGCACCGGCTTTTGCAGCAAGGATTGCCTGACCTGCACTGAATACTAAAGTACAATTGGTTTTAATGCTGTTATCGCTGAACCATTTTAATGCTTTGATACCATCCCTGATCATCGGCACTTTCACCACGATATTCGGATGAATTGCTGCCAATTTTTACCTTCTTCCACAATACCGGCAAAATCGGTACTGATTACTTCGGCACTGATGTCGCCATCAACCATTTCACAAATGGTTTTGTAATGCTGCATCACTGCTTCATGTCCTTTGATGCCTTCTTTAGCCATCAGGGAGGGGTTGGTGGTAACACCATCTAAGATTCCAAATTCGTTTGCTTCTTTAATTTGGGCCAGGTTGGCCGTGTCAATAAAAAATTTCATTACAGGAGTTTAATTGTTTTTTGAAGATTGTTGCATGATCAGTTTGTTTAGGAGCATCTTCAAAAAAGGAAAAAAAATGGCAGGTTACTTACATCGCACCGCTACAACCGCTTACCCTTGCTGCGTTCCCACCCTGGGGGAGTTCAGCAGGAGCTGGTCGTGCAAGACCTGCCGCCGCAAAGATAAGGGATTGAAGATAATTTGAAATTCGAAATTTGAAGTTTGACAGGAGAAGTTGAGTATTTTCTCCAATTTCAACTGATCAGTTTCTGTTATTAAAGTTTGGCCTGTTTGCAATCGAATTCACCTGTGTAATACCAATCAGCTCATCAGCTCTTCCGCCTAACTCACGGTAGTAAACAAGAATGCTGTAATTATTTTCTGTTTCCCACCAGTTGCCTTCTGTTTGATCAGTACTCAACTGCTTTGTTTTTTTATCTTTTGTAATGTAAATATAATCGTACATGCCCTGCTTCAACAGCTGTTTGTTTTCATACATGCCTGTTTCTTCATTAAAGATCATGCGGTTGGCATCGGTGATTTCATAATTCGTGAGTTCACCAAACAGATAAATGTCTTTATCAGGAATTGGCTGTCTGTCGGGACTTACATACCTGAACCATACACTAGCATAATCGCCCTGCCAGTATGGATTATTCTGTTCGATGTTTCTCAGCTCATACATTCCATTGGCATCACGGTAGTACATATAATGAAGAGAGTTGCGTTCTCCCTCCGGTTTTACAAATAGCGTTTGACCTTTGTTTGTATAATCTGCTTTTTCAATTCGTTCAGTCTGCAAACGGAAACTGGTAAGGTTTACCCATCGCCATTCTTTCTGTGCAGCAAATAAACCATCTGCTTCAGTATTGTATTCTAAGATATTCTGACGGATGAATGTTGGCTGAATATTTCTTGTACAGTTATCCCAACGGTTATTCTGCAGGATCACAATTTTGATCTGCTGAAAAATATTGGTTGGTTTTATGTTCTGCACATTTACTGTGAACTGCAATTTCTGATGCGTTTTAAAATACATGGAGTTGAAAGGCTGCAGTACTGTTGCACCAGCACTTACTTTGTTATCAATCACCAGGAAACGTTTAGTTAAAGCAAGTTGTGAAGTATCGCCATTTACAAACACCTTCAGCATATAGTTACCGCTGCGTGTTGGAGTTGTATTACGGTCGGGCAGGTTACAGGTATAATGTGTGTAACGTGTTAATGCAATGGATGAGTTACGGTAAGTGCCGATGCGTACATTGGAAAATCCTTTCATGTAATCAAACTGGCTGAGCATGGCAGGAGACCAGTCGGCATTGCAGAGAACAAATGTGTAGGAATAATATTTTACATCAGCATCCATATCATCAAAATGCAGTTCCAGCTGATCGCCACTGTTGAGCCGCATAACGGGATAGGTTAACTGATCGCCCTGCACCGTCAGTTTTACTGAACGGATATTGCTGCGGTAAATCTTATCGGGTTCCTGTGCAAACAAGTTGACAGAGGATACGAGAAGAAGAAAAAACCAAAACGTAATTTTTAACTGCTGCATGTTTTCAGAATCCATTAGTTTTACAACCATTCAAAGTTAACTGGTTTGAACGTAGCCTCCTTCATAGCCCGCCGCCTGGTTTTTCAAAAGAACCAATCTTTTTCCCGGTTCATCATCCGACTGTCGGCTGCTGCAACTGCTATCAGTGTGGCCGTTATGATCCTTGCCTTTGCTTTTGTGGAAGGATTTCAATACACTGTGAGCAGTAAGGTGTTCAGCTTCTGGGGACATCTCCGTGTGCAGCAACAGCAATCTTCTATATCAGGATTGGCCGAAGAACTTCCTGAAGAGAAAAACGATACAGTCTATAACATATTGCGTGCAAACAAATCGGTGAAGCTGGTAGATGCGTTTGCAACGAAATCGGCCATGTTGAAAAAAACCGAGACAATTGAAGGTGTTTTGCTGAAAGGAGTGGAGAAGAATTTTTCCCGTGAAAGACTGGAACCTTTTATCACCAAAGGAAAATGGCTGAAGTTTGATGATAGCTTAACCAATAATCAAATCCTTATCTCTGCCTATACATCCAAACAGATCAATGCAACAGTGGGCGAAAGGATACTGATTTATTTTATTGACAACAACAGCACCACACCAAGAGTGCGGCCTGTTACCATCTGCGGTATTTATAAAACAGGCATTGAAGAATATGATAAAACATTTGCAATCGTTGATATCAATCTCATCCGCAAACTGAACGGTTGGACAGCCACGCAGATAGGAGGGTATGAACTGACGTTGTTTGATTACAGAAAAAGATTACCGCACCAATAATGAACTGCTCGACCAGATTCCTGTGCAATGGTTCAGCACACCACTGCGTGAAATTTATCCCAACATCTTCGACTGGCTTGAACTGCAAAGCACCAACAAGCAGGTGATCTTAATCATTATCTGTATTGTGGCTGTCATCAATTTAATTTCCTGTTTAATTATATTGGTACTGGAACGTTCAAAAATGATTGGACTGCTGAAAGCAACCGGTGCAGCTGATTCAACCATACAGGTCATTTTTTTGGAACCAGGCATTGATCATTGCCATTGCAGGAATGATACTTGGTACATTACTCGGCCTTGGCATCTGCTGGCTGCAGCAAACTACACACTTTATTAAATTAGATGAAGCTGCTTATTATGTTTCTTCTGCACCCATCAGGGTTATCTGGTGGCAGGTGCTGCTGATCAATATCATTACGTTTGTGGTGAGCTTCCTGATTTTATTGATTCCTTCTCTGCTGGTGAAAAGATAAGCCCGGTGAAGGCGTTGAGGTTTGAGTAGCAAACTCCGCTTGCTGAGCTCAACAACTGTAACATAAATGCAAAAATTGAATGAACTACTTCCCATATAAACGCATCAAAATTCATACGAGTCTGACAGAAGATGAGGTTATGCATAGACTAAGAGAAAAAATAACTCTTGAGCCCCAGTTTTTTAGCTTCAACTTTGATTATTCAATTGAAAACAAGCCTTATTATGGTAAGATTTGGGATAACAAATTTCGAATCAGCCGTCGAATAGATGGCAGAAATTCATTTCTTCCGGTTATTGAAGGAGAAATTCTGAAAAATAATAACACAGCAAAAGTTGTAGTAAGATTAAGAATGCATATTTATACTTACACAATGTGGTTTATCATGTTGTTATTCTTAATTAACGGGATGATTTCAACAGGCAGGATGATTTATTCAAAAGGTGATATGAATTATGGCTTTTTAATTCTTTTTTTTGTGACATTATTTATCTATCTAATCGCTCTAATACCATTTAATATTGAAACATCAAGGTCTAAAAAGTTTTTTTTTGAATTGCTGGAAGCAGATGATATTAGTGTATGAAATATTATTTCAACTCATTATTCTTCTCTCTAGTGTAGTTATCCTGACCTGATACCTAAAAGTTACCAGTAATAATAACATTTTGTCAAATCAAACAAACAAGTACAAAAGTATTCTGATTTTGACGCCCATTTTTGGCGCAATACTTTTTATTGTGCTTTATATTGTTGCTGCTTTTTTTTACCCGGGTGGTTCACAGGCCGACAAACATTCTGTTGGGTTCAGCCTGGTAAATAATTACTGGTGCAACCTGCTGGGTGAAAACGCTCAGAACGGGCAACCTAATTCTGCAAAGCCGGTTGCTATGATGGGACTGTTTGTACTTTGCATTACTCTTTCGCTTTTCTGGATTCTGTTTTCATGGCATACCAATATCAGCAAAAAACTCAAACTGAGCATCCCGGTTGCGGGTTTACTTTCAATGTCAACCGCATTCCTTTTGTTTACAGGACTTGACCACGATTCAATTACAAATCTTGCATCTGCATTTGGACTTATTGCAACAATTGGAACCTTGCTTGGTCTCTACCAGGTAAAGTGGTTCAACCTTTTTGCATTTGGGCTTATGAATATTTTACTGGTTGTACTGAATAATTATGTTTATTACTCAAAAGGAATGATTGTTTATTTACCGGTAATTCAGAAAATCAGTTTTGCAGTTTTTTTAATCTGGATTTGCTGCATATGCATAAAGCTTTACAGAAAGTAGAAAAACAATCGGGCACAAACCTTACTGCCTGATGCCAAACAATTACCATCTCACAAAAAAAGTTGGAATTAACTCAACTGAATCATTCAATAAATCAAGTAACGGCCATGCACAGGTCGGGAGACCTGCGCAAGAAAAAATATCTGAATGCAAAGCTATGCCATTGCAGGCTGCTTCACTGTATTATGCATCACCAGCACGGGTACTTCGCCATGAAAAACCAGCTCTTTGGTATGGCTTCCTGCAAACAGCTTTTCAATAATATTATGTTTTTGCGGGATAACGATCAGTAATTCAATGCTGTATTTTTCGGCGTATTCATTGAGGCCATCCACTAAATTATCCCTGTCGATAAAATGATACTTGGGATGATAGTGTTCAAACATATTTTCCACCAGCCCGCTTTCAAACAATACATCTTCTGTCCATTGATATGCATAATCAACATTCAGCACATGCAGTTTGGCTCCGGTTGTATCTATGATCTTCTTCACCATTTTCTCCGGTATGGTTTCCTGCACATCACGGAAATCAGTTGTTAAACCAATATCTGTTATCCGTACAAAAGAAACTTTTTCAGGGATGATGAGTACGGGAGTTGAGATATATTTGCTTACATCTAATGTATTGCTGCCTACCAGTTTTTCCGTCATTTTTCCAACTCCGGTAATTCCCATGATCACCATTGAAATCTGCATGGATTCTTCCAGTTGTTTAATGACTTCAATCAGTTTGCCATCAAACAGCATGCACTCCACTTTCACCAAGGGTTCTTTCTCTGTTAACTGAGCTGCCAATAAATGCAGTTCTTTTATATTGATATCACGCAAACCCTGTGGAGTTATTTCTGCTCCCTGGTAAGTAGGGTACACAAGCGGACATTCAAACACATGAACAAGGATGAGCTTGCCACCTACCTGCCTTGCATAATTCATGGCATAGGCTGCTGCGTTCATTGATGTAGATGAAAAGTCTACCGGAACCAGGATTGCTTCCATAACTAAATTTTAAATAAAACTAATTATAGAAATTTTACTCCGGTATGACAAAAATCACACGAATGGCAATCTTTTATCAGTGGAATGAGTTATGCCCATTTACAGCACCCCTTTGGTTGAAGGAAGATAATTGCTCAACGGATCCCGTTTTACAGCCATACGAATGGCCTTTGCAAAGGCCTTGAAGATGGCTTCAATTTTATGATGTTCATTATCGCCGTGGCATTCAATATTGAGATTACACTTTGCGGCATCGCTGAATGATTTGAAAAAGTGAAAGAACATTTCCGTTGGCATTTCACCAATCTTTTCACGTTTGAACGTTGCATTCCAGACGATCCAGTTGCGACCGCCGAAATCAATCAGCACTTTTGCTTCTGCTTCATCCATTGGTAAAGCAAAGCCATAACGTTCCAGTCCACGCTTATCAGCCAAAGCTTTTGCAAAGGCTTCACCAAGAGCAATACCGGTATCTTCAATGCTGTGGTGTTCATCAATATGCAGATCACCATTAGTAGTGATGTTGAGATCCATTTTGCCGTGACGTGCAATCTGATCGAGCATGTGATCAAAGAATCCAAGACCTGTGCTGATGTTTGCTTTACCGCTTCCATCTAAGTTCAGTTCAACACGGATCTTTGTTTCATTGGTATTACGTTCATGTACAACTGTACGCAAACCCAGTTTCAGGAACTCATAAATTTCTTTCCAGTGAATGGTTTCAAGTACAATGGTTGACTGACGCAGATCAGCCACCTGGTCTTTTATTTCAGCAGCACCAAGACTTGCATCATTGTTGATCCAGATTCCTTTGCAGCCAAGATTTTTTGCCAGCTGAATATCTGTAATGCGGTCGCCAATAACAAATGAATTAGCCAGATCGTATGCAGGGTTGTTAAGATATTTGGTAAACATGCCAATGCCCGGCTTCCTGGTAGGGGCATTTTCATGCGGGAAGGTTCGGTCAATTAATACTTCTGAAAAGTGTACAGCCTCGCTTTCAAAACTCTTCAGTACAAAATTGTGCAGTGGCCAGAAAGTATCTTCAGGAAAACCGGCTGTACCCAATCCATCCTGATTGGTAGGCATTACTAACTCGTAATCCATTTCAGCAGCAATCTTCCGCAGGTAAAAAAATACATCCGGATAAAAACTCAGTTTATCAAATGAATCAAGCTGATAGGTTGGTGGAGCTTCGTTGATTAATGTACCGTCACGATCAATAAATAATACTCGCTTCATCTTATTTAATTTTTTTCCTGATATTAATTACTTCTGCTACAGTTACCGCTGCTGCTTTATTCCCAAAACTGTTTCTTACAAAGGTTAATACATCTGCTATTTCCTGGTTAGTCAGTTGCGGTTGCGCCGGCATAGGGGTATTGTAAAAATCTCCATTCACTTCTACTTCTTCGTTTAATCCTTTTACAAGGATATGTACCAGCTTTTCTTTTGCACCCAGTATATATTTTGTTTTGCTCAACGGTGGAATCATTCTCGGTACACCATCGCCATCAGGCTGGTGACAGGTAATACACACTTTCTTATAAACTGCTTTGCCCCGCTGGAAGGATTCTTTAAAATCTTTTTGTTCAGAACTGAATGATACAGCAATAAATCCAATGATCAGAACCGCTGCAATAGAAATTTTCTTCATCAATCTTATTTTTCGCCTGTATAAGTTATTTTCCAGATAGTGCCTCCCTGGTCATCGGAGATATACATGGAACCGTCTGTTCCCATTGCCAATCCGCATGGACGGTGCTTTGCTTTAGCAGGAGTTAAGAATTCTTCGCCACCTGCAAAATCATCAGCAAAAATTTCATATTCGCCGCTTGGTTTACCATCTTTCATGGGAAGGAAAACAATATTGTAGCCACCCTGTTTCAATGGTGCCCTGTTCCAGCTGCCATGGAAAGCAATGAATGCACCGCCCTGGTATTTTGAAGGAAATTTCTTAGCTGTATAAAACAATAAAGCATTGGGTGCCCAGTGTGCAGGAAATGCATACATTGGTTTTTCTTTTGTTCCGCAGAGCCCTTCTATTTTTCCATCACCACCATATTCAGGGCCAAGTACTTTCTTTTTCTGAATTGGATCGTAATAGCAAAAAGGCCAGCCGAAGTCCATTCCTTTTTTTGCGATGAAAAATTCTTCAGCAGGTAATTCTGCACTCTGTTCAACTGAATATTGTGTGGGATGTAATTGATTCAACTGGTCACGGCCATGCTGCGTTACATACAATTCATTCATGGATGAGTTCCAGTCTAATCCAACAACATTTCGTAAGCCTGTGATATAACGAACACCATCTGCATAGGTTTGATTGAGTTTGTTTGGATTGAATTGCCATACACCACCTGCAGTTTCTAGACTAGGGCAGGGTGTTTGTCCGGGTGATCCTGCTGTACGATCTTTTTCCTGGCAGGCATTGGAGGGAGCTCCAATAGTAACATACATATTTCCAGTATTATCAAATACCAATGATTTTGATGAGTGCTGACGTTTATTCACTAAACCAGTTACAATTACTTCAGGCTGATCAGGATTTTCCACTTCATATTTACTGTTGAATTTGAAACGGTACACTGCTTCATCAGATGATGCATAGAGATATCCATTATTGATTGCAATGCCGGTACCTGCAAAATTTCCGAAAGCAACAGTTTCATCTGCAATGCCATCGCCGTTGGTATCTCTTAAACGGAGAATACCTTTGCCATCTTTCAACCGTTCCAGTTTTACATACACATCGCCATTACTGTTTACAACTATATGACGTGCATTACCGAGTTTATCAGCAACAACCGTTGCTGTAAAACCGGCAGGCAGTTTCAATCCACCGTTGTTTGCGGTTTGACTGTTTTTTGTTGAATCATTCGCACAGGCTGTAAATGTTACAGCGAAAATGAAAATGACTGATGAAATAATTCTGTTCATAATGGTTTTGTTTCTGCGTTTAAAGTTAGCATTAAACAATAAACTTCTGCAAAGCGTTCAGCATCTCATCATTCTCTCTTGCCGTTCCTACAGTTATCCGTAAACATCCTTCACAAAGAATCACTTTACTGCGGTCACGTACCACAATCTGATTGGAGAGTAAGTATTCATAAATAGCTCTTGCATGAACCACTTTCACCAGTAAAAAATTTGCATCAGAAGGATAGATGCGTTCTACCACATTCAGTTTTGATAACCCTTCTTCAAGCCTGCCTCTTTCTTTCACCAGTTCCTGGATCATGGCATTTACTTCTTCCACATTATCCAGTGCTTTGATCACCAATTCCTGCACTGCTTCACTGATATTATAAGGTGGTTTGATTTTATTATAGATGCTGATGATTTCTTCACTGGCAAATGACATTCCCAAACGTAAACCTGCCAGCCCCCATGCTTTGCTGAGTGTCTGCATTACTACCAGGTTTGGATATTCATTTAACAGGGAAATGCAGGAACGCTGACGGGCAAAGTTGATATAAGCTTCATCTACAATTACCAGTCCGTCAAAATTATTCAGAACCATTTCAATATCATCACGGTTAATGCTGTTGCCGGTTGGATTGTTGGGTGAACAGATCCAGATGAGTTTGGTGTTTGCATCCACCAGTGTTTCCATATGCACCAGGTCTAACTGATAATCATTCAGCAAGGGTGCTGTGCGTAATTCAATATCGTTGATGTTGGCACTTACTTCATACATGCCGTAAGTAGGCGGACAAATAATGACATTATCTTTCCCCGGGTTGCAGAAAGCACGGTACAGCAGATCAATACATTCGTCACTGCCATTACCAATGAAAATCTGTTTGGGTGAAACGCCTTTAATAGCAGATAATTTTTCTTTGATCTTATGCTGATAAGGATCGGGATAACGGTTATACCATTTCACCAAAGGTGAACCAATGCTGTTTTCGTTTGCATCAAGAAAAATCTTTGCCTCACCATGAAACTCATCCCTTGCAGAAGAGTAGGGCGTTAGGGACTTGATGTTGGGGCGAAGTAGTGTGTTTAAATCGAAAGACATAATGAAAGCCTCTCCCTCGTTCCCTCTCCTGTAGAGAGGGAGGCCGGGCATTTGTTTATTAGTGAACAATAGTAATTCAGCATTTCAAGTATTCGTATTTCAGTCGGCAGAGATCGTAAGCGAAAATTAATCGTCTGCTATTTTTAGAATTATATTTTAATTATACACGTTGAAAAGCAAGGGCTGTGCATAGAAATTCTCCCCCTTTGGGGGAGTTAGAGGGGGCGTCTTTTTCTCACAGCTTCCGCATGCGCCTGCAATCCTTCTGCTTCCGCCATCACCTCAACTGCTTTCCCAATATTCTTCAATCCTTCCTGCGTTAACTTTTGATAAGTGATCTTCTTTACGAAACTATCAACACTTACACCACTATATGCTTTGGCATAACCATTAGTTGGCAGGGTATGATTGGTTCCGCTGGCATAATCGCCCACACTTTCAGGTGAGTAGTTGCCGAGAAAAACAGAACCTGCATTGATAATTTTTTCTGCAATAACATCTTCATCCCTGCAGCTGATGATTAAATGTTCTGCTGCATACTGATTCACCAGCTCAATCATTTCATTGACATCTTTTAATAAGATTGCTTTGCTGTTCTCCAGTGCTTTTGATGCCAGTTCTTTTCTGGGAAGTTCTTCCAGTTGCTTATCTGTTTCAACAAGCACTGCATTGATCATTACTTCAGACGTGCTCACCAGCAATACCTGTGAATCAGTTCCATGTTCTGCCTGCGATAACAGATCAGCTGCAATAAACACAGGATTTGCTGTATCATCAGCCATTACACAAACTTCACTCGGGCCGGCAGGCATATCAATGGCCACTCCATCTTTCTGTACCAATTGTTTGGCACAGGTTACATACTGATTACCGGGGCCGAAAATTTTATATACCTGTGGAATAGTTTCTGTTCCGTATGCCATTGCAGCGATTGCCTGCGCTCCACCGGTTTTATAAATATTGGTAATGCCAACAAGCTTTGCTGCATATAAAATAGCTGCGTTGATCTTTCCATCTTTGCCGGGAGGTGTACATAAGATCACTTCTTTACATCCGGCAATTTTTGCAGGAATGCTCAGCATTAAGATCGTAGAAAACAAAGGAGCAGTGCCGCCCGGAATATATAAACCCACTTTTTCAATGGCTACTGTTTTGCGCCAGCAAACTACGCCGGGCATGGTTTCAATTTTTTCAACCGTACTTACCTGCTGCTGATGAAATGTTTCAATATTTTTTTTAGCAATTGCAATGGCATCTTTTAATTCAGTGCTGATGGTTGCAACGACTGCATCAATCTCTTCTTTTGAAACAAGCAGTTCTTCAACCGATACTTTATCAAAAATGGTAGAGAAACGTTTCAACGCTTCATCACCGCTTGCTTTTACCTGGTGTAAAATATTGGTTACACTTGCCTCTAATGAACTGGAATCAAGTGCCGGACGTTTCAGCAACCTGCTCCACTCATTCTTTTTCGGATGTTTAATAATCTGCATGCATTAACTCATTTTCAAATTTCCAAATCTTCAAATTGTCTTACATCACCATCTTCTCAATCGGCACAACTAAGATTCCTTCTGCACCGGCGGCTTTTAACTGCTCAATCTTTTCCCAGAATTCATCTTCGCTCAATACACTGTGTACGCTGCTCCAGCCGGTTTCTGCCAATGGCAAAACGGTCGGACTCCGCATGCCCGGCAATAATGCAATGATATTGCTGAGCTTTTCATTCGGTGCATTCATCAACACATATTTATTACGCTTGGCTTTCTTTACTGCTTTAATGCGGAAGAGTAATTTATCGAGCAGCATTTCCTGTTCTTTGCTGAGCTTATCATTTTTGATGAGCACAGATTGCGACTGCAGAATGGTTTCTACTTCTTTTAATCCGTTCATGAAGAGGGTAGAGCCACTGCTCACCAAATCAACCACCACATCAGATAAACCAATACCCGGTGCAATTTCAACCGAGCCGCTGATTTCATGTATTTCAGCAGTAATTCTGTTCTTCTTTAAAAAGTCGTTTACTAAAAAGGGGTAGCTTGTTGCAATGCGTTTGCCATCTAAGCTTTGCACACCTTTGTAAGTTTCACTTCTCGGAATCGCTAAACTCAAACGGCATTTTCCAAAGCCAAGCTTTTCAACAATCTCAGCTTTCTTGTTTTTTTCAAACAACACATTCTCACCAACAATACCAATATCAGCAACGCCATCTTCAACGTATTGCGGTATATCATCATCCCGTAAAAAGAATACTTCCATGGGGAAGTTATCTGATTCAGTTTTTAAACGGTCTTTTACATTGCGTAAATCAATGCCACATTCACTTAATAATTTAACTGAATCATCATAAAGCCTTCCACTTTTCTGAATAGCAATTCGGAGCTTGGAAGGGTTGTCTGAATTACCTCCGCTGAGTTCGCTCAGGGGAGTGTACTTTTTGTCCTGCATCATCGGTAGTTTAAAATTCTAATAAATAAAAAAGGCTCACTTTCGTAAGCCTTCAACTATTGTTATACACAATACATCATCTGGCTTACCCGGCAAGGCAAGTATGGTGATGATGGATATGTGTGCTGATAATCATGGCGCAAAAATAAGGTCATAATGTGAAACGGCAAATATTTTGTTGAACGGTAATTTTCTCTGATCCGTTATCAGTAAATTCGAAACACAAAACAAACATTCATTTGCATGAGAAAACTATCAACATTTATCGCCCTTTTTATTTGTGTGCATCTATTTGCACAGGATGCTGTTAACTACCAGCTTCCCCCAAAAACCATTATGGATTTAGCATTGGCAAAACCAACTCCTGCTGTAAGTATTGACAGTAAGGGTGAATGGATGCTGCTGATTGAACGGAATACCTATCCAACAGTAGAAGAACTTGGACAGCCGGAAGTAAGAGTAGCAGGGCTTCGTATCAATCCTGCGAATTTCTCACTGAGCCGGCAGAACTATATCAACAATTTTACATTAAAGAATATTGCTTCTGGAAAAGAGTATAAGATCAGCGGTTTGCCTGCAAATCTTTTAGCCAATGCCGTTGCCTGGAGTAATAATGAAAAGAAAATTGCATTTACACACAGCACCGGATCGCAGGTTGATCTGTATGTAATTGATGTGGCCACACAGAAAGCAATGAAGGTTAATAAAACCCCATTGAATGTAGTGCTGGGTTCTGCCTTCAGTTGGTTAGATGATAACACGCTTTTATATAAGACAGCAATAAAATCTCCGGCAGCAATGCCCAAACGTCCCATTACACCCAAGGGCCCAACCGTACAGGAAAGTTATGGCAGTGCAGCGCCCAGGCCAACTTTTCAGGATATGATCAAATCGCCGTATGATGAACAGCTGTTTGAATTCTTTGGTACTGCACAACTGGTAAAGAATGTAAATGGTGTAGAAACAAAGATCAATCAACCTGCTATCTATGTTTCAGTGAATGCATCACCTGATAAAAAATATTTACTCATCCGTACAATCAATAAACCATTCTCTTATACAGTTCCTGCATTTGGATTTAATGCAACAGTCAATATTCATGATGCTTCCGGAAAGTTTATTAAAGAGGTGGCTAAACTTCCATCATCTGAAACTGCACCTGCAGGAAATGATAATGTGCAGAATGCTCCAAGAGCTATTGAATGGCGTGATGATGAAGCAGCTACTGTTGTTTGGTGTAAACCATTAGATGGTGGATTGATCAAAACCCAGGTGGAATTTCATGATGCATTGTATGCACTGGCAGCTCCTTTTACTGCAGAAGCAAAAGAACTCTTTAAAACGAAGCTGCGTTATGCAGGAACACGCTGGGGTAACAGCAGCTTTGCCATTGTACAGGAAGCATTGCGTGGAAAAGCAATGACGAAAATGTATAAAGTAAATCCATCAACAGGAGAAGCAGAATTATTGCAGGAAAGAAGTTTGAATGATGCGTACAGCAATATTGGTAATCCTGTAACTGAGAAAAACTCTTATGGCCGTGATGTGGTGATTCCGCATGATGGTAAACTGCTGATGAATAATACAACCGGCGCTTCAGCAAAGGGTGATCTGCCTTTTATTTCCAGCTTTGATCTTACAACAAAGAAAAATGAAATCATCTGGCGATGCAGTGAAGATGTGTATGAAATGGTGATTGATGTTTTGAACAGGAATAATCTTACCATACTTACAAGAAGAGAATCACAGACAGAAGTACCTAACTACTGGATCAAATCTCTGCGTTTGAAAATTGCAGACAGACAGGTAACTGCATTTGCCAATCCTTATCCGCAGTTGGAAGGCATCAGCAAACAAAAGATTTCCTTCAAACGTACTGATGGTGTTGATTTAACCGGTGATCTCTATTTGCCAAAAGGATATGATCCCAAAAAAGACAAACCACTTCCTGTGCTGATCTGGGCATATCCCCGTGAGTTTACCAATGCACGTGACGCTGCACAGGTAAGAGGATCGAAGAACATGTTTACAAGAATAGGATGGGGCGGCCCTATATTCTGGGTAACACAGGGCTATGCAATTTTAGATAATGCAGAAATGCCGATTGTAAGTACATCGCCTGATAAAAAACCCAATGATAATTTTGTTGACCAATTGAAATTAAATGCAAGGGCAGCCATTGATAAATTAGCAGCAATGGGAGTTGGCGACAGTACAAGAGTAGGTATTGGCGGACATAGTTACGGTGCCTTTATGACTGCAAATCTGTTGGCACATACAAACTGGTTTAAAGCAGGTATTGCAAGAAGCGGTGCGTATAACAGAACACTCACACCATTCAGTTTTCAGAATGAAGACCGTACTTACTGGCAGTTACCACAATTGTATTTTGAAATGAGTCCGTTCAGTTTTGCACATCAGTTGAAAACGCCGATCTTATTAGTGCATGGTGATACTGATGATAATACAGGAACTTATCCTATACAAAGCGAAAGAATGTTTGCTGCATTGAAAGGTAATGGTGCAAATGTGCGTTATGTGAGTCTTCCTTATGAAGCACATGGATACCGTGGCAAAGAAAATATTCTGCATTTATTGTGGGAAGAACATACTTGGTTAGAGAAGTATGTGAAAGGAGCGAAATAAACCAAATGAACTGTTATAATAAAAAATGATCTTATATTTTAAGATCATTTTTTTTGCCTTTTACCGGCTGAACTAAGTTTATTGTTACATAATTCCCACATTGCCGAAGATGGTGATTAACATTGCTGGCACAGTAATTGAAAATTGCAGTGTATTAATCATCTAAATTATTACATTATGAAATTTTCACTTAAGCTGTTAGGAATTACAGCATTCATGGCAAGTGCGGTATTGGTTAGTTGCAAAAAAAACTCTGACGAACCTGTTACTCAGTCGTATAAAGCAGATGCAAATGGTTCAACCCAGCTGCCATCCAATGCATCTACTGCTACGGCTACATTCAATGGTACTTATAATTCAGACACAAAAACTTTTTCAGGTACAGTAACCTATTCAGGCATCACACCTACAGGCTGGAACATTGAGAAAGGAACTGCAACTACGAAAGGATCACTGGTTGTTTCGCTTGGTGCAGTTGTTGTTTCGCCGTTAAATTTCAGTGTTACACTTGATGCTGCCGCAGAAGCAGAATTAAAAGCAGGCAGTTATTATATCAATGTAACATCAACGGCTTATCCTGCGGGAGAAATACGTGGTAAGATAGTTATGAACTGATTTAGTGTTGATGAAATTTAACAACGATGACTTTATTTGACAAAGCATCTCTTTTTCGTAACCATTGATGTTAAGTACTTAGTATAAAAGGAATGGCTCATGCAATTGCATGAGCCAACCTTTTATGTAATAAACAACTGACCGAACTTATTGATTTTGTACAGAGTTCGGATTTGCCTGAGTTTCACTGATAGGAATAACAAATTCCCACAGATTACTGCCAGCCGGAACCTGCATTAATCCTCCTGCAGACGCAGGTACATAGTTTGGTACAAGTGTTCTGTCAAGTGGCAGGTTCAAACGTTTCAAGTCAAACCATCTGTGTCCTTCTGCCCAAAGTTCTACACGACGGTGAAGCATGATTTCATCGATCAATGCCTGGCCGCTGTTTACACTTAATGTATAGCTTGGATCTCTATTTACCATTAACGTAAATAAAGCTTGTCTTGCATCAACTTCTTTACCAGGAGTCCTTGCATAAGCTTCTGCCATGATCAGGTACATTTCCGCTAAACGTATGTATGGTACATCGCCAATAGTAGGAAGCGTTCTGATTGCAAACTTTCTGCTCATATATGGGGTGCGGGAAAAAGCTGTAGTCGGGAGAGGGAAATTGGCTGTTGTTGGAGCGGGTTCCCACATTTTTTTCCGCACATCAGTATTTGAAAGTTGAGTGTACAATGCCTGATTGATGCGTTTAGGTACACCACGTACATAGGTAGTATTTCCATCATAGGAAATCTGACCAAAGTAAGAACCAAAAGTATCCCCTTGATCGTCCTGAACATAAGCACCCCACAGCCATTCAGTATTCGACAAATTGTTAAAACCACTTTGATATTGAGCATTGGTCATAAGTGAATGACCACCCAGATCTACAACCTGCTTTGCAAAAGCGGCTGCATTCACGTAATCCTGCATAGCCATCGCAACTCTTGCACGAATGGCCAACGCTGCCTTAAGAGATAAATGCGACTTTAGCTGTGGACCGGCAGGAGGTGCGGAAGCCGTACCAAATGCTGTAACAGCGTCGGATAGGTCTTTAATGATCTGTGTATAATTTTGTTCAACAGTTGAACGGGGAAGTTTCAGATCAGCTGAGGTAGCTGTTAACGGCATTGATACACCCAATTGTGTATTTGCAGCACCCGAAGCGTAGCGTTTACCATAGATCTGCACGAGATAAAAGTATGACCATGCACGCATCGTTAGCGCTTCTGCCTTCAACCTGTTTTTATCAGGATCGGTACCACTTGCAGCATTGATATTATCTAGCAATGAATTGGCATTGCCAATACAACGATAATATAACCGGAACGGATACTCCACGTAGAGGTAGCTGTCGTTTCTGTGGTTTACCCAGCCACCTGAACCATTACCGGGAGTGTACCAACTGGCTACTGCCTGATGAACATCTTCGCCCATAAAATCGAACATCAACATAATACCACCCTGGCCAGGTTGGTTTTGAGCACTATACCTGCTGTATAAATAACGGTACACACCATTCATTACATTCGAAGCATTTGCCGTTGTGGTAAAGATATCTTGAGCAGCCGCACTACCTGTGGGGCCCACATCGAAATAGTCCTTTTTGCAACCTGTAATCAGGCTTAGAAAAGTAATTGCAATTAATATTTTTTTCATAATCTGTTTAATTAAAGAATGATTGAGATTAAAATTAGAATGTAACATTTATACCCAAATTCCATAACCTGTTGGGTACATAAACCGGGCTATTTGTTCCATTAAAACTTTCAGCAGGGTTCATTCCTTTTCGCTTCGATACAATCAGCAGGTTTTCGCCACCTATATAAACTTTAGCCTGATCAAACCCGATTTTGCTTACAATTGTTTTTGGCAGTTTGTAGGTAAGAGTAACATTACGGAGATTTAAATACGATGCATCAATCAAAAACCTGTCGGATTGTGAGTTGAATTGTGCCGTATTGTTAATATCCAGACGTGGAATGTCAGTTACATCGCCTGGTTTTTTCCATGCACGTAATGCATCGGTATGCAATGCACGGCCATAGGCGATACCAAGTAAACCCGCATAGTTACCATCGTAAAACTTACCTCCAACCTGGTAGTTCAGTAAGAACGAAAGAGCAAAATCCTTTACAGCAACCGTACTTGAAACAGACCCGAAGAATTTAGGAATCGCAGATCCGGCATAATGGAATGCTGCATTGGTAGAATTGGTGGTAACCGTATCTCCTTTCGCTGTAACACGATAATTTGATGTAATACCAGGAGCTGCATAAAACAAACCAGCTCCATCAGCAGGATCAACACCATACCATCTTCTTAAATAGAAAGCAAAGATATCCTGTCCGGCTTCTAAGCGTTTGGTACCACTTACAATAGTGGGGGTTGTTTCAGGTAACTTGGTAATTTTATTTTTCAGGCTGGTGATATTCAACTGTACATCCCAATTAACATTTTTCGTATTTACCACCTCAAAATTCAACTGGGCTTCAATACCCCTGTTCCACATTGTTCCGATATTCTCATTTTTTACTGTAACAGGAGCAGATAAACCCTGTGGCACGCTGAATAACAACTCGGATGATCCACGATCGAAGTATTCAATTGAACCGGAGATACGATTATTTAATACTCCAAATTCAAGACCTACATTCAGCGTTTTATTTACCTCCCAGGTTAATTCAGGAGTAGGTACTGTTGATATCAATGCACCGGGATTTCCTGCATTATTCCACCCTAAGCCATATAAGGCCTGGTATTGGTAATAAGTGTCTAATTCATCATTACCTACTGTTCCGTATGATGCCCTGAACTTTAAGTCATTGATCCATTTCGCATTTGCCATAAATCCTTCACGCATTACCGACCAGGAAACACCTGCGGAGTAAAAATTACCCCAACGACTTTCCGAAGAAAAACGTGAAGATGCATCTCTGCGGTACGATACGTCGAAATAATATTTTTTATCGTAGCCATATTTAATGCTTGATAAATAACCTTCTCTTCTTAACCTGTCAAGAGAACCATTTACCCCTGCCAATGTTACAAAGTTGGCTAATTCAATATTACCATCCAGGTTCATACCTCTTCTTGATCCGGAAAAGAATTCGTTAACATTTTTTTGCGATTCATGAGCAGCTAAAACCGAAACATCATGCAGCCCGAATTGTTGATTATAGTTCAATATCTGGTTGAACGAAATAGTTCTGAATTCGTCCGATGTTCTGCCGGCAGTACCACCTGCGGTAACACCATCGCCAACTATACGGTTCTGGAAAGTTTGGCTTCTTGAGTTGTTTAAATCAATACCGGCATTTGCAGTTAACGTGAAATACTTTAAAAACTTCGTTTCAATATATGTTCTTGCAAGTATGCTGTTACGTTTTTGAATACTTTCATTTAACATCGTTTCATAAATGATATGCCGACCGGGGGAAGCACCTGATGGCCTGTTGATAGAGCCCGGGTGTATTCCATAATCATAATACTGGTTTCCAAATGGATCTAAAACGGCATTACCTGTTGCATCCCATGCACGCACAGGGTAAATAGGGCCCATACCTCTTGCAAACACAAACGGATTGATGAAGGTGTTTGATCCATCGCCTGCTGCCTGGTTAGAGCTTACCAATACTGTTGTTAAATTAACTCCGGTCTTCAACCACTCTTTTACCTGTGTGTTTACTGCCAGTCTTGCATTGATACGCTGATAATCCGATTTAGTTACGAATCCTTTATCATCGAGATAGTTCAGTGAAAAATAGTAATCTGACTTATTTGCTTTTGATGATAAATTGAACCCGACTTCATTACGCATACCGTTTCGTTCAATCGGGCTATACCAGTCAAAATCATTGTAAATAAGTTTAGCATTTGGGTTCATTACGCCGTTTACATCCACCACCTGATTATTTGGAACACCAAACGGGTTATAAATTAATTGAGCGGCAATACCATTAGTAGCATTTTGTGCCGCAACAGCTTCTGTTTGACCTGTACCGGTAGTAGGGAACATTAAGCCATGCTTCATGGCCTGCCACATAAGCGGATAATAGTCAAATGCACCTACACGGTCGTATTCAGCAATACCTCTTTCTGAAAAACCGGTATTTAAAAACACATTTACTTTTGGTGTCCCCGCTTTTCCTTTTTTGTAGTAATTAAAACCACACCGTTGGCAGCACGTGCACCATACAAAGCAGTTGAAGAGGCATCTTTCAGCAACGAAATACTTTCAATGTCGTTGGTGTTAAGATCGCCGATAGCACCGCCATAAGGAAACCCATCTACCACATACAATGGGGCGGAGCTGGCATTCACTGAACCAAAACCCCTGATTCGCAAGGCAGCAGAACTACCCGGCTGACCGTTGCCAGATGTGGCAGCAATACCAGGTGCAGCACCTGCAAGTGCCTGTGACAGGTTGGTGGTAAGTCTGTTCTCAAGTTGCTTTGCACCAATTGTTGAAACAGATCCTGTAATGGACTCTCTTTTTTGAGTACCATATGCAACCACCACTACTTCTGAAAGGGATTGTGCAGTAGAGGAAAGCGACACTTCAAAGTTGCTTTTATTACCAATTGCAACTTCATAGTCAACGTAGTTAACCAGTGAAATTAATAAGGCTTTGGCAGAATTTGGTACACTTAATTTGAACGTACCGTCTGCTCCTGTAGAAGTACCAATGGTGGTTCCCTTAACGATTACAGAAACACCGGGAAGAGGAGTTCCGTCTTTCTCATCTGTTACTTTACCCGTAACAGTTTTGTCCTGTGCCATCATATAAACGGAACACAGGAGCAAAGCAATAAGCATTGCAAGTTTTCTCATACTTGTTTTTGGTTTAGTTGATTAATAATATGCTTCAGGTGATTTACACAAGCATAACTTCAACTTGGTTAGAGTTTCAGTTTGTTTGGCAATATATTGGGTTTTTGTTTAAAAAAAACCACAGAAATTACAAACGGTATTACCAATAGATCATCTATTTATTAGAAAAGCTGCTTAAAAAGGGTTTATCTTAATAAAGAAGACTTTTTGTGCAAAATTAGAGACGTGTGCAGCTTGTAATAGTAAACACAGGGTTGAAGAGAAAGGAAATTGATGGAGTAAGTAAGCGAAAAAAATGACAGTCTGGGGCTACTTTCGGTATTAATATTTTCATCAATATCAACCATACAAAATATATAGTTGATTAGCAGGGTTAGCCAACAACAGCATTAATGATCAATAAGGCCTATAAATTCAATACCCCCAATTCTTCCGTCTTTAAGTAAATCTAAAACAATATCTCCTTTATTTTCTTGTTCTAAAACTATGCTTTCTTCAAACTGCCATTCGGCTCCAATTTGATTTGCAGTAGTACTATCAATGAATGAAAAATAACCATTGCTTGTCCATAGTCCTCCGGAACATTTTTGTAATCCTTCGATTACGTCCTTTCGATCAGGCTCTTGTTGTTTTACAAGTTCGATTATTTCTTCAATATTTAGTAGGTTCGTTTTTAGCATGGTATACAGTAAATAAGTTTTTGCTAATAACAACATTTCAATTTCTTCTCACTCCGGCCATCCACTCTTATCAATATTCGGAATAATCCGTAACGCATTCTTGTAATACACTTTCTTTAAAATATTATCGGGAAGTCCCATGCCATACATGGCCCAGTAGGCATGATATTTTTTATGATAAGGAAAATATTCATCTTCGGTTTCCAGCACACGGAAATATGTAGCGTATTCAGATGGGACCCAGCTGTCTTTTCCAAACAGGATCCGATCCTGGTACTTGGTAAAAAAGGCTTTCGCCATTTTCGGCTGACGGCCCAGCTCAGCAATTACAGCACCAAACTCCACCACTACATTGGGCATGGCATCGAGCAATGTACCCAGCTTTGCCAAATCATTAGGATACCATCCAAAATGCGCTGCAATGAAAGTGGTGTTGCGGTGTTTCTTAAAGAGGTTGTGCTGTTCTTCAATCAATGTTTCAAACGGCACAGGATTATCTGCTCCACGTTTGCGGTTGGGATTAATGATCAGCTCCAGCCAGCGTTCGTTGGTATTATCTAACGGATCCCAGAATGATTTAGGATCGGCTGTATGAATAATCACCGGTATTTTTAATTCACCAGCTTTCTTCCACACAGGATCAAGCCTTGCATCATCAACCGGAACACGAACGCCATTAATATCTTTTACAGAAAAACCGAGACTCTTGTAAATCTTCAATCCATTGGCTCCGTTCTTTACATCTTCTTCCAGTTGCTTTGCAGCTTTTTCACCCCATCCCGGTTCACCAACACCTTTAAAATCTACATTTGCAAATACAATAAAACGTCCGGGTTTATTTTGGTTGATATTCTTTGCGGCCTTGCTGATCTGTTCTCCGTTGCCGCCACTCAGGGTCACCATTACTCTCATATTCATCTTATCCATTTCAACAGTAAGTGTATTCAGATCCATTGTTGGCATCTGGAACTGGTGATTGTGTACATCAATAAATGGATACTTTGCTTTTGTAACCGGATGCTTCGGTACAACAAGGGTAGAAGGCGGGTTATAGGTTTCGAAATCAATTTTCTGCTGGGCAGTTGCTGCTATTGACAGCAAGAAAGAGCCAATGATAAATATCCGGTGCATGGGATGATTGTTTATTGTTGTTCAAAGAAAGGAACTAATTGAACAGAATCGTTTCCGTTTGTCATTTTTTAAAAGGGCATCTATGGATTATTAATCTCAGATTGCAGATATCTGCAATCCTGCTGTTAAACTTTGTTTTGAAGTTGGGTCAATCCTTTTAAAATTGTTTCCCTGTTCTTTTTTGAGGTCATCCATTTTGGAAGACGGCTCCCTAAACTTTTGTTTGACATTTCCTGATTATTTCTCTCCCTGAGTTTTGCTTCTATATGCGTTTTAAGGAAATCCAGGTGTTCGTAATTATAAGCACACAAGAGATTATCACAGCAATTAATTGTGAGCCAGAGCGGCAGATGAAAATAAGGATCAATTGCTCCGCCCATAACTACATATTTACCTGTTATAATTTTGTAGGGAGATGAATGTAATACTGAATCAGGTTTTTCTGCAAGATGTTTATTGTATCCGCACTTTGTACAAATCAATTTAATGTCATGATCATTCTTTTTCCCGATTGAAAGTTGTGAGGTTTTGACGATTGCCTGTCTGCTGCATGAGGGACAAACAACATAAATATCCTTTATGAAATCATAAACCTGTTTCTGATAACCGTCTTTGGTTCGTGTTGTGGGCATAGTATGAAGGAAATCATTAAATATAGGTAAGTTCTGCTCATGTTGCTGTACGGCCAAAATGAAATGGGTGTAAATGAAGTTGAAATAAAATCAGCTCAGCGAACCTGCCAATTTTAAATTTCTTATTTTCGATTTATCTTAAATAAAATGAAAAGCGATTTTCAGCGTTAAACAGTATCCACCAAAACATGGAAGACCAAAAACCATCTTCTTCAAATCGTCGAAAATTTATCATCAATGCTGCGAAAGTAGCAGGTGTTGGTGCAGTAGGATTTATTTATTTCAAAGGCTGCACCAATGATGAATCAGAAGTAGTGCCGCCACCCATCGGCAAACATGTATTTCTTACCAAACCTTACCTGCATTCCATTTTAGCTGAACGGGTGAGCATCCGCTGGATCAGTAACCTGCTGAGTTTTGGCTGGGTTGAATATGGTGAAGCAGGAAAGCTTGATCAGAAAGCTGTGCTGGTGAAAGATGGATTGGTGAATGCGTATAACCGGGTGCATGAAATTCATCTTGAACAATTAAAGCCGGGAACGGTATATCATTACCGTGTTGCATCGAAACATATAAAAAATTTTGATGGTGAGGATACAATTAACTATGGTGAAACTATTTACAGTGATACATATTCTTTCACAACCTTTAATCATACTGCAAAAGAAGTAAGCTGGTTGGTGCTGAATGATATTCATGACCGGCCCGAATCATTTCCTTTGTTGCTTAAACTGAATAAAAACAATCCTTATGATTTTGTTTTTCTGAATGGCGACATGTTCGATTTTCAAAGCGATGAAGAACAGATCATTGACCATTTGCTGAAACCATGTACCGATACATTTGCTACGCAAAAGCCGATGCTGTTTGTAAGGGGCAATCATGAAATGCGGGGAAAGTTTGCACACGGACTGAAGGATTATTTTTCCAATCCGGCTGGTTTGTACTTTACTTATCAGTTGGGGCCTGTTTTCATCATTGTGCTTGATTCAGGAGAAGAAGAAATACAAACGGGTTGGGATGATTCGGATGCGTACAGGTTAAAGCAGGCAGCATGGATGGAAAAGATCATGCAGTCGGAAGAATACCGAAAAGCAAAGTACAGGGTAGTGATGATGCATATTCCGCCGCAGTATTCATTTGAGCATAAAGGATCGCAGCATTGCAAAAAAGTTTTTTCTCCTTTGTTTGATCAATATAAAGTTGATATAGTGATTTCTGGTCATAAGCATGTGTTTGGTGTGCATCCTCCTGTAAAAGCGGTACATGATTATCCGGTGATCATTGGCGGTGGACCTTTGCCCGGCAACCGTACATTAATTAAAGTAAAAGCAAACGAAGAACAATTGCATGTTGAAATGCTGAAGGATGATGGGACTGTGGTTGGGGAGTATAAGGTGAAGGCGGTGAGGTAGAAAAGATTTATTTTAAATAACAAGCCGGTTGCAACAGCTCCTATTTGCGATTCGCAATTTGCGAATCGCAAATAATTTAGTACTTTTAGCGAAAGAGCAGATATGAAACAGCACAAAGGAATGCGCCCTCATGATATTGCCTTGTTATTAAAGATAGCAGCAAAAGGCAGTGAGCCGTGGTTAAATAAGGATTTGGCCGCAGAACTGTTTATCAGTCCTTCTGAAATTACAGAATCACTTGGCCGTTCCGCCATTGCAGGCTTAGTTGATCCATCTAAAAAAAGAGTTTTCAATAAAACATTACTTGATTTCCTGCTGCATGGAATGAAATATGTGTTTCCTGTTATTCCCGGATCATTGGTGAAAGGGTTGGCAACAGCTCAATCTGCGCCGGTAATGAGCAAGTATTTTTCATCAGCAGAGAAATATGTGTGGCCTGATGCAAATGGAAAAGAAAGAGGAATGCTGATTGAGCCACTGTACCCCGGAGCAACTAAAGCAGCATCCAGGGACGAACTGTTCTATGATTTACTGGCTTTGTGCGATGTAATAAGAGTGGGAAAGGTGAGGGAAATTAAAAAAGCAGAAGAATTACTCAGGAAACAACTGGAGAGATAAAGATGTCGCATCAAATCAATATCAGCAGGATAAAAGCAGTTGCCCGAATGTTGCAGGTTTTACAACAGCCGGTAGTGTTTGTTGGCGGGGCAACAGTTTCACTGTATGCAAGTGCTTTTGCAGCCGAAGCAAGGCCAACAGATGATGTGGATGTTGTGATTGAACTGGCTTCTTATAATGGTTATGCTATACTGGATGAACAATTGCGAAAAGCAGGGTTTATAAATGATGCAGCTTCCGGGGTGATTTGCCGTTATCAAATGCAGGGTATTGTTGTTGACATCATGCCTACAGAACCGGAAGTGATTGGGTTCAGTAATAAGTGGTATCCGGCAGGATTTAAACATGCAGAAACAATTCAACTCGACGATGTTGAGGTAAAGATTTTCTCACTGGCTTATTTTATAGCCTCCAAACTCGAAGCATTTAAGGGCAGGGGGGAAAACGATTATCGTTTCAGCAGTGATTTTGAAGACATCGTTTATGTTCTCGAAAACAATACAGATGCGGAAGAAGCATTATTGTCTGCTCCGGAAACAGTAAAAAGTTATTTGCAAAAAGAGTTCGCTCTGTTATTGCGTGATCCAAACCTGGAAGAAGGGTTGTATGCGCATCTTGAGCCTGCAAATGCACCACAACAAATCATAAAAATTGAACAACTGCTGAAACGGATTTCAGAAAAGGAGTAAGTGCTCAAATTATATAATAACTGTTGATGGTAAGGCGGACGCTGCAGATAACGGTTTAGGTGCTTTTTATGGGGGAAATGAAGAGTTATGAAGCTTTTGAACAGGCTTGCTGTGCAGACGCTCTTGTATTTCATAACGCCAACTTTTAAGTTGGGGGAGTTGTGAAAAAAGAGCAATGGCTTTAGCCATGAAATTTAATCATGGCTAAAGCCGCATATTGATTTAGTTGACCCCGACTTAAAAGTCGGGGTTATAAATAAGTTGCAATAAAATAAAACTGTGAAACGAAAGGTTGAATAATAATGTGTTTAATGCTGTTTCGTGAAGCCACGAACCAGGGCGTGGGAAGTTTTTTATCTAATAATAAATATTTTACTATGTCCAATTTATCTGTTAATAAAGCAGCACATACGAGAGAACCTTCATTATAAGGATAACTCGTTAAATTTGCGCCATTATCTACTAATATTTGAACGGTTTTTAACTTACCATGATAGCATGCCAATTTCAAAGCAGTAATCTTCGTTTCATCATGTGCTGTGTCGAACTGTGATGAATTGACCTCTGCTCCATGCTTAACAAGTAAGGCTATGATTTCATCACTATTTACTAACGAACCAGAATACCTGCAAGCATCCAGGAAAGGGGTACTGTTATCAATAGGCGACCTCAGATTTGGATCACTACCCAACATGAGCAATTTTTCAACAGAATTAATTTTATCATTTATTACAGCAAAATCTAATAAAGATTCACCAAACTTAGGTTCCTGAAAACTTATAAGAGTTGGATTTTTCCTGATCATTTCTTCAATAGAGAGTGTATCCTGTTTTGCAATTGCCTTTGCGATTTGGTATATGGGAGTATTTTTAAACAACCTGGTATTGAACCCGTTTGCCGGAGAAGTTTGGCAACTTCCACTGCTAAATAAAAACATGATAGCCATTATGAAACTTCCTATTTCTATTCTAAATGTAGTCATGCAAAAAAGTTTATTTAAGGAAACAAAATAACGGAGGTATAATAACCACCATCTTGCGAACCAAGGCGATGTCGCTACTATTATTTGTTTATTTTTTGTTTCGAACGGCGGTAAAAAACATTATTAATCCAAAGCCCATTTTTATCTGGACGAATTATTAAATCTTGCCGCAATAAGCCTTTTGGAAAATATACATAGCCTCCATCCTTTTTTATTCTGTCATACTTTTCAAGTCTCATTCTTTCTGTTTCTTTTGGGAATTCTTTTACAACTGGAGTGTCAACAAACGTCGTGTAAAAATCATCTGTGAGTTTAGGAGCTTCAAAAAAACTAAATCCGACATAATCGTAGTCCGACATTTTTGTCTTTGCAATATATGTATCGCCAAGTTTTGTCAGTATCCCTTTGTAGGTTATAAATCCACCATCAGAAGCAGAATAGCTTTTGATACTGTCCTTAAAAAATACTGGATTTTTTTCAATTGTTATTTGATTCGCTCTAATTGCCACTGATACTTCATAAAACCATTTTTCAGTTTTAAATGAGTCAATGCCATAGAAATAAATATTTCCAGCTGAGTCTATTTCCAATCCATTAAGCTCAAGAGTTGTATAGAACCCATCAATAGTTTGTGATTTGGCAGGTTGAATTAACAATAATAGAGAAATGAATATTATTGATTTTACCATAGAAGTGTTTTTTTACATGATCTGTTAGAAATACGAAGCTATGATTTATCAGCACACACAATGTTCTCTTATAATTCATTGCTCCAATAATAACTAAACGTACAAGAGTGCGATGCAACGATGCTGCTATAAAATGCTGAAGCTGGTATCAACCATGTATTCCTCTTTCTTCTTCTTTCCCTCTTTTAACTCTTAGCTCTGCCTTTATATCAGGTTCCAGCCCTAATCATAATCAGGTTGCAGATTCCAATTCCTGACGATGATTAGCTTTTTTTGTGCCTGACATCATTCTTTGCCCAAATGCACCCCTCTACTTTTACCGATAGATTGCAAACAGCAGGAATAAATGCGGGGAAACTAAAAAATAAAGTGATCCACGCAAAGTTTCCTCCATTCAAATTCAAAAAATAATTTCAACAATGGCAACAGTAAAACGAGCAACAAAGTATGTGTACTCTTTCGGCGGCGGAAAGGCCGATGGAAATGAATCCATGAAAAACTTATTGGGCGGAAAGGGAGCGAACCTGGCAGAAATGGCGGGTCATCCAAAATTACGTTTACCGGTTCCTCCGGGTTATACACTCACTACTGAAGTGTGTACGCATTATTATCAGAACAAAAAGAAATATCCTGCTGAACTGGCTGCACAGGCTCAAAAAGCGCTGGCTGCTGTTGAAAAGGAAATGGGAAAAAAATTCGGCGATGTAAATAATCCATTGCTTGTTTCTGTTCGTTCAGGTGCAAGAAAATCAATGCCCGGTATGATGGAAACTGTACTGGATATTGGACTGAATGAAAAAACAATTGAAGGTGTGATTAAACAATCGGGTGATGCACGTTTTGCTTATGATGCATACCGCCGTTTGATTATGATGTATGCTGATGTGGTAATGGAAAAAGCTGGTGGTATTGAACCCAAAGGTGGTAAAGGCATCCGCAAAGTATTAGATGAAAAATTAGAAAAAGTAAAACATACAAAAGGTTACCAGTTTGATACAGATATTACGGTTGATGAACTGAAAGCTTTGGTAAAAGATTTTAAAGCAACCATTATAAAAGTATTAGGCAAACCTTTCCCTGAAGATCCACAGGAACAATTGTGGGGAAGTATTGGTGCTGTGTTCAGCAGCTGGATGGGTAAGAGAGCAATTGAATACCGCCGCATTGAAAATATTCCTGACGAATGGGGAACTGCTGTAAACGTGCAGGCCATGGTGTTTGGTAATATGGGCGATACAAGTGCTACCGGTGTTGCGTTTACAAGAAACCCCGGTAATGGTGAAAATAAATTCTATGGTGAATACTTATTAAATGCACAGGGTGAAGATGTGGTTGCTGGTATCAGAACTCCGGCTCCTGTAAATGATTATTCAAAGAATGATCAGAGCAAACATCTTCCTACACTGGAAGAAACCATGCCAAAAGTGTATAAAGAATTGTTCCAGATTCAAAGAAGACTGGAAGTACATTATAAAGACATGCAGGATATTGAGTTTACTATTGAAAAAGGCAAACTGTACATGCTGCAGTGCCGCGTTGGTAAACGCAATGGTGTTGCTGCAGTAAGAATTGCAAGCGATATGTTTAATTCAAAACTGATTGATGCAAAAACTGCCGTTAAGAGAGTTGCGCCAAATCAATTAGTTGAATTATTACTGCCAATGCTTGATCCTGAAGTACAGAAAGTAACCAAAGCAATTGCAAAAGGTTTACCAGCAGGACCGGGTGGTGCAAAAGGCCGTGTAGTCTTTTCATCAAACGATGCAGTTGAGTGGGCAAGCAGGGGAGAGAAAGTGATTCTTGTAAGAGAAGAAACTTCACCTGAAGATGTAGATGGTATGCATAAATCACAGGCTATCCTTACAACGAAAGGTGGTATGACATCGCATGCTGCACTGGTTGCAAGAGGCTGGGGCAAATGCTGTATTGTTGGTTGCACTGATATTGAAATTCACAGTGAAACAAAATCATTCAAGGCCAACGATGGTACTTATATTAAGGAAGGTGACTGGTTAAGTCTTGACGGAACAAAAGGGTTGGTTTATTTAGGCAGTATGGCATTGGTTGATATTGACCTGGATAAAAACCTGGCGTATAAAAACCTGATGAAGCTGGTTGATAAAGTGAAAGTGATGGGTGTTCGTACCAATGCAGAAACTCCCGGTGATGCAATGCAGGGCTTCAAGTTTGGTGCAGAAGGTATTGGATTGTTCCGCACAGAACATATGTTTTATGGCGAAGGAAGTGATGAGCCATTGTTCCTGCTGCGCAAAATGATTGTAAGTAAAACTGAAAAAGAAAGACGTGAAGCATTGAACGGATTGTTCAAATATGTGAAGAAAGATATTAAGGAAACATTAGAGGTAATGAACGGACATCCCGTAACCATCCGCCTGCTCGATCCGCCACTGCATGAGTTTGTTCCTCATGACAAAGAAAAATTAAAACATCTGAGTAAAGAGTTAGGTATCAGCATGAGTATCCTTAACAGAAGGGTGCTGGCTTTACATGAAAATAACCCAATGCTTGGTCACAGAGGTGTGCGTTTGGGTATCAGCTATCCTGAAATTACTGAAATGCAGATCCGTGCCATTTTTGAAGCAACTGTTGAGCTGATCAAAAAAGGTAAGAAAGCAATGCCTGAAATCATGATCCCTGTTACCTGCGGTAAACACGAACTGAGACATCAGAAAGCAATTGTTGATACTGTATACAAGGAAACCTGCGAAAAATGGGTGTGAAGAAAATTCCTTACCTGTACGGAACAATGATTGAAATTCCACGTGCTGCTTTGAAAGCAAACAGCATGGCAGAAGAAGCCGATTTCTTCAGCTTTGGTACCAATGATTTAACTCAGATGAGCTTTGGTTTCAGCCGTGATGATATTGGTGGATTCCTGCCTAAATATCTTGATCTGAAATTGCTGCCTTCTGATCCATTCCAGACAATTGACCAGAGTGGTGTTGGTGAGCTGATAAAGATTGGTGTGGAAAGAGGACGTATTACTAAACCAAATCTGAAAATTGGTATCTGCGGTGAACATGGTGGCGATCCTGAAAGTGTAATTTTCTGTCACAGAATTGGAATGAACTATGTAAGCTGTTCACCATTCCGTGTGCCGATTGCACGTTTGGCCGCAGCACATGCAGCAATCGATTTTCCAAGAAAATAAAAGAACAGGGAAGTAATTCATACTACAGGCAGTTGAATGATTATGACCCGAAAAGTAAAGGCCACCGCAAGGTGGCCTTTAGTATTTTATTCAGTTAAAGAAAAATGGCTTAATTCAGTTGAAGCTGTTCAATGATCTCATTCATGTTAATCCCGGTATGGCTTTCATCGTACACACATTTTCCGTCTTTAATCAGCAGTATTTGGGGTGATTCATGTTCTACACCAAAACGCTCCGCAACAGAGTTGGAAAGCTGACGGTAAGAGATGAGGTCGAGATAATAAAAGGAAGCTTCTTCAGGTGCGGTGCTTTTTTCTAAACGGCTTTTGGCCACTGAGCTGATGCTGCAACGGGTGCTGTGTTTAAAAATAACCTGTGGCTTTTGCTGAGATAAATTGATTAATTGCTCCAGTGTTTCAGGGGAGTTTAACGGAATCCAGTTCATATTTCTTCACAATTAATAACTCAGGCTCTGAAAGGTTTTGTTTTTGCTGAAGTAGGGCAACCGGTGCTTGAACGTGTACCAGCGCATGAGCTGAAAATAAACGTTGTAACTGCGGCAACTAAGAGGGCGGTCATGATTTTTTTCATGTTTGTTCGGATTTGAGGTCTGTAAAATTAGCTTTCTTTTTTAAGAATCAACACTTTTCAGCATAAAGAACGTAAAACTCCTCAGTTTATGATACTGTTGGGTGCATTTGTTTAGTTATTTTTGCCGCATGAGCAGCCAGCTTCCCCTCAGCTTTGAACCAAATAACCAACCAACAAGTGATTCCATGAGTTTACAACTGAAACGCCCCCTGTCCGTGATTGATCTTGAAACTACCGGAATCAACGTCGGCAGTGACCGTATTGTAGAAATAGCAATCGTTAAAATAATGCCCGATGGAACCAGGCAGGTAAAGCGGAAGCTGATTAATCCTGAAATGCCCATTCCTCCCGGTGCAACTGAAGTACACGGTATCAGTAATGAAATGGTGAAGGATGCCCCAACCTTTAAACAGGCCGCCAATGAAATAAAAATGTTCATGGCTAATTCTGACCTGGCAGGTTATAATTCCAACCGTTTTGATATTCCTCTGCTCGTAGAAGAATTTTTGCGTGCAGGACTGGATATTGAGTTAAATGATCGTCTGTTACTGGATGTGCAGCGTGTGTATCATATGATGGAGCAAAGGACATTATCAGCTGCCTATAAATTCTATTGTGACAAAGTACTTGACGGTGCTCACAGTGCAGAGGTTGATGCAACTGCAACCTGGGAAGTACTGGAGGCACAGGTAAGCCGCTATCCTCAAATTGGAAAGAGTGTGGAAGAGATTGTGAAGTTTACCGGTGATGACCAGATTGTGGATTTTGCCCGCCGTTTTGTAATGGAAAATGGAGTGGAGGTGTTTAATTTCGGCAAGCATAAAGGAAAACCTGTTACACTGGTATTAAAACAGGAACCACAGTATTACGACTGGATGATGAAAGGCGATTTTCCACTTCACACCAAACAAAAACTGACAGAAATTTTAAACCGTACGCTGTTAAAGAAGAACTAAACAAATGGGCTTTTTGTTAACACAGAACAACTGTTTTTTGAAATAAACTATATTGCAACGCAAATAATTCATATTGGAAAAATTAGTCATCATACCTACCTATAACGAGAAGGAAAATATTGAGAATATTATTCGTGCAGTTTTTACTTTGCACAATGATTTTCACATATTGGTTATTGATGACGGTTCTCCTGATGGAACAGCTCAAAGTGTAAAAAACCTTCAGACATTATTTCCTGATAAATTATTTATTGAAGAGCGGAAAGGTAAACTTGGATTAGGCACTGCTTATATTCACGGTTTTAAATGGGCCATTGAAAAAGGCTATGCGTTCATTTGTGAAATGGATGCTGACTTCAGTCATAACCCAGCAGATCTTGAACGTTTGGTACATGCCTGTAAATATGAAGGTGCTGATGTAGCAGTTGGCAGCCGTTATGTAAAAGGTGGTGCAGTTGCCAACTGGCCGCAAAACAGAATTTTACTTTCAAAAGGTGCGTCACTTTATACAAGAATCATCACCTGGATGCCGGTGATGGATCCTACTGCCGGCTTTGTATGTTATAAAAAGGAAGTGCTCGAATCAATTGATCTTGACGGCATCCGTTTTGTTGGATATGCTTTCCAGATTGAAATGAAATTTGCTTCCTGGAAACTGAAGTTTAAGATCAAAGAAGTGCCCATCACTTTTGTTGACCGCAAGCTGGGTGTAAGTAAAATGAATAAAGGAATTGTAAAAGAAGGAATACTCGGCGTATTAAAACTCCGCTGGCACAGCCTCTTTAAAAACTACCATGTGCGTATTAAGAAAACAGTGGAACCTGTTTCAAAATTCACACCCGATGAGGTAGTGGCTCAAAGCAATTCCTGATTGATTCATGAATGCAACCACCAAAGCTTTTCTGCAATTACATACTGCAGTTTTTCTTGCAGGATTTACAGGAGTACTTGGCCGTTTAATTGATCTCAACGAAGGCTGGCTGGTTTGGTACCGGATGTTGCTTTCAACCCTTATTTTATTACTCATTCTTTTATTCAGTAAAAAAAGTATCCGCATTGAACGGAAGTACCTGTTTCAATGTATTTCTGTAGGAGGTATGATTGCCCTGCATTGGGTGTTCTTTTACGGCAGTATAAAATATGCCAACATATCAATTGCTCTGGTTTGTTTTGCAGCAACCGGGTCGTTTACAGCTATACTTGAGCCAATGATTTATAAACGGAAAATTGATCTGTTTGAAATTCTTCTTGGACTGCTTGTACTGCTGGGTATTTATCTTATGTTTCATTTTGATGTGCAGTATAAAACAGGGATACTGTTAGGTGTTGCAGCTGCATTCTTATCTACCTTGTTTCCAATCTTTAATAAACGGATTATCCAGAAAGTACCGGCAGCTAATCTTACTTTATATGAATTGGGCGGGGGATGGCTGCTGTTAAGTTTGTTACTTCCTTTTTATCTGCAATTTTCTCCGGCCTCGACTGCAATTCCATCCGTAAGCGATTGGTTCTGGTTACTGATGCTGTCTATATTTTGTACTGTACTTGCGTTTCAATTATCTGTGAGTGCATTAAAAAAGATATCTGCTTTTACTGCTAATCTTACCTATAATCTTGAACCGGTTTATGGAATTGCCCTGGCCTTTTTTATTTATCATGAAAACAAAGATTTGGGCAAAGGTTTTTACCTGGGTATCAGTTTAATTCTGCTGAGTGTGTTGATTCAAACACTCAGGGTATGGAAGAAACGAACCACTTAATACCCGTAAAAGAGTACTTCTTTTTCAAGTGATTCTTTTCTAACTTAACAGGTGCAATTAATAAATCTGCCTGTATGTTGTTTGCAATCCTTTTACTGCTGATCATTCTGCTGTTTGTTTTAATTTTCTTTCTCATCATTAAACCTATACTTATGTCAACACAAAACATGCTGAGCCGTTATCATTTCCACGTACAATGGGGTGGTACAAGAATCGGATTTATGGAAGTATCCGGACTGGACATTGAAATTGAAGCTGTTTCTTACCGTGAAGGGTCAAGTCCTGAAGACAGCTCAAGAAAACTGCCGGGCTTGCGAAAATTCTCAAACATTATATTGAAGCGTGGTATTGTTGCCGGCGACAATGAATTCTTCGACTGGATCAATACGAAACGCATCGATTCCATTGAACGGAGAGATGTAGTGATTTCTTTATTAAATGAAGATCATGCAACTGTTGTTACATGGAAATTAAAGAATGCATTTCCTGTTCATTATTTCGGGCCAGTACTTTTATCAAACGATGGTAACCCTGCTGTTGAAACACTTGTGCTAACCCATGAAGGAATCAGCATTGAAACATCCTGATTAAAACTCAAGTATAAAACCAATTGTCGGCGTTACACTGGGATCATTGTTCTGTAATATGAGTGGAATTGCATTGCTGCCATCAAAAGCAACGGGTTTATTGTTTGTACTTGCAAATGCTGAATTATCTGCCGTACGTTTAAATGTGTATTGTGGAAATGCCGGGCTCTTTGCCAAATACCAATTGCTTACATCCAGGAAAACATCAAGGGTCATTTTTTTCCAGTTCCATTTTTTATCAATACGTACATCACTTGCATGAAACACATCCAAACGGTTTTGATTGAGTTTTGCATTATCAAGAACTCCTTCACCTAAGCTCAGGTAGTTCTGCCTGCTGGCTGTTTCATCAAATGGCGTATAAGGTGCTCCTCCCTGAAAACGGAACTTCAAACCCAGTTCCCAGTTGCGTGAAAATTTATAGCCCCAGGTAACACTTAAGAGATGGCGGTTATCCCATGCACTTGAAACATACTTGTTATCAGCACCACTGAATTGGCTTACAAACAAAGTATAACTGAACACGCCATAAAAACGTTTCGTGAGTTTCTGTTGTGCAAATAATTCAACCCCATAAGTTCTCCCTTTTCCCGTACTGATTACATCTTCATTTCCTAAAACATTAAAGTCGCCGCCCCGGTTAGCAAGGTTTACCCCGTCACGAACACTCACCGGCATATTTCCATACTGTTTGTAAAAGCCTTCTATTGTAAAACGTGTTGTATTCTTTGGCAGAAATTCCAGGCCAATTACATAATGATCGCTGCGCTGATATTTTGCATCTTTATTTACAAGATTGCCTGCATTGTTTTCAAAACCAAGAATGGTGTATGGTGCCAGTTTATAATAGCGGCCAATGCTTGCATTTACTGTCCATTCATCACTTAACACATAACTCAGTCCAATGCGTGGACTGAAGCTGTGAAACAAATTCATTCCTTTATCCGTAAATGTATTTCCATCCATTCGGATGCCGAAGTTTACACCCAGCCTGTTGTCAAAGAAACGTTTCCCTGCCTGTGCAAATGCTCCCAGTCTTGCAAAATTGATTGAAGAGTTGAACGTTGATTTGATTTCGGGCTGAATAATATTGTTATTGGTATCTCTTACTTCAGCCCTGATTCTTGCAAAGCCATTATTGCTGAATTGCACATATTGAACAACTGCACCGTAACTCAGTTTCCATCCACCAACAGTTTGATTGACATCAAACCTGAATTTATTTTCTGTTTCGTTCGAGTTAAGATCAAGTGATTGTTGCGATGGCTTTGGATTCAAATTATCTTCAAAACGGGTAATACCATTGTTGAAAGCATTCCGGCTCAAAGCGAAATTCATGTAACCGTTTTTGATATTTCGTTTCAATGCTGCACCAACTGTATAGTTCCATTGATTGATATTGGGGTTGCTGTTGAGAATATAAATTTTTTCCGGTGTTGACTCAGATGGTGCTGCAAAACTGAACTCATCAATTGCACCAACTCCTAAAAAAGTCAACGTTGTTTTCTTATTGATTTGGTGAGTAACCTTGTATTGAAAATCCCAGTAGTTGGGACGGATGGGTAAATCAATTGCTTTAAACAGGAACTGCAAGTAACTTCTGCGTGCACTTGCCAGAAAGGTTGTCTTTTTACTTTTGCTTAATGGGCCTTCAAGTGTTGCAGCCAGTTCTGTAGCACTTAAACGCACATTTCCCTGTACATGACTGCTGCTTCCTTTTTTCTGTTTGAATTCAAACACACTGCTGAGTGCATTATCATAACGGGCATCAAAAGCCGAAGAGGAAAGTTTTACATCTTCAATAAAACTCACATTGAGAATACCTGTTGGTCCGCCACCGGAACCCTGTGTGGCAAAATGGTTAATAACGGGAATTTCAATTCCATCTAAGTAAAAAACATTTTCGCCGGGGCCACCTCCACGGATGATGATATCATTCCTGAAGCCGCCAACGCTTCCGGCAGTTCCTCCAACACCCGGCAGGGTATTGATCACCCGGCTGATATCAAAGTTGCCTCCGGGGTTTGCTTTAATTTCTTCTGTTGTTAAGCGCTGTACGCTTAAGGGAGTTTCAAGCGTGGCAACCTTTGCTGTTCGTCTTCCCGTAACTGTTATCTCGCCAATTGATTTTATTTCCGGCTCCAGTTCAATGGAAAAATTCAGTTCATTTCCTGAAGTAAGAACTACATTGAAAATGGTGTACGACTTATATCCAACCCTGGTGAAGAGTATATTGTACGAACGGGTGTCAATATTCATGATCCGGAAACGGCCAAGCGAGTCGGTGACCGTTCCAAATTCAGTATTTTCTACTTTTATACTTACTCCGTATAACGGAAGCTGATTGCTTTTGTCAATCACTGTACCTGCAATAACACCTTTATTTTGTGCAGCTAAGGGTTTTGAAAATCCAATCAGGAGGAGGATTATGCCTGCTATAATTCTGTTCATAAGTTGTTTATTCCACTCGTGTAAAACAAGACAGTGTGTAAATTGTTTAATTTATCTTGTCGAATCTAAAAATAATTGCACATGAGAAAACTATTTCCCGGAATATTCCTGTTGATGTTACCATTGATTTCAATGGCCCAGAGTAAAAAGCCGCTTGATCATTCGGTTTACGACAAATGGCAGAGCATTCAAAGTCCGCAGATAAGTAATGATGGGAAATGGGTGCTTTACATGGTTAACCCGCAGGAAGGGGATGGCGAGTTGATCATTCAGTCAACCGACGGAAAATACAAGAAATCAATAGCAAGAGGATATAACTCACTTATAACACAGGACAGCCGTTTTGTGGTATTCAAAATCCGTCCGTTATTTAAAGACACAAGAGATGCAAGAATTAAGAAGAAAAGACCGGATGATATGCCAAAGGATAGTCTTGCCATTGTTGAATTCGGAAAAGACAGTGTTTGGAAAGTGGCCAAAGTAAAAACATACAAAGCCCCGGAAAAAGGAAGTGGCTGGCTTGCCTATCATATGGAAAAAACGATGCCCGAACCAGCTAAACCACAGGCCAAGCCTGATTCACTGACACAGATTAATAAAATGGTTTCAATGGCTGACTCCCTGATGAGAATTGCCGACAGTTTAAAGAACAAAGCCAATGAAGCAAAAACAAAAGGCTTAACTGTTTTACAACCTGCTAAAAAAGAAACAAAGCCTGGAGCAGTTAAACCTACGGATGATCCGGTGGAAGAAGGAACTGAACTGGTTGTAAGAAATACAGTAACCGGTGAGGAAAAGAAATTCAAATTAGTGAGCGATTATTATTTCAGTGAAAAAGGAAATGCACTTTTGATTGAAACAACCAAAAAGAATGGGGATACCTTATCAAGAGCAACCGTGTTGTGGATGAATACTGCAACAGGAAAGATTGATACAGTAATGAAAGGATTTAATGAGGCAAAGAATTTTGCTTTTGATGAAGAAGGAAATCAACTGGCATTTGTTGCAGAAAGAGACAGTGTAGCCAAAGCATTGAGAAAATTTTATAAGCTATGGTATTATAAGCCGGGGCTTGACAGTGCAAAACTGAAAGCAGACAGAAAAACGGCAGGTATAAAATCAGGCATGACGGTGAGTCCTGATTTTATGAATAGATTCAGTCAGAACGGGAAACGGTTGTTTTTTGGATTGACACCTGTCCGTCAGCCAAAGGATACCAACATTGTTGATTTCGAAACAGCAAGACTCGATATATGGAACTACAAGGATGATGAACTGCAGCCACAGCAATTATTACAGGCAACAATGGAATTACGCAGAAGTTATTTGTCTGTTATTCATGATGACGCTAATACAACTGTTTCTTTAGCGGATGAAAACCTTGAACGCATTGAATTAGCTGATGAAGACAATGGAGATATTGCATTAGGTGAATCAACTAAAGGTTACCGGGTACAAAATCAATGGGAGCAATTCAATTATCAAAAACTGTTCCTGGTGAATGTAAGAACCGGTGAACGGAAAATGATTGCTGATAAAATAAGAGGCGGGGGAATTATTTCACCCAAAGGAAAATTTGTTGGCTGGTATGATTGGAAGGGTAGGAACTATATTGTGTATGATATAGCAACTGGTAAAACGATCAACGCTACAAAAGATATTAAAGTTCCATTGTATGATGAAGATGATGATCATCCCGATGATCCGCCGCCACATGGTATTATGGGCTGGCATGAAAACGATGCAGCGATGTATGTGTATGATAAGTTTGATATCTGGAAAGTTGATCCAACCGGTGCAACAAAACCTGTTTGTATTACCAATGGAATCGGTCGTAAAAAACAGCTTACATTCCGCAATACTGTGTTAGACAGGGAGCAAAGGTTTATTAAAAATGGTCAAACCTTACTGCTGAATACATTTGATAATAAGGAAAAAGGAAGTGGTTGGGTTATATATAAAGCAGGTGATCCGTTTTTATTAAACGAAACAATACCTGCAACAAACCCAATGGCCTTTAATGCATTTGGCGGAACAGCAAAAGCAAAGAACAGTGATGCACTGGTGTATACTGCAATGACTCCACAAATGAGTCCTTCTTTATTCTCAACAACAGTTGCCAACGCACAGGATCAGAAATCAGCAGTTCAATTAAGCACAATTAATGAACAGCAGAAAGGTTACAACTGGTATACTGTTGAGCTGCATAAATGGAAAATGTTTGATGGAAAAGAATCTGAAGGTTTGTTATTCAAACCGGAGAATTTTGATCCCACTAAAAAATATCCTGTTATTTTTTATTTCTATGAAAAGAATGCAGATACCAGGTACAATTACCGTACACCTGCGCCAAGTGCATCAACGATCAACATCGCATATTTTACCAGCAATGGTTATTTAGTATTTGATCCAAACATTTATTACAAAAACGGTCAGCCGGGAGAAAGCGCCTACAACTCTGTTGTAAGTGCAGCGAAATATCTCAGCAAAATGAAATTTGTTGACAGTACAAAGATGGCGATACAGGGTCAGAGCTGGGGAGGCTACCAGGTTGCCTACTTAGTTACAAGAACAAACATCTTTGCAGCAGCCGGAGCAGGTGCACCGGTAAGCAATATGTTCAGTGCATACGGTGGTATTCGCTGGGGTTCAGGTATCAGCCGCCAGTTCCAGTATGAAAAATCACAGACACGTATTGGCTTTACTCCATGGCAGCGTCCTGATCTTTACACAAAGAATTCGCCTTTGTTTAAAGCAGACAAAGTAACAACTCCATTGCTGCTGATGCATAATGACAAAGATGGTGCTGTACCCTGGTACCAGAGTATTGAATACTTTACTGCATTGAGAAGATTAGATAAAAAAGTGTGGCTGTTACAATACAATGACGAAGACCATAATTTGGTTGAACGCAGAAATAGAAAAGATTTGTCTGTTCGTTTGGCACAATTCTTTGATCACTACCTGAAAGAAGCACCCATGCCAGTGTGGATGAGTGAAGGTGTACCTGCGATCAAGAAAGGAGTTGACTGGGGATTGAAAGTAGAATAAACAGATTGCCTCAAAATAACAAAGCCAACATTTAAAATGTTGGCTTTGTTATTTTATGCGGCAGCCAGAAATTTCACAAAGCTCCGTTTAGCAATTGGTAAAAAGGTTTCATCAACCGGGTAAGACAAATTAGTTTCAATACAATACACTGCCGGGTTATGTAACTGGGCTTTACTGCGGATTAGTTCGCCCTTGATATTTTCATAACTGTTGGCAATATTGCTGATCCAGCTGTCAACGAAATTTGTTTTAAGTGTGCGGTAGTGTTCATCGTGACGTTCAAAAAAACCAAGCCGGTACTGGTACACTTTGGTTTGCTTTTCATGTGTACTGCGGAGAAATAAATAACCTTCGCTTGTGTCTAAAGGAATAATGCCGATTGGCTGAATGCTGATGCTCTGCTCCACCATTTCATAAATTTCTGTTCCGCTGCTGATGGTATTTTTCATTTCAGCAATAGAATAATGCATAATGGTTTCCAGTTCCTGCATCAGTTCATCGTCTTCAATCATCTGCTCATACAGCATCTGCAGTTTTTCCAGTTGAATTCCGGTGAGCTTTTTGGGAAACTGCTCCTGCAGGTATTTTTTGTTCTCCCTGAAAGCAACAAGATTGTTATAGTGAAAGATGACATCGGCCAGCTGCGGATAAAGCTTGGCTTCATTAAAATAGTTGTTGACTTGCTGCAAATAGGCGAGGAGTGTATATTTTTTTAACTCAAAATCAATGTAGCCATCTGCAAACCAGGTTTCGGATAATGTCTTCATGATTGAGGATTTTACGGTTTATTGTTTCTTAAATTTACAAAACTCTTTGATTAATTAAAAGAACAACTTACTTTATCGTTTCAAACCAACCATTATGCGCTCTATTTTAACGTTCGCTTTTCTCTTGGTTCTGCTTACATCCTGTAACAGGAACACTTTTTATATTGTACGTCATGCTGAGAAAGCAACAGCAGCGGCAAATATGAGCAGTGATGTTCCATTGACTGAAGCCGGGCAGCAAAGAGCGATTGCTTTAAAGAATGTTCTGCCAAAAGAAAAAATTGAATCCATTTTTTCTACGCAAACAATCCGGACTACATCAACCGCAAAACCTTTGGCTGAGCTCAAGGGAATTACTATTCAGATGTATAGTACGAGAGATACAGTTGACCGTTTTATCAGCCGTTTAAAAAGTATTAAGAAAGGTTCAGTCTTGATTGTTGGACATTCCAATACGGTTGATGACCTCGTAAATAAAATGATGGGACAGAATTTGCTGACTGATCTTCCAGAAACAGAATACGACAACCTGTTTATTGTAAAGAGGAAAGGGAAGAAGTATTTGTTTGAACGAAAGAAGTATTGATCATGGCTAAAGCCAGTAACTCATAAACAGTAACCCCGACTTAAAAGCCGGAGTTGTTTATTTTAATTGAAGACGATTAATAGCTTTTAAAACCTTTGTTCTATTTTTCGATAATTTGATAAAATCCGGCAACTTCCAGATTAAGGAGTATTTACCACCACTTACGGCTTCTCTGAGTTTTGCCGCCACATATTTTTCAGGTAATCCAGATGTTCAAAATTATATGCCCATAAAACATTTTCATCGACTGGGATTTGCAGCCAAAGTTGTAGACCAAAATATGGATCGGTTGCTTGTTTACTATTTGCGTAAGTCAAAGTATAGTGAACATCATACTTTTTCTCCTGCTCACAAGTTTGACATTTAACTTCGATTTTATCCTGAAATTTATTTACTTTTTTACTGAATTTTAAAATGCTGCCACAATAACCACAATTTGAGTTAGCAGGGGAAATTATTATTGGCCCATACCATAAATTCTCGTCCAACGACTTATAACAATTATTACATCTGAATATCGCTTTTGACTTTGTAGAAAATGGGACTGTATATTCTCCCTGTTCTGCATAAACATTTGCCCGATGATTGCAGTGAGGACATGCAACAAGAACTTCATCTGCAAACGTTGCAAGATTTTTGAATGATTTATCTGTTCGTGAGTTCAAATCCATAACTTTATAAAGTCATTCTTTAAAATAATGTCAAAATTCAGATTATAATTCGACTCGGCTTCTGTTACAAATCTCTGTCGCCATTAAAATTCTGCAATTCATTCGCCACCGCTGTTAAGAAAGTAGCACCAAGACTTCCGTCAATAATGCGGTGATCATAACTCATACTTAAATACATCATGTGGCGGATGGCAATACTGTCGCCATGTGGTGTTTCAATTACCACCGGTCTTTTCTTAATAGCACCAACTGCAAGAATTGCAACCTGTGGCTGATTAATAATAGGAGTGCCCATCAAACTTCCAAAGGTCCCAACATTGGTCATAGTAAATGTGCCACCTGTTGTATCATCAGGTTTTAATTTCCCATTACGGGCACCATCAGCCAGGTTGTTTACCTGTTTGGCTAATCCAACTAAGTTCAGCTGATCTGCATTTTTAATGACAGGTACAATCAAACTTCCGCTTGGTAAAGCAGTAGCCATTCCTATATTAATATCTTTCTTAACAATGATTCGGTCGCCATCAACTGAGCTGTTAATGAGCGGATATTTTTTAATGCACTTCACAATCGCTTCAATAAACAAAGGAGTGAAAGTGATCTTTGTTCCTTCTCTTTTTTCAAACTCTTTCTTCATCTTATCTCTCCACTGTACCAGGTTGGTTACATCCGCTTCGGTAAAGCTTGTAACATGCGGACTGGTGTGCTTGCTCTTCACCATATGATCAGCAATCAGTTTCCGCATTCTGTCCATTTCAATGATCTCTACATTACCACTATAGATAGTAGGCGCTGTTGATGAGGAAACTGATGAAGGTTGTTGCTGCTGCGTCTCAACCCTGTTCATCGGAACAACCATTACTTCTTCCTGTCTTGATTCCTGTACTCTTGCGCCACCTGTTCCTTTTCTGTCGGATACATATTGCAGAATATCTTTTTTAGTAACACGTCCTTCATTACCTGTGCCGGGAATTTTTTCCAGTTCAGCCATGCCAATTCCTTCCTGTGCAGCAATATTCAAAACAAGCGGAGAATAAAAACGAATGCCATTTGTTGGTGCACTTACTTTCGCACCTGCAGGCTGATAAGGAATATCTTCATCCATTACTTCTGCTTTCACTGATTCATAAACCGGGGATGGAGCTTGAGCAGGAGCAAACAATTCTGCAGTACCTGTTTTAATGCGTGCAATCACGGCACCAATGGGTACCACATCATTTTCATTAAACAATACTTCACTCAGCACACCTTCTGCTGTACTCGGCACTTCACTATCCACTTTATCGGTAGCAATATCCAGAACCGTTTCATCCATTTTAATAGAATCACCCGGTTTTTTATGCCAACGCAGAATGGTGGCTTCCATGATACTTTCACCGAGTTTAGGCATAATTAAATCAACTAAAGCCATATAAATATTTTGAAGTTTATTTTTTGTAACCGGCCATTGCAGTTCTGTTCAGCTTCTGTTGTGCCTGCCCGCTCGTAGCCTTAGCGAAGACGGGTCACACATCTGTACAGAAATTCTATTCAACAAGTTTGGTATGCAATCGCTGGTCGGGGTCAAAGGTAAAGATTTGGACTTTATCAAACGGCCTCTGCTTTTACAAACTGAAACAGCATCATCATTGCATTTGTAGCTGTTAACTCTATATTCTTCAACCGGTCGTGACGGAAATACAATCTTTTTGCAACCATTTTCTCTCTCGATCCAACTGCCACCCAAACCGTGCCTACCGGCTTATCTTCTGTTCCGCCACCCGGGCCCATAATACCGCTGGTAGCAATGCCATAATCAGCAGTGGTTACCTTCATGAGGCCATTAAACATTTCGGTAATCGTTTCTTCACTTACGGCTCCTTTTGTTTCAAGTGTTTGATGATTTACTCCAAGAATGGTTTCTTTTGCATCATACGAATAGGCAACCACTGTTCCTTTAAAGTAGATTGATGAACCGGCAATGGATGTAACCAGGTGTGCAATATATCCGCCACTGCAACTTTCTGCTGTAGCCATACTTTTTCCTCTTTTTACCAATAAATCACCCAATGCTTTTTCCAGCGGAAGATCTTCATTTGTGATCATGATATCTTTCACCTGCTCCTGTAAGGCTAAGAAAAGCGTATCCAGTTCATGTTCAAGAGCAGCGCCATCTGCACCATGGCTGGTTAAGCGCAGTTTTACCATTCCATAATTGGGAAGGTAAGCAAGTTTAATATGTGCAGGGAGTGCTTCTTCCCAGTCTTTGATCCGTTCGGCAAGAAATGATTCACCTGCACCTGCTGTTAACAATGTACGGTGAAGGATAAACGGCATTTTATAATTCTGCTTTAACAGGGGCAATACTTCATCTGTCATCAATCCCTTCATTTCATGCGGTACTCCCGGCATGGAAATAAACAGGCATCCTTCTTTTGTAAACAGCATGCCAGGTGCTGTACCTCTTTTATTCATCAATACGGTACATACATCCGGAACTTGAGCCTGTTTCATATTACGTTCAATAATAGGGCGGTTTAGTTTCAGAAAAATATTTGTTACATGATCTAACACTTCCTGGTTTACAATCATCTTTCCGCCAAAATAATCGCAGAGCAATGGTTTGGTTATATCATCAGCAGTTGGGCCAAGTCCACCGGTTATTAAAATGATCTTCGATTCTCTTGATTCCTCATCCAGCGCCTGCCAGATATCTTCCCTTGTATCGCCAACGGCAACACGGCGTTTCACCCACACACCAATTTTATTCAGCTCCTGCGCCATCCATGCGCTGTTGGTATCAATGGTTTGACCGATTAATAATTCATCTCCAATTGTTATAATGGAGGCAAAAAGTCTTTGATTCGTCATAATGTTTAAATTCCTGTTCCGTTGTAAATAGCTGAGAGTGGAAGTTGAAATTGAATGGTTTCAAGTAAAACAATAGAATTATTTCCTGCAATTGTTTCAAACCGCCAATCACCTGAAGATTGTTTTCTTACGCAGTGAACAATTTGGCTAAACGTATCAACCATAAAGTATTCTTTCAGCGATGGGATTTCTTTATAATACATCATTTTCCTGCCTTTATCTATACTTCTGGTTGAGGGAGAAAGAATTTCGATTATTACAGATGGGTTGAGTAATGTATCAAATTGTTCATCTTCCAGTTCTTCTTTGCCACATACAATCATCACATCCGGGTACATATATGAGTCATGAGAAGGAGAGGACACCCGCATGTTTTCAGCAAGTACATTACAGTCCTTATCTTTTAAAAATGCAAATAAATTTCCTATCAGGTTCGTTGCTACTTTCGTATGCCTTAAACCTGCTCCACTCATCAAATACACTTGCCCGTCAAAATACTCATGCTTTTCATCAGAAGCACGTTCTTTTTGAAGGTATTCCTTTGGTGAAATATAATTGTATTTTGGAGCAGCTTCCTGCACAATATTTTCCATTGACTAAAGTTAATTTAAATTCAGAATTGCTGCAATGCTTATTTAACTCAGGCTTTAAAATAAGGTTGCAGGTGATTCGCTAATTCAGTTGGCATGGCTGCTCTTGCCATTGTTTTTGCATCAAGAAAATATAACACAATTCTGCCGATGGTTAACAGCTTCCCTTCTTCATTCAACACTTCATGATGGAACTCAATCCGGTGATCGGCTGGTAATTCTCTTAATTGTGTTTTGATCGTAAGCAGGTCATCATATACCGCCGGACGTAAAAATTTGGTATGCAGCTCCACAATCGGCATTACAATACCCATTGCTTCCATGTCCTTATAGGTAATTCCCATTTCACGGATTGCTTCAGCCCTTGCCACTTCAAAATACTGGGCATAATTACCATGATACACCACATTCATCTGGTCGGTTTCTGCATATCTTACCCGTATAGTTGTTTCGCTTGTAAACATTATATATTATTTATTGATCATTCCATCCACACTTACACGACCGGGGCCGCAAAGCAGAATTGCCAGAAAACCTGAAAGGTACACAGCCGACAGTTCTCCTTTACCAAATAAATGAGCATTGGTTGAAATAAAAAATGCATAACCCATGGTAATGACTAAAGGAATTACTGTAAACCTTGTAAACAAACCAAGCGTAACAAAAATGGAACAGAAAAATTCGGCAAATACAACTAATGCAAGTGTGGCTGTGCTGCCAATTCCAAAGAGGTTCACAAACGAATCCTTCTTGTCGGCAAAATGAACCAGCTTATCATAACCATAATTGACACACATGCTGATGCCGAGTACAAGACGTAACAGTAAGAAGGAAATGTTAAAAACCGTTGCCGAATACTTAATAGATAATAGTTTCTTCATTTATTTGGATTGAAGCTGCGAAATTAACGCAACCCAAAGTTTTATCCACAAAAAAATGGAACGGTGTTTGAAAGAAAAGGAGGAACTACCTTTAACAAGTAAACAGATTTAAGAGAACGGTTAAAATATTTGATAAAGATGAACGTTTACCCGCCAATGAACAGACGCATTACTTACATTACCATCCTTCTTTTTTCCTGTTTTGCACTGCAGGTTACTGCACAGTCAACAGCTATTTACAAAGATCCTCAGGCAAGATTTAAACAGGCGCAGGAATATTTCCTCAACGATCAGTACAGCCTTGCATTGCCTTTGCTGCGTGAATTAAAGCAGGAAACAGAATCAACAACTATTCTTAATTCGGGCATCCTGGTACAGGAAATTGATTTTTACCTGCTGGCCTGCTCTTTACAGCAAAACGATGAACGTGCAGTTGTTCCAAGCCGGGAGTATATTATGGTAACGCACAACATGCCCCGTACCCAGCAGCTGAGTTTTCACCTGGCAAATTATTATTTCCGGAAACAGCAGTTTGTTGATGCACTGGAGTATTATGAAAAAGCTGAGATCGCCAGTTTAAACAATGAACAGATCTCAGAAGCCAAATTCCGTATGGCTTATTCCTATTTTCATTTAAAGCGTTTTCAGCAGGCCAAGCCTTTGTTCAATACCATCAGGCAGCTGCCGATGGATCCGCATTATCTCGATGCCAATTATTATTATGGCTTTCTTGCCTATGCTGATAAGCAATACAATGATGCATTGAATTCTTTTGAGCTGGTGAAAGATCATCCGGAATACGGAAAGATTGTTCCGTTCTATATTGCTTCTATCTATTATTTCCGTGGCGAAAAAGACAAAGCCATTAAGATCGCAGAAGATGCAATGAAGCGGCCAAATATTCTCTATGATCTTGAAATGAAACAATTGCTGGGTCATGCTTATTTTGAAAAGAAAGAATATAAGAAAGCATTGCCGCTGCTGGAACAATATGTAGCTAAATCAGATAAAGTAACAAAGCAGGACTTATATGAGTTGAGTTATTGTTATTACCAGGAAAAACAACTTACAAAAGCCATTGAGGGATTTAAACAACTAAGCGGCAGCACAGATTCACTGAGCCAGAGCGCCATGTATTTATTAGGCGATGCGTATCTAAAAACCAATCAGAAAGAAAATGCAAGAAATGCATTTGCTTTCTGTGCAGCCAACAGCAGTAACCAGCAGCAAAGGGAAGTTTCTCTCTTCAACTATGCAAAACTTTCTTATGAACTCGGTTATCAGGGTGTTGCCATCAGCGAATTTAAACGCTTCTTAACTGAATATCCAAAGAGCACTTATAATAAGGAAGCAAAAGAATTACTTGTTGGCCTGCTGGCAGGAACAAGCAATTATAAAGATGCGATTACTATGATTGAATCGTTGGATAATCCATCTGAAGCAACGAAAAAAATATATCCGAGAATTTTGTATGGTCGTGCTGCTGAATTGATCAATGATGGTCAGTTAAACAAAGCCGAAGAATTACTTGATAAGATATTGAAAGATCCATTTAACGCACCTGTACTTCCTCTTACCAATTACTGGAAAGGGGAGATTGCTTACAGGAATGATAAACTGGATGATGCCATTCGTTATTACGATAAATTTTTACAAAGCGGCAGCCCGGGAATGGGAGAGGCAACAGTAAAAGAAGCCAATTACAATATGGGTTACTGTTACCTGCGGAAAGAAAACTTTATAGTGGCACAGGGATTCTTTCAAAAGTAGTTGGAAAAGTTGCACTGAACTCAGCACCCATTGACCAGGATGCTTATATCCGTTTGGCCGATTGTTATTTCATGCAGCGCAACTACAAGCAGGCATTGAGTATGTACCAGCAGGCAGTTGATTATTCATGGCCCAATGCAGATTATGCGCTGTACCAGAAATCAATGCTGAATGGAATAACAAACAGCAAAACAAAAATTGATCAGCTCACAACTTTGCAACGTTTGTATCCACGCAGCAATCTTGTTCCGGATGCCAACATGGAAATTGCAAAGACTTATATGGCCGATGAAAAATTCCAGGCTGCTATTCCTTTCCTGAATAATGTGGTAAATGCTCCGCAGAATACAGGCATGAAACAAAATGCCTTACTGCAGTTGGGAGTTTGCTATTACAATCTCAACAAAAATGAAGAAGCATTAATACAGTACAAAAAGTTATTGCAGCAATATCCAAACTCGGAAGAAGCAGATCTTGCATTAGATAATATCCGTGCTATTTATGTTGAATTGGGCCGTCCGCAGGAGTATGAAGAATTTATCCGTTCAACCGGTACGAATGTTTCCATGACTGAAGCTGATTCATTGGCTTATGCAGCAGTAGAAATTAAACTGGAAGCAAATGATTGCACCGGAGCAATGCTTCAAATAACAAATTATCTCAACCGTTTCCCGAATGGTGCAAAAGCAATAGATGCGCATTATAACCGAAGCGAATGTTATATGCAGCGTAAAGACTGGAAGAATGCATTGCCGGGTTATGAATACGTTGCAAAGCAGGGTAACAGTAAGTATGCAGAAAAGAGTTCGCTGATTGCTGCACGCACTTATTATTTTGAAATGCAGGATTATGCAAAGGCGCAACCTTATTATGAAATTTTAAGAACCGTTGCAGCAACTGATGAAAACAGGCTGGAGGCAATGCGTGGATTATTGCGTTGTCATTATCAGCTGAAAGAATATAAGCAGGCTGCCGACGTTGCAAGAAACCTGCTTATTACAAAAGGAATTGGAAATGATGATAAGGCACTGGCCAATCTTGTAACAGGCCGTAACCATCAAATCAATGGTCAGTTTGATTTATCCATTCAGGCATATAAAGCTGTAGTTGCTATCAACAAAGGCGAGTGGGCTGCTGAAGCGAGGTATGAAATTGCCAAATGCCATTATGATCTCAACAGTTTAGCCAATGCAGAAAAAGCAGCATTTGAAGTAATCAAGCAAAGCGGATCATACGACTTCTGGGTAACCAAATCGTATATTTTACTGGGCGATATTTATTTCAAACAGAAAGATTACTTTAATTCAAAAGCCACCTTCCAGAGTATATCTGAAAATGCAACCAATCCGCAGCTGAAAAAAGAAGCAGAGGGTAAACTGCAGATGGTGATTGAAGAAGAAAAGAAGAACTCAAAGATTGACGGGTAAGAATAAGCCGGCAGTCATTAGTAATTAGTTGATAGTAACGATTGATAATTAAGAATAAAACATGAACAGAATAATCATATTTGGAATTGCTTTTTGTGTATTGGGTGTTCATACTATGGCACAGGATACAACAAAGAAACAATCGGTAGAAATCAGATCGGCGTTTAAACCTGTTTTAAAAAATGCAGTGAAGCTGAATTTCACTGCCACACCACCGGCACCTGAAACAGGCAGCCCAAATCTTACCTACAATATTCCTATTCAGAATTTATACTTTAACCTGCAGCCGGTTGGCTTAAAGCCGCTGGCATTGCAGATTGATTCAGCTGGGCAGGCGCATAACAGCAACTACATTAAAGTGGGTTATGGCAATTACAACACACCATTAGTTGATGCAGGTTTCACTATTGGCGATGGCAAGCATACCAACTTTACTTTACTCGCCAATCATATTTCACAAAAAGGCGAACTGCGTGTACAAAAATTCAGCAATACCAATTTATCAGCCAACTTAAATACTGTTATAAAAAGCATTGAGCTTTATGGTAAAGTGGGTTATCAGCAGCAAACGTTTTTTTTATATGGCCCGGATCCATCTTTAACTAATTCAAAAGATGATTCATTAAAAAAGCCATATCAAACGATTAATATCCGTGCAGGGTTACGCAATGCATATGTAACAAGGTATGGCGTAAGTTATAACCCCGATCTTAACATTAATGTTTTCAGTGACAGCCGTTCAACTGAAACCAATGCAGTACTTGATGTACCTGTTGAAGTAAGGTTCGGTACAAGTTTTGGTTTGCTTCTTCGTGCCAATGCTAATTTAACAACTTATGCACCAACTGACAGTTCATCTTACAGCAATAATGTTTATTTCTTTAATGCAGCTGTGTTATTAAAAACATCCCGGTTATATATCAAAGCAGGCATTCGTCCTACATGGGATAACAGTAAAATGAAAGTATTGCCTGATTTGCTGATTGATTACCATATACAGGAGAAAAAAATTATTGTTACAGCAGGTTGGGTGGCACATGTCCGTAAGAACACTTATCAATATTTTGTTTCGCAGAACCCGTGGATCAATCAACCCGTATCACAGTTCAATACAAGAATTACTGAAGTATATGGAGGAGTAAAAGGCACGCTTGCCAATTCATTTAATTACCGCATACAGGGCGGTTATCTGGAGCAGTTAGGTGTTCCTTTATTCACCAACTTTGTAAAGCCTTCTCTGTTTTCAGTTTTAAGAGAATCCAAATTACAGGCTTTCCACTGGCAGGCAGAAATGGGTTTTGTATTACAGGATAAATTCAATGCAAGTGGCAAACTGGATATCTACAATTTCGTTGGTCAGCAAAAGTATTCCGGTGCCTGGCATATCATTCCTTTACAGTTAACTGCAGCTTTACGCTGGCAGCCAACAAAAAAGATTATGGTAAAGAGCGATCTGTATGCGTGGCAGGGTGCATTATTTGAAACTACTCTTAATACCAACCGGCTTCCTGCTGCATTTGATCTGAATGCAGGAGTGGAATTTAAAGTACACAGAATGATCAGCGTTTGGACACAGCTCAATAATGTTTTCAACAGAAAATACGAACGCTGGAACAATTATCCATCTGTTGGATTTAACTTTCTTGCAGGAATAAGGCTTACTTTTGACCAAAAGCAAAACTAAGTATGGTTGATCTGGTAGCCAGGTATTTATCATTCAGAAAACAGCTGTCCCTTCAGGGCATTGGCACATTTTCAGTGGAGCAATTGCCCGCCAGACTTGATTTTCCTAATCGTTTATTGCACGCCCCGCAGTCTCTTCTTCATTTTTCTTCAACCGCTCAACCCGATGAAGAATTTGAACATTGGCTGAGTGAGGAGTTACATATCAGTCATACGGCTGTGAAAGAACAGCAGCAAATACTTTTGGCCAATTTTCAACATGGTCTTTCTGAAAAGAATGCTGTAGAATGGAAAGGGATCGGCGCATTTACAAAAGATGAAAATAAAATACTTCATTTTACATCAGCATTTGAAACGGAGGTAACAGAACCTGTAAAAGCTGAAAAAGTCATTCGTAAAAATGCAGAACATTTAGTAAGGGTAGGTGAGGATGAAAAGACGAATACAGAAATGGAGGAATTGCTTTTTGGTGATCAGAAGAAAACGTACAAGAGCTTCTGGTTCATTGCTCTGGCATTGTTGTTGATTGGTATTGTGGCAATCTGGTATCATCAGTCAACAAATACTGATAGCGGGATGAAGCAGGGTAATGGCAGAAAACTGAATGTGATTGAGAAGCCGGCCCCGTACAAAGTTCAATAAACCACAACGAAAGCTGATATTTGCTGCTTATGAGTAATCATGTACAACAAACACATTGCCCTGTTTGTAAAAGTCAATTGCTGAAGAAAGTTCTCACTGCCAAAGATTTTACAGTAAGTAATGAGTCATTTGTAATTACAGAATGTACAGATTGCAGTCTGCGCTTTACACAGGCCATTCCCTGCGAAACAGCGATACAGCGTTACTATCAATCCTCCGCTTATATATCACACAGCAATACAAAGAAAGGGCTTGTAAACAGCATCTATCATTGGGCCCGTTTTTTTACCATGATGAGCAAAGAGGCCCTGGTTAGAAAAGCAACGAAGAAGAGTGTGGGCATGTTACTCGACGTTGGAAGCGGCACAGGCACATTTGTTCACACCATGGTTAAAGCCGGCTGGAATGTTTCCGGTTTAGAACCTGATGCCGATGCAAGAGCAATTGGTGTTAAGAAATACAATTGTGATATCTATCCTTCAGAAGAATTATTCAGATTGCCGGAAGGAACCTACGATGCCATTACGATGTGGCATGTGCTGGAACATGCATCAGCTTGATGAATACATTGAACAGCTGAAAAAATTACTGGCACCAAAAGGAAAGCTCATTATTGCAGTTCCTAATTATACAAGTAAAGATGCAACGATCTATAAAGAATACTGGGCTTCGTATGATGTACCAAGGCACCTGTATCATTTTTCACCTGCTTCTATGAGAAAGCTCATGGAACTGCATGGTCTGAAAGTCATCAGCACAAAACCCATGTGGCTGGATAGTTTTTATATCTCCATGCTGAGTGAAAAATATAAAAAAGGCAGTACTGTAAAAGCATTCTGGAATGGTCTTTCTTCCAACTTCAATGCATGGGTCAACAAAGAGCAATGCAGTTCATTGATCTATATCATTGATAAAGCAGATTAAACCTCTTTACTGTTTTCTGAAATAATACCTGTAGTTATAATTCGCACCATTCACAAAACCGATCAGCCGGTTACCGGAAGTTCTGAAATCAATATAATCAAAGTACCAGTCGAGCACCCTGTTTGAACGGAAGTCGTACAGTTTAATAAGCATGTCTGTCCTTCGTTGTGATTGCCAGTTACCTTCCTGATCATAATACCCCCCATCAATATCACGCATATTCCAGCTGCCTGTCATACTACCGGCGGCATCTCTGTAAGTGGCGTCACCATTATCATAAAAAGTGAATATTCCGGTTTCATAGCCGGTTGTAAATGACTGGTTGCTGAAAGGTCTGCGTTTCTCCGCATCAACCAGTTGCCAGGTACCAACCACACGGTTTTCGGGCAGCCATTTTTTACAGGAAGAAAAAAAAAGTAAAAGTGATAAAACGAAGAAGGGGTAAAATTTTGATTTCATAATGTGTGTTTCTTATGAAATATCAAATAAGATACCCGTGTTTGCAGGTTATTGTAAAAAGGAAATGTTTTAAAGAATCTTTAACCCTTATTCATCTTCACCAACACCATCCGGTACATTCAGTAATACCTTATCAATACGGTGTCCGTCCATATCAATGATTTCGAATGTAAATCCTTTCCATGTAAATTTTTCACCTGCGTGGGGGATACGTTCCAGCTGATGAAGTATGAAACCGGCTAATGTATCAAACTCATGTTCACCTTCATTCATCCATTCTGTTTTTTCAAAACGGGAAAGAAAATCATAGAAAGGAATCTGTCCATCAACCAAGTAACTGCCATCATCTCTTTTTACTATTTCATAATCATCGGTATGCGGTTCAGGAATATCTCCAACAATTGCTTCAAGAATGTCGTTGAGTGTAATCATGCCCTGTACACTTCCATATTCATCAACGATAAAAGAACTGTGAATTTTCCTTTCCTTGAATTTTTCCATCACCTGGTAAGCAGAATTATTCTCCGGAACAAATAAGGCAGGTTTCATCAGGTGTTTAAACTTGGTAAAATCATCAGATACATATAAATCTTTGACAGAAACAATTCCTTTAATACTATCCAGATCACCATCGCAAATAGGGTAAATAGAGTGGGGCTCACCTACAATTTTTCCTTTGATGGATGTTTCCGTATCATTCAAATCGAACCAGATAATGTCATTACGGTGGGTCATGAGCGAGGTAATATTCCTGTCACCCAGGTGAAACACACGCTCAATAATTTCCTGTTCTGCTTCTTCAATAGTACCCTGTTCAGTTCCTTCACTAATGATTGCTTTGATTTCTTCCTCGGTAACATGATTATCATGAACGGTCTTTACACGGAACACTCGGAAAATGAGACTTGTAATGCTGTTCAGTAGCCATGCAACAGGGTGCACAGACTTAGCAAAGATCTTCATAGGCTTTGCTACAGCCATTGCAGTTTTTTCTGCGTTAATTAAACCTAAGCGCTTGGGAACCAACTCTCCAAGTATGATTGAAAGAAAGGTCACAATCACAACTATAATAGTAGTAGCAATATTATCAGCATAGGTTTTCAATGAATCAAACTGCAGAAAGAACGGTGCAAGGTCATCACTGAATTTTTCACCGCTGTACACACCCGTAAGGATGGAAATGAGGGTAATACCAATTTGTGCTGCTGAAAGAAACAGTTCAGGATGTTCTGAAAGTTCGAGGGCGGTTTTGGCGCTTGAGCTTCCTTTTGCTGCAAATACTTCCAGTCTTGCACGGCGTGCCGAAACCAGTGAAATTTCAGCAATTACAAATAAGCTGTTGAGGAAAATCAGAACGAATAAAATAAATATCTCCATTGTATATATAGCGCAAATCTACGAAGCTTTTTGCAAGTGCCTGTTTTACTGTTAAAAGGGAACGATTAATTAACCTGTAACCCGCCGAATTGCTTGTTGAAAATTAGAGCAGTCCGGTGGCCAATGAGTAAACCAAGAGCTGCTCCACCAATTACATCAAACGGAAAATGTGCACCTACATATAGTTGTGCATACCCAACCAGGAATGCCCAAACAAAAGCAAGCCAGATCCATTGTTTAGCAAAATGCTTCATGGTTTGAAAAAGAAAAATGGCAATACCAAAATGATTGGCTGCATGCGATGAAACAAAACCATAGCTGTAACTGCAGGGAATAAGCATACGGACGAAATGAGCTGCTTCAGCATCGGCACATGGTCTTGGCCGTTGAATAAGGGCCTTAATAACCTGTGTGCTGATCATATCAGTCAATGCAAACGTGGCAAGAAAGAATAAAACCCACCACCATACTTTGCTGCGGAAGTTGATGAAAACAAAGAGGAGTAAAAAAAGGTAAACCGGCACCCAGAAAAACTGATTCCTGATAAATGGCATCACTGCATCAAACAAATCATTGCTCCACTTATTGTTGATGTAGTAAAACAGGGAACGGTCAAATTGTAATATCGGTTTCAGCATGGTTTCATCAAATATAGCTAACCGTTTATGGAAATAAAACCGAAACCGCTGAAATCTTTCTAATTTAGCGGCCAGCTTAAGGAATATGGGTAAACGTTTTCACTTGCCACCAACTTCCCGTTGGGTTTTAAAATTGTTTTTCTTTTTTATGTTGCTGTTCAGCATCATGAGAGTGCTGACATTTTTCACATTTCGTCCCGATTCTATTTCATTTGCTGAGGCGATTCCTTCTTTCCTGATGGGCATGCGTTTTGATCTTCGCTGGGTAAGCATTTTACTGGCTCCATTGCTTTTAGCAGGCAGTTTTCCAAAATTATCACCTTTCAGGTCTTCAAAACACCGACGATTCTGGATCGTTTATCTGGTTGTGATGAGCAGCTTTCTGTTGTTTTTTTATGGTGCCGATTTTGGTCATTTCGATTATGTAGAAACCAGGCTCAATGCCAGTGCCCTGAATTTTATTGAAGACTTTACTATTTCAATCCGGATGCTCTGGCAGTCATATCCGCTGTTTTGGATATTCATACTGTTATCTGTATTGATCTGGTTGCTATACGGTTACTTCCATCGTACTCATAAAAAAGTAGATTACTCAGTTGAAGCTCCGTATAAACCAATGCGTACAGTTTGGCTGATTGTTCTTTTAATTTTTGGTATTGCCGGAAGCAATCCTGCCAAGCCATTAATGTGGAAGGATGCATTTAAACTTGGAAATAATTTCAAAGCCTACCTGGCTTTAAACCCGTTGGAAAATTTCTTTACAACACTCCGTTTCCGTAAACCATTTTCAGATGATGGAAGTGCTAAGGGACAGTTTGAAATCATGAAACATTTACTGCAGTTACCGGAAAATGCTTCTAATTTAAATTTTCAACGAAATGAAATTTTTCTGGAACCGGCAAAGAAAATGAATGTGGTGCTGGTGCTTTGCGAATCGTTCAGCATGTATAAAACAAGTATGAGTGGAAATCCATTAAATACCACTCCTTACTTTCAGCAACTTGCAAATGAAGGTTTATTTTTTGAACGTTGCTTTTCACCATCGTTTGGAACAGCCAGAGCAGTTTTCTCTTTACTCACGGGTATTCCCGATGTTCAGTTGAGTAAATTTTCAACCCGGAATCCTGAAGCGTTAAATCAGCATACCATTATCAATTCCTTTAACGACTATAAAAAATTCTATTTTATTGGTGGTAACAGTGAATTCAATAATTTCAAAGGGCTGCTGGTAAATAATGTGGCCGGATTGAAATTATATGAAGAAGGAATGTATCAAAGCCCCAAGTTTAATGTGTGGGGCATCAGCGATAAAAATCTGTTTAAAGAAGCCAACCGCATTTTAACCGAACAGCAGCAGCCATTTTTCAGTATCATTCAAACAGCAGATAATCATCGCCCATTTGTTATCCCTGAAGAAGACAGAAGTTTTGTTGACAACAGGTTGATTGATGAAGCAGAATTAAAAAAATACGGGTTTGATTCGCAGAAGGAATATGAAGCCTCTCTTTATTTTGATTATTGCCTTCAGCAGTTTATGGAGAATGCTAAAAAAGCAGAGCTGGTACAATAACACATTGTTTGTGTTCATTGGCGATCATGGCGTAAAAGGAAATGCTTCAGCTTTCTATCCTGATGCGTGGACGAATGAGCGGTTATCAGATGAGCATGTTCCTTTGCTGTTTTACTCTCCTGCTTTTATAAAACCTGAAAAACGTACTGAAGTAGTGAGCCAGGTGGATGTATTGCCAACCATTGCTGGTTTACTGAATCAGCCATTTACCAATACAACTATCGGAAGGGTTGTATTACGTAAAGGGGGAGGAAAAGATTTTGCGTTTATCATTCATCATGATGAAGGAGAGATTGGGATTGTGAATAATGATTATTACTATATTCTCAATATGAACCTGCAAAAAGACACGCTGGTTCCTGTTCATTTTAATTCACCTCTTTTATCTGTGTCGAACTACACGAAAATAAAACAGCAGATGGCTGAGCAAACCATTGCATTGTATGAATCATCCCGCTGGATGCTGCTCAATAATCAGAAGGAGAAGGTAAAACCTTAGTTACTTTATTTTTTTTGCTATAATAATCAGGCGTGGTGAATTACTTACATGATAAGGTTCAAATGTATAACTTCCATAAACCTCCTGTACCTGAAGTCCGTAATAAGCAAACATGTCATTGAAATCGCCCAATGAAAACTTGGCTACCTTTTCTGTAAACTCGAGTGGTTCTTCAAGTTTTGCTTCGTCTTCCACTACGATCTTTTTATAAAAATGTGTTTCATCGAGCCAGCGTGTAATAGAAAAAGTAACATCATCTTTCTGTATTTCACTTTTATATTGCAGGTGATTTTCTACGTAATGTGCATTGAGGTAATCAATTACAAAAATGCCATCAGTTTTTAATGACTGGGCAATAGTGCGGATAGCATTATCATGTTCCCGTCTTGTACGGAAAAATCCAAAGCTGGTAAAGAAATTAAACGCATAGTTATAGTAGTTCATACGAAAGGGCAGACGCATATCGTGTACAAAGAACTCCAGGTTTTCAGCTTCCTGTTCTTTTGCTTCGGCAATACTGTCTTCACTTATATCAATACCCGTTAACCGGTAACCTTTGGAAGCAAGATAAATACTGTGTCTGCCTCTGCCACATCCAACATCCAGCATCAATGCATCTTTAGGAGGATTTAATTTCAGCAAAAGGGCGTCCATAAAAGCACCTGCTTCCTCCTCATTCCGTTCAAAATATAAGAGATGATAATAATGTGAATTGAACCAATTCCTGAACCATGCTTTCTTCCCTTTATCCGGTAATTCCATATAACAAAAATAAGTTACCTGTCAGTTTTAAGCAGTTCAAGTTCTCCACTTTAAGGAATTTCAACAACCAGCCAATTCCTGTTTCGGCGGCTCCATACAATTGAATAGTCTTTAAAGTGTGACAGCCTGTAGGTTTTTGCAGAAGCTGAGTTTACTAATTTCAACCATCCATACTGATATATTTCAAACTTAAATACAAATGGCTGACCGGGCTTAAGCTCAACAGGTTCAAATTTCCTGTTATCATCAGACAGATAAACGGTAATTGCCTGCTCGCCATAATTTGACAGATAAATCCAACTCATATCTAATGATGGATTCGCTGGCGGTGCAGGGTTAGGACGTGGATTTGCAGTTCCCTGTCCACCTCCAGTAGTTGGAGGTTTTGGAGGAGTTGACGGCCCCTGTGTGTTACCCGGATTGGATGAAATACCTTTTGCATAGTTCCATCCCTGTGCAATTGCATTCAGCCGTTCCTGTTTTGGCGGATGACTGCTGCTGCCATTATCACTTGCAATTTTTTGCATGGCTGCTTTTGCATCATTTGCAGTGGCTCCCAACCTGGCCATGATATATCCTGAAAAAAAATCAGCTTCCAGTTCTTTTGGAGGTGTACTTCCAGTTCCATCCATTACATGATTGCGGTAATGATGTCCCATTTCATGTGCAAGAACACTGATAGAAGACCATTTGGTTGCCGTTATATAATCAATCTTTTCAAGAAAGTCATTATCATAAATAATCCATCGTTTACCATTTAATATGGTTGCATACGCATTATTAATTCCATTCTGTTCACGAACCTGGAAATTCTCTTTCCAGTTAATTGTGTCAAGCATATTCTGCAAAATATCCCTTGCTTCATATACACTTGCAAAACGGTTTGGTGGCAAATACACATTGTCAGGAATAATAAAACCGCATTGATTCATCCGTTTTTGCTGCGAAAATGAACTGGCAGACAGCAGCAGGAAAATAAAAAGAAACAGCTTTCTCATGGTTGATGTTTTTGTTAAGGTAAGTTTTTTTCCCAGTTCTGTATTTACTCCTGGTGAAAACCGGCCTATTTCTTCTCTGTCCAAACCTTGTTCAATTCTTCTGAAGATAGTACACCACTGTATCGCCAAACTTCCTGGCCGTTTTTCAGCAGAATGAAAGTGGGTAACACTTCAGCATTTAACTGTTTCATGAGGTCAGTATGGATACCGCCATCAATTTTTAAGAAGGAGATATTCTTATTTGCAGCAATAAAATCATTTACGATGGGTTCCATTTTTTCTAGGGAGGGCACCATTCTGCTCCAAAGTCAACCAGTACATATTCCTTACCGGCAATCTGCTGCTGGTAATCTGCCATGGTCATTTGCTTTACATCAGCCTTTCCTTCTACAGGTTTGCCGTTTCTTTTCCAACTGTTTAATCCTCCATTCATGTTCACAACATTTTTGAAACCATTTTCAAGCATCCAGACTGCAGCAGCCCGACTGCGTCCGCCACTTAAACAATAAACATAAACAGGTTTGTTTTTATCAAGAGAAGCAATTCTGTCTGCAAACTCCTTTTCATTATTCCAGTTGGCCTGTAATGAACCCTTGATATGCCCGTTACGAAATTCACCGGCAGTGCGTACATCAAGTAACTGAACGTCTTTGTTGCTTAATCCTTTTTCAAATTCATCAACATTTAAACTCGCATTGTTCTGGGCTCCGCTGTTACATCCAAATCCCAATAAGAAGAAAACTACCGACAAAATTCTCATGCTCTTTTTTTTACAATATTACAAACTTTATCTTCCTCACAAAACTTGCCACCATTCAAAACTTAAAATCTTTGCACGTTTCTTTATAACGCATAGTAAAAACATTTAGAAAATAAAATAATCAATATTGAGTATGTGTAACTGAATGTGAATAACATATTTTAAAATATTGTTTGATTCCTGATTTTATCTATATATTCATTTTTTAAATTGTGAAAACAATTTAACTGAAACAATAACCTGAAAGAAGTATCCATTTAATTTTAGATTGTTACAATCAAAATTGAAACCTCCTTCAGCACTGAAATCCTTTCCTGCTGTATTAGCCTTTTTTATAAAGCAGACTTACCTTTTTTTACTGAACCCGCAATACACGGATAAATTTTTATCCCGGAAGAAATTTTTATAACCAAAACGTATACATCACATGAATCGCAGAATTTTACTCTTTTTGACTCTCGTTTCAGTTTTCCTGTTTACTCAATGTTCCACTGACTCTCAACATAATTCAATTGCTGAAGAGGAGGCAATTGAAATGAATGGAGAAGAGAAAGAAGATGGTATAAGACTTGCACAGGAACAGGAATTTGAAATGACAAAGGATGTTTCACTGGGGTATATTCCTCTAAGCCGCTTGATTCGTGCAAACGAAGAATTGAAAGCAGCAAGACGAAACAATCCGGTTTCAGCCCGTGTTAATGCATTAAGCTGGACGGAACGTGGTCCAAATACAGATGCAATTAGTCCAGGCAATGGAAATACAAGAGGAATTCAACCAGCTGCTGATGCTGTAACAAGTGGACGTATGCGTGCTATATGGGTTGATCTTACAAGCTCAACAACTGTATGGGCCGGTGGTGTAGCAGGCGGACTCTGGAAATCAACAAATATTGCTTCAACTTCTTCTGCAGTATGGTCACCGGTAAATGATTTTTTGGGTAACCTTTCCATTGCAAGTATTTGCCAGGATCCTTCCAATACAGATGTTATGTATTTCGGTACCGGTGAAAAAACGTTCAATGCTGATGCAGTTCGTGGCGGCGGTGTATGGAAAAGTACCGATCATGGTGTAACATGGAACCTCTTGGTAAATACAACAGGATTTACAAATGTGTCAAAGGTATTGTGTGATGCTGCCGGTAATATTTATGTTGCAACAATCGGTGCAAATGGTATCCAACGCTCAAATGATGGCGGAGTAAGCTGGACCAATATTACACCAACAGGGCTGACCACTTATGTTACTGAAATGAGGATAAGCAGTACGGGAAGATTGCATATTGTATGCGGTTATCAGAATACCGGAACCTCAGGATACCGTTTTACTGATGCGCCTTCAACAGTTGCAGCAGGAATCTGGACTTCACCAACCACTACCTTTCCCACTGCTTATAATTCTGAACTTGCAGTTGCGGGAACTACATTGTATGCTTTGCCTTCGAATGCCAGCGATCTGACACCGACAATTTATAAATCAACAGATGGTGGAGATAACTGGGCTGCAACCGCAACTTCACCTCCAAGTACAGCAGCTGAACCAACAATTAATGGAGGACAGGGTTGGTATGATCTTGCAATTGGAGTTGATCCAACAAATGCAAATATTGTAATTGCAGGCGGTTTAAATTTTTACCGGTCAACTGACGGTGGAGCAAACTGGACTCAAATTACCAGGTGGGTTGGTACCACACTTAATTACGTTCATGCAGATCATCATACAGTAACCTGGAATGGCAGCCAGGTTTTGGTTGGAACAGATGGCGGATTATTTTATTCAAACGATAATGGTGTTACATATACTGACAGAAATGATGGACTCAGACTAAAGCAGTTTTATTCCTGTGCCATTCATCCAAGCCTCACAAACTATTTTCTTGCCGGTGCGCAGGATAATGGAGTACATCAGTTAAACGGTGCAGGTCTTACATCAAGTGTAGAGGTAACAGGTGGTGACGGTGCATTTGTACATATTGATCAGGATGAACCTCAGTATCAATTTGGATCTTATGTTCGTGGTCAATACAGGCGCAGCACAGATGGTGGTACCAACTGGTCATCTGTGAACTATTCGACAACAATAGGTCAATTCATTAACCCAACTGATTATGATGATATAGGAAATAAAATGTACACCAGCGCTGCGGTCGGACAGTATGTTCGATGGGATAATGCACAGACAGGATCTACTTTTACACCGATTGCAATTGCTGCTTTCGGAGCAAATACAGTGAGAAGTATAACAGTTTCTCCCTATACAGCCAACAGAGTTTTTTTCGGAACAGCAGGCGGCCAGGTGGTGAGGGTTGATAACGCTGATCAGGCAGTACCAACAGCGACCAATATTACTCAGGCAGGAATGAGTGCTACCATTATTTCATCTATAGCTGTAGGTACAAATGATAATAATCTGCTGGCCACTTTTTCCAATTATGGTTCAATTCATATTTGGGTTACAACAAATGGCGGTACATCATGGACAAATATCAGCGGTTCAGGTTTACCTGATATACCTGTGCGGTGGGCTATGTTTTATCCGGAAGATAATACCAAAGCAATTCTGGCAACAGAAATGGGAATCTATGAAACAGATTTAATAAATGGTGCTTCTACAGTATGGGTGCAAAATGCAGGATTTCCCACTGTAAAAACCAATATGCTCCAATACCGTAAAAGTGATGGAACAATATTAGCATCAACACATGGCAGGGGCTTATGGACAGCATCAATTCCACTATCACCTTATATACGGTTTGAAAATTCACTGGCCTTAAAAACGGAAGCAACTGCAAGCACTTCCATCTGCCGTAACTATACAGATTATACAGTGAATATGAATATTGATGCTGCACCAACTGGTGCCGCTACTGTAACATTGAGTATTGCAGGTGGTGCTACAGCAACACAGGGAGTAGATTATGATTTTACTACCAATGGAAATTTTGCTGCTCCATCGAATGTATTAACTTTTGCCAATGGATCTACCACTCCTCAGCCAATTACAGTGCGTGTTTATAACGATGCTGAAACAGAAAGTGCAGAATCGTTTACATTTAATTATGCAATATCAGGAGTTACAACAGCATTAGCAGCACCAAGCAGCCCTTCGCATACGTTCACTATTACAGATAATGATGCAGCCCCAATAGCAGCTTTCAGTGGTAATTTTCTGATTGGAGTAAACAACACAACTGTTACTTCACAATCTCCATTCAGGAGTAATCTGCAAAAATTCAGGATTCAATCATTATACACAGCTGCTGAATTACAGGCATCAGGAATTTTAACTGCTTCAAGTCTTACGTCCATGACCATGCGAATAACTGTAAAGAACAGTACGCAGGCATATAATGGCTTTACGATATCATTGGCAAATACGGGTGCAGGAAATCTTTCAACAGGATTTATCAGTCCCGCATTTACACAGGTATATACCGGAAACTATTCATCAGTAGTGGGTGATAATGTCTTTACATTCAGTACACCATTTGCCTGGGATGGCACATCCAATGTACTTGTAAATATCTGCTTTGATAATGCACCTGCTGCTGCAGATGTATCGGCAGATGTAACGGAAGCAACCAGTGCCCCATTAGGAGCGGGCATCAGGGCAACCACTTACTCAAGCAGTGTTGTTGGTACAGCTTGTTCTCTGGCCGCAGCATTTATTTCTGATGCAAGGGTTACGGCAACATTTGCAGCCAGCGGCGGAACACAGATTGAATCCGTATTAAACAGTAACAGGTCGGAATATGCGGGAAATAACGGCACCTATTATTTTTATAACGGGGCTGCTATTCTTAGTAATATAACAGGCGCATCTGCAAACCTCGGTTGTGTAAGTTCCAATATCTTCGAAGCAGGCACAACATGGTCTTCGTTTAATTCAGGGCAGCGTTCGCAAAAAGTGTTTGAAATTATTCCAACTACAAACAGTGGAGCTACGTATACTGTTGGGCTGTATTTTACAGCAGCCGAACTTGGCGGCAAAGTACCATCAGGTTTAAAAATTGCCAAAACCAATGCCGCAACAATCGCTGCAGCAAATGGCACAAATACAACTACAGCAGTTACTTCCTTTACTGCATTTGGTGCAGGATATTTATTTACTGCAAGCTTTACCGGGTTCTCCAAATTCTTCCTGGTAGATAATAATGTAGTGTTACCTGTTGAACTGATTTCTTTCAATGGTACATTAAACAGCCAGCAACGCAGCCAGCTGCAATGGAAAACAAGCAACCAGGTTAATCTGAGCAATTTTGAAGTACAGAGGAGCTATGATGGAATTCACTTCACCAAAGTGGCAAAGGTAAATGCACTTCAAAACAGTACGGCCGTGCAGGATTATGGTTTTACAGATCCTGCTATTGCAAAAGCTGTTAACTTCTACCGTCTTAAAATGAATGATGTTGATGGAAAATCTTCGCTAAGCACAGTTATCCAGATTAAGAATAACCAGGTGCAGAAGTTTGCTGAGTTATCTCAGAACCCGGTAACAAATCAAATTTCCTTCCGAATCAATAACAGGGATAAAGAAAATATAACCGTGCAGTTATTCAGCACTACCGGACAATTGGTTGTAAAACTAAATATGGGAAAAGTTGATGGTAATGTGATTGTGCCTTTCAATATTTCCAGATTGTCGGCCGGAGTATATACACTTCATATTACAGCAGGCACTAAAGCTGAAAGCCTGAAAGTGATTAAACAATAAAGGAAAACCAGAATACTTGAAGCCTGTCCCATTAGCGGACAGGCTTCTTTGTTTAATGAATTGAATTCCGTTCATAAAACTTACAGTCAATCTTGTTTTTACCGTTCATTTCATGCTTATATTCGAGTTTATAAACCAAACATATGAACCGACTGCTCCTTGCATTACTGCTTTGCATTTCTGTTTCTGCAAATGCACAACAACTGTCTTATTATCTGCCAGCAAATGTTACCTACAGTAATGCTGTTCCAACACCTAAAGCAACTGTTGGGCATGAAGTGGGAGAGTGGCATATTACCCATGACAGGCTTGTAAATTATATGAAAGCAGTTGATGCTGCAAGCGACCGTGTTTCACTAACGGTTACCGGCACCACACATGAAGGCCGGCAGCAACTGGCACTGTTTATTACCTCCCCGGCAAATCATGCAAAATTAGAAAGCATCAGGGAGCAGCACCTGCAATTATCCGATCCGGTAAAAAGCGCTTCATTAAATACAGCTGATATGCCTGCTGTGGTATGGATTGGCTGCAGCATACATGGTAACGAACCAAGCGGTGCCAATATGAGTTTACTGCTGATTTATTATTTAGCAGCAGCACAGGGATCACAGATAGATGAATTGCTGAGCAATACGGTGATCATTTTAGACCCTTCTTTTAACCCTGATGGGTTAAATCGTTTTTCAAGCTGGGTAAACACACATAAGAGTGCAACATTAGTGAGTGATCCAAATGCAAGAGAATTTAATGAAGCATGGCCAGGCGGAAGAACCAATCATTACTGGTTTGATTTGAACCGTGACTGGTTACCGGCACAACAACCCGAAAGCCAGAACAGATTGAATATATTCCATGCATGGAGACCGAATATTTTAACTGATCATCATGAAATGGGAAGTAATTCTTCTTTCTTTTTTCAGCCAGGTGTTCCAAGCCGTGTAAATCCAAATACACCAAAAAAGAATCAGCAGTTAACTGGAGCAATCGGAAATTTTCATGCAAAGTTTTTAGACAGCATCGGTTCGTTTTATTTTACGAAAGAAGGATACGATGATTTTTATTACGGCAAGGGTTCAACTTTCCCTGATATTCATGGCAGCATTGGTATTTTGTTTGAACAGGCCAGCAGCCGTGGTCATGCACAGCAAACAGAAAATGGATTACTGACATTTCCATTTACCATCCGCAATCAATTTACAACTGCTTTATCAACATTGGAAGCTGCAAGAAATCTGCGGAAAGATTTATTAAATTATCAACGTGAATTTTATCAGAATGTAAAACAGGAAGCTGCTGCCTTTCCGGTAAAGGCTTATGTATTTGGCGATGCATATGATCAGAGCCGCAATGCTTTATTTATTGAAATGATGAAGCGGCAGAAAATTGAAGTGTATGAAAACAAACAGAGTTTTGATGCTGATGGAAAACAGTTTGCTGCGGGCAGTTCATGGATTGTTCCAACCAATCAGTCACAATTCAAAGTGATCAAAACGATTTTTGAACGGACACTCAATTACGAAGACAGTTTGTTTTATGATATCACCAGCTGGACATTTCCATTGGCGATGGGATTGCCATCAGCTGAATTAAAAACATTACCTGCATTGGGAGCAATTGTTGATGAAGTAAAGAAACCAACCGGAAAGATTATTGGAAACAGCAGCAGCTATGCTTATGCGTTTGAGTGGGATGATTTTTATTCTGCCAAATTATTGTATGCACTGCAATCAAAAGGCGTTATTACAAAAGTGGCATCGCAGTTATTTGAATCAGCAATAGCTAACGGAACTAAAAAATTCAATTATGGTACAATACTTATTCCTGTAAGGAATCAAAATAAAACAGCAGATGAATTACAGAAGCTGATTGAAACAGCTGTTGCAGGAACGGGAGTACAGGTGTATGCACTAATCAGTGGTTTGTCAACCGGTGGTGTAGATCTTGGCAGTGGAAGTTTTGTAAGCACACGTACACCAAGAATCCTTTTGATGGGTGGAACAGGAACCAGCAGTAATGATGCAGGTGAAATATGGCATATGCTTGATCAGCGCATGCGGATCCCTTCAACGCTTGTAGAAATTGACCGTTTCAACAGTGTTACCATCACGGGTTATAATATTATCATTATGCCTGAAGGTTCATACAGCAATATGGATAAGCAGGCACAGGATAAACTCCGTGCATGGATCAGTAATGGAGGAACAGTAATGGCGTTTGAAAATGCAGGTAAGTTTTTATCAACTGCCGGTATTACCAAAACAATTTACCGGAGTGATGAGACAAAATATGACAGTACAGCCATGCTTGCCTACAATATGCGCAGCGATGAAATAAGAGCGAAAGATATGCCCGGATCAATTTTTGAAGCAAGGGTTGATAATACACATCCGTTGTGTTATGGTTATCGCAGTAAGACCATCAGCATTTTTAAAGCCAATACATTGTTTATGGATCAGAATAACAATCCATACGATTCACCCGTATTGCTCACAGAAAATTCTTTACAAAGCGGCTACTTACACAAAAAATTTATTGACAAATTAAAAGGCAGTGCCATTGTAAATACAGAATCAATCGGCAGGGGCAAAGTAATTACTTACAGCGACAATATGAATTTTCGTGCATTTTGGTTCGGCACGAGCAAGTTGTTTCTGAATGGATTGTTTTTTTAAAGGAATTCCGTCACCTCGAGGTACGAGAGGTTTCATTAAATTAAGACATTATCCCCTTTGTGAGATGTCTCGTTCCCCGACATGACGTTCTGAGCTGATTCCTGTTAAAACTTTATCTTTGCCGCCCCATGATCAATAAAACTGTAGGCTTTTACACGATATCATTGATTGGTTTATCCGCCATTCAAAAAATTCATGCCCATCAGACATTCAGGTATGCAGCCTGCGGCGGTGGCAATACAGTGCTGGACATTTGTTTATTTTTCATCAGTTACAACTTCATTCTTAATAAAGAAATGGTGCATACTCCTGGTTAACAGTGAGCCCGCATATTGCTGCATTTCTCATGTCGTTTATTGTTACATTTCCCGTAGGTTTTTCCTGAGCCGGTATGTTGTATTTGAAGGATCGGCAGTGCGTAAACGGGAACAATTGCCCAAATACATGATCGTTGTTGCCGGATCAATTCTGCTCAACTATTTCTTCCTGAAGATCTTTGTTGAAACACTGGGAATGTATGCTACGCTGGCCAAAATCTGCACAACAGTATTTGTTGTGGCATTCAGTTATTTTTCACAAAAGCATTTTACATTTAAGTAAGATATGGAACTGTACAGACAGGACAGTACCTCTTTCATTATCTGCCTTTATACCTTACTTTTGCTTTCTTTGATTGCTAAATTCAAATTATGAGTATTAACCGTAAAATTTCAACGCTGGATGAGTTTACTATTCAGCAGTTGCGCAACTTCCCGCAGGCCACGGGTGAGTTAAGTAGTTTGCTGAGAGATCTTGGTCTTGCAGCGAAACGGGTAAATGTGGAAGTGAATAAAGCCGGACTGGTAGATATTCTTGGCGATCATGGCAGCATTAATGTGCAGGGAGAGGATGTAAAGAAGCTGGATATTTATGCCAACGATCAGTTCATGAAAGTACTGCAGCATGGCGTTAGTTGTGCCGGTATTGGCAGTGAGGAAATGGATGATATTGTTGTGTTTGACGATGAGATCAGTAACAATGCCAAGTATATTGTGATGTTTGATCCGCTTGATGGAAGCGGCAATATCGATGTAAATATTTCTATTGGTACAATCTTTAGTGTGTACCGTCGTATCAGCGAAAGAGGAAAGCCATGCAACAAAGCCGATTTTTTACAAAAAGGACGTAACCAGGTTGCTGCCGGTTATATGATCTATGGCTCAAGTACAATGATGGTGTATGCAACTAGGCGTGGTGTAAATGGTTTTACACTCGATCCGGCAATTGGTGAATTTTGTCTGAGCCATCCCGATATTCAATGCCCGCCCGATGGGAATATTTATTCGGTAAATCACGGTAATTTTTTCCGTTATGAAAAGGGTGTTCAGGATTATATTAATGCCTGTCAGAGAAAAGATAATACAAACGGCGGTCCCTATACCCAGCGTTATATTGGAAGCATGGTGGCAGATGTACACCGCAGTTTAATTAAGGGAGGGATCTTTATGTATCCCGGTACAACCGGAAAGCCCAATGGCAAATTACGGTTAGCTTATGAATGTAACCCCTTTGCATTTATTATGGAAATAGCAGGAGGCAAGGCTACCAATGGAAAAATCCCCATCATTGATGTAGAACCAACTGAATTGCATCAGCGTGTACCAATGTTTATCGGCAGTAAGAATATGATGGAAGAACTGGAATCACATTTATCAAAATAAATTTTATGGCAAAGTTAAACGCAATCGGACTCGATGAAAAGAAATCACAGCAATTAGCAACTAAACTGAATAAACTGCTGGCTAATTTCCAGGTATTTTATATGAATACCCGCGGCTTTCACTGGAACATTAAAGGAGAAAAGTTTTTGAACTGCATTTGAAATTTGAAGAATTATATAATGATGCACTGATCAAGATTGATGAAGTGGCAGAACGTGTATTAACGCTCGATCATACACCCATGCATGCATACAGTGATTACGTAAAAACTTCTTCCATTAAAGAAGCGAAAGATGTAAGCGATGGAAAGAAAGCTGTACAGCTGGTAGTAGACGGGTTTCAGCAATTACTGATTCTTGAAAGAGAATTGCTTGAATTATCAGGCGATGCAAATGATGAAGGAACCAATGCATTAATGAGCGACTATATCCGTGAACAGGAAAAAACAGTTTGGATGTATTCATCCTTCTTAAAAAAGTAAGATGCAGCGAAAGATTATTGAGATAAAAAATTTGGTGAAAGACTATGGCAGCTTTCATGCTGTAAAGGGCATCAGTTTTGATGTGTATGAAGGAGAAATATTTGGTTTGCTCGGGCCCAATGGTGCAGGTAAATCAACCACGCTTGAAATCATTGAAACACTCCGTGAAAAAACAAGCGGCGAAGTATTCGTAGATGGATTAAACCTGGATAAACAGGCCAATGAAATTAAACAGATCATTGGAGTGCAGTTGCAAACTTCAGGTTACTATCCCGGTTTAAACTTAACCGAGCTCATTCATTTGTTCAGCGGTTTGTATAACCGTAAAGTAAATGCAATGGATTTACTGAAAACCGTAAACCTGGAAGAAAAGGCAAAAGCAAAATACAAAGAGTTGAGTGGCGGACAGAAACAACGCTTTTCTGTTGCAACAACACTCATCAATGAACCAAAGATTGTTTTTTTGGATGAACCCACAACAGGTCTTGATCCGCAGGCAAGAAGAAATTTATGGGAGTTGGTAAAGAATATCCAGGCAAGAGGAACAACAGTGATCATTACCACGCACTATATGGATGAAGCAGAATATCTCTGCGAAAGAGTAGCCATCATTGACAGTGGAAAAATTGTAGCACTTGATTCTCCCGGCAAGCTTATTGATAACCTGCTGGCAACGGGATTTGAACGGCCAACACAAATGAAGCAGGCGAACTTAGAAGATGTATTTATCACCTTAACCGGTCATGCGTTGCGTGACGAATAAATTTTAATCAATTATCACATGCGAATTATCACAATTGCTATTGCATTCGTAACAATTTCAGTATCGGCTTTTTCCCAGGCCAAAAAACCACCCGTTAAAAAAACACCCGCAAAACCGGCTGTTGCACCAAAACCTTTATTAAGAAATGGTGTTGACAGTTTGAGTTATGCAATTGGTATGAATATCGGTACCAATATGAAAGCACAGGGAATTGAAAAGCTCAACTATGCGGCTTTAAACAAGGCCATTGCAGATGCAATTAAAGAAACTTCAACTCCATTAATGAACCAAGATCAATGTAATATGACTATTCAACAAAAACTACAGGAATTTATGGCACAGAAAAATTTCGCAGTGAAGGAAGAAGGCAGAAAGTTTTTAGCAGAAAACAAAAAACAACCCGGTGTGGTTGAACTGCCAAGTGGTGTTCAGTATAAAATTATTACACAGGGAACAGGTGTAAAACCACTACTGGAAGATACCATTGTTGCACATTATAAAGGCACAACTCTTGACGGTAATGTGTTTGATGAGTCTTACGGTCGTGGTGAACCAATTGTATATCCTTTAAATCAATTAGTATCCGGCTGGCAACAAGCATTAGTGTTAATGCCCGTAGGAAGTAAATGGCAGTTGTTTATTCCAAGTGATTATGGCTATGGTGAGCGTGGTTCAGGCAGTGCTATTCCCGGTGGCGCCACACTTATTTTTGAAATGGAATTACTGGATGTAAAACCGGTTAAGAAATAATAAAGCAAGTTCATAGTTGATGGTTAATGGCAAATAGCTGAATCTCCAACCATCAACTATGAACTAATAACCATCAACTGTTATGGATTTACGTTATCCCATTGGTGAATATGAACCCGCTCCATTCAGCCATAAGTTGAGAGCTGAACGTTTAGCTGACTTGGAGTTTCTTCCCGGATTGCTGGAACATGCAATTGAGAATTTAGATGAAGCCCAGCTGAATACGCCTTACCGGGATGGAGGCTGGACAGTGAGACAGGTGGTGCATCATGTATCCGACAGTCAGCTAAATGCGTTAAGCCGTTTGAAGTTTACATTAACAGAGGATAATCCAACAGTAATGGGATACGATGAAGTGAAATGGGCAGAAACAATTGAATATACAGCACTGCCAATAAACATTTCACTCACTATGATCCATACAATTCTTGCCAAGCTTGTTGCTTTGTTTTCAAACCTGAAAGAAGAGGAGTGGAAGCTTACGTATATTCATTCGGCATCAAAAAAACAATTTGATCTCTGGTACTTACTGGGCATGTACGCATGGCATGGTAAACATCATGCTGCACATATTACTTCGCTCAGAGAACGGAAAGGATGGTAACTATGAACTGGAAAACACTTTCATCAAAATATCTGTTTACCGACAACTGGCTAACACTTCGTGTAGACAAATGTGAACGTCCAGACGGAAAAATTATAGAACCTTATTACGTATATGAATTCACCGATTGGGTAGCGGCTTTTGCATTGACCAAAGACAATAAAGTGGTGATGATAAAGCAATACCGTCATGCATTAGGAGAAACGATTATAGAACTTCCCGGTGGTTGTGTGGATGCAACAGATAAATCCTATGAAGATGCTATAGCAAGAGAGCTGTTAGAAGAAACAGGATACCGTTTTGAAAAAATTGAATTTCTTTGTCAGACTTCTCCCAATCCTTCCACTAATAATAATCTTCTCCGTGCTTACCTGGCAACAGGTGGCGAATTAATCAAAGAACAACAATTAGATGATGCTGAAGATATTGAAGTGCTGCTGTTTTCAATTAATGAACTGAAGCAACTCATTCGTGAAAATAAACTGATGCAGAGTATGCATGTAACAGCTTTGCTGTATGGTTTGGAGAAGATAGGAGAGTTGAAGTATTAGGTAATGTTAGATGTATGAAGTAAGATGTACGATGTAAGAAGACTCTGCAATTGTCCATTCACTATTGCCCATTGCCAATTGCTTTTGCGTTTACTTCTCCCACCAAAAACACACTTCCACAAACAAGTATTAAATCATCAACTGCTGCTTTTTGCAAAGCAACATTAATTGCTTCATTCACATCTTATGCCCCACATCAAGCACAAGTGTTGGATTATGATGAATCACTTCCCATCTTCCATGCAGTCCATTTATTTGTTTGGTTTGTTTTAGTGCTGATTGCAGATGTTCTTCACTGATCTTCCAGTTCCTTTGCTGTAACTGTCTTACTGTAGAAAGAACAGTAAGTATATTTTTTGTTTGATAAATTCCCGGTAAATCAAGTTCATAATGAAGTACAGCAGCTGATGCTTCTTCTTTCACTTTAACCTGTAGTGATTCATTCCTGTAATCATTCGAAAGCAAACTGAATTCTTCCTGTGCATAATGTAATTCTGCATGTTGCGCTTTTGCTTTTTGCTCAAACACATTCCTGCTTTCTGGAATTACTTCACCAATAACAACGGGAATGTTTTGTTTGATGATACCAGCTTTTTCAGCTGCAATCAATTCCAATGTATCACCCAGCAGGTTCATATGATCCCAGCCAATATTGGTGATGACACTTAACTCAGGTGTAATGATATTAGTACTGTCCAGTCTTCCGCCCAATCCAACTTCAACAATGGCAATATCAACATTTTCTTTTGCAAAATATTCAAAAGCCATGGCAACAGTAATCTCAAAAAAAGAGGGTTCAATTTCTTCAATCAATGGCTGAATTCGTTTTGTAAAATCAATCACATATTCTTCAGTGATCATTTGTCCGTTGATCTTGATCCGTTCCCTGAAATCATGTAAGTGAGGAGAAGTATATAAACCGGTTTTATAACCGGCTGTCTGCAAAATAGCTGCCAGCATATGACTCACCGAACCTTTTCCATTGGTACCGGCTACATGAACGCTTTTAAATTTCTTATGCGGATTATCCAATGCTTCACAAAGAATGATTGTATTGTGTAAATCCTTCTTAATTGCTGCAGCACCAACACGGCTGAACATGGGAAGCCGTGTAAAAAGATAATCAATGGTTTGTTGATAGTTCATCAGATGCCAAAGATAAAGTCTGAACTGGGATTTATGAGATGTATTGGATTGGCAGGAATATTATTTTAGAACAGTATATATTACTTAAGTAATGGTAGATGTAAAAAAAACCGGCATCAGAAGGTAATTACTTACTCCTGATCAATAAGTAAATGGAGTAAGCAACTGCAGTCCCCTGTAAAATCATACCGGCTGTAAGAGCTATATCAGCGAAAGATAAATGAATAATTTTTGCCCATGCACCAAAGATGGTGACAAGAACTCCACACAAAAACAAAATGAGCGGAATCCTGAATTGTTGAATCATCCCGTAAAATTAATCGTTTACTTTAAAGTTAAACTGAACTGTAACAGTTGATTCTTCACCTGCTTTATCAAACTGAATATTACGCAGGTAATTGCTGATGGCATCTTTATAAGCCTGGCTTCTGGCAGTTGAGTTCTTGCCAAATCCAACAAATGTTCCTGTTCCGCCGGGAGATACTTTTATAATTGCATAGATTGTTGCTTTTTCCAGGTCTCCGCCAAATGAATAATACTTAACGATCTTTCTTGAACCACTGGTTACTCTTGGCCCACCGGAAGAACCCGTTCCACCATTGCCATTATAATTACCACTGTTGGGATTGCCGTTTGATTTTCCCTGATCGCCATTACCACCGGCTATACCCTGGTTACGGCTGGTATTGTAAGTATCAGAATTATTCCCTCCGGTTCCTGTTCCGCCACTGTAAACCGCTTTAGGTTTTTTAGGTGCAGGGGTTGGAGTTACCACTGTATTGCTCACTGGCTTGTTATTGACAACGGGAGGCGTATTGGTTGGAGTAATCTTTGTTGGCTTTGTTACTTTTTCCGGCTTTTTAACTTCGGGTGCATCAGCTTCATCTCTTTCACTCACTTCTTTTTCGGGTTCATCAACAGGTTGTGCTATCTGTTGTTTGGGAGGAGAAGTTTCGGGCATTGATTCAGGTGCAGGCGCATCAGGAACCAGGGGTTGTACATCACCAAAACCAATATCACTGTTACCAAGATTTACCTCAATCCCTTCTTCTAAAGGCGGGGGAGTTGGAACAGCCATTGCAATGGTGATAAAGAAAAACAATAACAGCAATACAGCATGTACACCAATGGTTACAGCTGCCGCTTTGATATTATTCTGTGATTCGTTTGCCTGCATGGTTAAAGCTTGTTGCATCGAAATTACTTCTTTTACCATTAACGATGGAAAACCATGCCAGATTGCATAGCAGTAAGTGGGCTTTTATGAAAATCTTGTGAAAAAAATGCTTGACTATAAAGTATGTGAAACCGGGCTGATTGTGATTCAGCATTTATTATTTTATGAAAAGCTTAGAAAAGCTGGGGCTGTGCTTTGATGGCTTCCCCCTTTGGGGCAACTGAGGAACGAAAGTTGCGAGCGAAGCTCACGGAAGGGGGCCTCTTACCCAATTCTTTTATAAATCGAATAAGGCATCCACTTAAATAACCAGGCCATCAGCATCCAGCGCTTTGTAACCTGTACTTTCCGTTTCTTTTTTTCAATGGCATTGAATATCTGTTGGGTTGCTCTTTCAACTGGCGCCGACCAGAAAACTCCGCTGCCTTTTGCCATGGCCGTTTGTACAAAACCTGGTTGAATATCTGTAATGGCAATCTTTGCTTTTAAACGGTATGCTTTAATGGTTATTCCTTCCAGATAATTACTCATAAATGCTTTGCTTGCATTGTAAGCAGGTGCCCAGCTTCCGCCACGGTATGCTGCAATGGAAGAGGTGGCTGCTATTTGTCCATAACCCTGTTTTACAAAGTAGTTGAAGGCGTAGTTCGTCATTTCCACAAAGCCGTTTACGTTGATGAGTGTTGTGGCTTTGTCCATTTCCCAACTGAGATTTTTGCTTGCATCACCATAGCCACTATTATAAACAAACAGATCCATACCACCCAACTTGCTGATGAGTGATTCAAGATGAGAAATATTATTAGTACCTGTTACATCAAATGTTTCGATTTCTACCAGTGAGGGGAATTGCTTTTGTATTTCCTCAAGAAGCTCTGTTCTTCTTCCTGTAATGCCAACTTTGTTCCCTGCTTTTAAATAAAGAAGGGCCAATTCTTTCCCGATACCTGAAGTTGCTCCGATAATGATGACTTTTTTCATGCTTGCTTTCGTTTCAACAGGTGACTGTTATCAATCAGCAAACCTGCCGCAATTAATGCAAAACTGATGAGATGAATATAGTTAATCTTTTCACCTAAAATTAACACTGCTTCAATGCTGCTGAAGATAGGAATAAGATTGCCGAACAAAGCTGTTCTTCCAGCCCCCAGTTCCCTGATAGACCGGTTCCAAAGAAGAAATGAAATAACTGAAGTACCAAGACCGAGATACAGAATTACTCCACCGATTTTTAAATCCCACACAACCGGTTTGCTGTACAATGATTCTGTAATAAATGCCGGAATAAGAATCAACACTCCAATCAGGAATACAAAGAATAGAAAACCGATAGCAGAAATTTCAACTGGTTTTTTTCTTACAAAAATATTGTACACGGCAAAACTGAATGCACCCAGTAACACCCACGCATCACCCTTTGTAAAATGCAGGTGCAGGAGATTATATAAACTCCCTTTGCTTAACAGGAAAAAAATGCCCGATAAACAAAGTATAATTCCAACTACCCGCTGCCATTGAATATGTTCCTTTAAAAAAAAATGTGCAAGGATCACCGCCATAATGGGGGATGATGTTGTACCGATCAATGCAAGATTGATAGCAGTAGAGGAATGCCCGGCGATATAGACAAATGTATTAAAGAGGCTCACACCTGTTAAAGCCGTCCAGAAAAATAAGCTTTGTTTCGTTTTACAATGGCCCATGCCGGCAAAATATGTTTCCATGCAAAGGGAATGAGGATAATAACAGCTGTTGTCCAGCGGTAAAACGCTAAGGTAGTGGGAGGAATATCATTAATTACACTTCTTGCAATAATGAAATTTCCACTCCAGATAATTGCAGTGACAATTGCCAACAGAATTCCGAGCAAAAGGTTATGTGGGGGAGCTGCTGGCTTCATTTGCCAAATATAAGAAGACAAATGTTTACAGTCGTTCCGCTACTTCTTCAGCATTGCATCAGCCTGTGCAATCAGTTTCCCAAATTCATTGTTGATTGTTTGAATAGGATTGAGTGAAGGCCGATTCTCCCGTTGATATTTCTCTATTACCGGAAGTGTTTTGATTATTTTTACTGCGAAGTGCAAATCGGCAAGTTGGTTTTCTTTTGTTTCAATCTGCTGAATAAGATTCTTATGTTGAGTCAACCCTGATTCAAAACGGGTATTACTTTCAGCGAGTATTTGTTTGATTCGGTTCTTCAGTACCGAATCTTTTATGGAAGACAGATATCGGTCTGCACTGCTGTAATAACTGCTATTCTTATCGACAAATGAATGAAAGTATTCCAGTGAATCTGGTTTATCAGAATTGATTTTTTCTATGCCATCTTCAAACTTCTGAAGGTCCTTATCCTCTTTCAGTAACTCATTATAAAGACTCTGAACTATGTCATTGTCATAACGCTTTGATACAACACTGAAGGCAGCGCTCTTTTCTTCGAGAGCTTTCGGAACGTTGTTTTGTTGCTGAGGGGCAGGTTTGTTTTGAGAACAGGAGATTAGTAATAAGAGGAAGAAAGACAGAAGCAGTTTCATAAAATGGAATTTGTTAGATGTTTAAGATAACATCAAAATGAAATTCCATAATAAGGTTTGCAGGTATTAACAAAAGATTGAGCCTAAAGAAAAGGGTCTATCTGATTTATTGTAATTTCTTCTGTTACAAAATACGATAATACTAAATGGCTGTTCTTACTGTTTAGATGTAGAGTCCAATTGCCATAACTTGTTGAAGACTGAATAAGTGATTGTTCTGTTCTCTCAAAATCAATAAAAACAGGTGTGTACCAAACTTTTTTAGCGAAACTGCCTTCTTCTAAAACCACAAGCTGGAAGTTCTGTGAAATTTTCTTATACAAAGCTCCTGTAAGAGGAAGCTTAAATGAAACTCCCTTTTTATAATCAATATTTAAAAAGATATCATTTTTTTTGGATCTATTACAGTTTGGGAAAAACCAAAAGTCACCCATTGCATCCTGACTGGTGCGAAAGAAAAAGATATAACCCGTGCCGCTAAATCTCTTTTCGGCGTAAATATCTTTACATTGACTATTCTTATTCTGGCAACTTATTAAAAGGAAAAGAAAGTTTAATATTATGAGACGATTTTTCATCGATAGAAATAATTGTTCTGCTTGAGTGTTCTAATCCCCTAACTTAAACAGCTTCTTTACAACAACATTACCAGTGCGCAAAATCAACTTCATAATTTCCTTTGATGCGTTCAATCGGCGGATTGAAATAACCATGCTTTAAATCAGGAAACTCTTCTTTGATTAATTCGATAAACTGTTTTACACCCATCAACTCACTGGTTTCAGTAATACCGATCTTTCCCAAATACCAGTCAGGATCAATATTGAAATTCCGCCACTGAATCATTTTCAGCCCGGTTTCTTTAATGAGTTTTCGTAAGGCTTCATATTCTTCCACGCTGTCGGTCATGCCGGGAAAAACAAAGTAGTTGATGCTTGTCCATCCGCCAAAACTGTTCATCACTTTTAAGCTTTCAAAGATATCTTCAAACTGGTAATTATTCGGACGGTAATACGCTTCATACACATGCTTGCGTGCACTGTTAGTGCTTACACGGATTGAATTCAAACCGGCTTCGCATAATACTTTTACTGCAACAGGATTTGATCCGTTGGTATTAACATTGATACTTCCTTTCTGTGTATGTTTTCTTATTTCAATGATTGCATCACGCATAGTTTCCCACATCAACAAAGGTTCACCTTCACAACCCTGTCCAAACGAAACAATCGGGTAGGGCGCTGTTTCAAGGTGAGGAACAGTGAACTCAACAATTTCCTCGGAGCTTGGCTTAAACGTTAAGCGATCCTGCGGACTTTGTATATGTTCTTCCTGCGGCTGAAATGAAATACAACCAATGCAATTGGCATTGCAGGCAGGCGAAACAGGAATAGGACATTCCCAACGGCCCATAGCAAAATTTCTTGCAGCGGGACAATTATAAGTCTGGCAGCAGTTTTCAATCAAATGCCTTACCAAACGATTTTCAGGATAGGCTTTTAATAATCGCTGTGCACCTTCCTCAATCTTATCTTCATCATAACCTGCACATTCCTGGCGGATGTCCTGTTCAATGCGTAATGCGGTTACGTAGAATTTCTCATCTAACCAGCCAACAGCAACATAACAAAAGAGGGGAAGTGTTTCTGCATCGGGTTCACTTTCAAATGCAGCAATGTATAAACTTGTATGTGCAGGAGGTATAAAGGCAGCAACAGCCCAGCCTTTTTCACACAAACGCATTTCGCCTGTTTTTACATCAATACCAATTCCTTTCCTTCCGGGAAGTTCATAGAGATTGCCACCTTCAGGCAGTTCAATCCAGTCTTCCACATCAACTGGGAACGCATCCCAGCCTTCACGGCCAACAGCGTAAAGTGAAGTGTCTTCAAAAATATTTCCGCTTCCATCCGAATAAAGAATATAAGGCGATTGTGAAATCATTAGCATCAAGCTTTTAGCTGCGGGCTGCAAGCAAGAGCATTCAACCTGGGGCTAATGACTTGCAGCTAACGGCTGGTATTTAAGTAATGCCCGCAAAATTCGTGAATTTGTTCCAGTTCAGCGAAAGCAATTGCTTTTTGAAATTCGAACCGGTATTTCCGTTGTTTTTGGGTGACGATGGTGATGCTGTGCGGCAATGCTTCAATGCTGGCAATCTGTTCCCAATCCAGCTCTTTATCTTTTGGAAAACTGGAGATGGTTACCCCAAGGTGATGAATGGAAACTTTTTCCTGCTGAATCACCTTTCGCTCACAGTGAAATACATAATAATACATACCGGTAAAAGGCAGGAGCAGGGAAGCGGTGATCCATGATTTGTCGAGCAGGGCAAAAATGAAGAGTCCGCCAAAGACAATTACTTCAATTAAACGGAAGACGACATTGAGGCGTGATGCTTCTTCAGCAAAGCCCCGCATAAAAGCGATGGTGATTACATCGAGCCCGATGACCAGTTCACAAAAAGCAGTAATACGGTTATCGCTTTTAAATTCATAATAAGCTCCGGCCAGAAATACGAGCCCGGCAAAGAAATGCAACAAAGGGCTGTACTTTTCAGGTTATTGTAGGCGGGATGTACAATAGAAACAGAAAGTGGAGTAGCCATAATGCAGTGGTTTAAGGCTTAGATGCAGAGTTAAAAAAAATCCACAAGAAATTTACCGTTGATCATATTTATTTTTTGAAAGCATAAAAAAATGGTTCGTGCCCTGCACGAACCATTCCGGTTAATTCTAAGGATAAAATTTATTTATGATTGGTCTTTTTTATCTGGAATACCCTTGATAAGTTAAAGCCGAAACGGAGTTCTACTTTATCAATTCTGTTGGTGGTTTCAGTAATAAAGGCCCTTTCGTTCATACCCGTTGCATTTGAAAAGTGGAGCTGAAATACATGTCCGCCCGTTTCAATATCCAAACCCAATGAAACCGGGTTAAACGTTACATCCTTTTCAAGTCCATTGAAGCGGTGAAAATAATCCCATGTAATTGCCAGACGCTGAGTAAGCTTCAACCTGCCTCCAACACCCAATGAAAAAACATCATTTGGCTGTGAGGTAAACGGCACCAGGTTATTATGCACCATGGTTGGAGTAAGTTGCAATGTAAATCCTTCTGTGATTTTTCTTCCCAGAATTACCTGGTAGTAATAAGCCAGCCTGGAGGTTAGATAGTTGTGTATACCTGTATCCTGCCATGGAGAAGTATTTAAAGTAGCACCTGCAACAATTGCAACAGTAAACGGAAAGCTTCCTGTTCCCGTTGATTGCATCAGCGGAGCATACTTAAAGTAAGCATCCACTTCATTTTTCTAAGTGCTTCTGCCAAAGCCAATCATCAGGTTACGGTAAAGACCAAAGTCGAAACCCATACGCATACTTGCCTGGTCTAATCCAAAGAAGTTTTTATATCCCTGATTAGTAGGGCCGAATCTGTGCAGAATACGAAAGTCCATTGTACCGGGAGATAAAACTCCATGGAATGTCCATTGATAACCCTGGTTGACTTAAAAGCATACTTTACATATTCTTTCTTGGGTTTACTGTCACCTTTATCAACAAGTGTCAGCAGATCATCCTGTGCTTTTGCAGATGTGCCGATGAGGAGTAAAGCCAGAACGGCTGCATTGCGAATATTTATTTTCATTATTTGATGGTTGTGGGTTGTTCAATTTTTATTTCAGTGGTTCAAGCTGGCAGTCAACCGTAATCTTTGCAATTTTAGCTACCTTATCAGCAACCAGTGAAGGAATGGTTACTTTAAAATCGGCAAGTGTTACCGGGAAATCTGCATTCGCACTGATCTTTCCGCCTTTTACTGTTAATTTACCATCAGCTTCTATGTCCTTTGTTTCGCCATGCATGGATAATTTGCCTTTCACTTTCACCGGGTAAACCCCATCTTTTGAATAGTTCACCGCTGTGTTATTTGTAATTGTTCCTTTGAATTCAGTTTTTGGGTACTTATTACTTTCAACATAATTTTCGTTGAAGTGTTCCTGCATCAACGCCCTTTCGAATTCAAATCCTTTCATTAAAAGGGAGAACTGGATATTTCCTGTTTTGGTATCTACCACACAGATTGAACTTTTATTAACTCCATCAATACTTTCCGGAGATTTTGGAGTGGTAGCATCAAAATGAATTTTACCTGTTTTAGTAAAATATTTATCCTGTGCTGAAACTGCCCCTGTAAAGAGGGTGATGCTGATTAAAAAAACTATCTTTTTCATACTTGTTTGTTTAGAATTTAAATGAATTAATCTTTTACTATAACACACCTGTTAAGAATAACGTCTGATCCAAGACCCATTTCATCGGCATTGAATCCCGTACATACTCCTTTCAGAAAAGCCGGTGCATTTAACTGTAATGCTGTTACATCTTTACTGAACAGGCTGTCGATACTGCAACGTACGGAGGACAGTGATGAATTGTCGCCAATCACTACTGTGAAATTTCCCTGTTCATCTTTGTCAACTTTTTTTACAAGCCCGGCTACCTGTATAATCTTTCCTCCGTATTTCAGTGTAGCTGCTTTTTCATCATCAGTAAATGCTGTAATGATATCAAGCGGCTTTACTTTAAAGTCGGCTGCTTTGCTTGTGATGCTTTCACTCTTTCTGTTGAATTCTTTATAACCATAAATGGCGGCACCGATGCCCAGAACAACAGCAACGAGTAAAACATTCCGGATGAGTTTTTTCTTTTTCATGTTTTGATGAATTAATTGTTTGGACTTCCTGAATCAATCCACTTTTTGATGGTTGCTAATTGACATGTGGTCATTTTTGGCGCACCTTGTGGCATTGGTGAAAAACCTGCAGCAAAACTGATACTGCCATAAAGTTTTCCATTAACTGCCATTGCTTTATCAGTTGCATATGTTCCCATGGCAATACCACCGCTTGGTGATCCTCCGCTATGGCAACTGTAACATTGCTGCTGCAATAAGGGAACTACATTTTTACTGTAAGAAACTGCTGCTGCAGTATCGCATGCACCTGCACCTGCATACAGGTAATCGCCTTTATCATAGTAGCAGGAGCTAAAGCCGACTACAGCTATAAAAATCAGAATAATTAAAATGTACTTTTTCATGTTTGGGTTTTTAATTGTTTGGAGTGCCTGCATCAATCCATTTTTTTACCTGTTTAATTTCACAATCGGGCATTTTTAATCCACCCTGTGGCATAGGTGATATTCCTGCAGACCAGATGATTGAACCGTATAGCTTTCCTGTTAATGCCGATGCTTTAACACCTGCATAAGTTGACAAATCAACACCTCCACCTAAGGATGATGGATTATGACAGCCCTGGCATTTATTTGCCATTAAGGTTTTAATGGCAGTACTGTATTTAAAGTCAGTTGTATCACAACCATCACAGGAATTGTTTTTTGCACCCTGGTTAATCCACTTTTGCAATTTGGCTTTCTGTTCTGTCGTCCACGCAGGCATTGGCGGTGGAGGCATACGATCATTGTTTGTTTTGATGATCTCTTTATAAAGTGAACTGCTGCCGGCATTTCCGGGTATAACATGCTTTACAATGTTGTTATAATTGGTAAGTGTTACACCTTCCTTATGTGAAATGGCATCATGACAACCGGCCATTGAACAGGTTGATGTTATCAACGGTAAAATTTCATTGGCGAAATAAACCGTATCTGCACTGCACACTCTGCCTGTTGCACCCGGTAAACCATTAACACCTCCGGGATTTCCTGTATCCGGAACCATTGGTGGTTCGTGTTTACACGAGTTGATAATTATGATAAACATCAAAGCAATAAATCCAAGACCTAAGATTTTTACTGTCATAATGTTTTCTGTTTGTTTGAAAAACGATTTCATATTTTTTGTATTGTTATTGTTTTCGAAAGGTTTGTTAATACTTAATCAGTATAACGGTGTCCTGCATTTACCCAGTTTGTAATAAGCTGTTTTTCAGCCGTTGTTAAATTTGGTTGCGGACTGATTGGCATTTTTTTCAATGTACCTGTAACACATGAACCATTTATCTGGCTCCACTTAGTTACTATGTTGCAGTCTGTGTCAAAATTGTAACCGGCTTTACTTCCGCCATTCATATGACATGAACTTCCGCCGCAACGGGTTGTTATTAAAGTTCTCACTTGTGCAAACAATGAACCCGGAGCTATCACTGCAATTGTAACTGACTTTGTTTGAGTACACCCATTTGCATCTTTTACACCCAGTAAAAAATTACCTGCATTTAAACTTGCGAATACATTACTGGTTTGATAAGCTCCACCATTGATGTTATATGTGAACCCGGTTGAACCTGTAGCTGTTACTGTAATGCTTCCATTATTTGCCGGCGTAACACATGGTGTAGTATTTACAATAGCTGCTGTAATAACAATTGTTGTGTTTGCACAGGCACTGGTTGCAGTAAGTGTTACCTGCTTCGTTCCAAGACAACCGTTTGAGTTCTTAGCTGTAAGGGTATACGTTCCTGCTGCAAGATTGCTGAATGTGCCACTTGTCTGGTATGTACCATTGTTTAAACTGTAAGTAAATCCTGTACCACCCGTTGCTGATGCTGTAATTGAACCATTAGACAGACCTGTGCCCGGGTTAACCTGAGTTGTTGTTACTGCTACTGTTATACCTGCACATGGATTGTTTGCACCTAATGCTACAGTAGTTGTTCCTGTACAGCCATTTGAATTTTTTGCTGTAATGGTATAGTTACCTGCTGCCAGCCCTGAGAATATGCCACTTGATTGAAATGCGCCGCTATTGATACTGTATGTAAATCCTGTGCCACCTGTTGCTGATGCAGTAATTGAACCATTAGATAGTCCTGTGGCCGGGTTAACCTGTGTAGTTGTTATAGCAACAGTTACACCTGCACAAGGGTTATTGGTACCAACAGTAACCTGGGTTGATCCAATACAACCTGAAGAACTTTTCGCAGCAATCGTATAAGAGCCTGCCGCAATATTTGCAAAAGTTCCGCTTGATTGAAATGCACCTCCATTTAAACTGTAAGTAAAACCACTGCTACCGCTTGCTGTTGCAGTAATTGAACCATTTGATAAATTAGGAGATGCATCAACTTTTGTTGCCGTAACATTTACTGTAACGCCCTGGCAGGGATTAGTAGAGCCGATGGTAATTTCTAACGTATCTGTACATCCGTTTGAGTTACGGCCTACCACACGGTAATTACCAAATGCCATAAGACCTGTAAAATAGGCGCTATCAGAAAATTTCCCTCCATTTAAACTGAATTGAAAACCGTCACCGCCTGTTGCAGTTGCAGTTATTGTTCCATTTGAACCATTTAATAAGGCATCGGTTTTTGTTGCACTTATTTTGAAACCGATTGCTTCACATGACTCTGGTGGTGGCTCATGCTTACAGGAAAAAAATACAAGGGCACTTGCAATTGCAAGAAGGGCTAACTTAATTGGATTGGTTTTCATTTTGCTTTTGTTTGATCATAAATAAAAAGTAGCATTTGATTATGATGGTAAAAACAATGGGAATACAACTGCACAGCAGGGCTAGGCTTGCAGAAAATGTGTGGGTAAAAACTACAGGCTATAACTCAGGAGGGCGTATAGGTAGAGTAGAGTAACCGGAAATGGGGAACTCGTTTTTTAGAAAATTGAGTTTTTCCGGAGTAATAATTGTTGTATTGGAATTAAACGAAGCGAAAGGGGGTACGATGTATGCAATTGCAGAAAATGGTTTATGCAGTTGCCTGAATGGGAGTTCATTATCCTGATTGTCATCTGAAGTAATGCCATCATCACCAAAATAGTGCATGTCAACAAAATCAATGAAACTTACATCTGAATTTATTTGCTGATGCTGCTGATAATGTGCAATCAGCTTTGGTAAATTTACCAGCTGACCCACTTCTGTATTACCCAGAAGGTAAATGGCTAAAAAGGATATTGTAATTAGTTTACGCATCAGTATGACAGTGATATGACAATAACTATGCCAACAGGTTTTTTTTTGTTACAGATTCATCTAATCTGATTATTTTAAGCTAATCAGGATATCAAACTGCCTGATTTGATTTGTCATCTTCACATGACAATAATAGAAAACTAAAAGGCTTTTTAAAATGACCTTTCTATAAATTTTTCTTTTTTATGGAGAAAAAAGTGTTTTTTTAAGTAGAAAATCTTAGAGGAAAAGTATTTTCCTCTAAGATTTTTAAAATTGTCTACTCGTCTGATTTATTTTTTAAACTCATCAGTAAAGAGTAAGCACCCTTACTCACAAACTCATTCTCCTTTAATTTATCATCTGTAATATTGATTTCTGTAAAGCCATTTTCAGTAATGCCTGTTTGTACTTCAAGCATTTCAAATTTGCCGGTATCTCTTTTTACAAATACAAAGCTTTTGTTTTCAAAACGAACAACAGCATCAGATGGGAGCACTTCAGCATTCTTATTCTGTATTTCAATTTCAGCGTTCATATAGGTTCCCGGAATCAGGGTTTTATCATACTGTTCAAAATGGCAATGCACCTCCGTATTCCGTTCAGTGGAAAGGTCTCTTCCAATTAACAGAATTTCGCAGAGATGTTTATTCTGCGGATCACTGTTCGTAAATGCAACCAGTTTCTGACCGATAAATAATTTAGAAACATCTTTTTCGAACACTTTTAATGCAAGATGAATGTCAGTCGGGTTGATCAGTTCAAAAAGCACTTCCGTTGGTGCAACATACTTACCAATGTTTACATTCACTTTTGAAACATAGCCGTCAATAGGAGAGTGGATCTGTATGCTCCTGGTAATACTATTTTCATTCAGCTGTGTAATGTTAATCCCTGCCAGCTTCAGTTTTTCAGCCAGTGCATTGATCAACACTTTCTGGCTTTTGAAATCCGCTTCTGCCAGCTGATAGGTTTTATCGCTGCTGGCTTTACTTTCATTTAATTCTTTTTGCCGGAGATACTCATTCTCAAGAAAACTGATTTTAGCTTTAGCAGTTAAATAATCCTGCTGTAACTGTATGTACTGCTGATCTTCAACAACTGCAATTACTTCTCCCTTACTTACATGCATGCCGGGCAGTAATTTGGTAGTCTTTAGATAGCCGCCTAATGGCACACTGATTGAAACAATATTCTGCGGAGGTACATCTATCCGTCCATTCAGTTTAAGAATTGAAGAAACAGCTTTTTGCTGTAAACGGATTGTTTCAATACCTGCATTTTTAAGCTGTGCCGGCGAAAGTGTTACAATGTTCCCATCTGTTTCAACCGTTATGTTTTCCGTGCTTTTCTTTTACTGCCGCATGCAAGCACTAAAATAAATGCTGCACTTATAATCATATATTTTTTCATCTGCTGAAATTTACTTGTTGTTATAAAAGTTTAACCGGATGATGCTCTCATTAAGGTTTTTCACAGCATCGAGATATTCATTCTTAACAGTTATTGCCTGGTTAATGAGCATAAACCATTCAAGATAATTAATGAGGCCATTAGCAAATTGCTTATTAGCAGTTGCAATAATCAGTTCGGCATTTTTTAAACCGGTTTGTTCAAAATAGGAAACTGTTTCACCGTATTTATTATACTGTGCAAGTGCTGCATACAATTCTGTCTGCAAAGCCTGCGATCCAATGGCATAACTATTACCGGCGATCTGTTTACTGAATTTCGCACCACTGATCTTTGCTTTCTGTGCCTTTGCAAAAACAGGAATACCAATCCCAATCTGAACCGACTGGAACCTGTAACCGCTTCCATAGTATTTATTATCAGCGCCGGTTCCTTTAATGCTGCTGCTGAATACACCCAACGACAGATCGGGCAAAAGTTTTGCCTTCTCGACTTTTACCAGCGCATCAGCTAATTGCTGCTGATGGCTGAGTAATTGAATGGCCGGATGCTGTGTTATGTCAACGGGAATTGATTGATGTTACAGCTTGAATTTTTCAGCAACCGGTTTAAACAAAGTAACTGCATTCAGTAATAATTGAAATTGTAGTTGAAGGAATTCATCGTCGCTCTTTAGTTGTTTCTGTTGCAGATGAATTTCACCCAGTTGCGTTTCTGCAGTTGTCTTTTCAAGTATATTACTTTCTCCTTTTTGCAAACGCAGTTCTGTTAACTTATAAAATGCAGTATAAAGACTGTCAGCATAATTCAGTAACTGCAGCTTTCGCTGCAGGTATAACAGTTGATAAAAAACTGATGCAACCTGTTTTCGCAATTCTGCTTCTTTTACGGCCACCTGCAGCGTGCTGCTTTTCCATTCTTCTGTTAACAATTGTTTTTGTGTGGAATAAACTTTCGGAAAATTGAATGACTGTGATATGCCAAATCTTGTATCATTATAAATACTGTTTATTTGACCAAGATCAGCAACCACATTCGTTTGCGGTACAATGGCTGAACTGCCAATCAGCAATTTCCTGTATTCACCCATCAGTTTTTCGTTCTTTACCAGCAGATTATTTTTCAGGGCAGTATCGATGGATGCCTGTAATGTAATAGAAGTTTGTGCAGTTGCCATGTTACAGGAAAGCAGTATCAGTATAACAGTTGCAATTGTATTTTTCTTTTTCATAGTAATCCCTTTTTCAAATACCATATATAATACGGGTAACACAACCAATGTAAGGAAAGTGGCAATCAATAAACCACCAATTACAACGGTTGCTAATGGACGCTGCACTTCAGCACCTGCTCCATTACTTAAAGCCATAGGCAAAAAGCCAAGCGATGCAACTGCGGCAGTCATCAGCACCGGGCGCAAACGGATTTTTGTTCCCATCAGCACAATTCGTTTTACATCATGCATACCTTCATTTTTCAGGCGGTTAAATTCTGCTATCAGTACAATGCCGTTCAATACAGCTACACCAAACAACGCAATAAAACCAACCCCAGCGCTGATACTGAAAGGCATACCACGCAATGCAAGAAATAAAATTCCTCCAATTGCTGACAGTGGAATAGCAGAATAAATCAGCAGCCCCTGTTTTATTGAATTGAAGGCAAAGTACAGCAGCATAAAAATCAAGAGTAATGAAACCGGTACTGCAATGGTCAATCGTTTCTTTGCTTCATTTAAATTTTCGAAAGCTCCTCCATAGGTAATATAATAACCGGGAGGAAGTTTCAATTGAGCTTCTGTTTTTTTCTGAAGTTCAGTCACTATACTTTGCACATCTCTGCCCCGAACGTTAAACCCAACAACAATTCTGCGTTTGGCATCTTCACGCTGAATCTGGTTAGGGCCTTCTTTAATTTCTACATTCGCTAACTGGTAGAGAGGAACCTGGCTGCCACCAGGAGTTGGAATCAATAAATGCTGAATATCTGTTACGTCTTTTTTCTTTTCTCCTTTCAACTTTACAACTATATCAAACCGTTTTTCTCCTTCAAATAACATTCCGCTGCTTTGCCCTGCAAGTGCTGTATTTACAATACGGTTGATATCTGCAATACTTAAGTTGTATTGAGCGATTGCGCTACGGTTATAATTGATAATGATCTGTGGTAAACCATTCACAGATTCAACATATAAATTTTTTGCACCATCAACTGTTGTAATAATCTTCCCAAGCTTTTGGCTGTAATAAGCCAGTGTATCCAGGTCTTCTCCAAAAATTTTACAAACAACATCCTGTCTTGCACCCGTCATCAATTCATTGAAACGCATTTGAACAGGAAACTGAAAACCTGCTGTAATACCCGGCACATCCTTTAATGCTTCACCCATTTTCTCTGCCAGTTCATTAAAGCTTTTAGCGGATGTCCATTCTTCTTTGTCTTTTAAAATGACCATCATATCACTTGCTTCCATTGGCATCGGATCAGTTGGCACTTCACCACTGCCAATTTTAGTGACTACTTTTTCTACTTCAGGAAATCTTGTTTTAAGAATGTGTGCAGCTTTCTGTGTATTCTCAATAGTTGTTTGCAGATTGCTGCCGGTGAGTACTCTTGTATCTACAGCAAAGTCTCCTTCTTCCAGTGCAGGAATAAATTCGCCACCTAACGAGCGGAGAACAATGATTGCAGCAATAAACAAGGTGAACACTGAAGCAAGAATTGTTTTTGGATAATTCAGCATCGTCGACAAATTCGACTGGTAGAGTTTTTCCATCCATACCATAAACTTATCAGATAAGTTTTGTTTGTGTTTGAGCTTCTTACTTAAAAAGATTGAACTCATCATCGGAATATATGTGAGCGACAAAATGAATGCACCAAGTAATGCAAAGGCAACTGTTTGTGCCATTGGTTTAAACATCTTTCCTTCAATACCCTGTAAAGTAAATATGGGTAAGTACACAACAAGGATAATGATCTGCCCGAATACAGCACTGTTCATCATTCTGCCGGCAGAATAATTTACTTCAGCGTCCATCTGATCCTGTGTAAGGCGATAAAAATTATTAAACTTTTTACTGTGCGACAACTGATGCATTACCGCTTCCACAATGATTACTGCACCATCTACAATCAACCCAAAATCCAATGCACCCAAACTCATGAGGTTACCACTTACACCAAACCAGTTCATCATGGTTATGGCAAAGAGCATGGCCAATGGAATAACGGATGCAACTAAAATTCCTGCTCTGAAATTTCCGAGAAACAATACCAGAACAAACACAACGATCAATGCACCTTCCAATAAATTCTTCTCAACAGTACCAATAGCATTGTTCACCATCTTGGTTCTGTCGAGGAAAGGTTCAATTGTTACACCCTCAGGCAATGTTTTCTGAATTTGTGCAATGCGTTCTTTTACATTTTTTATTACTTCACTGCTGTTGGCTCCTTTCAGCATCATCACAATTGCTCCTGATACTTCGCCCTGGTCATTATAACACATGGCTCCATATCTTGTGGCAAAGCCAACCTTTACTTCTGCTACATCACGAATAAAAAGCGGGGATCCTCCGTTGATCGTTTTGATGGAAATATTCTGAATGTCTTCCATACTGCCAGCTAATCCTTCTGTACGTATATACAGAACTGTGGATGCTTTTTCAATGTATGCCCCCCCCGTATTCTGATTGTTTTTTTCCAACGCCTGGAAAACATCGTTGATGTTAATATTATAGGAGTGGAGTTTAGACGGATCAATTTCAATACTGTATTGTTTCAACTTGCCGCCAAAACTGCTTACTTCTGCAACTCCCTTTACACCTAACAACTGCCGGCGTACAATCCAGTCCTGGATAGTTCTTAACTCTGTTTCATCGAATGTTGTTTCATACCCTTTTTTTGGGCGAACAACATACTGATATATTTCACCAAGCCCTGTGGATACAGGTCCTAATTCAGGAATGCCAATTCCCGGAGGAATAATGGCCTGCACTTTTTGCAGCCGCTCTGTTACCTGTTGCCTGGCCCAGTAGATATCAGTAGCATCATCAAAAACAATGGTTACCAGTGAAAGGCCAAAGCGTGAAAAACTCCTGATCTCTTTCAACCCGGAGATATTATTATTTGCCTGCTCAATTGGAAAAGTTACAAGCCGTTCAATGTCTGTAGCACCAAAAGAAGGAGCAATGGTAATAACCTGCACCTGGTTATCTGTAATATCCGGAACCGCATCAATGGGAAGTTTGGTAACCTGGTAACTTCCATACCCAATCAGGACTACAATAAATAGTCCGATGATCAGCTTATTTTTTACTGAAAACCTAATTATAGCATTTAGCATAATGACGTCTGTTTATCAAATAATAGTACATACTGCTGCAATAGCAGGAATACGCAGATAAGTAAAGAAAAAGATATCCTTTACTGCTCAGAAAAAATTAAAACAAGACTATGCTTTTGGAGGCTGCCAGATAGAGGAGAGGTAAACAGAGGAAATAAGATACTCGTTAGATATAATATATGTTACTGATTCCTCCTTACATGTTTTTTCAACAAGAGAATAGAAAGCAGTTGGCATAAAAGAACCTAAACCCGAGCCTGCACAACCATCATGGGATTTAAAAGGAAGCTGCTGATCTTTGTCGTAGTCGATGTCAATTACAGTTGCTTCTTCGTAATGAATAGAGAGGAATTTCCAGACGGTAATATTCTTATCCTGTTCTTTATGTTCAATGTAATGCTGAATTAGTAACGGGAACTTCAACAACTGACGAAGTTCAGTTGAAGAGAACAGGTAAACCCCAAGGAATAATATGCAGATTGCTTTTTGCAACAGAACAAATATAAATAAAATAAACCAGCATCCTTAGAGGTTATGCTTTTACAAACTTCTCCCTGCAGTAGGCGTTCATCTCATCCATCTGCAGTTCACTTAATACAGCACCTGTTTCGTATTGAATAAAATGATTCTGTACCGTGTTGATAGAAACAAAATCATTTTTAATGAGCATCAGTTCAATGTCCTTCCATTCAATCAGCCGGTCGCCCATATTATGGGGTGTGTAAACTCCTTTTTCCTCAATGCGGATATGACAAACAGAGAATATTTTCCGTTCAGTAAAAAACAAAACAAGGAGACCGATTGCACCAATCATCTGCAGTGTACCCATCAAAGTAAGATTCATTCGCATAAAATACCAAGCGGAATAAAATAAGATAGCAGCTTCAAGCAGCCGGAAAATGCTGTTCATCACGGAAATATTACCGAACAGCCGTTTGCCCGTTAATGCAAATAAAACAGCAAAGATTGCACCGGCAATCTGAACAACAACAAAAAAGAGATCCGGGCTTGGTTGTTTAAAGTCGCCCCATGCATTAGCTACCATCAGGAAACCGGCGAGTAAATGTAAAAGTCGTGCTGCTTTTTTTTGCTTCTCGAAGGGCTCGAAAAAGATGGGGATTTTGTAAGATGCCATAGTGCAATAAAGATACAAACTAAATAAACCTGACAACAAAACTGAAATAAGAAAGTAAACAAAGAAACATCAACCGGAATTCACAAGTTCTTCATGCAATTGCTGATGGGTATCAGTTCTTATTTTGGATTACTTGCAAGCAACAGGTTTGAAAGTTTGTACAATAATCTTGCACCAACATTCTCGTCCCATTCTTTACTGCTGATTCCCACTTCAACCAAATCAAAACCGATAAACCTGCGTCCGGTTTTAAGAATTTTCCGCAGAATATAAAAAGCCTGTTCGCTTTCCAGGCCACCCATTACAGGTGTGCCGGTATTGGGGCAAAGTTTTGGATCCAGTCCATCAACATCAAAACTGATAAATACGAGCTGGGGCAAATGCTCTACTATCTCATCAGCAATTGTCTGCCAGTTTTCTCCTTCGTATTGACGGTTTTTTAAATCCCTGTCAAAAAAAGAAATGATTCTTGATTCACTGTCAGCAACGATTTGCAATTCATTATCACCATAATCCCTGATACCCACCTGCACCAGCTTTTTCAACTGAGGTATTTCAGTCAAGGCATTGTACATGATGGAAGCATGTGAATATTTAAATCCTTCGTAAGACTGCCGAAGATCAAGGTGGGCATCAAACTGAAGAATGCCAAAGTCGCCATATTTTTCTGCAATAGCTTTATAATAACCAAGAGGAGTGCTGTGATCGCCACCAAGAAGCCCAACAAGCTTTCCTTTTCCAAGCAGCTCTTTCGTTTGTTCATACACCCAGTTATTCATGAAAAGACCTCCTTCATTAACTTCTTTCAGCGTTTTGCACATGAACTTATTGTCGTTCACATTTTCATCCTGAGCTATATAATTAATGTAGAGTTCAGCTTCCTTACGGAGATAGTCGCTTTTCAGCAACATTTTCCGATCCGTGTCCCGCATATAAATTCCTCTGCGCCAGGCATTGTTTGTATCATTATCATACAGCTCAACCTGCAAACTTGCTTTAAAAATATGTTCAGGGGCACGGGCAGTACCGGCTTTGTAGCTTACGGTTACTTCCCAGGGAACTGGAAGTATAATTAAGTCAGCATCCTCTTCAGAAAACGGAAGACCGAAAATGTTGTTGTTAGGGTTAGCGGCATCATTATGGTCGAACAGGGATAGATCAATCATGTTTTTTCATTTACAGAAAACTTTGCAAAGGTAATAGACAGTTGAACATGATTAATCGGTTGCATGGGAAGTTTTGCACAGAAATAGCCTGAAAGTGGCTAAATGACTGAAGATTGCCATTTGGGTAACCCGTATAAGAGGTCTGTAACCGGCCTACCTGAAGTCAACAATTTCGTTTTGCCTTCTGTAATTTAGAAGAAGACACAACTTGTTTTTGAGTTAACTTTGCGCAGCATAAAAGAGAAAAAATGAAAACCTCGCATATCCTTATTTTAGTTGTTATTGCAGTGGCTATTGGTATTTTGATCAGTACCATGAGTGATTTATCAACTTATGATACAATTAATTCGGCAAAAGCCAAGCCCGGGAAGTTTTTACACCTCATTGGCAAGCTCGATACTGCAAATGGCAAAAAGATTGAATATGATGCATTGAAAAACCCCAACTATTTGAGTTTTCATATCGTTGACTCATTAGGCGGATCTACAAGAGTGGTTTACATGAAAGGAAAACCGCCAACCGATATGCAAAAAAGCGAGCGTATGGTTTTGAAAGGAAAAATGACCGATAGTGCTTTTCTGTGCGAAGATATCCTGATCAAATGCCCCAGCAAATATGTTGACGATAAAGCAAAGATCAGCGCAGTTTCAAAATAATTACCCGGTTTAATTTCAGTTTAGCCATTTTCAGCAAGGCGAAAAACGACAACTATTAAAAGCTTTATACTAACTTTTTATCTATGCCATTTATAGGAGAACAGCAATTGCCGGGTCAGATAGGAACTTTTCTGGCTATTTTATCATTCGTTTCTTCCTTATTAGCAACCATCGCTTATTTCAGGGCCACGCAATCCAAAAACCCTATTGAACAGCAGAACTGGAAAAGGATTGCACGTTCAGCTTTTCTGGCTGAGATCATTTCTGTAATCGGCATTTTTGTCAGCCTTTATCTGATTATTTCCAATCATCGTTTTGAGTACAAATATGCATGGCAGCACAGTAATTTACAACTGCCCATGCAATATATTCTTGCCTGTTTTTGGGAAGGACAGGAGGGTAGTTTTTTACTCTGGAGCTTTTGGCATTGCGTTTTGGGCGGCATTATCATTCTGCGTGAAAAAGAATGGGAAGCACCTGTAATGACTACCATTAGTTTTGCTCAGGTTGCACTGGCAACCATGGTATTAGGTATTTATTTCTTCGATTTTAAAATGGGCAGCAACCCATTTGTGCTGATGCGGGATGAAGGAATGCTGAGTCCTGAGCAGTTCCCGATTGGCTTTAATCCTGATGGAAGTTTACGGAGTGATTATCTCAGTTTTATCCGTGATGGAAATGGATTAAATCCTTTGTTGCAGAACTACTGGATGACGATTCATCCGCCCGTTTTATTCCTCGGCTTTGCCAGTACCATTGTTCCCTTTGCATTTGCAATTGCCGGGCTTTGGAAAAAAGATTACGGCGGATGGATTCATGCAGCAAGACCATGGGCTTTATTTACATCGGGTATTCTTGGCTTGGGTATTATGATGGGAGCTGCTTGGGCTTATGAAAGCTTAACCTTTGGCGGTTACTGGGCTTGGGATCCTGTTGAGAACGCTTCTCTTGTTCCCTGGCTAATCGGTATTTGCGGGGTTCATACATTGATTGCATTTAAACATACAGGTCATTCACTCAGAGCAACATTCCTGTTTTTATACTTCAGTTTCTGTTTATTAATTATTCCACTTTTTTAACAAGGAGTGGAATATTAGGCGATACCAGTGTGCATGCATTTACTGACCTGGGAATGAATACTCAGTTGCTGGGATTCCTGCTGATCTTTGTTATCCCTGCCTTTGTTTTATTTGGCATCCGCTACAAACAAATTCCTACAGTTGCAAAAGAAGAAAGCATCAGCTCAAGAGAGTTTTGGCTGTTTGTTGGTTCTTTACTGTTCTTTATATCCTCCCTGTTTATCATTGGCAAAACTTCCATGCCAGTTATCAATAAACTCTTCGGTACCAAGTTTGCTCCCGGACAGGATATTGAATATTCTTATAATAAAGTGCTGATTCTTTTTGTATTTGTTATTGGCATATTAACAGCCATCGGTCAGTATCTGAAATATAAGCAAACCAGCAAGGCAGCATTTCTTAAAAGCATCTGGTTGCCTACATTTATTGCAGCCATTGCTTCATTGAGTATCACTGTATTCGGGGCAATCAATTACAATAAATACGGTATCGGTTTTCTTGCCGCTATTCACCTGGCAATTTTTGCAGCAGTGTATTCAGTTGTGGCAAATGCCATGTATATCGTTACCGGCATCAAAGGAAAAATGATTAAAGCAGGAGCATCCATAGCACATGTGGGCTTTGGTTTAAGTCTGCTTGGTATCCTTGTTTCATCTTCCAAAAAAGAAGTGCTGAGCTGGAACACAAGTGGCATCATGGTTAATTTTGGAGAACAAAGCACTGAAAAAACGGCTGAGAACTTAACCTTATTAAAAGGGGTTGCTACCGATATGGGTAAATATATGGTTACTTACCTCGGTGATTCAACAGCAGCTTTAGACCCAAAGACATACTTTAAAATACATTTTCAGTATAAGAATTCAAAAGACGGGTTTACACTTTACCCTGATGCATTTGTGAACTTCAAAGGAAATCAGCAGCTGATGGCAAACCCTGCCAGTAAACATTATATTCATAAAGATGTGTTTACGTACATTACTTCTCTTCCAAATCCTGAAAGTAATAAAGACACTGCATCGTTTAAGGAACATAAAATAAAACCGGGTGATACTGTTTTTTATAGTCAGGGTTTTATGATTCTGGAAGGTTTAGGCAGATCCAATACAAGAAAAAATATTCCTTCAAATTCAACAGACTCTGTATTTGCAGCAAACATTACGGTTTATGCCAAAGACAGCAGTAAGTATAAGGCTGAACCACTGTTGATTTTAAGTGGTGATAAAGTACAGGTAGTTGCTGATACGGTTCTTTCACAAAGCCTGGTGCTGGCCTTTACAGGTGCAGAACAGGATGGAATCAAACTGGGCGTAAAAGAAAGCAATGCTGTTCTTCAATACCTTACATTGAAGGCATATCAATTTCCAGCAATCAATGTATTATGGCTGGGTATTATTGTGATGACGATTGGTTTTCTACTAGCCTCTCTCAATCATATTCTGAAGAACAGGAAAGCAACATTGAAAGTGGTATAACATCATTCAGTTTCCGGGAAGGAGAGTGTGTTTAATATTGTGAAAACCTTCACAAGGCAGCGTTGGTTACCTTTCGTCTGTCTTTTGTATTAATCTGGTGGAATGATTAATTTACACAATCAATGAAATTCCGGAAAAGCACATATATCTTATTCGTACTCATCACAACCATCTTTACGGTGAGCCTGCAAACTGTTTACGCACAGGAACAGCCATTGCCACCACATCCAGATTCAACTTCTCCTAAACAAATCATTAAAACAGAGTACGGACCCAATGACACTGTTTTTGTAAAGGCAATGATCATTAATGGTGAGGTATTGGGTGGGAAAGAATTAGGTGAAGTATTTGTGTGGGGTGGTGATCCGAAACAGGCTGCAAAATACTGGGCAGAATGGACAAGGTTGCGTAATGCTGTTTATCTCACCTACCCCTATGCACGGTCTGCCGGTGTAGTTATGGTTGATGTAAACAAACATCTTGAATCAATCAGTGGCAGGGCAGAGCGAAAGAAATACATTAAGAGCAGGGAAAAGGAATTAAGAGCCGCTTTTACTGATAAAGTAACTGATATGTCTATTTATCAGGGTAAGGTTTTAATGAAACTGATTAACCGTCAAACCGGGAATAACTGTTTTGAAATTATCCGTGAAATGAAAAACGGTTTTACTGCAGGTTTTTATCAAACACTAATGTTTCTTGTGGGGAGCAGTTTAAAACAGGAATGGAACCCGCAGGAAGATAAATTCGACCGCCAGATAGAATCCATTGTACAGGAAATTGACCGCATGTATTCCGGAACTCCTGGCTACAGTTCATCCCCATCTGCAGCACGTTAACAGCTCATCTTTTCTTCTTACTTTCACCGCTCAATTTTAATTTATATATGATACCGATAACAGCTATCGGTACTATGTGGCCAACAATTAAACAAAATGAACACATGAAATTAGATATACTCGCTTTTGGTGTACATCCTGATGATGTTGAATTAAGCTGCAGCGGTACAATAATGGTTGAAATTGCCAATGGCAAACAGGTAGGAGTCATTGATCTTACAAGAGGTGAACTGGGAACAAGAGGTACTGCTGAAACAAGAAAGGAAGAAGCAACTGTTGCTGCAAAAATTATGGGCGTACATGTAAGAGAGAATCTTGGTATGCGTGATGGTTTTTTTACAAATGATGAAGCACATCAGTTAAAGATTATTCAAAAGATCAGACAATACCAGCCCGAGATTGTTTTATGCAATGCAATTGTTGACCGGCATCCGGATCATGGCCGTTCATCAAAACTTACAGCGGATGCCTGCTTTTTATCGGGACTGCGTAAAATTGAAACAGAACTAAATGGACAGAAACAGGAAGCATGGCGGCCAAAGTATGTTTTTCATTATATACAGGACAGGTATGCAGAGCCTGATTTTATCTTTGATATCTCATCTGTCTTCGACAGGAAAGTTGAAAGCATCAAAGCTTATGCAACCCAATTTAACAGCCCCGGTTTAGACGAACCTCAAACATATATTTCCACACCTGCTTATTTTGATACTCTGATCTCACGCCACAAAATGTTTGGAAAACGGATTGGTGTTGAATACGGGGAAGGATATATTACAGAAAAACGTATTGGCATCAGGAGTTTTGATGCAATTATCCAGGTAACAACCTGATAGCCGGTTGATGTTAAAGAAGGGTCATAATTCCTGAGATTGAGCTATTAAGAGCATTTAAGCGTTATATTTGCGGCAATTTTCAAGATCATTATGGCTACTCCAAAATTCGCCGTTAAGGCACAATCATTTCACTCTGAATTAAAAAGAAGAGTGAATGCATACTTCGAAGAAGCAGGTAAAACAACCACCGGTAATTTTTCATTATACTTTAAAGCCATTGCATTTGGTGTGGCATTGGTAGCAGTATATGTTCACCTTGTTTTCTTTACACCAGGTATTTTACTGGGAATTTTTGAAAGCATCCTGTTAGGTGGTTTAATTGCAGCTATCGGATTTAATGTAATGCACGATGGGGCTCATGGCAGTTTCAGCAAATACAAACCTGTAAACATCATGGCTGCTTTTTCATTGAATTTTTTAGGTGGAAGCAGTTTTATGTGGAATGTAAAACATAATATTATTCACCATGCCTATACGAATATTGATGGCATTGATGATGATATTGATATTCAGCCATGGATGCGGATGAGCAGTACACAAAAGAAATATGCTCTGCATAAATATCAGCACCGTTATTTCTGGTTCCTGTATGCTGTACTTTATATTCTCTGGATTTTTGTAATGGATTACCAGAAATATTTTAAACAAAAGATCGGCGATATGCCGTTAAAGACAATGCGATTGAATGATCATATCGTTTTCTGGGCATTTAAACTGATTCACCTGTTTATTTTTGTCGGCTTACCAATATATGTGGCTGGCTTTCTGCCATGGCTTCTTGGTTTTGGAGTAGCAACTGTTTTTGCAGGATTAGTGATCAGTATTGTATTTCAGCTGGCACATACAGTTGAGCATACATCATTCCCTGTTCCCAATGAAGAAGATGGCCGTTTAAGTGATGAGTGGGCTGTGCATCAGTTAAAAACAACAGCAAACTTTGCAACAAGAAATAAGCTCATCTCAACATTAGTTGGTGGTTTAAATTTCCAGATCGAGCATCACCTGTTCCCGAGAATATCACATGTGCATTATCCTGCCATCAGCAAAATCATTAAAGCAACCTGTGAGGAGTATAACGTTCCTTATATCGAATATCCAAAAATGCGTCTGGCAGTTGCATCGCATGTAGCTTTCCTGAAACAGATGGGAAGAGGTTAATTTACTTTTCAGCAATATCAATAAAAAATAATTCAGTGCCACTGCGTGGTTGAATGGAGTTGTAACACAGCTCCATTTTTTTGTCTGATGAAATGTCCTCTAAAAAAAGCGCCGGTTATGAAACCGGCGCTGATATGAAATGTAAATTACTTACTGTTTACACTGGTAATAGAAATCTTTTGTGATATTACTGTTTGCTTCCGGTACCTGTACTTTATTTGATTTGGCTTTTACTTCCTTGGCGACACGTTTAAAAATATCTTCAATCTTAATATCCTGGCACATGTATTTCAGATATTTCACCAGCTCACCTGTATAAATTCCATTGGTGCCGGGAATACCATCAGAAGCCGGAGTACCGTCGGAGGTTGCAAAGTAAATGCCTGTTTCATCAGGCCTTGATTTACTGTTCAAACTTGGAGCAGGATCAAATTCTTCTGATGAACCTTTTCCTTCCTTAAATGGTGTGCGGCATGCATCTACAATTACCAGGTTAAGCTTTGTTCCTGCTTTCGCCATTCTAGTTAATACATTCGACAACCCAAGACAACTCAATGGAACATCTTCGGGATTCTTCATGTTGGCATCTGTTGGTACCATATAGTTTTCAGAACCATTCTTAACACCATGACCTGAATAGTAAAAAACGCCCACCTCATAATCTTTTAAACGCTCGGCAAATTCACGGAGTTTATCAACCATCTTCACCCTGTCTCCATCATACAGTACAATCACATCAAACCCGCTTGATCGCAAAGCATTGGAAACTGATACCACATCATTAGAAGGATTACTAAGCTTTCCGAAATAACTGTATTTAGAATTCCCAATAATCAATGCCAGACCCTTCTTCAAACTTACCTTATCAAGAAAATCAGTGCCAAAACCAGTATTCGTGTTATTTGGTTTGGTAGTATTAGTTGGTGTTGTGGGATTGGTATTATTGGGTTTAGTAGTATTGTTTGGCTTCGTATTATTTGTTACAGGGTTATTATTCGGTTTCGTATTATTCGTAACCGGTTGAGTTTTGGGCTTTGTATTTGTATTATTTGCAGGAGGATTGTTATTTGGCCACTGTATTTGTATTACCCGCATTGTAATTACTTTTTACCCATGCATCATAACCGGGAGGAGGAGTGGTTTTATCTTCATACTTGCCCTCGTTCCAGTAACCGAGTTTTAACTCACCATCAAACTGCACCAATTCACCTTTACCATGCAGGCGCTGGTCTTTCCATTCTCCGTTATACCGTTCACCATTGGTATAATAGTAAATTCCTTTTCCATTGAATTTATTGTCTTTGAAATTACCAATGTAAAAATCGCCGATATCAAAGTAATACGACCCCTCTCCATTACGGTAACCATTTTTAAAATTTCCTACATAATAGCCGTTATTGTAAACATATTTACCGAAACCGTTTTTACAATCACCACTAAGGCAACCGGCAGAGTTGCCGTCTTTCAAAAGTGAATTTTTGGGCGTAACCAGGTTATTGTTTTCCCAGAAACCAATTTTTTTAATTCCTGTCTGCGGATCATAGTTAATACCCCAGCCATTGCGCTTACTATCTATAAATTCCCCAACATATTTTTCACCGGTAATAAAGAAGTAAGTACCATAACCGGTTAACAGATTTTGTTGAAACTGTCCAACCCAACGGGTACCATCATCCCAGTAATAAGCACCATAACCATCCCTTTTAGTGTTTTTAAAATACCCAAAATAACGGTCGTTTCCAGTGTAGTATTTCATTCCGTAACCGTTATCACAATCACCGTTCAGGCAACCCGTGGTACCTACCGGCTTACTGTAATAAGAAATCTTACCGAGGTATTTACCTTTCCCGAAAAGCCCGGTTTTCTTAGTACCGTCGGGATAGGTCTTTTCTCCTTCGCCTTCAAATTCACCTGCTTTAAATTCACCGATATACTTGGTGCCATCCTTAAATTCCATCACACCAAAACCATAAAAGACATCGGCAATACTTTCACCAAAGAATTTTTCACCCGTACTCCATTTGTAAACGCCATAGCCTTCCCGTTTGTCATCAGAGAATTCGCCTTCATAAATATCGCCGTTCGCATATTTGAATTTGCCAAAGCCCGAGCTGCAGTTTCCGGATAAACAGCTTTGTGCAGTAGAAGCGGTTGAAACAGAAAGAAATAGAATGAGGAAAAAGCCAATTGCTTTCATCTTGGGTTAATTTTGGCTAAGTTAACAAGGTTTCAACACTTATTCAATACCGTCTAAGAGGTATTAACAATTGTAAGTTTATTTCAAAACTACAGGAATCGTCCCCTTATCTTTGTCCATAAAAGTTTTTGCCCATGGAGTTTCAATTTTCTGAAGAGCAACTGATGATTCAGCAGGCTGCACGAGATTTTGCAAAAAACGAGTGCCTGCCAGGAGTTATTGAAAGAGATGAACTGCAGAAGTTTCCAAAAGAACAGATCAGCAAACTGGCCGATCTTGGTTTTATGGGAATGATGGTTGATCCAAAATATGGCGGTTCAGGGATGGATACTGTCAGTTATGTACTTGCAATGGAAGAAATCAGTAAGATTGATGCAAGTGTAAGCGTTTGCATGAGTGTAAACAATAGTTTGGTTTGTTATGGTTTGCAAGAGTACGGAACCGAGGAACAGAAAGTAAAGTATTTAACTCCACTGGCACAGGGAAAGAAAGACGGCGAATTATACATCGGTGCGTTTTTGCTGAGCGAACCTGAAGCGGGGAGTGATGCAACCTCACAGCGAACCACAGCCGAAGACAAAGGCGATCATTATCTCATCAATGGTATCAAGAACTGGATCACCAACGGATCATCTGCTTCTGTATACCTGGTGATTGCACAAACTGATGCATCAAAAGGAAGCAAAGGAATCAATGCATTTATCGTAGAAAAGAAATGGCCCGGTGTAACTGTTGGAGCCAAAGAAAATAAACTCGGCATTCGTGGAAGCGATACCCACAGCATTTCTTTCCAGGATGTAAAAGTGCCCAAAGAAAACAGGATAGGAACTGATGGTTTTGGTTTTTCCTTTGCAATGAAAACATTGGCAGGCGGTCGTATTGGTATTGCAGCCCAGGCTTTGGGTATTGCCAGCGGTGCGTATGAACTGGCATTGAACTATTCCAAACAACGCAAGGCATTTGGTAAGGAAATTATGCATCATCAGGCAATTCAGTTTAAACTGGCTGATATGGCTACCAGAATTGAAGCCTCCCGTTTACTCTGTCTGAAAGCAGCCTGCGATAAGGATGAAAAGAAAGATTATACAGTTAGCTCTTCCATGGCCAAAGTATTTTCAAGCGAAACTGCTATGTGGACAGCAACAGAAGCAGTTCAGATTCATGGCGGTTATGGTTTTGTGAAAGAATTTCATGTAGAGCGTTTAATGCGTGATGCCAAGATTACGCAGATTTATGAAGGCACCAGTGAAGTACAGCGCATTGTGATCAGCAGAAGTATATTCAAATAGAATCCGGAATAAATAACCTTTTTCTAAATGTGCAAACGATCAAATGTTTGCACATTTTTATTTAAACTCTTTAAGTATTTTGTGCGCTCTTAACCTCAACTAAAAAATTAACCGTGAGCATCATTGAAATTTCGTCGCTAAAGAAGCAGTACAACAGTAACTATGTTTTAAAAGGGATCAATCTTTCCATTGATGCCGGTCAAATTGTAGGTTATATTGGTCCTAACGGAGCCGGGAAGAGTACCACGATTAAAATCCTCACCGGTATTATTGGCGATTTTGAAGGTGATGCAACTTTAATGGGGCTTGATGTAAGAAAGAATCCCATTGAAATAAAACAGAAAATTGGTTACATACCCGAACAGGCAGCCTTGTATGACGTACTTACTCCTATCGAATACCTTCGTTTTGTTGGAAAGCTATACCAGATGGAAGACACGGTGATTGAAAAAAAATCAATGGATTTACTGCACCTGTTTGAGTTAAGCGACAAAGCAAAATCAAGAATGAATGGTTACAGTAAGGGGATGAAACAAAAAGTATTACTCATCAGCGGCTTAATACATAATCCTGAAATCATATTCTTAGATGAACCATTAAGCGGGCTAGATGCCAATGCTGTGATTTTAGTAAAAGAGATATTGGCTCAGTTGAAACAAAGCGGTAAAACCATTTTCTATTCTTCCCATATTATGGATGTGGTGGAGAAAATCAGCGACCGCATCATTATCATTGATAAAGGTGAAGTGATTGCCGATGGCAGTTTTGAAACACTGAAAGATAATGCGCATGCAGGATCACTTGAAAAAATATTCACTTCTCTTACGGGCGGATCAGAGTTACATCAGAATACAGCTGGCCAATTCATCGATATTTTAAAAAGCTAAGCATGGACAAACTGATTCTGAAATTCGTTTTATTCTGTTCCAAAATTTTAATCAGGCAGGGCGTTGATTTTGAACGGCTGAAAATAATTGCTGAAACAAAAGTGCTGATGGATCGCCGCAGGGTTTACATGAACTGGAAACAAAATCAGCAAAAGGAAAACAGCAATCCATTATTGATGACGCTGATCATCTATGCATTTTTTGGTTTGTTCATCGGCATCATGGTCTTTACATTAGATTCATTGGTACTCAACATGGTGTTTGTTCATGGCTATGTGTTGTTCATGATGGCCATGACGATGATCACTGATTTCAGCTCCGTATTACTTGACACTACCGATAACCAGATAATACTGCCTAAGCCGGTTAACAGCAAAACCTTATTTGTCGCAAGACTGGTTCACATTTTAGTATACCTGCTTCAGTTTACCATTGCCTTAGCTATTTTCCCCATCATTTTTATTTTCATCAAGTTTGGAATACTGACTGGCATTGCCTGTATTGGAACTATTTTGCTCACAGTTGCTTTCGCAGTGTTTATTACTTTTCTTTTATACGCTTTGATCTTACGGTTCAGCAATGAACAGAAAATAAAAGATATCGTTGGTTACTTTCAAATTTTCATGACGATCTTCTTTGCTGTAGGTTTCCAGGTAATTCCACGACTCATTAATTTAGATCAGCTTACTGCCAACTTTCAACTGCATTGGTATTCTTACTTTTTTACCACCTGTATGGATGGCTCTTACATTGGAAGCAGTCAATCAATTTAATTTTGATTCTATTCATTTAATAATGATTTTCTGTGCAGTGGTTCTGCCTGTCTTTACATTTTGGCTGATGATTAAATACCTTGCACCCTCATTTGCGGGTAAGCTGGCATCCATGAATTCAGATAGTGGCGACAAAAAAAATGTATCAGATACAACTCCTCAGTCAGCAAGTATTTCTGAAAAGCTTTCACCTGTATTCTGCAGTTCAAAAACAGAGCGGGGAAGTTTTGAAACCGTATGGAAAATAACCGGGAGAGACAAAGGTTTTAAAATGCAGTTTTATCCCAGCCTTGCTTATATCTTTATTTTCATTTTCATTTTTGTATTCAAGAGTGGAAAGAATGCTATGACTTTGTGGAATAATCTGTCCACTACAAAGATGTTCCTGTTTTTTATCTATATGCCGATGTTCAGTATTGCAGGCAGCATGGCCTTTATTACAACGAATGAAAATTTCCAGGCTTCATGGATTTACCAGTCAACACCGGTAGCAAAGCCGGGCCATTTAATCAGCGGGGGATTAAAAACAATCGTCGTAAAGTTTTTTATGATCATCTATCTCATCATGTTTGCTTTTGCACTCTTTGTATGGGGTATTTCAATCGTAGATGATTTTATACTCGGCTTTTTCAACAATATGCTGCTTTTCTTATTAATGACAAACCTCTCTGATCATTACCTGCCTTTTTCAAGGCAACTGAATACAAAGCAGCAAACCGGGAAGTTTGTACAGACATTATTGCAAATGTTGTTGATTGGAGCTCTTGTTGGCTTACATTATTTAGTAACCGGGAACAACTGGCTTCCATTAGTGATCCTTCCATTTTCTGCTGCTGGCTGTTACCTCTTGCTGAAACGAATTCAAAACTTAGACTGGCTGAAAATTTCTTTCTGATATGTCTGTAAATATTACCACATACAACGAAATAAAAACTGAACTCGATCAACATGCTGTGAGCTTAGTTGCTGTAAGTAAAACAAAACCTGTTGAAGATATTCTTGAACTGTATAACCTTGGTCAAAGGGATTTTGGCGAAAACTATGTACAGGAGTTGGTGGATAAGCAGGCATTACTTCCGAAGGATATCCGCTGGCATTTCATAGGTCACCTGCAAAGCAACAAAGTGAAATACATTGCTCCATTTGTTCATTTGATTCACGGAGTGGATAGTTTGAAACTGCTGAAAGAGATCAACAAAGAAGCAGGAAAAAACAACCGTGTAATAGATGTATTGCTGCAAGTTTATATTGCACAGGAAGAGACCAAATTTGGATTGGATGAAGAGGAATTGAAAATTTATAATAAGCAATTTGACGGATTGCAGAATTGAGAAACGTTCGAATTTATGGTTTTATGGGAATGGCATCATTCAGCGATGATTTAAAAAAGGTAAGAGGAGAGTTTCGTTATTTGAAATCATTGTTTGACTGGTATGCTGATTTGCCAATTGCCAATTGCCAATTGTCTATTCTCTCCATGGGCATGAGCAGTGATTATAAAATAGCTGTTGAAGAAGGAAGTACAATGGTACGGATCGGCAGTTTGCTGTTTGGTGCAAGAAGCTGATTACTTCTTTTTTCTGAAAACAAAGTAGAGCAGTACTAAAATTCCCACTACAAGCAGCAGCGGAATCATGTATAACTGAAACGCATTTTCTTTTACAATCCCTTTCCGCTCTGCTGCACTGATCTTATTCACCCTCACTTCATTTTTATCGTTGTATTCCATCACCCAGAAATCGCCGTTAGGTGCTACCAATCCGCTGACCGGCTTCCAGTTACCAACTGATTTATAAACGGTGATGATGAACTTACTCTTTTCAATCTTTTTAATCACACTGCCTGTTGCGACATATAGATTCTTTTTGTTATCGCTCCAGATGTTCATGATCGAATGTGCATCTGCTTTGCCGCTTGTATCTGCAATGTCTTTTATATAAAGTTCTATTGAATCTGTTTCCGGAAACCAGTAGAGATCAGCACCGTTATTAAAATACAGATCGCCTTTCTCTGTTAAATGCAACCGGCCGATAGATTGAAAAAATCTGGAGCCCATTAATGTTTTCTTACCGGTTGTATCAATCTTCCAGAAATAGGAGGGAATACTTTTTTCAATATAATACATGTTACCCGCTGCATCTCTTGTAAAACTGTTCCATTCAGGAAAACCGGAAGTGCTGTCTTTTACTTTTACGATTTCTCCATTTGCTGAGCGGCGCCAGAGATAATGCCCCCATGTATTTGTCTGTTCACCATTGAACCATAAATGTTCGCCCCACAGCTGATCATTTTTATCCATGTACAGTTCATGCGAATGCACATTAGGCACAGCAATGGATTTACTGCCATCAGGTTTGATCATCCATATTTGTGAAAGATCCGTATAAAAAGATTGCCTTTGCTGTCCATCACAATGCCAACACCGGGATCAGCCATCAGGTTGAGTGAAACCAGTGCAAAGAATACAAGAAGTATTGATGTACGCATAAGGATCTTTTTTTTGCAAAAGTAAAAGAGCTGTCCGTATAAGGAACAGCTCTTCAAAAAATATTCGCTTTTTACTTATTTCTTTGCCTTTCCGTAATCGAATATAAGATTACAGAATGCTTTTACACCAACATCCAGCATGCTGTCATCAATAACAAAATCGGGGGTATGATGTCCTGTTGGCTTTGCGCCTTTTGGCATCCCGCCTAAATTGAAAAAGAAAGCAGGAGCTTTCTCTCCAAAGAAAGAAAAATCTTCAGCACCAGTTGTCCATGTGCCTTCACTTACGTTCTCTGCACCGGCAGCTGTTTGCAGGGATGGAATCATGGAGCTGACAAGTGAAGGAGTATTATAGGTAACTAATGTTTTATTTTCAATGATCACTTCAGCAGTTGCACCATAAGCTTCGGCAATATTCATTGCAGTGCGGCGGATTTTATCATGTACATCTTTCTGCATATTTCCATCGAGTGTACGGATAGTGCCGCTGAAACTTACTTCTTCAGGAATAATATTTTCTCTTACGCCACCAATGAACTTACCAACAGTAATTACAACTGGTGCCTTGGTTAAATCTTCTGAACGGCTTACAATCGTCTGCAATCCACTGATGATTTGTGACGAAACCATGATGGGATCAATGCCGTTCCATGGTGCAGAACCATGAGCACCTTTTCCTTTTACCTTAATCGTAAACCAGTCGCTGCTGGCCATGAATGAACCGCTTTTGTATTTGATCTTTCCTATTTCTAACCCAGAAGAAATATGCAAACCAAAGATTGCATCCACTTTCGGGTTATCCATTACACCTTCTTTCACCATTAAAGGAGCACCACCTTCTTCCGTTCCGGGAGGTCCTTCTTCAGCAGGTTGAAAAATAAATTTCACTGTACCGGGAATATCTTTTTTCATGGAGGCAAGTACTTCAGCTGTTCCCATTAAAATAGCAGTATGCGTATCATGTCCGCAGGCATGCATTACCGGAACCTGCTGTCCCAGATAATCTGCAATTACATTTGATTTGTAAGGAATGTCCACCCGTTCTTTAATCGGTAATCCATCAATGTCGGCACGCAAAGCAACAACAGGGCCGGGTTTGCCGCCTTTTAATAAAGCAACAACACCGGTTTTTGCAACACCTGTCTGTACTTCAAAACCAAGACTTTTCAAATGATTGGCGATGTATTCCATCGTCTTAAATTCCCGGTTACCCAGCTCAGGGTTTTGATGCAGGTGTCTCCGCCATTCAATCACTTTTGGAAGAATGGCTTTTGCTTTCTGGTCGATGAGCTGCTGGATAGTTTGTGCAGACGCAGCATAACCCGACATCATTACTAAAAAAAGAGTGATCAGTTTTCTCATGTTATCAGTTGATAGTTATAAAAGTTCAATTTAATTCTTTTTTACAAAGAAGGGAGCTGGCAGAAAAGAAAAACCGGAACATGTCCGGCATTTCTTTTATTCTAATCTTTATCAGGTGAAACGTAAGTGTGATTTATCTTTCCCACAGAATCTTTTTACCGAATACAAGTGTATTGTCGGTAAACTTAACCCTGCTTAATTCTATTACCCAAATGGTACCACGGAAAAGTCCGGCAACAGGGAATTTAGACAGGTAAGCTTTCTTTGCTTTATCAGCATATTCACCATCAGCTGGTTTAAACGTACCGGAAAACTGGATGCCTTTGATCTTTGCTGTAATGATCTTATCAGGAAGAACAGTACCGGCAACATTATTATTTTTTAATGCATCTTCAATATGCTTTGTATCAGTATCAGATTTAAACACCAGCAGTTCTTCACCGGGAACATAAGCATAGTAGCAGGATGCACAGTAGGGAATATCTTTAACAGATGTTGCAAAATTAACCACGCTCTGTTCTTTCAGAAAAGTTGCAATGCGTTCATCCATTTTTAAAGTAAGATCATTGTTGTCCTGTGCCATCGTTGAAAGTATTAATATGTAAATATTGTTTTGTATCTCTTACAGATGAATGATTCTCATCAGTAGGTAGAATGATTCTTATAGAAGTATAAAATTAAGGCATCTGTACTTTCATCAACCATTAATTTATGGTCTCCTTACCTGTATTCACCATACACAGCTCTCAATTCATCAGCCACTTCACCAAGTGTACATTTATTCTCCACTGCTTCAATAACAGCAGGCATCAGGTTTTCGCCACTGGAAGCTCTGTCGTTCACCGCCTGCAGGCACTGATCCACTTTTGCATGATTGCGGTTTGACTTTAACCGGTTCAGCTTTTCCGTTTGTATCGTCCTGATGCTGTCATCAATCCTGAAGCCTGGGATCTTATTTTCTTCTTTTACCTGGAATTTGTTTACACCCACAATTATTTTGGAACCGTTTTCAATATTCCGCTGGTATTCGTATGCACTTCGTGCAATTTCATCCTGTATAAAACCCTGTTCAATAGCACTTACACTTCCGCCCATTACATCAATCTTTGCAATCAGTTCCCATGCTTTCTGTTCTATTTCATTGGTCAACGCCTCAACATAGTAACTACCTGCCAGTGGATCAACCGTATCTGTTGCACCACTTTCAAAGGCAACAATCTGTTGTGTACGCAAGGCAATTCTTGCTGCTTCTTCAGTTGGTAAACTCAATGCTTCATCATAACCATTTGTATGCAAAGATTGTGTTCCGCCAAGCACCGCTGCCAGTGATTGAATGGTTACCCTTGAAATATTATTGAGCGGTTGCTGAGCTGTTAATGTACTTCCTCCTGTTTGTGTATGAAAGCGGAGCATCATGGCTTTGGGATCTTTTGCCCCAAGTTCTTTCATCATTTGTGCCCACATTTTTCTTGCTGCCCTGAACTTGGCTGCTTCTTCAAATAAATTATTATGTGCGTTAAAGAAGAAGGAGAGACGTTTACCAAACACATCAATATTCAATCCTTTTTCCAAGGCTGCCTTTACATAGGCTTTACCATTCGCTAATGTAAACGCAATTTCCTGTACAGCTGTACTTCCTGCTTCACGGATATGATAACCGCTGATGGAAATTGTATTCCACTTTGGTAAGTCGGAAGCGCACCATTCAAAAATATCAGTGATGATCCGCATGCTTGGTTTGGGCGGATAGATATAAGTTCCTCTTGCTGCGTATTCTTTTAAAATATCATTCTGAATGGTTCCGGTAATTTTTTTGAGATCAGCTCCCTGCTGTTTGGCCAATGCCACATAGAAAGCGAGCAGAATAAAACCGGTTGCATTAATGGTCATGGAAGTAGACACATCTTCCAGTTTAATTCCTTTGAACAGAGTTTGAATATCTTCAATACTGTCGATGGCAACACCTACTTTTCCAACCTCACCTTCGCTTAATGCATGATCACTGTCGTAACCAATCTGTGTGGGAAGATCAAAGGCAACACTTAAACCCATTACTCCCTGACTCAGTAAATAATGATAACGTTTATTGCTTTCTTCGGCAGTAGAGAAACCGGCATACTGTCGCATCGTCCACATTTTACCACGATACATATCAGGCTGCACACCACGGGTAAAGGGAAACTCACCCGGTTGCTCCAGCGGTGGCAGAGAAGAGAGATCATCAGCAGTGTAAAGCGTTTTTACTTCAATACCTGAATCGGTGTACAGTTTCTTTTCTTCCATAAACGAAAGTTCGGTTTTACAATCTTAACTCATGAGTTGCCTGGCTTCTTTGTTGATCAGGGTTGCAACAATATTCTGAAGGGAAACATTTTCTTCCTGCGATAACAGTTCAACAACTTTTTTACTCAGATCCATTCCATTTGCATTGGGAGGCAGCATGGCATGTAACTGGTTAATGATATAAATATTCTGATCTTTTAAATTCTTAATGCCATCCCAGGCAGCGGGTGAAACATATAACTGCTGGCTCACATTGTATTCAAATTCTGTTTTGATGGTTTGCACCATGGCCGATTGCAGTTGCATAGCCGACATTTCATTTACAGGAAACTTGCCGATCAAATTGGTTAAGCCGATCCGTTCGCATAAAATCGTAAGACGTTCATAAGCCTGCAACTGTAAACGAACCATATCAGGATTCGCTGTTGCAGCAGGACGTACAGGCTGACGAAGCACCTGCTGCTGTAATTCCACCTGTTCTTCTGCCAGTTCTTTTTTGCCTTTGATGCGCAGGTAAATGGCCAGACCAATAAACAATACGGCAGCGCCGCCAAACAAATAATAATAGATTGGATCCATGGTTGTTGTGTTAGGGCAAAAATAGGTGATTGTGCCTGAAAAGGTACGGATGAAACGAAGAGGCTGAAAGAACCCTGATTGTTTGTAAATTTGCAGTATAAAGATTTGAAGCATGGAAACAATCAACGCAACCCCTGTAAGTTTTACAGAATCGGCCATCACTGAAATTAAACGGTTATATACCCAGCAGCCTCAAGGTAAATACCTGCGGGTGGGAGCAAAGGGTGGTGGCTGTTCAGGACTTACGTATGTACTCGACTTTGATACGAAAGATGTGAATGATGAGCTGTTTGAAACAGGAGGTGTTCAATGCATCATGGATAAAGGACAGGGCATGTATTTACTGGGAATGGAAATTAACTGGGACAATGGTTTAAATAACAGAGGCTTTACGTTCAGCAATCCCAACGCAAGCAAGACCTGCGGATGCGGAACAAGTTTTGCAGTGTAAATTTATGTTGAAATAATTTGAAAGCCTCTGCATGTGCGGGGGCTTTTTTGTTTTTTGCCATTAGCAATCGGCCAGTGTAGATAAACTTAATTCTTAGCTTCGTAGTACACAGCGTCCCTAGGCAGAGACTTTGCTTGGAAAAAGATGCGTACGAAGAAAGTAAAAGGCAAATCAAAAAAATTATTAGCGATATTACAAACCTAGAGTCGAGTTTAAGAAACGGCTCTTTTTTTCGCTGGCATCAATAATTGAAAACAAACAAAATGTTACGATTTTTTGATTTTTTATTTTTAAGAATTTATAAGTTTTACGACAGTTTTAATGAAAAAGGTGCTCAATCATCTGCTGCTGGCGCTGTTGGATTTTCATGGCTGCAAATATCCTAACTGCTTTAATGCTTCTCTCGTCAATTTTTAATGTTAATGTTTTTATTTCAAATAAACTATATATACTAGTCATAGCAATTTTCTTTCAGGTCATCTTTCACATAAGGTATGTTTCACAAGACACTAAAAATCTTCCCTTAATCAAGGAAAAATGGGGGAAATTAACTGAAAATCAAAAAAATTACCAAAGGTATTATGCACTTGCTTATATGATAGCAAGTGCAATGGGGTTAATAATTCTTACAATTTTATAGACGGCTATTAGTGCTGTTGTTGGCGTCCCGCCAACATGCAGTTAGTGACATACAAAAAGTTATTTGGCGGGGACCTTTAGATTTGCTTCTTTGAAATAAAAGAGAAGAAAAATACAAATAAATTTGAGAAGAAGAGAGGTGCACTAAGAGCGGGGACTGAAGTCACGTTCCATTTGGCGTAATAGACCTCCCTTCTTTTCTGTTACCTGTACCAATTAGAATTTTAGTCATGAAGGACTATTAAAGGTCTTAGTACAAGGGTAACACTTTTTATTTTCTAAAATTAAAGTTATGAAAATTACAAACATCATGGGTAGATGTATCCAAGCATACCTTGGATTGTCACCTGTTTGTTCAGCAACAGAGCCTGTCATCTGTAAGTAATGACAGTAAAGGGTTTAAGTCAATTAGCCGATGGCTGCACAAAGAACTGAAGAATACGGAAGGCTTACTGGTAGTAATGGAATACACAGGTATTTACACCTATGGTATTGAACCTATTTAGAACAGCAGCAGATAAAGTTTGAAAACGACCTGCATTGGATATAAAACGTTCTTTAGGAATGGTGAGGGCAAAAGTGATAAAGTTGATGCCCGATTTATCAGTAAGTATGGCTTGATGAGGAGAGAAGAATTGCAACCAATGACTCCATTAAGTGATGCTCAGCTTGAGTTACAGCAGATCATGAATCACCGTGACAAACTCGTAACAGACAAGGCATCTATCAATGTAAGCTACATGAGCTTGTGTCACAAATGGGGAAAAAGTAAATGAAAAAAGGTTGCCTCTATGAAGTATGTAATAGAAGTTTTGACACAAGAGGTTAAAGAAGCAGAAACTGCTATTAAAGAGGCGATGGTTTGGATCAATCATTACAAACCAACTATGAGTTAGCCAGCAGCGTAACAGGTATTGGTTTGCTAAGCGTTCACCTGCTGAAGCAACAGAAAATTTTTACACGGTTCAGTGATGTAAGGAAACTCATTTGCTATTGTAGTGTTGCACCTTTTGAACATAGTTCAGGAATAAGTATCAGAGGTAAAACAAAGAGTTAGTCACCTGGCAAAAAAAAATTAAAATCATTATTAACCATGGCGCGCTAAGTGCTAACAGCACGACCCAACTAAAAGGGACCAAAGGCAGGGAAAGCCTAAAATGAGTGTACTCAATATCATCAGGGCCAAATGATTGAAAGAGTCTACGCTGTTATTAAAAAAAAAAGTGTATGAAGTAAAATTAGCTGCATATATTATTTGGTAATATCTTAGAATACGCCAACAACAGCTAAAAAATTAGAAACATTAGTTCGGCTGTTTATTTACCAATTTTTTCAGGTTTATTTTAAAAGTCCGAAAAGATGGAGCTTCCTTTCTTACATGAGTTTTGTTTGATATAAGCCCACTTGTGATCTTATTGTTTTTGTGACGATGTTTTTGGAGCTAAGAGTAAAAAAGCAGGAATTGCTTTATTATTGTCTGCTTGTATGGTATCCCATTTATCTAACATTCGCAAGATTTTAAATTCTTGCTCATGATGGTGTCCCGCCAACATGCAGAAAATATTAAAATGTTGCGACTCAGCATCCTTGGCAAACAAGTAAGCTGGTTTTGGTAAACGATAGTATTGAATAAAAGATGAGTGCTGTCTTAGTTATTGTTCATGTTGCTCCCTCTGCTATCCTTAGTATTCCAAGCATGCAAAGCTGGGATTGGTAAACGATGAGTAATGAACAAAAAGATGAAATCTGTCTGTAGTTTGCAACACAGACAAGATCAAATTCAGCCAGTAATTCTAAAGTTTCACCAAAGCATACAAAAAGAAATAAGCTGCAATCATATTGCTTTTCAGGCCCTTCGCCCCTCTCTTTTAAAAAAATCACTTTTTGCACACTTTTGAATTTACCCACCAGTTGGTATTGGCACTTATTGGAATATGTTGTAACTCGCAGTAAAATAGTTTCACATGAACAAGATTATCCTCCCTTTGCTTTTCCTTACACTTGGCATCAGCACAACCAATTTTGCACAAAAGAAAAAACCTGCAGCCGTATCTGCAATTATGGGAGATGCAGGTGATAAAGAATCTAAAAACAACAGTGGTGGGGGGCAATAAAGAACTCCGCATCATTTCAGCTGAGAAAGTAATGGAAATGAAAATTCCTGAAGGCGGGGCGAATGGTGCAGCCATTGTATATCACCCAAAGGAAAAATTATATTATGCAGCACAGGCAGGTAATAAAATATTCCCACTGGTGATATTTGATAAGGATGGTGATGTACTATCAGCAGAAGACCAGGCAACCTTGATTGATGTAAGAGGGTTATGGTACAACCCCAAAACAAAAAAGATTGGCGGTAACGGCTACGATGCATTTGGATGGTTTACCTATGATCTCAACAAAAAAGGATTACCCGAAACGATTGAGGTTTTTAAAGAAGGATCTTATCAGCCCGATAAAAACAGTGCAGGTGTGCTCAATACAGAAGATAATGAAGTGCTGTTCCTTGATGGACTGAATATCACCTGCTACAATACGGATGGCACAGATAAACGGAAAACAATTCAGCTCCATATCGGCTCAATGAATTCAAAAGATGGAGTACAGACAACCACTACAGATTTTGAAAGCAATTATAATACACGTTCCATTATTTACACCGGAACAAAAGGGGCAGAAATCGGTTTGCTGAATATTACCAAAAAGCAGGTTGAACTCTACGATATTAAAACCGGTTATATGAGCCAGATCGTTAAACTGCCGGTTGATTTTGAACTGGAAACCTATTTCAACTTCACTTTCTGTAATGATATTTACTGGGTGTTTAATAAGCAGAGCAGGAAATGGATGGGCTATAAATAAGAGGTGGGTTAAGAGTTCAAAAGAGGTGAAGGAGAAAGCCGATAGCCGATAGTTGTGAGTAGATAGTAGTGGTTGGCAAGATGGGAGAAGTAATTAGCAACAGACAATCTTTATTCAATAATAAGTTATAAAGAATCAGGGCTGGGCCAGGATTTAAATTTTTTTATAACCCCTTGCTTAAGCAGGGGTTATCAGTTATAAAGCAGGTGGGCTTTAGCCCTGAAAAATATTCAGGTTAAAGTAAAAACCCTGACAGAAATGTCAGGGTTCCTTTTATTATGAATCAGTTATTAGCTGATAGTATGTCTTGCTCTTGCCAGCGTTTTATCTTTTTCAGGCTGACCTAATGGTTTGTTTTTTGCAAAATCCATCAGGATTGGTGCTGCCACGAATACTGATGAGTAAGTACCTGTGATAACACCGATTAACATTGCAAAGGCAAAGCCTCTTGTTACCTCACCACCAAAGATGAAGAGGATGAGCAACGTTAAGAACACAGTGAGTGATGTCATGATGGTACGAGCCAGTGTATCATTGATGGCTTTGTTAAGGATTACACCCTTATCCTGACCAAACATTTTTGCACTGTATTCACGCACACGGTCAAATACAATTACCGTATCGTTCATTGAGAAACCAATTACTGTTAAGATGGCCGCAATAAAATGCTGATCAATTTCAAGCGGGAAGGGAACGATGTTTCTCAGGAAAGAGAACACAATCAATGTTACCAGTACGTCATGCAGCAAGGCTACAATTGTACCCACTGAATATCTCCAGTCACGGAAACGGATGAAGATGTATAATGTAATTGCCAGCAAGCCGAGAATGGTAGCCCACAATGCACCTTTTTTCAAATCATCAGAAATAGTAGGCTGTACTGTTTGTGAACTCTGTTTGAATTTTTTATCGAACTGCTGATAGGTTGTTCCTGCAGGAAGGAAGGTTTTCAATCCTTCAAATATTTTACTTTCTACAATTGAATCAACCTGCTGACCGGGTTGCTCAATCATATAATCAGTCGTAATATTCAACTGCTTATTATTACCAACTGTTTTAATGATCGGGAACTTATTCAGCACTTTATTCAACTCGTTTGCAACTTCTTCGTTCTTCATTTCACGGTCAAACTTAATGGTATAACTGCGTCCTCCTCTGAATTCAACACCATAATCAAAACCATTAAAGATTGATGCAACACCCAGCAGTAATACCACCAGTGAAATACCATAAGCTACCTTGCGGTACTCAATGAATTTGTAAGCAGCATGTTTAAAGATGCGGCGTGAAATAGCGGTAAAATATTCAAAGTGACGGTTCTTCTTCATCCAGAAATCAGTAATGAGCCTGGAAACAAGAATACCGCAGAATAAACTGAGGAGGATACCAATGATCTGTGTGGTTGCAAAACCCTTTAACCGGACCTAACCCGAAATACAACAGGATGATGGCGGTTAATAAGGTTGTTACGTGTGCATCCAGTACAGGAGCAAGGGCATGTTTATAACCATCGTTCACTGCTAATTGATAGCTCTTGCCTTTGGTTAATTCTTCTTTAATACGTTCAAAGATGATTACGTTCGTATCCACCGCCATACCGATTGTTAATACCAAACCGGCAATACCTGCGGCAGTTAATGTGGCGCCCCATGCGCTGAGTACACCAACTGTAAATAATAAGTTTAAGATCAGGGCAATATTTGCAACCCATCCGCCTGTGTTATAATACACGAGCATCAGTACAAAAATCACAATAAATGAAATGAGGAAAGACAGTGAACCGCCTTTGATTGCTTCAGCACCAAGTGTTGGACCAACCACCTGTTCCTGTACAATTTTAGCAGGAGCGGGGAGTTTACCTGTACGTAAGATGCTTGCCAAATCCTGTGCTTCCTGTGTAGTAAATGATCCGCTGATCTGTGAGTTACCACCAGAAATAGCGCCATTGTTTACACCGGGTGCAGAGTATACATAGTTATCAAGAGCAATGGCAATAGCATATTTACCACTGAAGGCTTCACCGGTCATTTTTTCCCAGATATCAGCACCTTTTTTGCTCATGGCCATGTTCACCAGTACTTCATTATTCCGCTGATTGAAATCCTGGTTGGCATCAGTAATAAATTCACCGGTTAATTTTGGAAGATCAGAACCGGGAACAGTTTTAATGACAAATATTTCAAGCAAGCTTTCACCCCGTTTGTTTTTTCCCTACAGGTTTAGCCCCATAGAGAAAACGCATGGTTGAAGGAATAGAAGCTTTTACAATATCAAGTTTTGTATATTTTGAAAATAATGCTGTATCAGAAATACGGATGAGGCCAATTGTTGCACTGCTGTAACCTACAGCCTTGCCATCTACCTGCTGAGCCATCAATGATGTTACAGGCTGGTCGCTTACTCCTGCTACTTTGTTGGTTGTATCAACTTTAGATGTATCTGTTCCACCACTTAAATACGCTTTTACTTTCTGATCGATCTGCTGCAGACTTTGCTGCACCAACTGATCTTCATTACGGTAGGTTTCCCAGAATTCAAGGTTGGCAGTTGCCTGTAAGAACTTACGTACACGTTCAGGATCATCCACACCTGCAAGCTCTACAGTAATAATTCCTTTATTCTGATCGAAGCTGATATTGGGTTGAGCAACACCAAACTGATCGATCCTTGCTGTCAAGCGGTCGTAGGTTCTTTTAATGGCATCTCTTGCTTCTACACGGATAGCATCAATAACAGCACCATTGCCTGCATCAATTTTAATGTTCTTATTTTTTCCACCTGCAAATAGAGCAGCTAAATTTCCGCCACCGGAAACTTCACTGTAAGCCTGCTGGAAAAGCGTAACAAAATCAGCATCGCTGTTTGCTTTCTTTTATTGGCGCTTTCCAATGCTTTATTAAGAGTAGAATCTTTTGGATTATTACTCATGGAGCGGATCAATCCATCTAAACCAACTTCCAGTGTAACGTTCATACCACCCTGCAGATCCAAACCAAGGTTCAGTTCCTGCTCAATTGCTTTTTGGTACGTTAACTTAGGATACAGTACAGCAACGTTCATCAGTTCTTTTTCTTTCAAACTGTCAACATAGCGACGGTAAGTTGAATTAAAAGCAGAGTCTCTCGTTTCTTTTGAAGCGCTTCCGAAATTGCTTTTCACATATTTCTCAGCTCTGGCTTTTGCTTGCTTTCAAAATTGTTGACAATCCACGTAAAACTTAATTGCCATACAGAAATGAAGATCAGCATGATTGCAAAAAACCTAACCAAACCTTTCAGTGCCATAATAGAATATTAATTGGGGTTCTTTTTTAAGGACGGCAAAGATAGGGGATTGTTTTGAAAGCGAACAGCTGTCAACATCCTGTTTTCCATCACTTAATGCTTTCTGTGGTTGAGGAGAAGTGCTGAAAAACAGGGATTCCATGCGGGTGCAGATCGTTTATACCCGAATCGACAGGGACAAAAAGAACCGTCCTCATTTCACCGATTATTACTTCAATGTAAAGAATGATCTCTATTTCTATCCGGCTTCCATGGTAAAAATGCCGGTTGCGTTTCTTGCTCTGGAGAAACTTAACCATCTGGGCATTCCCGAAACACAACTATGATCACTGAAAAGGATCTGCCGGGCAAACCGTTGTTTATAACGATCCCACAACTCCTGATGGCCGACCAACTCCTGAACATTATATCAAAAGATCTTCCTTGTAAGTGATAACGATGCCAATAACCGGCTGTACGAGTTTTGGGACAGCAGTACCTGCAGGATCATTTGAGTAAGAAAGGATACAAAGATGCCCAGATCATCCGCCGCCTGGCAATTACAATGAGCGAAGATCAGCACCGTACCACCAATCCTCTCAGCTTTCGTGACAGCAGCGGGAAGATCATTTACGAACAGCCACAGTTCATCAGTACTTATAACTATCTGGTTCGTGATCAAAAACTGGGCAAAGGATTTATCAATGATCAAAACGCACTGGTGAATGAAGCATTTGATTTCAGCAGGAAGAACAGGATTTACCTGAATGATCTTCATCAACTGTTACGAAGTATACTGTTTCCTGAATCAGTTCCCAAAAAACAACGCTTCGATCTTACGGCAGATGATTACAGGTTTCTTATACAGGTACATGAGTCAGCTGCCTTCAGAAACGAAGTTTCCGGAATATGATACAACTGAATTTTATGATGCCTATTGCAAGTTCCTCATGTTCGGAACGCAAAAGCATAAACCTTTACCAAAGCAGATCCGCATCTTTAACAAAGTTGGCTGGTCGTATGGTTTCTTAACTGATGTTGCTTATATCGTGGATTTTGAAAAGAATGTTGAGTTTATGCTGAGCGCCACCATTTACTGCAATGCAGATGGAATACTGAATGATGATAAGTATGATTATGATTCTGTTGGTTTGCCTTTTCTTGAACAACTGGGACAAACAATTTATAACTACGAATTGAAACGGGAACGACCGCATCAACCCGATCTATCAAAATTTAAAGTGCAGTACGACAAATGAGAGTGAATACGTTTATGTGGCAGTTGATTTTTATTCTTTCTGTTGCTGTTTACAGCTGTAACAAAAAAGACATTGTAAAGGGAACAACAACCCAACTGAAGCTGATCAATGCATCGCCCAATTCAGGCAGTATTGAATTGCTGCAAAATCTGAAGCCTGTGGGGCAATTAACCTATTTAACAGGAATGAATCCTACTGTAACAAATCTGACTGTTGACAGTGGTTTCAATAACTACCGGTTGAAAAAAGGGGCTGATGAAATAGCCAGCTGGCTGTTTGCCAATGAAGGATTGAATCTTTCTTTTTGTGTGCGATTCAATGATTCCATCAAAAGCAAAATACTTTTTCCTCAAAGATAATCTTGACACAACCGGTCTTGGTAAAAAATCAAAGATCAGGATGGTGCATATGAGTCCGGATATTTCTACTGTTGATTTGGTTACCACACACCCGGTAAATCCCGGTGAGGATTCAGCTATTGTAAGCGGCATGAATTATTTCGGGGACTTTAGTCAGGCGGTTATACTTACAGCCAGTGGGTTCCAGAGTTTTTATGCTGACTCTGTTGTAACCATCAAAATCAGGAAGAAATCAAACAACAGTATTGTAAAACAATACCAGTTCAATTTTAAAAAGGGCACTGTTTATTCACTGCTTTTAAAAGGATATGTGGCAAGGGCAGGGAATGATTCGTTGTCCTTATCAATCATTCAGCACAACTAACAAATAATAGTCTTGCATGTACTAACTTGCGCAGCGGTAAAACAAAATTTGTAAATCTTTCAGATTTTAAAGCACGCAAACAATTTAATTAAAATGAAACTTTCTTCCCTGTTAGACCGGTTCAGTGAACCTGAAACATTAAAAATGGCAAAGCTCGGCCGTGAATTAAGAGCAAAAGGTGGATGTGATTGATCTCAGTTTAGGTGAGCCGATTTTGATACACCTGATCATATTAAACAATCAGCTAAAAAGCAGTGGATGACAACTACAGTCATTATACTCCCGTATCAGGCTATCTTGATTTAAGGGAAGCAGTTTGTGCAAAGTTGAAACGTGATAATAACCTTGATTATAAACCTGAGAATATTATTGTATCAACAGGAGCCAAGCAAAGTTTAGCAAATATTATTCTTGCAACTGTTGACCAGGGTGATGAAGTAATTATTCCTGCTCCGTTCTGGGTTACGTATTCTGAGCTGGTGAAAATTGCAGGAGGTGTTCCTGTTATTCTTCCAACTACAATGGAGAACAAATACAAGATCACCGGTGCTGAACTGGAAAAAGCCATCACTCCCAAAACAAGAGTGTTTATGTTTTCTTCACCCTGTAACCCATCAGGATCGGTTTACAGCAAAGAAGAATTAAAAGATCTGGCAGCAGTGTTTGCAAAGCACAAACACATCTTTATTATCTCCGATGAAATTTATGAGTATATCAATTTTATTGGTAAACACGAAAGCATTGCTCAGTTTGATGAAATAAAAGAACAGGTAATTATTGTGAACGGTTTAAGCAAAGGTTATGCAATGACCGGTTACCGTTTGGGATATATTGCGGCCAATGTAAATGTTGCAAAGGCTGTGAAAAACTGCAGGGCCAGTTTACCAGCGGTACCAATGCTGTTACACAAAGAGCAGCAATTGATGCATTGACTGGTGACCAGGCTCCAACACTTGCCATGACTAAAGAGTTTGAACGCAGAAAGAAAAGAGTGATGCAACTGGTAAGCGAAGTTCCAGGATGGAAATTAGCTGAACCTGATGGAGCTTTCTATGTTTTTCCAAGAGTTGATTACTACTTTGGAAAAGCAAACGGCGATGAGAAAATTGAAAATGCAGATGATCTTTGCATGTATTTATTAAATACTGCACATGTATCAACCGTTACCGGCCGTGCATTTGGATCACCAGAATGTATCCGCTTATCATTTGCCAACAGTTTGGAAAAAATTGAAGAGGCGTACAAGCGTATTAAAGAAGCATTGGCAAAATTGAAATAATGATTTGTTCAATAATTGCAAACCCGGTATTAAAACATGCCGGGTTTTTTATTTCATTACCTTTTGAAAATAACTTAACAGGAACCATCGCTCTTTTTCAATCCTGCGGCTGCTCTTAAAAGTTTAAATATATCCCTGCTGGTTTTTCTACAACCTTTTTAACGGATTTAATAGAAACGTCATTGATAAAAAATATCAGGAGCAAAAAAACGAAAGTTTACGATTGCATTCTGCAAAAAAAGTTTCTAACTTGTATCTGATGGTTAGTAAGACTGGTTAGTAAGAGAACAAGAACAGGCAGTCCGTTTTATTGAATGGCATTTCAACCTTCCGCTCAGTTAAGAACATATTTCACACCATTGGTTGCCGAGGATATCATTCACCCATCTTCCTGCCTGCCAGAATTTCCCGGTAACAAACTTTAACTGAGTAACATCTTCAGCTACGGATCTGTTTGTTAAAGCATTTCATAATTGATTTAATCATAAACACTACACCTGTTGTTTTGCAGAGTGAACGGTAATTTCATTCGTTTACTGAGCAACACAGGTTACCGGCAGTGCTGTACACTTTCAATTATGATACTGTAGTTTTCTTATGCTTCCTGTTTTAGTAACAGTTCATTTTTCATTTTTAAATATTGATAGTATGAAACCTAAGACCTTATCTGAAAGAAATGGTAACGGACACCATTCCGAAATGGGAACAATGACAGAGAATCCTCCAATGGGGGCTGAAAATTTAATTAAATCTGCATTTACACCTGAGGGTGCAAATACAGAACTGGAAGAAGTTGAAGGATTTAAATTATTGAATCAACAGGAAGCAGACAGGGAAGTTACCAACGTGGCTGCTGTTGAAGCGGCTGAAGTATCAGATACATTTGAAGAATCAGGTGTTGAGATTCCAACTTTAGAAAGTCAGCCAAAAGAAGCATTTTTTGCCAGTTACTCAGAGTTGATGCCCCGGAATGAAAACCTCAGAGAAGTAATTATTGGGACAGATGACAGAGTAAGAATCAATACAACTACTGTATTTCCCTGGCGGGCTGTATGCGCTTTACGCATTACTGCAAAGGACGGAACCAGGTGGATTGGCACAGGCTGGCTTGTTTCGCCACGTACTGTAATAACTGCAGGGCATTGTGTTTATATGCATGATCATGGTGGATGGGCAAGGAATATTGAAGTAATTCCGGGGATGAATGATGCATCCAGGCCATATGGTTCTGGTACCAGCAGTAATTTAAGAAGTGTACAGGGATGGACACAAAGCAAAAACAGGGACTTTGATTATGGCGCTATCATCTTACCTGCCAACAGCAGGCTTGGTGACAGGACAGGTTATTTTGGATATGCAGTACGCAATGATGCATTTTTATTATCATCAACCTTAAACCTTAGCGGATATCCCGGCGATAAAGGTGGTAACCAGCAATGGTATATGGCAAGAAGACCAAGATCAGTATCATCAAGAGTTATTTATTATGATATTGATACAATGGGCGGACAAAGCGGTGCTCCTGTCTGGATTAAGATCGGAACAACCCGTTACTGTGTTGGCATCCATACCAATGGAGCATCAAGCGGTAACTCTGCTACACGTATTGCCACACCTGTATTCAACAATATCATGGCATGGAAAGCACTTGGTATGTAAAGCGGGTTCTTTCATCACAAACTGCAACGGGATATTTTTTCCCGTTGCTTCTTGTTGCAGGAATATTTATCCATGTTCACTGTAAATCTAAATCCAGGACAATGAATACAACATACTCAGTAAAAGGAATTTTACAAACAGCCGGTCACCGTCCTGTAGAAAATGCAATTGTGATGATCACTGAAGGCGATTATGAGTTTCCTGATATTGCTTCTGTTTCAAATGAGAAAGGGGAGTTCTATTTATCAAACATTCATCTGCCGGGGAATTATACATTGCAGATAAACAGTGAGGACACAAGTTTTAAACGAAAATTTTTTATAACAGCAAAGGATACAGTGTTGCAGGTAACAATGTAAAGGCGAACGATTTTTATTCGTAAGAATTCTTCTCCGGGTTTTGACGGGTATCAAAATGTTCAGGATTTCAATTGTATCATTTGATATACTATAGTAAAGCTTATTATGTTTCGTAAGAACAATACTTCTTGCACCATTTATTTTTCTGGATAGCTTACCCATTTCCGGAAATGCAGCTAAATTAAATATTCTGGATTCTGTAATCTGAATAAAATTCTCAGCAACGAAAAGAGGAAAACTTTCCAGTAAATAACTAATGACTTTACTATAATCTTCGATTGCTGATTCAGACCAAATTATTTTGAAAGCCATTCTCTTGACATTCTTTTTACAGTCTCATGGTCAACTACTTTTCCCTCTTTAACCTGCTGAATAGATTCCTTCAAACGTGCTAATTGCTGGGGGGTTAATTCATCAACAATGTCTTGCTGTGAATTTGCAAAGCTTCCGCTGCTTCCTGCAACATTTGAAGAGCAGTTTCATCCTGTATTAATTCTACCTGGCGGTAGATTTCTGATTTTAGTTGATTGATGTCTTTCTTTTCCATCACTAAATTTACAAAAAAAAAGCAGAGAATTACTCTGCTTTTTTCTATTTCTTCTTTGCTGCTTTTTTCGGAGCAGCTTTCTTTTTTGTTGCTGTTTTCTTCGCTGCAGATTTTTTTGCAGCTCCTTTTTTTGCAAATGCATTGGGTACCTGCACTTCAATCATCTTCTTGATTTCTTCCACCGGCATCATGGCTACTTCTTCGGTTGAGTATTTGGTGCCATCTGCTTTCTTATCAATCTTCAGCATTTTTTTGCCAAAGCGGATGAAGGGTCCCCATCGTCCATTCTCCACGGCAATATTTTCATCGGGCCAGCGCACAATGAAACGGTTGGCTTCTTTGGCAACCTTCGCCTCAATGAGTTCGTTGATATCGAATTGAGTTAAGTTATCAAAATCATAACGCTTCGGCACATTGATATACAGACCATCCCATTTAATAAACGGTCCGAAACGTCCTTTACCTTTTGTAACCGGTTTGGTTTCAAAATGTGCAACAGGAGCATCAGCCGTTTGTTTTTTCTTTGATCAGTTCCAGTGCACGCTCCATGGTTATATCCAGCGGCTCTTCGCCTTTTGGAATAGAAATGAACTGTTCACCCAGCTTTACATAAGGCCCGAGCGGCCAATATTTACACTCACTTCCTGTCCTTCAAATTCACCAAGACTTAATGGAAGCTTAAACAGATCCATTGCCTCTTCATAAGTAATTGTTTCAATACTCTGATTCTTGCGCAATGCAGCAAAACGTGGTTTGTCTTCATCACTCACATCACCAATCTGCACCATTGGTCCAAAGCGGCCCATGCGTGCAACAATCTTTTACCGCTTGCTTCATCAACACCTAATTCACGTTCACCTTTAATGCGCTCTGCTGTTTCAATGGTTCTGTCTGCATCTTTTTAAACGGACTGTAAAACTCTTCGAGCATTACATTCCATTTAATTTGCCTTCGGCCACATCATCAAACTCACCTTCAATGTATGCAGTGAAACCATAATCCATGATATTTTCGAAATGCTGTTTCAGAAAATCTGTAACAACAAGTCCGAGATCAGTTGGAAATAATTTTTGATTTTTCAGCACCGGTATTTTCCTGATCCATTCCTTTGGTCAGCACATCATCCTTTAATTGTAATACACGGAAATCCCTGCATACACCTTCTTTATCTCTTTTTTCAACGTAGGTTCTTTTTGAATGGTTGAAATAGTGGGAGCGTAGGTTGACGGACGGCCGATACCAGCTCTTCTAATTTTTTACCAGCGATGCTTCTGTATATCTTGGTGCGGCACGGGTAAATCGTTCAACCGCATTCAATTCTTTCAGTGGCAATTGCTGACCAACTGTTAATGGCGGCAGCATTCCTTCCTCTCCTGAGCGTGTCGAAGGATCATCTTCCGTTATATCATCATCATCTTTGTCTTCACGGTATACTTTTAAAAAGCCATCAAACTTCAGCACTTCACCTTCAGCTTTTAATTCTTCATTATTGGTGGAGATGGAAATATTAGCCGTTGTACGTTCCAGTTCAGCATCCGCCATCTGCGAAGCCATTGTACGTTTCCAGATGAGTTCGTACAAACGTTTACCATCGGCTTCATCAATGGTTGAGTTCTCCCTATAAGTAGGACGGATGGCTTCATGTGCTTCCTGCGCTCTCGTTCTTATTCTTGAATTTGCGGAACTGGTGGTAGCGGTCGCCATACATTCCTTTGATAGTTCTTGTTAAATCACCCAAAGCTGTATCCTAAACTTTCACTGTCGGTACGCATATAAGTGATTAAACCACTTTCATATAAACGTTGTGCCAGCTGCATGGTTCGGCTAACTGAATACCCCAGTTTGCGGCTTGCTTCCTGTTGTAATGTTGAGGTAGTAAAAGGAGGAGCCGGTGATTTTTCCGGGACGAACCTGGATATCTTTACTTTATAGCTGGCACCTTTGCAACTGTTGAGAAATTTCTCTGCATCTTCGGCGGCATTCTGTTTCTTTCCTTCTGCTTTAAATATAACGTTGCGGTCGCTGAGATCTTTTGCTGTAAATAATCCTTCCAGTTTAAAAGAGATGAAACAGGAGTGAAGGCGTTGATTTCCCTTCACGTTCGGCAATTAACCGAACAGCCACACTTTGCACACGGCCTGCAACTAAGTTGTTTCGCGATGCTCATTTTGCGCCAGAGAACAGGGCTCAGTTCAAAACCTACAATCCGGTCAAGAATTCTTCTGGCCTGCTGGGCATTCACCAGGTTCATGTTCCGCGTTCTTGGATTGTCAACCGCTTTCAGAATGGCCGGTTTGGTGATTTCGTCAAACACGATACGCTTGGTGGTGGCAGGATCAAGACTCAGCACTTCCACAAATGCCAACTGATCGCTTCCCCTTCACGGTCCTCATCAGTTGCCAGCCATACGGTATCGCTCTTTTTGCCAGTGATTTCGGGTCTCTTACAACCTTCTCTTTATCGTCTGGAACAATGTACCGGGGCTGGAAATGATTGGATTGACATCAAATGCCCATTTCATCTTTCAAGATCACGGATGCTTGCCATAGCAACTCTTTACTTCAGTCTTTTCCGAGAGAAGAGGCAAGATTATGACTTTCGATTGATTTTGTAGATTAGATAAAGTGGTGTTTGAGCATGGAATGAAATTGTGAGTCGACTTGATTAAGGAGCAAGTAAACGGCAAGAGAATAGAAAAGCATTGATGACGAAAAGAAGGAAGAATGAATTTGAAAATTAAGTATTGGATTCTTGGTGATAGCAAAAGGACTTTAAATACCTTATCAAATTATACATTATCAACTTACAAAAACTCCATCACCGCCTTTTTCACTTTATTATCCTTATAAATTTTTCGGTGACCCAATCCTTTGGTAACCATAAACTCAAGAGGTTGGGATGGGCATCCTGCTGAATTTTTTCAGCATCGGCCCAGGATTACATCATCTTCTTCATCATGCACCCACAATACTTCTGCCTGGATATGATGAGCTAATTCACGAATTGAAATTTTGTCAATTGTGCGGCCACTCTTTTCCCTGGATGATTGCCTTCAGCTCATCCATCACATCCTCATCAATGTTGAGAAAGGCGCAAAACTTTTCAATGCACTTTCTGTTTCAGTTGCCGGAGCAATCAATACCAGTTTTTTATGATCCTGGTATTTCTGTTCTTCCATAAAAAGGCTTAATGCTAATCCGCCAAACGAATGTGCAATGAACGATTGAACAGGTCCGTATTTATCATACACCGCCTGTATCATATCACGGTAAATAAAAGCGTTGACGGTTTTGCCGCTGCTTTCTCCATGAGCAGGCGCATCAAAAGCAATTACTTCATATCCTTTCTTTAAAAGAGGTGAAACAAAATGATCGAACTTTTTTATGGTAGATGAAAAGCCATGAATGATCAATGCTTTTTTGGGTTGCGGATGATTCCAGCGGTAACCCACCAGTTGGTATCCGTCCATATTTAAATGAAGCTTCTCTGCTTTTTCAAAAATGGCCGGCATCTAGTTGTTTTTGTACCAGGATAAGGTGTACAGAATAATTCAAATGCTTTTTCTGCTGCTTTTCGTTTGGAGAGCTTGAAAAAATGTTCAGCTTGGCTCTGTAATATCCGATCACTAATTTCTGAGCGAGTTTCATACCATTACAATTATATCAGGTAAGATGTTTTACTTTGAGATGCAAATTAGTTCATCCATCTCATTAACAGTTGTACAATCAATGAATATTGTCATCCTCGGTTCGGGCAATACAGCAACAGTGCTTGCCAAGATGATGCATGCAGCAGGTCATTCCATTGTGCAGGTATGGAGCCGCAATCAGCAACATGCAGCAGAACTTGCAAAACAGGTACAATCAAAAGCCATTCACTCATTACAGGAAATAACAACTGATGCAGATCTCTGCATGATTGCAGTTTCAGATAAAGCCATCAGTGAAGTGGCAGCAGAACTGAAATTAAAAGAAAGTATTGGTTCATACAGCAGGGTCAGTGAGTATTGAAGTTTTGAAGAATGCTTCGCCGAATTATGGAGCTTTGTATCCTTTGCAAAGTCTGAGGAAAGAAATGACTGTGTTGCCAGCCGTTCCATTCCTGATTGATGGTAACAGCGATGATATAAAAGCATTGCTGAAAGATTTTGCCCTTTCTCTTTCAGATAAAGTAGAAGTTGCCAATGATGATGCAAGATTGAAGATGCATCTGGCAGCAGTAATAGCCAGCAATTTCACCAACCACCTGTATGCAGTAACAGAAGAGTTTTGTAAGAACCGTCAGCTTAATTTTGAATTATTACATCCATTAATACAGGAAGTAGCCGTCAGGTTAAACCAGGGACGAGCCATCGACATGCAAACAGGCCCGGCAAGAAGGGGCGATGATGAAACCATTCAAAAACATCTGCATGTACTTAAAGCTGATCAGCATTTGCATGATCTCTATCAGTTACTTTCAGAAAGCATCCATCATTTATACCATAAAAAATAAGAACTTCGGCACATGAACCTGATTGAACAGTTTAAGCAAATTAAGACATTTGTTTTTGACATGGATGGAGTGTTAACCGATGGATCAGTTATCCTTCTGCCCGGTATTGAGTTTGTCCGCACTATGAATGTGAAAGATGGGTATGCCATTCAGTTAGCAGTAAAGAAGGGTTACCAGGTTGTCATTATTTCGGGAGCGGTATCCAAACCTGCTGCCGAACGGTTAAGAATATCTTGGTGTAAGGAACATCTTTATGAAAGTGAAGGACAAAGAAGAAATATTGGCCCAGTTTATATTGGCCAATAATCTGAAATGGGAAGAAACCCTGTTTATGGGCGATGATATTCCCGACCTCGATGTAATGAAATTGGTTGGATTGGCTGCCTGTCCGCTGGATGCTGTGCCGGAAATAAAGGTTGTTTCCAAATTCATTTCCACTTTCAATGGTGGTAAAGGCTGTGCAAGGGAGGTTATTGAAAAAGTGCTGAAGCTGAATGATCACTGGCTTACATCTTCAGATACAGTTGCAACTATATAAATCACATTTATTTGAAGGAACTTGCTTCCTATCTTCACAGCTGAAACAGAAAGATGAAGAAACTCTCCGATTTTTTTAAACTGATTCGCTGGCCCAATCTTCTTTTTTATAGCGCTTACACAAATCCTTTTTCTATTGTGTTGTTCAGCCGGTTTTGTATGGTGGCGGGTTGCATATGCCGAGGGAGTATTATATTTTGTTTTTTATTCTCACCTTATCATCCATTTTTATTGCAGCTGCCGGTTATGTCATCAATGATTATTTTGATTTGAATATTGACCTGGTGAATAAACCGGGCAGGATGGTGGTTGATAAAAGCATCAGCCGCAGATGGGCCATTTTTTTTCACATGTTATTTTCTTTTGCCGGTGTGCTGATGGGATTTTACATCGGACTGCAAAATGGTAACTGGATCATTGGTTTTGCAAATACAGGCTGTGTATTCCTTCTCTGGTTTTACAGTACTACGTTTAAAAAGAAATTACTCAGTGGAAATATCATCATCTCACTTTTAACTGCATGGGTGGTATTTGTAGTGTACCTGCTTACCATTCACCAGGAAGTGAACCTGCTGCATATGATTAATACTGATGCACAGCAAAAGTTATTCAGGCTGGCTATTCTTTATTCCTCCTTTGCATTTATTATTACATTAATTCGTGAAGTGGTGAAAGATATTGAAGACATGGAAGGTGATGCAAAGTACGGATGCAAAACCATGCCAATTGTTTGGGGAGTAGATTTTTCAAAAGTATTTGCGGGCATCTGGTTGGTGATCCTGCTCGTGTTGCTTATCATTGTGTTATTTTATGTTCTACAGTTTAAGATGTGGATTGCAGCAGCCTATTGTTTACTGTTGATTGTTATACCAACTGCTTACTGTTTAAAGTTGCTGTTGAAAGCAAACACAACTGCAGATTTTGCTGGATTAAGCAAATGGATCAAAGCAGTGATTTTTACCGGCATCCTTTCAATGATCCTGTTTAAATTTTTCGCCTGATGGAACGGATTATCCTTGCCTCCAAATCGCTAAGACGAAGACAGCTCTTAGAGTGGGCAGAAATTCCTTTTTGATGTAATGGTAAAGATACCGATGAAATGTATCCTGCGTTTTACCCATTGAAGATGTGCCTGTTTATATTGCGAAGAATAAAGCATTAGCTGTAAAAGCAGAATTAAGTCATGACCGTCTGATACTGGCGGCTGATACCATTGTTGTACTGAAAGATAAGGTGATTGGCAAACCGGCCAGCATGGAAGATGCGGTAAATACATTGAAAGAACTTTCAGGACAAACGCACCAGGTAATTACAGGCGTTGTTATTGTAAAAGAAGAAACAGAAATTGCATTTGCTGATATTACTGAAGTTGAGTTTCATACGCTAACTGATCAGCAGATAGAATATTATGTAGAACATTACCAGCCTTTTGATAAAGCCGGTGCCTATGCCATCCAGGAATGGATTGGTGTTGTAGGCATTAAACGGGTAGAAGGCGATTTTTACAATGTGATGGGCTTACCTGTAAGCAGGGTAGTGAAAGCACTGAAGCAATTTGGAACGGTAATTAATTTGCAACTGATTGCTTTTAAATACAAAAGGCATTTATTAATTTGTAAATGATTGATTGGAATTCATTTTCAAATCAGCACATCTCCACATTAACCAATTGCTTTTGCTATGAACGAACGCCTGCTCCAGTTTATCTGGCAACACCTGTATTTCAACAAAGAACAACTCAAAACTGCTGGCGATGACTCAATCAGTATTCTTTCCCAGGGATTGCTGAACAGTAACCAGGGGCCCGACTTTCTGCATGCACGGATTCACATTAACAACATCAGCTGGTTTGGCAATATTGAACTGCATATCAAAACAAGCGACTGGGATAAACATGGTCATACAAATGATGAACATTACAGCAATATCATTCTGCATGTAGTTTGGGAGCATGATCAAACAATTGAACAAACTATTCCTGTACTGGAGTTAAAGAACCGCATTTCCGCATCATTGCTTCAACGTTATTATCTGTTAATGCAGCAAAACGAATTCATTCCCTGCCAAAACCAGCTTTCGGTTGTTTCGGAATTGGTATGGGTAAACTGGAAAGAAAGGATGATTGCTGAACGGTTGTTTCAAAAAAATGAAAAGATCAATCAACTTTTACAGGAAACCAATCATCACTGGGAAGAAACCTTCTGGCAATTGCTGGCAAGAAATTTCGGGATGACTGTTAATACAGATGCATTTGAATCGATTGCCAAAACAATCCCAGTTACAGTTCTGGCAAAACATAAAAATCAGATTCATCAGTTAGAAGCTTTGTTGCTGGGACAGGCAGGTTTACTGAATGGTGAGTTTACTGAAGATTACCCCATCATGCTGCAGAAAGAATATAAATTCCTGCACAAGAAACATCAATTGAAGCCGGTTAACCACTTGCTTCATTTTTTAAGGATGAGACCATCTAATTTCCCTTCAGTTCGTTTAGCACAACTGGCAATGCTCATTCATCAGTCGAGTCATTTATTCTCAAAAGTTATTGAAGCCGATGATCAGCATTCAATTAAACAGTTACTTGCTGTAACTGCCAATGATTACTGGCATTATCATTATCTGCTGAATGAACCTGCTGAATTCAAAAAGAAACGGTTGGGTAAAATGATGATTGAAAATATACTCATTAACACAATCATACCCATGCTTTATGCTTATGCTGAACAGCATGCAAATGATAAGCTGAAACAAAAAGCCGTGCAATGGCTGCAGGAATTGCCAAAGGAAAACAACCGCATTACCCGTCAATGGGAAAATACAGGTGTAACACATTCCACTGCATTTGATTCGCAGGCATTGCTTTATCTGAAAAAGAATTACTGTAATGTAAAGCGTTGTTTAAGCTGTGCAATTGGTAACAGCATCCTTAAAAAAACAGCTTACCAGTTAAACACTACATTCTGTTCAATATCTGCATGAAGACTTTTGGCAACAGGGCATGTAAGTGCTGCATTCTGTAAAATCGTCCGTTGTTTTTCATCTAACTGCAAATGGGCAGGGAAATGAAAACTCACATCAACTCCTCCAATTCTTCTCGGGTCGCTTTTCATGTGTTTCTGAATATCAATTTTAACATTGGTGAGATCAATACCCATATCTCTTGCTTTGATGCCCATAATGGTAAGCATACAGCTGCCCAATGCCGTTGCAACAAGATCAGTAGGAGAAAAACGTTCGGCTTTTCCCTGGTTATCGAGAGGTGCATCGGTTTCGATGGTTGTATTACTTTGTAAATGGGTGGCTGAAGTTCTTAACTCACCCTTGTACAGAATAGAAGATGTCATAAACTTGTGAATTATTCTTGAAAGTTTGAGGCAGCAAGATACCACAATGCTGCATCTATCGTTTTAATCTGTAAATTTACTTTGTAACATCAATACCAAACTTGTGAAAAGATTAATCATCGGTTTTTGTTTAACGATCTCAGCCTTCAGTTTATTTGCACAGGATCAGCCAAAAAAGAAAAGTGAACGTGACGAAAAGAAAGAAGCACGGCGTGAAAAAATAAACAACCTGATCCGTCAACAGGAAGAAGGTGCATTGGTATTTAATAAACAGAGTGTATTCGGCTTCCGGTTAAATACCGATGGCTGGAGTATCCTGTATGAAAAGGGTTATCTGAAGAGTGTGAGTACTACTAACCTGTTTTCTTTAGAGTTTGGTGAAAAGAAACATCCCAAAGAAAAAAAGCTGAATAATATTTTAAGTAACAGCGGCTTTCTGCAAATTGGCAGTCCTTATGTATATGGAAAACAAAACAGCTTTTACCAGTTAAAACCAACATTTGGTCAGCAGCGTTTACTGGGTGGTAAAACAAATAAAAACGGGGTTGCCGTTTCTGCTATCTATGCAGGTGGAATTTCAATTGGCCTTGAGCGCCCATATTATGTAAGAGTACAGGATTCAGGTCCTGATGGTACCAGGGATATTAAATATTCTGTTGAAGACAGTGTGGCCTTTCTTGCTCCCGGAAATATTATCCAGGGCACTGGTTTGCGTTATGGCTGGAACCAGTTAAAAGTTGTACCCGGTGCGCATGTAAAAGCAGCATTGCGGTTTGATTATGGCCGTTTTAATGAAATGGTATCGGCCATTGAAGTTGGAATGAACCTTGAAGCCTACAGCCGTGAAATTAATATCATGCTCAAAAACAAGAACAGCCAGGTATTTTTTAATGGATATGTAGCCATCCTCTTTGGTAAACGAAAGTAATTTGTATTGGTAACATGGAAATTGAGCGAAAAACCAAGGTTTAAATCTTTCGCCCGTATCAACTAACTTTGCCCCTCACTTGTTGATCTAATTATGCAGGAAATTGTAGCGACAGAAGCTGCCGCAGAGCAGAAATTAAAAAAACCGGATTGGTTAAGAGTACGTTTACCTATTGGTGATTCTTACCGCCATGTACGTAACCTCGTAGATAAAAATAAACTTCATACCATTTGTGAAAGCGGCAATTGCCCCAATATGGGCGAATGCTGGGGTGAAGGAACAGCCACATTCATGATTCTTGGCAATACCTGTACCAGGAGCTGCGGTTTTTGTGCAGTTGCTACCGGCCGGCCCGATCCTGTTGATTGGGATGAACCCCAACGTGTTGCTGAAGCAATCCATCTCATGAAAGTGAAGCATGCTGTTGTTACTTCTGTTGACAGGGATGAAATACAGGATGGCGGAAGTATCATCTGGTTCAATACCATCAGGGCCATTAAAACCCTGAACCCCGAAACAACACTGGAAACGCTGATCCCTGATTTTAAAGGACAGATGGAAAATGTACAGCGCATTGTTGAGGCACATCCCGAAATTGTATCGCATAATATTGAAACTGTTGAGCGTTTAACAAGACAGGTGAGGATCCAGGCCAAGTACTGGAGAAGTATGGAAGTACTCCGTTATCTGAAAGAAAAAGGTATGCGTGTAAAAAGCGGTATCATGCTTGGTTTGGGTGAAACAAAAGAAGAAGTGATTCAGACGCTGACAGATATGAAGAATAATGGGGTAGATGTCGTAACGATTGGTCAGTACCTGCAACCATCAAAAAAACATTTAGCTGTACAGCGTTTTGTACATCCTGATGAATTTGCTGAATACAGGGAGATTGGTTACAGCATTGGATTGGATTATGTAGAAAGCGGCCCTCTTGTACGTTCAAGCTATCACAGCGAAAAGCATGTGGTTCCGGGATACGGAAGAGAAAAATGGCTGGAAGAAAAAACTCAACTTATTTCCTAACAGAATGATGAAGAAAATAATTGCAGGAGCAGTGTTGTATTTTACAGCTGCTCCTTTTTGTTTCGGTCAACTCAACTGGCAAAATGCGGATGCACAGTATGGTGAACTTCCTTCTTCCATGCATGTGTACAAAACAAATGATTCAATTGATGGCAAACCCAATGGCCATATTATGTAATTGCTGATTTGAAAGACAGGAAACTGAATTTTACAACCGATACTACCTTCAAAAGAAGATTTACACCTAAGCAGTTTTACGAAAAGAATGAGCAGCCGCCTCTTGTTGTAAATGGAACTTTTTTTGATTTTGCTACAAACCGTAATCTGAATACGGTTATAAAAAACGGCAAACTGGTTTCGTACAATGTTCACTCAACAGCTTTGAAAGGAAAAGACACACTGACTTATATTCATACATTCCGTTCAGCGATCGGCATCAGTAAAAAAAGAGAAGCAGATGTAGCATGGTTGCACACTGATTCTTCATCTCGTTATGCTAAAGCATTTGAAAATGCTCCTGTTGTTTTTAAAGATTCCAGTTCTTCTAAAATTGATCGGTCAAAAGTGGCTGGTGCAAAAAAATGGAAAATGCAAACAGCAATTGGCGGAGGTCCTGCATTGATTCAAAATTCAAAGATCAGCATCAGCAATAACGAAGAACGCATGTTCACTGGTAAAGCCATTGATGACAAACATCCACGTACAGCCATGGGTTATACAGCCGATGGCAAACTGATCATTCTTGTAGTGCAGGGAAGGTTTCCGGGCCTGGCAGAAGGAGCTTCCTTAACTCAACTGGCAAAGATGCTGCTTGATCTTGGTTGTGTGGAAGCATTAAACCTCGATGGTGGCGGTAGCAGTTGTATGCTGGTGAATGGAAAGGAAACGATCAAGCCGAGTGATAAAGAAGGTGAAAGGCCCGTGCCGGGAGTATTCATCATTAAAAAGAAGAAATAGTTTCTTTGCTGCATACAATTTGAAATACAGGTAAATTTACAGGACAGTTCGAATGCGAAATTGATGTTATCGAATAAAAAAATTTATGAAATACCCATAAACAATTGTTTGCCAACTGAAGATGATTATGGGCATACTATGTGGCAAAAAAAAATAATAAACACATGAAACGATTGTTTTTTTTCTGTTGCTTTACAGCAATGATCAGTGAGAGTTTTAGCCAGCAAACCCATTTATCAATCACCTGCTTTCAGCATTTATCCTGATAAAGTTATACAGGGAAAGAATGAAGCCGTTGCTCTTTCATCCACCCATATTAAAAGCAATTACAAAAGTCCGGCAAACGAATTTCAATCAGCCGATATCATTTTCAAATTCGCTATCAATGGAAGAGATAATGAAATGCTGTCGGGAAAAGATCACCGCTTTACGGTTGATGCAAAGAATGGAATGGCGGAGACACCCATTATTAAATTCGGTACACAATTCAATCAAACTTCAGCAGGAACAAAGTTTCTTACTCCCAATACTTCATTAAAAATCCGATTGGATTTGAGAGATGTACTTCAGCAGTTCAGAGAAAGAGGTTTTTACACAACGTTCAGCGGTGACAAAATTTATAAAGAAGATTTTAAAGGAGTTTATGTAGCCGGCAGTGCAGCGCCATTGATGTGGGACTTTGACAATCTCTATCATCATGATGAATTAAAGTTACAGGACAATGATGCTGATGGTATTTATGAAACAACGCTGGTACTGAATAAACAGTCGGATGAAAAACACACCGATGCTGAATGGAAATTATCAAAAGATATTTCAGCTTATCCTCAGTATCAGTCAAGCTTTCTTTTATCGAATGCCATTTATAATCTCTCGCTTGAAGAAATGCTGAAAGCTATTGAGGCCGACAGTACATTCAGAACAGGAAAGGAGTGGAGCGGTGTGTGGACAAGAGATGTGAGTTACAGTATTATTCTTTCAATGGCTTATTTGCATCCAAGAGTTGCCATGAACAGTTTGCTTCGGAAAGTAAATAAGAAAAAGAAAGTGATCCAGGATACAGGTACCGGTGGTGCATGGCCAAACTCTACTGATCGTATGGTTTGGGCCGTAGCTGCCTGGGAAGTATATAAAGCCACCGGCAATAAAGACTGGCTGGAACAAGCATACATCATCATTAAAAATTCCATTGAAGATGATTTGCAGAATGCATATGATCCTGTAACAGGAATGGTAAAAGGTGAATCATCTTTTCTTGACTGGCGTGAACAAACCTATCCTAAATGGATGCAGCCGGCTGATATTTTTGAAAGTGAATGCCTCGGAACAAACGCAGTGCATTACCAGGCCAATATCATTCTTTCAAAAATGGCAACAGTATTAAAACAGAAACAGGTTAGCGACAAACACAAACTCGTTGCAGAAAAAATAAAAACAGGCATTAATAAATATTTGTGGATACCGGAGAAAGGTTATTATGCCCAGTTTTTATACGGTCGTAATTTCAAAATTGTTTCACCAAGAGCTGAAGCTTTAGGTGAAGCTTTGTGTGTGTTATTTGGAATTGCAGATGCAGCAAGAGCCAAACAAATCATTGCAAGTACACCTGTTACATCATTTGGTATTCCCTGTATTTATCCAGAGATTCCAAATATTCCTCCTTATCATAACAATGCCGTATGGCCATTTGTACAAACCTATTGGTTATGGGCTGCAGCAGGAGTGGGGAATGAAAAATCAGTAATGGAAAGTATCAATGCTATTTATCGTCCCGCTGCATTGTTCCTTACCAACAAGGAAAATTTTGTTGCTGAAAACGGCGACTTTAACGGAACCCAGATTAACTCAAGTATTATGCTGTGGAGTTTATCAGGAAACATCAGCATTATTCATAAAGTATTATTCGGAATCAGGTTTGAAGATGGTAAACTGGCGTTTCAACCATTTGTTCCAAAAGCAATGCAGGGCAAACGAACTCTGAATAATTTTCATTACCGCAATGCAATACTTGATATTGAACTCAATGGATATGGAAATAAAATTGTTTCATTTGAGTTAGATGGAAAGAAAACTTCGCTGTTTGAAATTCCTGAAACATTTGCAGGAAAGCACAGCATTAAAATTGTATTAAACAACCAGGCGGATGTAAATGCAGCAACCAATCAGCAGCCGGTTGTATTTACATTACCTGCACCGGTATTGAAATACGACAATCAGAAATTATCTTGGGAGCCAATTGAAAAAGCAACTGTTTATATGGTTCTGATGAATGGAAAAAAACTAATTAAAACATCTCAGCCGTCGGTAACAGTTAAGCCCGGTGTATATGCCGAATACCAGGTAATTGCTTTAGATAAAAATAATAACGGGTCCTTTGCATCAGAGCCGGTTGTTGTAGTTGCTGATCAATATGTACAGGTGCTGCCTGCTGAAAATGTTGCGGAAAAATCAACAAAAGGTTATAAGGGCTTTACGGGTGATGGCTTTATTGAAATCAGCACCACAGTAAATAAAGTTGTTCAGTTTAAAGTAAAGGCAGCCGCTGATGGCTACTATGCCATTGACTTCCGCTACGCCAATGGTAACGGGCCAACCAATACGGAAAACAAATGTGCTATTCGGACACTTTCAGTTGACGGTAAGAGAATCAATGCAATTGTTTTTCCACAAAGGGGAAAGGAAGAATGGAGCAACTGGGGCTTCAGCAATGCCATGAAAGTGAACTTAGCAAAGGGTGAACATGTTATAACAGTGTCGCTGGAGGATTTTAATGAAAACATGAATGGAGAAATCAACCAGGCAATGATTGACTGTCTGAGAATTATTCACCTGAAATAACATTCTAAGAGCCGAGCTTGTGAATATCCCTGATTTTCCCGGATCAATACGTGAACGGGGGAAAATCTGGCTCAATTTTTTCAATATATACCTAGCTAAGGGCTTGTTAAAAGCAAATAAAAGTACAAACGGCCAATAAGCCCTCATCTTTTCTCGTTATTTTTACGGAATTGTATTATGTCAACCCTAATAAAATATATGTTTAGTAAAAAAAGCCTGATGCTCATTTTAGTACTGCTTCTCGGAAGCAGTGTTTTTTTTGCATGTTATTCATTCTCTACCCGTAAAGAACCCGGCAGCCGTTTTGAACGTATCCTGCAATTGGTGGGAGAATTCCTTGAAGAAGGTCATTTCAATCCCAAAAAGATTGATGATACCTTTTCAAAAGAAGTGTTTGCAAAATACCTGAAAAGTTTAGACCCCGATAAAACTTATTTCCTGGAAGCGGACGTCAGTCAACTCAAAAAATTTGATACAAAGATTGATGACGAGATACATGGTTCAAAATTAGAATCATTCTATCTCTTCAATAAGCTTTATATACAAAGAGTACAGGAAGCATCGATGCTGTACAAAGAAATTCTGCAGAAACCTTTCGATTTTAACACAGAGGAGTCTTATTCTGATGATGAAGAAAAAACGGTGTTTGCAAAAACCGAAGCAGCCCGCAAAGAAGTGTGGCGCAAAAAGCTGAAGTATATGACACTCAGCACCTATGTTGACTTGATTGAACAACAGGAAAAGAACAAAGGAAAAGAAGGGTTTACAGCTAAGACAAATGTGGAACTGGAAAAAGAAGCAAGAGAGAAAGTAAGTAAGTCACTGGATAAAATGTTTGACCGTTTCCGCAACAGGTTTAAAGATGAAGACCGTTTCAACCTGTTTGTAAATGATATTACTGAATCAATGGATCCGCATACAACTTATTTCCCACCCATTGAAAAGCGTTCGTTTGATGAACAGATGAGCGGAGAATTTTTTGGTATTGGAGCTTCTTTAACAGAAGAGGAAGGGAATATTAAAGTGGCGACGATTGTTACAGGAAGTCCCGCAGCTAAATCAGGCCAGATTCAAATTGGTGATATTATTCAAAAAGTTGCCCAGGGTAAAGATGACCCCCAGGATCTTACAGGATTTGAAGTTCCTGATGCTGTTCGTTTGATCAGGGGTAAAAAGGATACGGAAGTAAGATTGACGATTAAAAAAGCAAGTGGTGAAATAAAAGTCGTGTCAATTATCCGTGAAAAAATTAACCTCGATGAAACTTTTGCGAAGAGCACGATCATTAAAGGACCAGATAATTATAAGATTGGATACATCTTCCTGCCTGAATTCTATGCAAACTTCCAGGATCCAAATGGAGCCCGTTGTGCAGCAGATGTAGCAAAAGAAATTGTTAAGCTGAAACAGGAAGGAATCAATGGCATCATCCTCGATTTGCGCTTAAATGGTGGCGGATCATTAATGGATGTGGTACAAATGGTTGGCTTGTTCATTGAAGATGGACCTGTTGTGCAGGTAAAAAGCAGGGATGAAGCTCCATCTATTCTGCGTGACAGAGATAACAATGTATTATGGAACGGGCCTTTAACTGTAATGGTAAATGAGTTCAGTGCTTCGGCTTCTGAAATCTTTGCAGCAGCGATCCAGGATTACAAACGTGGACTGGTAATTGGCAGCACAACTACTTACGGTAAAGGAACAGTACAACGCAGTATTCAGCTGGAACGTACCAGCTGGACAAGTGGTAATGCTTCTGAATTGGGTGATATCAAACTAACCTTGCAGAAATTCTATCGTATCAGTGGTGCAAGCACACAATTGAAAGGAGTTAGTTCTGATATTGTTTTACCTGACCAGTATGAATACCTGAAGCTGCGTGAAAAAGATGACCCTGATGCATTGGCATGGGATGAAATCAACAGCACACAGTACAAGGTTTGGAAAAGTGATTTTGATTTGAACAATGTCATCAACCGCAGCAATGAGAGAGTGAAGCAGAATAAATCCTTTCAGCTGATTAAAGAAAATACTGACTGGCTTTCAAAATATAATGACAAGGCATATTCTTTGAATATCACAAAATACCGTCAGGATAAGAAAACATTAAGTAACACAATCAAAACGATTGATTCTTTAACCAGGATGCAAACCCCACTTGAAGTTACAAGCCTGGCTGTTGATCTGCAGCGGATCAGTGGAGATAAAGGCAAAGAAGAAAGAAACACTGCTTTCATCAACCGTTTGAAAACTGATCTTCATTTAGGTGAAACAGTCAATGTGATGAATGATATGATTCAGCAGTATTATATTGCACAGAATAAACTTTCTGACAGAAAGAATTAAAATATGATTCAGCAAACAATAAAGCCCCGAATCGGGGCTTTATTGTTTTTGGAGAATATCGATAGTTCGCTGAATCATCCCTTCAGTTATATCCAAATGTGTAACAAATCGTATTTGATTTTTGCCCATGGTAAAACACAAAATTCCTTTCTCCTTTAATTGCTCAACAAACTGAGCTGCTGAAATTCCTTCTTTCATGGTAAAGATGATGATATTAGTTTCCACAGGTAATACTGTTTCAACTTTTGGATGGGAGAGAAGAGCCTGCTCAATTTGTTTAGCATGAAGATGATCAGTAGCAAGCCGTTCAACATGATTCTCTAAAGCGTATAAACCACCTGCAGCAATAAAACCTGCCTGCCTCATACCTCCGCCAAATACCTTTCTAACTCTTCTTGCTTTTTTGATCACCTCTTTGGTTCCCAGTAAAACACTGCCAACCGGCGCACCTAAACCTTTGCTGAGGCAAATGGAAATTGAATGGAATATCTGACCATATTCTTTCGCTGTTTGTTGTTTGGCAACAAGCGCATTAAAGAGCCTGGCTCCATCTAAATGAAGTATCAGTTCATTTTTTAGACAAATTTGTTTGATTGATTGAATATCAGACAATTCATAGCAGCTTCCGCCACCTCGGTTACTTGTATTTTCCAAAACAACAAGACTTGAAATGGCTTTATGTATATCGTCAGGATTATTAATTCCTTCAGCTACCTGTAATGCAGTAACACGACCCCTGTTTCCATGCAATAGCTGAACAGAAGATCCTGAATTAAACGCAATTCCTCCGCCTTCATACTGGTACACATGCGAAAGTTCATCACAAATAACCTCATCACCTGGGTTTGTGTGAACCTTAATTGCAATCTGGTTCGTCATCGTTCCACTTGCACAAAATAACCCAGCTTCCATTCCAAACATGGCAGCAGCGGTTTCTTCGAGTTTATTAACAGTTTCATCTTCACTGAAGACATCATCGCCAACCTTTGCCTGCATCATGGCTTCCAGCATTTGTTTTGTAGGTTTAGTCACAGTGTCACTTCTAAAGTCAATCCATTCCATATCAATTATTTAAAAAGAAAATATTAACAAAAATAACTGTTCTATTGACAACAATTAGATTGATTATTGTGTTAGATGTAAGGATAAATTTTACACTGCAAACGTTACAATCTCACCCAATTTAGTCTCAATTATACACATGGGCTATGAAAAGCGGTCATTGATGCGTAACTTTGCTGACGGTAACAGAGGATTCTTAACCAGTCTTTCACACTACAAGGTCGAATTTCCCTGTCTTAGCAACGTTACAAACAATTAAGAAGAATACATTATGCGGCAGCTCAAAATTGCAACTCAAATTACAAACCGTGATTCACAGGCGGTTGAAAAGTATCTCCAGGAAATTTCTAAGATTCCAATGATTAATCCCGAAGAGGAAACAACTCTTGCTCAGCGGATTAAAATGGGTGATCAAAGGGCTTTGGACAAATTGGTACAGTCGAATCTTCGTTTCGTGGTATCAGTAGCCAAACAATATCAGCATCAAGGTTTATCATTAAGCGATCTGATCAATGAGGGAAACCTCGGTTTGATCAAGGCCGCCCAGCGTTTTGATGAAACCAAAGGTTTTAAATTCATTTCTTACGCTGTTTGGTGGATTCGCCAATCAATACTGCAGGCATTGGCCGAACAGGGTCGTTTGGTTCGTTTACCACAGAACAAGATCGGAACTTATAACAAAGCCAATAAGGCTTATATGGCGTTTGAACAGGAGCACGAAAGGGAGCCTTCAACAGAAGAACCCGCTGATATCCTGGAGATGAGCGAAACAGAAATCAACAATATCTTCCAGAGTAATACCCGTCATACTTCACTGGATGCACCAGTGCACGAAGCTGAAGATGTGGCGATGGGCGATTTGCTGGAAGGAAGCGATGATACAGATGAAGATGTAATGAAAGATTCATTACGTAATGAAATCCGTCGTGTATTGAAATCACTCAGCCCACGTGAAGCAGAAATCGTAAATGCTTATTTTGGTCTGGATGGCGAAAATGGTGTTACCATTGAACAGATTGGTCAGAAATACGATTTAACCAAAGAACGTATCCGCCAGATCAAGGAAAGAGCCATCAAGCGTTTGCAGAAAGCACGCTACAGCAATGCACTGAAAAGTTATCTTGGCAATTAATTTATATGGGTATTAAGTATCAATCCCTCCGGTAAATCGGGGGGATTATTTTTTATTGAAATGTGAAATTCTCATGAATTGATTTCAGGAAATAATCCTGTTGTAAATTTGAACTATGTACAGATTTGTTTTGCTGACTTTAATTACACTTGGTTTTATTGGCTGTGAAAAGAAAGTGAAGTTTGACCTGAAAGACGCTACTGAACTTTTAACAGTGGATGCCAGCATTGAAACAGGGCAGGATCCTGTTGTTATTCTCACTAAAAGCCTCAACTACTTTTCAAAAAATTACCTTGGATGTGCTCAGTCAATCTTTAATCAAAGATGCTGAAGTATATATCAGTGATGGCACAAAGACTCATAAGCTGAAACGATACGATGTAACGTTGCAGGGAAATGTTCCATTCAGCTTATACACAAGCGATCCGCTTGACCCAACAACTGTCATCAAAGGTGATTTTGGAAAAAGCTATCAGCTGAAGATTGTATGGAAGGGAACAGAATATACATCCAGCACAACAATACCTTTACTCAGAAAAACAATTGATTCGCTCTGGTGGGTGAAAGCACCTAATACTCCCGATACAAGTAAAAAAGTTGTTGCAAGGGCAAGGGTGACTGACCCCCCGGGATTTGGTGATTATGCACGTTATTTTACAAAAGTGAACAGCGAAAGTTTTTTACCGGGACTTAATTCCGTATTCGATGATCAGCTTGTAAACGGCTCAACCTATACAGTTGATGTTGACCGTGGTGTTGACCGCAATGCAGATCTCGATTTTGAGGAATATGGCTTTTTTCATAAAGGCGACACAGTTACAGTTAAGTTCTGCAATATCAATAAAGCCACTTTTGACTTTTGGAGAACAGTTGAATACAGTTATTCAAGCATTGGTAATCCTTTTTCATCTCAAACAAAGATCATTGGCAACATCAGCAATGGGGCGTTGGGATATTTTGGAGGTTACGCCAACCAGTTTAAAACAATCATCATACCCCGTTAATTATCCACAACAGCACCCACTGTACTTCAGGTTACATAGAGTATGCATGGATAAGATTATTTTTGCCGACTTATTAAAATTTTCAAGATGAATATGGAAGCAGCAGAAAAAGTACATTGTTTAATTATTGGATCGGGCCCTGCAGGATATACAGCCGCTATTTATGCATCAAGAGCCAACCTGAAGCCTGTATTGTACCAGGGAATTCAGCCAGGCGGACAATTGACTATTACAACAGAAGTTGAAAACTATCCCGGCTATGCTGATGGTGTTCAGGGGCCGGAGATGATGGTTGATTTTGAAAAACAGGCCAAAAGAATGGGGACTGATATCCGTTATGGCTTGGCAACAAAAGTTGACTTCAGTTCAACTCCGCATAAAGTTTGGATTGATGATGAAAAACTCATTGAAGCTGACAGTGTGATCATTTGCACCGGTGCCAGTGCCAAATGGCTGGGATTGGAAAGTGAACAGCGTCTCAATGGCTATGGTGTTAGTGCCTGTGCCGTATGTGATGGTTTCTTTTTCCGGGGAAAAGAGGTGGCAATTGTTGGAGCTGGTGATACCGCAGCAGAAGAAGCATTGTACCTCAGCAAACTTTGCACAACCGTACATATGCTCATTCGTAAAGATGCCATGCGTGCAAGTAAAGTAATGCAGGATCGTGTGCTCAACTCTCCCAACATCAAAGTCTATTTCAACACTGAAACTGTTGAAATACTAGGTGAGAACAAAGTGGATGGCATGAAAGTGAAGAATAACAAAACAGGTGAAGAATCTGTGATCACTGTTCAGGGTTTCTTTGTGGCCATTGGTCACGAGCCCAACTCAGCCATTTTTAAAGAATTTATTGATATGGATGAAGCAGGTTATATCAAAACCATCCCCGGAACATCCAAAACGAATGTGGAAGGTGTTTTTGCAGGAGGTGATGTGCAGGATAAAATTTACAGGCAGGCAGTAACAGCAGCAGGCAGCGGTTGTATGGCAGCATTGGATGCAGAACGCTATTTATCAGCAAAAGGAGTTGTTTAAACCAATATTTAAAAGATAGTCCCGCTAATACAGCGGGACTTTTTTATTTTCGGCCAATGATAGCAGTACATTTAAAAGATTTGAAATTTCATGCACATCACGGATTGTATGCAGGCGAAGAAAAAGTGGGAGGCCCATTTGAAGTGAATCTGTCAGTGTGGTATAACCCCGGCGGCCCTGTTGTATCCATTGATCAAACAATCAACTATGTTATACTGTTTAACATCGTAAAGCAGCAAATGCAGGAAAGAACAGGTCTTTTAGAAATGGTTGCAGAAAAAATCTGTTATACCATTAAGGATCGTTTTCCCGTTATTACTGAAATAAAAATCGATATTTACAAATGCTCGCCACCCATTGAGAATTTCCAGGGTAAAACTGGCATAACCATGCAGAAAACATATTAATCAACCCACATGCAGAAATTCGCATTTGTTCTCATCATTTTCTTTGTTTCATCAGGTTTTGTTCAATCGCAATCATCAGTTGATGAACTCGTAAAACAGGGTGATCTGCTGGAAAAGCAATTTAAAGAAGAAGAGGCTTATCAGAAATTTAAAGAAACGATTAAACTGCAGCCCCATCATTTGTATGCACTTACCCGTTGCAGTGAACTGGCCAGCAGGATTGGAAGAAGACAGGCAACCAAAGAAAAACAAATGGATTTTTATACGGCAGCAAAGATCTATGCAGAAAGAGCTTTGAAAATAAATCCAAAAGACAGCGAAGCAAATGTGGTAATGTCTTTAGCTTATGCACGAATGTCCTTACTGAAAAGTGGTAAAGAAAAAGTTGCGTATGTACGTGAAATCAAAACCTATTCAGACCGGGCAATTGCATCTAATCCTGAGAATTTTAAAGCATTGTTTGTAATTGCAAGATGGCATTATGAAGTAAGCAATCTTTCCGGTATAGAAAAAGCAGCAGTGAAAGTGTTCTTTGGCGGGTTACAAAAAAATTCACTGGATTCAGCATTGATTTATTATGAACGTGTAAGAACACTCAGGCCCGACTTTGTTTTAAACTATCTTGAACTGGCAAAGGCTTACAATAAAAATAACAAAAGGCAGAAAGCCATTGAAATTTTGAAATACATGCTGAAGCTACCCAATACAGCTGCCGATGATCCAACAGTAAAAGCAGAAGCAAAGCAATTGCTGGAAGCATGGAAATAAGACTCATTCAGGAATAATAAATAGTTTTGCCACTCAAGCAACTCATTTGAACGCAACCGTTTTTTTATTTACGCCGCCGTTTACACAGTTAAATACTCCGTATCCGGCAACCGGATACCTAAAAGGTTTTCTCAATACAAAAAATATTTCTTGTTTTCATGCAGATCTTGGAATTGAAGTAACCATTCAGTTATTTTCAAAAAAAGGACTGGAAGAATTATTTAGCCGCATTTCAAGAGACAAAGTTTATTCGGATAACGCACAACGCATCCTTGCACTGAAAGAGGAATACATTAACTGCATTGACGATGCTGTTTTGTTTTTGCAGGGAAAGAACCCAACCATTGCGCATTTAATTGCATCAAGGAATTTTTTACCGGAAGCTGGGCGTTTCGCTGAGTTAAGCGATTTGCATTGGGCTTTTGGTACAATGGGTTTGCAGGATAAAGCCAAACATATTGCAACATTATATCTCGAAGACCTATCTGATCTCATTAAAGAATGTGTGGATGAACATTTCGGTTTCAGCCGATATGCCGAACGTTTGGGACGCAGCGCCAACAGCTTTGATGAACTGTATGAAGAATTACAAAAGCCATTAACATTTGTTGATGAGTTATTACTTGACCGTTTACAGAAACATATTGAACAGGTGAACCCAAAACTTGTTGGCATCTCTGTTCCTTTTCCCGGCAATTTGTATGCAGCTTTCAGAAGTGCACAATGGCTGAAGCAACATTACCCTCAGATAAAAGTAACCATGGGTGGAGGATTTCCCAATACGGAACTGCGTTCACTGAAAGATCGGCGTGTATTTGAATTCTTTGATTTTATTACGCTTGATGATGGGGAAGCACCCATTGAACAGTTGTTGAAATATATTTCCGGGGAAGTAAATGAACCAGAATTAAACCGAACATTCTTATTACAAAATAATCAAGTCACTTATTTCAACAGCCCTCGTTGTAAAGATTATAAACAGTCTGAAGTTGGCACACCTGATTACAGCGACTTATTATTGGATCAATACATCTCTGCCATTGAAGTAGTGAATCCCATGCACAGCTTGTGGAGCGATGGGCGGTGGAACAAACTTACCATGGCACACGGCTGTTACTGGGGCAAATGTACCTTCTGTGATATTTCACTCGACTATATCAAATTATATGAACCCATTGCAGCCAAACTGCTATGCGACCGGATGGAAACCATCATTGCACAAACAGGTAACAATGGTTTTCATTTTGTTGATGAAGCTGCACCACCGGCATTGATGCGTTCATTGGCACTGGAGATCATCAAACGGAAATTAGTTGTGAGCTGGTGGACGAATGTGCGTTTTGAAAAAAGTTTTACCCGTGATCTTTGTTTGTTATTAAAAGCAAGCGGATGTATTGCTGTAAGCGGTGGATTGGAAGTTGCAAGTGATCGTTTGCTTGAACTCATTCAAAAAGGTGTAACCGTTGAACAGGTGGCAAGAGTGAATAAACATTTTACCGAAGCTGGCATCATGGTGCATGCCTATTTGATGTATGGTTTTCCAACACAAACTGCACAGGAAACAATTGACTCACTGGAGATGGTTCGGCAAATGTTTAAGACAGGAATCATGCAATCTGCTTTCTGGCACCAGTTCGCCATGACAGCCCATAGTCCGGTTGGAATGAATCCTGAAAAATATAAAGTGAAACGTGCAAAAGAAGCGGTGATTATGTTTGCTGATAATGATGTGGAGCATATTGATGAAACAGGAGCCGATCATGAAAGCTTCAGCTTTGGATTAAAGAAAATCACTGTTCAACTATATGCAGGGTCTGTGTCTGGATGATCCATTGAATAAATGGTTTGAGATGAAAGTCCCTAAGACAACTGTTGCGCCAGATCATATTCTGCAGATCGTAGCTGAAGATGAATTGCCGGTTTCAAAACCTACTGCAAAAATTATTTTCCTCGGAACTGTGTTGAAAACAGAAGTGATTTCAAAATCAAAAAAAAGGAAACCGCTGGGAAGAACTGCAGATCAGCTTTGCAACAAAAAAAGAAAATTTATCCATACAGGTTGATAAAGCAAAAGGAGAGTGGCTGGCTGGCTTATTACCAAAACTTTCTGTTCATAATGAAAAGCAAATGACTTTACAGGAAGTAAAAGAGGATTACGAACAAAACGATTGGGATGATTTTGAGTTATTCTGGGATAATAAGCCTGTAAGTACTTTGTATAAAGCAGGATTGTTGAGATTGTAAATTAGATATAGTATGATAGGCATCTATAATTATAAACTATGCTTATTTAAAACCGTTCCGTCCTTTACTGTTTTGAGACAGGTAACAACAGATTTTCCATCTTCAGCAATTTCACACACTCGGTAGCAAGGGAAGGGGTTGCCCCAGTTGCCTCCAAAATGTCCTGACCATAAGAATGGTTTTTTCTTATAAAGCATGATACCATCTACATCATGATCATGTCCATGGAAAGTTGCTTTTACATTGGGATAAGCAGCGATCGTATCCAATAATTCAGAACAGGATACACCATATTGTGTCCATGTGTTTTGAGAGATGTGAACAAAGACGAACACCTGCGGCAGATTCTTATATTCTTCCAGTTTTGATTTGGCATACTCAATATTTGCACACAGGTATTTGCCGGTTTCGTTGGAACAATTGAGCAGAATGATGCCGTGTTTTTCTTTTGAAACAAAGGCGAAATCCTCTGGCTGTTTCCAGAGCTGGAGCCAGGATTCCTGTGTTACCCTGTCATGGTTACCTCTTGTCACATAATAAGGCACTTTCAATGTATCATACACTTTTTTTACATCCGGCATCAGCTCAGGCTTATCATGAATCAAATCTCCATTGAATACCACAAAATCAACATGTTCTTCTTTACCGATTGCTTCGATTAGGTTACGGTGTGAAGTTTCAAAATCGGTATTGGGTTGTCCCCAATGTCCATCAGATGCAGTGATAAACTTAAGCCTTGGAGTTGCTGATTTTTTTGTTTCTCCAAAGCTGAGATAGGACGCTGCAAAGAGCGATGAGCTCAGTAAACTAACCTTCTGTAAAAAGAGTCTTCGTTGCATACGATGAAATTAAGAATTCGAAATGAAAAAAACTCCTGGTAACAATTTATTCTTATTCTGCATTTGCCGCTGCTAAGAGATCGAAAGAGAGAAAGAGTGAAAAGAGTTAGGCGAAAGCTTTACCTTCAACCGAATGGCCGATCTAATACTTCCTACATTATTTGAATATGTTTTATCGGATGCAACCGCAGCCGATCAGACCGTTACAAAGACTGATGCTGAGAAGTTATTTGTTTTCTTCAAAAACTGTTCCTTGTTTAAGTGGGGCGATTCACATAACAACTGTGAAGCAAGAGCAGAAGCTGTTTGTGTGTTATTAGATGAATGGCATGTACCCAACTACAAAGGCTGGGTATTCAGTGGTGCATTTTTAAAAAATCATGTTGGCGGATTGAAGCAACTGTGGAATTATCATGTAGCCACCATGCTGCAGGTAATGGAAGATGGTGAAATGAAATACTATATCATTGACCCTGCAACCGGTAATAATCTGCAAACCATCAATGACTGGGCCGCCAATGTAACTGATTACCCTCACAGCTATCATTTAGTAAAGACTGCTGATAATTATATTTTTCCTGCCGGCCGCATTTTTAAAGACAACTGGCATAAACGGAACAAACAAAACCGCAAATGGCTTATTCAGGGGCTTGCAGGCATCAATGGTGTTTCTTCTACAGGTAAGGCACAGTTATGTTTCAGGAAGAACAAGGTGAAACAAACCGCTGCAAAATTCTCCGGGCTTCGAAATGAAAACCCATTAGAGGTTGTTCAAATCCAGAATCCTCAATAAATATTTATCTTCTTTTTGAGGGCGGTGAGGACAGCACCCACGGCGAACGCCCCGGTTGGTGTCCCACCAACCGGAAACAATTTGAAATACACCCTTCAAAGATTTATTTGGAAGATCTGAAAAAGTTTTTTTAGCTTTGATATCAAATTAATATCATTTTAAATTAAAGCATATGGAAAAAGATCTTAAACCCATGTCAGGATACCTGGCATTGATTCTTGCAATTATTAGTGTAATCGCTGCTATTTTTTGTTTTGTATTGGCTGCAGGCAAAAGCGACGACAGCGGCACTTCGCTAATCTTTCTTGCCGTATTCCTCATTGTGCTGGCCGTATTCCTGATCAAAGGAATTATGGTGGTAAATCCCAATCACTCAAGGGTATGTACCTTCTTTGGTAAATATGTTGGCTCAGTAAAAGACAATGGATTGCTTTGGGTGAATCCCTTTTATGTGAGTTATAAAATCACACTCCGTTCGCAAAACTTAAACGGACAGCAATTAAAAGTGAATGATAAAATGGGAAACCCTATTGAAATTGCCGCTGTAATTGTATGGCAGGTAAGTGATACCTATAAAGCTGCCTTTGAAGTAATGGACTTTCAGCAGTATGTGGGTATCCAGAGTGAAGCAGCAGTGCGTCACCTGGCAAGTTCTTATCCATACGATCAGATGGAAGACCAGCATGCTGATATTACGTTGCGTGATGGTGGTGAAAAAGTAAATGATATGCTGGAAAAAGAATTGCTGGAACGTTTAGCTCCTGCCGGTATCATTATTAAAGAAGCAAGAATCAGTCACTTGGCTTATGCTCCTGAAATTGCAGGTGCCATGTTACAGCGTCAGCAGGCAACAGCAATTGTTGCTGCACGTTTTAAAATTGTGGAAGGTGCTGTTGGCATGGTTGAACTGGCACTGGAAATGTTGAGCAAGAAAGATATTGTACACCTCGATGAAGAACGTAAAGCAGCCATGGTAAGCAACCTCATGGTTGTACTCTGTGGTGAAAAAGCAGCAACACCGGTTTTGAACACAGGTACGCTGTATAACTAATTCATTCATCATTTAAAACTGAGTGAATGGCAGATAAAAAAAGTTTTGTGTTACGGATTGATGAAGACATTTACAAAATGCTGGAGAAATGGGCGGCAGATGATTTCCGCAGTGTGAACGGGCAGATTGAATGGATCATCAGTCAGAAGCTGAAAGAAGTGGGCCGGTTTAAAACAGGCACTGCTGACGGCATCACTAAATCTGCGGGGAAAGGAAAGAAGTAAAATGATGATTGATTGAGTTGAATCATATTGTGTTGACGGGTCTTTTAACAGAGACCCTTTTTTTATGGCCCCGCCAACCCCAACAACCGACGGCCAACCTGCTGTTTTCTTCCCTGCCGACACCCAACAACCAACGATCATCTTCTTCTTTCTTCCTTGGGGCTAACAACTAACGGCTAACGGCTTGCCTCCTCCCTATACCCGCTTTGTAGTATTTTTTGAATTAACTGACTGGTTTATATTTAGGCAAACCAATAACCAACTAACTTTATCATCTTTCACTATAAGCAACCAGCACAGGAGATGTGCCATTGAAACCGAGACTCCCGATTTCTCCAACACACGAAAACTAATAACCAGATTGCAAAACATTTGTAGAATTGGTGAACAAAAAAACTAGTTGCATTTATTTGCCTGAGAGGTTAGAGTTATGTGAAAGCAAATTACAGAAATAGGAACAGCATAAGAACTATTAACGATTAAAGTGCCAGTATGCAATTAACAGACAAACAAATTGATTTTGTATCTAAAGAAATTGAGGTTGTCTATTCTCAAATCGACAAACAAAGAGAATCTACAACCAATTTTTTAAAAATTTATTTATCAATAATAGTCGGGCTCCTTACATATATTTATTTTTTGGAAAACCGATTAGTAACAAATGGGCAAAGACTACAGCTTCCAAATAATGAGTTTATGATATTTGGAGAATTTGGGGTTTTGGTTTGTTTGATATCTTTTTTAATTGGATGGGCTTTGTTGGACAATGTAACAAAAACAGTATATAAGTCCATAAAGTACTATAAACACATTAGTTATCTGAGGTATATCGTTTCTTGTACATTTCCCGATGAAATATTTAAAAAAAATAGCATTATACCAATTAGGCAAAATAAGATTCCAATGCGAATTTCAAAGCAAGTTCCAATTATTGGAGGGCTAATAAACTTTGCTTTGCTGGTTTTGAATTTTTATTTCCTTAGGCTTTTTCTGCCAAGTGAAATTGCGAACGTTGTTTGTTGCATAATACTTGGGTGTGTCTCTGTATTTTATGCAAATCAATTGGAGAAGCATTTTGAAGAAATTCTCATCGCTGACACTTTGCTACCTGAAACTGATGAAAATGAAATTAAAAAAACTATTAAAAGACTTGTTCGAATTCAAAAAGGGAAAATAAATTATAAAGTAACAAAAGTAATCTATATAATTACTTTATCATTTTTCTTAGGTGCAGCTTTTTTGTTAGTTATAAATTATTATTATGACTATTTTATAACGTATAAAACTATTCTATTTATACTGCCTGGTATATTGTTTTTAATATCAATTATCCCAAGAATTTATATGGGCATACATAGGTTGAAGAATATTCAATGTATTTAAAAACAACTGACATGCTATTTTAAATTACGTTAAGTATAAGGCAGAATTATAATATTTAAAAACTGAAAGATTAGAAAGAAATATTTATGGAACATATTCTAGACATTGAGAGGCAAAAAGGGGAATTATTTGAAATCTTTGCTAATATAAAAGACTCTAATACAATTTTGTTTTTAGGTGCCGGTGCATCTGTAGGAGAAAGAAAATATTTAAGCAAAGAGTTAATTGAGCTATATGAGTTGCATTTGCAACGAAGTTTAAATGAAAGTAACATCACAAATTTCATCGATATATTGTCGGCAGATACTAGTTTTAGCAGGCAGCATTTTGATGATTTCGTAGTTACATTATTAAAAAAACTAAAAGTAACAGCAGCTCATAAAACACTGGCCACCATTCCCTGGAGAGAGATTATTACAACAAACTATGATTTACTTGTAGAAATGGCATTTGATGAAGTCGCAGGCGGGTCAGATAATGTCTATGAATTGTAAACTATTAGAAGCCTGAAAGAATTGAATTACAAAGAATCAAATACAGAAGTTAAATATATAAAATTGAATGGATGTTTGAAAGATAAAGGAAGGTATCCATTCGCATTTTCAACAGACGATTTTACAAAGTTAAAACCCTTTTATCGTAACGTTCTAAATGAATTAAGAAATCTTAGCCCTAATATTTCTTTTTTGTCCATTGGGTATTCATACAGTGATTCATTTGGTAAAGAGTTATTAGACAAATTTGACTCCTACAATTATAGAGAAAAAAATGGATGATAAATGTGGATCCTTTTCCAAATGAGAACGCCTTAGCATATTATAAATCTAAACGCATATGTATTGTAAAGTGTTCATTTGAAGAATTCTTTAAACTATATAAAGATTGGGAATTGACTCACAATGAATCAATAGTGAAGAAAAAAAGGATTAACAGTATTAGATAGTAAAAATCACTATATCTCGTTCCCTCCTAAACTGCTCCTTAATTTAGATGGAATAGTAAAACAATTAAGCTCTGAGCAAAACAGGGACAGATTTATAAAGGATTCAGAGTTTTATAAAGGGGAAGAACCCAATTTTAATTTAATTACAAGAAATGTAGATGTTATTAAGTCTTCTTACTTAAAGGATTTTAAACAGAAAATTATTGATGTATTGCAACAAAATCATTCCACAATAATACCAATGTTTTTTATAACTGGTGATTTTGGTATTGGAAAATCGACTTTTGCATTACGATTAATAAATGAACTTGAGAAAGAAGAAGAGCTTGATTTAGTTGCGTTTGAAATAATTGACTTTAATAGAAGTAAAAAGGAATATTTGATAGATTTAGTAAGCAACTGCAAAGCAAAGAATCTGTTGTTATTTTGTGACGAAATTGAGGTGGAAAGTTATTTTAAAACACTTCTTGATTTACAAAGAGATTTAAGTATTGAACAGTTTCAAGGGTGTAATGTGTTTTTTTTAGCCCCAATAAGAGAAAATATCTTTGAGAAATTCAAGTTAAGTAGAACATTTTCAAAAGCTCATATTTTAAAAATAGATGGCAAGTTTGAGAAGCCTGAACTAGAAGAATTATTAGAAAAGTTAAAAAACTCTGAGTTAATCACTTTTCGTGATGCAAGCGAAAAAGCACGATTTGTTGAACAAATTCAAAAAAACTATAATTCCGATTCCTTTATTTCTTTAATGGCTACTGTAACTTCAGGTAGGCACGAGAATGATTTAATAGATAGCTATAATCAATTATCAAATGATGCTCAAAAAGCATTTCTATATACAGCTCTACTACACAAGCATAAACTTTTAATGCCTGCAAGTTGGTTGAAACAGAATATTTCTATGACCTGGGAAGAGTTTGCGGAAAAAGTAATTAAAGCAGAGGGAAAAGGAATATTAATTCAGGAAGTAAAACAAACCCATGGAACCCAGCCTGATTTATATTTTAGAACAAAGCATCCGTTAATAGCTGAGAAACTTGTTGCAAGATTTTTAGAAAACAAGGATAAACAATTTGCCTTTTATGAACGAATGCTAAAAACTATTGAACCGGGACAAACTAATTCCTATTTGGCAAATAATCTTTTGAAGGCTTTTGTTAAGAATAATGAATATAGTGATTCTCAAATAAATAAGTTGTTTGATGCAGGGTATACAAAACTATCAGATGATCCTTATTTTTTATTAAACTATGCTATAAATCTTCAAGGTAGAAGAATTAAGCATGAACTTATTAAGGCACTCGAACTACTAATTTATGCTGAATCTTTACTTGAATATCGTAATCATAGAATTATTCATAGACGAGGCTCAATAAGCTATGACCTAGCCCGGCTTTATTTTGAAGAAGGCGATGAACATAATTACGTGAAATTTTACGTGAAAGAGGCAAAGGATTTGTTTTATACAAAACAACTTCTGGATCCTTTTTCTGCTTATAGCTATGTTGACTATGTAAAGCTTTTAATTTGGGAATTAAAAAAACTTGATCATGATGATACTGATAAAGTTCAAAAGCAAATTAATATTGAAGAGCTTTTGGATTTAGCATATAGAACAGTGACCGATGGTATTGAAAGAATTGAAATAGTTAATACTAGTTATGTAAGTAATCTTAAAGAAATTATTAATAATGTTGATTATAAGGAATATTTGGACAATTTGTATGATGATTTTCGTCTTAAACCTTATGCTTGCATTTTGCTTTTTGGATATTATGAGAAAGAAGAGAATTATTCAGAATGTAATAGGTTAGTGGATGAAATGGAGTATTATCAAGAAAATTTTGAAGTCGTAAAATTTTTATTTAAGTACTATGGTAGAAACTTGTATGACCCTAATATTCGGATTAAACTGCTAAGAATTTCGAGAGATAACCCAAATATTGAAAAAGATAACTCTTTAAGGTTTAATTATTTTAATTTTATTGCTGAAACATACAATCATAATTTTTATGAAGGCAAGACTTATTTGCAAAATATTCAAAATAAATTTCACAATCTAAACCCAGAATTTCATTATGTGTGGTGTGATTCAACAGGGGAAGAAATATATTTTGAAGCAAAAGTGATAAAAAAAACTGGCGAAAAAATAAAGTCAATTAAGATCCCGTCTTTTCAGCAAAACATTAGGCTTATCAAAGGTAACTATGACAAATTAATACTTGGAGCAACAGTGCAAGTTAGACTTCATTTCTATTTGTATGGTTTATTAGCTGAGGTTATTGAAACGTTTTAGGAGAATACTTCTACTGCACCGGTTCGTGACCCTCACTGGCGAAGGTCTCTGACCTGTTGCCAACGAGTCCTCTAGTTGGAGCATGCTTTGGGTAGGAACTTTCGTATATTTAAGTATTGGCTATAACATACAAATATTCAACTGTTATAATATCTTATATTAGCTTATTAACCACTAACTGCTTATATTATTTTAATTATGGAAGTTTTAAAAGTCTCAGAAGTCTTCACGCCGACATCTCCAGCTAAGCATACCTTTATCGAACGAGAAAGCTCTGTAAATGACCTTTTAGTTGATTCGTTAAATACTCAAGGAAAACAAATAATTATATATGGCCATACTGGTTGTGGAAAAACTACTTTCCTATTAAACAAATTGAATCAACTTTATGAAGGATATATTATAACTCGCTGCATGAAATCAATGACTTTTGAGAATATTCTACTTGACGGATTTGATCAATTAGGAAGTTTTTTTGTTGAAGAAAACGAAAGTGAAAGTTCCGGCAAGAATTCTTCAGCATTGGGAATTGAGTACAATTCTATTAAGTTACAGCTATCCTCAGAATTTTCTACTTCACATAAAATAAAACAAAAAAGAGTACTACCTCCTCAGTTAACTCCTCAACGGCTAGCAAGATTCTTTGGTCAAAAAAATGCTGTTGGGTGTTAGAAGATTTCCATAAAATTAGTGAAGAAGAGAAAATCATGGCTTCCCAAATGATGAAAATTTTTATGGATAGTTCTTTTGAATTTCCAGAGTTAAAAATTGTAGCACTAGGTGCAGTCGGGACTGGCAGAGAAGTTGTCGAATATGATGAAGAAATGAATGACAGAGTGACAGAAATATTTGTACGTCTGATGAAAAATGCAGAAATAACTTCTATAATTAATAAAGGGGAAGAGTTATTAAATATTCAATTTGCAAAAGAAGTAAAATCAAAAATTGTAAGATTTTCTAGCGGGCTTGCGTCAGTATGCCATCAACTTTGCTTAAATATGTGTTTCGCTAAAGAAATTAATTATACCCAAACCCGTTGCATCACATTAACAATGGAAAACTTGGACAAAGCAATTCAAAAATATTTAATTCAGAAAGCTGATTCATTTAAGGCTCAATTTGATAAATCCATTAGAATACAACATTCCTCTAGTTTTAATTTACCAAAAGAAATTCTCAAAGTGGCAATTGAAATCAAACAAGACGAATTTACTTTTTCTCAGATTTATCAACCTCTGAAAACTTCTTTTAAAGCTATTCCAGAAGATTTAGTGAAAAAACTTTTAGAGGAATTTCAAACTGTTAAAAGAAGTGAAATTCTTTTTATGGATTCAAACTCAAATAAGTATTATTTCAGCAGTCATTTTACAAAAGCATATATAAAACTTAGGATTGCTGAAGAAAGAAGAAGAGTTGCTGAAACAATTTCATATAGACAGCTTGAAGAAAAAAGATTAGATCAACTTTTGTATCTTGTTGAAAAAGAAATCCAAGAAGAAATTCGAAACGCTGAAGAAAAATACAGCTCATTTCCAGAAACACTTGACCCACTAGACGAACTTGAAATACCAAAACCAATAGAAGAAGAGTTAAAGAAAGATGAAAGTAAAAAAGGCAATAACTAAATCTATCGCCCCTGTTCGTGACTCACGAACAGGAAAGGATATTTAGGTTTTGTTTCGTGTGCTACGAACCAAGGAGAGGAACGCAACAATTCTTCAGCTTTTAATAAATGTTGCCATTGTAACAAGCACATGAAGTGCTTGCGACGCAACGAAGCCGCCCACAGACGCTTTGGTCTGGGTTATAAACATGAAACTCTTCAGCAGGTATCATCAATGTATTTCTCTCCCGATAGCTATCGGGATCACTCTTAGCCTAAATCACTTTCCCTTCCCATTTTCTGCTGCGGATATAGAAGAAGGCCATCAGGAAAATGGTTGTCCAGTAAATGAGTTCGGAGCCCCATGCCCAAACCAAACTGAGCTGGTACACTTCCAGCACTAAATAAATATAAATGAGATAGAGCGTGATGGTTACTGCTTCAATGATGAGATTCATTCTTGTATTACCTGTGCCGGTTACTGCATTGAGCCATACTACAGAAATGGACATGAGCAGCATGCCTGTTGTTACAATGCGTAATACGGGAATGGCTTCTGTAATAAAACTATCCGACAAACGAAATACAGAAAGCAGTTCTCTTGCAAATACATTGAACAGAATAAACATGATGACTGCTGAACTTAAACTCAGCTTCATGATTTTATAAATGAGCCTCTGTACTTCGCTTGTTCGTCCCTGACCAATGATATTACTCACCATGGCATTAGTAGTGGAAGCAAAGGCCCAGATGAATACACCAACGAGTGAAAAGATATTCCGCATCACATTGCTGATGGCTAAAGCCCGTTCGCCGTGATGTTCAATGAATATATAAAACACCAGCCAGCTGATGAGACTGATGGAAAACTGCCCGATAAGCGGTGCTGAAATGCGCAGAATGAGATTGCTGAGTTCCTTGTTGTATTTCAGATAACTGAACAGATGAAACCTGATGTTGAACTTTTTTAAAAAGATAAACAGGAACACCACCAGCATTCCAATAAACTCCGCCAGTACCGATGCATAAGCGGCACCATTGAAACCAAGCTCAGGCAAACCGAAATGACCATAAATAAAACCATAATCGAAAAAAATATTGGCACCGGCTTCAAACAACGTACCGATCATTAAGTAACGGCTGTTGTTGGTACCAACTAAAAATGCATTACCCATCTGGAACAGATAGAGAAATGGCAAACCCCAAACCCGGATGAGCAAAAAAAGAAACTGCTTTTGTTTCAACTCCCCGTGTACGTAACGCAAAGTTGAAAATAGAAGGAGCCAGTAAATAGGTGAGGAGGATGCCTAGCGCTGCAAAAACCAATGCAATACGGATGCCCTGTGAAAAGATCTTCCCGATTTCTTCCAGGCGGTTTTCACCTGCACGGCGTGCAATGAGCGATTGAATGGCATTGTTGAGTCCGTTACCGATTACTGCAACAATGAGAAAATAAACGCCTGTAATGCCGGCAGTACCCAGCGCCGCTTCGCCCAAACCGCTGAGGAAATAATTATTGGCCGTAAAATTAAGAAAGGGCACCAGCAGCGATAAGCTGATGGGCAGTGAAATGGAAAGGATTTGACGGTTGGTTATATCCAGTCGCAGGTCGTTCTTCGGTAAGGCAGTCTCCAAGCTTCGTTCTTTTTTTGCGAATTTAACTAAAGGATGGATAGAAACGCTGATGACACTGATTTTAGCAGATGTGACGGATTAAGAATCAGTGAGAATCCGTCGCATCCGTGTCATCTGCGTTTCTATCAGCATAAAAACTGGCAGGATTCTTCAAGAGTAAGCCGTATTATTGGTATTATTGCAGCGTTCATACACAGAAAATTTGCTACATCCTTCTATACATATTGTTGACGAAAACATTGATTCACGGGAATCGACCAATGCCTTTCTGCTGGTGCAATCGGGAGAAGGGTTCATTGGCTTTGCTGCTTTTCAGCCAAAGGAGAAGATTGTGTATGGCTGGCTTGTGTTTAAAATGGATGAGCAGCGTTCTACTTTTTTAATTGAAGAAAAGCTGAAAGAAATAACGGAAGCATATCCCTGGGTGGGCAAACATTATGAAAAGGTGATTTTAGTACAGCTTACTTCAAAGAATATTCTTATTCCTGCGATCCTCAATAAAGAAGAAAACAAAGAGAATTTATTTGAACTGGTTTACGGCAAACGGAAGGATGATATTTATGTAAAGGATTTTGTACTGCAGCAAAACTTAGTGAATCATTATACGGTTGAAGGAACATTGGGTGTGGTGCTGAACCAGCGGTTCCCGAAAGGACAGTGGTGGCATGTGCAATCGCTGTTGCTGAAAAAACAGGCAGCAGGAGAAATTATTATTACAGCAACCATCTGGTTCAATGAACTGCAGTTAACAGTTGAAAAGAACGGACGCTGGTTACTGCTGCAATCGTACAAGTATCATACACCTGAAGATGTGCTGTATTATATTTTGAATGCAATGGAGCAGTTGGGTCTTTCACAGGAAGAAACAACGGTATATGTGCAGGGCATGATTGATCAGCGGTCGGCTTTGTATGATGTGCTCTACAATTATATTTTAAATTTACAGTTGAAGAATGAACTGGAGTTTCAGTTTCCTGAAACAACGGAAGAACAACCGATCCATTTATCAGCTTCACTCGATCAGATTCTTACATGCGTATTATAAGCGGAAAATTTGGTGGCCGCACGTTTCAGCCACCGGCCAATATGCCTCATACAAGACCTACTACCGATCTTGCAAAAGGTGGTCTCTTCAATGTACTTCAAAATAATTTAGATATCGCCGGTTTAAAAACACTGGATCTGTTTGGCGGTACAGGCAGCATCAGTTATGAACTGGCGAGCCGTGGTGCAACCGATCAAACCATTGTGGAAAAAGATCCTGCTATGGCCAACTTCATTCAGCAAACAGGAGAGAAGCTGGGTGTGAAGTTGAGGGTGGTGAAGATGGAAGTGTTTAAATACATAGATCAATGCGGCGAACAGTTTGATTTTATTTTTGCAGGTCCGCCTTATGCATTGGATCCGATTGATGACATCCCCAAAAAAGTGTTTGAAAAAAACTTACTCACTGAAGGCGGATGGTTTGTACTGGAACATACACCCCGGAATAATTACCAGAAGTTTCCTTTTTTCCGTGCTGAACGGAAGTATGGCACCACCATCTTTTCTATCTTCGTGAACAAACCCAAAGAAGAATGACGAAGAAGGAGGCAAGAAAGTATTTTAAAGAAAAGCGTTCAGGCCTTACTGTGGGAGATAAAAACCGTTTTGATGATCTGATTCTCATTCACTTTCAGCAACTGCCGTTGCCCGACCTGTTTTATGTGCATACCTACTTAGCCATTAAAGAAAATAACGAAATAGAAACCGATCATTTACTGCATTATCTCGAATTCAGAAATCCTGAACTGAAAATTGTGATTCCGAAAATGGATCATGAAAAAAATGAACTGCTGCATATTGAATACAATGAGCTGGTGGATGTGATGAAGAACGAGTGGGGCATTCATGAACCGGTAAATGGAAACCTTGTAAGTGAATCAGAAATTGATCTGATCTTTGTTCCCTTACTTGCGTTTGATGAAACAGGTAACAGGGTTGGTTATGGCAAAGGATTTTATGATAAGTTCTTAACGAAATGCCGCCCCGATGCCATTAAAGTAGGACTGAGCTATTTTGATGCCATCGACCGCATCAGCGACAGTGAACAATTTGACATACCTTTAAACTATTGCATTACGCCGCAGCGCATTTATGAATTTGGCTAATCTCACATTTCAATCCATTCGTTTTTTACTCTTGCCGTTTGCTTTGCTGTATGGGGCCGCTATATGGCTGCGGAATAAATTGTACGATAAGGATATTCTCAAATCAACTTCCGTTAACCTGCCCATTATTTGTGTGGGCAATTTAAGTGTGGGTGGCACAGGTAAATCGCCCATGGTTGAATACCTGCTGCGTTTATTGAAAGATTATTGTGAAACTGCCACATTAAGCAGGGGATATAAACGTAAAACAAAGGGATATGCACTGGCTGATGAAAGTTCATCAGCACTGGAAATAGGTGATGAACCCATGCAGTTTCATTTGAAGTTTCCGGATGTGGCTGTGGCAGTTGGTGAAGAAAGGCTGGAAGCAATACCACAGTTGTTACATGATCGTCCGAAAACACAGGTGATCATTCTCGATGATGGATTTCAGCACAGGGCAGTCAAGGCAGGATTGAATATTATACTAACGGACTACAGCAACCTGTTTACAAGAGATTTCTTTTTGCCTACCGGTGATCTGCGTGATGAGCGACGCAGTTACAAACGGGCAGAGATCATCATTGTAACCAAATGTATTCCCAACCTTGGTGAAGAAGAAAAGAAAGAAATCATTGCTGAAATAAAACCATTGGAGCATCAGCAGGTTTTCTTTTCCACTATTGAATATGGAATTCCGTATCACATACTTCATCCCGGCCAGGAATACTACCTGCATAAAAAATTAGAAGTACTGCTGGTAACAGGTATTGCCAATATTGAACCCCTGAAGAATTATGTGCTGGATAATTCGTACACATATGAAAAGCTTTCCTACAGCGATCATTATGTGTTCAGCATTGATGATCTGAAAGAGATCAGGAAACGTTTCAGCAAAATGGATAATGAGTATAAAGTTATCATCACAACAGAAAAGGATGCAGTAAGACTGGTAAAATTCAGGGAAGAACTGGAAGATCTTCCACTCTATGTTTTACCCATACAGCATCGTATTTTGTTTAACGAAGAAGAACAGTTGAAAAAAACCATCACCGGTTTTATCAGCAACTTCTCAAACAAAAAAGAAATATGAAAAAGAAAAAAATTAATAAAGAAGAACATAAATCCTCTCATGCAAAAAATGCAGAGGGCAAACAAAAAAGAAAACAGGCTTCAGGCACTTACAGCGGAACAATTGAAATTACCCGCAGCGGAATGGGTTATGTAACGGTAACCGACATGGAGAAAGATATCATTGTACGTCCGCAGCATTTCAGTACTGCATTGCATGGCGATAAAGTGGAAGTGGAAGTAAGCAAGCAAAGTAATGCAGGCAGAACAGAAGGAAGAATCACAAAGATCATTGAACGGAAGCAGACAGAATTTATCGGGCATATCAGTATACAGAAGAATCATGTATTTTTTATTCCTTCAACCGACCGGCCGATGCCTGATTTATATATCCAGGCAGATAAACTGAACGGTGCAAGGCATGGCGATAAAGCGGTGGTTCGTTTACTGGCATGGGATAAAAACAAACGTGTACCAGAAGGTGAAGTAATAGAACTGGTGAAGCAGGAAGATTCAAACGATGCAGCCATGAAACAGATTTTACTGCAGGCTGGTTTTACATTGAGTTTTGATGATGAAGTGCTTGAACAGTCAGAACGTTTTCCCGAAGGAGTAAGTGAAGCAGAAGCAAAGAAGCGCAGGGATTTTCGTAATATATTAACCTTTACGATTGACCCTGTTGATGCAAAAGATTTTGATGATGCCTTATCAATCAAAAAAATTAAAGATGATTTATACGAGATAGGTGTACACATTGCAGATGTGAGTTATTATGTAGAGCCTGCAACAGCGTTGGATGATGAAGCATACAGCAGGGCAACATCAGTTTATCTGCCCGACAGGGTTTTACCAATGTTACCGGAACGGATCTCCAATGAATTGTGCTCCTTACGTCCGAAAGAAGATAAGTATACATTCTCAGCTGTATTTCAAATCAATTCAAAAGCAGAAGTAAAAGATGTGTGGCTGGGAAGAACAATGATTCATTCTGATCACCGCTTCAGTTATGAAGAAGTACAGGAAATCATTGAAGCTGGTAAAGGAATTTATGGGGAAGAAATTCTGCTGCTGAATACACTGGCGCAGAAGATGAGGAAGGATCGGTTTAAACGTGGTGCCATCAACTTCTCTTCACAGGAAGTTCGGTTTGTGTTAGATGAAAATAAAAAACCCATTGGCATTACCATTAAAGAAAGTAAGGAAGCTCACCAGTTGATTGAAGAGTTTATGCTGCTGGCCAATAAACATGTGGCTGAATATATCGGTAAAATAAAAGTGAAGGATAAACCGGTGCCATTCCCGTACCGTATTCATGATACACCAGATGAAGCAAAGCTTGCTCCGTTTATGGCTTTCGCCAGGAAGTACGGACATACTTTCGATATCACTTCACCGGAAAAAATTGCTGTATCATTTAACCAGATGCTGAAAGATGTGAATGGTAAACCTGAACAGCATGTATTGGAAACTTTAGGTATCCGTACAATGGCCAAGGCAATTTATACAGCTGAAAATATCGGTCACTATGGATTAGGCTTTGAACATTACTGTCATTTCACTTCACCTATCCGCCGTTATCCTGATGTAATCGTTCACCGTGTATTGCAGCAATGCTTAGACAAAGAACCGCAGATCGATAAGAAGATGGAGGCCAAATGCAAGCATTGCAGTGAACGGGAACGGGCAGCCATGGAAAGCGAACGTGCAGCCAATAAATACAAACAGGTGGAATATATGAGTCAGTTTCTTGGTGAAGAGTTCCCCGGTGTTGTTAGTGGCGTAGCTTCTTTTGGATTTTGGGTAGAAACTGTTGAACATAAATGCGAGGGACTTGTTAGTTTATTTTCCATGAGTGATTTTGATGATTTCAGGCATATAGAAGAGGATTACTGCCTGGTTGGAAAACGAAGCGGTAAAGCATTCAGAATGGGAGATAAGGTGACGATAAAAGTGGTGGCTGCAAATCTGGACAAACGTCAGCTGGATTATGAACTGGTGCTGGGGCATCTTGAATCAACTGAACGGAAAGTGCTGAAGGAAAGACCGCAGCATTCAAAGGATAAGAAGAGGAGCAGCAGTCCGAGAAATTTTGGTGAAAAGAGAAGAAAAGCTAAATAAGGAGCTAAGAGTTTGAAAGAGGAAAAAGAGTTAGAAGGAGGTTTGCATTTCTCCTTTACTCTTTACACTCCTTTGATCTCTTAGCCTAAAAAATAAAATATGTCAAGCTGAAAGCTCAAAAGAGAAAAAGAGATAGAATGGAGTTTGTATTTCTCCTTTACTCTTTACACTCCTTTGAACTCTTAGCCAAAAAATAAAATATGTCAAGCTTGAAATTCAAAAGAGAAAAAGCGATAGAAATGAGTTTGTATTTCTCCTTCACTCTTTTCACTCTTTTCACTCCTTTGACCTCTTAGCCAAAAAATCTAACCATGCATTCATTTCAAGAGCTATTAAAACAATTTGAAGAGCAATTCAATGTCAGGCATTTTCCAAAAGAGCCATCAACCCTCTATGATTCTGCCCAGTATATTTTACAATTAGGCGGTAAACGGATCAGGCCTGTTTGTGTTTTGATGGGCAATGAATTGTTTGATGTAATTAAACCCGACAGCTTTCATGCAGCCACAGCGATTGAATTATTTCACAATTTCAGTTTGATTCATGATGATATTATGGACAAAGCTCCGCTGCGCAGGGGAATGCCAACAGTTCATGCAAAATTTGGCGATTCAACAGCCTTGCTTGCAGGAGATGTAATGCTCGTACATGGATATGAGTACTTAAGCAACATGAAAATGGAGTACCTGCAAAAGGTACTTACTCTTTATAATAAAACAGCCAATGAAGTTTGTGAAGGTCAGCAACTCGATATGGATTTTGAACAAAGACAATCGGTGAGTATGGATGAATACCTGCATATGATTACACTGAAGACTTCTGTTTTATTAGCAGGCAGTTTAAAAATCGGTTCCATCATGGGTGGTGCAACAGCAGGCAACCAGGATCATTTGTATGAATTTGGTAAAAACCTCGGCATTGCATTTCAGATCCAGGATGATTACTTAGATGCATTTGGTGACCCTGCTAAATTTGGTAAACAGGTGGGAGGTGATATCATCGCTAATAAAAAAACATTCCTGATGATCCATGCAATGCAGTCAGCATCTGCAGCACAAAAAGAGCAGCTGCAAGAGTTGATGCAAACGAATCCTGCTGATAAAGTAGAAAATGTATTATCCATTTTCAAATCTGCCGGAGTAGACGAATGGGCCTTACAGTTAAAAAATGAATACCTCGAAAAAGCCATGACACACCTGGAAGAAATTGCGGTGATGAGTAAACGTAAGGAGCCGCTGAAAGAGCTTGCCCGTTTTTTGGTACAGAGGGAATATTGATGCAGGACAACAATCATAATTGCAGCTGACTGTATCTGTTTCTATTTCATTATTTTTCGCTATTTTGACGTTTCCAAAACCAACCGTTATGAGTAATAGTTTGTTTCGCACAAAAAAGATTTCATCCATTTTAGCTGAAGGGAGCGATGATGCTCATGGTGGAGGAGGTGGATTACACCGGGTTCTTACCGTTCGTGATTTAACTTTCTTTGGTATTGCAGCCATCTTAGGTGCAGGAAGTTTCAGCAGTTTGGGTGGTGCCGTGTTTAACGGTGGTCCGGGAGTTGTGCTGCTGTTTATCATTACTGCCATTGCCTGTGGCTTTACTGCTTTTTGTTATTCTGAATTTGCAAGCCGCATCCCCGTTGCAGGCAGCGCTTATACTTATGCCTATGCCAGCTTTGGTGAATTGTTTGCATGGATCATCGGCTGGGCATTGATCATGGAATATTCAATCGGCAATATTTATGTAGCATTCAGCTGGAGCGATTACTTTACTTCCTTCCTTACAAAATTGGGTGTTGATATTCCTGCCTGGCTCAGCACCAGTTATATGGAAGCGAAAGATGGTATTACCAGCGGCAGTACAAATGCTGAAGTAATAAGCGCATGGAACAATGCCCCGGTTATTGCTGGTCTTCGTTTTATAGTGGATGTACCGGCATTAGTTATCAATTTATTAATCTCTTATCTTGTTTATCGTGGTATAAAAGAAAGCCGCAATTTCAGCAACGTAATGGTGATTTTAAAAATGGCTGTTGTTGCACTGGTGATTCTTGTTGGTGGTTATCTTGTTTTTGCAAATGGATTAACTCCTAACTGGATGCCGGCTGATGATGCAGGTGTAAACAACTTTATGCCGAATGGCTTCAGTGGTGTAATGGCAGCAGTAAGTGGAGTGTTCTTTGCCTATATCGGTTTTGATGCAGTAAGTGTTTTGGCTGAAGAAAGCAAAAACCCACAACGTGATTTACCAAGAGGAATGATGTATTCGCTGGTGATCTGTACCGTTGTTTATATTTTGCTGACGCTTGTTTTATCAGGCGCTGTGAATTACAGAAATTTCCAGGGAGTGGGCGATCCGCTTGCATTCATCTTTGAAAAACAAAACCTTAATGTAGGATGGATGCAGATCCTTGTTGCCATCAGTGCAGTAATTGCCATGACAAGTGTGTTGCTTGTATTTCAAATGGGGCAGCCCCGCATCTGGATGAGTATGAGCCGTGATGGTTTACTTCCTCCTGTGTTTCAGAAAATACATCCCAAATTCAAAACGCCATCTTTTGCAACCATCATCACAGGTTTTGTTGTTGGTATTCCCATATTATTTACTGATAAAACATTTGTACTCGACTTTACCAGTATTGCAACGCTGTTTGCATTCGTACTTGTTTGCGGTGGTGTATTACTCATTCCAAGAAAGGAAAAGATGGAAGGGAAATTTCATCTGCCTTACATCAATGGGCAGTTTATATTCCCGGTAATTATTCTTATAGCTATCGCACTACTGGGTATTTATGTAAAAGGTTACTGGCAGAACCTGCTGAATTTTGATTTCAGTTCAAATGCAGATTATACTTCAGGTAAAATATCCTTCATGGATGCAGCAACACCTCAAATTACTTTGATCATCTTCTGGGGCCTCTGTGTTATTCTTGCTGTTATATCGTTCATAAAAAAATATTCGTTGATTCCGCTGATGGGCTTAAGCACCTGTTTATACCTGTTAACCGGTATGACAAAAAACAACTGGGCCTGGTTTCTTGGATGGTTAGCATTAGGTTTGATTGTTTATTTTTTATACGGCTATAAAAAGAGTAAGCTGGCAACTCCACAGTAATTACTTTTGCGGAAATTATCTGCCTAAAATACAATGCCGTTTAGTTAAGAGATTTCAAGTGGCGGGTGAGGACACCCGCCACGGCTGACCGCCGGGGTTGGTGTCCTCACCAACCCCTTAACTAAACGGCATTGGCATTAAAAATATACTTCTTATGACAACAAGGAAAATGTCAGCCAGAAAGAGAATTGCATTAGTAGCACATGACAACAGGAAAACTGATTTAATTGACTGGGCATATTACAACCGTACAGCATTAGCCAAACATCAGCTTTTTGCAACCGGCACTACTGGTAAAATGCTCGAAGATAAATTGGACCAGCATGTAACAAAATTTTTAAGCGGACCGCTTGGTGGCGATCAGCAGGTAGGGGCATTGATAGCAGAAGGAAAGATTGATGTATTGATTTTTTTCTGGGATCCCATGGAAGCACAACCACATGATCCCGATGTAAAAGCATTGCTCCGATTAGCAGTAACCTGGAATATTCCCACTGCCTGCGACAGGGCAACAGCCGATTTTATTTTTACTTCACCACTCATTGTTCAGGAATATACTGCTGCACAGGAAGATTATGCTGCCTACCTGAAACGGAAGATTAAGTAAACATTTACGGGCATCCGGTGCAAAAATTTACTTGGAAAAGCTGTAAAAGGGTTGTAACTTTTACATAGCTTCTTTCACATAAAAATTTGCCATTATGAATCTCGTACAACGCATTGAAAAATGGGGAGATGCCCATCACCCCAAATGGATTGACTTTATTCGTATTACGCTGGGTCTTGTACTCGTCATGAAAGGATTTCAATACATCAACAACATGACGGAGCTGACCAACACAATCGGTAAAGCAGCTATCATTAACACTTTCTCCGTCAGCTTTGCTTCACACTACGTGGTTTTTGCACACCTTATTGGCGGCGCTTTGATCATTTGCGGTTTACTCACCCGGTTTGCCTGTATCATACAAATTCCCATTCTGCTGGGTGCAATCATTTTTGTAAACATTGCCGGGGGACTGTTCCAGGCCCAATCTGAATTATGGTTCTCTGTTTTGATATTAATCCTCCTTGTATTCTTTACTGTTGAAGGCAGCGGCCCCATCAGCGTGGACGAATGGATGAAAACCCACAATGATGAGAAGCCTCATAAACATAAGTGGGGATAGAGTACAGTGTGTGGTGTTTGACAACCCCGGGAGCAAATTCTGAGTGATGACAGAGATTGATTGATCAGATCTTGTTTGCCGGGGTTATTTTTGCAGTATAAATAACGAATATGAAGTTCCAGGTAGGTGATAAGGTTTTATTGATCCATTCCAATGAAGAAGGTGAAGTGGTTGATATTATAGATAAGAAAATGGTGAGTGTTGAAGTAGACGGTGTTCAGTTCCCCGTTTATATTGATCAGATTGAGTTTCCCTATTTCAAACAGTTTACAGAAAAGAGGAAAGAGCTTCCCAAGCCGCAGAAAAAGTATATCGACAATGTAAAGAAAGAAAAAGGTTCTGCCATTAAGGACTATAAAGTGGGAGAGGGGATCTGGATTTCATTTTTACCGGTATTCGATAAAGATATTTTTGATGATGATGTGGTGGAATACTTCCGCATTTATTTAGTGAACAACACTGATACAGCTTTTCAATTCGATTACCATCTGCGTTATACAGGCGACAGTGAATTCAATCTGAAGAATGAAATTCTTCCTTACAATGACTTTTATATTCATGATGTGGATTTTGAAAAGATGAATGATTCGCCACGTTTTGATTTTGAATTCAGTTTAGCCCAGCCCGAAAAAAAGAAAGCCGAACATTTTGAAGCATCTTTAAAACTGAAAGCAAAACAATTGTTTCAACGCATTGAAGAAATGCTGAAGAAAAATGAAGCCAGTTTTACCTACCAGCTGATGGAAACCTATCCTGACAGGGTGATTGTTGACAAAGTTGATATAGATAAATTAACTGCTGCAGGTTATAAAATCTATGATGCGGGAAAAGCAAGACAGCATATACCACCAGCCAGAACTGTAGTTGATCTGCATATTGAAAAGATCATTCACGACTGGAAACATCTCAGCAATTTTGAAATACTCACTGCCCAGTTAAAAGAATTTGAAAAATATTATGAACTGGCCATCCTTCATTTTCAACCTTCTTTAACCATTATTCATGGTGTGGGTGAAGGAAGATTAAGAGATGAGATACACGACGCACTGCGGTTAAAAGCGGAAGTAAAATCTTTTGTGAACCAGTATCATCCGCAATATGGATATGGGGCAACAGAGATTTTCTTTCAATATAAGTAAAGCCCCCTCCAACTCCCCCCGAAGGGGAGAGCCTACAACACAGCCCTTGCTTTTCCAATTTGTAAGACAGGTTTACGCAAGGCCTTTTGATAATACCATTATTGTTGCTGAATTGAAAGATCTGTCAGCCCGGGGTCTGGCCTCCGACCCTTGGGGCGACGGAAGGAATACCAGCTCCTGTCAATTAGCTATTCATAGTATTGGAACAGGCATTGCAGCTTGCGGAAGCTGCAATGCTTCCTGCGCATTTGATCATGTCGATTACGGAGAATGCACTATGACATGACGTCAATGAATTTGGCTTTGACGCACCAACATTAATGAATGACGCACATACTTTTGTCAATGACGTTGTTATATTAGTGAATGACGCATCAACTTTTACGTATGACGCAGTTGAATTGGTGAATGACGCATCTAGATTTTCTCTTGACGCAGTTGAATTGGTTAATGACGCATCTACATTTGTCTTTGACGCTGTTGAATTGGCAAATGACGCATCTTCATTTGCCTTTGACGCTGTTGAATTGGCAAATGACGCATCTTCATTTGCCTTTGACGCTCTTTAATTGGTAAATGACGCATCTACATTTGCATATGACGCTGTTATATTTTGCTTTGTCACTGCAATATTTGCTTATGACAGGGCTAAAATGAACTATTATGGGCTGAAAATGGTTGTTTTGAGTTTGCGGGTGGGTGATTCTGTTATTGTGGCAGGAAATTGTCTGAACCATGATTTTTAGGATTTTAAGGATTCATAAGATGGGATGAGTTACCCGGTCTGGCCGCTGGGAGCGGCCTGACCTCAGTTGACTATGAACATTCAAGTGCAGGATTATATGAAGATGGTAAAAGCGGATACATTAAATTGCCAAGGATTGAAGAAGAGATGTGACTGGTGAAATCCCGGGGTAAGAAGGGGCAGCTTACCGGGAAATGAGATTTGACAAGCCAGACCCACGGGCGATGGAATCTTCATTGGGTGAGCCAATTTCATAAAATAATCTTATGAATGATAAAGTTTTGAATAAAATTGATATCCTTTTAACTGAAGATGGTTTTAAAAGAAAAAGAGGAAAGGTTTGGTTTATTGACGAAAAGTGGTTCTCTTTTATTTTTGAAATCCAACCCTCAAGATTTTCTGATATTTTTTTTATAAATTATGGAGTATATTTTTTTGAGTTAAACAATACTAAATTCGATTACAAATCGGATTCTATTCATTTGTGTGGAAGGCTTGATCCTTATAATAACAATTTACTACCCGAAAATGCAGATGATTTACAGGTTGTTACTTATATCAAAGAAATTTTAAGTTCAAAAATTAACACGCTGCTTATTAGAATTAAAAATCCTGATAAAGGACTTATCACTTCAATTCTATCTTTTCAAGAAGTTAGCCCACAAAACACAATGCCTGAAAATATTATTGCCGTGATAAAAGCACATAGTGTGAAAGAAATATAATTTTCTTTAACAGCAACGTCTCCCAATAGGCAAAGTTGAAAGTTAGCAAATAGCTGATGGGGACGTTGCGCCAGCAGCAGTACCATTGTAATACGCAACGTCCCGAGGCGGAGACATTGCTGAGAAAAAGGGTCTGGCCTCCGACCCCGGGAATTGCAATAATCCAGCAAGTGGTAAATAGATGCTGGCAGCAGATTTCTTACACTACGAACATTCAAGTGCGGCATTTTATGAAGATGGTAAAAGTGGATAGAGTAAATTGCTTAGGATTGAAAAAGAGATGTGACTGGTGAAATCCAGGGGTCGGCAGGGGCGGCTTACCAGGAAATGAGATTTGACAAGCCAGACCCCAGGGCGAGAGAATTGAAAAACATTTGAACTATGCTAAGACAGAATATGATTTTTAAAAAAGAATTGGGATACAAATTGTTATTTTTCTTGCTGACGTTTGCTGTAAACTTTTTCTTAGTCTATACTTACAAAGGGCTTCACAACAATTTTCTATTAATCATCACAACCTTATTATTATGTTTTTTGACAGGGTTGTTTTTAAAATTAGTGCGACCAAACTCTAAAGTTATTGTTCAAAATTTGGCGTGGGGGCTTATTTATGGTTCAGTGGCAGTTTTTGTTTTGACACTTGCATTAATTATTTCGGTAGCTTATTCATATAATAGTTAAATTCATTGACAAAAGTTAGCAAATAGCTGATAGGAACGTTGTGCCAGCAGCAGTACCATTATAATACGCAACGTCCCGAAGCGGAGACGTTGCTGAGAAAAAAATTTTGTCAACCTTTATATGAGACACTTCATAATATTCTTTTTTTTATTTTTTTCAGTTGCACTATTTGGACAGAAAAAAGGAACTTATTCGCTACTTGTTCAGACTCAACCAGAGTTGACGTTTCACGAAAATGACTATGCTCACAGGTATAACGAAAATATACGATGACAACTCTAAACTTTAGTAACTCAGCAAGTATTCAATATTTTTTTACTGATAAACTATTTTTTTCAGCAGGGTTAGGCTATATACCAAGACAATTAAAAACGAAGGTGTTTCTTAATCAAGGAGCTATTCCACCACCTCGCCAAAGTGGGACATTTGAATTAGTTACAACAGAATCATTAGTATACAGGACTTTGTTTTTCCCAGTAAACATTGGATATGTTTTTTTTTAAATAAAAGAAAGCTTTCTTTTATTTCTCTTTGTGAATTCTCGGGAAACTATATTTTAAGTGCCAAGTACGATGTTAATTTTGATAAATACGATGGCACATATAAGAAAAATTATTGGCAAGGCTACTCATTAAACATTGGCTTTGGAAGCGACTACAAAATATCTGAAAAATTAGGTTTGTGTAGTTCTTTAGCATATTCTGTTGTGAATACAGTTCAAGCTGATATTTACCTATTCAGCCAAGACGAATATCAAATTCCATTACCACATAAATATTTAAAACTATCTATTGGAATCAAAATTCCATTATAACTAAAGAGCCCTCTTTCCCGGCAACGTCTCCCAATAGACAAAGATGAAAGTTAGCAAATAGCTGATAGGGACGTTGCGCCAGCAGCAGTACCATCATAATACGCAACGTCCAGAGGCGGAGACGTTGCTGAGAAAAAGGATTGAAGAAGCGATGTGACTGGTGAAATCCCGGAGTCGGCAGGAGCGGCTTACCGGGAAATTAGATTTGACAAGCCAGACCTCGGGGCGACGGAACGCTATAACAATTGAAAATGTATAATACTAAAGCATTGATTTTCACAAGTGATTAATTTTACCATATAGCGTATAATAACATAAATTTACGTGTTAGCGGTAATTTTATGAGAACCTTCATTTCAATAATATCACTTCTTTTTTCGACCCTTTGTTTTTCACAGGCGACAACAACTGTTGAGACTGTAATAGTTGACAGTGGAAAATATGAATTTAAGCTGCAAGCAAAAAAAGACACAGCAGACTATTCCAAAGCATTTAGGATTTTGACTAATCAGGTTAAGCTAAATCCTAAAAATGCAGAGTATAGGTATTTCTTAGGCTACACAATTGACAGACTTAACGCAGATGATGGAAAGGGAATGTTTCAACTTAAAAAAGGTGGATTTATAGAACCCATTTTAGAATTCAACCGACAGCTCTTAAAAAGTTGCGACAAAAACGCAATTCTTGTTACTTACGGAGACAATATTACAATTCCAATTTGGTACTTACAGACTATTGAAAATTATCGAACTGACATTACTGTAGTTGATGCTAACTTGATAAATACAATATGGTATTCAAAATATTTAAAATCTGAAAGAAATTTAAAAATTAGTTTTTCAGATGCCGTTATTGACACCATAGAATATAAAGAATGGCAATCCCAACAAATTACAGTTATAAATTCAATTGACACTACACAAAAATTTAGTTGGGAGTTACGACCAACTTATTTGGACAATTACATTCTTAAAGGTGACAGAATCTTATTGGACATTTTTCAACAAAATTTTTATAGCAGACCAATTTATTTTAACAATAATTCTGATTCATCATATAATCTGTTTCTTACGCCTTATTTAGTTGACGAAGGATTGGTAAATCGGGTAACGACAAAAAGAAGATATAACTAAATCGAGAGACGCAGCTATTGTTTTAAATGGTTTTCGTTGGGCTTACTTCAACAACGTATATCATTTAGTAACACAAGCAAATTATGACAAGGCAAAGGAATTGATTAAACTAATGGGCGATAAGTTTAAAACAGACAAGCTGCCTTTTACATCTATTGAAGTTGAAAAATATTTTGCAGACATTTTTCAACAGGTGGACAAAAACCTTCTTTGTATTTTTGCTGTTGCTGCAAGCTAAGCTATCGTGTCGCCAAAAGCGCCAAGGAAAGTCCGGACAGCATAGAGCAACGTACCGGTGAAGAGCCGGGTGGTGTTAAAAGCGCCAACAGAAAGTGCCACAGAAAATAACCGCCACGCCGAATTTATAGTTAGGGCAATCCTGCCTTCGCTAAAGCTTCGGCAGGTAAGGGTGAAAACGTAGGGTAAGAGCCTACGGGTTGGTACAGTAATGTATGAGCAGGGTAAACCTTACGTGCTGAAATGCCATGTATATCCCGCTTTGCAATCAGTTGAATTTGTTTCAACTGATCAGCATTGTAAACGGCTCGTTTATCTTCATCAACTGATGATAGCGGGAAGGGTAGGCAGATTGATCCCGCAATGTAAATTGCGGGACAGATAAATGATAGCTGTTATCCGCCTTTGCTTCGGCTATGGCGGATGAAACAAAATCCGGCTTATCGGTTTGCAGTAATTTTTATATCAGGCCACGCTTAAGCGTGGCCTGACCTTTTGAGGTATGCCATACTTTCAAAGTATGGCATACCTATCTTCCAGTATATTTTTATGATGCAGAAAATGACCCAGCGTAACATAACCCAATGCTTTTACAGTAATGGGATTGTTATTGGCTGTACCAACTGTATTCAGTTCGTTTTCAGAAAAGCTGCTGAAAAGAAATTCTGTACTTTTTCTTACGGCTTTCATTTCATCAATCAATGATTGCAGGCTTCGTTTGCTTACATCTGCAATGTCTGCATAAGCATTTTCATCAAAGCCGCTGAGAGGAGCAGGGCTCTTTCTTGCAAACCATAATGCACGGTGTGCAAAAATCCGCTCTGCATCAATCATGTGCTGCAGTAATTGTTTAACTGTCCATTTACCTTCTGCATAAGCATAGTCTGCTTTTGCTGCAGGGATAGAATTCAGAAATGCATCCACAACGGGTGAGTTGTTTTGAAAAGCAGTTTGCAGATCATCTTCCTGCACCTGCATTACATAGTTGTGATAAAATGAAGCGTAGTCATCGGTGGTTAGTCTTGACATACAATTAATTTATGGTATAAATAAAGAAGTCCTGCTTTTCAGCAGGACTTCAAAAATACGTTTTATCCTTTTCTTGATTTCTTCACTTTTGGTTTTGGTAACGGCTTTGGAGCAGTTTGCGTTTTCTTTTCGCCTTTCAATGTTGCCGCAATCTTTACTGATTCGTATGCATTGATGATACCACCTGTGCGGCTGAAGTCGCCGAAATTTTCTTTCTCTTCTGTACCCGGCTTCTTTACTTCCACATTGGGGTTCTGTGCACCTTTTTCAATGCAGTACTTTACCTGTTCAGGAGTAAGATCGGGGAAGTAGGAGAGAATAAGTGCAGCTAACCCGGCAACAACCGGACTTGCCATACTTGTTCCATCTTCAAAACGGTAAGCATTGCCGGCGGGTACTGATGAATAAATTTCAACACCCGGTGCAAATACATCTACTTCCTTTTTACCATAGTTACTGAAGGTTGCAATCAATCCACCGGCTTTTGGATCGCCGCTTGCACCAACTGTTATATAATTCGTTGCCTTTGTTTTTGTATCAGCAAAAACGGCATTGGGATAATTTTCTGTGCTATCCACATTCGCATGATCGTTGCCTGCTGCATGCACCAGCAATACACCTTTACTCATTGCATAACGCACTGCATCATCCACCCATCTTTTTTCAGGTGAGTATCCTTTGCCGAAACTCATGTTGATGATTCTTGCTCCATTGTCAACAGCATAACGGATGGCGAGTGCAACGTCTTTATCATATTCATCCCCATCAGGTACTGCACGCAGCGACATAATGCGTACATCATTGGCAACACCGTCTACACCAATTCCATTATTTCTTGCAGCTGCAATAATTCCGCTTACATGTGTACCATGTAAGGGAGTACCAGCCATTACATCAGGATTGCCATAATAGCGGTCATTAAAATCGTTGTAATTATCTTTTACAATTTCACCACGAAAATCTACCGGTACTGTATTAGGAGCTTCTGCTTTCTTTTCCTGCATTTTGTAATAAGTGGTAAAGTCTTCCATGATGCTGCTGTTCATTACTTCCATTGCATCAAATCCCCTGAAAAGTGCAAGCATGGTTGACTTGGCATCAGACTCTTTTGAGTTAGCCGGTTTAAAAGTAACCAGATCATTACCATTATATTCTTTTTTGAAACGGACCTGGATCAAACTGTCTGCCTGTCCGGATTTTCTGTACAAACCACGCAGAAATAAAATCTGCTGCTGTGCATCTGTTGCACCGGTTTCTATTTCATCTTTCAGTTTTTTAAAGACCCTGTATTCCTCTTTTTCTTTGGGTGATAACTTAGTTTCATCAACTGTGCCTGCATATTTACTTTTCAACGCATGATACATACGGGCTGCTTCAGCTGAACCATCTTTTACATTACGGCCATCTTTTCCACCAAGAAAATTCCAGCCATAAATATCATCCACATAACCGTTCTTATCATCATCAATACCATTACCCGGAATTTCTTTTGGATTGTGCCAGAGTATAGATTTCAGATCTTCATGCAGTGTATCAATCCCATTGTCGATTACAGCAACGATGATTGTTGTGCTTTTGCGGTCTTTTAAAAAACCAAATGCCTGTTCCAGGCTGATGCCATAATACCCATCTGATGTTTTGTCTTTCAGATGCCAGCCTTTCAGTTCATCTTTTGCAGATGTTTGGGCGAGGGTAGTGGTTACGGACAGGATAAAGATGGTTAAGCCAATGAGAAATCTTTGAGGATACATTCGTTATTGTTTTGTTCTATAATGGTAAAATTGCAATAATCCTCAAAATTAAACATACCGTCTAACCACAATTATGAGGATTTTGAGTGTTTTTTTTAGAGATCAAACTTAATTCCCTGTGCCAACGGCAGATTATTGGAATAATTGATGGTATTTGTTTGCCGGCGCATGTAATTTCTCCAGGCATCGCTTCCGCTTTCACGGCCACCACCTGTTTCTTTTTCACCACCAAAAGCTCCGCCAATTTCAGCGCCGCTGGTGCCGATGTTTACATTGGCAATGCCGCAATCGCTGCCGCCAGTTGATAAGAATTGTTCTGCTTCACGAAGATTCAAGGTCATGATGGAAGATGATAATCCCTGCGGAACTCCGTTCTGAATTGCAATGGCTTCATCAATGGTTTTATACTTCAGTAAATATAAAATGGGAGCAAAGGTTTCATGCTGTACAATTTTATAATGAGGTTCTGCTTCAGCAATACATGGTTTTACATAGCAGCCGCTTTCATAACCAATGCCTGATAATACAGCGCCTTCAACCACAAATTTTCCACCTTCTGCTTTGCACTGTTCAATCGATTTTGAATATGCAGCCACAGCATCCTGATCAATTAATGGCCCCACGTGATTGCTTTCATTCAACGGATCGCCAATACTCAACTGCTTATAAGCTGCTACTAATTTTTCTTTTACTGTATCGTAAATACTTTCATGAATGATCAAACGTCTTGTTGTTGTACAACGTTGTCCGGCAGTACCAACTGCACCAAACACTGCACCACGAATTGCAATATTCAGATCAGCATGTTCACTGATGATGATGGCATTGTTTCCACCAAGTTCTAATAAACTTCTTCCCAAACGCTGACCAACAGCAGCACCCACCGCTTTACCCATTCTTGTACTTCCGGTTGCAGAAACTAATGGAACTCTTGTATCATTACTCATCCATTCACCAACTTCTCTGCCACCCTGAATTAAACAGCTTACACCTTCCGGAACATTATTTTTTGCAAATACCTCCGCAACAATATTCTGACAGGCACTGCCGCATAAAGGAACTTTTTCAGATGGTTTCCAGATACAAACATCACCACAGATCCATGCAAGCATCGTATTCCAGCTCCAAACAGCAACAGGGAAATTAAATGCTGATATGATTCCAACAATTCCAAGGGGATGCCATTGCTCATACATGCGATGCAGGGGGCGTTCGCTGTGCATCGTTAATCCATGTAACTGGCGGCTGAGGCCAACAGCAAAATCACAGATATCAATCATTTCCTGCACTTCGCCGTAACCTTCCTGTAAACTTTTTCCCATTTCATAGGAAACCAATTTACCCAGCGGTTCTTTTTTTGCACGTAATGCTTCAGCAATTTGCCGTACGATTTCTCCACGCTTTGGAGCGGGCCATGTGCGCCATTCTTTAAAAGCTTCTTCTGCTTTTTTGATTACCGTTTCGTACGATTCTTTATCTGCTCCTGTAACGGAAGCAATATTTTTTGCATCAACGGGAGAGGAGGACACAATTGTTTCGCCTCCGGATTTCATCCAGTTTACACCGGTTGAAACACCAGAGTTATTGTCTTTAATTCCTAACTGCTTTAAGATATCCTGCATACAATCGTTTTATTGAGGCTGCAAATATCCTGAAAAAGCGTTGATTATAATGTGACTTTTATTCCACCCATTACCGATGGAGCAGGTATGCCATACTTTTAGCAGACAGTTTTATATCATCAGTAAGTTTAAGTATGGCATACCTGATTTTATAATGAAACCTTAATACCACCCATTACCCAGCGGTTGGGCATAACAGTTCCCAGTATATCGCTGTACCTGCGGTTGAATACATTATCGGCCTGTACAAATACACCTAGTTTATTCCCAAGAAAAATTCCTTCCAGTCTTGCATTCATCAGGAAATAATCTTTACTCACCGGAACGAAAGCTGCGTTTCCTGTTTGAGGAGTACGTTGTTTATACAAACCATTCAACGCAATGCTGATGAATTTATACCTGTACTGCACAGAAAAATTGTAAAAGAATTTTGCATGATTGGAAACATAGAGCGAAGGAACAGTATCACTGCTGGTACTCTTCATCCAGATGGCTCCCATTGCAACTGAAACTCGATGATTAGGTGCAAATTCTTTGCTGTACTGCAAGTCTGTTTCAACACCTCTTGTGTTTACTTTATCAATATTTTTTGCCAGACTGTAAGTACCACCGGGAACAAGATTCACCTGTCTTGGCATATCTGCATAAGCAGTAGCAGCATAATCAATCAAACCATTATGAAAACGTTGAAACCATCCTGCAGATACTTTAAAATCTTTTACAATAAAATAATCAGCGCCTGCTTCATAACTGAATGACGTTTCAGCTTCAAGATCAGGATTACCAATGCGGTTACCGCTTGCAACTGACGCAGGCTGATAATTATTAAAGCGTTCGGTGAAGTCTGCATCTCTTGTGCTTCTTCCTGCACTTGCTCTGAGCTGTAATTTTTCTGTGCGGTAAGAAAGATTTAATTGTGGAATTAATTCCCAGCCGGCTCTTTCATTCCAATCTGCACGCAAAGCAGGATTGATGGTTATATGTTCCCCGATCTGCTGATTAAGAATAACAAATACTCCTGTTGAAGTGATGCTGTGATTGCCACGGTTGTTCGATTTTACACTCCGTTCAATCAACTGAACACCCGATGTAATAGTTGACTGTTGATTGATGGTATAATTATGTATTGCCAGTGCCTGGTAAATTTTTGAACGGTTGGTGTTAGCAGCAGATGCTTTGCGGAACTGGTATTTATCAGATGCATCTTTTGCACCGGCATCAATACTGAATTTATGTTTGTTTTTTTGATACGTGAAATTTAATTGATGCCATCTTGTGATGACACGTTCGGTTGCAGAATCAGTTAAAAAATTTGTATAGAAATTCTGTGCATTGAAATTTCTGTCATCATATGCACCACGATAAGCGATACTACTATTCTCAGATATGTACTGTTTTGCAGAAACTGAAATGGTGGTGAGATTAAAGAAACCATTTGTTCCCCGCAGTGGTTGACCATCAGCAACATTCTGTAACACACCACCTGATAAAGCGGTTTTATTTTTCTGCCAGCTGAAACCTGCCTGTGCATTACGCAAACCATAATCACCTGCAGTTACCTGTCCGTTTAACCTTTGTTGCTGTTTTCCTTTTTGTGCAGCAAATGTTTTGCTGATGATATTTACTACACCACCAACTGCTTCGGTTCCATAAACAGCAGATGATGCACCTTTCAAAATTTCAATACGATCAATTTCAGCAGGGGAGATGGGGATATATGAATTGAAATGTCCTGTTAACGGATCATTTAAACGAACACCATCTAAAATAATTAATACCTGTTGAAAGGTTCCGCCACGAATGGTGATATTGCTTTGTGTACCCATTGGGCCACGGCTCTGCACTTCCACACCGGGTAAATAACGAATTAATTCATCAATAGAATTAACCGGCAGTTTATTGATCTGTTCACCTTTAATGATGATAATATTTCTTCCTGTTTTTGAAGAGCTCTGTGGTATCAATGAAGCAGTAACAGTAATGGGATCTAATTCAATTTCTTTTTGCTGTGCAGTTGAATTTACGGCAGCAATTGCAGCTATTACTATGAAAAAATACTTTTTCATTCGTTGGTCAGTTTTGTTGGCCGCAAAGATAGGGTGCAAGGCAGCGAAATGGTGCAGAAAGATGTCTATTAATCGTCATAGTTTTATTCACAAACTTTCGTTTGTCTATTACTTACATAGAGTTGTTCAGCACCCCGCTATAATTTTTGATTAAAACAATATCTATGATTAAACTGCTACTCCTGACTTATTTATGGGTCATCACAAACAGTGCTTATACGCAGGTATTTTCTGCAGGATATGTAAACACAGTTACTGCAGACTCTATTGCTACTTTTTCTTTACCAAAAGAAAAATTATTAGTCTGCCAGGTATTGCGCCTCACCAATACCAATAAAGAAAAATCTTTAATGGTTGTATTCTGCGAAACACCGGTTAAAGATTCAAAGCAACGTGCAAGAATGCGGAATGATTATATGCTGAAACGTGAACGGATTTATCTCAGCCGTGTGTTCTTTGCTGATGTGGAAGTGCTGGAAGAACGCAAAGTGCTGATGGATGTAAAACCATTCTTAAAAACGCTGGAAGAAAAATATGACGGACTGAAGTTATGGGCAGTGCTGAATGCGGATACGATTTTTAAATAGAGCATTGCAAAACGAATTAATTGTTTTGAGAGCTGCTTGTAATAGCATAAATTAGCTTGTATACTGTAACTAAATGAAATCGATCTCAACCATCTTTATTCTTTCTCTTTTACTTATTTTTTGTTCATGTAAGCAAAGGTCAGGTAATAACAAAATTATATCCGTTCCAAAAGATAATATTGAGAAAAACACATTGCCGAAAGAAGAAAGAAAAGAACAAGTTACGAGAGATGAAATAGCTGACAGCTTAAGTCTTGACAAGGTTTTAAACGAAGCAATAAGAATTGCAAAACAAAACATTCAAACTGACAATTATTACAAGGAGTATGAAATAACGTTAGAGGGCAGCTCTTATAATGTTGCTGTTAATATTAGAATCGGGCGCTTATTCTCAAAAAAACAAAGGCATATTTTAATCCGAAGACGGGCTCCCTGGGGAGTATATATAGATATTTACCACATAAAGGGCAATAAATTGGCTTCTGTACTAAATAGGTTACAACATGGTATGTCCTATGTAAACGATACAATTAGAGATGTAGATGGCGATGGTATGAGAGACTTCTTAGTTCATTTGTATCCTGAATCAGGTTGTTGCAGGCGTGACATTTTCAATGTTTATCTAAATCTGACAGATAAAGGAGCTTTTTCAAGAGAGTATCAATTCATCAATCCAACTTTTTCACCGAAAGAGAAAATAATTCGTGGCGTACAATATGGACACCCCGGTGAAGTTGGGCTTTATAAGTATAAATGGAATAATTTTAATGTTGATACAATTGAATTTATTTATCCTGACAAAGCTGACACAATTAATCACTCTTATTTTCTAACCAATAAAGAATTGTACTCTTCTGAAAACGTAAAAAGAATTAAGCTAAAATCTATCCCAAAAGAATATCGTACTATAGAAAGTTTTGAATGGTTTAATGAATATTGAATTACTTTGTAATGATGATCAACTACACAAACACCAACTTCTGTTAGTTACAATCATAATTAATATGATTCCCCCGCATTCGGAAAATCGCTACTCTTCACATCTTTTATATATTGCTGCACAGCACCGGTGATCTGTTCGTACAGATTTAAGTACTGCCGCAGAAATCTTGGTTTAAATTCTGTATTAATGCCCAGCATATCATGCATTACCAATACCTGTCCATCGCAGAAACCGCCTGCGCCAATTCCGATAGTGGGGATGTGCAAACTTTCTGAAACTTCTTTTGCCAGTGCAGCAGGAATTTTTTCTAAAACAGTTGCAAAGCATCCTGCATCTTCTAACAACTTTGCATCCTTTCTTAATTTATTTGCTTCTTCTTCTTCCTTTGCCCTTACTGTGTATGTACCAAATTTATAAATGGATTGAGGTGTTAAACCCAAATGTCCCATCACCGGTATTCCGGCAGCAACTATGCGTTTGATTGATTCAATTGCTTCTTCACCACCTTCAAGCTTGATTGCATGTGCGCCGGTTTCTTTCATGATGCGAATAGCAGATGCCAAAGCAATATCTGAGTTGGATTGATAAGTACCAAAAGGAAGATCAACAACAACGAGGCAATGTTTAATCGCACGGATCACCGATTGCGCATGATAGATCATCTGCTCCAGTGTAATTGGCAAAGTTGTTTCATGTCCTGCCATTACATTGCTGGCACTGTCGCCCACAAGAATCACATCAATACCTGCAGTATCAAAAATTCCTGCAAATGAAAAATCATAGGCGGTGATCATGGAGATCTTTTCACCCGATGATTTCATTTTCTGCAGAGTATTGGTTGTAACCCGTTTTACATCCTTATTTGTTGACATGCTAAATTTTGGAATTTTTGAATTTCGAAATTTTGAAATTGAATACAACAAGCTTTACTGCTTTGCCGGTCTGTTTGCTTTAGCTGTTTTGCTTGAGGATGTAAAGATAGCTGTGAGTTCCCTTGCTTCCTTCAACAAAGGTTCAACAGTTTCTATACTTGCATTTTTTGTATCGGGAATAATATCCAGCCAAAAAACAGATTCATCTGCTTCTTCTTCAACAATACCGATTTTTGAAATAAATTCAGCCTGTGATCTTGCTCTGCAGGCAGCCCTGTAATTGGCAGCTACTGAAGATGCGCTTCTGCCTAATTGATTGCCGATAATATTTCCACTTCTCCTGTTTGGCAATGAGTCAACAAAATTCAGGACATCAACAGCAAATTTTCGGGATCGTATTTTTAAATCTTTTTCAGTCATAGCAACATGTATTTATTAGATAAAATATATGAATACTTTGAGTAGAAAACAATAGGGCACTTGCCTTTCAATTTCAAAATTTCCCAATTATACTTTCCGAAATTACAACACCACCGTTGAAGCATCCAGCTTCTTAGCTTTTACTTCATCATAAAGCATATGCACAAGTCCATCAGCCAAACCTATCTTGGGAACAAAAATTTCTTCTGTGTCAGTCCAGCGCATTACGTTGATATAAATCTGCAGGGCTGGAACAATTACATCCGCACGGTCTTCACGGAGTTTATAATTTTTCATCCGGTCCTCCAATGAAAAACTGCTGAACTCTTTATGATAATCACGCAGTAATTCAAGTGAAAGCGGCTTCCCGTCTTTCCGTTTCGATAAAGAAAAGACTTTGTTGATGTTTCCACCAGAACCAATAGCGATAATATCATTCAGTCCTTTTGTATTCAGCTTCAGAAAGTCTTTTAACTCATTCCATTGTTTTTTTTCCACCAATCCTTTTAACAAACGGATAGTACCGATATTGAAGGATTCTTTAAAGACTAATTTACCGGCATTAAAAAAAGTAAGTTCGGTGCTGCCACCTCCCACATCAATGTATAAATAGGCGTGGGCCTTATCTAAGTTTTCAGCAATATGATTTTCATAAATAAACGAAGCCTCTTCATCACCACTGATTACTTTTATTTCAATGCCTGTTTCCATTTTCACTTTGCGGATAATGTCCTGCGCATTCTTTGCATCACGCATGGCAGAAGTTGCACAGGCTTTGAGGTACTGCACATCATAAATGCTTACGAGGTGCTTGTAAGCCTTAATGGTTTCTATTACTTTGTTGATTTTAGCTTTGGGAATGTCGCCGCTTTCAAATACATCAAATCCCAAACGGAGAGGTACACGTACAAGGTTGAGTTTATTAAATTGAGGCTGGGCTTTCCCGTTTTCCACTACTTCGGTAATCAATAATCTTGCTGCGTTACTTCCAATATCAATTGCTGCCAGTTTCAATTTGCTTCAGTATTTTTTGATGCAGGAAATTATAAATTTCAACCTGTGAACGCACTGTTTTTCCTTTCTTCCGTACATACACATTGTCCAGGTCGTTATCCAGTATCCTTGCTTTTACATTATCCTTTAACTGAATGTCAACATAATCTTTCAACTCCTGTTTGATTTCTGCATTGGTTATTTCAAGTGCAGCTTCAATCCGGTGGTCAAGGTTACGCACCATCCAGTCAGCCGAAGATATATAAACTTTCTCTTTACCGTTGTTGTGAAATATCAACACACGGCTATGCTCCAGGTACTGGTCAACAATACTCACCGCATAAGGTTTTATTTTGAACTTACTGCTCTCCGTCATCATACAGAAAATACCACGAACAATGAGTTTTATTTCAACACCGGCTCTTGCAGCTTCATAGAGTTTTGTAATCAGTTCTTCATCGCTGATGCTGTTCATTTTCAGCGTCATTGAAGCAGGCAGTTTTTTCTTTGCATTGGCAATTTCAGTGTCAATTAACCTGATCAGATGACGACGCATTCCCGTAGGACAAACAATCAGTGTTTTACACTGACGCAGAAACTTCATGTGACTCACCAATGGTTTTTCAAGGAAATGAAAAATCCTGTTGATATCAGCCATTACTTTTCTGTTAGCGGTCAGCAGGCAATGATCTCCGTAAATTCTCGATGTTGATTCATTCAAATTTCCTGTGCTTACAAATCCATACTGAATGGTTTTGTTCTTTATTCTCTTTTTAATGATGCAGACTTTTGCATGCACTTTCATATTGGGCACACCAATCAACACTCTTACACCTTCTTCTTCCAGCCGTTCTTTCCAGTAAAGATTGGCTTCTTCATCAAACCTTGCCCTGAGTTCTAACATCACTGTTACAATCTTTCCATTTCTTGCAGCGTTTGCCAGTGCATTAATCACTTTTGAATTATCTGCCAAACGGTAAGCTGTGATCTTGATCTCTTTTACATCAGGATCCATTGCTGCTTCACGTAACAGATCAATCACAGTGTCAAAAGAATGATATGGAAAATGTAATAACAAATCCTGTTTCAAAATTTCATCTGTAACACGGATGGTACGTTTTAACGCAGGGTGGGGGAATGGTTTTTTCGTTCCGGTTTTTGAGAAAACACATCACCCGGAAAATCCATGAAATGCCGGAAGTTGTGAATCCGTCCGCCGGGAATGATATTACCTCTTCTTGATAAATTTAATCTTCTGATGAGATATTCCAAAAGTCCAGCATCAATTTCTTTATCATAAATAAACCGAACAGGTTTTCCTTTACGGCGGTTTTTAACTCCTTTGCAATTTTTTGAATCAGTGTAGTACTCACATCACTTTCCAGATCAAGTTCTGCATCCTTGGTAACCTTAATTACATGTGCTGAATAATGATCGAACCCTAAAAAAGAAAATATTTTTGGGAGACAATGACGGATCACATCTTCCATTAAAATGATATAGTGTTCACCTGCTGCTGATGGCAGCTTCACAAAACGGCGTTTGAATTTTGCAGGCACTTCAATCAATGCATATTTCTTTTTATACGCTGTTGTTTTATTACTCATTACCACAGCAAGATAAAGTGAACGCTCCCGCAGGTAGGGCGGGTAAGGGTTGCTTTCAATCATTTGCGGAATTACTTCCTGACGCACATCCTCATCAAAATAGGTTTCAACAAATCGTTTCTGTTCTTTGTTGAGTTGTTTCTCTGTTACAAGAAAGATCTTTTCCTTTTTTAATTCCTGCTGTACCTGATTCCAGATGCGGTTGAATTCATTCTGCTGTTCAAGCACAATGTCCTGTATCTGTTCAAGGATCTGGTGAGGATTTTTTTCCAGGTGCATTCTTACTTTGGCTTTATCGCCAAACTCAGACATGCGTTTCAGCGTTGCAACACGAACACGGAAAAACTCATCAAGATTGTTGGAGAAAATTCCGAGAAAACGAACTCGCTCACGGAGCGGAACAGAGGGATCATTTGCTTCCTGCAAAACCCTTGCATTAAAGGAAAGCCAGCTGATATCCCTGATAATTATTTTACGTTTTTCAATAGCCATATCAATCGGTTATACTTAACCGTAAATGTAAGAAGTGAATGACTGACGGCAGGTTAAGTTTTTGAAAAGAACCTCAGAGTGTTTCAATTTTTTTCAGAATTGAAGTGGTTGACAACCCCTCAACCAAAGGGATAATTTCAACCCTTCCACCATTGGCCATAACTTCTTTTGCCCCAACAATTGTATCAATTGTATAATCGCCACCTTTTACCAAAACATCTGGAAGAATTGACTTGATCAGTTCATGCGGTGTGTCTTCATCAAACAATACACCTGCATCCACTATTACTAATGAAGCAAGGCTCAAGGCCCGGTTCTGTTCATTATTGATGGGCCGGTTTTCGCCTTTTAATTTTTTGGTGGAGGCATCGCTGTTTAAGCCGACAATCAGCACATCTGCAAAAGAAGCAGCCTGCGATAAAGAATGAATATGACCTGCATGCAGAATATCAAAGCAACCGTTTGTAAAGGCTATTTTAATTTTACCAAACTTACGCCAACGGTATAAAGTCTGTTGTAACTGCTGCTGGTTAAGAACTTTCTGCTGAATATGTTGTATTGCTTTCATTCCGTTTTCTGTTAACGATGGGTAAAAGTATTGAGCAAACAAGTCCGCCAACTAAAATCACAACTGTTTGTGCAATCCATAGAATCCATCCAAATGTAAAACCTACCAATTGTGTTTGTCCGTAGAGCATCAGTATTTCCTGAACAATGTATTGGTAGGCACCTAAACCACCCTGTGTGGCAATCATTCCCAAACTGCCGAATGATAAAATAGAAAAGGCTTCCCGTATGCCGAGATGTGAAACTTCTGTCATGGCATAAAAACCAATACGGCTGCTCATTAAATATAATAGCCAGATGAGTGCAGTTTGAAAAATAAACTTCCAGCGATTTTTGATATGACGAACGCTGTTGATTCCGCTCCAGATTCCCTTTACAACATTTTTTAATTTTTTCAATCAGTGGAAAATGGCTGAACTTTTTCAGCAGCATGTAGAACAGCCATAGAAAAACTGAAACGCCGCCAAGAACCAGTATTAACTTTAACCATGAAAACTTCTGGTCATCGCCCATGAAAATATTCTGCAACAGTGTCATTGCATAGGCTCCAACCGTATCTATCTGCAATAGAATCGTAATTACAAATGCTCCTATCAGGCAAACAAGATCAATGGCTCTTTCTGCAACAATAGTCCCTATCAGTTTATCAGGGCCCATTTTTTCATACCGGGCAAGGATGGTACATTTCAGTACTTCGCCCAAACGGGGAAAGGCAAGATTGGCTAAGTAACCAATCATTACAGCATTAAATACATTAAAGGTTGAAGGTTTATAACCCAGCGGCTCCATCAATATCTTCCAGCGTAAAGCCCGGATATAGTGACTGAGCAGCATCATTAATAATACAGGGATAAAAAGCCAGTAGTTCGCCTGTTTTAATGACGTCCTGATCTGTTCCCAGCCCTTATCGTCAATACCTCTTGCCATCCACCATACAAGAAAGACACCCAATCCAAGGAAAAGAGAAACTGAAGAGCAAGGATAATTCTTTTTTAAGCATAAGAGGTAAGACTCAGTCTCAGAGTTTATTTGTGCCTTTCGGAAATACGAGCCATGGTTTAAAGGTTTTCGCTTCTTCAAACTTCATTGTAGCATACGAAATAATAATCACCACATCACCCACACTTCCCTGGCGTGCAGCGGGCCCGTTTAAGCAGCAAACACCACTTCCACGCTTGCCCTTGATCAAATAAGTTTCCAGCCTGTTACCATTATTTACATTTACCACCTGTATCTTTTCATATTCAATCATGTTGGCAGCATCCATCAGATCTTCGTCTAAAGTAAGACTTCCTACGTAATGAAGATTCGCTTCTGTAATTGTGATGCGGTGTATTTTCGATTTCAGTACTTCTATTTCCATGACGGCAAATTTAGAGGGATTCTTTTGAAAACATTTTTGCTTATGTCAGAATCATGTTATCAATCAGGCGCACTTCATTCAGATAAGCTGCTATCAAAGCTACAAGTTTGTCCTGTCCGTTCCATTCATCAATTAAATCCAACGTATCTGCTTTGGCAAGTTCGGCATAATCAACCCTGAATCCCTTATTCTTTAAAAAGTCAGTCGTTTTTTGTTTCAATTTTAAAACAGAACCCTGTTGCAATTGTCCTTTCATTTGTAAAAGAGCCTGATGTATGGATGTTGCATTTGCCCGTTCAGTTTCGCTCAGTCTCATATTACGGCTGCTCATGGCAAGTCCGTCATTTTCCCGGAGGGTGGGAATAATTTGCACTTGTGTTGACAAGCCCGTTTGTTCAATCAGCTTTTTTATAACCATGCATTGCTGAAAGTCCTTTTGTCCCAGGAACAGTAGGTTTGGCTGAACAATTTCCAGCAGCCGGTGCACTACCTGGCAAACTCCCTGGAAATGCCCCGGACGGTATTTGCCTTCCAGTACCGTTTCTAAATACCCAAGTTCATAGTGGGGAGATGTGCCGTTCCATTTGGGTAAATTTCGCTGGCTGAAGGAAGAAACAAAATATCACAACCTGTTTTGATCAGCAGTTGAATATCCTGCTGAATTGTCACAGGGTATTTTTCAAAATCCTTTGGGTCATTAAATTGAGTTGGATTTACAAAGATGCTGCTGACGGTTACCTCTGTCCGTTCCCGGCTTTGATCAATGAGAGACAGATGGCCCTGATGCAATGCTCCCATGGTTGGTACAAAGCCAACACTTTGCCCGGCCAAAACCTGTTGATCAAGCCACTTTCTGATATCTGAAACCTTATGAAAAATGAGCATAATTCGTTGTTTTAAATGGCAATACGACTGTAGTCACCTGTCTTTTCGCTAAAATCCACTACCTTTGCACACTTCTTTAAAGAAGTAAAGATTCCTTAATAAACAGTAATGGTAGCAGCAAAGAAAAGAATTTTATTTATTGCCAGTGAAATGTCTCCTTATCTGGAGGAAACAGATTTCTCATCCATTGTTAATCAACTGGCAATTAAAGCAAACGAAGGTGGTTTTGAGATCCGTTGCATTATGCCCCGCTTTGGAGTTATTAATGAACGCCGGCACAGATTACACGAAGTAGTTCGCCTCAGTGGTATCAACGTTTCTGTTGATAATGACGACTACCCGCTGCAGATCAAAGTTGCCTCCTTACCCAATGCCCGTTTACAGGTTTATTTTTTAGAGAATGAAGATTTCTTTAAACGTAAGTTCATTTATCATGATGAGAATGAAAAGTGGTTTGATGACAATGATTTACGTTCCATTTTCTTCTGTAAGGGTGCATTAGAGACCGTTAAGAAATTTGGATGGCCCCCGGATATTATTCATTGCAGTGGCTGGATGACAGGTTTAATTCCCATGTACCTTCAAACTGCGTATAAGAAAGAACCCGTTTTTGGAAACAGTAAACTCGTTTACACCATTGGTCAGAATACCTTCAAAGAAAAACTGGGTGCTAAGTTTTTAAAGCTGGCAAGCATTCACGCCAATATTAAAGACAAAGATCTGGAACCTTATAAGGATGTCAACAATACAGCCATGTTCCGTGGTGGTGCAACATATGCAGATGCTATAACATTTGGTGCTGAAAAAGTTGACAAAAAATTGCTGGAAGAATTTGGAAAAGTGCGTGGCAAAAAAGTGTTACCATTTAAACCAGACGGTGATTTAACAGACTATTTACAACTATATACCGACCTTTCGGCGAAATAACACTGTCATCATTACTATGAATTTTTTTAGCACGGACATGCGCAGAAGAAACCTGTTTTTATCAGTTCTTTTATTGGCATTTATAAGTGGATGTACAAAACTTGAACGTACTAATTTAGGTGGTGACCTTATCCCCGGATCAGATCGTCTCATCACAGACACAATGGAACTGCCTGTTGAAACGACTTCTTTTATTGAAGCAGATACCAGTTCAATCGGTAAAGGTGATCAGCATATTTTAGGCTATATTAACGACCCGATGTTTGGCACAACAACTGCAGCTATGTATTTTCAAATGCTGCCCATCAGTTATCCATTTTCATACCCGGTATCAAAAGACAGTTTGTTTCTCGACTCCTGTGTTCTGTCGCTGACTTTTGCAGGAAATTATGGTGATACAAATGCGCTGTCAAGAGTTAATGTTTATAAAATAACTGACCCGACTTTTAAAGCAAGTAAATTATACAGGTTTACGGAAGCACCTGCATTTTCAACTGCAGACTTTTTGGGTACGGAACAGTATACCGCCATTAAATTAAGGAACGGCTATAAAGCTGCTTATAAGACCGATACCATATACAACCAGTTGCGAATAAAACTCGATAATGCTTTTGGCAGGTTATTACTGGATCAGGATAATGTAGCAAATGCGTTTCGCAATGACTCTATTTTCAAAGCATTCCTGAACGGGTTTGCCCTGATCCCCGATTCTACAACAAGTGGAAATTCGATTAATTATTTTTCAATGACCGGTGCTGAAACACGTTTGAATCTTTACTACCGCTACAAGAAAAGAGATGGCACCGGAAATGATACCACCGTTACCCGTTTTAACTTTGTTGCAGATACCATCAGAAGTGCAAATGCCAACAAAATATACCGCAACTATACAGGCAGTACTGCTGAACCAACAATCACATCAGGCTTACCTTCAAGCCTTGCTTATATTCAGGCAGGCCCCGGTACTGCAGTGAAAATTAAAGTGCCTGCAATGGATACAATCAGAAACAAGCCCTATCTAATTCATCGTGCAGAAATTGTTGCCCGACAGATTTACCAGGGACCGTTAACAATAGAAAATATTCTGTTACAGCCGGCTCTTCATTTGTTTACTTATACAGCAGACGGAAAGATTGCAAGTATCCCCTATGATAGTGCGAATTATTATGCTAACACACTAACATTTGATCCACTAAAGAATGTAACACTATATACTATTTCTGCAGATTATACCGGTGGAATTCCTTCGTATTTCAAGGATGCATCAAGTAACCTGGTTGCAGAATACAAAATGAATATTACCAGTTATGTTCAAAACCTGGTAAACGGGAAAGCCTCACTTCGTGATTTCAAACTCTCGGCTCCTTATTTTGCTGAGTTTTCCGGAGCAATTTCCAGTTCTACAACCATCAACCCCCTTGCATTTGGCAGGGTAAAATTGGGTGGCGGATCTCATCCACAATACAAAATGTTTGTTCGTATTTATTACTCCAAGCAGTAATATTTGAATTGTTTCAACTCTTATCTTTGCGCCTGACTTAAAAACCCAGCAAATATGCCTTATTTATTTACATCAGAATCTGTTTCCGAAGGTCATCCGGATAAAGTAGCTGACCAGATCAGTGACGCATTAATTGATAACTTTCTTGCGTTTGACCCTCAGTCAAAAGTTGCCTGCGAAACATTGGTTACAACCGGACAGGTTGTATTAGCCGGTGAAGTAAAATCAAAAGCATACCTGGATGTACAGGAAATTGCACGTGGCGTAATTAAGAAAATCGGATATACCAAGAGCGAATATATGTTCGAGGCAAACTCCTGCGGTGTTTTATAAGCCATTCACGAACAGAGTGCTGATATCAACCAGGGTGTTGACCGTAAGAAAAAAGAAGAACAGGGTGCCGGCGATCAGGGAATGATGTTTGGTTATGCAACCAACGAAACAGAGCATTATATGCCGATGGCACTGGATCTTGCACATAATCTCCTGATTGAATTGGCAGCTATCCGCCGTGAAAAGAATTCTAAAATGCCTTACCTGCGTCCCGATGCAAAAAGCCAGGTAACATTGGAATATGATGACAATAACCGTCCCGTTCGTATTGATGCTATTGTGATTTCTACCCAGCATGACGATTTTGATACAGAAGCTAAAATGTTGGCGAAGATCAAATCTGATGTGATCAATGTTCTCATTCCCCGTGTCAAATCAAAATACAAGAAATACAGCAAGTTGTTTAACGACAACATTACTTACCATGTAAACCCAACCGGAAAGTTTGTAATCGGCGGACCTCATGGTGATACAGGTTTAACAGGTCGCAAGATCATTGTTGATACCTATGGTGGTAAAGGAGCACATGGTGGCGGTGCTTTCAGTGGTAAAGATCCTTCCAAAGTTGATCGCTCTGCTGCATATGCTACACGTCATATTGCAAAAAATATGGTTGCTGCCGGTTTATGCGATGAAGTACTGGTACAGGTTTCTTACGCCATTGGTGTAGCCAAGCCAACTTCTATCAACGTAAATACGTATGGCACTGCAAAAGTTGAATTGACTGATGGTCAGATATCAAAAATCATTGAAGGTGTTTTTGATATGCGTCCTTACTTCATTGAGCAGCGTTTGAAATTGCGTAATCCTATTTACAGCGAAACTGCAGCATACGGTCATATGGGTCGTGTATCGCAGTTCGTTGAAAAAACATTTACAAGTCCGGATGGTAAAGTAAAAAAGGTAAAAGTGGAATTATTTACCTGGGAAAAACTGGATTATGTAAGCAAAGTGAAAAAAAGCATTCGGGCTGAAATAAGCCCCCAATATATCCCCCTGAAGGGGGACTTTGAAACCCTGCAGGTTTAAAACTCTTGCAGGGTTTTTTATTTGATAAATCATTTCTTTGCAAAGTGAAACATTTCAGACAACAACAGCAGCGGCCAAAAAAATCAACCCTTGTAGCAGGAAGGATTCCAGTATTGGAAGCATTGCAGGAAGGGAAGCAATTAGATAAAATCTATTTACAGAACAACCTGTATGGTGATGTGATAGAAGAAATCAAGATTCTCGCTTTGAAGCAGAATATTCCAATTAGTAAAGTCCCGGTTGAAAAACTGAATGGTTATAATATCCAGGGACACGAAGGAATCATTGCACAATTGTCAAAGATCCGCTACCAGGATCTGCAGGAAGTGATTTCATGGGTGGTTGATAAAGGTGAAACACCCTTGTTTCTTATTCTTGATGGAATTACTGATATCCGCAATATTGGCGGTATTGCACGCACAGCTTTTTGCTGTGGTGTACAGGCCATCATTATTCCTGATAAAGGAGTTGGTGCATTGAATGAAGATGCAATATTGACCAGTGCCGGTGCATTGGAACAGATTGCCATTTGCCGTGTGAACAGTTTAATGAAAGCTGTTGATGATCTTCATCTCAACGGCATCAAAGTACTGGCGAGTGAAATGACAGCAACGAAAGTTGTTTATGACTGCGACTTCAAAGAACCCTGTGCCATTATAATGGGAGGGGAGGAGAAAGGTGTTTTCCCGGACTGATGAAGATCTGTGATGAAACTTTCAAAATCCCCATGAAAGGAGATTTTGAAAGTTTGAATGTTTCGATAGCAACGGGTATGATCCTTTATGAAGTGATGAAGCAGAGAATATAACAGATTACGTTATTATCATCTTTCGAAATAGTTTCTTTCAACTTGTTTTTGAATAGCAGATTCTTTAACCGTTTAAAGAACCCGCTGAAACTTGATTTCTTCTTTGGAATAAAATCTTCCTGCCCTGTTCCATTTCCTTCTTTTCTTCTTTGTTCTTCAAGTATATATTTAAGATCACCTTTTGTTTCGTCAAAGTAATGTTCCATAAAGATTGCTTTGATTGGAAAAATTAATTTCTTTTTCTTAACAGATAACCAATCTTAATTCCAAAGTAACTGTTTCGTAAAGATGAAGACCCGGTATCACCAGTTAACAGGTTATTCAAACTTCTATTATAGTTTACGGCAATCTGAAAACCTGAATTAAATTCATAGCCTCCCAAAACATTCATTGATAGTTCAAAAGGCTTCAGGTCATCATCGTCCTTATTTCCGATATAGATTTTATTTTCCTCAGTTTCTGTTGTTTGACCATCTGAAAATTTTGTTTTCACATTACCTTTTAAAGCATACCCGGCTGATGGGCCTGCTCCAATAAACAAATGGCCTTTTTTAACCGGAGCTTTGTAAACAAAGTTCACCGGTACTTCGAGATAATTAATCCTCGTCGATGCTTCCATTGAATAAGTTCCTTCAGTTTCCTTTTCTTTTGCACCTTTTTGAATAAAATTTATTCCCGGCTGAATACTGAGATTATGACCAATAGGAATATCGACCATGATTCCCGCATTAAGACCAATCCTGCTATCTGATTTTTCTTTACCATCTTCATCTTTATAACTCATATTGGCCAACGCAATACCTGAATTAAAACCAAACCTGGGAGATTGTGCTTTTACTGCAAGAGCAATAATGATAAGTGTCACAGTCAATGTTAAAATCTTTTTCATGTTTTTTAAATTTTTAATGTAAGTAAATTGTCAATTGACAACTCAAACCTACTTCTGCCACACCCCCTTTCCCAATTGCTTTATACGGTTCATTATTTTAGTTTGGCGGTTACTACTACAAATCGTGAACTTCTGCGTGTTGAAGGGTATTGCGATTTGCGAAAAACCTCGTTATCTTACCTGTAATTATCTATTTCTGCAAATAATGACAGGCTGATTTGCAGAAACTCCCAAAATCAATCAATCATGGATACAGCAAACCCCCAGCTGCTTTTTTTTCAGCATATCAAAGCCTCGCTTCCTTCACATATATCAATGGTTGATAAAGTTGCTGAACTACTGCACATCAGTAACGATAGTGCTTACAGGCGAATCAGAGCTGAGAAAGAGATTTCCTTAACCGAATTGAAAACATTAAGTGAGCATTATAAAATTTCCATTGATCAGGTATTACAGCTGCAGAATGAAATGGTGGTTTTCAGGGCGCCTGAAATAAATGAAGAACGGTTTGAATTTTCTGACTATCTGAAAGCAATGCTCGAATACATGAAGTATTTCAATACTTTTCCCAATAAAAAGATGCACTATTTCTGTAAGGATATTACATTTTTTCACTTTTATCTGTTCCCTGAAATTGCAGCTTTTAAAACTTTTTTCTGGAGCAAAACAATCAAGGATCATCCTGATTACCGCAGCAAACTATTTTCCCTGGAAGAATATCCTATGCTCGACTGTTTTCAATTGGGACAGGAAATTATAAAAGAGTATAACAAAATCCCTTCACTTGAATTGTGGAATGCAGAAAGTATTATCAGCACCATCAGCCAGATTCAATATTACAAGGATGGTGGATATTTTAAACATAAAGAAGATGTAAATATCATAATCGAATCATTTCAGAAATGCCTGGATCATATTCAGCTGGAAGTTGAAAAAGGCATCAAGTTTATGCCCGGCGATAATGAAATTGTTTACAGGGCTCCGCTTCAGTTTTATGTAAATGAGGTGATCATTGGCAGTAACACCATTTTGATGGAACTGAATGAAATGAAGCTGTCATTTGTTACGTATAATGTTTTAAGCTATTTAATCACCAAAGACGAACGCTTTACACAAAAAGCATTTGAAAATTTCTTCACCCTTGTAAGCCGCTCTCACCAGATCAGCGGAACGGGTGAGAAGGAAAGGAATAAGTTCTTTAATAAAATGCGTGAAAAGATGGACTCCCTGAAGGTTTAAGACTGACGCTTCGCTTACTTTTGCAGGATCATTATGATGAAAGAACAAAGACTTAAACTGATCGAATGCCCCCGTGATGCCATGCAGGGATGGAAAACAATTATCCCAACTGAAAAAAAGATTCAGTACATCAATACCTTACTGCAGGTGGGTTTTGATACCATTGATTTCGGCAGTTTTGTTTCAGCCAAAGCAATTCCGCAAATGGCCGACACAAAAGAGGTTGTAAGGAATTTGGATTTGGGAACCGGTAAAACAAAACTACTTGCCATTGTTGCAAACGAACGTGGTGCGGAAGATGCAGTTGTGTTTGACGAAATTACTTATCTCGGGTTCCCCTTTTCTGTTTCAGAAACTTTTCAGCAGCGTAATACAAACAGTTCAATTAACGAATCATTAAAAAGGGTAGAGGCCATCCAGGAACTCTGTATAAAAAACAAGAAACAGTTAGTCGTGTATTTGTCTATGGGTTTTGGGAACCCTTACGGCGATCAATGGAGTGAAGAAATTGTTTTTGAATGGGCTGAAAAACTGGTGGGTTTAGATATTGAAATACTTTCCTTAGCCGATACTGTTGGATTGGCAACTGCAGAACAGGTAAAACGGATGACTGCTTATTTAATTGAGCAGTTACCTCAAACAGAGATCGGTGTTCACCTGCATTCCACTTCATTGAACTGGAAAGAGAAATTAGAAGCCGCATATTCTGCAGGCTGTAAACGTTTTGATGGTGCATTAAAAGGAATTGGCGGATGCCCGATGGCCAATGATGAACTGGTGGGAAATATGGATACCGAAAAGATGATCCATTTTTTTGAAACTGGGTCTGATTTGCATGTAAACAAAGAAGCCTTACAAAAAAGTCTGCAACTGGCCGACGAACTATTTAACTGATGAATTTTCTTACAACTATTGATATCAAACCTTTACCGGCACCAATTACTTATCATCATAAGATCATGCTGGTTGGGAGTTGCTTTACCGAACATATCGGCAATAACCTGCAGGAGCTGAAATTTCAAACCCTGCAAAACCCAAATGGGATTTTGTTTGAACCGATGAGTGTGTGCAGCAGTTTGGTTTCTTATATACAGTGTAAACAATACAGTGAGCAGGATCTGTTTCAATATAATGAACTGTGGCAAAGCTGGAATCATCACAGCCGTTTTTCAAACCCGGAAAAGGAAGCCTGTCTTACACAGATTAATCAATCGCAGCAGAAAGCTCATGAGTTTTTAAAGGATGCAGAATGGATCATTATTACGCTTGGTTCTTCCTTTGTATATAAATTGAAGGAAACCGGACAGTTTGTTGCCAATTGCCATAAAGCACCGGCGCAGTGGTTTGATAAATATCTGATCCCAATTGACGAACAGATTGCCACATTAGATAACACACTGCACCAGCTGTTTCATTTTAATCCAAAGCTGAAGATCATTTTCACCATCAGCCCGGTTCGTCATCTCAGGGATGGAGTGGTTGAAAATAACCGGAGCAAGGCCCGCCTGCTTGAAACGGTTCATCATCTGGTAAACAAGTTCGACCGGCTGTTTTATTTCCCGGCTTATGAACTGGTGATTGATGTGTTGCGTGATTACCGTTTTTATGATATCGACCTGTCGCATCCCAATTATGCCGCCACTCAGTTTGTGATGGAAAAATTTTCTGATTATGCGTTCCAGGAATCGACTGTACAACTAAGTAAAGAAATCAAACAGATTGTTACAGCAAAAAATCACAAGGCTTTTCACCCCGGCTCCAATCAGCACCAGCAGTTTTTGAAACAGCAACTTGAAAAGGTATTAGTACTTGCGAATGCTAATCCTGAGCTTGATTTCAATCCTGAGCTTGACTATTTTAAGGCTCAAATAAAATAGGTAATTCTTGGTCATAAGGTCAATTTTAAAAGATTATCTTTTATTCGTATAATGTTTTGTCTAACCTTATGTTAAGTACTCCTTCGCAAAAGACATACTCACTCGTGGGAACTACAACTATCTTGAGTATATTGAAGTATTCTAAAATTAAATACACCCTGCTATGAAGATTGATGATTTAGATAACATGCTTAATTATCTAAAAGAAAAGCATGATTACACAAAGTTTATTCAGATTGTAAAAGATAAGCCCGAATTAGATTGCGATGCAATCATAATTAAATTAGAAAAAGACGGTTATATAAATTCTGGCAAAAGCATAGATAAAAAAATCACAGGTACTTTTGACGTATTTACTAAAGAAGTGCTTTCTTCAAAAGAAAAAATTGTTAGTGAGGATAACATTTACAGACTCTCCTTTGAAGGTTTCACTTTTCTTGAATCTCCTTACTTTATACTCAAAAAAAGACCGTATAGATACAAACAAACTACTGAAACCATTAAGGCTATTTACAATCTTGCTAAGACTATAGTTTTGGTTTTAAATGCTGTGGCAATACTCGTGTTGATGTACCTAGCAATAGAATGGAAGTCATTCTTTTAACAAAATAGAAATAAGACTAAGAAACACACGGCTCAGTTGTAAAATTAAATAACCATGATTAAAGTGAATGTCATACATGAAAGATGGAAATACCAGCCAACGCCTGAAGAACAAAAAACACTTGATGAGTTTGTCAACGGATTATTAGAACCAGTAATGATAGATTGCATACTTTTCAAAGCAAGTGTTGATGCAGTTAAAACTATTGATGGGAATTATAGATTAGAGCCAAAGTGTGACCAGTATTTAACTCTTATGGCTATGCAGAATCTCCTTCCAAAATTGATACCTGACTTTAAATAAATGAGCGCTGTTTCTCAATAGTAAATTCAATAATCACATCTAATTCCACCCCAGCCCTGTTCATTGCATCAGCAATTTCTTCCCTGCTGACATTTGCTGCAAAACTTTTTTCCTTTAAACGTTTCTTCACGCCTTTCAGTTCCATACCTGCATAACCTTCCGGCCGCATTAACGAATATGCATGAATCAATCCACTGAGTTCATCAAAAGCATATAACATTTTATCCATCCTGGTAACAGGCTCTACACCAAAATGATTTGGGCCATGACTTGCAATTGCCCGGATAATTTCCGGATCAATATTTCTTGCTTCCAGTTCTTCAATGATTTTTTTGCAATGCTGTTCGGGCCATTGATCCCAATCAGCGTCGTGGAGTAAGCCGGCCATTTCCCAGCGCCACTGATCAGCTTCATCTAAATGTTCCTGCTCAGCAGCCCAGTAACGCATTAAACGGGCAACCTGTTTCATGTGGAGCTGCAGCCGTTCATTCTTAACCCAGTCATTTAATAATTGAGTGGTTTCCTCTTTGCTTAAAACATTACCGGCATTTTTCGGGTCACCAAATTCAGACCGGTTTAATAATAAAGACATGATTCGCTTGTTTACTTAAATGTATTAAAAAAGACCGTCCGTTTGGACAGCCTTTTTTTATGATAAGATGAACTGAATTACTGATTCAATACATCATACTTTTTCTGATACATTTTTCTTTCTCTGTATTTCCCAGGAACCTGTTTGCATCAGTTAAAAGGTATAAAGTAGTTTTATACTCGTTCTTATTTCTTTTGTCTTTTAACTGATCTGCAGTCATGGCTTCATAAATGGCCAACCCATTTTCAAGATGCGGAATCGCTTCTTTCATTTTGTCTTCCATTTTCTTTTTAAACTCGCTCTTCTTCTGTGTATCTGCCGGTGTACTTCCTTTTACCAGTTTCAGTTCATCCTGGATAGCTGCAGCTTCATTAAAATAAGCTTTACCCATTAACAGATGACCATCTGGCTCTTTCGGATTCAATTCTATGCAGGCTTTTAATTGTGTTACGATCTTTTCAAAATATGTTGGCTTCTCAGCTGCCGGTGTTTTTTGATCCATATACAGCCAGTTGAACATTTCAGCTGCATAGTCGTAACGCATTTCATAATCCTTGGGCTCTTTTGCTATTACCTCATCGTACTTTTTAAACAGTTCGGGTCCGATGCCTTTCTTTTTTGCTTTGTCCAGATCAAGTTTGTCGTAATAAGTGTCGCCTGGATACATCTTACGGCCTAATGCAGCATACTTCTGTGCATTTACTTCATCCTTTTTCTGATCGTAATAATAAGTTACATAACGGTAACAAACATCAAATCCGTCTCCTGCAATACTTGAATCGCAGATCTTCTGGAAATAGGAAATGGCTTCATCCATTTTTTCAATCTGCATCGCAGCTGCTCCTGCATAGTAGTAAAGAATTGTATCTACTGCTGTGAGTGCCCACTTATTATTGTAAATGAACCGGCCAACCTGGTCGGCCTGCTTGTAACGAACCAGCGCATTTTCATAATCTTTATTGTTGTAAAAAGCATTTCCCTCACGCTGTAATTCCAGGTAGTTATCAAATACCGGATAGCTGCGGGTCATCATGTATAACTCTGCCGCCTTTTTATCTAGTTCGGTTGCTTTTTGATAAGCCTGGAACGACTGCATCCATGCATCAGGAACAGTAGCTTTTAAGTTGGCGTCTTTGCAACCTGGCCATAAATCAATCCTTTGTAATACCAGGCTTCCCAGTTTTTCTGTTCTTTTTCATTGGCCATTGCCAGGTCAACAGATTCCTTGGCTTTAACCCAATCCTTCTTGTCAAAAGCTGCCTTTACTTTCTTAATATCCTGAGCTGAAAGACCGAGGCTAAACATAACAGCAATCGCTGCGAAAAGAAATTTTTTCATTTTCTTTTATTTGAGATTTATTATTCTGATTTATTGATTTCCAGATTATTCTGGAGAATCAGTTACTTCCGGTTCATCAGGTGTTTCATTTGTTTCGGGTGCTTCCGGTGTTTCTGTAATGTCTGTTGGTAAAATCAATTCTTCTTCAATAACATTACTTTCATCCAAACGTGTGATGGCTGCAATTTCATCTCCATCATCCACCCTGATCAATTTTACACCCTGTGTTGCTCTTCCCTGTTCACTGATCTGGTTCATCTTCATACGGATGGTTATACCGCTCTTACAACTGATCATCAGATCTTCTCTCTCCGTTACTTCCAGCATACCAACTAATGGGCCAGTCTTATCGGTTACATTAATCGTCTTCACACCTTTACCTCCCCTGTTCGTCATTCTGTATTCTTCAAAAGCTGTGCGCTTGCCATATCCTTTTTCGCTAACCACCAGCACCGTTCTTGAAGTATCATCCTTATTGACACAAATCATACCAACCACTTCATCTTTCTCATCATCCACTTCAATACCACCTACTCCAATTGCACCACGACCGGTTGGTCTTACTTTGGCTTCTGGGAAACGAATTGCCCTTCCGCTTTTCACTGCCATCATGATCTCGCTGTTGCCATCTGTCATCTTCGCTTCAAGCAACTGATCGCCTTCTATGATGGTAATTGCATTCACTCCGGTTGCACGGCGTCTGCTAAAGTCTTCTAAAAGTGTTTTTTTGATGATGCCTCTCCTTGTACACAATACAATGTAATGATTCTTCACAAATTCCTCATCGTCGAGGTTTTTCACATCAATGATTGCTCTCACTTTATCATCAGGCGGTAACTGCATCAGGTTTTGAATAGCACGACCCTTGCTTGTTTTATCGCCTTCAGGAATTTCGTATGATTTCAACCAGTAACATCTTCCCTTTTCAGTAAAGAACAACAGTGTGTGGTGAGTAGATGCAACAAAGAGATGTTCTACATAATCTTCTTCTCTTGTTTTGCTGCCGATTGCTCCTCTGCCACCTCTGCGTTGCTGACGGTATTCAGAAGCTGATGTACGTTTGATATAGCCATGATGTGAAATTGTAATCACCACATCTTCTTCTTTGATGAGATCTTCAATACGAACTTCATCATCGAGATAAGTAATTTCTGTTCTGCGTTCGTCGCCAAACTTCGCTTTGATTTCAAGCAATTCAGTTTTGATCAGTTCAAAACGCAAGGTTTCACTGCCAAGCAACTCTGTTAAATGATTAATGAGTTTCATTAATTCATCATATTCGTTCTTGATCTTATCTCTTTCCATACCTGTTAAGCGCTGTAAGCGCAGTTCCAGGATGGCTTTTGCCTGAATTTCATCCAGTCCCCAACCGGCATTAATCAGGTTTTCTTTTGCTACATCAGGTGTTGGTGAGCTGCGGATCAATGCAATCACTTCATCTAAATGATCCAATGCAATTAAATAACCCAATAAAATATGCGCCCGTTCCTGTGCTTTACGGAGTTCATATTTTGCACGGCGCACAACCACTTCATGACGGAACTCAATAAACTCTGAAATAAGATCTTTCAGGTTCAATGTTTTTGGCCTTCCTTTTACAAGGGCCACATTATTGATACCGTATGATGTTTGTAATTCAGTGAATTTGTAAAGCTGGTTAACAATTACATTGGCAACTGCATCACGTTTAAGGTCAATAACAATCCTCGTTCCCTCTTTCTGGTTACTCTCGTTGTTAACATGAACAATCCCTTCAATTACTTTATTATTAACAAGCTGACCGATTTTATCTGTCAATGCATCACGGTTCACCTGGTAAGGAACTTCGGTAATAATGATCTGCTCTCTTCCGCTTGATTTTGTTTCAATCGTCAATTTTCCACGCAATACTACCTTACCTCTTCCGAAATGATAAGCAGCTTTAATTCCTTCCATGCCATAAATTGTACCGGCAGTTGGAAAGTCAGGAGCTTTTACATGCTTCATCAATTCTTCAATCGTAATCTCTTTATTGTCGATATAGGCAACGCAGCCATCAATTGCTTCGCTGAGGTTATGCGGCATCATGTTGGTAGCCATACCCACGGCAATACCACTTGATCCATTAATCAATAAATTCGGTGTTCTTGCAGGCAGAACAGAAGGTTCTCTTTCAGAATCATCAAAGTTGTTTTGAAAATCGACTGTTTCTTTGTCGATATCATCCATCATTGTTTCTGTTAAGCGTTCCATACGAACTTCCGTATAACGCATGGCAGCTGGGCCATCACCATCCTGGTTACCAAAGTTACCCCTGACCATCAACCATCATATAACGCATGCTCCACTCCTGTGCCATACGTACCATAGCATCGTAAACAGAACTATCGCCATGCGGATGATACTTACCCAACACTTCACCGACAACTCTTGCACTCTTCTTATATGACTTATTGTAATTTAAACCCAGTTCGTTCATTGCATAAAGAATGCGGCGGTGAACAGGTTTCAACCCATCTCTTACATCGGGTAATGCACGGCCTACGATTACCGACATCGAATAATCGATGTACGCCGTTTTCATTTGTTCTTCGATATTTACCGGGATAATTCTCCCGTGATTATGTGGCTCTTTTTCCATTGTATTTTTTGTTTGCCCCGTTGCTTAAAAGAGGCCGCCAAAGATACCGAAAAGCAAAGGGATGAAAGCAGAAAAACAGCCATTATTTTGGCTGTTTTTCAACATATTAATTGCATTTGTGGATAAGAAAAAAAGGGCAGCTTCAAAAAGAGAAAATCCTTACAAAACATTGGTTGGACAACCCATGCTTGAACGTCTTTTTCCGCCACCTCTTCGACCATTATTGTAACGTTTGTCGTTGAATTTATCACCACCTGTGAGGCGGTAACTGAATGTGAGCCCAAAGAAATAATAATTGTCTTTGTATTCAGGGCTTCCTCTTTTTCCAGGTCAACCGGATATGGATCGGTTGTATGATTAGGAAGCTCGGGAGTGCGGTAAGACATTTCAACAGCTTTTGGTCCCGTTGTGCCAACAGCAAAGCCGGATCAATGTAAGAACGGCTCACATCATCCATATAATCCGTAAATGTTTTACGGTAGCCAAATTCGGCACCAATATCAATTCTGTCGTTAACCATCATTCTTACACCCAATCCAAATGGAACGGCCACCTGTATAAGATTATAAGGTTTCCGATCAGGATATCCTGTAATCCCCTGCCCTTCGGTTGAAAGTGGTTTCAGGAAAACTTTGGTTCCGGCTGCATCAAATGCATAAGGATTATAGCGGAATACTGCCACACCCCCAAACACATAAGGTGAAAAAATTCTGCTGTCCATACCGAGAAAATGATACTCAGCAGCTGCCTGTAATTCCCAGATATTCGTTGCAAAGCTGAGGTTACGTATAAGGTTCCTCGGATTTTTCTGATAAACATCCGATGCCTGAACATTTGCATAATGCAGTCCGCCCCGCAGCATAATTTTTGGGTTGAGATCATAACTAACCCATGCTCCTAAAGCATAACGGGCCTGTTGAAATGTAATGGCTTTTGCCTGCAGATCGCCGCTGTAATTAGCCAGTCCACCAAATACGTTGATACGAAAGTCCTGCGAATAAAGTTGACTTGTTGCAGCAACTGCAACTAAAAAGAATGTAAGTTTTTTCAGCATGTTAATCTTTTAACAAAAATAAAGCCAGTATTATAAGGGATGGGAATAGCTGAATAACGTTCAGCAAAGCCGTATAGTATGAAATTTTATTAAACTTGTTCACTCCTTATTCCCACAAACTGCAGTTTACAAAAAAAGTTTTAACCTTGCCGCATAACGATTCAATTATGAACGATAACAATGGCCAATACTACCCTTCTTATTTACGTATTGAAAATATTCTCGACAGTCAGCATCCTTTAAGTTTTGCTGAAGGGCAAACGCCGGCGCACGATGAAATGCTGTTCATTATTATTCACCAGGCATATGAGCTTTGGTTTAAACAGATTTTGTTTGAACTTGCCTTTGTAAAAAAAGTATTCAGTAAAGAAAAGGTAGATGATAACAGCGAAGACTTGAATTTATGCAGGCACCGTTTAAAACGTGTATCAAGGATTCTTGAATTACTGAATCAACAGGTAACAGTGCTTGATACAATGACGCCGCTTGATTTTCTTGAATTCAGAAACCTCCTTACTCCTGCTTCCGGTTTTCAAAGCAAACAGTTTCGGTTAATTGAAGCAACACTTGGTTTGAAAATGGAAAACGTCATCAGCAGGAATATTATAAACGCACCAATGAAGGCGGTTTTGATAAGAGCGATTTTAATGAAATCAATTCCATTGAAAGTTCAGCAACTATTTTACAGCTAATCAATCAATGGCTTGGCCGAATGCCTTTCTTTGATGAAAAATTCTGGACAAGTTATGCAGCACAATATCCATCAACAGGTACACATGCTTTCTGGAACGATTACAGAACTATCTATCAGCAAAGCTTAACAGAAAGAGAACAGCATAAACTGGCCGACTTTGATGCACAATTCATTGAACAGAAAAATGAAGACGGGACTTTCAGTGATGCAGCCATGCGAAGTGCATTGTTCATTATGCTGTACAGGGATTTTCCTGTGTTCCAAACATCGTTTCAAATTTTAGATACATTAATTGAAATTGATCATTGGCTTGCTGGCTGGCGGCATAAACATTATGTAATGGTTCGGCGAATGATTGGCATGCGTGTGGGAACAGGCAATACAACAGGTGCAGGATATTTAGAAGGAGCTGTTCAGCAGCATTATATTTTTAAAGATCTTGCTTCACTATCTACTTACTTAATTGAAAGAAGAAAGTTGCCGAAGCTGCCGGAAGAACTGATTAAGGCATTAGGGTTTAGCTAAGAGATTAAAGGAGTGAAAAGAGTTGAAAAAGAGAAATCACAACAATAGCTGACTACTGTAATACTAAAAATTAAAAAAGAGATGACAGCGTTTGCAAACTGTTATCTCTTTTTCTTTTTCACTCTTTTAAACTCTTAGCTCAATAACTGTACACCAAATAACCCCATGGAGCCAAAGCAAAACTTTGTCCATCAGTTAATTTTTCTGTTTTACCTGCGAAAGCATTCATTGGTTCGCCTGCAATGGTTCCTTTCAATGTAACTGTTTGAGGATTCTTTGACAGGTTTAAAACAACCAGTACTTTTTTACCGCCCTTCTCTTTTGTAAATGCAAACACTGCATCATCGTTGCCTGATTCAAGCTTGGTATAGTTTGCATCAGCAGCCAGTGCAGGAGTTTGTTTGCGCAGCGTTAATAATGTTTTATAGAATGGTGCACGTTGATATTGACCAAATGTGATCGTGTCTTTATAAAAGAAAGAAAGTGAATCAAGGAAAGGTTCTTCCTGTCCGCTGTAGATTAACGGCAATGCATTTCTCCATGTTTGTGTTAACACAGCAAAGGGAGCATGTATTTCACCCGGCATAGTTGCATAATCTGCTTTGTTCCATGTGTTCTCATCATGATTACTGGTGAAATACAACTTAATGGCATCAGGTGGATAAGTATTATCAAAACGCATCATTGCTGAATCAAGAGCTCTTGCATTCGCCTGTCCGTTTGCTACTTTTTTCATGGTTGCAAAAAAGTCCCATGAATAAGATGCATGAAAACCTGCATCGTGCAGCCAGGCAACATCACCTTCACCCAGCATAAAAATATCGGGTTTTATTTTTTTCAGTTCAGCAATTGCATGCTGCCAGAAACTGCGTGGTACCTCGGGAGCAACATCACAACGGAAACCATCAATCTTTGTTTCAGTTAACCAGAACTTCATAGCAGTAAGCATACTGTCTTTCAGGATTGGATTCCAGTAGTTGAGATCTCTTGTATCACTCCAGTCAAATGCAAAAGCAAATTTTCCGTCTTTACCTTTTACAAAAAAATCAGGGTTCGATGTCATCCAGCGGTTATCAGCTCCTGTATGATTGGGCACCCAGTCAGTAATTACTTTAAAGCCGAGATCATGTGCTTTCTGCACCAGTGCTTTCCAGTCATCAATTGTTCCAAACTCAGGATTAACAGCGGTGTAGTCAGCAACTGCATAATAACTTCCCAACACACCTTTACGATCAGCTTTGCTGATAGGTGTAATAGGCATAAACCATAACATATCCACTCCCATTTCTTTTAACCGTGGAAGTGATGCTTCAAACGCTTTGAATGTTCCTTCAGGTGAATACTGGCGGACGTTTACTTCATAAATATTTGACTGTTTAATGTAATCGGGAAAAGAAGATGCAGCTGTTTGTTTTGATTCTTCTTTTGGCATGAGTTTGCAGGAGAACAAAAGCATACTTACAGCTGAAACTGAAAGTACTAAATGGCGAAGTGTCATAATCGTAAATTTTAAAATGGAAAATTATTGAATAATCCGGTTCAGACATCAAAAATTCCTGTTGAGTTATAAACTTTTCATTTACAGAAAATCAATTTCTAATTTTTGCACACTAAAACTGATTTATGAAACAATTTATACTCCTTTTTTCCTTCTTTGTTTTAATGGGCACTCAAGGCAAAGCAGAGAATTTTAATATTACCATTTCAGGGTTTTCCTATTCACCTGCCACTTTAACTGTAAATGTCGGTGATGTTGTAAACATTGAAGCAAGCGGTTTTCATTCTTTAGTTCAAATAAGCCAGGCTTCTTATGATGCAAATGACAATACATTATTATCTGGCGGTTTCAGTTCAACTTCCAATTTCAACTTAACAATAACTGCAGCAATGGCAGGTACTTCTATTTATTATGCCTGCAGCAATCATGGAACAGGTGGTATGAAAGGCCGGATCAACGTTAATGTAGTTGCAAATATTACAGAGAACAGGGCACGTGAATTTAATTTCACAGCTTATCCTAATCCTGTTGTATCAAAAGCATGGATCAATATCAGTGTAAAAAAAGCCGGCATCGTTTCACTTTCTGTTTATGACCAGAGTGGAAAAATAGTTAGCTGTGTTGCAGAAAGAAATCTGCAGCCGGGTGAAATTACACTTCCCTTTGATGCTTCCGGTTTGCAAAAAGGAACTTACATCCTGCAAATGAAAACCTCACAGGGAATCATTCGAAAACGGATTCTTATACAATAATTCTTTTTTAAATACTATCAGCTGCTTCTTCGCCGGTAACAACAGCTCCTTCCATTGACGCCTGCAGATCTGCAATATGTTCACCTGCAAACAATGTATTCATAAATGATTTCTGCAGTATGGGTCTCAGCCTGAACCATTGGCCGGGACGGTAAACAGAATAACCACCTTTTGAAAATTCATCATCGCCCCAATAATAGTTAAACTGCTTTTCAATCATTGGCTTCACAATTCCAAATGCTGGCTGCAGTGCCTGTTGCATTAACAGTGATCTGCCATTATCATTTTGCTTTGCAATCACTTCTGCTTTATCTCCCACTGCATAAGAAATCAAAACTCCTTTTGCAGATGGCTGGCTTTTTGTTCCATGATAAATAAAGTGCGATGTAGTATCGGTAATGATATCGAAACTTTCATCTTTCCAGAAACGTTTGTTATACAACACTGCATTTTTATTTACCCTGCTGTACTGCAGTTCATTGATGGCATCAACTTTTTCAATTGGCAATCTTGGCAACCATTCAATTTTTTTCATTGCCTGCGTTGGTACAGTACAGATAATTTTATCTGCTTCAAACACTTCCCCATTATAGCAGGTTACTTTTACATTAACACCCTGTTCAATTTTTCTTACCCTGTAATTTATTTTGATTTTATCTCTTCCAATCTGATCGGCCAATGCTTCTGCCAAACGTCCGTTGCCTCCAACAATTTTATAGGGAAGTTCTTTTCTTTCTGCAACTGTTGTAAAATGACTTAATGCGGTGTAAGCAGATACCTGGCGGATGCTCTCCCCAAAATCAATACTGTCAATCAGGCTTTGCAAATCAAGATCAGCACCATCACACCCGTTATTTAATAAATAACGCCACCAGTCGAGTTTATCCATCTCCGTTTGCTCTTCAGGGCGCAGATCAGCAAAATCCATTTTTAATTTTGACAGCTTCTTCATCCAATCCTGGCTCATACTCCATTCATTGGGTTTGGAGTATTTATTATTATACAGCAAGTGCGCCTGCAAAAGATTATCCTGTAATGAAAGATTGAGTTCTTTGCAAAGACTGAGTATTCTTTTTTGAGATGCTGATATCCACTCGCCGCCCAATTCAACATTCAGCTTCTGTTTAGCATCCATGTTATATGTAAATACCCTTCCTCCCAAACGGTTTCTTGCTTCAAGAACAAGAACATCAATTCCTCTTTTTTTGAGTTTATAGGCTGCCGCCAATCCGGAAAAGCCTGCACCAATAATAATTACTTTTGATTTTTGTCCAATATGAAATGATGAGAATCCATTGGATACAATAGCAAGGCCTGTTGACGTCAACAAGCTATCTTTCAGAAATTGCCTGCGGGATGACATAACAAATTTTTATCGAAGTTGCTAACTAACGACTGTTAAAAACATGACTATGGTCAGACGAAAGTATGAGAGTTCACATCATATCTTTCAACTTGTCAACAAGGATGTCAACTTCTTCTTTTGTGTTGTATTTGCTGAAAGAAAACCGGACCTGCACCTGATTTGGGTTAGTATTAATTGCTCTTATTACATGCGAGCCCTGCTGTGCACCACTTGTACAGGCACTTCCACCCGATGCACAGATGCCTTCCATATCAAGATTAAACAACAGCATCTCTGTTTTTCTGATTTGGGGAAACTGACGTTTAATACAGTATAATTGCTCAGGCCCATTGAATCACCGTTAAAACCGATTCCTTTTATATTTTTCTTCAGCTCTTCAATTAAGTAATACTTGATACCTTTTATATAAGCACTGTCTTCTTCCTGTGAAGCAGTTGCAATTTCCAATGCTTTTGCAAAACCAACAATACCGTATACATTTTCTGTTCCTGCCCGCATATTTCGTTCCTGCCCTCCGCCATGTATATATGGTTTGATCTGTACATTTTCATTGATATAAAGAAGCCCGGCACCTTTTGGCCCGTGAAATTTATGTGCAGAACCGCTCAGAAAATGAATAGGCGTATTTCTCAAATCAAACGGGAAGTGCCCGATTGTTTGTACCGTATCTGAATGAAAAATAGCATTATACTGTTTGCATAAATTTCCCACGGCATGGAGATCTGTAATGTTGCCGATTTCATTGTTGGCATGCATTAAAGTGACCAGTGTTTTTTCTTCACTTGCAGCCAGCAACTGTTCCAGGTGTTCGAGATCAATATGACCATTCGGTAAAACCTTTACATAACTCACCGTTACTTCATCCCGGTTATCTAAATACTCAACTGTATGAAGTGTTGCATGATGTTCAATGGGTGAAGTGATGATATGTTTACATCCCAAATCACGAACAGATGCCGTGATAGCTGTATTGGAACTTTCAGTACCGCCGCTGGTAAAAAAGATCTCTGCCGGATGTGCATTCAGAATTTTTGCAACTGTCTTTCTTGCATTTTCAATTGCCAGCCTTGTTTCTCTTCCGAATGAATAAATAGAAGAAGGGTTTCCAAAATTGTTTTGAAGATAAGGCAGCATTGCCTCTACTACTTTTGGTTCAATTGCTGTTGTAGCAGCATTGTCAAAATAAATCCGGTTCATTGATTATTGTTTACGAAGCTGCAAAGATACTGAGATCGCTTTTATACGGCGACTCAGCCATTCTTCATCACATCAGTTCCTTAATCTTATTAATTACGTCCAACGCCAGTGCATCCGCTTTTTCAGTTGAATCAGCTTCAGAATAAATGCGGATGATTGGCTCGGTATTACTGGCCCTTAAATGCACCCAGCTTTTTTCAAAGTCAATCTTTACGCCATCCTCTGTATTCACCTGGTAAGAAGTGTATTGATCTTTCACTTTTGCAAGAACAGCTTTCACATCTGTTCCCTGCGGCAGATCAATCTTATTCTTGCTCATGAAATAATCAGGAAATGTTTTGCGCAGCTCAGCAGTTGTTTTACCCGCCTGTGCCAATTGTGTAAGGAATAAAGCAATACCAATCAACGCATCACGACCGTAATGCAAATGAGGATCGATGATACCACCGTTTCCTTCACCACCAATTACGGCGTTTACTTCTTTCATTTTTTTTACCACATTCACCTCTCCTACTGCACTGGCAAAATAAGTGCCTCCATGCTTTTCTGTAACATCACGCAAAGCCCTTGTTGAAGAAAGATTGGAAACAGTATTTCCTTTTTTATTACTGAGAACATAATCTGCAACTGCAACCAGTGTGTATTCTTCGCCGAATAAAGAACCATCATTGCTTACAAAACATAAACGGTCCACATCCGGATCAACAGCTATGCCAAGATCAGCTTTTTGTTTGACCACTTCACTGCACAGTTCCACCAGGTTTTCGGCTAATGGTTCGGGGTTATGTGCAAAGTTGCCATTCATTTCTGCATTCAGCACTGTTATATCTGTTACACCCAATGCATTTAATAATGCAGGAACTGCTTCTGCTCCCGAACTGTTAATGGCATCAACCACCACTTTGAATTTCTTATCTGCAATCTGTTTCTTATTCACTAAAGGATGAACAAGGATCGCATCAATATGTGTTTGTAATAAAGTATCGTCGCATGAATAGGTTCCCAGTTCATCAACCTGTGCAAAATTAAACTGTTCACTTTCTGCAATTGCCAGCATTTGTAATCCAAGCTCTGCACTGATGAACTCCCCTTTTTCATTCAGGAGTTTCAATGCATTCCATTGTTTGGGATTATGTGAAGCAGTAAGAATAATTCCTCCTGCAGCTCCTTCAAACTTAACTGCCATCTCAACAGTAGGTGTGGTACTTAAACCAAGATCAACTACATCTAAGCCCAACCCTATTAACGTATTCACGACCAAACTCCGGACCATTTCTCCGCTCATGCGGCCATCTCTTCCTACAATTACTTTCTTTCCTTTACCGAGAATTGTGCCATAAGCAGCTGTGAATTTTACAATATCAACAGGAGTAAGATTGTCGCCGGGTTTGCCCCCAATAGTGCCACGAATCCCGGAGATCGATTTCATTAAAGCCATAACTGATTTCAGATTTTTGCGAAGTTAATGATGTTGGGCTGATTGTTGTGGTTTGATGCAACCGTATGTTTATACATTACGATTGATTAATTTCTGAACTTTTACATCTCGACTATCGCTCGATATAATTACCCGCCCTTCGACTTCGCTCAGGACTTACATCATCATCTTATAGATCATTTCTTTTAATAAGGAAGCATCTTCCGTACCCGTATCATTTACGCCTACACTTCTTAAATTGTAATGGTGCATCAGCAACAGTGCCGATTGAACTCCATCAAATCCATAAACAGTGGCGCTTGCTTTATAGTCTTTCAAAAACCAGGCATTGATCCCTGTTTGTGCTGCTACAGCTTTATCATCGCCCTGCACACCAAACAACATAAACACTTTGGAAAAATAACTATATAGTGATGGTAAAACCAATTGAATAGGCGCAGCTTTTGGATTGCCTTCAAAATACTGAATGATCTGCATGGCTTTCACCAGGTTCTTCTTCCCCACTGCATTCTGCAGTTCAAATACATTGTATTCCTTGCTGATGCCTACAAAGTTTTCAATATCATCTTCAGTAATGGTTGTGCGTTTACCCAGGTTGAGAATTACTTTATCTACTTCGTTGGCAATACGGCTTAAATCATTGCCAATATGATCAACCAGTAAATGAATTGCTTTTTGAGAAGGCTGATAGCCTTTGCCTTCAATAAACTCCTGCGTCCAGGAAGGAAGTTCATTATCATACATTTTCTTGGTGCTGAGAACTTCTCCTTTTTCTTTCAGCAGTTTGGCCAGCTTACTTCGGCCATCCACTTTCTTTTCCTTATGACCCACTACAAAAATGGTAGAATCAAGAGGCTTATCAATATAGCTTTCAAGTTTATCAAGATCCTTCATCTGCTGAGCTTCTTTCAAAATCACTACCTGCTTTTCAGCAAACATGGGATAACGCATACAGGCATTTACCACATCGGCCCAGCTGGCATCCTTTCCATAAAATACCGAAAGATTAAATCCTGCCTCTGCTTCATTTAAGATTGTATGCTCGGCAGCATCAATCAGCTGATCAATGTAAAAGTCTTCTTCACCTTCAAACCAGTAGATCGGTTTGAATTTTTTCTTTTTCCAGTCGTTTAAAATTTTATCTGTACTCATACCAGGGAGTAAAGGTATGCCATACCTTTTCGTTACTTCAAGATTGTTTCGTTGATAGAAGTATGGCATACCTATATTCTTACTCAGCTATAAAAATATTTTCCTGCGGCAGCAAAGGTAAATTTTGAAAGCGTAGAAAAATCTGTGCTGCTGCAATTACATCCTTCTGGCAATATTCAACAATTCTTGGCAGATTCTTTTCTTTGTAATACACTTCTTTTACCCGGCTACCGTCAATATCATCTTTTGGAGTTGCAATTCCCAAACAGGCAGCCAGCAATTTCAGTGAGGTATAATTTTTATAATCACCAAATTTCCATAATTGCATGGTATCAACAAGGTTGGTTTCCCAGGGTTTCTTTCCGCTAAACTGCAAAAAAGAAGGTAATGCCAGTTGATGAATGAGCATCCGGCGGCTGATATACGGAATATCAAACTCTTTAATGTTATGTCCGGCAAAGTTGAAATCAGGTACCGCTTTGTAAAAACTATCCACTTTCTCCGAAAATTCGGTAAGCAGTTTTTTTTCATCATCATGTGCATAAGATTTCAACCGGAAACACAGACGACCAGCCTTATCTTTATAAAAATAACCTGTACTGATACAAATTATTTTGCCAAATTCAGCCTGAATTCCAGCCCTTTGCTCATACATTTCTGGTGCCGGAAAATTTTCTGGCATGGTTTTGGAAATTTTGTCACTCCAGAGAACCTTCCATGGTTCCGGCAGCTCTTCAAATGATGAATATTGTGGTACAGTTTCGATATCGAGTACCAGCAGATGTTCAGGTTTGTATGATTGTTGGTTAGCCATGAACTAAAATAAAAATTTTAAATCTAAAAACAAACATTATGTCTTATTCAAATTATCCTTCCGCAACACCACAGGACACTCCTCCTTCAGCTCCAAAGCGTGACAGCCGTGGACTGATTTACGGGTTACTGATTGCAGCTTTACTTGGTACATGGGGTTATATCATTTGGGATAAATCAAAAGCCAAAGAAATGACAACCAAGCTACAGGCGCAACTGAGTACCAGCGACAGCAGCAAGAATGCCGTACAGACTGAGTACAACGCAGCTTTACAGCGTTTAGATGAATTAACAACCATGAATGCAAGCATGGACAGCCTGGTAAAAACAAAGAATTCTGAAGTTTCAAACCTGAAGAACAGAATCCAGACTTTACTGAACAAACAGAACAAAACTGCAGCTGATCTGGCTGAAGCAAAACGCCTGATCACTGAACTGAATGAAAAAGTTACGGGTTATGTTCAGGAAATTGAAGTGCTGAAAGGTGAAAACCTCCAGTTAAAAACTGAAAAAGCTGAACTGACAACTCAGAAAGAAGCTTTACAGGTTGAGTACGATCAAACAAAAGAGCAGAAGAAAGTAGTGGAAGAAAAATTAGATGTTGCTTCTACTCTCAATGCTTCTAACATTAATATCGTTACTATTGATGAAAGAAAAAATGGTAAAGAGAAAGAAAAAGATGTTGCAAAACGTGTTGATAAAATCCGTTTAACATTCAACGTATCAAACCGTGTTGGTGAAGATGCTACAAAAGATGTATTTGTTGTAATTACCGATCCAACAGGACAGGTTATCAGCAACGAAGCTTTGGGAAGCGGCCGTTTCACTACAAGAGATGAAGGTGAAAGAGTGTTTACAAAGAAAACAAGTGTAAACTTCAGTGCAGGTAAATCAGCTCCCCTTTCAATTGAGTGGAAGCCCGGAACTAAATTCGCTGAAGGTGTTTATAAAGTTGAAGTATATAACAATGGCTTCAAAATTGGCGAAGGTTCAAAAACATTACGTAAAGGTGGCTTATTCAGTTAAGCACAACTGTTGATAGGTTCAGAAGAAGCGGTGAATATTTATTCACCGCTTCTTTCTTTTTAAAACAATGCTCTTACACTTGCCCTGCCGGTATGAATGGCTTTTGCCTCACCGGGTTTCCTTCCCTCATACTGAAAATTTATTTCCATATTGTTGGAGAGGCGGCGGGTGAGATCAAGGTTCCATAAAAAATTACGCCCGGGTAACAATGCATCCAGCATAATAAAAGCAACCGTAGTATTGGTTGCGCCGTTAAACTTGATATTGCTGAACTGAAATTTTCCATTAATAGTGCTGCTCGACAAAACATTGTACCGCATTTCAGTAATAATGGAATTGATCGTTGCTTTTTCTTTTAATCCCTGCTGGTTTTGTTTCTCTTCAAACTTATAGTTGAGTGAAACCCTGTACTTGGTTCCGTTCTGATAACTGAGTGAGGGTTCTGTCATCCATTGCTTCAGATCGAAATTCCTGTTTCCAAACTTGGGTGTTTCCAATTGATTGCTGATTGACTTTACTGTTACAACAGCAGCAAAATGTTTATTCAGGTTCCAGCGAAAACGTGACGATAGATCCCTGAGTGTTCTTGTTTCCAGGCCGTAGGTTAAAATGGAACGGTTCACATTCTGAATATGCGTTAAATCAAACCCCCACACACTGCTGGTGCGGTTAAAGAAAAAGGTATTGGTGATGATTGAATTTAAAGAGATGAGACTTGTATCAGCCGCTGGTTTTGAAAATGGATTTAAGTTGATATTCTTCTGTGAGATCTCTTTCTTGAAGATTTGCATACTTGATTGTAAAGAAACTCTTGTGAGAAATTTCTTTACACCCTTTGCTTTGTTGATATCAATTAATGCTCTCGGATTTAAATTCATGCTGTAGTTAAACTGATTGTAGTTGGCACGGATGAAATCAAGTGTTGGTGTAAACACACGGATATATCTTGCCTGGTCCTGGTACAGGGCCACTTCAAATTCATTGATTTGCGGAATACCATCAGCATTATAATCATTCCACACATACTCCCCCTGACCGGCTGGTACTTCAAGAAAAGAATAATCCCGGCGTTGCTCCTGTCCGCTTCCTACTTCATACAATACATTACCTGTCATCATTCCCTTCCATTCATTCACAAAATATTCAGCACGGCCCAGTACGGTTCGTTCAGCTTTTTGCCCCGTCAACTGTGAATTGAAAACTTTTAGTTCTCTGATTGTTGCATTCAAACGAAACTGGTGATGTTCATTATTCATCAATTCAACGTAGCCGTTATAGTTAAAGCTTCTGTCAACCTGCTCTAAGTTTTTTCCTAATGGTAATTTGTCTCTGCGTGTAAAGAAATTTACACCCCATTTATTAGCAGCTTCTTTTGAACGGAGAAACAGGGTCCATGTATCCCACATAAACGTAAGACCGCCCAGTGAATCTGTTCTGCGGTTCCGGATCTCACTATGTTCAAGATAATATTGCCCGCCGATTTCCATTTGATCGAGTTTATCTAAACGCTTTTTTAGATCAACAGTCGGACGGAGAAAGAAACCTTTGTTACTGCCACTGTCGGTTGTTGCATAATTCACCGATCCATTCCATGTCCATCCTTTCTGTGCAAATGAATGCTGCACCACATTCTTCAACCCTGTAAATAAACTTCCACGCTGGTAACTCTGAATGGCATAACTGAACTTATGTTCTCTTCCACGGTTTAATTCTAACCCTGCATTAATGATCTGTTCTTTTTCCTGCTGCAGAAAAATGGGCAGGCCCCACTCTCTTGTAAATTCAACAGGACGCAAACGTTCCAGTGCACGGAAACGATCCTGCACAAATTCATATCCACCCGTTACTTTATACTCAAGAGGTTTCTTCGGATTGCCTTTGAATTGATTGTTGTATTGAAAGAGCATTCTTCCTGCAATACCATCATCATTGCTTTTATCTTTCCCTGAGAAGGTATTTACATCGAGCCGGCTGATGGCCAGTTCTGATTTCAAAAGAAGATGTTTATTTACCTGGTAATCGCCTCCCACAGTGATCATCTGCTGGGTTCTTGGTGCAATTAAACGAACGGCAGGAACAAATCTTCCCTTCCTGATTCCATTTTCAGGTGCAACCCATTTAAAGGTTCTTCCATTGGCGCCTGATACTTCCTGCACATAATCACCATTGCCTTCACCCACATCAATAAATCCTGCACTAAATACCTGTGGCTGATCAGTTGTGGTATACACAAGAACAGAATCATACGTAATACTGTTCACAACAGAATCCACCATGCGGTAAACAATCCGATTGACTGCAAACGTATCTTTCGATATAGATGGATACAAAGCTGTTTCCACTTTATCACCCACATCAAATAAAAATTGTTTTTGTTCTGTACTCAGCACCTGGTTCACAGATGTGTTTTTTGAATCAGAATTGGAAAAAGCATTCACACGGACAGTAAACTTTTCATTCACCTTTAATTCATTGCCAACTATAAATTGTGAGTTGAGAAAATTTCTGTCGGCATATTCAAACTCCACCTGTATACGACGATCTTTTGTAATCATGCGTCTTGGAGTAAACGTAATTTCAGCCGTATTATAATTGATAACATAATCCTGGTCCTCACCACGCTGCATCAGTTCTCCATCAATAAAAACACGTTCCGTTCCTGCAAGAACGATAAAAAACAATTCACCGTTTGGTCCCTGCAAACGGTATGGTCCCTGGTTTCCTTCCAGTCCCTGGAACACATGCCGGTTAAACTTCCCCTTTGCAATTGCTCCTGTTACCAACGATGAATTCTTTCCATTCTTAAACACATTACTTTCGTTCTGAAAAGAAATTCCCTGCATGCGTTTAAAGAAACTGAGAAAATAAGAATCGTTTCTTCTTACATCAATATCTCCAAGATTCAGCTGCCATCCTTTTTTCTTCAGTTGAATCCATACACGGTCGAATTCATTTAACTGCTGTGTATTGCCTTCGGCCTGTATGGGAATATTATTATCGGTTAAGGCAGCAGAAAGCATCATACTGTCGCCAATCATTCCATTGATCTGCAGGTTCAGCACTCCGTTCACTACTGCATCCTGGTTATTGCCAAAAGATATTCCCCCGGCCAAAGCTTCCGTTATAATTCACATTGCCAAAATCAAACATGCCTTTGCCATTGCCTTCGTTATCAATGGTCATGGGTTTGGTCATGAAATTGTTTTTGATATCATCAAACTTCATCCGGTTTACCTGCGCATTCAGTTTATACGGAAACACCCTGTAAGTAATGCTGATTGAATCAAGTGATGATGGTGCATTGATCCAGAAGAGTTGTGCATTCACCGCATCAATCCTGTAATCCTGTTTAGTTAAGCCAGCAATAAACACTGAATTGGGAACAATACTCAACGAATCAATCTTAACCGGGCTCTTCTTGGTGCTGATCTTTTTTGTACGGAGATTGGATAATGAGGGAGTTTGCTGCGCATGTGCCAGCAGGGAAGAAAGCAAAACAACTATTAAAAGGATGCAATTTCTGATAAGACAGTGGTTTTCAGGATAAGAATGTGTAAAAATAGAATTTATTGTGTGAGAAAGCGGTTTCAGTCAGATTAACCCTGAGTTTCAAGTCAGGCAGCTAAAAGCATGGCTGTTGATTTCAGCTACGGAACAATCAAGGCTAAAGCCAAATCCTTTTTATACTGTTGCCCCGACTTGAAAGTCGGGGTTATAAATTCAGTCCTCAATGTTACAATTCGTTCTGTACAGCACTCATCAAATTCAGAATAACCCTGACTTTTAAGTCAGGGATGTAATAATTGAAGTTAACGGCTTTAGGCATGACTTTCAAGTCCAAATCTTGCCTATTCATGATTCTAACTTCACTGTATTCTATTTCAGGTTCCGTTCAATCCGGAGATCAGGGATAAACCAGATCATGGCAAAATAATATAGCAGGCATATCCAAACCAGGGATGAATAAAGATGCTTAAAAGAATGCCTGTCATGTAGAAGAGCAGGGAAATAAAACCTTTCGCATCATTCCCTATTGATTTTGCCAGTACAGAATCCTTCCCTTCCACTTTCACTAATGCACGAACGAGGAATGTATAAGCGATTGCGGCCATAAACAACACAACACCATACAGTGCAACAGGAAATGCTTTCATCTGCTGTTCTCCTATCCATCCGGTTACAAAAGGTACAAGCGACAGCCAGAAAAGCAAGTGCATATTATGCCACAACACATTTCCTTTAATCTGTTTTACCGATTGAAATAAATGATGATGATTGTTCCAGTAAATACCGATATAAATAAAACTGAGCACATAACTGACCAATGTATGCAGCAGGGGCTTTAGTGCTTCAAATGTATATCCTTCCGGAATCTTCAGTTCCAATACCATAATGGTGATGATGATGGCGAGTACTCCATCGCTGAAAGCTTCTAATCTTCCTTTAGTCATAGTTATTATTTCAAATTGAAAATAATGATTTTTTCTGCGAAACTAACTTCTCTTTCATCTCTTCTTTCTCACCCTAGGCGAGTTTACACTTCTGTTTTCCAGCATTGGATATGAAGTTAATTCTTAGCTTCGTAATACACAACGTCCCGAGGCGGAGACGTTGTTGGGAAAGAATGGCAAGCAGTCAAATATTAAACGATAACTTTAAATATGATTATTAATAGCAAATATATTTACAAACCCTTCTGTCGCCCCGGGGTCTGGCTTGTCAAATCTCAATACCCGGGAAGCCGCCTCTGCCGACCCCGGGATTTCACCAGTTACATTACTTCTTCAATCCTCAGCAATTTACTGTATCCGCTTTTACCATCCTTATAAAATGCCTCACTTGAATGTTCATATTGTAAGGAATCTGCTGCCAGCATCCATTTGCCACTTATTGGATTATGATGTATATAATCCAGCTTCTGATAAATAAAATCTGTTGATACACATTGTTTGGCATCAAAACTGTCTTCAAACACTTTATGCAATTGTCCTTTTTACGTTCCCTGTCTTTTACAACTTCGGCTAATTGAGTTAGCATGGCTTCATCATTAACAGCCATCAACCGTTTGATGATTTCATAGGCCATAAAACGTTTTCCGTTACCAATAATGGTATTTAATGATGTTGGCATTTGCAGAAAGTACAGCAGTGCATGTACATGATTAGGCATAAAAACATAGCCTGCGATGCGGATGTTTTGCGTATACAGATAATCAAACCATTTGTAAACAGTATCGTAGGCATTGGTGAGTTGAAACAGAGGAAGCCAGTTATAACAGGTGAAGGTTATAAAGTAAATGCTGTTAGGTTATTGTTCATGTTGTGAGCGGACAGGCATAGATAAAAATACTAAATCATCTGCAGGGTTTTAACTCCCGGGGTCGGAGGCCAGACCCCGGGCTGACGTGACTTCATTCCTAATTCCGGTAAAGCGACTACACAGTTTAGTGAAGCAAAAAAATCAAGACATAAAAAAACCTCCTTAAAGGAGGTTTGTATTTGAGAGTACTCTTTTCCTATTTGCTTGCTGTAAGACTTGCCAATGCATAATCAGCATTCAGTCTTGCAATGTTGGTGATCGAAATTTCTTTCGGACAAACTGCTTCGCATGCACCGGTATTTGTACAGGCACCAAAACCTTCTTTGTCCATTTGTGCCACCATATTCAACACCCTTGTATTACGCTCAGGATGCCCCTGTGGTAATTGATTGAGGTGAGCCGCTTTTGCACTTACAAACAGCATAGCTGAAGAATTTTTACAGGCAGCTACGCATGCTCCGCAACCAATACAGGATGCAGCAGCAAAGGAAGCATCTGCTTTTGCTTTGTCAATCGGCAACGAGTTTGCATCAACAGCGTTACCGGTATTTACACTGATGAAACCACCAGCCTGGATAATACGGTCAAATGCTGAACGGTCAACCATCAGATCCTTAATCACCGGAAATGCATTGGCTCTCCATGGTTCAATGACAATGGTTTCACCATCATTGAAAGCACGCATGTGTAATTGGCAAACAGTATTTGCTTCCCATGGTCCGTGCGGACGGCCATTGATAAACAAACTGCACATACCGCAAATACCCTCACGGCAGTCATGATCAAAGGCAATGGGGTCTTTACTTTCTACGATCAGCTTTTCATTCAGCACATCCAGCATTTCAAGGAAACTCATTTCCTGTGAAATATCCGTTGCGTCGTAGGTTTCAAATCCACCTTTCTCTTTGCCATTCTTCTGACGCCAAACTTTCAGTTTTAAATTGATATTCTTATGTTCCATATTAACCCCTATCCCAAACGAGGGATTTTAAGTTAATAATTATTTATAAAGAACTTTCTTATTAAGTCGTATGCCTTACTCCCCTTTAGGCCTGCCCGACAACCGGCGGGGGCTGGGGCATTATTTGTAAGAACGTTGACTTGGTTTCACCACATCATAAACCAGATCTTCTTTGTGCAGTTCCCAGTTATGTTCACTTTTCATTTCCCAACTGGCAACATACATAAACTGATCATCATGACGTAATGCTTCACCTTCTTCTGTCTGGTGTTCTTCACGGAAGTGGCCACCACAGCTTTCTTCACGGTTCAGGGCATCAATACACATCAGCTCGCCCAGTTCACTAAAGTCGACCACACGGTTTGCCTTATCCAGTTCAGGATTCATTTCATTGATTTCACCGGGAATACGCACATCACTCCAGAAGTCCTGTTTTAACTGCTGAATTTCTTTGATCGCCTGTTTGAGTCCTTCAGCATTACGGGCCATACCGCATTTATCCCACATGATCTTTCCCAACTGCTTATGGAAACTTTCTACTGTTCTTTTTCCTTTAATGCCCATGAGCATATGAATGCGGTCACGAACCTTGCTTTCTGCATCAGCAAAAGCAGGATGATCAGTTGGGATAGACTTGGTTCTGATTTCATCAGCCAGGTAGTTACCAATGGTATAAGGAATTACAAAATATCCATCAGCTAATCCCTGCATCAAAGCGCTTGCTCCAAGGCGGTTTGCACCATGATCGCTGAAGTTGGCTTCACCTAAACAATATAAACCGGGAATATTTGTCATCAGTTCATAATCAACCCATAAGCCACCCATTGTATAGTGCACAGCAGGATAAATTCTCATCGGTACTTCGTATGGATTTTCACCTGTGATCTTTTCATACATGTCAAACAGGTTACCATATTTTTCCTTCACTACTTCCTTACCCATTTTGGTAATGGTATCAGCATCAGCTTCAATAGCTCTTTTACCTGCTTCAATTTTTCCATAACGCTGAATAGCTGCAGCAAAGTCAAGAAACACGGCCTGCTTACTTGTACCAACACCATAACCTGCATCACAACGTTCTTTCGCTGCACGGCTTGCTACGTCACGGGGAACGAGGTTACCAAATGCAGGATATCTTCTTTCTAAGTAATAATCTCTTTCTTCTTCAGGAATATCAATTGACTTTCTTGTATCAGCCAGTTTCTTTGGTACCCAGATGCGGCCATCATTACGTAATGATTCACTCATCAACGTCAGCTTACTCTGGTGATCACCACTTACAGGAATACAGGTTGGATGAATTTGTGTAAAACATGGGTTGCTGAAATAAGCACCTTTCCGATGTGCCTTCCAGATGGCGGTCGTATTACTGCCCATTGCATTGGTCGACAGATAGAATACGTTTCCGTAACCACCTGTGCATAATAAAACCGCATGACCGAAATGGCGTTCAAGTTCACCTGTAACTAAATTACGTGCAATGATTCCACGGGCTTTGCCATCTATCATTACAACTTCCAGCATTTCATGGCGTGAATACTGGGTTACAGTACCCAATGCCACCTGGCGTTCTAATGCCTGGTAAGCTCCTATTAATAACTGCTGACCAGTTTGCCCGGCAGCATAAAATGTACGTTGTACCTGTGTACCGCCAAATGAACGGTTACTGAGCAAGCCACCATATTCTCTTGCAAAAGGAACACCCTGTGCCACACACTGGTCAATAATGCTTGAACTTACTTCTGCCAAACGGTGAACGTTGCCTTCTCTTGCACGGTAGTCTCCACCTTTAATGGTATCATAAAACAAACGGTAAGTTGAGTCACCATCGTTCTGATAATTCTTGGCAGCATTAATACCACCCTGTGCTGCAATAGAGTGAGCACGGCGTGGACTGTCCTGGAAGCAGAATGTTTTTACTTTATAACCCAGCTCACCTAACGAAGCTGCAGCTGATGCACCGGCCAAACCGGTTCCGATCACAATAATTTCAAGACTGCGTTTGTTGGAAGGGTTTACCAGTTTACAGGTAGACTTGTATGTATTCCATTTGGAATCTAACGGTCCTGCAGGGATTTTTGAATTCAACATAATTCAATTTGAAAATTTGAAAGTGTGCAAATTTGATAATGAAACCTGCACTATTCGAAATTATAAATACAATTTTTGTTTATTAACTGTTGTTTATCGATTATGCTTTTGTTGCCACGCTCGCTTGTACAACATCAACAATATTCAACACATCGTACTTCGTACCTCTTACCTCTTACATTTCCTTACTCAACCCACTTTAGATACACGGCAATTGGCATCAATGCAAACAGTACACTTACTACAACTGAAAATCCAATACCGATTGTATTCAGTAATAATAAATAACGGTTATTGCTTACACCAACAGTGCGGAAGGCACTCTGAAAACCATGCATTAAATGCCAGCATAAAGAAATACATCCCAGCACATATACAATTACCACCCACAATTCACTGAAGGTTGTTTTCATTAAGCCAAACATATCATGCATCAGTACTCCATTGTATTCAACCGGTATATCCAGACCTGCTTCTGTAAAACGTGCAGGTACCCAGAAATGACTGAAGTGTAAAACAAGGAATAACAAAATCAAAGTACCCAGCAAACCCATACTGCGGCTGTACCATTTACTGCCGGTGGTCATTGGTGTATCGTAACCAATACTCCTGCTCTTGCGGTTCTGCGCCACAAGCATAAAACCCTGAACAATGTGCAGCAGAATTCCTGCCATCAAACCAATTTCCAGAATGCGGATCAACACCATTGAAGCCATGAAATGTGCTCCTTTGTTGAACATCTGGCCATTATCCTCGGGGTTAAACAAATCTGCAAATATGCAGGCATTGAGACTTACATGTACAATTAAAAAACTAATCAGGAATAAGCCGGTAAGACCCATTACTAATTTTTTCCGATAGAAGAAGTAAACATCTGCTTAAACGTCATAACAAATAGTTTTGTGAGAGCCGCTGCAAATTTAGGGTATGATCGAACAAAAAGTTCAATCAAAACAGATTATTAAACGAAAAGCTGCCCGAAAGCAGCTCCACGTAAAAAAATAATTATCTACCTATGATTACTATCAGCCGGTTAAAATCTGAATCCCAATGTTAAACCACCACGAATACCTGCCCATGGTCCGCTTAGATTAACGGTTGCTCCATTGGCATTTACCGTTGATGTGATTGTTCCAACAGGCAGAGATATATCATCAAGTGTTTGTTTAATATTATCCTGCTCTTCTAAAGTTAACGGAGTACTTGAGGTGCCGGTGAATAATCCTTTATTGGTACCGTAATGAACACCCAGAATCCACCAATCAAGTGTTATAGCTTTACCCAGGAACCACTGTGATCCAAACAGCAAACCGCCATTATTTGTTTTAATATCACCTTTTAATAACATCGTACTGGATTGATCATTGGAATTGGTATAATCAACAGGTAATTCATCCGATTTGAAACTGGAAAAACGGTAATACGGTGCAATATAAAAGCCTCTTCCATATCCCTTCTTACCTAAATAAAAGCGGACTTCCGGTGTAATAGAAAAACTGCTCATTTTGAAATTATTGATGGAGTTTATTGCATCCGGGTCGGTTATATCAGCAATACTGATAAGTCTGTCTTTATAAGGTATTCCTGAATTAGGCATAAACCCGGAACCTAAAGCAATAGAAAAATGCTTTGAAACAATCCTTTCATACTGGAAACTGAAGTTCTTTATGAACAGTGCTGGAAGAATATTCACCTTCACAATATTCATTTTCCGTTTTTCTGTGTCGCCTTTTGAAGAACTCTTGCCTTCTTTATCAAGCGAAGATTGTGCATAGCTGAATGCAGATAAAAGCATGCAGAAACTGAATGAAGTAATAGCAGATTTTGGGTTCATACTTGTATATTTTGTACTAAAGTATACTTCGTTCGGGTGAATAAAGAAATCATCAGCATTTATTTACAAAAAATACCCACTTCTACGTAGGAAAAATTATACGGGAAGGCGGAGATTGAGTTCTCCATCAATTTTTTTAAACAGGTGATAGGGCTTGTAAATACGCCAGTTATCCAGCTGCATTAATTCGAGGTAACGGTTCAGTTTTAATTTTTTGAAATCATGCTGGGTTTGCTCAGGCATATTCAGGATAATGGTCCAGCCATTTTCATCGGCACAGTTTTCATACCATTCTTCATAGTAATCTTTATCACTGCTGTGAAAGTTGAGTACATTTTCAGCAATCAGGATAAACTTGTAAATACCTTCTTTCATTAACTTGTCAATCACTTCACGCTTCAGTTCCATGATATCATTTTCAATGGCATCATTCCACTCACCCAGCAGTTCAATAATCGCATACTGTTCAGTATAGTCAACCATCAGCAGCTTCAGGTAAAGTGTGCGGCTGCCAAACTCATCCCATTGCGGATGGATATAAAAATTATAAACTGTCTGTGAAAACTCAAACTCAGAGTACTCTCTTCCAAAGAAAGGAGAACGCTCATCTTCTTCACTTACGTAAATGTGGCGCCAATTGTAGAAAGGTTCAATATCATGCATAAGAAAAAAGCCAGCCAACGGATGGTTGTGCAAATTTCAAGATTGAACTGTAGAAATAAAAAATAAAATTTAACCGGTAACCCCTATTCTCAGTTGTTTTTCTCCTCTTCAAAAAAACCAAGGGAAGAAAGAACAATACAGGGTGCTGTGTAATTCAGTAAAGAGCCTTTGAGAATATCAGTTAAATCTGCCTTACTCATGCAATAAGCCTCTTTGTTTAAGGAAAGTTTAAATGAATTGATTTTGTGAGAGGCAAAACGGGCAGTTTGAGCAGTGTAGTCATCTTCCAGACAGAACTGTTCGGCGATATAGGCCTTGTCATCAAAGAATAGATTACTCATGGATATTGGTTTGAATTACAAATATAACGCCAGAAAATTATAATAATTATGACGGTAGACAACTTTTTGCCTACTGCTGGGCAGCTTCCATGGCCAATTGCTCTGCGGTAACGGTTGATTCAGTCACCATCATTTGTACATCATTCACCTCTTCAAATACCTGCCCGTCTTCGTAACCTACAGAAACATAAACAGATAGAGTTTGTTTTGCAATTCCTTTGAAGGTTCCTTTCATGGGAGTACAATCGTTGAAATTTCTGCCTGCCGCCAGTTTTACATGGTGTGTTGTTGCCCACACATTATTGGTTGGGTCAATACCCGTCCACCCAAGTTTTGGAATCCATGCTTCTACCCAGGCGTGGGTTGCACCTTCGCCCCTCATTCCATTTTTTATTCGGACAGATATATCCGCTTACATACCTGGAAGGAATTCCCATTGTACGCAGCAACTGCAAAAGCACATGTGCAAAATCCTGACAAACACCACTGCGGTGTTCCAGTATTTCATCAACCGTTGTTTCAATAGTGGTGATGCCCTTGATGTATTTGAATTCGTTGAATATATAGCCTGAACATGCTTCCACTATCTGCATGATGGTTTTTTCTTTGTGTTGAAAGGAATCAATGATTTCCTGCAGAGCTGCATTTACTTTAACCTCATCGGGCCTGGTTAATTCGAGCAGATAAAAATTTTCCTGCACATTTTCTGCCAATTCATCCCAATTACTGTCTACCAGCGTTATGAAATCCTGTCCCGTTGTTCGCACAATCATCCGGCTGTCAATTGTCAGCTCCCTGTGTGATTGCAGTAAGCTGAAATCGGCACATCTGTTGCCCCAGTAATCAATAAAAAAAAACAGTTCGGGCTCGGTAGTACTATTCACTTCATGCTTTAATATTTCCTGCATCTCAGAAGCAATTGGATAAATCCTGATCTGGTTCACACTCTCTTTTACCGGGCGGTTGTAACTGTATTTTGTAACGTGTTGTATTTTAAAAACAGGCATTGTGGTTACTTACTAAGCGTACGAGAAAAATTGTTGACCTAACATATGTGAAAATTTCAGCAGGTCTTGTTTAGTTTCCTGTAGAAAGCGCTGTAAAGTAATTTGTTTAATGGAGCTTTCATCAGCATATTTTACACGGCTGTAAATACGGCCAAATTCACGGTAAAGCATATCTTTTTCAGGTGGATCATTTTCTTCGAGGATATCTTTTAAATATTTCTCTAAGCGTGCAAGTGAATACATCACTGAACGTGGAAAATGAGAATTAAAAACAGCCTGGTTTAATACATTACTGTTGATATCACTGCTTCTGTAATTCTTTAAATGCAATTCATAACCGGATAAGGAAAGTAACAGGTTTCTCCAGAAAAGAATATCCTTATTGTCATCCAGATCAAAGTTTACCTGCTCATAATGTTTGCAGGTAATATCAGCTGTTAACACACCTCTTTCAATAAAACGGCCAATGCTCATAAAATTCCAGCCCATTCCACGGGGCATGGTTGTATCGGTAACACCCACATAGGTTAAGCAGGATTTTAATAATTGATCCAGTGTTGACAATGCATCGGCACCTGCCAGTTTCTTTTCAAGCCCGGGGTGATTAACGGTATGATAAATAAGATTCACTTCTTCCCAAACTTCTTTTGTAATATGATCCTGCATACCCCTTGCATTCTCCCTTGCTTTATTAATTAAACTCCGGAGTGAATTAATGTTTTTTTGATTGGTAACAATAAATTGCAGGGTTTCTGCTGTGTTGTATTCCAACAGTTTTATCTCTTCTTCTTTCAACGTAGTGAACATTTCCAGCACAGGTTTCCAGGAGTGAACACCATAGGGTCCTTTATCAAACGATAGTACATAGTTTGTATACAGTACACGCAGTAAACCTTCAGCCCGTTCCATATAACGGTTTAACCAAAACATTGAATCGGCAATTCTACTTAGCATAAATATAAATGAGGCCCCCTTCCGACTTCCCCCAAAGGGTGAAGCCATCAAAGCACAGCCCAAGCTTTTTTAAGTTAATAATATATTTCAAACAGATTTTTTTTAAAGCACATTGTAATAACAACTATCTGCTAAAGACTGACGACTAATGGCTTTCTAGTCTATCACCCAAGTATCCTTACTTCCACCACCCTGCGATGAATTTACAACAATAGAACCTTCTCTAAGGGCAACCCTTGTTAATCCACCGGGAACAATCTTCACTCCATCCGGTCCGCATAAAGCATAAGGGCGCAGATCAACATGACGAGGTTTAAACTGTCCATCAATAAAACAGGGAACAGTTGACAGTTGAATAATAGGCTGGGCAATAAATTCTCTTGGTGTTTTTAAAATCTCTTCTTTAAACTTGTTGATTTCTTCATCACTTGCTTTATTACCCATCAGCATTCCATAACCGCCACTCTGGTTGGTTCGCTTCACTACCATCTTATGCATATTCTCAAACGTATATTTCCGTTCATCTTCATTACTCATCTGGTACGTTGGAACATTTGGAAGGATAGGTTCTTCGTTGAGATAATATTTGATCATATCGGGAACATAAGCATACACCGCTTTATCATCTGCCACTCCATTGCCTACTGCATTTGCTAAAGCAACTGTTCCTTTTCTGTATGCACCCATAATACCGGGTACACCCAGAACACTGTCAGGACGGAATATCAACGGATCGATGAATTCATCATCAATACGCCGATAGATCACATCTACCTGCTGCAAACCACTGGTTGTTTTCATAAACACTTTGTGATTGTCAATCACCAGATCTTTTCCTTCCACCAGTTCAACACCCATCTGCCGTGCAAGGAATGTATGTTCATAATACGCAGAGTTGTAAATACCAGGTGTTAAAATAACAACAGTTAGGCTGGATATTTGCCTTGGCGACAACGCCATTAAATTCTGATGCAGCAGCAGTGGATAATTATTCACCATCCGAACATTTGCACTCGATAATAAATCAGGGAATAAGCGTTTGGTTACTTCCCTGTTCTCCAGCATATAAGAAACACCGGAAGGAGTACGCAGGTTATCTTCCAGAATATAAAAAGTTCCATCCTGTCCCCGAATCAAATCAATCCCTGATATATGTACATAGATATCATGCGGAACTTTAATACCCGATACTTCACGCAGGTAATGCGGACAGGATGTAATCAGTTCACCGGGAACAATTTTGTCTTTGATGATTTGCTGTTCATTGTAAATGTCTTTGAGAAAAAGGTTCAACGCCTTTAACCGTTGTTCAATTCCTTTCTCCACATGATCCCATTCTGCTGCGGTAATAATGCGGGGAAGAATATCAAACGGAAAAATCCTTTCAATACCGGCATCATCGCTGTACACAGTGAAAGTGATACCCTGGTTCATGAATAATTCGCCAGCCAGTTTATCTTTCAGGTGCAGTTCCTCAATATTGTGGTTGAGGATGGTTTCGACCAGTTTTTGATAAGGTACACGTACCCCATCAGCGTTCTGCATTTCGTCAAATAATGCAGAGCTGGTCTGGTAGTTTTGTATCAGGGCTTCGCTGTTCATATTAGATTTAAGTGTTATTAAAGCAAAAAGAGTTGTTACGCACAGTATTATTATGTACGGCAAACAACTCTCGTTCTAAAAATAAGGAAAAAGAAGCTATGAAGATTAAATTAACAGTACAGAGTTTAAAAAAAATACATATTTAATTTAATACCATACTTTGATGCTAATAGCGGAAATGTGCTGACTGAAATGCCTGCCTATAAAATTGACTTTAAATATTCTTTGAGCTGATTATATGATACATCAACCACAGTTGATTTCTTTGGCAACTCAATAATCTCTTTCACAGCTTCAGGCAATTCAATTGTTTGATTTAATACAGGCTCCACCACATCATAAAACTTAACCGGGTGTGCTGTTTCAAGAAACATTCCTTTCAGTGCAGGATGTTCATGGAGATATCTTTCCAGTGCGAGGTAACCAACGGCACCATGCGGATCAAGAACATAACCCGTTTCATCAAACACACGTTTCATGGTTGTTCTTGTTTCATCATCACTGATACTTACACTGCTCAATTTTTCTTTTAGTTGCGGGAATTGGTGATGGAATAATTCAAGAACACGAATAAAATTGCTTGGGCTTCCAACATCCATTGCATTGGAAATAGTAGCTATTGCAGGAAGAGGCTGATAATTTTCTGTCTGCATAAATCTTGTCACCACATCATTGGCATTGCAGGCGGCAATAAAATGTTTTACCGGCAGTCCGCTGATATGCGCCAGTATTCCTGCGCAGATATTGCCGAAGTTGCCGCTGGGTACAGAAATAACCGGAGCTTGATCTTTTCTTTCCATTGTTTATAGGCAAAGAAATAATAGAACTGTTGCGGCAGCCATCTTGCAATGTTGATGGAATTAGCTGAGGTAAGAAATAATTCCTTGGTAAGTTCTTCATCTGCAAAAGCCTGTTTCACCAGTTGCTGACAATCATCAAAGGTTCCGTTTACTTCCAGGGCATGAATATTTTTTCCGAGAGTTGTTAATTGCTTCTCCTGTACACTGCTCACTTTACCACTTGGGTAAAGAATTACCACCTCTACCCCATCCACATTATAAAAACCATTGGCAACGGCACCACCTGTATCTCCACTTGTAGCAACAAGGACAATGATCTTTCCAGTCTGGCCGCTTGGAGCGGCCTGACCGCTATTCACAAAATATCCCAGACAACGACTCATAAATCTTGCGCCAACATCTTTAAAGGCAAGCGTTGGTCCGTGAAATAATTCTAAGGATGAAATTCTTTCATTCACCTTCACCAACGGAATAGAAAAGTTTACAGTTTCTGAAACAATACGATAGAGTTCCTCTTCAGTAATTTCTGTTCCGATATAGGGTTGAATAACCCGAAAAGCAATTTCTTCATTGCTGATGGATTCAATATTTGCAATCAGTTCTTTATCTACATGCGGAATTGTTTCAGGAAAATACAATCCTTTATCCGGTGCCTGTCCAAGTATAGTTGCCTCTTTGAATGAAGCAATAGGAGACTGTTTATTTAAACTGTAGTATTTAAATTTGGAAAATATTTAAAGTTTATATTCCCCGTCAGAGGCTTTTAGCCCTGACGGCGGATGATAGAAAAGCCATTTGAACCGCCGTCAGGGTTTGCAACCGCTGACGGGGTGCTTCTTATTTCTTAACACTTTCTTCTTACATCATTTCACCACTTCCACACCACTCTTATTAATCGTTGTAACGTATGTTTTATACTCAATGCCAAGTCTTGTGAATATTTCCTGCATAATCAGTTCCACTTTCTTTGCAGTTGCTTCTTCTTTACTCAGCATAAAAATGGATGGACCGCTTCCTGAAATACCACCACCCAATGCGCCTGCTTCTTTGCTCTTGATTTTAATTTCATCAAAGCCCGGAATTAAAATACTGCGTACAGGTTCAATGATCACATCCTCGAGGCTTCTGCCAATTAAATCTGTATCGCCTTTTTCAAAACCGGCAACAAGTCCTGCAATATTTCCCCATTGCTTGATGGCATCTTTCAGTAATACTTCTTTGCGGAGAATTTGTCTTGCATCACTGGTCTTTACTTCAATTTGCGGATGAACAACGGTTACAAACAATGCCGGTGAATTCAATTGCACAATATCCAACGGATGAATGGAACGGATAAGCGTTACACCACCTGTAATGCAGGGAGTAATATTGTCAGCATGCTTAACACCACTTGCCAGTTTTTCTCCAAACATGGCAAACTGTACAAGATCATCAGTTGAAAAAACATTTCCCAATAACTCATTGGCAGCAACAGCTGCACCTGCAGCACTGGCTGCACTGGAACCTAAACCACTTCCCGGTTTGATATGCTTTTCAATCTCCACTTCAAAACCAAACTGGTTGCCCATTTTTTCCATGATCTCCAGTAACACAACACCGGCTACATTTTTTTCCGGTTCTGTTGGAAGATTGTATAAATCCTTATTGATGATAATGATCTTTGGTTCATCAATCAATTTCAGTTTCATGATATCATAAGGCTCGGTTAATGCCATGCCAAGGATATCAAAACCACAAACAAGATTGGCCACAGTTGCCGGGCATTTAACAGAAACAAAGCGGCCCCCTCTAACTCCCCCAGGGGGGGAGGATTGAGAACCCTCCTTAGTTTTTAATTCGTTTATATTTTCTTCGCTCATGTAAATATTTTAAAGTATCAGAAAAATCAGGGTCTTAAACAAGTCCCCCTTTGGGGGATTTAGGGGGCGGTTCTCATGATATCTGCAAACACACCACTTGCTGTTACTTCAGCACCGGCACCGGCACCTTTTACAACCATTGGTTGTTCTTTATATCTATCTGTATAAAATAAAACCACATTATCTTTCCCATACAAATGATACAGATCATGCTGCGGTGGAATATGCTGTAAACCAACTGATGCAACACCGTTATTATAACTGGCTACAAATTTCAGTTTGCAATTGTCTGCTTTTGCTTTTTCAAAGATGGAATTGAAATGTGCTTCTTCTTTTTCATAGCTTCATAAAATCGGCTACTGATCCTTTCATACAACTATCTGGTAAGAACCCATTGCATGCAATCTGATCCATTTCCATTTGCTCGCCTGCTTCCCTTGCAAGAATCAAAATCTTGCGCATTACATCTGTACCGCTGAGATCCAAACGTGGATCAGGTTCAGTGTAACCTTCATCCTGTGCCTGTTTTACCACATCAGCAAATGGTTTTGTTCCATCATAATTATTAAACACAAAATTGAGTGTACCACTCAATACTGCTTCCATGCGATGAATGGTATCACCACTTCGCATGAGATCATTCAATGTTCCAATAATGGGCAAACCTGCACCAACATTTGTTTCAAACAAAAAAGGTGCATTATATTCAGCAGAAAGATGTTTGAGCTTTTTATAATTGCTGAGCTTTGATGAGGCAGCTACTTTATTACATGCAACAACAGCAATACTTTTTTCCAGTACGGATGCATATACATCAGCAATGACTGCATTGGCAGTAATGTCTACAAAAACAGAGTTACGTAAATTTTTATGCAGAATAGCATCAACAAATTGTTCGAGATTGGCTGCTTCGCCATTCTGCAATAACTCTTCCCATTTATTCAGATCAATTCCATTTTCATTGATGAGCATTTTTCTGCTGTTACTCAGCCCGGCAATATTTACCTGCAAACGCAGATGCTCTTCGAGGAATGATTGCTGCTGTTTTAACTGTGCCAGTAATTTCTTACCCACATTACCTGTACCAACAATATATAAGTTAACCTGCTTCTTTGTTGTTTCAAAAAACTCTTCATGCAAAACGTTTACAGCTTTGCGTACATCTTCAGTTGCAACCACTGCTGAGATATTCCTTTCGGTTGATCCCTGTGCAATAGCACGAATATTAATCCCGTTTCTTCCCAATGCAGAAAACATTCGTCCGCTGATACCTGTGTGATGACGCATCTGATCACCCACCAATGCAACAATCGACAAATCTTTTTCAAGCTGCAATGGTTCAACTTTACTTGTAGCTATTTCATATTCAAAAGTGCGGTCAACAATTTCTTTCGCTTTACCTGCAAGTGATACATCTACACCAACACAAATGGAATGTTCAGATGAACCCTGTGTAATAAGGATCACATTGATCTGCGCATTGGCCAGTGCAGCAAACAAACGGCTGCTGAAACCGGGAATACCGATCATACCACTTCCTTCAAGACTCAGTAATGCTAATGAATTGATACTTGAAATACCGGTAATAATATTTTCAGGTTCTGGTTTGTGTTCGATCACTGTTCCATGATCTGCTGCAGCAAATGTATTCTTGATCCATACCGGAATATTTTTATTCAGTACGGGTTGAATGGTTGGAGGATAGATCACTTTTGCGCCAAAGTGTGAAAGTTCCATTGCTTCCTGGTAAGAAATGGAAGGGATGATTTTTGCATTGGGCACCCAGCGTGGATCAGCAGTCATCATACCGCTTACGTCTGTCCATATTTCTAATGCAGTTGCATCAACAGCAGCAGCAAGAATAGATGCCGTATAATCAGAACCGCCACGGCCAAGTGTTGTTGTAACATTGTTTGCATCACTGGCAATAAAACCGGGAACAACAATTAATTGCTGTGAACTGCTTTTTAGAAAAGTACTTACCTGCACATTGGTAACAGCAAAATCAACAACAGCATTGCTGTAGTTGGAATTTGTACGGATCAATTCTCTTGCATCTTTCCATAAAGAATCAGTGCCGTTTACATTAAAGGCTGCGTTGATGATTGTAGAAGAAAGTAATTCACCATAACTCACCAGCTTATCTTTTGTGCGTGATGAGGATTCTCCCAAAAGGAAAATACCATTACAGATATCTTCAATTTCATTACAGTATCGTTTCACCATACTCAGCACACTGCTTTGCTGCTGAACGGGAATTAATGCTTTTACCGTATCAAGATGCCGGCTTTCGATTTGTTTCAGTAAATCTTTATAAGATTCATCCGTTGCAGAAGCTTTTGTTCCGCAGTTGAGAAGAAGATCGGTTGTACCACTCATGGCACTCACCACAACAAGAACGGGAGAATCTTTCAGTTTTTGTTTAACGATGTCAGCAACCTGTTTAATTGCATCCGCACTTCCCATTGAAGTACCACCAAATTTTAAAACCAGCATATAAATTGAGATAAACGTTTAGTAAAAAGAAGACTTTTCAGTTGAACAGCAGCAATTGCCCGTGGGTTAATATGAAAGTATACAATCCGCTTAGCGGATCGTAGTGGTTGTAGTTGTTGTGTCAGCAGACACAAACGAAGAATGATATGTAGGAACAACCTGTTTCATGAGTGCACAAGATAAATACGATGCTTCATACAACAAGCGTTAGTCAGAAATTATTATTTTCCCAATGCGGTTAAAGCCTTCTTTACACTTCCGTGAGAAAGTAAGAGATCCTTGGCTTTATCATAATCGGTAAGTCCGCTTCTCAACATCAGCATTTTTGCTCCACGATCAACTAATTTTTCATTGCTGAGCTGCATATTCACCATGCGGTTATCTTCCACCCTTCCCAGTTGAATCATAACTGAAGTGGAAATCATATTCAGCACCAGCTTTTGCGCTGTACCACTTTTCATTCTTGTACTGCCGGTTACAAACTCAGGGCCAACAACTACTTCAATGGGAAAATCTGCAGCTGCACTAACCGGTGAATTGGGATTACAACTGATGCTGCCCGTTATAATATTGTTCTTACGGCACTCTTCCAATGCTGCGATTACATAAGGAGTTGTACCACTTGCAGCAATTCCCACCACCACATCTTTATCAGTCACATTATGCTCTTTCAAATCTTTCCATCCCTCTTCCCTGCTGTCTTCTGCAAATTCAACTGCATTGGTAATGGCTTTTTCGCCACCTGCAATAATGCCGATCACCAAACCATAAGGCACTCCGTAAGTGGGCGGGCATTCACTTGCATCCAGTATACCCAAACGGCCGCTTGTTCCTGCACCAATGTAAAATAATCTTCCACCCATCAGCATTTTGTCTGTAATGGTTGAAACCAACGGTTCAATCTGCTGAATGGCCATTTCAACTGCTGCTGGTACAAGACTGTCTTCCAGATTGATATTCTGCAGCAACTCAGCTACACTCATCTGATCTAAATGACGATAGTTTGATTCCTGCTCTGTTATCCGTATAAATTGATCTGACATCTTTTGTTATTTGCTGTGATATTCAATTAAGCCGGGCATGGGATTCTTCAAAACCCGGCCCAACTGTAATTCATAAGTTTGACATAAACTTTTCAATACATCTCTGAATGCATAAGCTACACCGCCTGTAAAATGAATCGGGTATAACCAGCTTTCCCGGTATTTGTAAAGATGTGCAAAGAAAAACTCATTTAACGAATCTTCAATGATATTTTCTATCATATAATGTCCACGGTTCTCACTGAGGAAAAGTGCAAAAGATGCAATATAGCGGTTAGCCAGCGGCATTCGGTATACATGATTCAGAATTTCAGACCTGTCGGTTTTATACCGGGCCTGGAACTTTGCCATTAATTCTTCATCAAACGTATTGTAAAGAAAATGCTGAATTACTTTTCTGCCAAGAAAGGCACCACTGCCTTCATCGCCAAGGATATATCCAATTCCGGGGCTGTTTTTTGCAATCCGTTTGCCGTTATAATAACAGCAAAATGATCCTGTACCAAGATTGACGACCATCCCTTTCTCATCGGCACAAAGTCCTTTTGCTGCAGACATGATGTCATTATCAACATTAACTTTTTTAGCTGTTGAAAAGACCTCTTTCAATGCATTACGGACATTTTTTACATTCTGGGGATTATTACAGCCTGTTCCGTAAAAGTAGATTTCTGTAATGCTTTCTTTTTTCAGTTTCGGCTTCAGCTCCTTCTGGAGCATCTTCACAATTTCCTCTGTGGTCATTAAGTAGGGGCTGATGCCCTGTGTAAACAATGTTTTCTTTTTCTTCCCTTTTAATAAACACCATTCTGCTTTAGTGGCCCCGCTGTCTGCTATTAGTTTAATGGAACTCATACCGTTATCAGGTTTATCTTGCCTTTGCTGTAAATTATTGAAATTGCAGCAAAAGCGACAAGGCAATATGCTTTATTTTCATGAGATTTGCAGCACTTTTTATAAGAACCCATTTGCATGACTCAAAAGAAAGTTCAAGTTTGGCTACCCGTTCTATTGTCCGTATGTCTCATGATCGGGATGTTTTTCGGTTATAAACTCAAAGATAACATGGGACCTTACGGTCCGTCCTTTTTTGGAAAATCCCGGCAAACATCCATCCAGGAAATTCTCGAACTGGTAAAACAGAAATATGTTGATACAGTAAATGTTGACTCTTTGGGTCAGTTTGCTATCCAAGATGTACTGAATCAACTCGATCCACATTCAATTTATCTTCCGCCACAACAGCTTCAGTTAGTAAATGAAGATATGCAGGGTAATTTCCAGGGAGTTGGAATTGAGTTTGGAGTGCTCGATGATACGGTACATGTAATGAACATTCTGGCCAAAGGCCCGGCTGATAAAGCAGGAATACAGATTGGTGACCAGATCATCAGCGCCAATGATTCGATTGTATCAGGCAAAAAGAGAAAAGAAGATGCCATTCGTAAATTTTTCCGTGGGCCGAAAGGAACTGAAGTAAAAGTAAAACTCCTGCGAAGCGGACAGCAAAAGGAAATCACTATACAAAGAGGCATTATTCCAATTAAGAGTGTTGATGCCGCTTATATGATTGAGCCGGAAATTGCTTACATCCGTCTGAATAAATTTTCCAGTACTACTTATGAAGAGTTTATGGAAAATCTTGAGCGGCTGCAAAAAGAAGGCATGAAAAAACTCATTCTTGACTTACGTGGAAATGGTGGAGGTATGCTGGATGATGCGGTACAGATTGCCGATGAGTTTATTGATGGCGAAAAAGAAATCGTTTATACTGAAGGGAAATCTTATCCCCGTCAGAATTATAATGCCCGTCGCCCTGGCTTGTTTGAAAAAGGAAAGCTGATTTTATTGATTGATGAAGGATCAGCTTCTGCAAGTGAAGTGCTGGCAGGTGCTTTACAGGATTGGGACAGGGCAACAATCATGGGTCGGCGTTCATTTGGAAAAGGGCTGGTGCAGGAACAGTTCAGTTTGAGTGATGGCAGTGCTATCCGCTTAACGGTTTCCCGTTACTACACTCCTATTGGCCGCAGTATTCAAAAGCCATATGTGCATGGCGATAATTCAATTTATAAAAATGAAGTAACAGAACGTTTATCAAACGGTGAATTATTTCATGGCGATTCCGCTGCACACAATGGAAAGAAGTATAAAACCAAAGGCGGCAGACCGGTTTTTGGCAGTGGTGGAATTTCTCCTGATATCTATGTAGCAGTTGATTCTTCTGAATTTCTGCCGAAAGAAAATAAACAGCAGATGAGGGAAATCATTGGTGATGCAGCTTACTATTATTTTCTCAGCAACAGAGCCAATCTGCAGAAAATAAAAACCGCTGCCGAATTACAGCAATCTGTATCTGCTGATGCAGCGAGCTGGATGTTTCTGAAAACAAAAGCTATTAAAGACAGCATCAACCTTGATACCTTGCCAGCAAAACAACAGCAGGTCATTCAGCATTATTTTGCTATTATGCTTGGTCGGCAGCTCTGGCGCAGCGAAGGATATGTAAAAATGAAAAACCTTTCTGATCCGTTGATCACAAAAGCACTGGAAGAAATCAGGAAATAAACGGATTAACTAAATAAAAAGAGAAGGCAACAGTAACTGTTGCCTTCTCTTTTTGTGATAAGGTTCATTCATTGGTCAGAAAAAAGTTATTCTTTATCCAGCGTTTGCTTTTTCTCGATCCAGTAGGATGCAATTAAACCCAATCCGCCGCAAATACCAATCAGGGAGAAATACATCACCGGGTTTTCATCATCAATATGCAACACATAAGTATGCATAATGTAAGCGAGGAACAAACCAAGTCCGGCACCAACCAGCAACAAACCCCATTTCAGGTTGCGGTATGGTGCAGGTCTGCTGACAAATTCTTTTGGGTTTATTCCTTTTTCAATCATTGCCATGTTCTCCCGGTTTCTTAAATAAAATAGACCGAACAACAAGACAAAAGCGGCAATAAATACTATGGCAATAAAAAATTCTGGCATAATTCGGTTTTTAAAAGTTTTTAAATTGTGTTCAGCATCTATGACAACGGCAGAAACAAACAGGTTACACCCTTCCTTTAATTTTTTAAAAAATTGCCCGAATACAGATTTCTTTCCATCTTTATACAAGTATTGTAACCTGCTCCAAACAGGCAGCGTCTAAACCCTTAGTTATGCAGGCTGCTCCATCGGATAGAGAAATTATAACCCGTGTATTACAGGGTGAACAAAGGGCTTACGAGGTACTGGTTACCCGTTACCAGTCTTTTGTTTTTTCTGTTGCCCTGCGCTATACAAAGAATAGAGAAGATGCGGAAGAATTGGCACAGAATGCTTTTATAAAAGCCTATCGTTGTTTGAATGATTACAGGGGCGATGCTAAATTCAGCACATGGTTGTATACCATTGTAAGTTCTTTATGCCTCACCTTCCTGCGGAAAAAGAAATTACCGGTACATTCTATAGATCAGGATGGGGTGTTTGAACTTGCCGATTCAATGGATTCCGGCATGCGGGCAAATATTGCAGAAGAGAAATCGAAGGTGAAACTGGTAAATGAAGCCATAGCTTTACTGAACCCTGACGATGCAAAAGTGCTGACCTTATTTTATAAAGCTGATCAAAGCCTGGAAGAGATTGGTTTGATCATGGGAATTGAACCCAATAATGCCAAAGTAAAGCTGCACAGGGCCAGGCAAAGGCTCAAGGAGAAGATGCAGCAATATTTTGCAGTGGAAGTGGAAGAATATATTCAATCTTAAAAGCTAATTTTATGCAGATGCAGCAAATGGAAGAACAAATCTGGAACTATATTGATGGCACAGCCAGTCAAAAAGAGGTTTCCTTTATTGAAAGTATGATCGCTGCAGATATGGAGTGGCAGAAAAAATACAGGGAACTGCTTGAAATAAACCAATTGTTGAAAACAGACATGGAACTGGAACAGCCTTCATTACGTTTCAGTAAAAATGTGATGGAGCAAATCAGCTCACTGCAACCTGCCCGTGCTACAGTTCAGTACATCAACAAAAATATCATTCGTGGCATCGCTGCTTTTTTTATTCTCACCATTTCCGGACTGCTTATATATGGTTTTTCACAGATGAGTTGGGCTTCAACTGCCAGCTCTTCTCCCCTGCCATTTGAATTAAATAACCTGAATCTTGACAGGTTTGATTTCAGCAAACTAATGAGCAGCACATGGATCAATGTTGTACTGATGGTGAATGTTGTTTTAGGGTTACTGTTACTGGACAGCTATCTGAGACGGAAGAAAAAAACCTCAGCTCACAACAGTGTATCACATTAACGGAAAGCTAACTCCATCATTCAATTTCTCCCGTTACAAATCGTAACTTTGTCAGCTCCCGGAAAAACCCGGACGTTTTTTTATGGATATTAAAAACAACATTCTTGAAACCATTGGTAATACGCCAATGATCCGTTTAAATAAGATCACCAAAAACTTTCCCTGCGAAGTGGTGGCCAAGGTTGATTATTTCAACCCCGGCAACTCCATTAAAGACCGTATGGCATTGAAGATGGTGGAAGTGGCGGAAAAGGAAGGTAAATTAAAACCGGGCGGCACTATCATTGAAGGAACCAGCGGAAATACAGGAATGGGTTTAGCACTTGCTGCTATTGTAAAAGGCTATAAATGCATTTTTGTTACCACAGAAAAACAATCGAAGGAAAAAGCAGATGTATTGAAGGCTGTTGGTGCTGAAGTAATTGTTTGCCCGACAAATGTTTTGCCCGAAGATCCCATGAGTTACTACAGTGTGGCAGCAAGACTTGCAAAAGAAGTTCCCAACTCCTATCATATGAATCAATATGATAATCTGGCAAACCGGTTGGCACATTATGAAACAACAGGGCCTGAAATCTGGAAACAGACTGATGGCAAAATAACACATCTTGTTTGCACTGCAGGAACCGGTGGTACTATAACAGGTGTTGCTCAATATCTAAAAGAAAAAAATCCCAACATACAAATCTGGGCAATTGATGTATACGGCTCATTACTTACCAAATACTTCCGTACCGGTGAAACGGATATGAATGAAGTACATCCTTATATCAGTGAAGGTTTTGGTGAAGACTTTGTGCCCAAGAACTATGACATGAGTGTGATCGATCATTTTGAGCAGGTAACTGATAAAGATGGAGCAGTAATGGCACGACGGCTTGCAAAAGAAGAAGGTTTATTTTGCGGTTACAGCGCAGGCAGTTGTATACAGGGATTGATGCAATTAAAAGACCGATTGAAGAAAGACGATTTAGTGGTCTGCATTTTTCATGATCATGGCAGCCGCTATGTTGGCAAAATATACAATGACCAGTGGATGATGGAAAGAGGCTTCCTGGATGTAAAAACATTTAAAGACATTGTATCATCCCGTTCACATAACCGTTTAATCAGCATTGAACCAACACATACTGTTGCTGAAGCAGTAGAACTGATGAAGAAATATGATATAGAACAGATTCCTGTTATTAGAAATGGAGAACCTGTTGGTTCCATTTCTGAAAATGGATTGTTTGCCAAAGTATTTTCGAATGCTGAAATAAAACATGCCAGTGTAGAAGCTGTAATGGAACCTGCCCTGCCTATTGTTGCGTTTGATACAACGATTGAACGCTTAAGTACATTCATTACAAAAGAAAACGGTGCTGTATTAAGTAAGGATGAAGCTGGTAACTTCCATATAGTAACCAAGTATGATATAATACAATCATTGACGAAGTAAGTAAGAACACTTATTAATAATATTTAAGCCGCTTTTAACAGCGGCTTATACATTTAAGGGCAATTATTAACTCATGATAGTCGTTTATACAGCGGCAAAATAAATAAAACACCTGTTTACAAGTAACTCTCCCAACATACTATACGTAGATCTACGAACGATGGAGTAAATACCGATTACTTAAAATAGAGAATAACTGCTCTTGCCCAGCATTTCACCCCGAAGTACATTTGTATCGGAAGTTGATTGACACACAATCAACACTAACATACGAAGAACACTTATTTTGAATTATCCAAATCCATTGAAAGATCAAAAACTAAAATCCAATATCAGTCAACTTCCAAATTTTTTGAACCGTTTTTAATCCAAATACCTGTAAGAAAACTAAGTCCGTCGAAAAATCCATGAATCCTGACTAACTGAAAAACCTTAGAATCTGAATCCGAAAGAAGAACCAAAGAATCTGAATCCAAAGAAAAACCAAAAGAAAAATCCAATTCCTGACTAATGAAAGACATTAAATTTAAATCCTAAGAAAACCAAAGAAAAATCCAAACATCCTAACTAACGAAAAACCCCGAATCCTATCCTGAAGAACCAAAAAAGAAGCCAACCGACTCAGACTCATCTGTAACGGAATACCAAGAGACCAATGAAAGGCTTTTAAAAAAGATCTGGATCCTATTAAAAAACCAAGAAATCCAATTTCATATCCTTTGAAATCCAGATCTTTTTTTCTTTTTATCCACCCGAAAGGGGAATACTTTGAAAAAAAGAAGAATCCGGTTCTAAAATCCTATAATTGAATTCGTACCAAAGAAAACCATCAAACACCAAGGAACCGAAGAATTATTTAAGTTGCCTGTCTGAAAATAAACTGAAATATGTTTACGATCTGACAGGCAATTTTTTTTACTACCCTCCTCCTTCTTCTAAACCATGCTTAAAAAAAGAGAAGAAAGCTTATTTTTAAACAATGAATCCAGTCTACAAACTGCGGCTGTCAATTTCCATTCTTTTTTTTATCGCCTTATTTATTGTTACATGGCCTTTGTACCAATATCATTTCGATGTTGATGGAATTGGCTATGCAGCTGTGGCACATCACTATCTCGAAGGAAATTTTAAACTGGCTGTAAATGGGTTCTGGAATCCACTGCATTCCTGGCTGGCGGTTCCGTTTATGAAAGCCGGGCTCCCGGACTGGGCTGCATTTAAAGTATCGAATGCTATTTTTTCAATCGGATCGTTGGTTGTGCTTTACTCATTACTCAATAAATTTTCATTATCTGACTGGTTAAAAACAAGCATTCAACTGTCTTCAGTTATCCTGTTGCTGTATTATACCTATAGCGAACTGGCAGCTGATGCTTTGCTTGTTTTCCTTTTACTTGCTTATTTCAATCTCATTAAGTCAGGCTCTTTTTTCAGCAGTATTCAAAAAAATTTACTGGCCGGTTTTATTGGTGCCTGTTTGTATTTCGACAAATCATATGGTTTTCCATTTTTCATCTTTCACTTCATTGTGATACATCTGTTTCTGAATCCTGATAAAAAACAGGCAGTTAAACAACTGGCTGCCGGCTTCGGTATCTTCGCCCTGTTTACATTTCCCTGGATATATGCACTGCACTGGAAGTACGGTGAGTGGATGATTGCTTTTGGAAAATTCAATGCTCATTGGGATTTCAGCAAAGGCCCTATGCCCGGCCCGGTTATTCAACCCCCGCCTTATGAAGGTTCAGCAGCCGTTTGGGAAGACCCATGGCATGTACGGAAGAATAATTTATCGAATGTTCCATTCCTGCAAATAGCCCTTCACCAGGTAAGGGTTATACTTTTTAATTTTCAGCAATGGCTCATCAGCATTCATGAACTTTCTTTTTTAGCATCGGCCATTTTACTGATGAGTGCGGTTAATTATTTCATTCAAAAAAATAAGACCTGGCTCTTTCTCATTATCACTTTGATCACTTTGCCCGCAGGTTATATTTTACTTCATGTTGAAACACGTTTCATCTGGGCATTGAGTTTTGTTTTTATGATTGCAGGTGGTATTTTGATGCAACAACTTTTTGCAGCAATCAACATCAACAAATGGCAACGGTTGTTTATCTGGCTTATATTCTTTGGCAGTTTTTTACTTGAACCCATCAACAAACTGAAAGATCAGGCATTTAAGCACAAAGAGTTTTTTGATACGGTTGATATGATGAAGCAGAACTCAATTGCCGGAAAATTTATTTCAAATACAAAAAAAAGCGAATGTATGGTGGTGGCATATTTATCAAAAAGCTCCTACTATACTATTGCCAAACCTTCTTATACAACTGATGAGCTACTGGAAGAACTTGATCATTATCAGATCCGGTATTATTTTTTCTATTATTCATCCTTGCAGGAAAAAGAAGAATTCCTCAGCGGAAAAATAGCTGCTAAAGCAAAACAAATTAGAGAACCCGAAACAGGTCTGCTGGTTCTTGATCTTTACTAATGACTGTTATTCGAAAGTGGAAAAAATTGCCTTCGTCAAAGCAGCTAATGAGTAATTAACTATCTTAGCGCCTCCAAAAAACTGAATTCAATACTGATTTTTAAACCCTTATACCATTTTTTATGAGTAAATACAGAGCCGGCGTACTTTTTGGCGAAGAATTAGAAGCTTTATACAATGATGCAAAACAGAATCAATTCGCACTCCCCGCCGTTAATACAATTGGAACCAATACCATCAATGGTGTTCTTGAGACAGCAGCAAAAGTAAATTCACCCGTTATTATTCAGTTTTCCAACGGCGGTGCACAGTTTATTGCCGGCAAAGGGATGCCAAACGACAAATTACAGGGAAATATCCAGGGCGCTATCTCTGGTGCCTTACATATACATAATGTTGCAAAATATTACGGCGTACCTGTTGTTTTGCATACCGATCATGCATCTAAAAAATGGTTACCATGGATCAGCGGATTAATTGATGCCGGTGTAGAATTCAAAAAAGAAAAAGGACAGCCACTTTTCAGTTCACATATGCTCGATTTAAGTGAAGAGCCGCTGGAAGAAAACATTCAAACTTCTGTTGAGTTTTACAAACGCATGGCTCCATTAGGCATGTCAATTGAAATTGAACTTGGTGTTACCGGTGGAGAAGAAGATGGTGTTGATAACAGCGATGTAGACAACGATAAACTTTATACACAGCCTGAACATGTTGCTTATTCATATACTGAATTAAGCAAGGTTGGTAATTTATTTACTGTAGCCGCCGCATTTGGTAATGTACACGGTGTGTACAAACCCGGCAATGTGGAATTAAGACCCGTGATCTTAAAAAACAGCCAGGACTATATTGAAAAAGAATTGAAAACAGGACCAAAGCCGGTTTACTTTGTATTCCATGGCGGTAGTGGTTCACCTCAGCACCAGATCCGTGAGGCAATTGGTTACGGTGCCATTAAAATGAATCTTGATACTGATCTGCAGTGGGCATTCTGGGAAGGTATTCTCAACAATTACAAAAAGAACGAAGCTTACCTGCAGGGCCAATTAGGAAACCCTGAAGGTCCTGACAGTCCAAATAAAAAGCATTACGACCCAAGAGTTTGGTTGCGTAAAGGTGAAGAAAGTTTTAACAAGCGGCTGGAAATTGCCTTTGAAGATCTGAACTGTATCAACAGAAACGCATAATTGTTTTACTTTTAATTGCTTTCAAACTTACAGCAGATGGCAAAACAAGAAGAGGATATTGAGAAAAACTTAACCGGTGATGATCTTCCCCGGGAAGACTCTCAGAGATCGTCCTGGTTCAAACGTGTACAGAAAGGCATTCTTACTTCTACTTCCGAAAAAAAGGAAATAAGAGAAGGTTTATGGACAAAATGTCCTGAGTGTAAATACACCTGTACATCGCAGGAACTGAGCGACAATAAATATGTTTGTCCTAAATGTAATTATCATCACCGTATCGGAAGTTCGGAGTATTTTGATCTTCTGTTTGACGGAGATTCATACACTGAATTGTTTGATAATATCCGATCGAAGGATTACCTCAATTTTACAGATCTGAAACCTTACCAGAAACGTTTGGAAGATATCTGGAAAAAAACAGACCTGCACGATTCTATTCGTGTGGCAAGTGGAAAAATTGATGGCTTCGATGCGGTTGTATGCTGCATGGACTTTGATTTCATTGGCGGATCACTGGGAAGTGTAATGGGTGAAAAAATTGCACGTGGTGTTGATTATTGCATTGAGCAGAAAATGCCGATGGTTATGATCTGTAAAAGCGGTGGTGCCAGAATGATGGAAAGTGCTTTTTCGCTGATGCAATTAGCAAAAGTATCGGGTAAACTTTCACAATTGAGTGATGCAAAGCTTCCTTATATCACATGGCTTACTGATCCTACGTTTGGAGGTATTACGGCTTCCTTTGGTATGATTGGTGATTTGAATATAGGTGAACCGGGCGCATTGATTGGTTTTGCCGGTCCACGTGTGATCAAAGAAACCATTAAAAAAGATTTGCCCGAAGGTTTTCAACGCAGTGAATTTCTGTTAGAACATGGATTTCTTGATCTGATTGTTGACCGCAAGGATATGAAGCAGAAGTTTGGTGTACTGTTCAACTTATTCAGGAACTGATTAATCAGAATTATATTTGCAATCAATTAGAGTTGATTCAACTTTAATTGATTGCTTTTTTATTAGTAACAAATGGAATCAAAAAACAGAGCAGCCTTTCACGAATACTATTTTGAAGACAAATTAGTAGCAGGAATGGTATTGGCCGGAACGGAAGTAAAATCGATCCGTGAAGGAAAGGTGAGCTTCAGCGATTCTTATTGTTTCTTTCACAAACATGAACTGTGGATCAAAGGTCTGCATATTGCGGAGTACCGTTTCGGTACAACCAATAACCACATGGCAGTTCATGACAGAAAACTGCTGCTGAATAAAAAAGAAATCCGAAAGTGGGAAAACAAACTAAAAGAAAAAGGATTCACTGTTGTTCCGCTCCGCATCTTTTTTACGGAAAACAATTTAGCCAAACTGGAAATTGGTTTGGGCAAAGGAAAGAAACTTCATGATAAGAGAGAGACCATCAAAAACCGTGATGCTGAACGGGAAATGAAAAAATATATCAAATAAAAAACTATAAGCCCCGGCCACAACCTCCGGGGTTTCTTAAAGAATCACATACATAATTTTGAACAACTTGATTAAAACCCCGGAGGTTTAGAAATATATGACCAAAGAACAGCTGCTCCACGAACTGAAACATGATACCTGGGTAATGATGAAACCCTCACCCATTCATGGTAACGGTGTATTTGCCTTAAGGGATATTCCTGCCGGACAACGTGGTTTGTTCTCAAAAGGCGTTGGTGAATGGATTAAAGTAGAACGCAGTGAAATTGATTCGATACCAAACCACACTAACGACTTGGTTGAAACCTATTGTTTGTTTGATGAAGAATTCTACTACCTGCCCGATTATGGATTTAAGGTGACGGATATTGTAATTTTCTTAAACCATGCAGAAACGCCTAATGTTAAATCCATCAATGATGGAGAAGATTTTGAAACACTTAGAGCAATTGCTGCCGGTGAAGAATTATTTATTGATTATGGTGAGATTGTAGAGAGTGACGAATAAAAAACTTTGGCAAGATTGACTCACTAAATAAAATTAGCATTAGATTTTATTTTAAAATACTCAACCAAGTGACTTATTTCTTTGGGCTTCTTGCTTAAACTACCAATATTAATTCGGTATATTTTTTCTGTTGTATCAATTCGTAATCTTTTTGAGTCTCCTGAATCATACCCTTCTGTAGCAATATATGTTTTGACTATATCACCCCAAAGGATTCTTTGTTTTGCTATCTCCAGATATTGCTTATTGACAACTATTTGAGGCCTGTTGTTGAAAATATAATTCCATCCAGCAATTAATAATAAAAGAAATACTATTGAAACAAAAACCATACTCTTAGATAATAGATATACAGCTAATAAAAGGGCAATACATATTGCTAAATCAAAAGCTTTCTTTTTTTTGCTGAAATAGATTTCAATCGTATCCTGTATTTGAGAATTCACTCCTTCTTTCAACAACTCAGTTTCTTCCAACTTCTCTTTGGTGTGTAACCAGTTTTTAATTCTGCCTTTTATATTCATCTCAAAAGTCGTTTCAAAAAATAAATGAAACTATTCAAATAACTCCGGTTGTGCATGCGGATCTTCCTTCACCCATTCCATTTCAATACTCTTGTTATAGTCTGTAAGCTTTGCTCCCACTGCTTTCCAGCCCATCAGCTCTGCAACCTTGGCTAATTTTATTTTTGCTTTACGTACCTGTGCACCTCTACCGCTTTGCATGGCAAGTACAGGTTCATCATCTGTCGTAACTGCTTCCACATAATTCTTATCTCCTTCTTTGATGAAGAAGAATTTATTCCGAAGTGTGGTTGTTTCAATTTTGAAACGTTTTACATTGTATTGCAACTTATCATTATCAAGGTAAACAGCCGTTACAATTTTCTCCGGTTTAAATAACTCAATCAGTAAAACAGATTCCGGGTCAAATTTTTGTGTGAGTTCCTGGTCGGTGATTTCATAATTACCATCTTTATAAATCACCAGCACTTTATCTTCAGGTTCAAACTTACCTAAGTATTCACCTTTCTCCTCAGTTGTTAAACGGCCAAACTTATCATCAAACCACATTTTCTTTCCACTCAATGTTGATTTACCTTTCTCTTTAAACTTAACGGACTTGATTGGATACTTGGTTACCTGGTTCCCCATGCTGCTTCTGCCTTTGATATCCAGTTCTTCAAAATCAAAATCAAACTCTTTGTTACGGGCAGTACAATTCGGGCTCAACACAATCTTCACTACTTCCGCCTCACCATTGAGGTTTACAGTGAAATAATGCACTTTACTTTTTTCATCACCTCTTGTCAAATCATATTCTTTCTCTCTTGTGATACCTGTTACATTAAAACGCTTGGCATAACTCACACCACCTTTTCCATCAGCATAAATCATGTTGTAAGTCGTGCGTTCATCATTTTTCTGAAATACGGCTGCATGAATAATATCCTTGCCGATATAAGACTTGTCGCTCACCTTCACCACTTTCATAATACCTCGTTTGGTAAACACAATGATATCATCAAAGTCGGAGCAATCACAAACAAACTCATCTTTCTTCAGTGAAGTACCAATGAAACCATCTTCACGATTCATGTACAATTTGGCATTGGCAATAGCCACCTGTTTTACCTGGATGGTTTCAAACGGTTTAATTTCTGTTTTACGTTCTCTTCCCTTACCATACTTCTTCAACAGGTTTTCATAATAAGCCACCGCATAATCAACAAGGTTTGCCAGGTCATACTTCACCTGTTTCATATCTGCTTCCAGTGCCTTGATCTGGTCATTCAATTCATCAATATCCAAACGGTAAATACGACGCACCGGCTTTTCAGTAAGCTTGATAATATCTTCCCGCTTGATTTCCCTTTTCAGTTGTTTTTTAAACGGGACAAAAGCCTGATCAATTGCTATGATTACTTTATCCCAGGTTTCATGTTTCTTCTCCAGTTCCTTATATATCTTTTCTTCAAAGAAGATTTTTTCCAGTGAAGTGTAATGCCATTTCTCCATTAGTTCACCCAACTTGATCTCCAGTTCTTTCTTCAATAACTCTTTGGTTTGATCAGCTGAATATCTCAGCAAATCAGATACAGTCAGGAACTGTGGCTTGTTGTCAACAATTACACATGCATTGGGCGAAATAGATACTTCACAATCAGTGAATGCATACAATGCATCTATTGTTATATCAGGTGAAATACCGGGGGCCAGATCGATCTGCACTTCTACTTCAGCTGCAGTATTATCAGTTACCTTCTTAACTTTTATTTTTCCCTGGTCGTTTGCTTTAACGATGCTGTCCATTAATTGCGTGGTTGTAACACCGTAAGGAACATCTTTAATGAGCAATGTTTTTTTATCCAGCTCTTCAATATGTGCACGCACTCTTACTTTACCACCACGCTTGCCATCATTGTAATTGGCAACATCAATCATTCCTCCTGTTTGAAAATCGGGTAAGATTTCAAAACGCTTTCCACGCAAACATTTAATGGACGCCTCAATTAATTCACAGAAATTATGCGGAAGAATTTTTGTTGACAAACCAACCGCAATACCATCAGCTCCGTGTGCAAGCAGCAACGGAAACTTCATGGGCAATACAACAGGCTCATTCTTTCTTCCATCATAACTCAGCTGCCATTCTGTTGTTTTATTATTGAAGGCAACTTCCAGTGCAAACTTTGAAAGACGGGCTTCAATATAACGTGCTGCAGCCGCATCATCGCCTGTACGCACATCACCCCAGTTACCCTGCGTTTCAATCAATAAATCTTTCTGACCCATATTCACCAATGCATCACCAATACTTGCATCACCATGCGGATGATACTGCATGGCCTGCCCGATGATGTTGGCAACCTTGTTGAAACGCCCATCATCCATTTCTTTCATAGCATGAAGGATTCGACGCTGGACAGGTTTCAGACCATCTTCAATGGCAGGTACCGCACGTTCAAGGATTACATACGATGCATAATCAAGGAACCAGTTTTTATACTGGCCCTGCACCCCGCCTTCATTATCAAAAACATTTTCTTTCTTTTTCGCTGCACTCATAACTTATTTCTTTCCTATTTCACCTAAATGTGTAAACTTAAATCCATTTTCATATTTCAAACCATAACCAAAAAAACGATCCATGGATGAATGACCGAATAAAATAATGCCAAGATTAATCAGCCAGTCTTTATCTGCAATATCACCCGGCAACTGAATCATTAAACCAAGAACAAATACCATGATTGCAATTGCTTTATGATGAAAAAGGTTATAACACAATGCACCAACCTTATCACCTGCTAAATAACCAAGCATACTGATATCAGGTCCCAAAAACAATAACAGATACCACCACCAATTTACCTGCTGTATGTACAAAACTGCAATACATCCAAGAAACATCCCTAACTCTTCCAGCTTTATTATTGTCTTCATCTGTTGAATCGTTTAAATCCTAAAAATCATGGTTCAGACAGTTTCCACAGCCCCGGCTTTTTTCTTCACTTCAAATTCTTTCATGTTCTTTACTTCTCCCTGCACATCAAACAAACCTTCTGCAATCATCAGCTTTAAACGCCACAGCATATAAGCGTCGCCTGTTGTTTCTTTATTCTTACTTAAAAACTGGTTGATGATCTTACTCCCCTTCTGCCAGTCTGCAGAAATGAAATTTTTCAGATCTGCATCATAGTAATCATAATCCTTCTGCATCAGTTTCTTTCCACCTTCCAGTAAACGAACACCTTTTTCTTCAGTGCAGAGTTTTGTCCATTCATCCGGATCAACTTCAAACTCACTTGCCGTAATTAGCCTCGACAGCTTCTTTGCTTTGGTCATTTCTTTTGGCTGAATAGTGTGAATCCACTCCGGGTAAAAAATCAATCCCTTTTCATTAATGAACGGAAGATTGTTCAGGTAAAGAATGGACACTCTTCCCTGGAAATCTTTTAGCTGACTCATTAACCAGTAATATCCGCTTACATCATGTTTGTTCTGTGCGGCCCATATCCAGATTTTTTCTTCATCAGTCACCTGCAACCGTTCAATCAAAAATGCAACAAGCCTGTTGTCATCCAATTCACCTGTATCCACTTTTCCATCATAATCTCCACCAGCGAGTACTTCACGCCACCAGTTCTTTCTTGCTTCAATACCTTCTTGGGTATAAATATCTTTCAGCGGACCAACTGCATAATCATCACTTACCTGCATTACTTCACCCTGCAGGCTTTCATCCAGTTCAATTGCCTGTTGCAGCACCTCAACATCTGCTTCATTAAAAACAATGTGTATCATGTTATCCTGATTCTGTTATTTGCTTTGTATTAAATAATAAACACAACTTGTAAAAAAATTCCGTACAAACGCAATAGCTTTGATTAATCCAAACTGTTCTTTTGGTTTCCAGCCAAACTTATATTCATAAATCGGGTTTACCAGGAAATGTGTTTGGTTGATCAGGTTGTATCCTTTCTCTTTACAGATCCGTTCAAAACGTTCAATTGATATTCCTGTTTCTTTGATCTCCAGCATTTCTTCCCAGTTCTCTCCATTCGATTTCAGCAACCATTTATAAATTGGCGCTGGCAGCAAATGATAATAAGGCAACTTGCTTAACCATTTGCCTTTATTAATCTGCTGATGCCCGCCAAACGGCATATACCATGGCGGGAAACCAAAGAAGATCACTCCACCCGGAGTTAAAAAACTTTTCATCCATTCAATCAGCTTTGGCTGATCATGAATATGTTCAATTACATCCTTCAGTACAATCACATCAAATGCTCCACCTAATTCTGCATAGGTAGTTTGATAAATATCTTTTGAATAGAATTTCATCTGCTGATTCTGCAATTCAGCTGCCATCCATTCCCTTGCATTCACCAAACGGCTTTCATCCAGCTCCACTCCCACACCTATACAACCTTTGTCGACAAATACTTTCAAAACACCGCCTTCACCGCAACCAATTTCCAAAACACGCATCCCTTGTTTTATTGAAAATACTTTCTCAATAAATGGCAGCACATACTTTTCTGTATTCAGAACTTGTATCTCAAAATATCGTTTCCTGTCGGCGTGAAATTCAAACATTCCTTAATTTATTGGCCACGAATTACACGAATCAACACGAATTGATTCAATGAAATTCCTTTTGTTACTTTTTTAATATTTCCCGGCAGCGTATTCATTCGTGCAAATTTGTGTAATTCGTGGTTACACATTTTCTTCTACTATATCCAGTTCTACTTTCAGGTTATCAATAATAAATTCCTGCCTGTCGGGTGTGTTCTTACCCATATAATATTCCAGCACCTGCTGAATATGCGTTTCAGGTAATAACATCACCGGTTCTTTACGCATTTCTGCTCCAATGAACTTGCCAAATTCTTCGGGACTGATTTCACCCAAACCTTTAAATCTTGTGATCTCCGGTTTGTTGCCTAATTTTTTAACCGCTTCCTGTTTGGCAGTTTCATCGTAACAATAAATCGTTTCCTTTTTATCCCGTACACGAAACAACGGAGTTTCAAGAATGTACACATGGCCATTCTTCACCAGGTCAGGAAAGAACTGCAAAAAGAATGTCATCAGCAATAAACGAATATGCATACCATCCACATCAGCATCAGTTGCAATTACAATGTTATTGTAACGGAGATTCTCATAATCATCTTCAATATTCAATGCATGCTGTAACAGGTTGAACTCTTCATTTTCGTACACCACTTTTTTTTAGTGAGACCAAAACAGTTCAATGGTTTACCACGCAAACTGAACACCGCCTGTGTTTCTACATTTCTTGATTTGGTAATACTTCCGCTGGCAGAATCACCTTCGGTAATAAAAATGGTGCTTTCTTTTTGTTTCTCAATTATTTTGATTCGGTCTTTGCCTGTTGCTTCATCGTTGTAATGAAAACGGCAGTCTCTTAATTTTTTATTGTGAAGGTTCGCTTTCTTCGCTCTCTCATTGGCGAGTTTTTTTATACCTGCCAGTTCCTTGCGTTCTTTTCATTTTGTTCAATGCGGCGCTTCAATGCATCGGCAACAGTTGGGTTACGGTGCAAATACAGATCAAGATCTCTTGCCAAAAAATCGCCGATAAAATTCTTCATGCTTGGTCCGCCTTCAGAAACCGTTGTTGAACCAAGTTTAGTTTTGTCTGACTTTCAAATACCGGTTCCTGCACACGCACACTTACTGCTGCACAAATGCTTCCACGTATATCAGCCGCATCATAATCCTTTTTATAAAAATCACGAATCGTTTTTACATACCCTTCACGAAATGCAGCCAAATGTGTTCCACCCTGTGTGGTAAACTGTCCGTTTACAAATGAATAATATTCTTCGCCGTACTGATTTTCATGAGTAAGGGCTACTTCAATATCATCGCCTTTTAAATGAATGATGGGATAACGGATCTCATCCATATTGGTTTTGCGCTGAAGCAGATCAAGCAAACCATTTTTGGAAATGTATTTCTTTCCATTAAAATTGACAACCAAACCTGCATTGAGGTAGCAATAGTTCCAGAACTGGTTATCCATGTACTCATGAATATAACGGTAGTTCTTAAACACTGATTCATCGGGAATGAACGTAACCAATGTTCCGTTTTCTTCGGTACTCTTTTGCTCTTTATGCTCTTTTGTTAAGATGCCTTTTGCAAACTCAGCGGTTTTTTCTTTGCCATCACGAAAAGCCGTTACTTTAAAATAACTGCTCAATGCATTCACCGCTTTTGTACCTACACCATTCAAACCCACACTTTTCTGAAACACTTTGCTGTCGTACTTGGCACCGGTGTTGATCTTACTCACCACATCCACCACTTTCCCCAACGGAATACCACGGCCATAGTCACGGATCGTTACCACACCATTTTCCAGATTTACTTCCACCTGCTTGCCATAACCCATCGTATGTTCATCAATGCAGTTATCAAGCACTTCTTTCATGAGTACATAAATCCCGTCATCCGGGCTGCTGCCGTCGCCTAACTTTCCAATATACATTCCCGGACGAAGACGGATATGTTCCTGCCAATCGAGGGTTTTAATGGAATCTTCGTCGTAATCAAACAAGTTCTTTTTTCTTCAGCCATTGAACAGTTTATAGTTTTATGAGGCCTTCTCAACCCTTCCTTCTCTCCCGTAGAGAGAAGGCGGTACAGCATCAGTTTATTAAACATTTTATCTTCCACACCAGCATCAGTTTTTTACTCTGCAACTATCAACAGGGTCTGCACTTTATTTAACCGGTTGACAAGCGAGGTTTGTGCTTTGAAAGCCTCCCCTTTGGGGAGGTTTGGAGGGGCTTGGCTGGCAAATATAACAAAACCACTTTCGCCCTCCGCTGTAGAATTTGTTCACAGTCCTGTGAATAATTTTTGGCACATAACTGATTATTTCTCAATTTCGCTTCACTAAAATCAAAACATGGACAAAAAGATTTACACTCTCCTTACCATCTTCATCGTATACCTGGTAGTTGCCCTGTCAATGGTTTTATCTGTTGGCGCTCAGAAAGTGCTGACAGCAATCATTTTCGGAGGAGCTGGTATTGGCATCTTCTTCATTGCTTTCCTCATCTGGATGCTCAACCGCAAACACGAAGGATAATACTTTATGGCAAGGGCTATTGACAGCCTCGATTCTTTCTATCCCAAAGACAGGAAAGCCTGGCGCAGCTGGCTGCAAAAAAATCATCAGAAATCGACCGGTATCTGGCTTATATATTATAAGGTTGGAAAAAGCAAACCCCGGCTGCCCTACAATGATATTGTAGAAGAATGCTTATGCTTTGGGTGGATCGACAGTCTTGCCCGCAAATTAGATGATGAACGGGCGATGATACTCATTACGCCCCGTAAACCTAAAAGTGTTTGGAGCGATGTAAACAAACAACGTGTTGAAGTTTTAATAGCCAATGGTCTGATGTTACCGCAGGGACTTGAAAAAATTGAAACTGCTAAAAAGAATGGCAGCTGGGATACATTAACCGCTTCGAACCATGCCGCAAATACCAATCAGCTTCCCAAAGATTTGCTGCAGGCATTTAAAGGAAAAAAAGCAGCACTTAATAATTTCAAAGCTTTTGCTCCTTCTACCCGTAAGCAATTTATGTTCTGGCTCGACAGTGCCAAAACTCCTGAAACAAGAAATAAAAGGCTGCTTCAAACAGTTTTAATGAGCGAAGCAAATAAGAAACCCGGAGTACAGGGTTTTAAGTTGTGAAAATGGCCGCAAGCCTTTCGCTTCACGCTACTCGCAAATACGCAAACTATTTTCACTTACAGCTTATGGCTCGCAGCTTCCGGCGATTTTCTATATTTACCCTATGAAAGCAATCATATCCTTTATCCTTCTCTTCATCTGTTTACAAAGTAATGCCCAGCAACAGGAAATCATCCGTTTAGACAGTTGCAAACAATTCGGCAATAATCCATTGATGATGTTTATATCCGTGTGCAGCAAACCGCACAATGGAACAACAAGAAAACAAGCCTTGATGATCATCTCGATCATTTCTTTAAAGAATATGTACAGAAAAAAGCAGGCGGCAAAATAACCCTCAGCTTATTGATTAATACAGATGGCAAAGCCTGCCTGTATGAAGCAAGACCAAACAGTAATGTTCGCCCGGATTTTTCTGCATTAAAAACATGGATGAGCCAGGGTAACTGGAGTCCTGCCCTGCAAAACGGACAGCCTGTAAGATCGGTCAAAATCCTGCTGGTTAGCTTTGATGGCAAGAAGATCAGCGTAACAGAGCTGGAATAGTTAAGTTCCAACCAATTGGTTTTCAGCAGCCTTGCATTAAATTTCTGTAAAATTAAAACCAGATGCCATTTTTGCATTCCCTAAATCCCGTAAATCGGTCTACATTTGTCGGGTACTGAACCTCTGGAAAACAGGTTGATTTCAACCATCTCCAACTTACCAACACCATTAAGTTCTGCTTGCGGATTGATATTATTGTTAAAGATTAAAATTGTGAACTATGTATTCGTATGAACTAATGGAAACCGGATGCCATTATCTCATCCAGGAAAAAGAAAATGAAGCGCTGAAGCTGATTAAGGTTCACTTTAAAAGTGACTATGCTCTTTGCATTTCCACTTACAATGAAGGAGAGGAAATTGTGGAAGAAAAAGAGCACCCCATTCATGATATTGCTGAATGCTTAGATGATAAAGTAATTGCCAGCTGGGGAGAAACTGTTCTTCGGGCAGGATGCTTATTAGAAGATGAGGAAGAGTAAAATTGGAAACAGTGACTTGAAGATAAGTTGTTGATCAATTTTGATCAGCAACTTTTTATGCCATTGTTAAAACCGATCCTTTACATAAGTGATTTCTGTTTTACCATGCGGCACAGGTTTACCTTCTTCATTTACATTCACAAACACAATTTTCTCAATGGTTAAGATCTGCTCACGGGTCAGTTTATTCCTTACCTCACATTTGAGAGTTAATGACGTATTTCCAAAATGAGTAGCCACAATTCCTATTTCAATAATATCGCCCTGTTTGGGTGATGAAATAAATTGATCTCGAAATAAATTTTGTTACAACATGCTTATTCTCCAGCTGAATGATTGCATAAAGAGCAGCTTCTTCATCAATCCATTGCAGCAGTCTTTCGCCAAATAAAGAATGATTGGGATTCAGATCTTCGGGCTTTACCCATTTACGGGTGTGAAAATTCATACTGTTATCTTCCTGTTGCATATTGTTCTGTTAGAGTATAAAGATAAGTTTCCGTTTGCGAATCAACTCTTTCCAGTTTTCTTCTTCAGCAAATCACTTGCACTTGGCCCCTTCTTTTTCGATGTAGTTGTTTTGTTGAAATTATAACTTAATGTAATGCGGTAGTTTCTTGTTTGTGTACGGCTGTAACTTTCAAGATTAAAATTTGTTCCGTAAGTAAAGATTCTGTTCTGCTGCTGTACAAATGGATCAACTGTATAACCGTTAGAATGATTTTCTTCTTGAATAATTTACGTTGCAGTCCCAAGTTCATATTGATATTGCTCTTTACTGTACCCTGCGGATTGGCAAAACGGTTAAACGTGAACGTGCCTGTTAATGTCCACTTATCATCGGGTAAATAATTACAGCTGAAATTGGAAGTAAAAGAACCACCATCACGGTACTTCCTGATTTGTTTATCGAATGTGCTGTATTGATTATAGATATAACTGGCGCTGATATTGGATCGGATTTTTTTACTGATGGTGAGCCCTCCCCAACTGCTTACTTCATATTCCTGACGACCGCTTACATTATCCCAGGTTACAACTGTTTTACCATCCGGCTGCAATGTTCTGATCTGGCTGATGATGTCTTCAACTATATTATACCCAAGTCCGATATTGGCAAAGCCTTTCGTTTTTGTTTGGCCAAATACTACATCAAAATTATGTGCCTGTGATGGCAGTAAATCAGGATTGCCATAACGAAGATTGTATGGATCACCATAATCAATTGCCGGGTTCAGTTCACCAATGCCCGGACGGCGAATCGTTCTGCGGTAAGCAAACGTAAGATTGGTTTTGTTCTCCCAGCTTCTGTTGAAATTAGCAAAAGGTAAGAGATTGTAAAACCTGCTGTACACATTCTTACCATCTCTGTATAATTCAAACAGGATATTGGTTTGCTCCACTGCAGCACCGGCGCTGATGGAAAAACCCGGTTTAAAAATATGCTTTATGGAAAATCTTGCATTCAGCACATCCTGGTGAAACTCAAAATCATTACTCAGCAAATCAACTTTCTGAAAACTGTTCTCCGGTTTTTTCAGGAATTCTGTTGTTAAAAGTATATGACTGTTGCTGCGGTAGTAAGCAGCACCGGTTGAAAAACTGGTTTTATTATTTTTCAGAATCTTAGCATATGCAACCACTACACTGTAGCCATTGTTGCGGGTATCGTTCGATTGTTTTTGTGTACTGTCGATACCTGTTGGCGTATCATCCGCATTTAAAAACTCCTGAAAAAAATTGCGTACGTTTTTGTTCCATCCAATATTATAAGAGCCAATAACACGCAACTGCTCCCCTGCTGTTTTTCCTTTATGTGTGTAGGTAAAATTTAGCGATGGATTCCTGTTATAACCATCGGTTGCAACAGTCCGTTCGCTCAGTTTCGAAATAGAATCGAACCTGTTGATATTTTTATAACGGTTAAAGCCGCTGTTATCAAATTCGTTCTGGTTATACTGTGCTACAAAATTTACCGTATTCCTTTTATTGAGATCATAATCAAGGTTGAAACGAAAATTGGGGCGTAAGGTTTTGCTGATTGAATTGCTGTTAATCTTTAATTGATTGGATGAATCGGTATAAATATTTGTGCGGTTGCTGTAACCATCTGTTTCATATTGGTTGTACCCCATCCCCACATTCATGTTAACAGCAAAGCCCTGCTTCCGGTAATTGAAATTGCTGCTGAATCCCATTTCACCTCTTGATCCGTAATACAGGTTTACTCTTCCACCAAAACCAACTCTTCCTTTCTTGGTAACAATGTTGATTACGCCACCCTGTTCATTGGCATACTGTGGCGGAGGGTTGGTAAGTACTTCAATTTTTTCAATGGTACTGCCGGGCATACTTTCCAGCAAGTCCTGCAGTTGCTGCATATTCAGCTCAACCGGTTTATCATCAATTAATATCTTGGGCTCTTTACCCCGCACTAAAATCTTTCCATTGGGATCGGTTGTAACCAGCGGTGTTTGTTTTAATAATTCAGTAGCAGTACTTCCATTACTCAATGCACTTTCGCCAACATTGAATGTAATGTTTCCATCTTTTGATTCAATCAAAGGCTTTTCAACATAGATGACTATTTCACCTAACTCTACTGACTGATTACCCATGCCGATATCGTTCAGATTAAAATCTGATCGCTCAGTCCGTAAATGAATACTGTCAATTGTTTTGGTACGAAACCCAATAGCTGTGATCGTTAACCGGTAATATCCAAACTCAAGGTTACTGAAATTAAATGCCCCGTTTTTATCAGTGAGAAATACAGAAAGTTTGGTTGAATCCTTATAAGGAATGATGGAAACCGTTGCCCCCACAATTGCCCGTTGACTTGAGGTATCAAGCACTGACCCTATCACCATTCCATTATCCTTTTTTTGCCCTTGCTGGCTGAAGCAACAAAAGCGAGAAAATGAAAAAGTACAGATAAGAGGAAAAATGGTTTTACTGTCAACGGGTTCAGTTTTTTGAGAGCATAAAGGTAATTTTCAACAGGATACCAGCCCTTTCTTATTCCATCAGTGGTAGTATATATGCTGCCAATCTGTCACCAAATCGCTTATATTTTCCTACCTTTGTCTGCTCAATAAGCTTAAATATGATGGATTTGTTGACAGATACAAAAGTGCATGATGAAAACCGCCAGGGCGAAGCTTATGCTCCTTTTGCAAACGACCCCAACGAGTATAAAAAGAAGTTTTATATCGAAAGCTACGGCTGTGCAATGAATTTCAGCGATAGTGAAATTGTTGCCAGCATTCTCAATACAGCCGGTTTTGGCGCTACAAAAAATGCCGGAGAAGCTGATCTCGTTCTGCTCAATACATGTTCCATTCGTGAAAAGGCTGAGCAAACCATCCGTAAACGTTTAACAGAATTCCGCCAGGCAAAAAGAAAGAAACCGGGTTTACTGGTTGGCGTACTCGGTTGTATGGCAGAACGTTTAAAATCAAATTTACTGGAAGAAGAAAAGCTGGTTGACCTTGTAATTGGTCCGGATGCTTACCGCTCTCTGCCCGGCTTAATAGAAGAAGCAGAAGGTGGACAAAAAGGGGTAAATGTATTGCTGAGCCGTGATGAAACCTATGGAGATATATCACCAATTCGTTTGGAAAGTAATGGGGTGAATGCATTTATTTCCATCATGCGTGGCTGCAATAATATGTGCAGCTTCTGCGTGGTACCCTTTACACGTGGCCGTGAAAGAAGCCGTGATGCAAGATCAATCATCGCTGAAGCACAGGATTTATTCGACAGAGGCTTTAGGGAAGTAACATTACTCGGGCAAAATGTTGACAGTTACCAGTTTGCCCCCCAACCCCCTGAAGGGGGAGTTTCAGAAACTCTCATAACTTTTGCCAATCTTCTTGAAATGGTTGCAAGGTAAGCCCGGAGCTAGAGTTCGTTTTTCCACTTCTCATCCAAAGATATTACAGATGAAGTGCTGTTTACTATGGCGAAATATGAAAACATCTGCAATTATATTCATCTACCGGTGCAAAGTGGAAATACAAGAGTGTTACAGTTAATGAACAGAACTTACACCCGTGAATGGTATATGAAAAAGTGGATCGTATCAGGGAAATTGTTCCTGATTGCGGCATCAGTTCTGATTTTATTGCAGGTTTTTGTACCGAGACTGAAGTGGAACACCAGGATACATTAAGCATCATGGATTATAGCAGGTACGATTACAGCTACATGTATTATTACAGTGAGCGTCCGGGTACACTTGCTGCCAAACGTTATGCAGATGATATTCCCGAAGAAGTAAAGAAAAGACGTTTGCAGGAAATCGTTGACAAACAATATTATTTATCCTTACACAGTAATCAACGGGATATCGGTCAAACCTATAAAGTATTGATTGAAGGTAACAGCAAGAAAGATGAGAGTTCCTGGATGGGTCGTAACTCACAAAACAAAGTGATCGGTTTTTCCGAAAGAAAATTATGATTTGAAGAAAGGCGATTATGTAATGGTAAAGTCAACAGTTGTACCAAAGGCACATTGCTGGGCACAATTGAAAAATAATAACAATGGATTTACAAGTTATAAAAAACAGGTTCGGCATTATCGGTAACTCACCGGCACTGAATCATGCGTTGAATGTGGCAGTACAGGTTTCATCAACCGATCTTACTGTGCTCATCAATGGTGAAAGCGGTGTTGGTAAAGAAGTATTCTCTCAAATTATTCATTCTTTATCTACACGAAAACACAATCCGTTCATTGCTGTGAACTGCGGTGCAATTCCTGAAGGAACGATTGATTCTGAATTATTCGGTCATGAAAAAGGTTCTTTTACCGGAGCATTAGATGCAAGAAAAGGATATTTTGAAACGGTGAATGGCGGTACTATTTTCTTAGATGAAATTGGTGAACTGCCTTTAGGCACACAGGCACGTTTGCTGCGTGTACTGGAAGCAGGCGAATTCATCCGTGTTGGTTCATCTAAAGTACAGAAGACGGATGTACGTGTAATTGCAGCTACCAATAAAGATCTGCTGGAGTTTACTCAAAACAATAAGTTCAGAGAAGATTTATATTACCGTTTGAATACTGTTCCTATCCGTGTACCATCATTAAGAGACCGGAAAGAAGATATCCCTCTCCTGTTCAGAAAATTTTCTGTTGACTTTGCAGAACGTTATAAAACAACTCCAGTGCAACTGGAAGATGATGCAAAAAATCTGTTAATCAGTTATCCGTTTCCCGGTAATGTGCGGGAATTAAAGAATATTGCAGAACAGATTTCTGTTCTATCAACCAACAAAATTGTTACAGGTAAAGATTTAGCTCCCTTCTTGCCCGAAAGAAGTTTTAATCGTTTGCCGGTGCTGGCTCATCAAACTGCTCCGGCAGGAAGTGCTGCTGAGTTTGCCAATGAACGGGAGATTCTGTACAAGCTCTTTTTTGATATGAAGCGTGATGTAACCGAGTTAAAGAAAATGTTCCTTGAAGTATTGCAGAATGGAGGATCACAGGTGCAGATGCCGGGCAACTTTTTTAACGAAACCATGATTGCTGAACCGAAGCCCATGGAAGTGAATCAACAGCCGGTCATCAGTTCATCTACTTCATCGCAGCCAATGATCTTTAACGGAAATGGCAATAGCGATATTCAGGATCATGTGGAAGTGGAAGAAAGCCTCAACATCATGGACAAGGAAAAAGAACTGATCATTAAAGCACTGAAGAAACATAAAAGCAAACGCCGTGATGCTGCACTCGATCTCGGCATCAGCGAAAGAACTTTATACAGAAAACTGAAGGAGTATGATATTGAAGAACTTTAGAAGAAAGTCGTTAGTCGTTAGTTGCAAGTCGATAGTGAAAAGCATGTGGCTGTTAACTATCGGCTATTGGCTATTGGCTTTATCCTCCTGCTATTCCTTTAAAGATGTTTCTATTCCCCCTGAAGTAAAAACAGTGAACGTCCACTTTATTACAAACAGTGCAAGAATCATAAACCCGCAGTTAAGTCAACGCTTAACTGATAAGCTTCGTCAGAAAGTAGTTAATCAAACAAGATTATCACAAACAAATAATGACGATGCCCATTATGATGTAAGTGGACAGATCACAGATTATTATGTTACAACATCGGGTATTTCCAATCAACAGGCAGCTTCCAATAACCTGAACGTAACAGTTCATCTTGTGTTTAAAAACAGGATGGATGATAAAAAAAGTTTTGAAGCCGATCTTACAAGGAATTTTCCTTTCTCAGCAAGTTTATCACTTGCTCAGGCAGAAAGTTCATTGACGGATCTGGTTGTTACAAATATGACCGACGAAATATTTAACCGCATTTTCTCAAACTGGTAATTTTTTCAATTACTTTGCTGCAATGATGAACGCTGATTTATTTAGCAGGCTTATACAGCAACCTTCACTGCTGAAAGAAACTTCAAAAGCGGAGCTGGAACAACTCGTTTACCAATACCCCTGGTTTGGAACAGCTCAATTCCTGTTAGCTGCCAAATTGAAGCAAACAGCTGATACATCAGCTTCACAGCAAACACAAAAGGCAGGTATCTTTTTCAATCAGCCCTTATGGTTCACACTGCAATTAAAGCAATTTGAAACGCAGAAAGAAACTACATCAGTTCTTCAAACTCCGCCTGCATCATTTTTTACAGAAGAAAGAAAGCAAACTGATTTTGAATTAGTGCCCGAAACAGAAGAAGAGAAAATGGCCAATGATACAGATGCTGTAATGGATGCAGAAGCAAATATTGAAGTGGAGATAAGCAGAGAAGAAGAAATTTCACCTGTATCAGACGCCGTTCTGGATGCAGAAGTTATGATAGAAGCGGAAGCAATCAAAGAAGAACAGGTATCACCGGTTAATGATGCTGTGCTGGATGCCGAAGTAATGATAGAAGCAGAGACATTGAAAGAAGAAGATATTTCACCTGTTTCAGACGCTGTTCAGGATGCAGAAGTATTGATTGAAGCAGAAACGTTTAAAGAGGAACCATCAGCTTCAATAAATGATACAGCTTCAAATGCACCGACTCTTATAGCAGCAGAAATCAAAGAGGAAACAGCAAACACCTCTTCAGTACCCGATGATCAACCCGTTTTCACCTTCGAACCTTTTCATACCGTTGATTACTTTGCGTCGCAGGGCATTAAACTCCGGGAAGATAAATCGGGCGATGACAAACTTGGTCAGCAGGTAAAAACCTTTACCCAGTGGCTGCGTTCTATGAAAAAGATCTATGTGGAAGAAAAGAAAGAGCTGAATCCAAACGAAGAAAAAGCTGTGGTAAGCATGGCCACCAAGTAACCAGCAAACCGAAGTGCTTACCGAAACCATGGCAGATGTGCTTATAAAACAGGGGAAACTTTCACAAGCCATTGACTTATACCGCAAATTAAGTTTGCTGCATCCCGAAAAAAGCGTTTATTTTGCATCCCGAATTGAAGAATTAAAATTGTAACAAATGACTTGGTTATTCATCATACTGGTAATATTGGCCAGCGTTATTTTAGGATTTATTGTACTGGTTCAAAACCCAAAAGGTGGCGGACTCAGTGGTTCTGTGGCCGGTTTCAGTAACCAGTTTATGGGCGTTAAACAAACAACCGATGTTCTTGAAAAAGGAACCTGGTTATTTGCAGCCATTATTGGTGTTCTGTGCCTGGTTTCAACTGTATTTATTTCTGATACTGCCGGTACAGGTGGTGGCAGCCTTGAAAAGGTTCCAACCACTCAACAACCGGTTAAACAGGCTCCTGCTAATAACAGCACTCCAACTTTACCGGCAACAACTCCGGCTAAATAAGGATTCTTAAATTATTTATTGAACCCCGACCTTACAGTCGGGGTTTTTTGATTTATTTTGATCTCATCTTTAGAACATGGCCCGACTGTTGTTGTGTCACTCACTTCATCTGCAACAATTCTATTGAACAAACTGTATGAAAAAAATTCTGACTTTTTTATTTACTCTTCTTCTGGTAGTTGTTCTGGTAATAGCCTTGAAATTCTTTGGCTCTGCAACCAATTTCAATGAACCAAAAAAATATTTGTATATCCATACAGGTGCGGCAAGTAAAGAAGCCGTACTTATATCATTAAAAGATTCAGGATTTATCAAGAGTCTTGGTTTATTTGAACTGGCAGCAGGCAAATTAAAAGTATGGCAACGTCTTCGTCCGGGTAAATATGAAATTGCAAATGGCAGCAGCTTATTTACATTGATCAGGAAACTGAGAAATGGTTCTCAAACTCCTGTAAATCTCATCATCACCAAACTCCGTACAAAAAAAGATCTTGCTGCACTGATTGGAAGAAAATTTGAATCGGACTCATCAACCATTATACAATATCTCAACAATAATGATTCGCTGAAAAAATTTGGACTTGATACCAATACAATCATGACGGCTGTATTTCCCAACACCTATTCTTTACTGTGGAATACAAGTCCGCAAAAAATCATCAGTAAACTGAATGAACAACGCAATAAATTCTGGACAGCGGAACGTAAACAAAAAGCAAAAGCATTGGGCTTAACGCCTGAGCAGGATAAGTTTGCTGTTGGCGATTTCACACTTAAACGGATTCTGTTCGGCCATATCAATTCAACTGCATCATCACCTTACAATACTTATAAGAATAAAGGAATACCACCCGGCCCCATCTGCACGCCATCTGAAACAACAATTGATGCAGTCTTAAATCCAAAACAAACAGATTATCTTTTCTTCTGTGCCAAACCAAATGGGAACGGCTATCATGCATTTGCAGCAACCGATGCTGAACACTTAAAGAATGCAAAAGCTTACCAGCAATGGTTAGACAGTTTAAAGATTCAGTAAGTCACTAAAAATATTTACTTTGAGCAAGGATGACTGTTGCACGCTTTATATATCATTTGCCCATTATCCGTTCACTGATCAGGTTCAGTAAACGCTGGCGTCCACCGGGCTTTGAAGGCATTGCATTGTATGATGTGGTTGAATTCTTTTTTGCACAGGTAAAAAAAGTTGGGTTTACAGAAAGGGCTGCAGCTATTTCTTTCAATTTTATCATGGCGCTCCCACCCGCCTGTATCTTTTTGTTTTCATTGGTTCCTTTATTTCCAATTGCAGATCAGTTTTACAATGAAGTGAATTCATTTGTACGTGATCTTACTCCCAACGTTGCCACAAGAAATATTGTAGAAAGTTTTCTGAATGACTTTTTTAAACGTCCGAAAAACAGTTTGCTTTCCATTGGTTTTGTTACATCCATTTATTTTGCTTCCAACGCCGTATTGGGAATTATTCACAGCTTCAACCGGTCAATTCATGAAAAAGAAAGCAGGGTATTTCTTGCGTATCGATGGAAGGCCATTAAATTAACCTTCATCATCATGCTGCTTTTCACTGCCAGCATCATTTTATTAATTACACAGGGTGCTTTATTCAACTGGCTGCTCAAACTGCTGAATATTGATAATGAATTTGTAAAATGGCTGATCATTGTATTGCGGTGGGTTGTGATAGTTGGTTTGTTCTTTTATTCCATCGCATTTATCTACCGGCATGCCCCATCGGTTGAAAAGAAATGGAAGCTTATCTCACCAGGTTCAATCATTGCCAGCTTCCTGATTATTGCCTTCACCTTTTTATTCTCTTTCTGGATCAACAATTTTGCTTCCTACAGTATTTATGGCTCAATAGGTACCATCCTGATTCTCATGATCTTTATCAACTTTATTTCGCTTGTGTTACTGATTGGTTTTGAACTGAACGTAAGCATTAAAGTGCTCAAAAAGCATTCAGATAAAAGGCTTCAGGAAGAGATGAGCGGTATTAAACCAGAGCAGTAATCGATGTAACTTTAAGGAAACACTTTCATCATGAAAAAAATAATTCTTTCATTTGCTGCCATCCTTACTTTGATGGCATTTCGTTTCTTACCTGATGAATTAAGTATTGGAAGCAGCCTTCCTTCACCTTCTGTAAAAATGAAGGATGTTTCAGGTAAAGAGTTTTCATTTAATGATGTGAAAAAGAAAAATGGGCTGCTGGTTGTGTTCAGCTGCAATACCTGTCCATGGGTTGTTAAGAATCAACAGGTAGCCACAGATGGCTACAGTTATGCTTTGTCAAAAGACATTGGAGTGATCGTTCTCAATTCAAATGAAACGCAAAGAAGCGGTGATGATTCAAAGGAACGGATGAAAGAATATGCTAAAGAACAGCAATACAAATGGCCCTATGTAATGGATGATAACTCTGTTATGGCCGATGCTTTTGGTGCGAAAGTTACTCCTGAGTGTTACCTGTTTGATAAGGACATGAAACTGGTGTATCATGGTGCAATTACCGACAATCCAAAGACACCTTCTGAAAGCACAAGAGATCATTTGAAAGTTGCTGTTGATGAACTGGTGACAGGAAAAACAGTGAGCATGACAAAATCAAAAGCAATGGGCTGCAGCATTAAACGAAAATCGTAAAAATCTTAAGCAACAGAATAAAAAAAAGGATGATTAATCATCCTTTTTTAGTTTTTTCTCAATTTCATTGATTGCATCTATACTGCCTTTATAATACTGACCTCCTTTGAAGGAAGGAATTATATATTGATCAATAATTTCTTTGGTTTCTACATCACTCATTTTCCTTTCAATACCATATCCGTTGGATATCCATATTTTTTTCCTATTTCGGCTAACGAGTATAACTATTCCATTTTTAGTTTCAGTTTCACCTATTCTCCAACAACGACCTATGTAAAAAGCATACAAAGATATCGATTCAACAGGGTGATAATCTTCTATGGTAACAAGGACTATCTGTGCAGTTTTTTGCTGATTGATTCGTTCGATTTTTAGAGCAAGTTCTTTTCTTCTGTATCTGTAAATATATCTTCAAAATCATTTACCCATCCGTAATAAGCAGGTAAACTTTCGGGACACTTATGGTTTGTAAGATTTATGACTGATGCTTCAAATCTCTCTGCATTCAATTTTGATTCAGCAAAATGCCTGTATTTCAATTTGGGATTCACAAACAAAGTCGCTGGCATCGCACCACTCCAACTGGTATCAATTTTTGGGCAAAATTCATCTGGCTTACTTTCGTCCAACCAAACAATTTCAGCAGTAAAACCATATTTTTTTGCAAAAGCACTGATCTTTTCAGGATAATTCTCATCAAAATCCAAACTCACCAGCAGCAATTTGGCCTTCTCTCCCTCATACTTTTTTGTAATTGCCTGGAAGTAAGGAATCTCTTCAATACAAGGCCCACAAAATGTTGCCCAGAAATTTACAATCAAAGCAGAATCACTTTGGTCAATATATTTCAGCAAATCTTCCATCTTCCATCTCTTAATGGATTGTGCATTCAACAAACTGAATGAAAAAATAAACAGGATGGAAAACAGGATTCGTTTCATTCTTATAAAATTACTTCAGTTCTTCCTGTATTGCATCCAGATCATCAGCCCGAAATCCCCACTCATCCAATAATGTATTGAATGTTCCGTCGTTGAGCCGTTGCTGCTGGTAATGACCGGCATTTGTTTTCTGCCGTAAGGCTTCATAAATACTCACTGCACAGGCAACAGAAATATTCAGGGACTGAATAATGCCCATCTGCGGAATCAAAAAATTACCATCAGCCATCGCTCTTATTTCTTCACTTACTCCGTTATGCTCATTGCCAAATACCAGTGCCACACTTCCTGTAAAATTTATATCATACAAACTCACGGCATCACTGCTGAGATGGGTGGTATAAATTTTTTCATATTTTTTCCTGATATCAGCAAAGCATTGTTCTGCATCTTCATACTGATGAACTGTTAACCATTTGGCTGCACTGGAAGAACTTCTGGCTCCCCACTTTTTATGCTTTGGAATTTTGTTGGTAAGAACATATACCTCCTGTATGCCAACAGCATCACAGGTACGCATGACAGCTGAAATATTATGCGGATCAAATACATTCTCAAGTACAACCGTTAAATCGGGTTGTCGTTTGCGGAGGACTGATAGTAATCGTTCACGGCGTTCTGGAGTCATAAAACGAAATTAATGGAAAATAGCTCTGCTGCTTAATCAACTCTTTTATATCTCTTCATCGGGCGTAGAAATTTTATTCCATTTGCTGTTTGAAATCTTGTTGCAACCTGACGCCAGCTGCCATTACCCGAACGCCAAACGATAAAGTGCAGATGCGGAAACAGCGTATACCCTGTTTTTCCGCTATAAGCAATCGGCTGTCCCTGTTTTACTGTGTCACCAACATTTACCATTGCACCATTAAATTGCAGGTGCCAGTAACCTGCCCTCGATCCATCATTGTGCTGAATAATAATTACATTACCATAAGGACGGTAATCCCTGTTCCAGCCACCTTTATCTCCATCTTCTTTCACCCGTACTACCACACCTTCTCTTGCTGCACAAACAGTTGTTCCACGTTTCATTTTAAAGTCAAGTGCTGCACGGTTCTTATGTGAGAAATGGCTGAAATATCCCTGTACCAGCATATAAGATTTGTGATTTTCATATGGCAGTTGATACACAAAACTGGTATCATCTTTCAATTTACCTTTCTGCAATTGTTTGATCGTTGCACGTACAGGATCTTTGCTGACAGTGCAGCTGCTAATCATAACCACTATTGAAAATACTGTTATCAGGCACAAGGCTTGTTTAAACATATAATGCAAAAATACGGAGAGATTAGTTGGTATATAGTGGTCAATGGTCATATTATACTTGTAAGATTCGTTTCTGCAATTACTGGCTTTCGTTTACAAAATCATATTAATACGGATACTTGGAATACGAAAAACCTGCTGAGCAAAAAAGAAGAGTAAATTGCTAAAATTAACCGTTCGTATAAAATCGTTCACTGAAAGTAGACAAAACAAAGTTTTTGTATACTTTCCATTTATCAAATAGAGTAAGTCGCTGTAATTGATGAGATATAACTCCACTCAGTATGAGAAAATATTTTATAAATGTAATTTCACTTTTTTTTCCCTGCATAATTTGTCTTCATTATCAATCTGTTGCACAATCTTCCCAAGCCGACACTTTTTTTTATAAGAAAGCAATCGAAAACACAGTTTTACTTTATCATAAGCAAATGGGTAATCAACGTGGTGTATTCAATGGAGTCAGTTATTATGGATATACATTCCCATTTGAAGAAGGTCATCCATATTTTAGTTCAGGCAATCCTGAACAAGGTTCTATTGTTTACGATAGCATTTTCTACCCTGACGTTCTTTTATCTTATGATGAAGTAGCTGGCGTTGTAGTGCTTCATCAAAGCAACCTCCTCATTCAATTATTATCAAATAGAATATCCCGTTTTGAAATTTTAGCACACAACTTTATACATATCACGGAAGATGAGCTCGTTCAGCCTGCTATTAAGCCCGGGTTCTATGAACTTCTATATGAGGGGAAAAGTGCGCTTATTAAAAGGAAACAAAAAAGATCAAAGACTTTTTCAGAACTAAAGGAGAAGGGGTTTTGAAAAATATAGAGACAGAAACAAAATACTATATTCAAATGAATAACCATATCTACACAGTAAAAAATAAACAGTCAATATCCCAAATTTATAATGACAAACGTGATAAAATTGATCTCTTTATACAAATTCAACAATTAAGCTATAAAGAAGACAGAGAGCGTATGTTGATTGAGGTAACTGCATTTTATGACCAGATAACAAAGTAAAATGACAATGCCCCGGAATATACTGTTTACAATTGTTCTTTTCAGTTTCCTGAATACTTATGGTCAAAAAGACACATCAACCGTTCTTGTTACACTAAAAACTGAAAATATTTCAATAACTGACCTTGTTAAACTGTTGGAAAAACAATCAGGTTATTATTTTTATTACGATCTCCAGCAGTTGGATACGCTAAAAGTCACTGTAGATTGCGTGAACCAATCCTTTCTGTCAGTTTTAAACCAGGTGTTTTCGAAAACTCCTTTTGTTTACGAAATAGACAATGAGAAGCATGTGTTTATTAGTAAAGAACGAAAGCCAAATCTTAAATTGTCAGATGATTTTTTTACATCCACAAAAAAAAATAACGTAAAGTCTGAATATGAAGTTACTTATGAAGTGACTGAAAATCGTGAAGCCAACCCTGTCAAACCAACTGAAAAAGCCTTGTTGGAAAACAAATTGTATGAAGTTGGGGACAGATCTTCACCAAATAAGCAAAGTACAGCTACCATTGCCGGTTACGTAAGTGATGCAAAAACAGGAGAGCCAATTGCAGGTGCTTCTGTATACATTGATAAAACAGGTTTTGGAGCAACAACTGATGAATATGGTTACTTTTCACTTTCCTTGCCGAAAGGCAAGCATATACTCAACATCCAAAGCCTTGGCATGAATGATACAAGGCGACAGATCTTCTTACATAGTAATGGCAAATTGAATATTGAATTAGTCTCAAAAGTAATGACGCTGAAGAATATCACTATTTCTGCACAGAAAATTACTAATATAAAAGGTACGCAAATGAGCGTACAGAAAATTGATATTAAAACCATCAAACAGGTTCCGGTTGTTTTTGGTGAAGCTGATCTTTTGCGTGTAGTAACCACTCTTCCGGGTGTTAAAACTGTTGGTGAGGCAAGTACAGGATTAAATGTACGTGGTGGTGCTGCAGATCAAAATCTCATTCTGTTTAATGAAGCCACGATTTATAATCCATCCCATTTTTTTGGGATGTTTTCTGCCTTAAACCCTGAAGTGGTAAAAGATGTTGAATTATTCAAAAGCAGCGTCCCTGTTCGTTACGGTGGTCGACTTTCATCAGTTCTCAACATAAATAGCCGTGAAGGGAATAAGAAAAAAATGGCTGGCTCGGCTGGTGTTGGCTTGTTAACGAGCAGGCTTGAACTGGAAGGTCCTTTAGTAAAGGAAAAATCATCGTTCATTATTGCAGGACGAACCACCTATGCAAACTGGCTGCTGAACCTGTTACCAGATCAATATAAAAACAGTCAGGCTGCATTTTATGATCTTAATCTCAATATTAGTCATGAGATTAATAAAAAGAATACTATTTATATTACCGGATATATGAGCACCGATCGGTTTAATCTCAACAGTGATACGTTGTTTGGCTATGGCAATAAAAACATATCAGTAAAATGGAAACATATTTTTAATAATAAATTCAACAATGTTACTGCAGCAGGTTACGACAGTTATGAGTATTACACATCAAGTAATTATTTGCCCGCTACTGGCTATAAACTGAATTTTGCTATCAACCAAACATATTTCAGAACACACTTCAATTATTACTTAAACAATAAGCATAGTTTCGATTTTGGATTAAATTCTCTTTTTTATAAATTAAACCCTGGGTCGTATCAGCCTTTTGGTGATGAATCATTAGTTATTTCGGATGTAATTGCACCAGAGCAGGCACTGGAAAGCTCCTTATACATAAGCGATAAATATAAGTTCAACTCATTTTCTGTTGATGCAGGAATCCGTTACAGTGTTTTTAATTATCTCGGGCCGAAAAACATAAATCGTTATGCACCAGGACTCCCTGTTACAGAAGCCAATAATATTGGATCAGACAAATTTGGAAATGGAGATTTTATTAAGACTTATGGCGGTCCTGAAATTCGCTTATCATTGGTTTATCTCTTCAACGACAGCTTCTCAATCAAGGCTGCGTTCAATACACAACGCCAGTTTATTCATTCTATTTCAAACACGGCAGCCATGTCGCCAACCGATATCTGGAAGTTGAGTGACCCCAACATTAAGCCACAGTATGGAAGTCAGTTTTCCCTCGGTTTATATAAAAACTTTGCTTCAAATACAATTGAAACTTCAATAGAAGCATATTATAAAAATATAACCAATTATCTTGATTATAAAAGCGGAGCAAAGCTGGTAATGAACCCTAACCTCGAAAGAGATGTATTAGGCACCAAGGGGAAAGCTTATGGTGTTGAGTTGCTGATTAAAAAGACAGCTGGCAAACTAAATGGGTGGATTAGTTATACATGGTCACGTATTCTATTAAAAGTAGATGACCCACTGGCCGGGGAAATGATCAACAATGGTAATTACTATCCGGCAAACTATGATAAGCCGCATGACATTACGCTTATTAGCAACTATCGTTTCAATCACCGTTTTAGTGTATCATTTAACTCTACTTACAGCACAGGACGGCCCATTACTTTGCCAATAGGCTTATTTTATTATGCAGGAGGGCAACGAACACTTTACACAAATCGAAATGCCTATCGAATACCTGATTATTTCCGCTCAGATATTGCAATGACTATTGAAGGCAATCATAAGGTTCACCAAAAATTTCACACTTCATGGACATTTGGTGTGTTTAATTTAACTGGCAGAAAAAATCCCCTATTCAGTTTATTATGTGTCGGAGAATGGAGCAATCAATGGCTATAAACTATCCATTTTTGGAAGTGCTATTCCTTATGCAAACTTTAACATCAAGTTTTAAAAAATGAAAAAACTTTCTATATACCTGTTGCTTTTTTTGCTGCTTGCTGGCTGTAAAGAAAACTACAACTGACCCTTCATATCCCCAATACAGGTTTTCTTGTAGTAGAAGGATCTATTAGCAGTGGTCAGGGAAACACGACCATTAAATTAAGCAGAACACTAAAACTGGAAAATCAATTGCAGAGTATTAAATACGAAAAAGGTGCTTTGGTAAAAGTGGAAGGGAATGATAACAGTTCATATAATCTTACAGAAAGCAGTGAAGGAAATTATACTGCCAGCAACCTGCCCCTGAACTCAACTGTGCAATACAGGTTGCGAATTAAAACAGCAGCAGGAAAAGAATACCTGTCTGATTTTGCTGACGTTCAAGCCTCTCCTCCAATTGACAGTATTACATGGAAATTAGAGAACGGAGGTCTTCAATTATATTTAACTACAAACAATCAGCTTAATAATACCCGTTACTACCAATGGGATTATATTGAAACATGGGAAATAAAATCGCAGTTCGCATCTATGCTGAAATTCCAGGGATTTAAAGACAGGTTTAACAGAGATAGTTTTTCAATAGCTTATCGTGACAGTGTAAACTTTGGTATTGACTCCTCAATATACAGGTGTTGGCAATCCAATACATCCAGCGAATTACTTATTGGTTCTTCAGCAAAACTGGAAAGGGACTTCATTTACATGCCAATTGCATTCGTATCAGGAGGTTCGGAGAAATTGAGTATCCTGTACAGTATCAACATAAAACAATACGGGTTAAGTAAAGAAGGCTATGAATTTCTTGAAAAACTCAAGAAAAATACGGAACAACTGGGAAGTATTTTTGATGCACAGCCGGGTGAATTAAAAGGAAATATTCATTGTGTATCTGATCCGTCCGAGCCAGTGATAGGTTATGTAAATATTTGCAATATTACTGAAAGACGAATTTTCATTTCAGCACAGAATGTGGGAGGGTGGAATTTTTATCCAATTACCTGTTCTTTTTCTTCACTTACAAACGTCAGTGATACTATAATTAAAAAAATGGCAGGAGTAACTCCTACTCTCCCTTCAACATATGCTACTCCTCCAACATTTCCACCTAAAATTTTATCTTTTGATGTTGCATCGAGTGAATGTGTAGACTGTACTGTAAGAGGCTCAAATGTTAAACCATTTTTTTGGCCATAACCCGTGTATAACCGATGAAATATATAATCAATATAAATTTTACAAAACAGAACCCCTTGAAGAGGAAATTAGTGAATAGTTTGATTGGCTTTCTGGTTGCTGTTTTTTTGGCTGTACAGGCTAAAGCACAAAATCAACCGAATGAAGCTGTTTTAAATCAATTTGAAAACTATCGCCAAACTATAATACAGGAAAAAATATACCTGCATACAGATAAAACATTTTACCTGGCTGGAGAGCTTTGCTGGTTTAAAATTTACAATGTTGACGCTGTGGTTCACAATCCTCTTGATTTTAGTAAACTGGCTTATGTAGAAATTCTTGACAGAAATAATCATTCCGTATTGCAAACCAAGATAGCCTTGAAAAATGGTGATGGTAATGGTTCTTTACAATTGCCTGTTACTTTGATTTCAGGCAGGTATAAACTAAGGGCTTATACAAATTGGATGAAAAATTTTAGTGCTGATTATTTTTTTGAAAAAACACTCACCATCGTTAATTCAAAAAAACCAGCAGAAGATACAATTGTACAATCGATAAAAAAATACGATCTCCAGTTCTTTCCAGAAGGTGGTAATCTGGTTAACAATATTGAGAGTAAGGTCGCCGTTCGAATGGTTGATAAAAATGGGAAAGGAATAAATATCAGTGGAGTAATTATTAACGATGCGAATGATACAATTCTTCAGTTTAACACAGTGAAATTTGGTATTGGGCATTTTAATCTGAAACCAGAATCTGGTCAAACCTACAGGGCACTCGTTGCTCTCCCGCATGCAGAAACCGTATCAGAGCAACTGCCCGAAGCATACGAAAATGGTTATGTAATGCAGTTAACGGATCATGATGCAGACCAGCTTAAAGTTACTGTTAAAGCTGCAGGACATGATTTTGATTTCAATCCAGTGTATTTGTTTGCACATACCAGAAATTCAATAAAGCTTGCTTTGTCAGGGAAACTTGAATATGGGGCTCTTGATTTTTTGATTGCTAAAGATAAATTAGGTGAAGGCATAACACATTTCACCCTGTTTGACGCAAGTAATCATCCTGTTTGTGAACGTTTATTTTTTAAATACCCGGAAAAACAACTGCAGGTAATGATGGAAACTGATTCAGCAGATTATGGTGTTCGGAATAAAGTAAATATTAACATATCAGTAAGTGACAGTAATGGAGAACTAAAAAAAGTAAAATGTCAATGGCTGTTTATTTGACTGATTCGCTGCAACCTGCAGATGAAATGAATATAGGAAATTATTTATGGCTAACTTCTGACCTAACAGGAACGATTGAATCACAACAATATTACTTTAGCACAAATACACCGGAAGTTCATGAAGCGATGGATAACCTTATGCTTACACATGGATGGAGAAGATTTAAATGGGAAGATATACAGGAGAGAAATAAACCAGTATTAAAATTTTTACCAGAGTACAATGGCCATATTGTTACAGGAAGAGTGGTAAAAACCGGATCAAACTTACCCGAAAAAGATATTCCCGTGTATTTTTCTGTAGTTGGAAAGCGATTACAGTTGCACACAGCCTTAAGTGATACAAACGGAAAGGTAATGTTCAATAACAAAGATTTTTATAATGAGGGTGAAATTATTGTTCAGGCGAATTCACAAAAAGACAGTTTGTATAGTGTAGAGATTGACAACCCTTTTTCATCTGGTTATGCAAACAGACCATTACCCATTTTCTCTTTGCAGCAGTTGAAGAAACCGGAATTAGAAAAACGTCATGCAGCTCTTCAGATACAGGCTGTTTACAACAATCAAAAATTTAATCAATACAATACACTAATTGATAGCAGTGCCTTTTTCTTTAAGCCGGATATTACATACTTACTGGATAATTATGTAAGATTTACAACAATGGAAGAGGTAATGATTGAATACGTGAGAGAAGTTAAAGTAAAGAAAATAAATGGGAATTATCGATTTTCTGTATACAACATCAATCAACAGCTATTTTTTGACGAAGATCCGCTGCTGCTTCTCAATGGAGTACCTGTTTTTAACGGTAATAAACTAATGTCGTATAACCCATTGAATATAGAAAAGCTGGAGGTCATTGAACGAATGTACCACTTTGAGAACATGCTTTTCAGTGGAATTGTAAATATGGTTACATATGGTGGCAACCTTAGTGAATATGAGTTGGATCCCAATGCTACTGTTATAGACTATGAAGGCCTCCAATTACAACGAAAGTTTTTTTCCCCTGTTTATGAGTCAAAAGAACAGTATGAAACCAGGCTTCCGGATTACAGAAACGTTTTGTATTGGGCTCCCGATATTATAATTAATGAAACGGGGAAAAAGGAAATCAGCTTTTATTGTTCCGATTTGCCCGGTAATTACGTAATTGTATTGCAAGGTCTTTCTGAAAATGGTAAAACTGGCAGTCAAACGCTGCAGTTTCAAGTGAAAAAATGATACCAATACGTTGAATAAAAATTTCAATGCTGATTAATGAGCGTATCTAAATCATTTTGAAAAAGACAGGAAGCCCATTTTATTGAATCAAATGCCAACCTTATATTTGTTTGTAAGTGACAAAAATCAGTACAGTAAAGCGTTGTACAATACTTCAACTGTATGAAACGCTTTTTCTGCGTTCCATCTTTTATCTGGTGACGGCAACTTGTACCCGGAGCAGCAATAATGGTTTCTGCTTCCTGTTTACGGACAGTTGGGAATAACACGAGCTCTCCTATCTGCATCGACACATCATAGTGTTCTTTTTCATATCCAAAAGAACCTGCCATACCACAACATCCTGAAGGGATAGCTTCCACTTTATAATTTTCCGGAAATGATAACAGCTTAACTGAACCTGCAAGCGAACCAACTGCTTTCTGCTGACAATGCCCATGCAGCTGGATTAACTTTGATTCTTTGGTAAACAACTCTTTACTGATCATTCCTTTTTCTATTTCTTTAACAAGAAATTCATCAATGAATAATGCATTTTTCGCCAATGACTTTGCAGCAGCCAGGTTTTCATCTGTTGCCAGGTCAGGATATTCATCACGGAAAGTTAAGATGGCTGATGGCTCAATGCCAATCAATGGTGTTTCCTCAGTAATTAAATCCTTCAGCAATTCAATATTCTTATTGGCGATCAGTTTTGCTTTTCTTACCAACCCTTTCGACAGCCAGGTTCTTCCGCTTTCTTCATGTTGAGGAATCACTACTTCATAACCTAACTTCTCCAATAACTGAACAGCAGTGATACCAATATGTGCATCGTTGTAATTGGTAAACTCATCACAGAATAAATATACTTTCCCTTTAACTATTGGCTTTGGGTTGTTGGTTGTTGGTCTTTTCCCAAACCAGTCTTTCAAGGTCACTTTCGATAGTGTCGGCATTGAACGCTTCACAGCAAATCCAACAGTACGTTTTATAATATTACTGGTAAAGTTATTTGTCATGAAGAAATTGTAAACCGATGGTGCAACAGAACCCACTTTTGCACTGGCAGTGAAATTGGCAATCATCCTTGAACGGAAAGGAACACCATTGGCATCATAATAATGCTGCAGGAATTCTGCTTTCAGTTTCGCCATATCCACATTCGATGGACATTCACTCTTACAGGCTTTGCAGCTCAAACACAAACTCATTACATCATAAATTTCTTTATGATCGTAGCGGTTCAGTTTATTGGAATGAGTTAAGAATTCACGCAGAATATTTGCTCTTGCTCTTGTTGTATCTTTTTCATTGCGTGTTGCCATAAAAGATGGACACATGGTTCCGCCACTCAAATGTGTTTTACGGCAATCACCCGATCCGTTGCATTGTTCTGCATGCTGCAGAATATCCTGCTGATGAAAACGGAAAATGGTTTTGAACTCCGGCGTAAACTGCCCTGGTTCATAACGCAGCATTGTGTTCATCGAAGGTGTATCAACAATCTTATTGGGATTGAAAATATTATTGGGGTCCCAGCTATACTTCACCTGCTTCAGCAATTCATAATTCTTCTCTCCCACCATTTGTTTAATAAACTCTCCACGCAAACGTCCATCACCATGTTCACCACTCAATGAACCTTTGTATTTTTTAACCAGTGTGGCTACTTCTTCAGCAATGCTGCGGAAGAGTTTATTGCCTTCTTTTGTTTTTAAGTTGATGATAGGACGAAGATGTATTTCACCCGAACCTGCATGTGCATAGTGCACCGAATACAATCCATGCTTTTTCAACACAACATTAAACTCACGGATAAATTCAGGCAGATCATTTACATCCACTGCAGTATCTTCTATTACCGCCACAGCCTTTTCGTTGCCGGGAAGATTGGCCAGCAAACCAAGTCCGGCTTTACGAAGCGCCCAGATTTTTTGTATCAGCTCCAAATAAAACAGGAAAATGATAACCCAATCCTGCAGCACGCATTTCTGCTTCTACCTGTTTCGTTATCTCCAGAATTTCTTCTTTGGTTTCTTTTGCGAATTCAATCACAAGAATAGCACCCGGGTCGCCCTGTACAAAAAAACGGTTCTTGCTCTGTTCAATATTTCCCTTGGTGCATTCTAAAATATAATGATCGATCAGTTCACTTGCACTGGGTTTATATTTTAAACCAATTAGGTTGGCTCTTAATGATTCATCAATGGAATTAAAGTGCACACATAACAAACCAATTTCTTTTGGCGGTAATGGAACAACATTTAATTTAATTTCTGTAAGAAAAGCCAGCGTTCCTTCTGAACCTGCAATCAGCTGACAGAAATTAAAATCTTCACCACCTGCAGTAAACGGAGCTGTTTCAACCAGCAAATCAATGGCATAACCTGTATTGCGGCGTTCAACAGATTTTTTTGGAAACTCTTTCCTGATTTCTTCCTGGTTTTCGTAATTACTTAATAAGCTTCTTACGTTTTTATAAATCTTCCCTTCTAAATTATCCAGTTCGCATTTCTGATGAAACTCATCAATCGATAATGTTTTGAACACTGTTTCAGATCCATCACTCAATAACGCTTTTACTTCAAGCAGATGTTCTCTTGTACTTCTGTACACAACAGAATTACTTCCGCAGGAATTATTGCCCACCATTCCGCCCATCATGGCACGGTTGGCTGTAGAAGTTTCAGGGCCAAAGAACAAACCATGCGGTTTCAGAAACATATTTAATTCATCACGGATAACACCCGGTTCCACACGAACCCAGCTCTCTTCTTTATTCAGTTCAAGTATTTGAGCGAAATTTTTTGATACATCAACGATGATCCCATTGCCCACAACCTGTCCTGCCAGTGAAGTACCTGCCGTGCGTGGAATAACGGATGTCTGTTCAGCAGCAGCAAAGGCAATCAGTTTTTTAATGTCATCTTTTGTTTTGGGAATGGCAACAGCCAACGGCATTTCCCGGTAAGCCGATGCATCGGTAGCGTATAAAGTCCTGATTGTATCGTCAAGAAATAAATCCCCTTCTAATTCTGCTTTCAGTTGCTGCAACTTCTCCTTCATCTCAAATAGTTAATGTATGAATGCACTCTTTTCTTGTAGCGAAATTAAGACATGAAGGAGGAATGACTGTTAGTTTCGTTGATTTAAAAGAATTAATCAGCAATTAAGAAGCTATTAAATAAACAATAGCTTCCAACATACAACTTAAAAAAGTCGGGATGACTGGATTCGAACCAGCGACCCCTTCGTCCCGAACGAAGTGCGCTACCGGGCTGCGCTACATCCCGAATACCGGTAATAACAAAAAAACTTCACTCTTCAGTGAAGCCTTTACAAGTCGGGACGACAAGATTCGAACTTGCGACCCCTAGCACCCCATGCTAGTGCGCTACCGGGCTGCGCTACGTCCCGAACTGAAAACCGAAATTCATCACTGAATTTGTGTGGGGGGCAAAAGTAAGATTTAAATGCATTTGATACAAAATCAATCAAAAAAACAACGATCTTAGCGCCGCATTAATATGAACCCGTTACATGACAATTCTCATCAGGCAGGCACGCATTATTGATCCGGCTTCTCCATTTCATGCAACCACGCAGGACGTTTTGATTGAAAACGGACAGATCAAACAAATTGCACAATCTATTTCAGCTTCAACAGACAAGACTATTGATCAGCCAAATCTGCATCTTTCACCGGGCTGGTTTGATTTGTTTACGCATTTCTGCGATCCTGGTTTTGAATATAAAGAAACTTTAGAAACAGGAATTGAAGCTGCTGCTGCTGGCGGATTTACAGAAGTGATGGTACTGCCCAATACACAACCGGTTGTTTCAGGAAAATCGCAGGTTGAATACATTGTGCAAAAATCAAGAAATGCAGCTGTCAGCATTCACCCTTCCGGTTCAGTAACCAAACAAACAGAAGGAAAAGAACTCGCAGAAATGTATGATATGCAATCGGCAGGAGCCATTGCGTTTACTGATGGCATCAACCCTGTTCAATCGGCCGGACTTTTATTGAAAGCCCTTCAATATGTAAAAGCATTTAAAGGAACCATCATTCAGATACCTGATGACAAAACAATCGGCACCTATGGTTTAATGAACGAAGGTATCATCAGCACAAGATTGGGCTTACCGGGCAAACCGATTCTTTCTGAAGAAATACAGGTGGCAAGAGATATTAAACTCACCAGGTATGCAGAATCAAAACTGCATTTAACCGGTATTACTTCGCCCAAAAGTATTGAGTATATTAACAGGGCCAAACAAATAGGAACAGCAGTAAGCTTTTCGGTTACTCCTGCACATTTATATTTCTGTGATGAAGATTTGCAGAGTTATGATACGAACCTGAAATTATATCCGCCTTTAAGAACTGCTACTGAAAGAGAAGCGTTGAAGCAGGCTGTATTGAATGGTTCGGTTGATTGTATTACAACTCATCATGAACCGCATGAATACGATAGTAAGATCTGTGAATTTGAATACGCTAAACCCGGTATGATTGGACTGGAAACATGTTATGGTGTAATGGGTGCCATTTTCGGCGATCAATTAAGTGCTGAAAGATGGGTGGAGCTTATCAGCATCAATCCGAGAAAGATTTTAGGATTAGATGTACCAACGATTAAAGAAGGATCAATGGCCAATGTAACAATCTTTGATCCTCAAACGACTTATACGTTTACAACAGATGCTATACGATCCAAATCAAGAAACTCTGCCTTTATTGGCAAAGAACTGAAAGGAAAAGTAATCGGCATTATCAGTAACAATCAGTTAAAACTCAACTAAAACTTTGTTTATGGAAAAGAATAAAAATATTTCAATTGGGGCAACATATGGAGTTTTGATTGGATTGTTATATGTAATAGTGTTGTTTGCAAGATGGACTTTCAGTTCAAATTTTATTGTTTTTGGGTCAATAGCATTTTTTGGCTACATACTTGTTTTGGGATTCCTTTTTTTCGAGGCTTACCAGCGAAGAAAACTTGAGCCACGCAGAGTAATTGATTTAAAGAATTTGTTTCAAACGCTATTCATTTCGGTTCTAATATTTGAATTGATATATGGGATCTATAATTATCTCCATCTTACAGTAATTGATCCTGATGTTGTAAATAGAATGAAAGCAGGAATGGAGCAAATGTTTGATAAAATGCCAGAGGGTCAGATTTCTGCTAAACAAAGAGAAGATTCACTGAAACAATTTGATGAAATGAAAAAAGCTACAGAAACTTGGTCAGATAGTAAAAAGCTTTTTGATTTCTATTTCAATCAGTGGTTTTTTGCTTTCGTTATTGCTTTAATAATGCGTAAAGAAGATTCCAGGCACTGAAATGCCTCAACATATTTAACTATTTATGAACCTGAGTATTGTTATTCCACTTAAAGATGAAGCTGAATCATTACCCGAACTCTGTTCATGGATTGAACGGGTAGCGAATGAACAGCAATTATCGTACGAAATTATTTTAATGGATGATGGCAGTACCGATGATTCCTGGAAAGTAATTCAGCAATTACGAACAGCGAATGCCAATATCAAAGGCATTCGCTTTCAGCGTAATTATGGTAAATCAGCTGCATTGAACGAAGGCTTTAAAGCTGCACAGGGAACGGTTGTTATTACCATGGATGCTGACCTGCAGGATAGTCCCGATGAAATTCCCGACCTGTACAAAATGATTGTAACAGATGGGTTTGATTTAGTGAGTGGCTGGAAGAAAAAGCGTTACGACAATACGCTCACCAAAAATATTCCTTCAAAATTTTTCAATGCTGCTACAAGAAGAATGAGTGGCATTAAACTCCACGATTTCAATTGCGGATTGAAGGCTTATAATAACAAAGTGATCAAAAGCATTGAAGTATATGGTGAGATGCACCGCTACATTCCGGTGCTGGCCAAATGGGCCGGCTTTCGGAAAATTGGCGAGAAAGTAGTTGAACATCGCAAACGTAAATACGGCATTACCAAGTTTGGCTGGGAACGGTTTGTAAATGGGTTTTTAGATCTGGCTACCATTTCATTTGTCGGCAAGTTTGGAAAGCGTCCCATGCACTTTTTTGGTTTATGGGGAACGCTTTGTTTTTTACTCGGCTTTGGCATCAGTATCTATTTAGCCGTTTCAAAAATAATTGACAGCAGTAATGCCATTACCAACCGTCCAGCATTTTATGTTGCACTTACGGTAATGATCATCGGTTCACAATTATTTCTTGCAGGATTTATTGGTGAACTGATTTCCAGAAGTTCACCTGAGAGAAACACTTATCTTATTGAGGAAAAAGTTGGCGTGTAAGAGATAGATGCACTGATTGAACTGATTATACAGATTTCCACTGATCATAAATTTCGACTGCCTATGTACTTACACGAAGAACTCACTGATAAAATAATTCGTTGTTTTTACAACGTATATAATGGACTTGGATATGGATTTCTTGAGAAGGTTTATGAAAACGCTTTATTGATTGAATTAAGAAATTCCGGTCTTGTTGCCGAAAATCAGGTTTCGATTAAAGTATATAACCTGGGATTGGAAGTCGGTAATTATTACGCAGATATTTTGGTTGGAAATAAAGTTATTTTGGAGTTAAAGGCCGGAGATATGGAACAAACTATTATTAATCATGAGTTACAGTTAACAAATTACCTGAAAGCAACAAATTATGAAGTAGGCTTACTTTTACTGTTTGGAATAAAGCCCCAGGTAAAAAGAAAGATTTTTTCAAACGACATCAAATAAATCTTCTAAATCAGCAGAATCAGTTCAATCAGTGACTCCATTAAATTCATCCCGAAAAATCGTTATCGTTGGCCCGGCACACCCACTGCGTGGCGGTATTGCTGCTTTCAACGAACGGCTTGCAAAACAATTCATGGATGAAGGTCATAGTGTAACCATCTATTCATTCAGCTTACAATACCCTGATTTTTTATTTCCCGGAACAACTCAATATTCATCTGAACCAGCACCGGCAAATCTGAACATTCATACGAGGATCAATTCTATCAATCCACTCAACTGGATTGCTGTTGGTACTGAAATCAAAAAATCTAAACCCTGATTTAGTAGTGGTTCGTTACTGGTTACCATTAATGGGACCTGCATTGGGAACAATTCTGAGAAGAATCAAGAAAAATAAATTCAGCAAAATCATTTGTATTGCTGATAATGTTGTGCCGCATGAAAAAAGAATGGGCGATCACGCATTTACAAAATACTTTATTAAACCGGTAGATGCATTCATTACCATGAGTGATAAGGTGCTGACCGATCTGCGTTCCTTTACACAAACCAAGCCTGCACAATTAGAGCCACATCCATTGTATGATCATTTCGGCAGTATCATCAACAAAGAAGAAGCAAGAAATCATCTGCATATTAATCAAACCGAATTCATCTTCTTATTCTTTGGCTTCATTCGTAAATACAAAGGATTGGACTTGTTACTTGAAGCCTTTGCAAAACTCAAGCGCTCCCAACTACAAACTAAAAACTACAAACTTCTTATAGCCGGTGAATTTTACGAAGACAGAAAATCTTAGGATGATCTGATTGAAAAACTCGGTGTCAAAAACGATCTGATTTTAAAAACAGAATTTATTGCAGACAGTGAAGTAAAATATTATCTCTGTGCAGCAGATGCAGTTGTGCAGCCATACCGCAATGCTACTCAAAGCGGTGTTACTCCCCTCGCCTATCATTTTGAAGTGCCGATGATCGTTACCAATGTAGGTGGGCTCCCTGCAAATGTTCCGCATGGCAAATCAGGTTTGGTTTGTGAACCAACAGTTGATTCCATTGCCGATGCCATGCAGAGTTTTCTGAAAACAGGAACTCAACAGTATCTTCCCCAACTTCGTGAAGAAAAACAAAAATATGCCTGGAGCAAAATGACCAATGCCATTTTTCAACTCGCCTATAAATAATTTACATTTGTATTATGAGTGAGCAAATCAAACAGATCATCAGTGATTCCATTGCAGTAAAACAGCAATTGTTGAATGATAAAGCAACGATCAAACGGTTGAATGAGGTAACCAATATTATCGTTGAAGCTTTTCACCGGGGTAAAAAAGTATTGTTTTGCGGCAATGGCGGCAGTGCTGCCGATGCTCAGCATTTAGCTGCTGAATTCAGCGGTCGTTTTTATTTAGACCGTGATGCTTTGCCTGCTGAAGCATTGCATGTAAACACTTCTTATCTCACCGCCATTGCCAACGATTACAGTTTTGAAGTGGCTTATGCAAGATTAATCAAAGGAATTGCTCATGATGGCGATGTTTTAGTTGGATTATCTACTTCAGGCAACTCAACTAATATTGTTGAAGCTTTTAAAGCCGCCAAAGAAAAAGGAATGATCACGGTTGGCTTTACGGGTGAAACGGGTGGCAAACTGAAAGAGCTGAGTGATCATCTCTTCAATGTACCATCTATTGTTACTCCACGTATCCAGGAAAGTCATATCATGCTGGGTCATATTATTTGTCAACTGGTTGAAGAAAGATATTTTGCAACACATTCATGATCCATTCACCATTTACAAGAAAAATTTCTGCCAATACGGTTTACTATTCACCATTGAACATGACCCCATTACCAAAGATTACAAAAGACTGGACCTTATTTCTCGACCGTGATGGCGTTATCAATGAAGAAGTGGTCGGCGATTATATCCGCAACTGGGATGAATTTCATTTTCGTCCGGGTTCATTAGAAGCCATTGCATTGCTCTATCCTTTTTTTCAACGCACAATTATAGTAACCAACCAGGCTGGTGTTGGGAAAGGTTTAATGACATTGGATGAACTGAATAAAATCAATGAACAGATGCTGCAGGAGATTCATGCTGCAGGTGGACGGATTGATAAAGTGTATTGCTGCACGGCAATTGATAATAAAGACATTAACCGAAAACCCAATCCCGGCATGGCTTTGCAGGCAAAAGCTGAGTTCCCTGAAATTGATCTCAGCAAATCAATCATGGTGGGTAATATGCCCAATGATATGAAGTTTGGCCGCAACTTCGGAGCATATACCGTATATCTCCCTACCCGTGCTGAAGAAACACCTGATCCATTGTCGGTAGATGCACAGTATAAAGATTTGTTATCCTTTGCCAAAGACCTCAGCAGCAATGCCTGAAACACAATAATTTTGCCCCGAATCAGTTAATACGTTGAATGCAAAAAATCTTTACTTTTTTCCTGTTACTTTCTGTTCTTGCTGCATCTGCACAGAAGCTGACTCCTGCTGAACTGAAGCAATTCAAAACAAGACAGGATTCTCTGAAACAGTTTGCATTTGATATTGTGAATGGTAAAGATGCAGCCGTTCGTTTCCGCAGCGACAGCAACTTTACAAGAATACTCGTAAGGGCACTTATCCAGGACAACTCTTTTTATTTCCCGTTTGATTCATTAAGAGCCATTTCAAAATTATATAGTGAAGACAGCAGCTTCCGCATTTTTACCTGGCAGGTAGTGAAAGATGATGACTATTGCCGTCAGCGTGGATTTATACAGATGCGTAAACCAAACGGCAATCAGAAATTTATTCCCCTGCGTGATGTAAGTGAATTTACAGAAGCTGATACAGATACCATTGCTGATCCCGGTGGATGGATTGGTGCAGTTTACTATCGCATCATTGAAAAAGAATATCTCGGTAAAAAATATTACACCTTACTCGGTTATGATGAAAACAATAACCGCTCTACCAAAAAATGGATTGATGTAATGAGGTTTGATGAGAAAGGTGTTCCTGTATTTGGATTGGCTTCTGCTTTCTCCTTTGTAAAAGACAGTATTCCCAAACCTGGTATGAACCGTTTTTTACTGGAGTATAAAAAAGATGGAAGAGCAAGAGTGCAGTATGATGAAGACATGGATATGATTTTGTTTGATCACCTGATCTCCGAAAGCAATGAACCAAATAAAAAATCTACAGTAATCCCCGATGGCGACTATGAAGGTTTTCAATGGACAAACGGGCAATGGCTGCACATTGACAAAGTGTTTAATTTTAAACTGAAAGATGGTGAAGCTCCTGTTCCTGAAGCCCTTGACTTTAATAAGAAGAATAACCCGGATGATATAGAGAAACCGGCTCCAACAACTCCTGCTCCTAAAACACAAAAGAAGCCGGCAGCAAAACCTCCGGTGAAGAAGAAGACTGGTGGTGGGTAAGAAGGATTCCTTTGTGAGCGATTGAATATCTTTTCAACTATCGAATCATTACCTGTCAACATTTCGACAGGCTCAACGTGACAAAACTAATTTCCTCTCCTCCGTTTTGTTGATTTTGATTTATTTCTGTCGTTGATCTTTTGCAGCACAGAATCATCTGCAGGTGCATTTAACTGTTCGTCTTTTTTCTTGACCCAGATAGTAATTGATTTTTTTACAGTTGCATCTTTTTTCAGCTCCACTTCTACTGTAATAAAAGGATACGTAATATTCCAGTCAATCCAGATGCTGTTGCCCTGCAACTTTCCATTACTGGTTTTAATGTGCAGCTGGTCTGCGCCGAGCGGTACATATTTTCCATTACTCAGTCTTGCATCTACATTAATATAATTCCAGGAACCTTTTTTCAAACTGTCTGTGTACAGGTTAAAAAACAGGCTGTCTATTTTCTGAGCCTTCAGAAAACCAGACATCAATACAAACGATAACAGGAGAATATTCTTTTTCAAACGATCTATTTCAAACAAAGATTGGAAAACTATGCCAATGGTTGACAGTAAAATAAACTTTAACAAATCCATGCTTCGGGCGTAATACCGACGAGACATGTTAATTAATCCAATCAATTTCAAAGAAACTCATTGTCTGTCGGTATTATACCGGAAAGATTTGGTGTACTTTATAAATCTATTTGGTCTAACTTGTAACTGTTGTTTCACCTTAAAAAAACAAACATGAAATTAATTGTATTTGGTGCAACCGGCCAGGTTGGCTTACAGTTGGTAAAACAGGCTCTCTGGAAAGGGCATACTGTAAAAGCTTTCGGAAGAAATGTCTTTGATCTCGAAGTAAATAATGAAAATCTTGAAATCATAAAAGGCGCTTTGTTTGATGCAGGTGAAGTGTATGATGCTATTAAGGGTTGTGATGCAGTTTTAAGCAGTATTGGTGGTGCATTTGACGGAACAGATAAAACCCGTTCACTGGGAATGAAAAACATTCTTGCCCAAATGAAGAAGGCTGCTGTAAAGCGCATTGTTGCATTAGGCGGAATGGGCATCTTAAATGCAAAAGAAAACCTGTTGCTCATGGATGAGAAAGATTATCCGCAAGAATATATTCCCGTTGGTAATGAACACCGCAAAGCATATGAATACTTAAAGGCTTCCGGATTGGAATGGACATTTGTGTGCAGTCCGGATATTATCAATGATGGGCCAACAGGAAACTATATCACCAATAAAGATTATCCCCCTGATCCAAACCTGAACCACATTAATGCCGGAGACCTTGCACAGTTTATGCTGAATGAACTGGAGAAGAATGAATATGTGCAGGCAAGGGTTGGTATCAGCGCAACATAGCTGATAGAAATACGAATAAAGCAGATTGTTACGGATAAGATATTATTTCAAAAATCTGTGTCAATCCGTCCCATCTGCGTCATCAGTGTTTCTATCTCAGGAGCGTTTCATCTCCCACAAAAAAATACTCGTGGCAATTGCTGCATTCAACGACTCTGCTTCACCAAAGCGTGGAATCATGAGTTGATGAGTAAGCAAACGCATCACTTCAGTGCTGATGCCATTGGCTTCGTTGCCAATTACCAAAACACCTGATGAAGGAAATTTGAAAGAAGAAAGTTCTTTTCCACCCAGCACTGCACCAACAACAGGAATTTGCTGATCTGCTAAAAATGTATAAAGATCTTTCTCCACCACATTTACACGGATGATGCTGCCCATGGTTGCCTGTACAACTTTGGGATTGTAGATATCAGCACAATCAGGTGAACAGATGATATTGCTGATGCCAAACCAATCGGCAAGGCGAATAATGGTACCCATATTGCCGGGATCACGGATGCCATCCAGTGCCAGATACCATTCATTCTCCAGTTTGCTGATTTCTTTTACAGGAAAGTAGTTGATAATAGCCAGTGCCTGGTTAGGCGTTTGCAGTTGTGAAATGCGTTGAAGTTCTTCTTCTGTGATGATATGCTTTACGGGAATTTTCTCTGCATCAGGATGCGTTTGAAAAAATTCTTCGGTTGCGTATAACCGAAAAACCTGCCCCGGCTTTTCACGGATAAACTCAGCCACCAATTTGTTACCTTCAGCCAGAAAGAGCTTTTCTTCCTCTCTTCTTTTTGTGGCCTAAACTTTGAATATATTTGACTTCGGTTTTACTTAGCATAGATTCACTATTTTATGACATTCACCCGGGCATTGTTTAAATTTCTCCTTATTGGCCTTTCTTCTGCATTTTTTGCCGCCTGCGGCACAAGGAAATATATCAGCATAAAAAACTATCCCAAAGAACGTCCTTTTGTGTATGATAATAAAATTGAAGTAAAATCGCAGGACCTCAGCAAAGATGAAAAATCTGTTCTTAACGACCGCCTGATAACCCAGCTCGACGACAGCATGCATACCACCGTTAAGCAGTCCTATGTTTTCTTCAAAAGGCTCATGAACCCGGCTGTTTTTGATACAAGCTACGCCAAACAGAGTGCCTTGAACATGGAGATCTTTCTCAAAACAATCGGTTTCTATAACGGTAAAGTCACCGATACAACCTATATCGACACAGTAAATGGAGCAAAGCCACAGTACAGAGCTATTACAACCTTCAATGTAACAACCGGCCCGATTTTCAGGATGGACTCTATTGTTATTTTGCCGAATGATTCAAGCCGCAATGAGTTGCTGGTGCTGAAAGAACTCACTTACAGAAATCTTTCCAACAGTCTGCTGAAAAAAGGCGAACCGTTTACTGAAGCAATAGTTGCAGCAGAAATGGACAGGCTGATTGAACTGTACCGGAACAATGGCTATTACAATGCCACAAGAGATTTGTTATATGCCGATGTGGATACTGTTTTTTTAAAATTACTTGATCCGGAACTGGCATTGGATCCGATCCGCCAGTTTGAAGTATTGCTGGAAGCCCAGGAAAGAAGAAAGAATCCACTGGTGAATGTGTACATCCGTACCAAGCCCAATATTGATACATCTGCTTTCAGGGTTTATCACAACCGCAACATCACCGTTTATCCTGAGTTTAAGAACGATGGAATTGATACAGCAACAACCATTCCCGGCACCAATATAGCAGCCTCCCCTTTTCAAACAAATACAAGAAGAGGCATCTCCGTTAAATACAAAAAGGAAAAGTTCAAACCCTATTTCATCAGACAGCATTTGGTATTAAGACCCGACAGCATTTACAGGGCAATTGACGTTTCCTTACTGCCGATGAACTGAACAAACTCAACCTCTGGCAGATCATCAAGATTCAGCCAATGAAGGCCAAAGACGATTCTTCAAAAATTGACTATACCATCTTTTTAACTCCATCCAAACGATATACATTCAGCACCAACCTTGAAAGTGTTTTCAATCAGGTACAATCATCATTAAGTACAGCCGGTAATCTTGTTGGTCTTGGTGTAAATTTTGGTTTAACTGACAGGAATATTGCCAAGCAGGGAATACAAATGAGCCAGACAATCCGGGTGGGTGTAGAACTTGGCCTGCCTCCATTGAATACAGGTTTACAGGCAACTGAATTAACCTATAGTAATACCTTATCTATTCCAAAAATACCCAGCTGGTTTTATAAAAAGAAAAGCAGACAATGGTTGAACAAGAAAACCTTCTTTACCAATACGATTTCTGTTATTGACCGCAACATTAATAAGAACGGATTATTTGCACTTACTTCCATTACTTCCACATTTGGATGGCAGTATCAAACGAAGAGAAATGAAATCTGGCGTTTAAGTCCGCTGAATATTGAGTATGTAAAACTGTATGATATTTCCACCAGGTTCAAGGATCAACTGGACACAACACCTTTCTTACGTAATTCGTTTAACCAGGGCTTTGTATTGGGCACTTTCAATGTCAATTATTCGAAGCCGCAGATCATCATTAAAAATGAACCTAACAATACTGTTATTGCTTCTTACCGCATCACCTTTGGAGACTCAGTGGCCGTTTTTGGCCGTTTAAAAAAAGCCATCCCTCTTTTTGATAAAGAGTTATTTGAGTATGTAAAACTGGATGCTGAATTTAAATACAAGATTACTAAACTGAAAAGAGAATGGGTTTTCAGAGCAGCAGCAGGTGCAGGTTATCTGTATGATAACGATACATCGAGTATGCCTTTCTTTAAACAGTTTGCAGGTGGTGGCCCTTACAGTATGCGTGCATGGCCATTGCGGAGTATTGGTCCCGGTGCAAGTCCCATGGAGCCACGCAGCGGAAGAAACCAGTTCTTCAGCCGTACAGGTGATATATTGTTTGAAGTAAATGCTGAATACCGTTATGATATTTTATCCATCTGGCCCAATTCACTCATTCTGCGTGGTGCATTATTTATGGACGCAGGAAATGTATGGAACATGCGGAACAATGGAAACAGGGAAATGATACAGCCGTATTTCAGTTAAATCATTTTTACCGTGATATGAGTGTAAGTGCAGGTACCGGTTTACGTCTTGATTTTGTTGGTCTGTTTTTGCTGCGTGTAGATTTTGGTTTGCGTGTTAAAAACCCGGCATTCCCATTTGTTGAACAGAATGCAGGCTGGCGTTTTCCTACACCCAACCTGAAGAATTTATTTGGTCGCACCGAAGCCGATCGTAACTGGCGCTACGAAAATTTCAATATTTCTTTAGGAATTGGTTATCCCTTCTGATCCTTTGACTTCTTTAATCCATTCCAGTGTTTCTTCCAGGCTTCTTGCTTCATTGAGTGTAAATTCTCCTATTCTTGTACGACAGAGTTTGCTGAGGTAAGCACCGCAGCCCAATGCTTTTCCGAAATCATAAGCAAGGCTCCTGATATAAGTTCCTGTTCCGCATACCACACGGAAATGAACAACAGGTAATGTAATTTGGGTGATCTCAAATTCTTTAATAACGATGGGTCTTGGTTCCATCACCACATCAATTCCTTTTCTTGCCATTACATAAGCAGCCTGTCCATTCTTCTTAATAGCTGAATGTGTTGGAGGCACCTGCTGTATATCGCCAATGAATTGTTTGGTTGTTGCATGAAGAAGTTCTTCTGTAACAAATGAATAATCTTTGAACTGCTCCGGTTCACTTTCCAAATCATAAGTTGGAGTTACTGCACCCAATGTAAATGTTCCGGTGTATTCTTTTTCACGGGCCTGGTATTCATTGATCTTTTTGGTAAACTTTCCTGTACAGAGTATGAGTAATCCTGTCGCCAACGGATCAAGCGTACCGGCATGACCAACTTTTTTTATTTTGATAGTGTTAAGCACTTTCGCCACTACATCGAATGAGGTCCACTCTAATGGTTTATCAACTAATAACACCTGGCCTTCTGTAAAAATGGTTTGTATCTCCGGTTTCATGTGGGGCAAAGGTAACAAATTCAACTTTGGCAAAGTTCTTTCAAAAAACAGCGCAGGTATCTGCAACTCTAAAAGTTCGGAGACCTGGCGCAAGAATGAGGCGTGGCTTTGTGGCCGGCTTCTTGTGCCTTGCAGTCAACAACCTATTCAATAAACACAATCGAAAACAGTCCGCACTGTTTTCCATAATAATAATCCCTTGCACTGCTGTACAGGTATTCTTCTGCTTTATCAACAAAACCTGCAACTACAGGATTGTTATGAATATAATACAGCTTTTGTCTTAACATTTCTATTGTTGTTAATTCAATCGGTTGGTTATGTTGTTGCCATAGTTGAAACGATTGGTTGTTACTGTTATTCTTTCCTGCCTGTTCCATCATCCATAACATCCATTCCTTTCTGCTTTCACCGGGATGCTGCTGAATTGCTTTCTTTAATTCTAAAGAAGTATGACGTTTCATATCCCTTACTATATCTTCGAGAGGATTTTTATTACTGCCGATAATCATGTGCACATGATTGGTCATAATACACCAGGCATAAACTTCAAGTCCTTTTCTTCACAGCAATGTTGCCAGCTTTTTAAGAGGATGTCTTTATACTCATTTTTTGTGAACAGATCAATCCACTGAACAACTCCATAGGTTATGAAGTAAAGTTGTTGCTGATCACTGAATTTATATTTTCTGCTCATGACAGCTTAAATATAAGCACTCCGTTGCTCAGGCACAAGAAGCCAGCGCTCCTTTCCCCGCCTCATTCTTGCGCCAGACTTACTATTATTTAATCTTGATATACTTGCGCCATTTGTTGAACAACTCCATAGGATATGAAGTAAAGTTATTGCTGATCGCTGAATTTATATTTTTTACTCATGACAGCCTAAATATAAGCACTCCGTTGCTCAGGCACAAGAAGCCAGCGCTCCTTTCCCCGCCTCATTCTTGCGCCAGACTTACTATTATTTAACCTTACATACTTGCACCATTTGGTGCTGTAGATAACGATTTAAGTTAATGAAAACTATGGTTTTATGGGCAAATGAGCAAAAATCAGTATGTCTGTAGTTACAAACTACAGACAGCTTTCATCTTTTTTTCTTTACTCATCGTTTACCAAAACCAGCTTTATGTGCCTGGAATACTAAGGATAGCTGGGGAGCGGCAAACCTTTTGTTGGCTGTTGTGCTTATTATATTATGCCTGAATAACCACTTTTGATCCTTCATTGTATATTCTAGTTTGAGTTTCAGCACCTATTTTATAAGTTATCTCTAATGTCTTTTGACGAGTAGGGTCTGGGTCACCAGCTATATCATTTGAAAGTGTAAACTCAAGTCTGTCATTGCTTAATAATAAACTGAGTTCATTTTTAATATCAAAAGAATTATTTTCAGATCCATAAATTGCTTTTATAATTTCAATTTTTGAATTTTGTCGTTTTTGTTTATTAGTTACGTTATCGCCTTGCTTTTCAACAAAAATACGTAAAAGTTCAGCCTTTAGTAAACGTTCTAAATCTAAATCAGATTTATAAATAATAAAACGTTTTGACTTTATGTCTAGCGGTATATCCTCTACAGATTTAGCGATAAATATTGTTGGTTTATCTAGGGCTTGTGCAATACCTAACTCGTAAAGTACATTAGCATTTCGCCCGTTGATATTTGCAATAATTAAATTGGCTTTAACTATACTTTTTAAAATTTGGCTAAAAATGTCTCCTCGATAAAACTTTTCGTCACCTCTTTCGCATCTCAAGCCAACATTTGAGCAAATGTTCTTTATTGTTTTAAAATCTTCTAAAAAAATTGTTCATGAAATGGGGTAAGTACAAAAACAAATTCTTTTTCGACTTCTAAATCTTTTTCATTTATTCCATTTGATTTTAAAAAATTATTTAGATGAACGGCTTTCTGTGTGTCATTGGTTTTAATATTCTCATCCTCTAATTCTCTTCTCAAGAAAAGGTGGTTAACATCCCGCCATCTGGCTTCATTCATCATTAGCCGATCATTTAACTTGTAAAACTCATGCTCCAGAGAGCTCCTCATTTGCTCCATTTGTATCCTTCGTTCTTTTTCATCGTATTTTGTTTTTCTTAGTGTTCTAAAAATAAAATAGGTGACAGCACTAATAAATACTGTTATTAATGCAGACAGTAGTGCAATGTTAAAGTCTTGACTATTTAAGAAATCCTTCATTTATTTATTGCTTTAGAAGTAAAAAGTTTTCAATTACTTTATATAGAATAAAAATTGTTGTAAAATAATTTATTGCTGTTAAGAAAATAGACCATCCAATAGACCCGCCGTCATACAATTTGATAGATCTCCTCCATATTATTACATTAAGAATTGAAATAATTGTGATCACAAAACAGTAAAACAAAGCATCATTTTTACTTGTAGTCAAAGAAATTGCATGTGCAGCTAAGAACGAAAGGGCTAAAAAAACAATATCAACTGGCAACTCGTATATTGCTTTTAAAAGAATTGGGGCTTCAACACTTCTGTCAATAGCTAGCCTTAATAAAAATGATAGAATAAGAATTGCGATAGGTAAAATCAGCTCAATATGCTCCATAATGGGTATTGCTAAATTTGTAGTAAGGTATAATTTATTTTCAGGTTATTTTAGTTTTGGTCAATTTTAATACTGCCACTGTAGCATAGCAGCCAACACGCTAATTTATGATATAAGATGCAACCTTCAAAAGAAAAAGAACATGAAAATCAATCAATTGAAATTATACTTTTTAGATTGTCGTCAGGACAATCCAATCTTCACATATAATAACGTAGCGAGTATGATTGCTGCCATGAAAACGGAACTGTGAAACGAGCGTGGCAACAGTTGATGCCATGAAATGATGGGCTGGTAACATCATTCTTTCCGTACTTCCTATCTCCCTCCTATATCGCCTGCCTTGTCTTAATCTCAATGTATTTATTAATCGTATTCACCGTTACATTTTCCGGAGCTGTGAGGATACTGAGGATACCGGCGTTCTGTAATTCTTTTACAATCAAACGCTTTTCATGTGCATATTTGCCGGCAATGGTTTTTACATAGAGGTTTTCAATATCATGTACGTTCTGCGTGGTTACTTTTTTCAGTTCGGTATTTTCAAAGAAGACGAGTAAGAGCAAATGATATTTGGCAATGCGTTTCAGGTAAGGCATCTGCCGCTGCATACCGGCCAGTGATTCAAAGTTCGTAAACAGGATAATTAAACTGCGCTGCTTAATGGTTGCACGGATTCTTGTGTAGAGCAATTCAAAATCGGATTCCAAAAAAGCGGTTTGCTGGTTGTAAAGCTGCTGCAATACTTTTTCTAACTGCACCGGTTTCCTGTCGGCTGCCAGCATAGACCCCATCTTATTACTGAAGGTCATCAATCCAAACTTATCCTGCCTGTACAAAGCTACATTACACATAACGAGACTTGCATTGATGGCATAATCAAGCAAGGTGAGATCATTAAACGGCATCTTCATCAACCGTCCCTTATCAATTACACAATACACCTGCTGACTTTTTTCATCGGTGTAGGAATTGATCATGAGTGAACCTTTTCTTGCAGTTGCTTTCCAGTTCAGCTTTCTTACATCATCGCCCTGCACATATTCTTTCACCTGTTCAAACTCCATACTGTGACCAATCTTACGTAATCTTCTGTTACCGGCATCTTTGGTTTGTGCGGCTTCTGCATGCAGTTGATATTTTCTTATCTGCATAAAGGATGGATACACCGGCACCATCTCTTCTTCATCACCTGTAAACCTCCGCTCAATTAAACCAAGCAATGACTGCAGGTACACATTTACTTTTCCAAAATGATATTCGCCTCTTTCAATGGGCCGCAGTTTATACCTGAACTCTTTTTCCTGCCCGGGTTTTAATGTTTCTTTTATGGAAAATGTACGTAACTGAAATTGCGGCGGCAATTCATCAACAATTTCTGTTTTTACAGTAAAGGGATAATTATTCTGCACGGTGATCATTACCGGATTTTCATCTCCGTTGCTTAACCGTTCAGGTAAGTAACGTTCTATAAGAGGTTTACGGTTTAATGCAAAGAGGAAAAACAGATCAGCAGTAAATGCTGCCATCAAAATAAAAAAGATGAGCTTGGCTGCCAGTTCCATTGCAGGAAAAAAGAAGGCGGTTAAAAAAAGCAGCACGCAGATTCCCAGCAATACAAAAAAACGATTGCTGATGTACATGGTCTTCAGTACAAACTGAGCCAGTACATACAATAAGCCGCCGCAAAGTAATAACAGCCAGAACATATTATCTCGGTACTTCTAATGATTTAATGATGCGGTCGATGAGCTCATCGGCTGTAATGCCTTCCATTTCTTTTTCAGGAGTTAAGATGATGCGGTGACGCAGTACATGCGGCGCCACTTCAATAATATCTTCAGGCGTAATGAAATCCCTTCCACGCATTGCTGCAAATGCTTTCGATGCTTTTACAATGGCTAACGATGCTCTTGGTGATGCTCCTAAAAAGAGTGATGGATTATTTCTTGTTTCGTTTACAATTTTTGCAATGAACTCCAGCAGTTTTGGCTCAACCACAATCTGCCGGATGGTTTCACGGTATTGAGCAATTTCACTGGAAGAAAGTACTTTCACAATTTCATTGAGCAAATGCCTGTTATCGGCCTGGTGCTGATTGGTAAGAATAATTACTTCTTCTGCCAGTGTTGGATAACCCACTTCAATTTTAAACAGGAAACGATCGAGCTGTGCTTCTGGTAAACGGTAGGTTCCTTCCTGGTCAATAGGATTTTGTGTTGCCAGTACCATAAAGGGAACGCTCATGGGATAGGTTGTTCCATCAACAGTGATCTGCCGTTCTTCCATTACTTCAAACAAAGCTGATTGTGTTTTTGCAGGTGCACGGTTGATTTCATCAATCAATACAATATTGCTGAACAGCGGACCTTTCCTGAACTGGAAGCTGGCTTCTTTTGGATTGAACACTGATGTACCCAACACATCACTCGGCATCAGATCGGGTGTAAACTGAATGCGTGAAAAATCTGCATCAATCAGTTTGGCCATGAGTTTGGCCGACAATGTTTTTGCCACTCCCGGCACACCTTCAATAAGGATATGACCATCAGCTAATATTCCTGCGATCATCAGTTCTACCATCTGCTCCTGCCCTACAATTACTTTACCCACTGCTTCACGAATGGTGCTGATGGCATTGTTGAGCTGCGTAAGATCGGTGCGTTGCTGAAAAAATTGATTGTCCATGAAGTTTATGATTTAAGAAAAATTTGCATGCGGTTATTTAACTCAAGAATCTGCTGATCGTTGATGTCAGCTGATTCCTGTAAGATACTGATGAATTGAAAAAAGTTTTTCACTTCTGTTTCTTCCACTCCCGTTTTTCTTGCCAGTGAAGAAAAGAATTCTGCATTGAGCTGTGAAGTGTTGAGATAATAATGTGTGCGGATATGTTCCATAAAATAAGTAATCATCTTATGGGCAATATTGTGATTGTCTTTTTTCTGCAGGTATAATCGTCCGATAGTTTCCACAAATGAAATACTGGCATTTGTATTTTTTTGCTTCACCGGAACAGGCCGCTGTCTACGTTTGCTGCCAAAAGCAATATAGAGCAGCATCAATGCAACTGCAATAAGCAGTGCCCATTTCAGCATGGGATATTTCATAAACACTGCAAAGGAAGAAAAGCTTTCGTTGGGAAAATTGCCTATCCGGTAATAATCATCCCAATAAATTGCATAACGGTCGGCGGCTGTATAACTCAATGCTTTTTCAAGGTATTCTTTATTGTTCCTGCTGAGTAAAAAATAATTGCTGAAGGTTTGCGGATGCAGGTGAAAGAAAAACCGACCCTTGCCATATACTACAGAAATATAATTGGGATCACCACTTTCATTTAACCCAAGTGTAGATGCGCCAATACTGTCGGTATGGACAAAGTTGGCATCAAAGGGATAATAGAAAAATCCATACCGCTGTTTACCCAACAGGTTACTGTCGCTAAACTGAACCGTTGAATAACGCATGGGACCTTTGGAAGAAACCTGGCTCTGGAACATACTGCTGAGCGAATAATACTGCACCTGCACACCCAGTGTATCGAGCAATGTTTCATCAATATATTCTGCTGCAATAAATAACTGATTGCCGTTGTCTACATACTGCAGCATTCCATTGAGATCTTTTTCACTCAGCAATACTTTTTTACTTACTACAACATATAAACTCCGTGTACCGCCGATATGATTGATCCAGTTATCATAAAAATTCTTGCTGAAAGTTTCTATGCTGTTCCCTTTATATCTTTCCCTCAGCATCTGGAAAGCAGTAAAGGTTCCAAATGGTTTTTTACTCCGCTTGGAGTAGCTGTGCGTCATATCAGGCAGCTTTACTGCGCTCTTCTTTCCACAGGAAATAATTGCTGAAAGCAATACAAACATCAAACTGTATCGTAAAAGATTTCTCAACTCTGTTTCAGCTTTGCATGAAACTGATCAAATTCCTGCTTCACAGGTTTGAAGACATCTTCTTCAATAGTGAAATCGCCATACCATGCATATTCATAATGCAGGGTAATGCGTGCAAACTCGTTCCTGTATTGCGGCTTGCTCAACTCTCTTACATATTGATAATTCGTTTTATCGGGAGATAATTGCAGCCATCCTTTATCAGCCAACTTCGATAAAGTTTGTAAATAGAGATAACGTATAGCAAGACGGTGATTGCCTGTACGGATAGCTTCTTTCAACTGGCGTTCAAGATATTCTTCATTTGCAACCGGTTCTTCTTCCACCTGCAATGTTTTATTCCTGGTAGGTGCGGCGAATAATCCACGTTCTGATAGAAAGAGCCGGTAAATAATAAACAACACAACTCCAATTGCAATGACCCACAATAAAAATTGAAAGATGGGAAACACATCGCCTCTTGGTGCTGTGTCAACCGGTTCCATTTCCTTTTGATTCTTCAGGTATTCATCCTGTCTTACTTTCAGTAAACTGTCTAAATTTTTTACATACGCAAACTCTTTCTGCCGTTTCAGGTTTCTTAAACTGTCGGCCGGGTACATCCATGTGTTAACCGTTAACGTAGTATCTGTAAACTGTTGTTCAGGTGCATCTTCATCATATTCATCTTCATCATCGTTAGAGTAAACAGTATCTGCAACAGATTGCGGGGCTTCCACAACAACTGTTGTATCGGTTTCCTGTGCATTTACTTTTGCTGCACAAAAAAACAAACTGCAAAACAGTGATAAGAATACAGCAACTGGTTTTAATGTACTCATGCCCTGATCTTAGCTGCCCACTCAGGATCTTTACGCATACGCTTTTCCAGCATAATTGGATAGATAACAAAATACCAGACGATAAAAATAAATGATACAGCCAGTATGCTGATGCTTGCAGCTACGGGAAGAGATGTATTGGTTGTTTTATCAAATGCATTGGAGCTGAGACGTGTAATATAACTTTCCAGGAAGGCGGCCGTAATGGTAATGGGAATAAGACTTACACAAATTTTCATGGCATCCTTCACTCCATGTTTAAATGAATACCATCTTGAATAGGTGCCTGGAAATAAAATGCTCCTGGCTAAAATAAAACCTGCACATGCTTCAATGATCATTCCTGATATTTCCAGTGTACCATGAATCCAGATCACCAGTACACTTTCCCATCCCAGTCCTTTGGCAAAAAACATATACTGGAAACTGCCCAGCATAATGCAGTTCTGAAAAAAGAACAGCATAGTTCCGATGCCGAAAAAGATACCGCTGGCTACAATTAAAAATCCAACCTTGATATTGTTGAAGGCTATCCGTACAAACATGGAAAAGCGGCTGGAGTCGCTGTATACACCAAACGGATCTCCCTTTTCAATATTCTCTTCCGTCATGGATACATAATTTTCGCCCAGCACTCCTTTTACAAACTGGTCGTCTTTCATGGAAGAAAGTACCGCCATTGCGCAAAACACGGCAAAAATGATAAAGGTATAAAGCAGCATGCGGTGATACTTGCGGAACATGAGCGGCAGTTCATATTGCCAAAACGTAAGGATCCTTGAAAACCGTTGCTTTTTATTCTGGTAAATGGTTTGATAAATACTTACCGCCAAACTGTTGATCCACCTGGTTACCCGGCTGTGCGGATAAAATGTTTTGGCATACGATAAATCGTCAAGAAGGGTGATAAACCGGTCGGCCATCTGGTCGGGGTCTTCGGTTTGCAGATACTGGTACTCGTTCCACTTCTGCGCATTTTTTTTGATGAAGAGTGCTTCTCTCATAGTGTGTCAGAAAATTGAAAATAACAAGTAATTTTTAATTCTGGCGAATGAATTTTGTTTTTTCACTGACACGGCTTTGAGGTTGTCTTAAAAGTGAATTCGGAAACAGCGGCCGGAAAGACGGTAAGCCGGAAAGCATCGAAAAGTAATGATCAGTTTCTTCCCTACTTACGCCTTCCCGGCAATTAGATACATTGTGAGCAAATCAAATGTAAATCGAAAATTATTTTAAATACTTTGCTTACAGCCAGCCCACAAGAAAATATTCCTTTATTTTACAAACGCAAATAACCGTATGTCAGACGTACAGATCAGCACACCATTTAATATTTCACTCGACTTTGAAATTGCACCGTTTTATAAGCGTTTGCTGGCTTATTTCCTTGATCTCACCATTCTTGTTCTGTATGCTGTCTTTATGAGGTATTTTCTCTATGATGGTTTACGGCTCGAAGGTGAGTTTGCAATGGGTGTTGATATATTGACTGTTTCACTCCCTCTTCTTCTCTATCATTTAATTTGTGAAATTGCTTTTCACGGTCAGAGTATTGGTAAAAAGGCATTGGGCATACGAGTAATGAGTGTGGAAGGCGGCGATCCAGGCATCAGCCAGTATTTGCTGCGCTGGTTTTTCAGGGTTTGGGAATGGCCGCTGGTGTTTTCGTTTGTTTATCCCGGCTTTTATATCATGCTTCAGCTGGTTGTTGTAGGTTTCTTTGGAATTATTGTAGTGATCATTATTGCCGTTACCGCAAAAAATCAACGCCTTGGTGATTTGGCAGCTAACACAGCCATTGTAAATACAAGGATCAACAGCTCCATTCATGATACCGTGTTTATGGAAATCACTCAAAAAGATTATGAAGTAAAGTTTCCACAGGTATTAAAACTCAGCGACAGGGATATCAATACCATCAAAGCTGTACTGGAGCAAACCTTTAAAAGCAATAAGTATGAAACAGCTCACCGTATTGCTGCCCGCATTAAAAGTGTATTGCAGATAGAAACAGATATGGAAGTGGATATTTTCCTGGAGCGTTTGATTGCTGATTATAATTACCTCGCAACAAAAGAATAAAAAAAGGTCGCTTTAATTAAAGCGACCTTACTGCTGAGTAAACTGAAATTATTTCTGAAACTCCTGCATTCTTCTCATCATTTCATCGGGGTTACCCATTGCATCAAAGCCAAGCATGGCGATAACTGCAACAATAAGGATGAGATACAGTAAAGAAAGAATCATACCGATAATGGCACAAATGCGCCCGGCATTCAGGTTTTTAAAACTTGCTGCTGTATATACTTCAGGAGCCGCTGTAAACAGACTTTTATCCTTGGAAGCAAGAACAAGGGCAATGATTCCCAGTATTAAACCAATAACCCCGTAACAAAAACAGGTTACAATTGATAAAATACCGAGCACCAGTACTGCTGTTGCATTCGGTAAAGGACGTTGTTGTTCTAAAGGATTATTTAACTGATCCATTTTATTAGTTGATTTATTGTTGAATTAATTAAACCCACCTGATGCACAAATTGCTCCTAAAGCAACTACAAAAATGATTATATAAACCAGAACAGCTACGCCCTGCAGCACAATACCAATGATGGCACAGATGCGACCGGTTTTGATATTACTTAAAGATGCCGGCGTATACATACCGGGATTGGCATTGTACAAAGCCATTTCTTTCTTAGCCATCACCAATGCAATGATGCCGGTGATAAAGCATACAACAATTGATAAAATGCCTAATACCAACACAGCAGTTGCATTGGGTAAAGCCCGTTGTTCGGAAGGATTACTAAACTGATCCATATAGAGTTGATTTGGTTAAACTGTTGATTATTTAAAACCTCCGGCTGCACCCATTGCACCAATAAAGACTACAATGAAAATGATATAAACTAAAATTCCAATTCCCTGCAGTATAATACCAATAATAGCACAGATACGTCCTGTTTTGATATTACTCAGAGAAGCAGGACTGTACATACCCGGATTGGCATTGTACAAAGCCAACTCTTTTTTTGCCATTACCAAAGCAATGATGCCGGTAATAAAACATACAACAATTGATAAGATACCTAACACAAGCACAGCAGTAGCATTTGGCAGATTCGGTAATACCTGCTGATTCGATTGAGATAAATAATCTTGTTGCGGATTTTGTTCCATTAAGAGAGGTTTTGGTGAGTTAGAATTTTGTAAATATAATGTACGAGGATAATTATTGCACAAAAAATATACAGCGATGTGAGCAGATAAGCACCGTTTTTAAATTTGAAGATAAGATGAAGGGATAAGAAGGCAACCATGACCAATATGGGAACGGCTGCCGGGTATAAATGGAAGCTTTCTGCAAAGTTGCCTTTGAACAAAGCAATATAGCTCCGCTGCAAACCACAGCCCGGGCAATCCATATGAAACAGCAGCTTGCTGGGACAGGTAAGCATGTGCTTTTCCAGCCACAGAACGGCATCTGAATAAAAGCTATTTAACAGTAAGAATTGCATACATCAAACATACTACAGAAAGGAACATCTTCAAATCAACATAAAAAAAAGCATAGCCATTTACTGACCATGCTTCTCATTATCTTTTGCCTGAGCTTAATATGCCAATGCAAACAACACTCTTTCCTTGGAAGGTTTCCCGGTTAAGATACACTTCCCTTCTTCCTGTTCATTATTCAAGGGAATGCAGCGGATGGTTGCTTTTGATTTGGTCTTGATCTCATCTTCTGTTTCTGCCGTACCATCCCAATGAGCTGATACAAAACCGCCTTTCTTTTCAAGTGTTTCAACAAACTCTTCCCAGGTATCAACTTTGGTTATATGACTGTCACGGTAGGCTTTTGCTTTATTGAACATGTTCTGCTGAATTTCTTCCAGCAAAAGCTGAATATGTTTGGCTAAGCCATCCATGCTTATCGTTGCTTTTGTTTTTTCATCTCTTCTTGCAACTTCAGCTGTATTGTTTTCAAGATCCCTGCCACCAATGGCAAGACGAACAGGTACACCTTTCAATTCATGCTCGGCAAACTTCCAGCCCGGTCTTGCATTATCAGTATCATCGTACTTCACACGAATGCCCATTGCTTTCAATTCTGCTGTAAGCACATTTACTTTATCGCTGATTGCTTTTAACTGATCATCACCTTTGTAAATGGGAACGATCACCACCTGCAAAGGAGCAATTTTCGGAGGAAGAATTAATCCCTGGTCATCGCTGTGTGCCATCACTAATCCACCAATTAATCTTGTGCTCACACCCCAGCTGGTTGCCCATACATATTCCAGTTTGTTTTCTTTATCGCTGAACTTCACATCAAATGCTTTGGCAAAATTCTGCCCCAGGAAATGCGATGTACCTGCCTGCAATGCTTTTCCATCCTGCATCAAAGCTTCAATGCAATAAGTATCTTCTGCTCCCGCAAAACGTTCATTGGGTGATTTTACACCTTTGATTACGGGTACAGCCATCCATTCTTCTGCAAACTCAGCATACACATCCAGCATCTTCCTGGTTTCTTCAATTGCTTCCTGCGAGGTTGCATGAGCGGTATGACCTTCCTGCCATAAGAATTCTGTTGTGCGTAAGAATAAACGTGTACGCATTTCCCAACGCACCACATTGGCCCACTGGTTCACAAGCAGCGGTAAATCTCTGTATGATTTGATCCAGTCCTTATAAGTATGCCAGATGATGGTTTCAGAAGTTGGGCGAACGATCAGTTCTTCTTCCAGTTTTGCGTCAGGATCAACAATTACACCTCCGCCATTAGGATCGTTCTTTAACCGGTAATGCGTTACCACCGCACATTCTTTGGCAAATCCTTCCACATGTGCTGCTTCCTTGCTTAAAAAACTCTTGGGTATGAATAATGGGAAATAAGCATTTACATGTCCTGTTTCTTTAAACATTTTATCTAACTGATCCCTCATGTTCTCCCATAAAGCAAAGCCATAAGGCTTAATAACCATACAGCCACGAACGGCTGAATAATCAGCCAGCCCGCCTTTTAAAATAAGATCGTTATACCATTGCGAATAATCCTTTTCCCTTGTAGTAATTGCCTCTGCCATTGTTGCTTTTCCTTTTTGTAAAATGTTTAGAGTTTATTTAACAGCCCCGGAACAATTAAATCCGCCATATGGCTTGTTCTTTGTGCTATGAAATGTTAGTTTCTTTGAAGTTGCAAAAGTAGTAACTTCACATTACAAACCTCAAACTCAAACATCATGGCAACCAGAATTTTACTCTTTGGTTTGATTCTCGCAGGATTCAGTTCCTGTGCAACCTACAGAACAGGACAAACTCCGGATGACGTTTATTATTCACCGGCAAGAGAAGTGAATTCGTATGTGCAGGTTGACAAAGATGATGATAACAGGTTATCGTATAACGAAAGTAACCTCGAAGATCGCCGTCTGCGTCAGCAGATCCGTGATTCACGTTTCAGGTTTGAAGATGATATTTACTGGAACACTCCACGGTACAATAGCTGGGGATGGAACACATGGAATAATCCTTACAACACATGGGGATGGAATAACAGCTGGAACATGAACAGCGGATGGGGATGGAACAACTATAATTATGGTTACGGTGGATATAAAGGCTGGAACTCAGGTTATGTTTGTATTCCCGGAGGAAATAATTTAATTATCATATCTGGTCCGGGTGCTTCAAGGAACAGTACAGGTATACGTTATTCTGCGCCTATTCAGCGCTTTACCAATTCCGGAGCCAACTATAACGGCAAAGGAATTACTACCGGAAGTGGCAGCCGTTATTTCAGCGGTAACAGTAACAGCAACAACGGTACAAGGCGTTCTTTCTTTGGGAGCGGAAGCAACAATAATTCATCATCAAACTGGAATACGAACTCTTCATCAGGTTCGAGCAATCGCACTTTTAGTTCAGGTGGATCTTCTTCATCTTCTTCTGGAAGCAGCAGTTCTTCATCAGGCAGCAACAGTGGTAGTAAATCTACTGGAAGTTCTGCCGGAGGCAGACGCAACTAAGAGTTTCTGATTTTATTGAAATCCACAAATAACTTTTATGAAAAAAATTTTCATAGCTTCTATTTCTATGTGCTTTCTTCATCAACTTCAGGCACAGGATATTTTTGATGCACTTCGTTTTTCTTATCAGCCCGTTACCACAGGCTCAGCCCGGATTCAGGCTATTGGGGGCGCCAATATATCCCTTGGAGGAGACATCAGTTCAAGTTTCATAAATCCGGCAGGTTTGGCTCAATTCAAAACAAATGAAATTGCGATCAGCCCTGGTTTTAATATGAATACAGATAAAATGCTTTACAACGATAAAACAACTGCTGGCAAGAAAAACAAAATGAGTATTGGCACAAGTGGCATTATTTTCAGCTGGGGAAGTCGTTTTAAAAGCAACCCAAGCAGTACTGCCATTTCTTTTGCTATCAACAGGGCCTCCAATTTTAATTCAGGATTTTCATACGGAGGGAAAAATTTGAACAGCTCCTACTCGTGGAAATGGATTGAAGAAATTGATAACAGCACTGCAACTACTATTGATGATATACGCAAACGATTCCCATTGGGAGCCAGTCAGGGATATGAATCTTATTTGCTCGATCTTGATGCCAACGGACACGTAATTTCAAATGCAAGTATTGATAAAAATCTTGATCAACAATTTTCTTACCAAACCGCTGGCGGTATAACCGAAGCCGCATTTGCAATGGCATGGAACAGAAATAATAAGTTCCTGTATGGTGTAACAATTGGCATTCCTATCATTAACTACGAACGAAAAACAACAGTTACAGAAAAGGATGGAACTGGAAATACCGATAACGATTTTGAAAGTTTTATTTTCAATGAAAGTCTTTCAACAAAAGGAACAGGATTTAATGCAAAACTGGGTGTCATCTTTAAACCTGTTGAATACTTTCGGATTGGGTTTACTTTTCATACACCTTCCCTCATATCATTGAAAGATGTTGCATCTGCAACATTAACAAGTAATATTGAAAACCTTTCAAGGCGATTAAATAACGATCCAAATAAACCAACGTCATACACATATAATACTGCCGATATTAACAGTGTTGCAGGCATTGATGGTGGTGAAAACGTTTACAACTATCAGCTTACAACACCATGGAAATTAGGTGCAAGTTTATCATACGTTTTTCGTGAAATAAGCGACGTAACTAAACAAAAGGCATTCATCACAGGAGATGTCGAGCTGGTTAATTACAAAGCAATGTCTTACAGCAGCAGCGAGAATGTTCCCAACCCGGGTGATGCAGAGTATTTCAAAAGTCTGAACACTTCAATTGATAATACGTTTAAAATGGGTTTTAATGCAAAGATTGGTGGTGAACTGAAGTTCAAAACATTAATGGCTCGTGCTGGCTTCAACTATATGAGCAGTCCTTACAGTAAAGACTTCTTAAAAGATTCAGATATAAAAGGCTGGAGAATGACTCCAAGCCTCGGTGTTGGTTACAGAGATAATGGTGTATTTGTTGATCTTACCTATGCTCACGGGTTTGGGAAGGGCTTTCATGTTCCGTATAGTTTAAGTTCTGCAGATTTTCCTTACGCAAAAGATAATTACTATAATGGCCAGATTACAGCAACTGTTGGATTCAAGTTTTAAAAACAAATAAAATTTCAAAGCCGGAACATACATGTTCCGGCTTTTTATAATGTTTCATTCCTGTTATGTGTTCTTATTCTTTTAAATTCAGAATCCTAACAACAGCATTTACTTCTTTTGTAGAAAACACATACAATCTGTGTACGATGTCACCGGCTGTAACTTTAAGGTAAGCTGTATTAGGTGGAATGTTACCAAGATTATTTGCCGAAACAGTTATATCAATTGATTTTTCACCGGGTTTAAAGGCAAGCTTTAACTCATAAGGAGTAATATCAAGCCTTACATCAGTCGCAACAACAGCACCGTTTACTGAAATAGTAACGGTATCATTATCAACCTCTCCATTATCATAGAAAAAAGGCTCATACTGTCCGTATAAACTTTGATGACCTGGATGTTTGATCCCTTTACTTCTGCGGGAGCATCAACAGGTTTTTGTTCTGCGGCAGGAACTGGAACTGGTGTGGCAATGCTGTCTGGTGGCGGCTGTAAATAATTGAATGTATAAACATAGCGGCTCCAGCTGAGCGGCATTGGTGCAGTGTTTTTATTTGAACGGGAATTGCTGTACGTATCATAGCGGTACATTAAAAAATCGTAACGCAGCATTGCTTTGAGTGTTTCATGATAACGTTCAGGCACATCACTGCTTTTCCGTACATCAACATTTTCATCATGGCTGAAACTGACAGCATTGAGCAGGTTGATCAGGTACACATTCTGCCTGGAGAAATAGGCTGAATCAACTTTATCCTCGAAGCTGCCGGTATAACGGTTTATCTGAACAGCCATCTCCTTTAATGAATTGGAAATGGTTCTATGCACTTCTTCATTTAAGGGAAATACATGATGACCGGGAAGGGCATCATTATTTTTCCGGTAGATATATTCATTTTTCAGGTAAGCCTGGATATGTTCATTTGCCTTGCGCAATGCAAGAATACCGGCTTCATAATTTTCTTCATTATTTGCCGTAAAGTATTGATTCAGGAAAATGGTAACCTGCAGCAAAGATTCAACTGCCTCTGCATAAACCGAGAAAGGATATTTTTTTTCTTTCCGTTTACCTTCATAGTATATAAGTGCTGCTGAAGTAACACTGTCTCTTATCTCTTTTATTGCCTGTATCTGATCATGATAGCTTTTGATGTATGCATGAATTCGGTCCACATTCTTTTTTTCATAAGCAGGCATCAGGTTGTATTGCACAATTAATGTCAGCAGGTCATTTGCAATTCTGTTCTGCGATGCAGCTATTGTATCAGCTCTTTTTATCCAGCCTGCAAACTGCTTCTTTACGGAATCAGGAAGCATGCTTGCTTTTCTGTTATACTTTTTAAAAGAACCTGCATCGTAATTATTTAACAGGGCTGCAGTTATTTTATTCTGTCTTTGACGGTATAAATCAACATCAAACTTTTGATAGTCTGTCCAGCTCTTGCGGACTTTTGAAGTACTGTCATTTTTTTGAAAGTTAATACTGATGTCTCTTACCATGAGTGTTGTTTGCTCATTATAAGATAACAGATGATCGAGGTAGATCAGGTTGTAATTCAGTTCCCTTACAGTGCGGTTATAATTGCTGAACTGAGCATTCCCGTTTAAGGGGATGATATAAAGCGCACATAAAAAAATAATCCCGGCAAAAGAAATCTTCCGGTAACCTGAGTTCGCTTTATACATAGAAAGGGTTTAGAAATTCATCAATCTTCACATATAAGATACAGAATTTTGTCCGTAATTATTTGCACAACAGGCTGGTATATGTTCTCGTCCTGAAATGAGAACTTTATCACGAACGGAATCCCGCCAACTCTAACAAGTTTTGTGCCGAGGTTATATTCCCCTTTAGTTTTGAAGTTCAGCGTGGAACTGCTGTAAAATATAATCCTGTATTTGAGATGTATTTGAAGGATGAAACCATTTCATTTCTTCATCCCGTTTAAACCAGGTTAGCTGCCTTTTTGCATAATGACGGGAATTTTGTTTGATCTTATCAATTGCCTGTTTAAGGGTACTGTTTCCAGCAAAGAAATCAAACAACTCCCTGTAGCCTACTGTTTGCAAAGCATTGAGATGACGCAACGGATACACTGATTTTGCTTCATCCAATAAACCATGCTCCATCATGATATCTACCCGGTGATTGATGCGTTGATACAATTCTTCTCTCGGCAAATCCAGTCCAATTTTAATGATGTTGAAATTTCTTTTCCGCTTCTCCCCTTTCCGGTACTGAAGAATTGATTGCCCGGTTGATAACACAACTTCCAGTGCCCGCAGCATCCGTTGAGGGTTTTGCATTTCACCTTCCTTTGCAAATAATGGATCATTCGTTTGAACTTGTTCCTGTAACCATTCTATTCCCTGTTGCTGATAATTGTTCTGCAATTGTTTTCTGATTGTTTCATCAACTGCAGGAATTTCATCCATGCCTTCGCAAAAGGCTTTGATGTATAAACCTGTACCGCCAACCATTACGGCAATATCATGCTGTTGAAAAATTTCAGCCGCTGCTTCTAATGCATACTCTTCAAATGAAGCAGCATTCAGATTTTCATGAATAGAATGTGAGTTAATAAAATGATGCTTTACTTCCTGCAATTCTTCAGCTGAAGGTTTGGCAACACCAATTGTAATTTCTTTATAACATTGACAGGAATCGGCTGAAATAATTTCTGTATGGAATTGCTTTGCCAGTTGAATAGTCAGTGCGGTTTTGCCAACAGCCGTTGGCCCTGCAATTAAGAGAACAGTTTTTTTCATGTGGTATGATGGGTTTGTAGAGAACCCAGCAAACAGTTTATTAATAACAAATGTTATACTAATTCATCCGTTGCACTGAAGCCTGTTTCTTCTTCATCTCCCTGTGCGGCTTCATCATCATTTACACTATTGGCATCTTCTTCACCTTCTACTCCAAAACCTTCCGCAGCAGAGCTGAGATCATATTTCTCTTCCATTTCTGCAAGTTTATCGCCCACCAATCCTTTTGTTCCATACTGACTTGGTGCAATCCCTTCTGTCCGAACAACAGCCGGGTAAGTGAGTTTTGGATTCATTTCTTTGCTCACATTAATCAGTTCCACAAAGAATGTCCAGTTTTTATTAAAATCGTAGATATAAACAAATTTCTGATTCGGCTCCCTGATTTCACTGCCAACCGTTGTTTCCTCCATCAGCAATGGCTCAGCCTTGTACTCTTTTTCATATTTCTCCAGTGTAATTTCACGGCCCTTCTGCCAGTGATCATTACTGCGGTGAAAAGTTGCCTTGTGTTTACTGTCAAACTCATAGGCCTTTAATATAATTTCATGCAGATCCCTGAAGTTCTGCACATGCTTGATTGCAATGTCACGGTAAACAGCATCATCCTCTTCCCAATAAGCCCTGAAACGTAATACAGCCATAAATCAATTTGAAAATTACTTAATTTGAAAACCTGCCAGCAGCAGGCTGGTTTGAAAATGAATACAAAAGTCCATTTCTATTCATTCATATTTCATTTACAAAAATAGTTTTATTCATTCACAGGAACAAGATTTACTTCTTTTGCTTTTTGCAGCATAAAAGAATAGGCGGATTCATAATTATTCTCTATATCACCATCGAGGATGGCATCCTTAATGGCATCTTTGAGAATACCCACAATCTTAGACGGCGGGACATTGAATGTCTGCATAATAATTTCACCCGTAATTGGCGGCTGCCAGTTGCGCAGATGATCTTTTTCTTCCACTTCTTTACAACGCTGCCGAACCATTTCGAAATTTTGCAGGTAGCGCTGTACTTTCTGCTGATTCTTTGAGGTGATGTCTGCATTGCACAGGGTCATCAGTGCATCAAAATCTTCACCTGCATCAAACAATAAACGACGGATGGCACTGTCGGTAATATTTTCTTTGGTTAAGCTGATGGGACGCAAATGGAGTTCCACCATCTTCCGTACAAATTTCATTTTTTCATTGGCAGGAAGTTTCAGCTGTGCAAAAATTTTAGGTACCATTCTTCCTCCAACAACTTCATGTCCGTGAAAGGTCCAGCCATGCCCCTGTTCAAAACGTTTGGTGGCCGGCTTTGCAATATCATGCAGAATAGCTGCCCAGCGTAACCACAGATCATTTGTATTGACAGAAATATTATCAAGCACCTGCAGTGTATGATAAAAATTATCCTTGTGCCCTTTGCCATCAATATATTCTGCACCGGCAAGATCAACCATCTGCGGAAAAAATAATTTCAGCAAACCACTTTTATATAACAGTTCAAAGCCAACTGAAGGTTTTTCACTCAGTACAATTTTATTGAGTTCATCTGCAATGCGTTCTTTTGAAATGATATGAATCCGTTCCGCATTCTCAATAATACCCAGCCATGTTTCAGGAAAAATTGTAAAGCCTAACTGCGATGCAAAACGGATTGCACGCATCATCCGTAACGGATCATCGCTGAATGTTGTTCCGGGTTCTAACGGAGTACGGATGATTTTCAGTTTTAAATCTTCCACACCATGAAACGGATCAATCAGCTGCCCGAAATCATTTTTGTTTAAACTGATGGCAAGTACATTAATGGTAAAGTCCCTGCGTTTCTGATCATCTTCCAGTGTATCTGGCTCCACTTAAGGCTTACGTGCATGTGAAGCATAACTTTCCTTTCTTGCGCCAACAAATTCTATTTCAAATTCATTGTGCTTAATATTTGCTGTACCAAAATTTTTGAAATAAGATACCGGTGGCTGAGGTTTAAATTGCTTGGCCACTTCATGCGCCAGTGCAATACCATCGCCCACACAAACAAAATCAAGATCCTTACATCCACGCTGTAATAATTTATCTCTCACAAATCCGCCAACAAGATAACAGGGCACATTTAATTTCTGTGCACAGCTGCCAATAATCTGCAGTAACTCTAACTCCTTATCTGAACAATCGATCATCATGTCTGCAAAAATAAGAAAGGGAAAATGAAAGGCTTCATTTGAAATGAATTACATCAACCGTTGATAGACTTTCATCACTTCAGCAGCTGTGTTGGCATTGGTAAACTTCTGTGCATGTTGCCAGCCTTTTTCCACCTGTTGCTGCACAAATGACTGATCAGATAATATCAAATTCATCTGTTCTTCAATTTCTTCCGGTATGGTTGGATCAACATAAAAAGCCCCATCCCCTCCCGCTTCAGGCAAACAGGAAACATTAGAAGTAATAACCGGGATACGGCTCCACAAAGCTTCCAGTACAGGAATACCAAAGCCTTCAAATATGGATGGATAGATCATAGCAATTGCCTGCTGATAAATAGCCGGAAAATCAACAGCCGATTGGAATGTTGGTGAAAATTTTGCAGTTGGCTGATCTGACAGAAAAATAACCTGGTTGCTTAATCCATTTAAGTGGATATAATCTTTTACTTTCTGTTTGTATTCTTTTCCATTGCCAATTACAACCAACGGAATATTCATTTCTTCACCCATCAGCAGCATGGCTTTGCAGATATTCAGCAGGTTCTTCCGTTCAATGACTGAACCAACATATAAAAAGTAACGGTCGGGAAGATTGTAATGCTGTTTGATGCGTTGTTTTACATCTGCTGAAACTTCCAAACCAAAAGCAGGATTACAACTCTGGTAACAGATGCTGATCTTCTCAGCCGGTATTTGATAGAATTCAATAATATCCTGTTTGGTTTGATTGCTGATTGCAATGATTTTATCAGCATGCTCACAGGCATAGCGAAACTTCTTTGCATAAATTTTTCGGTCAATCGTTTTGTATTGTTCAGGATAACGTTCATGAATTAAATCATGCATGGTTACAACTGATTTAATGCCTGTTTGCTGAATGCCGTTTGGTATTTCATGACTCAGACCATGATACAGATCAATCTTACATTTTTGCAGATCTTTTTTCACCCAGTTACTTCTCCAGGCAGATGATAATTTTTGTGAAAGAAAAGATTGCGGCAATATTTCTTTCACATTCGGCAAATCATCAAAGAAAAAAGAGTGGATGGTTTGGGATTGAATAAAAAATACTGATGCTGCTGAAAATTTGCAGCCAGTGAACGGATCAGTGTGCGGCTATAGTGCCCCAGCCCTGTTTGATTATGATAAGCCCGTTTTGCATCAAACCCAATATTCATGTGATTATTTTTATTGCTTTTCTGCCACATAGTATATCCACAAAAATTATCCCTTCCCGACTTTGCCATTCTGGCTGGGGATGGATAATTTTTATGGATATTTCATAGCTGCAAATATAAGCCGGCAAAATTGGAGAAGGAAAGAGAGAATGATAGTAGTTACAACAGAAACATCTTCCTGTCATGAATACTTTCCCCGTTAACTGTTAATTTCGCAGCAAAATTGATACAAGATGAAAGAACTGATCCTCGAGGCATGGGCAAACCGTGACCTGTTGAAAGAAAACAAATATTCAGAAGCAGTAAGAGCAGTGATTGAAGAAGTGGATAAAGGACGTTTACGTACTGCCGCTCCCACTGAACATGGATGGGAAGTAAATGAGTGGGTAAAGCAGGCCATCCTCATGTAGTTTGGTATTCAGCAAATGCAGACATGGGATGTTGCCCCATTTGAGTTTTACGACAAAATGCTGTTGAAAAAGAATTATAAAGAACTCGGTGTACGTGCAGTTCCGCATGCAGTGGCAAGATATGGTGCTTACCTGGCTAAGAATGTTGTACTGATGCCAAGCTATGTAAACATTGGTGCATATGTTGATGAAGGCACTATGGTTGATACATGGGCAACTCTTGGAAGTTGTGCACAGATTGGCAAAGGCGTTCATTTAAGCGGTGGTGTTGGCATTGGCGGTGTATTGGAACCTTTACAGGCAAGCCCGGTAATTATTGAAGATGGTTGTTTTATCGGCAGCCGTTGTATTGTGGTGGAAGGTGTAATTGTAGAGAAAGAAGCAGTTTTAGGAGCAAATGTTGTTTTAACCCAATCGACCAAGATCATTGATGTACGCGGACCAATCCCCTTTGAAATGAAAGGCCGTGTTCCTGCCCGCAGTGTGGTGATTCCCGGTTCTTATACCAAAAAATTCCCTGCGGGAGAGTTTGGTGTTGGCTGTGCATTGATCATCGGTCAGCGCAAAGCTAGCACCGATTTAAAAACAAGTTTAAATGATGCATTAAGAGATTTTAATGTTTCTGCATAGTCCCTTATATTTGCAGCCCTGAATCCCTTTAAGGAGGAAAAAGCTGCCCAAGTGGCGAAATTGGTAGACGCACTGTGTTCAGGTCGCAGCGTTCGCAAGGATGTGCTGGTTCGAATCCAGTCTTGGGCACAAAAAAGGCAATTCAAAATGAATTGCCTTTTTACATTTATAGCCTTCATAGCGTCTGCCTGCGTTCAAACCATCTTTTATTGCAGATTGAATGACCGTTTTGTATGATCCATCATTTGCACTTCCACCAGTTTGTTATTTTCTAACATACTGATTTTACTGAAGGGAAATAATTCCTTATTGCTCCATTGCTCACCCGATTTTTTCCATAACATGAGTGTGATATAAACTTTTGAAGAAGCTATGCCTGCATCAACTGCATCAATCACCTTGCTTTCATTGCTCACAGGATGTAATCCTTTTGCAGGAAGCACTTCCATATTTTTCCAACCGGCAATAGAAACCATGGCAAGCTGGTAAATTCCGTTATCAATGATACGCACATCATATCCATTCACTTTCTTTTTCTGCTCTTTAATAAACCCTTTTACATTGGGCAATGCATAATGACCGAGTCTTACTTCTGTTGCTGCATCAGCAGTAATTTTATCGATCCGTAAAATGCCATTAGGCAGTGGAATATCAATTAAATTCAGTTTTATGTCCAGGTTTGTTTCCAGCACCGCATCTCTGTAAAAAGCCTCGTCTTCAAATTTTTTGAAATCATACAAACGCAAAGGCTCCCATTCATTTTTCTTATTTTTTATAACATAAGCCATAGCAACGGTTCCATTGCTGCTGTCGGCCTGCCAGGGAAATGCACTGTTATAAGATAAGCGGTTATAGTTTTCACTGCTGCGGAAAGGCTCACCTGCACCAATTGATTTTACTTTACACCAGGCACGCAGTTCGGATGCACCGATATTGGGATAATCAGTTACCAGCATTTGCGGACCCGGCAAATATTTATTATACACTTTATTTTTTTCAAATTCTTTTTTCCAGGGACCTTCATTTTCAACAGCAGTCCAGAAAGCATTATCAGCAGGAACAAACAAACCCAAAAATGCTTTGCCCATCCAGAATGCACTGCCCCTGCAACTGTAACTCTGTACTGCCGGTTCAAAGGCACCGTAAAAACCAAGTGTGGGTACTTCTTCTTTTATAAATTCCGGATTTTTCAAAAACTGCAGCATTACACCCGATGATATTCTTCTCATCCATCCGTAATTAACCGCTGCATCTTTTTCATAACCCATTAATGGAAAAGGAATGACGGAACCAAACCGATAGGTCATACTTCTGCCCCACATGATCATTTCACCATTGCGGCTAAACATATAAGGATAACTATTTTTAACCTCGCTGAAATTTGCCTGAAACTTTGCTGCGTATTGCGGATAATATTTTTTTCCAAATACTTCACTCCACATTTCACCATACATTTGAAAGGCCCACATGCTGTAATAATCAAAAGCAGGATTATCGTTATACCAGCCATCACCCCTGTAATGATCCAGTGATTTTTGCAGATATTCTTCCAGCAGTTTTTCATTGATGGGATATCCTTTGTCTTTAAAAAAACTAAGTACAAAAATGTTGAAGAATTTCCAGTTGGAAGGCACTGTTGGCCCGTCGCCATAACTGATCATGGTTGCAGCTAAAGCATCTTTTTCTTTTTGTGTAAGCGGATCCCAAAGTATTTCAGGAATATTAAATAATGAAAAAGACAATGCACCAAACTCTACTAAATTTTGACTTGGCCCTCCATTCGGTGCCCGGTGTTTTATAAAACTGGGGCTTGATGAATCAATCAGGTTTTTGATCTGGTGGAGATAGTAATCAGCTACCTTAATATGATTGATTTCAAGCGATGGATTTTCTTTCAGCAATGGTGCTGCCATAAATAATGTGCGGCACACTCCTTCCAGTTTTTCTGTTGGCACCTGGCTTTCCATTCTGGGATAACTTTTTCCCGGTTGCTTGGGAAACTTCATAGGATCATCCAGGCTATGAATATAACTGAATGCGCCTTCCAGTAAATATTGAGCTGCATCTTTCCAATGCTGCCTCGTCATACCGGTATGTGGGCTGAGTTTAAAATCAGGTTTGGCAATTTTAAAAACAATTTTTCCATTTGCTACTGTAGAAAATGCGGGAGAATGCACATTACTTTTTTGTGCATTTACTGAAACATTCAGCAAACAAAAAAATAACCCGGCAGCAATCGATACTTTATATTTCATATGATTTTTATTATAGAACTCGTTTAATTCTTATTACAGTAAGTGAATAAGCAGGTACTTCATACTGCATTTTGTTATTTACTGTATGGTTTACCTAAAATAATTTTATCGCCACTGTCATCCACTTCAAACAAACGTGGAATGCGGACGTATCTGCCATTTACATTTTTATGGCTGTGCATGGCCATCAGTAATTTCCCTTCAAATGTTCTAAACATCATACCATGACCAAAATTGGGAGGCGTGATTGGTGCTGCCTCATGTATCCAGAGTCCGTCAAGTGTTCCACTTTCAGAATAGGCCACACCCTGTGTGTACACATCATAAATCCAGCTGGTCCATAACATACCAAGCTTACCTGTTTGTGTGGTAAAAAGAAATGGCCCATCTGTTACTTTGTTTGGTTTATCATTTCCCTGTTCATCTTTTTCCTTACTCCATGGTGACTCACTGGCACGGAATAAAATTTTTCCTTCGCCAATGGTTCCACTTAAATCTGGCTTCAACTCAATTTTTTCTACTGTACCATTCCAGTTTTGCAGCCATTCCCAGCAATATACCATGTACGGTTTTTTATCTTTGTCGATCCATAATGTAGCATCCAGCGTTGGTTTGTTTGCAGGAAGGTAAACCAGATCTTTCATTGGTATATAAGGTCCTTCCGGTTGATCACTTACCAATACGTGACAGGCTCTTCGCTCAATCACATTTCCTTTAACAGAATCAATTTTTACATCCCTGTTGGTAAAAGTGGCGAAATAGTAATACCTGTTTTTATATGCATGCAGTTCAGCGGCCCAGATCATCGGTCTTGGTCCCATCCATGAAGTGCTATCGGTTTGTGCAACTCTGTAAGGACCTGTCCATTTTTCAAGATCCTTACTTTTCCATAGCATTCCGCCTGTGCCGGTCATGTAGTACATGGAAGTTTTCTTATCGGCTAAAATAAAAGGATCACTGAGACGAATAGAATCCAGCGGAATATTTTCACGTAAGCGTTGTTCCCGGTTTTGAGAAAGCACAGCAACATTGCAGCACGCAATCAACACGATAAGAAGAAGACTATTTTTCATACAGTATTTGTTTGAACAACTGTTACTGCAATTATTTTAACGGCGCAATGCCTTTGTGAGTTGGCAGAACCCTCTTAATACTTCCATCTGCATTGAATTCTAATTTATCAATACATACTTCACGGTTATAACCTGCTGCCCTGCCCATGTTAATACCATTGGGATAATTGAAACGGTGATAAACAATATACCATTCATCTTTACCGGGGATCTGCAGAATAGAATTATGTCCGGTTCCATAAATTCCTCCTGCAGTATCTTTTGCTATCACTAAATTATTTGCAGGAATACTGATTGGGCCAATAGGTGATGAAGATGTGCCGTAACGTACACGATAGTTTTCGCTTCTTGTATCATCTTCGCTCCACATAAAATAATACTGACCATTGCGATAGAATACCGTTGTGCCCTCACGGAATGTTTTATCAGTTGGTGTAATTATTTTTTGCGTTTCCTGCTTCAGCGAAATCATATCATCTTTCAATTCAGCAACAGCCATATAGCCGTTACCCCAATACAAATAACTTTTTCCTGTTTGCGGATCGGTGAATACTTCGGGATCAATTTCCTGGCCACCTTTTATGCCTGCAGGTTTTTGATCGATCAATGCTTTGCCCATATCAACAAACGGACCAGCCGGATCATCAGCAAAAGCCACTCCAATTTTTGTGCAGCAGTGAAATAGTAAAAGTATTTGTATTGTCCGTCGATCTTTTTTTCGATGATACAAGGCGCCCATGCATTGCGTTTTGCCCAGCTAACATCTTTATTCAGGTCAAGAATAATTCCTTCATCTTTCCAGCTTACCAAATCAGCTGAAGAAAATGTTTTGAAATATGTACCCGACCAGTTATTAAACCCATCACTGGTTGGATAGATATAGTACTTCTTTGTTTTTCTGAATACAAAATATCAGGATCGGCATAAAACCTTCCAACACCGGGTTATGATTTTCCTGTGCAACTACTTTCCATGCCTGTGTTTTTTGGCCCGCTATTCTAACAGCATACTTAACTCCTCCTTTGCTGAAATCCTGCACGGCGTTTGGCTTTACCTGCACACCCGGAAAAATTATGAACGAAGGATTGAACGCATTCAGCTTTGTACCGGGCTTTACGGAGAGATAAACAGTTTTATTCACCGTATCAACTTTAGTATTGATCTTTTTTATTTGCTTTGATGAAGCCGAACTGATTGCATCCTCCACACTGCCCCATTTCTTAATCAGTCTTTCTGCTTCTGCAGATGTAACCGGTATCACTGTGCCATGACGTGGATGGAAATTCATAGTTACATCCTGGTCAATAACCGTAAATGTTTTAAGGTCTTTTGTTTTGGTGAACTGATACTTTCCTTTGGTATACACATCGTACATCAAAATATAGCCTTCGCCATTATTCAGTTTAAATACACCGGCACCTTCTACCTGGTCTTTGGTTTGCTGCACATATTTATCCTGCAACACATAACCTTCTGTTAATTTATCTGATACAGCAATTTTAATTCCTGCGCCTTCTCCTTCAGTTTTAAAGAACAAATGACACTTACCTTCTTTAAAAACAATATCGCCATCAATACAGGAACCGTTAGTTGGACTGAAGAATAATTGTTTTGGCGCTGTTTCCAGATCGGTAAACGCTGCATTGGCATAAGCGTAATAAATGATGTCTTTACCTTTACCATGCTTCATCGACCAGTAGATCATGTATTTTTTTGCCGTTGCATCATAAATCGTTTGCGGTGCCCATACACGCAGCAAACTATCATTGCCGGGAAACCGCTTTTGAATATTGATGATACTTGACGTCCAGTTGATGAGATCAGTTGATTTCAACAATACCATTGCCCTGTTAGAGTCCCAACCTAATGCGGAAACCATATCGGTTACCACCATGTAAAACGATTTTCCATCAGCTCCACGTAAAATATGCGGATCACGTACACCACCTGTTTCACTGATTGCAGCTGATTGAATAACCGGCTGGTTACCGTTCAATGCACGGAAATTATATCCATCGTTGCTGATCGCAAACCGAATCTGCTCATCGGCTTTTGCATTACCTGTAAAATAAGTAAACAGGTAGTTACTGTATTTTTCAGTTGTACTTTTTCTGTTGCTGTGCAATTAAATTTATTTGCCAGGAAAAAAGCAGGAAGCTTACCCACAGTATTTTTTTTATCATCGTTCAATAACTTTAAATAAAACATCACTACTACTTCTTCAATTTGTCCAGGATTGGTTCTTCAAGGCCATTTAATTTATTTTCAAGCGGCTTTAATAATTCAAAAATGATTATTTCATTCTTCCCTTTTTTCAGCCACTCTTTGGGAACATACACTGTTTGTTGCGGGCCAACATTCCAATACTTTCCAAGATGATGACCGTTTACCCAAATAACACCTTTTCCCCATGCGCTCAGGTCAAGATAGCTGTCGCCGGTTTCTTTCAAATTGAATACTCCTTTCTTAACAGCAGGAATACCTGCGGTAAGTTTAGCTGTTGCAGTTAACTTTATTTTACCAGGTGCATTAAATGGTAAACCAAACATCTGCCAGTTTTCAACAGTCTTACCATTCAGCTCAACACCTTCAACAATTCCTTTTGTATTCTTCAACAGGTAGGGACCGAAATTAATACGTCCCATATTTTCAACCAGTATATCCAGTGTTTGTGTTTTAGATGAAGCATCGATCAGCAAACTGTCCTGGTATAAACGCCTGTCGAGTGTACCGGCGAGTTTTCCATTCAGCATTACAACAGCATAATCTCTTAGCCCTTTAATTTTTAATACTGCTTTCTCATGGGCATTAATTGTACTTCTGTACAATACATACCCATAAGGCTGTTTCAAATTCTCAAACGTTAAAGGTGTTATATTACTGATGGCTTTAGGTAAAATAGTAAGTATTGAAGCCGCTTCTGTAAACTGAATATTACTGATACTGATCGTTTTTTTCTTTGCAGGAACTTCAGGTAATACAGTATTGGCTGGAAGACTATGCTGAATTGCTTCTCTGAACAGCATGAATTTCGCTGTGGCATTTCCTGCTTCATCCAGTGGCGCATCATAATCATAACTGCTTATCTGTGGCTCATAAGGATTTTTATCATTAAAGTTGGCACCATTCATAAAGCCTCTTGTTGTGCCCCCATGAAACATGTACAGGTTGATTGAAATACCGGCTGCCAGCACAGTATCTAAACGATCAGCATATTGTTTTGCATTAACCGTATGATGTTTAGTCCCCCACCAGTCGAACCAGGCAGGATACCATTCAGCAATATAACAAGGTCCTTTACCATTGTAATTATCACGAACGATCTTTTTTACTTCAGCAGGTTTATCAATACCATTCACGGCAGGCATCAAACCGGGCAGTGATCCATTGGCAACATCTCTTGCAGGATCGCAGGTATACAACAATCCGTCAAATCCTGCTTCAATAAACAGCTGCTTATTCAATGCCAGGTATTCTTTATCATTTCCATAAGAGCCATATTCATTTTCAATCTGCACCATCAAAATATTTCCACCACGATTGATTTGCAAGGGAGCCAGTTGCTTTCCTACTGCCATTAAATAATTACGGTAGGCTTTTGTATAGGATGCTTCTTTACTGCGCACAATCAATCCTTTCTCGTTTTGTAACCAGTAAGGATAACCGCCGAATTCCCACTCAGCACACACATAAGGGCTGGGACGGAGCACAACCCATAAACCTTCTTCCTGTGCAATTTTTACAAAAGCTGCAATATCATTGTTGCCTTTAAAGTCATACATCCCCTTTTGCGGTTCGTGCAGGTTCCAGAATACATAAGTGCCAATGGTATTTAATCCCATTGCCTTAGCCATTTGCATACGCTGCCTCCATGCTTCACGGGGAACCCTTGGGTAGTGCATTTCACCCGAGATCATTAGGAAAGGGTTTCCATCCAGTAAAAAAACTGAATCGCCTAAAGCAAAACTGTGTTTCTGCTGCGCCCAATTATAACTGCTGCTCAGCATACACAGAAAGAACAACACTAAAATTTTATGTTTCATATTCTTAATTAATAAACTATTTTAAAACTGACACTGCACATCCTGCATTATTTTTTCTGATAAACTCTTACATAGTCCACTTCAAATATTCTTGGAAAAACGGTTTGTGACGGATCGCCACCATTCTGTCCGCCAATGGCTAAATTAAGCAACATATAATGCGGTTGTTTAAATGGATTAAATCCGCTTCCATCCTTATTCTCCAGTAATGCAAGGTCAACTTTATTCAGCAGCTGATCATCACAATACAACGCAATCATTTCTTCTGTCCAGTCCATGCGCCAGGTATGAAATTGACTGGCCCATGCAGTACCGCCTAAAGAATCTGTTTGAAATGTGTTGCTGAACCATTGAGGTTTCCGGTCGTTTCCCAGGCAGGCAATGTTGGCCAGCATTTTCCCCCGGTAATATTCCATAATATCAATTTCTCCATTACCGGGCCAGCGTTTATCAACTCCCAATGTCCACCATGCGGGCCACATCCCGATCCTGATATCAATACGGGCACGCATTTCAAAACGGCCGTACTGCCAGGTTCTTTTTCCAGCTGTCAGTAAACAGGCTGATGTATATTCTATGGTTTTTCGTTTTTTCTCCAGTCATTTGCTGCTGCATCATACCGTGGGTTTTCTTTCTGTTCCCGTTTTGCTTCTATTACCAGCAAACCTTTTTCACATGTTGCATTATCGGGTTGATACCATTGCAGTTCTTCATTACGTACAAATCCATGTTCATATTTCCAGTTAGCAGTGTCAGGTTTTCCTTCTTTATTAAACTCATCGGCCCACACAAGCTGATAGCCTTCTTTTTTGTACTGTGCTGATGATACTGAATGCCTGTTACATGCCGTTATAAGCAGCAAAGGGAAACAATACTTTATGAAATGAATACTCATGCAATAAAAAGAAACCCTGTTTTTATTTTTATCTGTAAATTGAATGATATAACTGTACGTATATTTTTTATCAAGTAAACGGTACTGATCGTGCGGTAAAGCTCCCCAGCTGTTATCACCACCAACCCCACGCTGTTTGTAATCGATATTAACTTGCACCCTCTGATCAGTATTAAGATTTGTTGGATGCTGTTGCTTCTTCGTCATGCCCGGATCAAGACTTTCAGTTGAATGATTTATTGCACTGAAACAAATAGCCTGCGCACCTGTAAACTTATATCCCCGGCCATCTTTATCTGTAAGCATAAACCATCTTACATCCGTTTTATAACCGCTTTCCTGCGGACGGATATAATTAACAGCATACTGATTCTTCACATCATCACTGTACAAACCAACAAAAGCTGATTCATTTCTGTCGAATAGTTTTCCCATGGGCCACGACCATAATATTGCAGGTTCCTGAACTGCTGTGGCAAATCCAAACGCATACCAAAGCGTGGAAGTTCAGGCAAATCTCTTCCGGTCATATCCATTGAAGCAGTTACTTTAATACTCCCATCATTTTGTATAAAATATTCAATGCTGTAAGGAACTGCAATACCGGTTAATTCATACTCAACTTTAACTGAAATACCTTCGCTGTTTTGCTCACCTGCAGTTATTGCTTTTATTTTTTTTGTTTGATGTGCTGAACGCCAGATGCCTAAATTGCTGGGCATACCACTTCCAAAATCATTATCGGTTGGGGCACGCCAGAAATAAGGTTCAGGAAACCTGTTCAATTGCATACCTTCTTTTGATTTATAATTTCTTACGGTTCCGCTTTTAAGATCTATTTCGCCGCTGATACTGCCTGATTGAAAACTCAGTTTGCCTTCCTCTTTCTTTATTTGCAATGTGCCGTTTACTGTTTGCTTTTTGCAAAATAATCTCCGCTTAATTTAAATTGTTCGGTTGCAATTTCATGATCTGCTGCAACCAGGTCTGTTGCTTTTTTTGTTGTTGCAATAATGGTTACATAAAATTCTGTTCCTGCTACAGACTTGATCATTGGAATTGCAAGTGTGATATCTTTTTGCTGATGCGGTGCTACTTCAACATTAAAACTTTCTTCTTTTATTTTTTCGCCATTACGTATCAACTGCCATTTAAAATTATATTGATCAAGATTTGTAAAATCAAATAAGTTTTTAACTGTAACTACTCCTGCAGCAATGCTGGCTGAAGAAAAATAAATACTTTGATATACTTTTTTTACTTCAAATAAACCTGGGTGCGGTGTGCGGTTGGCAGCAATTAATCCATTAGCACAAAAATTTTCATCATTACGTAAATTATAACTGCCCAAGTCACCTCCATATCCCCAGTAAGTATTTCCACTTGCATCTGTTGTTTTAAGCCCTGATCAACCCAATCCCAAATGAAACCTCCCTGCATATGTTTGCTGCTCATAATAACATCCCAGTATTCACGGAAGTTGCCATTGCTGTTACCCATTGCATGTGAATATTCACACATAATATACGGTCTTGTTTGAGTTGCATCAGCTGCATACCGTTTCATTGAATTTATACCCGGGTACATGGGACAAACAATATCTGTATTCCAATCCTGTCCTGACTGTTCAAACTGAACGGGACGGGTTTTATCTCTCTGTTTCATCCACAGGTAGGCATCATGAAAAGCTTTTCCATTGCCACATTCATTTCCCATTTACCAGATGATCACTGAAGGATGATTTTTATCTCTTTCAATTAACCGTTCAATACGATCCATATGTGCAGGAGCCCATAGTGGCAAATAAGCAGGGTGAATTGAAGTATCCAGTCCCTGATTGTAGGAAACGCCCATGCCATGGGTTTCAATATTCGCTTCATCAACAAGATACAATCCATACTCATCGCAGAGCTTATACCACATTACATCATTGGGATAATGCGATGTGCGTACTGCATTAATATTGAACTGCTTCATCAGCTGAATATCTTTCAGCATCAGTTCCCTTGAAGGAACATGTCCATTTATATCATCATGCTCGTGACGGTTTACACCCTTCACATAAACAGGAACCCCATTCACGTGTAGCTGTGCATTTTTTATTTCTACTTTACGAAAGCCAATTTTTGATCCTGTGTATATTTCATCAGCTCCGTTTTTTAATGTAATAACACAACTATAAAGGTTAGGAGTTTCAGCATTCCACTTCAATGGATTACTAATCTTGCCATCAAAATGTACCTGCTGCATACTGTCTCCGCTTATTACAACTTTCTGTTGTTTGCTGAATATTTTCTTTCCTGCTTTATCAAGAATATCAACCGAAACAATTGTTGGCCCTGCCTTACTACCTGTAAAATTTCTCAGTGTAATATCTGCACTAAACAATCCATTTTTATACTGTGCATCGAGGTCACTCTTCAAAAAGAAATCCCAGATAGTCGTTGACGGAGCTGCAGATAAAAAAACATCCCGTTCAATTCCGCTTAAGCGCCAGAAATCCTGATCCTCCATATAACTTCCGTCGTGCCAGCGAAACACCTGCACTGCCAGTAAGTTTTTTCCTTTCTTGAGATATTTAGTAATGTTAAACTCTGCCGGCGATTTAGCTACTTTCGACATCCCCACTTTTTCTCCGTTTACATACACGAATGCACAACCTGTAATTGAAGCAAAATGAAGCAATACTTCTTTGCCGCTCCAGTTATCAGGAATGGTAAATTCTTTCCGGTAAGTACCAACAGGATTATTGGGTCCGATAAACGGAGGATTTCTGGGATGCGGATAAGTAATATTCGTGTAGATAGGAATACCAAACCCTTTCATTTCCCAGTTTGATGGCACAGCAATATCATTCCACTTTGAAATATCCAGATCGCTACGATAGAAATCGGTGATACGATCAGCATATTTATCAACATAGGTAAACTTCCAGTTACCATTGAGGGATTGATAATAAGATGACCGGCTGTAATCATCGGCAATAACATCCTGCCGGTTGCTGAACAGCATAAATACAGCATGTGGTTTTTCCTTGTTCAATTCTATGTATGCCGGGTTTTCCCAATCGTTATTCTTTGACTGTGCAGGAACCAATACCGGCAACAGGAGCAATGCAAATAAAAGACTTTTGATAACTGCCTTATTCATCATGATTATATTAATTAATTCTGCCTTTGGTAAATCTCAACCAAAGTTATTCTCTTATACGATTCTGTTTATTCTTTATTCAACTCTTTGTAACGTTTCATTGCTTCAACAAAATAATAGTCTGCATAAGTAAGCGGCACATCCACTTCTGTTTTTTGAGGAATATGCCCTACACCATGCTGCAAAATAAATCCGCCGTTTGTTCCAGCTGCCGCTTTGTAAACGGGAGTTGAAAGGGACTTTAATATAGTTTCAGCAACAGCTACATATTCAGTTGCTTCTGTTTCGCCTACATACATTTTTAGTTCCAGTAATGCCGAAGCAATAATTGGTGCTGCCGAAACATCACGCAGTGCATTGGGAATATCGGGGGCATTAAAATCCCAGTAAGGAATTTTATCAGCAGGAAGATTGGGGTGTTTTAAAATAAACTGTGCAATTTTATTCGCCTGCTCTAAGTATTTTTTATCTTTTGTTTCACGGTACATAACGGTGTAACCATACAATCCCCATGCCTGTCCTCTTGACCATGCTGATTCATCTGCAAATCCCTGAGCCGTTTTTTTCTGCTGTACCGCACCGGTTTCTGAATTATAGTTGATGACATGATACGAACTGTTATCAGCCCGGAAATGATTTTTTATTGTTGTATTGGCATGTGTAACAGCAATTTTATAAAACGAAGAATCGCCCGTTGTTCTTGTTGCCCAGAACAGCAGTTCAAGGTTCATCATGTTATCAATGATCACCAAATATTCATTCTTTCTGCCATCCCATGATTTTATACATCCTACAGTTGGATTGAAACGTGTTACCAGTGATTTTGCACTGCTGATGAGAATTTCTTTATACTCCGGTTTTGGATCAATCTGTAATGCATTGCCGAAGCTGCAATACATCATAAAGCCAAGATCATGTGTACTGGTATTGAGTTTTTCTTTTTCCAGCACCTTCAAAATTCGGTTTGCTTCACTGAGCAATGCATTGTCTTTTGTTTGCTCATACAAATACAATAATGTACCCGGATAAAAACCGCTGCACCACCAGGCAGAATTGCTGAACTCATATTTACCTGTTAATGGAAAATAGGTTTTTGGAAATTTATCAGCCGGTAAATTCTGCGCCAGTACTTTGTACTGCGTATCTGCATCTTTAAAATTTTTTTCAATGATTTCCAGCAACCCTTTATCCTGATTGAATTTTATCTTTTTCTGAACCCTGCATGATTGTGTTGCCAAAGCCAAGCTGATTAAAACAACAATGCAAAGAGATTTACTATGCATGAACATCCGTTTAAATTTTAAACATTAAATTAATTTCCCGGTTTCCACTCTAATACCTGTACCATTTGCGGCTTCATATCCGATTTGCCTTCTCCATCTGCCTGGTCTGTTTTCTGTACAAACAAATGAAGGATACGTTTCTGTTTCCACAACTCTGTATCATAAGATGGTTCCCAGGAACCAACAGGCGTTTTCAGCAAATCTTTAATCACCCATTTTTTTCTATTAATATCTGAACTGACAGCTGCTGATATTTTTCCACCACGTTCTTCATCTCTGAAAATAACTGCTACGCTGATTGTTTTTCCTGATGTCCAGGCAATGATCTGCGGTCTTGATATGGGAATCCTTTTCGTTCCTGCACCGCTGAGGCTGAATGCAGTTTTCCTGAAACCAAGATTCTGTGCCTGCCATTGTTTTCCTTTTTTATAAATAAGATGATACTGCGGAATGCTGTCGCCCTTCTCTCTCCAGTAACTTGCTATATAAGGATTTCCCGAAGCATCAGCAAACATTGAAGTCTGATTGATCAATTCACTTTGCTGAGGAATCTGTAATGCATATTCTGCTGTTGCAGCAGTAATGGGCAGCTGATATTTTTTTCCTACCGAATTCATCCATGTTTTACCGCCATCTGCTGAACGTGCATAACACATATCATGATTGCTGGCAACATCGGGCGACTCACGCCAAACCCATGAAACATGAATGGTCCCTTTTGCATCAACACAGGCCTGCCAGTATGCATTGCGTTTTCCTTCTCCATCAATTAAATTGCTGTGAAGCTGTTTCCACTCTTTTGTTTTGATGCTGTACTGGTTGATGACCAGGTTTCCTTTGCCTGATCCTCCATCCCTGTAAAAAAAAAGCAGATTGCCGCCGGGCAGTTTATAGAATTCAGGATAGCTTACTTTCTTTTCATTTAATCCTGTCATGGAAATTTTATCTGTCATCTCCAGTGAACCGGGCTTATTGCTTTTACAGTAATTCAATGAGTTGTTATGATGATCCCATGAAAGATGCAGATACCCTGTGCCATCAATCATGATACTGATCATATTGTGTGCATCTGCTGTATTGCCTTTATAAACAGTTTGCTGAAGCAGCCAGTTTGCTGTTCCGGTTTTTCTCTTCCCTATAACTACAAACTGCTGTTCATTATAAAATGCAATGAACTGTGTATCCTTCCATGTAACTAATGAATTTTTTCTGAAGACGACCGTATTCACTGAATTATGTGCCCAGCCAAAATCTACATCAACAAGTGTAGTTTTTTTCACTGATTGCGCATTTACAACCTGTATAACAAAAGAGAAAACGGCTATGGCAATCCATTTATTCATTCACGAAATCTGTCTGTTTCAAACTGAACAATAAAAAATACCGGGAAACCAGAAGGCTTCCCGGTTTTTTGACCTAAACGACTGCTACTGATTAATATCCTGTATTTTGGTCCAGGACAGCGTCTTTATTTAAATTTATTTCATTTAAAGGTATTGGCATCAATAAATTTTTTGCTGAAATACCAATCACCGGGTTAATGGTTTGTGTATTGAATCTTGTTACCCTGTCAACAAGAGTTCCTGTACGCATCAAGGTCATTCTCCTGTTTTCTTCTGCCAGCAATTCTCTTGCTCTTTCATCAAGAATAAAATCAAGAGTAATCTGGGCACCTGTAACCGGAGTTGCATTGGCCCTTGCCCTGATAATATTAATGGTTGTGGCAGCTTCAGTTAATTTAGCTTGTTTAAACTGAGCTTCTGCTTTCAGCAAATATGTTTCACCCAAACGCATCAGGATAAAATCTTTGTTCACCATCGCAAAACCAAACACATCATTCGGGTTATACTCATACCATTTGGTTGTATGAGGTGCAATTTTGAAAACAGTATCTGCTCCTGTGTAAGGCACCTGCTGACCATAGTTAGCATTACCAACAGTGTTATAATAAAATTTCCTGCGCAGGTTGTAATGCGAGTTACGCATATCAGTTGTTTCATACAAGTCATAAGCAACCCAGTTGGTTAAGCGCATACGGGCAATACCTCTTCCTCCTAATGAATCGCAAATAGTCATGCCGGTAATCTGGTAATAAGCAGCACCCCAGTTACGGCGTTGCTGCGGGTTATTGGTAATACCGCCCGGGATAGTAGTTGGATTTTCCTGTTCCATTACCCAGATAGCTTCTCTGTTTCCCTGGTAGCGGCGCTGGTTTCCATACCAGAACATATCACTGAAATAATCGCCGTTAACAGTTGCTTTAACTCCATAACGTGCATTGGTAAGTGCATACTTGCCGCTATTGATGATTGCATCGCATTGTGCTTCTGCAAGATCTGGTTTTCCTGCCCTGATATATACTTCAGCTAATAACTGCATGGCCTGGTACCTGTTTGCTCTTGCAGTTGGTTTACCATTGGCATTTGTCTTTGAACCAAAAGCACCCGGCTCAGGAAGATTGGCTGCTGCATAAACCAGATCAGCAATGGTCAGGTTATTTACATCAGCTAATGCAGCCCTTGTAAAATCGGTTTTGGGAGCGGTTAAAGGCTCTGTTACCAATGGTACTTTGCCATAGCAGGTTGCAAGGATATTGTATGCATAAGCTCTGAAGAATTTTGCTTCGGCAGCCATGCTCTTTTTGTTTGCCTCGCTCATACCCGCTACAGATGGGTCTTCAGCATTTTTAATAATAATGTTGGCATTATTAATCATGCGGTAAGCCCAGCTCCAGGTATAAGAAGCTGCACCATCTGTTGAAATCAACTGTGTGTAATCGTAATAAGGAACTTCAATTCCCTGTTTCTGAGTTGGGGGAACAAAGGCAATATCGGTACCGGCATGCCATACACTTGGCCATCCCTGCGGATCACTGTAGGAAAAAAATGTGCTTAGATGATTGTACAAACCAACTGCTGATGCTTCAAAGCCCAGCGAATCGGTGAGTGTTACCGGCGAGTAACTCGAAAACAATTCTTCTTTAAGAAAATCTTTCTTGCAGGAGATATAAAATACCTGCATCGAAATGATTAAGGCGATCAGGATGAATTTATTTTTCTTCATTGTAATAAAGTTTTAATTGATCAATTAACGGAGTGTAACGTGTACACCAAACACAATCTGTCTTGTAATAGGATAGTTATTTGACCAGTCACCTGATCCCCTGAAGGAATAGTTATGTTCCGGATCCCAGCCTATCCAATTGGTGAATGTGTACAGGTTTCTGCCGCTTGCGTAAACGGTAAGATTTGTAAGCTTCATTTTTTCCAGTATTGCTTTTGGAAAATTATAGCTTAACGATACATCCTTAATTCTTGTATAGCTGTTATCAGAAGCATATCCATATCCCCTTGTATTAGTATAAGACAAAGCAGGGCGGGTATTACTCTTGTTCGCTGCTGTCCAGTAACCGGTTTCCTGTGGAATGTTCATACGACCGGCTTCATCGGCATAAGTAAGTGTAACATTATTTTTAAGTGCGCCCTGGAAAGTTTGGATAAAAATATTTAAACTGAAATCTTTGTACTGGAACGTGTTGGTTAAACCGCCAATCCATTTAGGTGCAGTTTGCCCCAGTATCGTTCTGTCGTTGGCATCGATTTTTTTATCTCCATTAATGTCAGCAAATTTCAGGCTTCCAGGTGCTACACCCGGATCCCAGTTAGATGCATCTTCACCAGCCTGCCATACGCCCACCATTTTATAATCGTAAATGATGCTGATGGGATGACCAAGATACCATCTGTTACCTAAATCATCTTTTCCATCTCCATATAACTCAACCAGTTTGTTTTTGTTGGCAGAGAAGTTTGCAGAAGAACTCCATTTGAAATGATTGGTAACTACGTTGTCAGAATTGATCATTACTTCAATACCACGGTTTTGAGTTTTACCTAAATTATCCCACACAAAACTGTATCCTGTTATAATCGGCAAACTTCTTCTCAGCAGCAAATCTTCTGAGTTGGTTTCATACCAGTCAATTGTACCATTGATCCTGTTCTTAAGTACAGTAAAATCAATACCAATGTTGAATGTTTTTGAATTTTCCCAATGCAAATCGCCATTACCAAGATTGCTTGCCAAAACACCAATATTACCCACACTGGTAAACGGATAACGAACCGATGCATCGGTGGTAATTGTCTGGTAAACAGAAATTGCTTCATTGCCTGTTATACCATAAGAAGCCCTCACTTTTAAGTTATCAATAAACTCAACCTTGTTCATAAAGTTTTCACGGCTGATGTTCCAACCCAATGCCACTGAAGGGAACAAACCATATTTAGTTGTATTGGCACCCATTACTGAAGAACCATCACGGCGTGCTGTTACAGTTAACAGGTATTTACTGTTGTAGCTGTAGTTGATCCTTCCCATTTGAGAAGCGATATTATACTTATCCCTGTAAGAAGAGGATGTTTGAGTAGCACCTGCACCCAAGTTATGGAAAGACAGTTCATCATTAATGAAACCTGTTGCAGAAGCCGATGAAGTGAAATAAGCCCGCTGCTGACCGCTGTACACACCTGTAAAATCAAGATGGTGAACACCGAAATCTTTTGTATAAGTGAGAATATTTTCTAATACCCAGCTATTAGTTTCTGAACTGGACACATTGGCATAACCGAGTGAGTTGTCGAAATCACGCCCTTCATAATAACCATAACGGGTGGTGATATAGTTTGTACCTGCATTAAGTCTGTATTTTAATCCTTTTAACAGGCCACTGAATTTTACTTCAGCAAAAACATTGCCATTGAGGTTGTTATTGCGGTCAATCCTGTCGGTATATAAACCAAGCAATGGGTTTTTGTACAGCAACTCAGGCCTCATGGGATATTTTTCATATTTACCGTTTGCATCATACAATGAACCATAAGGACTCATAGCTGCTGCGAGGTAAAAATTGGCCCGGCCCCCGTCGAAATTATTGTTGGTATAAAAGAAAGAAGTTCCTACTGAAAGAAAATCTGTAATATTTACATCAAGGTTTGCCCTGACGGTAGCTCTGTGATACTGGTAGCCTTTAACTGCACCCTGTTGTTTCAGGTAATCACCCGATACATAGTACTTCATATCTTTTGTTCCGCCCGATACACTGAGGTTATGATCCTGCATGATCCCCTGCTGTGTAACTTCTTTCAGCCAGTCTGTGGTTTTGCCTGCATTGTAATTGGCAATTTCATAGGCGTTCCATAAAACAGTCTGTGGTGCTGAAGGCACCTGTGTTTTATAATCAGTATATTTTTGAACATACTGTGCAGGAGTAGACGGGGTTAAGGTTTTTACAATATTGTCAAAACCCATATAACCACTGTAACGGATAACCGGTTTACCGGTTGAACCTCTCTTGGTAGTAATCAGAATAACACCGTTCGACCCGTTCATACCATAAATAGCGGTGGCAGAAGCATCTTTTAGAATTTCAATAGAGGCAATATCATTCGGGTTGATATCATTTGTACCTCCGCCGGTTTTACTCATCGGTATTCCATCCACAACAATAAATGGAGTGGAACTTGCATTGATTGAATTTTGCCCCCTTACCAAAATACCTGCAGAACTGCCGGGTACTGATGAAAACTGTGTAATGTTTACACCGGCTACAGAACCTTCAATAGCATGAAGGATATTGGTTACCGGAAGTTTTTCCAAACGTGTTTTAGGTACTGTAACAACCGAACCGGTTACATCAGCACGTTTCTTTGTACCATAACCAACAACTACCACTTCATTTAACTGCCTGTTGGTTGCGGTGAGTTTAATTTGCATGGATGAGCTGAAATCAACAGCTACTTCACTTACTGCATAACCAACATTTGTGATTTGCAGTACATCTCCATCGGCCGCTTTAATTTTAAATACACCCTGCACATCTGTAATAACCGATGTTTTTTTATTCTTAATGGTAACGGTAGCACCTGCTACAACATCGCCATTCTCTGCATCCGTTATTACACCGGTTACAGTTTTATCCTGGGCAAAAGAAGCCAGGGGTAACATTATTAACAGAAAAAGGCCTGATAAAAGAGAAAGGCTGGCCTGCCTGAGTTGAACACGAGATACCTGCCTGCGGACATTACTCCATAACAGACGGCAGTAGTTTTTGGTCATATGACAGCAATTTTGTTTTGAATGAAACGGAAAAGAAATGATCCTTTTCCCGAATTACATACCAAATTTGAACAAGTATCTCACTTTTTCAGGGGGGACAAATGATAAAAATAGGGGGGTAAATTCATTATTTTGAAAATTTCAAACGTTGTAGATAATGAGAAAAGCTAAGCTTAAGCATACATCATTTCAGATGAATTCAGCCTGAAAAAGCAGTTTCTGTGTGGAAATTTCCCCATTTACACCGAGCCAGCTCCCAGGGCTTTGCGGTATTTTTTTACGTAATCAGATGGTTTCATTTCAAACAGCTTAAAGAACTGTTCCCTAAAATAACGTACATCGTTAAACCCGGTAATATAAGTTACCTCTACAATTGTTTTGTTGGTATTGATGAGAAGCTCTGCAGCTTTTCTTAGTCGCAGGTAACGGACAAATACATTTACCGTGAGCCCAGAAACAGCTTTAATTTTTTTGTAGAGGCTCGGATGACTCATCCCAATCTCTTTGCAGAAGGTTTGAATGGTGAACTCGGGATTATCAAGGTGCTTTTCAACAATGGCAATACAGCGTTCAAGGAATATCTTATGCTCCCCTGCCACTCCTGAAGCCGGTTTTAAGGTGACTGTATTGAAGAAATACTGCTGTAGCCGGTTCCTTCCTTTGAGGATATTTTGTACACGGGCAATAATAATTTCCCTGTCGAATGGTTTGGTAATATAATCCTCTGCCCCGCCTTCAATGCCCTTCAGCTTTACTTCTTCTGATGAGCTTGATGTAAGCAGAATGACCGGGATATGTGCAATAGATGGCATTTCTTTTATGTTCTTCACCATTTCAATACCACCCACTTTTTTCATCATTACATCACTGATAACAATGTCGGGTACTTCCTTCAGCACCAGTTCGTAACCAGTACTTCCATCATCTGCTTCATAGATATTAAAAGAACCTTCAAATACCTGCCTGATGTAAGAACGCAGTTCAGCATTGTCATCCACAATCACCATTGTTGGTAAACCTGATGTGATTTTATCAATAACAGCTGACTTGTTTTGTTTTGTTTCAGTTTCTTCAGCAAGCAGGTTTTCTGAATCGGGATCTTCAACCAGCTCATGCAGGATCGTTTGTGCAGGTTTATATTCTTCACTGATATGCCGTGCCGCAAAATGCGATTTCCCCTTCAGCAGTTTTAAACTGAATGTTGTTCCCTTACCCGGCTCGCTTGTATATGACAGCTGACCCTGATGGGCCTGTGCTAATTTTTGAGAGACATACAAACCAATACCAAAACCTGTTTGAGATGCCTTTCCTGTATTTTCAGCCTGGTAAAATGATTCAAACAGTTTAGCACCGGTTTCCATTGGTATACCACTGCCGGTATCGCTTACAACTATTTCAATTTCATTTTCATTTTGAATAATACCGAGCATCACCTCTCCACCGGCTTCGGTATATTTAAATGCATTCGAAATAAGATTGAACAGGATGATCTCTACCTTTTCTTTATCTGCATAAATAAAAATATTCTGCTCATTTTTTTCATACACAAACCGGATGTTCTTCATTGCTGCATGCTGACTGAAGCTGAGGTACACTTCATTACAAACTTCTGCAATATCAAAATGTTCAATACGCATCTGCTGATCTACCGATTCCACTTTTCTGAACAGCAGTAATTGATCAACAAGGCTCAGCAAACGCTTTGCATTACGGTGAATCATGGTTGTCTTCCTATGAATATCTTCATTTGTATTTTCTTTCACCAGTTCCTTCAGCGGATTAATGATCAGTGTAAGCGGTGTTCTGAATTCATGAGAGATATGTGTAAAAAATGAAATCTTTTTTTCCGTTAACTCTTTTTCCTGTTCACTTTCAAGATGGGCCAGTTTAATTTCATACCGTAAACGTTCCTGCCGTTTATTATATAAGAGATAGAAGTAAACCGCACCAATGATAAACACAGCATATAAAATATATGCCCACCAGGAACGGAACCAGGGAGGCAGGATGGTTATTTGCAGCAACCTGGTTTCTTCACCCCATATACCATATGCATTCATTACTTTAACACTGAATATATAAGTGCCCTCATGAATTCTGGTATAGTTTGCTGTTCGGTTCGTTCCGGTATTGTTCCAGTTTTTATCCCAACCGGTCAGTTGATAGGCATACTGTAATTTATCTGCCAACGAGTAATCCAATGCAAGAAAGTCAAGCGACAGGATAGCTTTATCGTAAGGCACTTTTATTTGCTTCACATACTCCTCCTGTCTTCCGGTTACATAACGGTCTTCTTCTTCAATCGGGGTGTTATCAATTTTTAACCCGATTAAAAATACACGGGGCACTTCTTTTGATTCTTTAATACTGTCAGGATGGAAAATATTAAACCCTTTAATACCTCCGAATAAAAATTCACCTGAACGAAGCGGAAGAGCTGCATTGAAACTGAATTGATTGCTTTGCAGGCCATCAGCATAAGTAAAATTCCTGAAGCTTCTGTTCACAGGATCAAACCTGCACAAACCATTGTAGGTGCTCATCCACAGAATGCCATGCTGATCTTCAAGAATACGGAGTACATTATTATTGGGCAGCCCCTCACCTGTTGTAAAACGTTGAAAAGTACCGTTTGCCCTGTTAAAAAGAAGCAAGCCTCCACCTTCTGTTCCTACCCAGAAATTTTTATGAATGTCCTCATGAATAGATCTTACAGGATATCCAACCGGGTAAATATGATGTGTTTTTTTATTTTGATTGATGCTGATTAAACTGCTGTAATTACCTGCCCACAACTCCCCATTACGATCTTCTGTTAAACATTGTACGTCTACAATCCTGTCATCAAAAATTTCAAATTGATTCGTTTGCCTGTTAAACGTATAGAGTGTTCCGTTGTTTACGGTGCTTGCCCAGATATTTTTAAACCGGTCACGGTAAACCAGCCATACATTATATTCTGTTTCTTTTGTCTTTGGATTATAACAGGAGAAACGTTCAAATTTTCCTGAGCCCGCTTTCAACCTGTTAACTCCATGAAACCAGGTGGAAGCCCAAAGATCGTTGTACTCATCTTTCATTACACCTGTTACATAATTACTGCTGATAGATGCATCATTGCCGGTATTTACGTACAGATCATATGTATTGTTCGACCTCTTCCAGTGTCTCAATCCGGCACCGCTTGTACCAACCCAAATATTCCCTTTATGATCTTCGCAAAAAGAATTGATAAAATTATTACTGCTGTTATTTCTGAATGGACTATTGTAAAAATACAGTTCTGAATGAACTTGTATTCGGATAAAGAATATTTACTCCGCCCCTTAATGTGCCGATCCATTTTCTGTCTTTTTCATCAATAAAAATAGCATACAACGCAGTGCTGTTAATACTGGGTTGCTGTTCATTTGACTGATAAGCCTCAGCCATTTCATTACCTGACTTCAGAATCCATAAGCCACCGCCATCTGTAGTTTCCCGGAACATACACCCATACTTTTTTACTTACACTGTCATATTCAATTGCTGATATCCTGTAACTGGAAACTTTTGTTTTTCCAATGAACAATGGAATCTGCAATCCGCTGCTGCTGCTGCGTTTAAAATAAAGTAATCCATGTGTATCAGTTCCGGCAAATACAATATCACCATTGAAGGCAGATTTTATGATATTGGAGTTTCCGGTTAAAGTGTTCCTGTCATCTTTATCAAATGAGCGGAAAGAAGGCGTGTAAAAACGTCTGCTTACCGGATCAAACACGCTGATCCCTTTTGATGTACCGATCCACAAATAATCAGCAGCATCGCCGGTAATAGAATTGATGTGACTGTGACAAAGGGAAGTAGTATCGCCAATAATATTCCTGTACACTTTGAAACCATAACCATCGTAACGGCTCAACCCATCATAGGTGCCGAACCACATGAAACCATCATGATCCTGGTAAATACTTGTAACAACATTATTGGAAAGTCCCTGTTCAATTCCGAGATACTGCACGGGTATAGAATCAGAAGCATGTATCAATGAAACAGCAGAAACCTGAAAAAAAACAGAAAGTATAATATAATTGAAAAAAAGCCTTCTCCTCATATAATAAAAGGAATAAAAAATCTTAATGAAACAAACATCCACCGCCTGTCAAAAATAGTCACTAAACTTCAGGTTACAGAAGGAAATAATCCCCAAGTATATTGGGGAAAGCTGAAGATGACTTTTTGCAGCTGAAATTATTTCTTTATTTAATTTCCTTTTATCCTCCTGATAAAATGTAACTCTTTACTTACCTGCTTCAGCCATTCCTTAGTAATTAATTCATGCCCGGAATATGTTGGATGAATACCATCCCACATCCAGTATTCGGCGGCTGCTCGCTTAACTGCATCATTGAATATTTTTTGCAACGGAATGAAAACTGCGTTGAACTCATTTGATAAACGACTCACTGCCAGCTGTCTTTTCTGAAGGTCATCATGAAACAGGTTCCAGTTTTCTTTTACTTTACCCACTGGAAGAATGAATGGTTCACAGAGAACAAACATACAATCAGGTAACTGCTCATGTGTTTGTTCCAGTAACGAACGATATACTTCCTCATATTGTTCAGCCGTAACAATATTCTGCTGTCGTATTACTGAGTCTGTATCATTTATTCCTATAAGAATACTGAGTACATCCGGTTTTAAGTCGAGTGTATCAGTTTGCCAGCGTTTGGCTAAATCTGTTATTTTATTTCCACTGATACCCCTGTTATAAAACTGATTTTCTTTTTCCGGAAAAGCCGCACCTACCCTGCTGGCAATACTAAATGCATACCCATGACCCATGATGTGATTTGGATCTTTACTTCTTCCACGGTTGCCATCGGTGATTGAATCGCCCTGGAATAAAAAATTCAAATGATCGGTTTTACGTTTCTGTTCAACACTGCCTGCAGCAAAACTTTCTATCCCTGTGAAGCCTGTTGCAGCAGCACAGGCCATTGCAGCTTTTGCAATAAAATTTCTGCGGGAATTATTTTGTTCTGACATTATTATTTATTGCTTTGAAAAATTAAACAGCAGCGTTCCTGTTACAGGTGCAGGAGCAATTGCATTCAACTGACTTTGCGGCCCCATCACTTTTGCATCCTGAAATTTTGTGCCGATAGCGCTGATACCTGTAAAGAATCCAATTGTATTTCCGGGAAATGCCGGAAGCGTATTCATGTTTTTAATCCCTGCCTGTTTTGCAGGCTGCAGCATCTGGAAGAATACCTGTTCATCTTTTGCATACACTGTAAAATCAGTTTCCTTATTCTGAACTGTAATCCAATACAATTCCGAATGCCATCCTTTAAATTCAGGATAATTGTAAGACTCCCCGGTAATAGTATTATTATATTTCTTCTCCCACACATTCAGTTGATTTCCTTTCAACCGGTTCTTCCACACATGATAAGGGCCACGACCAAGCCATTTCATACCGGTAATTTTTTCTTCGGGATATTGAAATGTAATTCCCAGGTACTCCATTTCTTTTTGAATGCTGTATTGATAATCTAATTGCGGCAGTTTTCCCTTTGCAAAGGTCCACTTTACTTTAAACTGATCATCTCCCTTATAAACAGGTTCAACAATATACTCATCGCCCTGCTGATAGGTTTTAAATTCAGCTAATGATAAACTTACACCTGCCAATGAAGGACCATTGCTCAGTGAAATTTCTTTATTCCCATTCAACACCTGTTGCAGAAAACCGGTTTGTTTATTAAACCTGTACACAATTCCATCACAGGCTACAGAAAAATTAATTTCATTATCCTCAGTAGTAATTATTCCTGACGACAGAAAAGCATTCGCCTTCTCTGCAATTTGTTTTGGAGAATGAATTGCCCAGCTCCATGTATAAATTTCTTTTCCTTTTGGATCTTTTGCAGTAAGATAGATTGCATCGGCATTACTGAAATTCTTATCCAGTTTAAGATTCAGGCTTCCCTTTTCACCGGGCAGTAAAGAAATTGCTGCAATTCCTTTTGAGAGAATAGTTGCTGCTCCTTTTGCAGAAGCAGGGAATTGTATTAGCTGCCATTGAAAGCTGCATTGATTTAAATTGGTAAAGCTGTACAAATTTTCAACAGGTATTCTTCCATCAAAATTTGCAGGTAATTTTTCCAGATTAATTTGTACGGGGCTCCAGATTTCTTTAATGGTATAATAACTGCCTTCCTTTTCACGGTGTGGCCCAACAATACCATCAGGTGCCTGGTTACCCGCCACATCCATTTCATCATTTTTATCTTTACGCATAATGCCTTCATCATGCAGTGCCCATAAAAAACCACCGGCAAAATAAGGATGCTTTTTCATCTCATTCCAGAAATCATCTAAGGCTGCACCATGTCCTCCATCAAATAATCCATGCATAAATTCAGTTGGAAAAAAAACTCAATTCGGATTTAATACTTCATTCTGCACATACTTGTAATCTGGATAATGTTTGGTATTGGTTTCATTAAACCTTTCCCATGGATGAATGACCAATCTTTTTTGCGGATCGTACAAAGCATAATCATTATCCAGTCCCCTGTTCCATCCACCTTCATTTCCATTATCCCAGATAACGATCGATGGATGATTTACATCCCGAATAACTAACTCTTTAACTAATCTTCTTCCAACCAAAGTATCATAAGCAGCCTGCCATCCGGTTAATTCATCCAGCACATATAAACCAAGCGAATCGCATAAATCCAAAAACTCTTTATCAGGTGGATAATGACTCATGCGTACAGCATTCATATTCATATCCTTCATCAACGCAATATCCATCAGGTGAATGTTACGACTTAATGTTCTTCCAGTTTCTGGCCATTCACTGTGCCTGTTTACTCCTCTGAAAATTACTTTCACACCGTTTACATAAAAGCCATCTTTTGGTTTTAACTCAGCTGTTCTGAAACCGAAACGTTGCTTGATTGTATGAATGATCTTTCCATTTTGTTTAATGGAGATAACAACCCTGTATAAATTAGGCTGCTCGGCATTCCATGTTTTGATATTGCTGAAATGGTTTTGCAAAACAGTTTCACCATTCGCACTTAGAGCAAACGGTTTACCAACTGCTTTTCCATTTAATTCCTGCACCTGTGCTTCAACTGTTTGCTGTTGTTTGATATTATTGGCGAAAACGTTTACAGAAAAATCACCATTGGCTTTTGCATGTATGGCAACCCGTTCAATATGTGTGATTGGTAAAATTTCTAAATACACAGGCCGAAAGATTCCACCAAACAACCAGAAGTCGGCTTTTCGTTCGGCACGGTTCACAGATTCATTGGAAGATTTCTTACTCACTGTTACTTCCAGTAAATTTTCTCCGGATGGTTTCAGCAGCTTTGTAATATCATACTTGAATTCATAAAACCCTCCCTGATGAACTGCACCTGCAGACTTCCCGTTTATCTTCACTTCTGTATCTGTCATGGATGCTTCAAATACAATTACTACTTTTTTATTTTTCCACGAAACCGCTGTATTGAATCTGTATTTATAAAACCCCTGTTCATCGGGGTTTACAGAATCTTTAAAATAATTATAAGTACCAAAGCCCTGCTGTTCCCAATTGGAAGGAACCTGGATCTTTGTCCATTTGCCACTGTTCATTCCTTTGCTGCACATAAAATCCCAACTTACAGTATGGTCTTTATCAATGCCGGATAAATACTGAATGACCGTTTGCTGTGCATGTAAAAAAATGAAACTAAAAATGAACAGGAGAAGCAAGCATGTTTTTTTCATACAGCCTTAGATTTGAAATTATTTTTTGTTATAGCCTGCTTCTGTTTGTAACGCTTCAATGGCATTGAGTAAATACACAACCGGAGCATTCCAGTTAATGGCAATTTCATTGGAAGCATAAGAACAATCATGATCTGTATATGCAGTTTCAGGTTCAGTAAATTTATAAGTACACTTATCCTGCCTTGCAGGATTAGGACCGCCTGCTACCAAACCCGGTACCGGTTCAGCAATAGCATCAGCTGTTGACTGACGATGGTGAGGAAACATTGTTGGCTTACTTCCAATGCCAGTTATAAAACAATAGCCGGTTGCATTTCTGCCAAGTAAATAATCGACATTTGTCAGAGAATAGTCAACATACTTTTTTTCTTTGGTTAAAAGATAAGCTTTGATTAAAAGCATTCCCTGGTTAGCTGCATTGGAATTACTGCCCCAGTTAAAATCTCTTACCGATTGCCCCATTACTGTATGAAATGCATTCACATTTGTTTTATCAATATAACTGTCTGCAATGCTGATGATTCGGTTCCTCATTTGAGTAAGTGTTGCAGAATAGGTAGCAGGAAGTTGATCTCTAAAATGCAGGAAAGAATAATAAGCCATCATGCCCACACTTCCCCAGTTGGGTAAATTGACGTTATCTTTTAAATGATCTTCTACCACTTTATAAAAACGATTATCTCTTGTGGTTAAAAATAATTCTGCAGCTGCCCAAAGCCATTCATCGCTAAAATTTCTGTCGCCATAACCGCCGGTAGTAATAGCAGGTGTAAACTTTTTATTGATACTGTTCTGGTCATATTCCAATGCCGGATTCAGTAATGCCCATTCCCATGCTTTTTTTGCAGCAGTAATACAACTGTCTGCCAGTCCGGGAAATTGTTGTTGAAAACTTTTCAGGATACGGCCTGCCTGTGCAGTTACTGCTGCAAAATCAAGAGTGGCAGCAGTTCCTTTCTGTACAACATATCTTTTTGATTTTGTAACACCGGGCATCACCATTCCATCAAAGGCTGCATTGGTGCATTTATTATACACACCTCCATCATTTGGATCCTGCATGGTCAGCATCCAGCGAAGATTATAAATGGCTTCATTTAAAATATCAGGAACAGCATCCTCACTTTCAGGAATATTTGTTTTGAGCTGTTGAAAGTATTCCAGAAAATCTTCATACGCTGAGAAGATTGTACCCATGGTAATACCGGAGTTAACAATGTACTTGTTATAATCACCTGCATCGTACCATCCTCCCGGAGTTGAAATGATTGTGCCTTCAGGCCGTTCCTCACCTGCAGCTGAGGGATGAATGTATACCACATCATCGGGATGAAAGCCTGTACGTTGCCACTTACCAGCATACTTTTCCTCCAGCGGCATAGAAGTCCGCTGAAAGTAATAGCCTTTCAGTACAGCAACGGCTGCATTGTGATTTACATTGTTTTTTATTTGAAATGGATATGAATGATTTAATCCATTAACGACCCTGTATTTTCCGGGCCTTGTAAAAGAAGAAAAATCAGCGATCCTTGTTTTGGTGGAAGAATAGGCCGACTGCTTTACTGCACTCAATACACCTGTAAAGAAAGTGTCCTTTAAGTTTTCCGTTGTGAGGTAGAATTCTTTTGAAGAAAAATGGTTTGTTATGACTGCTGATTTTGGTGCATTGGGATAAAACCCCTCCTGGTTCAGTTTAATATCATTAGATAATGATTGGGAATGTATCTCTTTGCAGGAAACAAATTGCAGTGTAAAAAAAATCAGTACTATTTGACCTTTCATCATCCACACCCTATCCGTACAATTCTTTAAAAAAAACATGTCTCTCTTTTTTAAGCTGTAAAACGATACCTGTTTTGCAAGTAACTGTTTAATGTACAATGAGAATTGAAGATACCAAACCCGCAGCAGTTGCAGTAATACTAATTCTGCATTTTATTGTATTAAATTCAGCAGTATGTTTTCAGAAAGTACCCGTGTAAAAAGATAATTATTCCGGTATTAATTTCCTTTCCAGTTCTTCCAGTGATACTCCTTTTGTTTCGGGAACTTTTGTGAATACCCAAATCATTTAAATTTAACGAAAAAAAGAGCTTTAACTCAATCAATTCAGTTTATTTCGGAAACATTGTGAAAATGTTCTTACTTTATCGCCTGATTACTGCAAATACAATTGCTTCGAATGAAATCTGATAACATAACCATCAAAGATATTGCACAGGCGCTCGGGCTTTCCAATTCAACTGTATCCAGGGCTTTACAGGACAGTTATAAAATCAGTGAGGCCATTAAGAAGAAAGTGCAGGATTATGCACGTGAAAAAAATTACCGGCCCAACCTGGTAGCACAAAGCCTCAGAAGTAACAAAACAAGAAGTATCGGCATTTTAATTCCTTCCATCCCCAATATTTTCTGGGGTGAAGTGATTAACGGAATAGAATCTGTTGCACACGACAAGAATTACCATTTTTTGATTACACAAAGTCTCGAATCGTATGAACGGGAGCTGGAGAACCTGGAGCACCTGATGTGGCGCTCGGTTGACGGGCTGATGATTTCTCTTTCAACAGAAACAGAAAACCTGGAACACTTAAAAAAAGTACACGAAAAAAATATTCCGATTGTATTTTTCGACAGGGTAACCGATGCCATTGAAACACACCAGGTAAAAACAGATAATGCTGACGGAACTTACAAAGCAACAAAGCATTTAATCAATAATGGTTATAAAAGAATTGCTCACATTACCAGTCCGCCAAACATTTCCATAACAAAAGAAAGGCTGGAAGGATACTACAGGGCATTAAAGGAATTCAACATAGAAGTGAATCCTGATTATGTAAAATACTGTTACCACGGGGGAATGGAAGTAAATGAAGTGGAAACAGTTTTGGACGAGTTGTTGAGTTTAAAAAAAGCGCCTGATGCTGTGATTGCTGCATCTGATCGTATTACCATTGCAGTACTGGCATTGCTGCAAAGAAGAAAAATCAGTATTCCAAAAAAACTGGCAGTAATTGGTTTTACCAATTTTACTGCACCTGAAATTTTTAATCCGCCGCTTACTACGGTAAGACAACCTGCCTTTGAAATGGGGAAACTGGCAACAGAATTACTAATCCAGCTAATTGAAAGTAAACGGCCCGTAACAAGCTTTGAAAAACGGATTTTACCAACAGAAATGTTTATCCGTGAATCAACCAGCAGAAAAAAATAGTTGTTTATCTTAAACGATATATACAATTAAACTTCTTGCACCATGTGCACCAATCACCAATGACTGTTCTATATCAGCTGTTTTAGATGGGCCTGCAAGAAAAACACCGAATCCTTCCTTAGCTGTATCAACCTGTTTATATGCATGATGCATGGTTGTAACAATACTGTTTCTGTCAATTACTATAACGAGATGCTGACAAATAAACGGCAGTAACCTGTTACCCATCTGGCTTTCGTATAACCATACTGAACCATTTTCGGCAACGCCCAATGTTGCTTTGAGATAAGCAACTTCAACTGCTGCCAATTCAGTTGCAGTTAATGCAGCAATAGAATTATCCACTGTTCCAATTTCTGCAATTCTGTTCACCACCACTTCACCTGCTGCTTTTTTAGCTTCCAATTCTGTCTTTAATGCATCAAGATCAGTTAGTTCAATTGCAGTGCCACCAATACTTTGCAATACAGTTTTGAATTGCTGCACAATGTCATTATACTGAATCACTTTAGCACTGTCAATTACCGGTAATTCAACAAGTGCCGGTTTATTCGCTGTAATGGCTTTTAATATATCTTCTCTTGCACTCATGATTTTTTATTCTTGATGTACCAATCTCTGAAACTTTGTTTTGGCGGAGCTGGCATTTCCCGTTGTTTGTACCAGGGATTAAGTTTATTGTTTAATACAAAAGGAAATAAACGCATTACTGCCCTTCCTGCTCTTCCTGCAAAACGATAGATAGCAGGATGTGCCAGTACAAAAGCCATTCCTTTTAATCCTATTTTTTTAGTTGTATCCACATAACCTTCTGCAACCAGTACCTGCCGCCATTTCCATAACTGTTCATGGATATCAATCTTCACCGGGCATACATTGCTGCATGATCCGCAGAGTGTAGATGCAAATGGAAGATCAGCGTTTGCACGCATATCAATATTTGGATTGAGAATGGAACCGATTGGTCCTGCAACTGCAGTATGATAACTGTGGCCGCCGCTTCTTCTGTAAACAGGACAGGTATTGAAACAGGCAGCACAACGGATACACTTCAATGAATTTCTGAAATCGGCTCTGCCCAATTGTTTTGTTCTTCCGTTATCAACAATTACGAGATGCATCTCCTGTCCTTCTCTCGGCTTCTGAAAATGACTTGAATAAGTTGTGATCGGTTGACCTGTTGCGCTTCTTGCAAGCAAACGGAGAAACACAGCAAGATGTTCAGCCTTAGGAATAATTTTTTCAAAACCCATGCAGGCAATATGAATCTTTGCAGCATGTGTGCCCATATCTGCATTGCCTTCATTGGTGCAAACAACAAAGCCCCCTGTTTCTGCAACAGCAAAATTTACACCTGTGATTGCTAATTCTGATTCAACAAATTTTTTACGGAGATGCTGTCTTGCTGCTTCTGTTAAATATTGCGGATCGTTATTTCCTTTCTCTGTATGCAGGTGTTCATGAAAGGTATCACTCACATCTTTTTTCTTGAGATGAATAGCGGGTAATACAATATGACTCGGCGGTTCTTTTCTGAACTGTACAATCCGTTCGCCCAGATCTGTATCCACAATATCAATTCCTTTTCCATGCAGAAATTCATTCATGCCGCATTCTTCTGTGAGCATGCTCTTGCTCTTCACTATTTTCTGAATCTTATTTTTCTGAATGATATCGTATATGATCCGGTTATGTTCTTCACCATTGGCAGCCCAGTGAACAGTAATTCCGTTTGCAATAGCATTCTTTTCAAATTCAACTAAGTACTGATCAAGATTGGAAAGTGTATGATTCTTTATTTGTGAGGCCCATTCTCTTAACTGTTCCCATTCAGGTAAGCCATGAGCAGCTTTATCTCTTTTCTGTCGTACAAACCATAAGGTATCATTGTGCCAGTCGGTTCTTGGCTCATCAGCAATGAATTGTTCCGCAGCTTCTGCATGTGTTAATACTTTACTCATGCGTTGCCGTTTAAAATTTCTGCAATATGAATGGCTTTGATCCTGCTGCCATCCCTTTTTAAGATTCCTTCCAGGTGCATTAAACAACTTTCATCATAACCGGTGATATATTCAACGCCGTTTGCTTCATGTTCTGCAATCCTGTCCTTGCCCATCTTCACACTCACTGCTTCTTCAAATACACAGAAGGTTCCGCCAAAGCCACAGCATTCATCCGGTCTTGCAGGTTTACTCAACTGCAAACCTTTCACCATACTCAATAATTTTTCAGGCTTTGAAAATTCAGGGGCAACCAGTTCACTCATAGAAGCAACATGCAATCCACGCTGGCCGTGACAGCTTGTATGCAATCCAACTTTATGCGGAAAGGAAACATCGAGCTGTTCAACTTTTAAAATATCCACTAAAAATTCTGTGAGTTCATATACATGTTTACGGATATGTTCTGCTTCACCGGGAAACTGATCATCCTTTAAATGTTCTTTGAGATGCAGTACACAACTTCCTGATGGGCCAACCACATAATCGAAGCCACGGAAATTGGCAACAAAATTTTTATCGCAATCTTTACTTAAGGAAGCAAAACCGCTGTTGGCCATTGGTTGTCCGCAACAGGTTTGGTTCAACGGAAAAGAAACATCACAACCAAATTTTTCCAGTAACTCAAGTGTAGCAATTCCTATCTGTGGGTAGAACTGATCAATATAGCAGGGTATAAATAATCCAACTTTCATGTGTTCATTTTTAACTGCTGAAATCTATGCGAACTCAGATATGCTGTAATCCTGAATAATATTTCAATTCAATAATATCAGATGGTAATGGTTTGCTGTTCCAGTGTTCATGCATCACCAATGCTGCACCCAATGAGGAAGCCTGTGCAACTGATGCTGCAAAGATTTCAACTTCAGGAAAGAGATCTGCCAGCATGTACATAAAGATCGGGTTCTTACTGAAGCCCCCATCAACAAATATCCTTTTCACGGTAGTCCCTTTCAGGACCAGGCTGGTGCTGTAATATTGCTGAACAATAATATCAGCAATCAGCTGATGGTATGCCTGCTCATAACTTTTAAAAGAGCGCAGATCCCTGCCTTCAAAAACAGATTGCTGAAGCATCACATCATTATTCACTTTTTTTAAATAATCTTTTAACTCATCCGGACGTTTCATCAGTTTCACATCGCACTCAACCTGTTTGTAATGATCAACCGCAACACTAAAATGTGCTGCCAGCCGTTTCGTTTGCTGTTCATGTTCATACCCTGCAAACAAACGGGAAGCCTTAATAGACTTTGCCTGGAAAGATAGATAACTCAAACAATCATGATGTAATTCATAATCACTGAGCTGTGAATGATTAAACGGGTTTAATGTAATACACCATGTACCTGTTGAAAGCAGGATAAATGGTTCATGAAGAGAAGTGAGATAAGGAATCAATGCAGAAGAACTGTCGTGCAAACCAATCCCAACAGGAATTTTTTTATTGATATAACCTGCAATGGAGTCGCAGGGAACAATGGGTGGCAATTTTTCAGCTATCCCCTCCTTCTTTACCCATTGATGATATTTTTTACCCTGGAAATTCCAGAGATTGGTATGACAACCAACGCTGGTAATATCTGTATTTACCTTTCCTGAAAGAATGAAACTCAGGTACTGCGGAAGATGAAGTGCATATTTAATTGCAGCAAACACTTCAGGCTTTTCATACTTCAGGCGGTACAACTGCATGCCTGAATTAAGATTACCTAAAACAGGTGATGCTGTATCCTTCGACACTTTGCTTTCTCCTCCGTAGGTATCATAAAACTGTTTCTGTAATTGAGGCGAATAGGGTTTGAGATAATTATATAAAGGCGGAATGACCTTCAAATCTTTATCGAGATAAACAAAACTTGCTCCATAGCCGGAAAAGTTAACGGCTTTAATATGAAAGCGTTCATCTTTTGTTATCGCCTCAAAAGAATCTTTAATCCATAGTGTAAGTGCTGAAACATCCTCGCAGGGAAAACCATCTTCATCTGTTGTTTCACTGAACTGCTGACTTTTTTCAAAGACTACTTTATAATGCTCATCAAACAGTAAAAGCTTTTTATTGGTTTTGCCAATATCAAAAATTGCTATGACGGCCTCTCCGTTCATTATAATCCTGTTGCTACAGTTTTGCTGCCTCTTTCTTTTATTAACTGATCCCTTAATTTCTGTTCACGGAAATATTGTAAAGGATATAATGCAGCGCCGCTTCTTAATCTTGCTTCTGCAACAAGCGCCCTTAAATCAGTGCGGAAAGTATGCTGTAAAATTTCCTGTGCTGCCACCACATCATTTGCATCCTGGGCCGCATTTAATTTTTTACGGTCAACCGTTAATGCCTGTGCATAAGAAATCATAATGGCTTCAACTGATTGTAATAAATCTTCCAGTGGATCTTTTACATTATGACTTGCATCAATCATCCAGCCAAGATCAGTTGCATGATCCATTCCTCTTGCATCCATTCCTTCAACCAATTCATTGAAAATTAAAAACAACTGGTATGGTTTGATGCTTCCGCATGTCAAATCATCATCACCATATTTACTGTCGTTAAAATGGAAACCGGCAAGTTTACCTTCCATCAAAAGAAGAGAAACAATCTGTTCAATATTTGCATTCGGCAAATGATGACCAAGATCAACTAATGTATATGCTTTCGGTCCTAATTTATTAGCGTATAATAAAGACTGTCCCCAATCTCCTACTGTCATTGAGTAGAAGTTTGGTTCAAATGCTTTGTATTCAACAAACACTTTCCAGTCAGCAGGTAAAGCTGCATAAATTTCCTGCAGGCTCTCTAATGTATTCTGAAATGCTTTTCTGAAATTCAACTGGCCCGGGAAGCAGCTTCCATCGCTTAACCAAACTGTTAAGGCTTTTGATCCAAGTTCAACGCCATGTTTAATTACTTCAACATTATGTTCAATAGCCTGCTTACGTACAGCTTTATTTACATGCTGTAACGAACCAAACTTATAACTCAGTTCCTGGTCTTTCTGATCCTGAAATGTATTGGAGTTCACTGCATCAAACTTTAAACCCAGTTGTGCAGCCATTGCTTTAATAGAAGCATAGTTATCAGGAATATCCCATGGAATATGCAGGGAGATAGCGCCACTTGACTGGTTCAAAGCATGGAGCAATCCAACATCTTCTAATTTCTGTTCTAAACTGCCCGGCTCACCTGCTCCTGCAAAACGTCCGAATCTTGTACCACCTGTGCCCAGTGCCCAGCTTGGAATTGCTACCTGGAAGTCAATCAGTTTCTGTAAAACCTCTTCAACATCTTTTATTTCTGAAGCAATGAAATCAAATTTCCGTTTGTGATCAGCTGCATGCAATCCATTGAATTCAGCGATCTTGTTTTTTTCTATGAACATACACTCAATTTTATAATATCTAAGTTAGTCAATTTAGAAAAGGGGGCCGAAAGGGAACTAACAACCCGTTTGTAAACGAAAGGACTATGAGAAAACTGTTTAATTATCTTACACACGCAGTTGCTACACCGCCATCTACATTCAATACATTTCCGGTTGATTTACCTAATAAACCACCTGCAAAGGCAAAACATGCATTCGCAATATCTTCCGGCAAAATAATTTCATTCAGCAAAGTTCTGCCTGCATAATAGGCCGGCAATTCTTCAATGCTGATACCATAAGCTTTTGCCCTTCCTTCGGCCCAGCCACCGCTCCAGATATTACTGCCTGAAATCACTGCATCAGGATTCACCACATTCACACGAATCTTATCTTTTCCCAATTCAGCTGCATTCAATCTGCTCAAATGTAATTGTGCAGCTTTTGCTGAACCATAACCGGCATTGTTCGGGCCGCTTACCAATGCATTCTTGCTGACGATGTTAAGAATATCTCCACCAGTACCCTGCTTACGCATTACTTCAACTGCTTTTTGAGTAACCAGGAACTGGCCCTTCACTAATACATCATATAATAAATCCCAATCTTTTTCTGAATGATCTTCGATAGATTTGGAAATAGACAATCCTGCATTGTTCACCACAATATCTACACCTCCAAAAGCCAGTGCTGCTGTTGCCAGTGTTTGCTGAATGGTAGCATCGCTTGTTACATCCAGTATATCAGCAGCTACAATATCTTTTCCAAACTGTTTTACAAATTCATCTTTCGCTTCTGCTAAACGATCTGCATTCATATCGTTTAAAATTACACAGGCACCTTCTTCAGCAAATTTTCTTGCAATAGCTTTTCCAATGCCGCCACCGCTGCCGGTGATCAATGCAACCTTTCCGCTTAAGGATTTAGGTTTCGGCATACGCTGCAGTTTTGCTTCTTCCAGTAACCAGTATTCAATATTAAATGCTTCCTGGCGTAGTAATGAAGTGTATTCAGAAATGGCTTCTGCACCCTTCATTACATTAATGGCATTGATATAAAATTCAGCTGCTACCCTTGCAGTTTGTTTATCCTTTGCAAAGGTGAACATACCAACACCGGGATACAGAATCACAACCGGGTTAGGATCACGCATAGCAGGACTGTTTGCATGCTTACAGCCATTATAATAGTCAGCATACATTTTACGGTATGCTTCAAATAAAGGAGCAATTTTTTCTTTGATCTTTTTAACATCACTTAAATCTTCAGCTGCTGTAAGATTTAATACCAGCGGAGAAATTTTGGTACGTAAGAAATGATCAGGGCAACTTGTTCCCATAGGAGCCAACCGATCCAGGTCATTGGAGTTGATGTATTCCAGTACTCTTGCATCATCTGTAAAGTGACCGATCATTCTGTTCTCTGATGAACAGAAACCTCTTAACACAGGAGCTAATGAAGCAGCCTGTTTTTTACGATCTGCTTCCGGTAGAGAAGCTAATTTTTCACCACCAAATACAGATGCCTGTTTTTTAATATTATCCTGCAGGTATTCAGCACAACGCTCAATAACTTCCAGTGTGTTGATATAAGATTCGTATGCAGTATCGCCCCAGGTAAATAAACCATGTGAGCCGAGCATGATGCCACGGATACCTGGATTTTCATCAAGGCATTGTTTTAACATCAGCCCCAGTTCAAAACCGGGCTTCTGCCATTTTACCCAACCTATCGTTCCGTTGAATAATTCCTTGGTGATCTTTTCACCATCCTTTGCTGCTGCAATGGCAATGGCTGCATCGGGATGCAAATGATCAATATGTTTAAAGGGAAGAAAACCATGTAATGGCGTATCAATGGACGGAGCCTTTGATGAAAGATCATAAATGCAATGATTGAAGAGTTCAACCATTTCATCTTCATGTTCCAGCCCACGATAAATATTTTTTAAACTGCGTAAACGGTCAACATACAATGCAGCTAATCCATTTCTTTTCATGGTGCCGAGATCGCCACCGCTGCCCTTCACCCACATTACTTCCACTTCTTTTCCTGTTAACGGATCTTTGGCCATTGCTTTACAGGAAGTATTACCTCCGCCATAGTTGGTTAAGCGCAGATCGGCGCCTAATAAATTAGAACGGTAAACCAGTAAGGCAACTTCATCACCTGCTAAGCTTGCTGCTTTCGCATCATCCCACAAATAGCTTACGTGTTTATAATTTTTTGTTTCTACTGACATAACTGATTCTTTTATGTTTATTAATGCAGACTGTTACCATACCCTACCAGTAATACGGATAGAATAATAATGATAATTCCCGCTGTTACGGTTGTTATTGTTTTTTTGCTCACGCCTTTCCATTCTTTCAATACAAGACCCCACATATTGGCAACGAGAATAATAAAGGCCATATGGAGTATCCATGAACTTGGTCCATTTCCTAATTTACTTTCGCCCATACCATAAAAGAAGAACTGCAAAAACCAGGTTGTACCTGCCAATGCTGAAAACAAGTAGTTTTTCAGCAACGGTGTTTTCTGATTGGTATAATCGCCGAATGTTTTGTTCCGGGCATTGAGAATAACACACCAGATAAAATTAGTGGTTAACCCTCCCCAGAGCAAAACAATATAAATAACATTGTTGCGGTATAGGAATTCACCTTCACCGGGATTAGCCGCTTTCCACGCTTCATTTGCTACAGTTGCCATTGACTGACCGGCTTCCAGTCCAAAGTTAAAACATGCACTCAATACACCCGATACAATGGAAACAAACATACCCAGTGCAAACTTGTATTCAGTTTTCACTTCTGCACCATGCGGATCAGTTACAGTCGTACTGATCTGTTTTTCTTTCAGCATACCGGCCCTGCCGCTGATGATGATACCTATAATACAAACCAGTAAACCGGCTAAAATGGTTAAGCCCCAGGTGGAGCCAATCATTGCGCTGAACGTATCTTTTCCCTCAACCGGATTGAAATCATAATAAATGGCAGGAATAAGAGCTCCAAAAACCATACATAATCCAAGGATAATACTGCTGCCAAGCGATACACCGAGATAACGCACTCCCAACCCATAAGTTAAACCGCCAATTCCCCAGAGCACACCAAACATGTAAGTGAGTCCAAGAGCCGAACTGGCAGAACCTCTGATAATATCAGCAAAACCGGGAATTGTAAGATATGCTGCAACGGGGGGCACAATCAACCAGGAAAACAAACCACCAACAATCCAGTAGCTTTCCCAATGCCAGCCCTTGACTTTCTTGTATGGAATATAGAAACTTCCTGAAGCAAAACCGCCAATGAAATGAAAGATAACGCCTAATAGAACCTGCATTCGTTAATTTTTTATATAGCAAAGATGAATGGGATAAAATTACCGTCTCCCTTTCCGATTACTGTCATGTACCATCATGTTTCTTTTTTGATTTACAAGCGGGATTGAACCTTTTCGATTTTATACTTACCTTTTGCCCTTAAATAACCCCGGCAAATAACCGGATTCTGTAATTACTGACAAAACGTTCCGGCTTCATGTCTACTGACAATATATACAGGCATATTCTGATTGATGAACAGTCCATCACTCCAAAATATGTGCAGCTGATCAACTCCATTTTAAAGGGAATTGAACAGGGTAATATTGGCAAGGATTACCAGCTCCCTTCAATTAATGACCTTAGTTATGAACTTGACATTTCAAGGGATACAGCAGAAAAAGCCTACCGGCAGCTGAAACTGCTGGGTGTGGTTGGTTCTGTTCCGGGAAAAGGATACTTCATTTCCAAAATAGATGTGAAGCAATCCATCAGGGTATTTCTTCTGTTCAATAAACTGAGCCTGCATAAAAAGATTATGTATGATTCTTTTGTTGAAACACTTGGCGACCAGGCAGCCATTGACTTTTATATTTACAACAATGATTTCGGGCTGTTCAGAAAACTGGTTCAAAACAGAAGAGAAGGTTATACGCATAACGTTATTATTCCCCATTTCCTCGAAGGCGGTGAAAAAGCTTTTGAAGTAATCAATGAAATCAAAGAAGGGGAACTGATCTTATTAGACAAACTCATTCCGGGAATCAGTACCGGTCATGGCGCTGTATATGAAAATTTTGAAAAAGATATTTTTGAAGCCCTGAAAGAAGCCCTTCCCAAACTCAGCAATTACCATACACTGAAACTGGTTTTTCCTTCCTATACCTATTTTCCGAATGAAATATTAAAAGGATTTGAACACTTCTGTATTGAATATGCCTTCCAGTACAAAATTGTACATAATGTGGAAGAAGAAGAAATTGTGGATGGCGATGTATTTGTGAATATGATGGAAGACGACCTGCTGGTATTGCTTGATAAGATACAGGCTACCAAATTAAAAGTGGGAAAACATATCGGCATCATTTCTTATAACGAAACTCCCTGGAAACGCTTTTTAATTGATGGCATCACCACCATTTCCACTGACTTTAAAAAGATGGGTGTACTGGCAGCACAAATGGTTCTGCAAAATGAACGGAAGCTTGTTGAAGTGCCGTTTTCGCTTACGCTCCGGAATTCTTTATAAGCAGCAAAACTTTTTATAAAAAACATTTACATCACATTGTAAATTCAATATATTTACAATGTCTCATTGATGTATACCGGCACACAACAGTCTTCCTGATATTGCCTCTCCCAGTTGCCGGTTGCAGATAAGTCTCTGTCTTGCCAGTTAAATTTTATTGTTATCGTCCGGATCTGTATAAGATCATCAGTTATTGATTCAGGCCTCTATTTTTAGTAAGTATTTATTCGTTAACACTTTTAAAATTAGTACTATGAAGCTTTCTGATTTTATTGTATTGAATGACAAAGAAAAGACATCAGTAGTTCTTCACATGGGCATCCTCGTTGCGAAAAGACGTTTACAGCATTGCATCATTTTCCTGTTTCAGCTTGAAAACTATTATGTAGAAACCTATTGCAATTATGAAGACATGGCAGTACTGGAGTTCAGAATGTTTGACAGCACCGGGCTTTTAGAGCCTTACCTGGGAGCAATTTCCATTCAGGAATTAATGAAAGGAGTATAAGCCTTTCATTCTTCTCTTACAGCAAACAGAAGAAACAAAGGAAAAACCAGCTGGTACTTTTCATCAATGTTACTCAAATGACTAAAAGCAGATGATGTTTCTATTCTCAGTCAACTAATTTTGCATCTCAACTGTTATTAACAAACAGCCGCATCAATTTGCAAACATAAAATCTAAATAAACAACGAATGAGTAAAGTTTGGCTAATTACAGGATGTTCTACAGGTTTTGGAAGAGCACTGGCAAAAGAAGTACTGGCAAAAGGTTACAGGGCAGCAGTTGCAGCAAGAAACACAAATGATGTACAGGATATTATTGAAGGCTATCCCTCAACTGCAATTGCAGTAAGGCTGGATGTTACTGTGCCTGAACAGATCAAATCAGCGGTACAGACAACCATTGATCAATTCGGACAGATTGATGTACTTGTTAATAATGCCGGCATTGGTTATTTCGCTGCAATAGAAGAAAGCGAGGAAGCTGAAATACGCCGCATGTTTGAAATTAATTTCTTTGGCCTTGCACATATGACACAGGAAGTACTGCCGCATATGCGCAAACGTAAAGCAGGTCATATCCTGAATATTACTTCTATTGGCGGGCTTCGTTCTTTTCCCGGCATAGGATTTTACAACGCCACTAAATATGCCGTTGATGGGTTGAGTGAAGCCTTATCGAAAGAAGTTGCACCATTAGGTATTAAAGTAACGATCATTGCTCCGAGTGGTTTCCGTACTGACTGGGCAGGACGTTCAGCAAAAGATACCAGTATTAAAATTGATGACTATGCAACTACTGCCGGAAAAAATGCCGGCGATATACGTGGCTACAGCGGCAACCAGGCCGGCGATCCTGTAAAAGCAGCACTTGCAATGATACAGGTAACAGAAACAGAAAATCCTCCGCTGCGTTTATTATTAGGAGCAGCAGCACTCAAAGGCGCACGCATAAAAATCGAAGAACTGAAACATGATTTTGAAGCATGGGCTTCTGTTACTGAAGGAGCTGACTTTCCAAAAGCATAATTTATTATTCAAATAAGAAACGCTCCCTTTTTCTTGAAAGAGGGAGAGTTCTTTTTATTTAAGATTGACAGCAACCTATTTTACCAAATTCAGTTTGCGTGGAATATATTTAAAATCAGTCTGTCCTTTTACCAGCCATGAAATACCAAAAGCAATGAGGGCAATGGCTTCAAAACAAAACACAGGATGACTAGCATCAAGCCAGCTGATTTTATTCTGCAGCCATACACTGTACACCGTAATCAATACAAGACATGCAATCATAATAATTCCGCAAACAAGAAACAGCTTATGATTTTCTTTTTTACCAAACGAAACCCTGTCGCCCGTTCTTCTGAAATTAACCATCGACATAATGGCTAATGAAAGAAAAAATAAAGTTGCCATACCAAAATGAATGTAGCCCACATTCATTGTGCTTGCGAAAGTTCTGAGATTATCTTTAATAACGATATTTGAACCTGTTGGAAAAATAACAATCCCTAATGCAAATATCCCGGCAAGTGTGGTGGTTGTTTTATCAGACAATCCTTTTTCTCCTTTACGTAAAGGATGACCATTGTAGCTGAACATAAATAAGGCAACTGCACATAACACACTGGTAAATAGTTCACCAACCGTACTGTAATAGTAATGACTTACTGAAAATTTATAAGAACCCTGATTAATATAAGGTGGCAACCCTTTCGTTAATACAAAGAATGAATTATTGAGAATGTCCATTTTGTTAATAATGAAATTGCCGATCAGTAACAGAAAAGGCAGGAGCATTCCGAGCCAGCCGATGGCCTTCCTGGTTTGCAGATAGGAGATAACTAAATCGCTGTTGGGATTGGGGTTGTCCATTTGATAAAATTTATAAGCAGTTTACTGTTTTATGAACTCTGTAATTATTCTTACTGTTTCTGCCAGTTGCTCTTCCCTGCTGATGGTTGCTGGATGATCACCTAATTGAGATCCGTAATAACCAAACTGCGAATGATTGGCTCCTTCAATACGTACGAACTTTGCTGTTTCTGGCAGCTTCGGTTTGTTTTTTATAATGGTTTCTTCATCGGCAACTCCATCTTTAGAGCCATAGATTTTCAGCATGGGCATTTTGCTATCAACAAGTGAAACATCCCTCGGGTGCGTAGTTGCTATCAGTATTAATTTGTCAATTAATGACGGGTTTTCATATACAAACTGTGCAGCCATTTTTGCTCCCTGCGAATGTCCCGACAAAATATAAGTTTTCGTTGTATCGGCAAACAGCTTTAAATCCTTTGGTTTGTTATAACCTTTTGATGCAAGCCGCCAGGGCATTTTTACCAGGTACACCTGTATACCATTGTCTGCTATTTTTCGGCAAAGAGGAACATAGGCTTTTGGATCAACCATTGCACCGGGATAAAAAATAAACACATCTTTAAACGGTTGAACCGGAGTAAATAAATAAAAGCCGCTGCTTTGCTCAACCTTGGTTGTATTGCTTGATTTCAATAACTCATTATCGACACCCTTTGCCTGAAAAGAATAAAACTGCAATACTATAAAAAACAATCCGGCAGTAATCCAAATTGTTTTAAGAATTCTTTTTACGGTCCATTTCTTCTTCATGAGAGTAAATGTATTTCAATTTGGATTTGGATTACTCTTTCGTTTTTATTCAGGAACAGTTGTTATGCAACAACCGGATCAATTCCAAAAGAAAATCTACTCCTCATCCATCTCCAGTAATAAATTGGCAATTAATGCTGTCCATCCTGTTTGGTGAGAAGCACCAAGTCCCTGCCCTGTATCGCCATGAAAAAATTCATAGAAGAGATGATGTTCTTTAAAATGTTTGTCTGCCCACTCAGGCTGTTTACTGTCGTGATACTGAAAAGCACCTGTATCATTCCGCTCAAATATTTTTAATAAACGTTTGGTCAACTGGTTGGCAATTTGTTTCAGGTTCATCTTAACACCTGATCCGGCAGGAAATTCATAGGTATACGAATTGCCATAATACTGGTAATACTTTCTGAGTGAATGAATGATTAAATAATTTAACGGAAACCAAATTGGTCCACGCCAGTTGGAGTTACCGCCAAACATGGAGCTGGAACTTTCACCCGGTTCATACTGAATAGAATAATTATGACCCTGGTAACCGAATACATAAGGTTTCTCCTGATGAATTTTTGATAAAGAGCGGATGCCATAGTCAGATAAAAATTCAGCTTCATCTAACAACCGTTTTAAGAGATGTTCCAACCGGTCTCCAATCATGATGGCAAATAAATAATTACCCTCCTTATTCTTTTGTTCAATATCTGAAATGATTCTTGTTAAGTCGGGCCTTGTTAATCGGATGACCTGTAACCTTGTATTAAACTGCCGCAGTTTTTCAAAAATATCCTTGTGCATAATTTCTACAGCCAGCAATGGAATGATGCCAACAATGGAACGGATCCTCAAACGTTCACTGCTTCCATTTTCAAACTGAATGGCATCATAATAAAATGAATCCTTCTCATCCCACAGTGAAATATCTTTCTTCCCGATATGATGCATGGCCCATCCAATATTCAGAAAATGCCGGAAGAATTTTGCAGCTGATTCTTCATACGCAATATTATGCTCTGCTAATTCAAGCGACATGCGTAACATATTAATTGCATACATCGCCATCCAGCTGGTAGCATCGGCCTGCTGTAATTTTTTAATGCCCGGTGGCATATGATTCCTGTCAAACACACCAATATTATCCAAGCCAAGAAAGCCGCCTTCAAAAATATCTGTACCGTTTGAATCTTTTTGATTCACCCACCAGGTAAAATTCATGAGTAATTTCTGGAAAGCTCTTTCTAAAAAATCCCAGTCAGCAACGCCTGTTTTTTTCTTATCGGCTTCAAACACATACCAAACTCCCCATGCATGCACCGGAGGATTTACATCACTGAAATTCCATTCATAAGCAGGAATCTGTCCGTTGGGATGCATATAGTATTCTCTCAACACAACTAATAATTGCTGCTTGGCAAAATCAGGATCAACATGTACAAAACTTGCGGCATGAAAAGCAAGATCCCAGGCTGCAAACCAAGGATACTCCCATTTATCAGGCATGGAAATAATATTGCGGCAGGTAAGATGCTGCCAGTCATAATTCCGCTGATAGTTACGGTGAGGAGCTGTTTCACCTGGTTCACCAAACAGCCATTTAAATACATCGAGATAATAAAATTGTTTTGTCCAAAGCAAACCACTCAGTGAACTGCGTAGAAGAGTTTTATGTGGAGCTGATAATTTCTTTGGAGTAAGCTCTTCATAATATTTATCATTCTCCAACTGACGCTTGCTGAAGATCGCATCAAAGCCTGTCCATGGATCAGCTAATTGATTTTTACTCAACCTCACTTTAAATACTGCAGATGATCCGGCCTCAATTGTTTGCTTTAACCAAACAGCCGACTTGGTGCCCTGCTTTTTCAGGTTAACCGTTTGTTCTTTATTAACAACATAATTATTGATACCGTCTTTTACAAAAGCTGAATCGTTCGACCTGCTGTACATCCGTTGATTATTGGTTTCATTATCGCAGAACAACTGTTCACCACCTTCATGATAAAAAAAGAAACTGCCATTGCGTGCAGAATTTGTTTGCAGGCATTCATTGTTAAGCGAAATAATTTCAGGTTTTGTGAACCGTGGATTATGTTTCCAGAAATTACGGAACCAGAGATGCGGCAGTACATGAATAGCAGACGGCTGAGGCCCACGGTTATACACCGTTATCTTCATGAGAATGTCATTGATTTCATCCTTTGCATATTCAATATAACAATCGAAATAACGGTTGTCTTTAAAAATGCCGGTATCGGGCAATTCATATTCCGGGCTTAAACGATCCCTCTTATTTTCCTTCACCAGTTCGATATAAGTAAATGCTTCCTGCGGATACTTGTATAAAAACTTACAGTAAGAATGTGTGGGTGAAGAATCGAGATGGAAATACAGTTCTTTCACATCCTCTCCATGATTTCCTTCATTATTGGTAAGGCCGAAAAGCCGTTCTTTTAAAATAGAATCCTTCCCGTTCCAGAAAGCAGGAGCCATGCATAAAATCTGATCAGCATCACAAAATCCCGCAATACCCTCTTCGCCCCAGCGGTATGCATAGCTGCGGGCCAGATCATGATTAATAAAGCTCCAGGTATTTCCTTCTGCACTATAATCTTCCCGAACGGTACCCCATTGACGGTCGGATAAATAAGGCCCCCACTTTTTCCAGTTTTTATTGTTGTTTGAACGGGCTAACCGTCCCCTTTCTTTTTCATCCGGCATTATACATTCAAAATATTTAATCTATTTACAAAAACGGCAAGCCTGCTTAAAAATACGGCAGTTCTGCTGCATAAAAAATATTAAACAACAGAGATTCTGCATTTTTTGCAAAAATTAAATAAATTGATTGCTTTATTAAAAGAATGACAGGCAAACAGTGTTTGATAAAAACCCGCAGAAATGCCTGTTCTGCCAGTGAGGTACACTTTTTGACCGCTGCTTTAAATAACCCCTGAGTTTTGGCTGTTGTCAGTTTTTCTTTTAACGAACTTCCCCTCCTTCTTCGAAAGATGAAAAAACACAATACCAACCATTGACAAAAGAATTATTGCAAAGATGGAACCTTCAATTCCTGTTTTTCCACCGGTTAATAACAGGGGTCCATTAAATTTCGATTCAATAATGGTTCCCATGTCTTCCAGGCCTGAGAGGTTTGAACCATAAAACGGTTGAGCAAAGTTCCAGCCCACATGAAAGAAAAACGGAAGCCAGATTCTTTTTGTGTACACATAAAGAATGGCCATTGTAAACCCCCATACTAAATCCATAAAACCACTGGCGATACTTGAATTTGGATTGAACAGATGCCAGGTTTCAAAAAGCATGGCAATAATTAATGTGATGTACGTACCCAGCCAGTTTTCGAGCACTCTTATGATTAATCCCCGTATTAATAAATCCTCCACTAAAGCAGCTGTAAGCAAAAGTGTAAATAACTTCAATGAATAATTTGCAGTAGATACACTGATTATTCGATAGCAGCCAAGCAAATACAAAATAAAAATGGATACTGTAATGGTGAAGAAACCAAGAGTTAAACCACCAAACATTTCCCCGGTTAAGTTTTGCACAGACAGTTCAACCAGTTTTTTACGTTCATAATATTTTGAAAATAAATAATAGCTTATCAGCAATACGGAAAATGAGATACAGTTCTTAATTGTATCGGCCAGTATTTTGTTATCAAGTAAACTGTATAATACTGGCTGTGCTATGAAGTTCTTAATAAGAATCACAGCACCCATACAAACAGTGATACCTGCAATTATTTTTACAAGAGGGAATTGTAGAAAGGATTTCAGTGAAGCATTCATGAGTTATCAGAGTAAAATGATTCGCAAAGAAAACCGAATAATATCTTTGTAACAAGTACGTACTGATTAGTATCCTGCGTACTAAAACTATACTAATGATGATTATCAGGAGTTTAAATTTCAGAAAATGAATAAAAAAAAGAAAAGGTATATTGTGCCGTTGATTATGCGTTTCAACGGATTGGAGGAAAATATAAAGGACGGATATTGTGGGTACTCAGAGATGGACTGATGCGCTATGGGGAATTAAAAAAAGCCATCATTGGCATTACACCAAAAATGCTTACACAAACGCTCAAAGAGTTAGAAACAGATAACCTTGTTTCAAGAAAATCATACCCGGAAGTTCCACCCAGAGTTGAATATACACTTTCCGATACAGGGAAAGAGTTAATTCCTTTCATTCAACAAATGCAGAGCTGGGGTGAAAAACAAATGGTACTGAATAAAGTTAAGCCAGCTGTGCAATAAGTACAATTCTTACAAACTCAGCTCCGCCCTGAAAACCCAATCGGGTGCATTATTTATTTCCTGTTATAAGATGAGGTTTAATTGATCTGCATTGTGATGCACATGGCTTTATGTTATAAAGCAATATTCAATTACAGGATGCTATACTGATCAGGAATTTATATCCAAACGTTCATACATCCTCAGGCAGGGCATTAAATTCTTTTCTTTTTGTTTCAAACCAAACCTTCATTGCATCCGGTGTTTGCATGAGTTCCTTCATTTCATTCATTGCTTCAAGATGATCCTTATCCCCAATTTGAAACATTTCCATACCATGTTTTTTACTCATGTTTGCAATTTCTTCAAAACTGCTTGCATGAAAGGCCTGGCTGCATGCTCCACCTAATTGTTTACAGGTCATTGTTTTCATTTCGAAAAATTTATTGATTTGATAAAAATGATGACTTCTTTACTTGGCAAATTCTCCAATATGCCAGAGAATGCCCGAAGGATCATGCAAAAAACATTCCTTACCCCAGTCAAGTGTACGAACCGGAACAAGTTTTACATGCTCATATTTAGCAGGAAGATTTAACGACAACAGCTCATTCCAGTAGGCATCAACATCTTCCACTTCCATAAACAGCATGGTATTATCAATCCAGTCTTTAACATAAGCATCCTGTAAATAAAATGCAAGACCCTCCTTTTTGAAAACAGAAAAATTATTGGCTAAAACACTTTCCTCAAAACCCAGGTCTTTGTAAAAACTTCTGGAAACTGCAAAGTCCTTTGCACCAATGAATGGCCTTAAGGATAAAGCTTTTTGCTTCATACCGGTTGATTATTTGTTCAGCTAAATTTACGCAATAATCTCCTATTCCTGTATCAACCATTATTTCCGGTTCTATAAATCCGTTCAAGCATTTGAAACAACTCAGGATGATTCGATTGTAATGCCTCCGGCTGCTCAAAAAAGTATTCTGAAATTACTGCAAAGAATTCTGCAGTATTCGTTGCTCCGTACATATCAATGTCTGATCCGTAAGTTTTCATTTGCAGAATGGTTGCCTCCATCATATTCCGCCATTGCTCCATGTACTTTCTTTCTAAAATAATTTCAGGAACACCATCCTTGTTCCATCCATTTTATCTACCAGGTGTACAAACTCGTGTATAGCAGTATTGTTCGCATCATTGTGATTAATGAATCCCTGTCTTAACTGCCATTTGGTAATGATCATTACATGCTGCATGGCGCCCGTACCCACCATGCCTGCAATATTCCTGTCTGATCCGTGCTGATCAAATTCTGAATTAAATGCACCGGGGTATAACAACACTTCATGCAGGTTAATATATTGCCAGTCGGGAACAGCGTACACCGGTATAATTGCACCCGCTGCAATTAAGAGCCGGTCGAGATCTTCGACAACAGCATTTACCCCGGTTATTTTTACAGCCGATAAAAAATGATCTGCCCGTTTTTCAAATTCTTCTTTTGCTGCATCTTCAAGTTGCCGGTAAAATTTTACATAATCATTCAATAGCTCTTTGTAATTCTCCGGCAGCTGACTGATAACCTTTGGCCTGCTGATTCTGAAAACAAGCAGAATGATTAAAATAATCAACCCCAGGATAAATAATATTTGAAAAACTAATACCATAATAAGATGAAGATAAAACTTCTTCCGGCGAAGGTGCTCCGGAATATCAAACGGCATCAGGTAATTCCGGCCAGATATCTGCCGCATTGGGTTTTAGCAGATTAAAATCAAACAAAACAACCAAGCTATTTGCTATTTGAAAAAAGAATATAATCGGCCGGCGTGTAACCCCTTACTGAAAAAATCCAATTGCTGTAGTTCGTTCCCTGTCTTATAAATTCTCCCTTCCTCGTATAAATGGCAATAACTCCGCCGCTGGTATTGCCGGTACGGCCTGCCCATACAAATGTTGGGAAGAAGTTTAATGAGTGCAATACTGCCTACATCCAGCGATTCAATCTGCTGAATATCCACTTCCATTTCATCAATATAATATGCCCTGATCTGTTCTCTACGCCACAATAATGCTGTTTGTCCGTCCCGATCTGTTCCTTTTTGCAAACCAGGCACCCTGCTTATAAGGTAAGTTAAACAATCAGGGTAAGAAAGAATATCATCATTGCTGAGGCAATCATATTCCTTTTCCATAATATCCTGGAATGCAGATGTTGTGTATTGCTCTTTGTATTTCTCCGCTTTGGTTTTTCTTGTGCCCGTTACAATGATCTGCTGCAGTTCTTTTCCTTTACCCTCAACTGCAACTGCATTTGCAGGCAGCTTACCTTCTCTTTTTAAGGAATCATACTTCATACCTGTCAATAAATGTGAAGAAAAATCAAACCGGGCATAGAAAACAGAATCAGTAAAGTCCTTTGCTTCCGGAAACTGTGAAATGCTGATATCAGGTTTTACTTTCCGTTTCGTATTTACAAAATTAAAAAACAGGCTCGCCTTATTTTCAAACACAAGCTTCGGCAATGCAAAGCCTTTCTCTGTATTAATATTTACAATCTTATTGTAAATGGTATTGTTCCGGGCAAATAAAAACACCAGCATATTCTCCGAAATCATTTTGCTGTTTAATATACCCCTGATCTGGAAAATGGCCGGATAATAATATCCTTTAATGATCAATGTGCTGTTTTCAAAACTACCGGGTACAATCAGTTCAAATTCATTCTTATATTCTACAAGAGGATAATACAATGTATCAGCAAGGTTTGTATTCTCATCTGTTGCCACAACCATTAAGGACCCCGGCTTTGAGCCCTGCTTTAAAATGGCCGTGAGCCATAGCGTGTCAGACTCATTCACTCTTTCGCAGGTAACCAAAACAGAAGAATCCTGTCCGTACAGTTCCTGATGCAGCAAAGAAATAAAGAAGAAAAGAATCAAAGAAATTTTGCACCTCATTGAACACATTTTTTGCCTTGTTGATAACAACTGACAGTGAGCCGCTATTTCTTGCTGTTGCCTGCATAGCTGCCAATTAACCAATTTTGTTTGTTATTGATTTACCGTAAATATAAGCCTGGCCCGTTATACTGAGCAATGATCAACAGCAATTAACAATTGATTGTTTGGTATAGGCTCCTGTAAAAAAATTATTCATCTGCCTGGCTTTCTTTCCGAAGATTTTCTTCAGCAATCCTGCTTTTGTATTTCCTGTACGACCTTACCACCGACCATGGATAAAGAATAACAAAACATGCAAACGGAAACAAAAACCAAACGTTATTAAACATGCTTAAAGGGAATGAATAAATGATTCGCAGCAGCGGCAGTAATAAAATCAAAAAGGCAGCAGCTTCAATAATGAGCCTTGTTTTTGATCTTTTGAACACTGCTATAAACAGCAGCGTAAGCAGGGCAATATCTGCCATTACAATAAACACACCGGTTAAGGGCTCAATACTCCGTAACCCTGCAACTAATAAAAGCGCAAAAGGAACCGGGATCATTGATCCCTGTAAGAAAATGAAAAAATAAGCAATGATTGAAAGTTCACGCATTGACCGAAAAACTTAAAAAGATGATGCAAAGAAAAGACAATCATTTTGCATTTACAGTACATCCCGGATGTTTACGTCACTTTTGCGGGTTTGAATTTTAATTATTAGAATTAAACAGCATCAGGTGATCCTCAGAAACCTTACTGATACAGATAAATCACTTATAATTTCTTAATCACAACTTTTCTGAAATCTATTGGATAGCCTTCATACTGCAATAAGATCCGTCCTTCTGAAACAGAAGCTTCAGTTCCTTCATTCACTAATTTTCCATTCAGTTCCTGTTTCACTCTGCCATTTACTGATGTAATAATAATCGTATTCCATTCACCAACAGGTTTTGCTGCATCTTCAAAACGGGCCGCTACCACACTTCTGCCCGGCACGGTTGTTTTTCCATTGATTTGCAGAGTAACATCCTGCAGCAAAACAAAATCTCCGGTAGCTCCTTCTTTGATCTGAAACTGAATACCCTTTGGCCATAATGTATCAGAAGTAGTTGAAGGAACCAGGTACATGACACCGCTATTTTTACTGTTCGATTTCCTGGTAAATGTTGAATCAGTATTCCATCTAAACTCAAGAGTTAACTGAAAAGTCTGAAACGATTGCTCACTCATCAGGTAACCTGCCTTAACTCCATATAAACGAATCATCTGCTGATCAACCTTAAAGACTTCCGAAGCATTTGCATGTTTCCCCGAGCCCGGTTCATAGGCATACCAGCCATTTAGATTCTTGCCGTTAAAAAGTTTTCCTGTTGATTGAGCCTTGGTAAGAAATGGACAGATCAGAAAAATGAAAACAAATAACCGGTATATATAATTCATAATATTAAGTATTTCGGCAACATCGCTGGCGCAGCTGTTCCGCAACAGCGGGTTTCCTGTAACAGTTAAACCTTTTCCGCTTCAGCCGTGAAAGAGTATTACTGCTGCTAATGTAAAACTAATTTTGCCCTTTCGATTTTGTGTATTATAAAATCTTATGTAAGATTATTTTTATCGTCAATGATGAGTCAGGTGACACATTTGACGGATATGATTTACGCCTCACTAAATTGGGCGGTGCAATCAATTGGCGTATTTCTCCTTCTTGCATTCCCCTCAGTCCTTCGTCAACAGCGTTCGTTGCCTGGTTTCCACCAATTAATACTTTCACAGGTGTACCCGAATTTTCATTTGAGTATAAAACTGTGCCGTTTAAATACGAAGTTGTTTCACGAATCAAAACTTCCTGCCCGGCTTTTGCTTTTTGGCCACTGCCATTTTTCAGAATTTTATATTTAAGCCCCGTTCCCGTGGTTATGTAACCTTTGTCTGATTTTTTTGCTGTCAGTCTGTTTTGACCAGAGCAACATATAAAAATATATGAACTGAATAGAATTAATAAATAGCGCATTTTCTTTGTTTTGTCAGTTTAAGAGAACCTGTATTTGTCATTTTGTATTACTGCCTTTATAGCACAAGCGTCCCGCTTGTGCTTTATGAATGATATCAGTTATTCCTGTTGCAGGGCATAAGCGGGGAATAAGCTGCCTGGTTCTTACACAATTCATGTTGTGCGCAGATCTATCGATTATTTGGGATAACCCTTTTCGCTTTTTATGCGTAGTATCTGTTTCAAATGTCGATCAGTATGACCAAAATGCACTACCATTAAAGCATGAATACTTCTTCGCTTCTCCTCACCCCAACGAAATGTAAAATGTGAGTTCAGGTCGTAAGTTGTATTCCCGATAAAACTTATCAGGTGATCTCTTCCAAAAAGAAAAAACCGCAGATTGTCGTCACCTTTCATGAATCCAAGTGGTTCCGCATTCCATTCCGCCTTGTGAGGACTCGGATCACTCATCCAGTTTAGATATAAGCTGTCAGGTTTTGAAAAACTGTTTAACGTTGGGTCTGGAGCTGTACTCAGCATGATGTCAGCTTCCTGTGCAAAAATCCTTTCGTACAATCCGAGATGTTCAAGAACTTGTGCAATTGACCAGTTGGAAGAATCCTGTTTAAATGACCATTGCTGTATGGTCAGATTTTGAGTCTCCTTTATAATCGCCAGTTTAGTTCGTTCAAGATTTTCTACAAGGTATTGTCGATCTGCTTCTGTCCAGGGTTTTCCAGATTGGCTGTATGCCGGCTGCAAAAAAAGCAGTATCAATGAAACAGAACCAGCAATGAATATCCGTTTAATAATAGTCATCGGTAAATGGTTAAAAAATGTTTTATTAGTGAATGAACAATTTACTTGCGCTGGTATTCCAAAACAGCGGGTCCCTTTATAGCGCAAGCGCCCAGCTTGTGCTTTATGAATGATATCAGTTATTCCTATTGGAAGGCACAAGTGATACGCTTGCACCAACCGGAGGCTTTGTGCCTTTACCGGCACCGGCAACTGTTTATCATTTATTTTCTCTACAGACACATTCGTGATACTCATTAACATAAGCAATCGATGTTTTACATAGCTTTTCCAGGGCCGAAATATTGATGTCGTTCAGTTTCTTTACATAAATACAGGCTTTCCCCATTTTAAATTTTCCCAGGTCATTTAACAGGTGTTTATTCTCTTCTGTTGGTGAGAACACATACAGGGAAAATTCCGCTTTACGTGGTGAAAAACCAATAATGGGTGCATCACCTTCATGACCACTGGCATACTTGTAGTGATAGCTGCCAAATCCAATAATTGTTGGCCCCCACATTTTGGGTTTAAACCCTGACCATTTTAACATCAGTTCAATCAGTTGAAAACTGTCGGCCTTCTTTTGTTCGTTGTCAACCCATGAGTTGATGAAATCTTTTACGTCAACTTCCGTTTCCGTTGTTTTGTTTTTAACTGCCATACTTTTTATGTCAATTTATTGTTTGTGCCTTCCATTGTATTTACCCCTGTTATTTATTTACTGGTGCCCACATATTAAAAGTTGTATAATGTTATTGAATTATTCTAATCTCTTCGTCTTGGTTCCTGGCACAGGAAACAAACTTACATATCCATTTCCGGCTCGTTAGAACAGAGGCCTGCCCCGAGGGAATTAATCTCTTTCCATTATTCGATACCAATTTCCCTCTAATTGCCAATTATATTCAGGTTTTGTTCTAACCAGTTCTTGGTAATATTTCTTTGCTTCATTGTCATTGGTGAATATGAAATAGGTTTGTGGTGAATCAAAAAATCCCCTTGAAATCCAAAATTTAATAGTCTTTGTGTTATCGTTCTTATTTTCATCAATCCAAATATCATTTCCTCCATTTGAAATAATTGGATAATCGAACGGAAGTTCACAAATTCCGTTATTCATATCTTTATTAGGTTTCAATTCTTCTTCTAAAACTTTATTTACTATTTCACTGCGTTTATTATAAGAAATTGTCCAATCAACTTTTTCAATAATTAAGTTTGGTATTTTATTGAAATTATAAAAAGTTAGAAAAAACAGGATTACTGCAGTTGAAAGATGTACTATTCGGTTTGTTCTTAAGTTTTTCCGTTCTTTAAATGCTTTTATTATTTGCCTTATTAACAGAATTAGTAAAACGAAGCATACCAATAACCAGGAAACAGGTTGAACAAAATATGGTAAAAGGAAATATTCAACAAAAACGAAGACAACCCATATTAGTATAAAAATCAGAATCTTCATTGTTATTTATTTTATTCCGTTTTTTGCCGCAAGCGTTTCGCTTCTGCCATACTCTAATAAACTACTTATTTCCTGAAATAATAATCTGCAAGAGCGTTTGCTATGGCCCGCGGATTTGCTTCATCTGTATTCGTAAGAATGATAATGGAAAGTCCGTCATTCACAAAACGTGTATATACAGACCGAAACCCGATATTAGAACCTGTGTGAACAATTAACTGATGTCCCTTGTATTCATCGATTGCCCAGCCAAAACCATAATATTCCTTTGACTCTGCTTTATCTGAAGTTTTAATAAACGGTTGCCACAGTTGTTCCCAATGGTCTTTTGTAAGAATCATCTTTTTCTCACTGATCGCCCTCTCCCATTTAATCATATCTGAAGAAGTAGAAAGAAATCCACCGCTGGGTCGTATGGCATACATGGCTGTGGCGTTAATCAGGGTATCATGCCTATGCATATACCCATCGGCCCGGTTGGGAATGATGACATAAAAGTCTGTGAGATAACTGTTATTCATTCCTGCCGGTAAAAATAATTTATCACGAATATAATCCTGCCAGGGCATGCCGCTTACCTGTTTGATGATTTCTGCCAGCATGAAATAAGCCAAATTACAATACTGGTATTTTTCCCCGGTTTTAAAAACCAGTGGTAAACTGTATGCAGACTTAATAATGTTTATATCGGGTTGAATTTTAAAATTGTTATAGGCAGGCCCTTCTCTCTGCAAGCCCGATGTGTGAGACATCAGGTTTTTGATTGTTATCGGCCGCCATATTTCCGGTGCATCTGGGAAGAATTTATGTACCGAATCATCAATACTCAGTTTTCCTTCTTCCATTAATTTCATAATGGCTGTTGTAAAAAACTGCTTACTCACAGAACCAAGTCTGATCACCGTTTCGGAACTTACCGGCACTTTCAGTTCTGCATTGGCCAGTCCGTAACCTTTGTTTACAAGAGGCTGTCCGTTCTTTATGACAGCCAGTGAAAGCCCAATAATTTTTTGCTTCTCCATCATTTGCCTCACGATGATATCAGTACTGTCAGTCTGTGCAAATAAGAGAGAGGGCAGAAAAAGACAAAGCAATAATTTATTCATTGCAGAAGAATTGTTTTATGAATGAAAATCGAATTTACTAAATCTGTGTTGCTGTGAATTTTTCAATGGAGCAGGTGTTCCGCAACAGCGCATCCTTTATTGGCACAAGCGTGACCCTTGCCAATCTGCGAAAAAATAAACAGCATGGGGTAATGCTTCGGAACACTTACCACAGACGATTACTTTATTCCAAGGCATATTATAAATTCTCCGGGAATAGAATAGCCTTTCCCTGTTTTATATTTTTCAATAGAAACAAGATATTCTTCGCAAACTTCTTTTTGTACATTTTCAGGGAATTTAAAATACGCCAATGCAACCGGCCCTCCTTCAAATGCAGCAGCACATGCAGCTTCAGCTGAGTCATAGTTAAGAGAAGATTGGATTCTTTTGACTTTGCCTTTTGAAAACCCTGCCAATTCAAAGCTCTTTTCAAGCACACTCTCATTCCCTAAATTGAAGAAAATCGAGCCCACTTCCGACGACACCCGTTTGTCAACAATTTCAAATATATCTGCCCAGCCACAATGACCTCTCTTTCCCCAAACAGCTGCAATACATACCCCTCCTTTTTTCAAAACACGGTACATTTCTTTCAACGCATTTACAGGACCCGGCGCATACATTAACCCGAGTGCACAAATTGCCACATCAAATTCTTCATCATTCACTTTTAACTCTTCCGCATCCATCCGTTCAAACCTGGCATTGCTGATGCCGTTTTCTTTCGCTGTGTTATCAGCAATCTCAATCATCTTGTCTGAAATATCAGTACCCAGCACAAACCCTTTACTGCCTGTTGCCTCTGCTGCCCGAAAACTGGCAAGCCCTGTACCACAGGCAATATCAATAATTTTTTGCCCTTCCTGAATGCTGGCAAAATCAAACAGACAGTCATGCGCAGATTTCAGTTGCTCCTGCCAGGTATTTTCGTAATGTGCGGCAGCTTTATCCCATCCATATCGCTGTACTCGTCTTTGCAGGGCTGGTTCCATCAGTTATTAATTTTAGCGGATACAATATTTATTTTTCTTACACATTTTTGCGCTCTTGAAAATACATCCAGGTAAGGGCTGTGTACATCACCGTCATCCAGCATCTGCATAATTTTTTCTTCCGGTGCATCACTTTCAATCGTTATGGTATAACGCACTTCAAGATAACCCGGAGGAATCGTCTTATCTGCGGTACCTAATAAAGCACCATCGTCAAAATCAGCCTGTACTTCTACTTCTAAATTTTTAACAGGGATGTTTAATTCTGCAGCTTTCATCATATAGCCAATGGCAAGACAGGAACCCAGTGCCGCCCTTCCATATACGCCGGGTGTGGGAGCAGTATTGCTGCCGCCAATTCCTTCGGGCATATCAACAGAAAACTTCCAGTTGCCTTCACTTACTTCGCAGCTTAGCCCGTTTACCATGCGTACTTTAGAAACGGCCGTATCCCTTCCCATCGCTGGTTTCAGGGTAAATGCTTTTTTGCATCTTTCTAAAGCGTTCTTAATTTTTTCTGTCTCTTTTATCATACAATTTTTTAAAGCTTGAATATGTCTGTAAAGTGCTGTCGATGTACAGGCTTTGCAAAACTGCGGAATAAGTATTCCCTCCTCTGACTGGCGGGGCTGTTCCGTAGCAAAACAGGTTACCTGTAACAGTTAAACCTGCCCGATCTGATAGTTATCTGATTAATTGTGGAAACAGTATTGCTGTTGCTAATATAAAGCTAATACCGAACAATTGTATTTCAAATGCTCCGCTACATCCAATAGCTATCGGATTATGAAGGAACTAAACGGCTCAGGATTTTGCAATCTCAGTATTGTCAAATGATAGTGATGCTGTTTACTTTTTTGGTTTCACCAGCTTCAGGTTCCAGGTAATTTTTGTTTTTCCATCAGGCATAGTTTTAGAGCCTGCTAACGTATCCCGGTTTTTTGAATCGGTTTTTCCAGTAACATCAAAACCTGATGCATCCATTTTTTGTTCAGGCATACTTACCGCCTCCTTGCTGGGGGGATTTACCGGGCCACAGCTTGATTCCGACCTGTTTGTCTCAATTTTGCTCAAAAGGGTTCCGCCTGGTGTGTTTACAACAATTTTATAGTTACCATCACTGTCAAGCGAAATATAGACAGGAAGATTGTCTGATCCTCCGCCCAGTTGCGTTATGGTTTCGGAATACTGTAAGTTGTAACCCTTCCAGGTAGGATTTTCACCTTTCAGTCGGCAATAAACTTCACCAACCGTTTCCTGTTTCTTTTCAGAAATGATTTTCGATCTCATCCACACTCTTGCTATCGATTTACCGGCAGAAATAGTGCTGCCTGGTTTAGGAGGTAATAGCGTAGCAACAATGCTGTTTTGGGCAGAGTAAGTTACGGTACTTGTTCGTTTGGTATTTCTTGTGCTGGCATGCATTGCCCCGGCATCGTTGGTTACTTTTGTTTCATTCGAGGAAAACTCATATTTCACTTCCCCCACCCAATGCGGTTTGCAGTCATCCGGAAGACTGGAACCCATCTGCCTCACGATATTATCTGCCATTTGTTTGGGATCTGATCCCGTTTGCCGGGCAATGGTATTTCCCGTTTGCGGATCCATTACAAAAACCGTGTAAGAAGTGCTTCCTCCGGGTCCGGGCATTGCAGAAACGCTCATGGCATAACTGGCTCCCATCAGGTTGGCGATATCGGTTAATACCTGCTGCGGATCACCGCCTTCCAGTAAGTTCTTTTCCCGTTCACTCTCCAGCATATTCCGGATATCCTGATCGTCCATAAGATCCACACAGGGTTTTTCACGGTTTAATGCGGATGCTATTTCCTTCCGGAGATTCGATGTGGCATTTTCCCCTCCATTTGTTTGACTTGTGTTATCGTGAATGACGATGGAAGACCCTTTTTGCGCCATTGCAAACTGGGAAAAAAAGGCAAAAACCAGTACAAGTGATGTTTTAAAAAATGTTTTCATTGTTTACCTCCTTTGATGTTTAACAGGTGAAACAATACAGTCGGAATAGTGAGGTTCGGCAAACTTCAGCCCGAGAGTGTTTTCAGATATGCGTACATAGTATTGCGTACAACACTCTAATTTATGCTATAAGATGTAACACTCAAAAATGTACAGCATGACAGTCATCAGTAGAAAAGAATTAAATGGCAACAGGTGATCCTGCGAAACATTTACGCAAGTCATTCAGTCGCCCTGGGGGTCTGGCTATAAAAAAAATAAACCCATAAATGATGCCAATGCCGACCCCGGGATTTCAACAACTGCAGCAGTTTTTTTATCATCAGCCTGTTTAGGTGATAAGTTCAAAATAAGTTCTAACTCCCGGGGTCGGAAGCCAGACCCCGGGCCGACGGAGGATAACAAGACGATGCTGCTGAACAAATCGGGCAGACCGCTAAGGCGGGCCGACCGGTTTGCATCCCTCACATCAAAAACGAAAGATCATCCTGATCCATGATTTCTTTTTTCAGCACCTGCTGTTCTTCTTCGCCCGATGTAAATAAGACTCCGGGCTGTTCACCAATGTACAGCAATACATCATTCTCTAATTTCAAAGCAGTTCCTTCAGGTAAGGCAACAATGGGCACACCATAATTGAGCTTGCTGAATTCTATCAACCGCTGATCACGGGTTTCACCGTTATGTCCTTCAGGTTTTGTATTGATATAATGCGGGTTGATCTGGAAGGGCAAGATGCCGAGTGCATTGAGGGTCTTGGGTTCAATGATGGGCATATCATTGGTAGTGCCGATGGTGGGGCCTGTAATATTCGATCCTGCACTCCAGCCGATATAGGCAGCGCCCTTGTTTACTTTATCACGGATGAGATCGAGCAGTTTCAGTTCATAAATATCATGCAGCAGTTTAAAGGTGTTGCCACCTCCTACCATGATAACTGTTGCTTTGTCAATGATTTGTTTTGCATTGGCAGGGGTTACTGTTTCTATTGTATATGGCAAACCCTGCATGGCTGTTTTAACCATGTTGGTATAAGCATCATAGTCATTGTCTACCGATGCAAAGGGAACAAAGGCAATGGTTTGTTCTTTATCGCCCAGAAATGTATGGATGATGGGCAAGGCTGTTTCAAGGTATGCGCCATTCCCTGCTCTTGAACTGCTGAATACAAGAATACGGTTGAAAGACATGAATTGATTTGATTGAACTAATAATGAATGGGGTAAAGGTATTGAATGATTTGTTGGGATGTCAAGGTCGGCCCACGCCTCGTGGTCTGACCGGGTAACAAACCTCCGGGGTTTTCAACAAGGTTTTATAAAATGAACAGAGCAGCAGTAAAACCCCGGAGGTTTTATTCTGCTCACTCTATTTCGAAAACTTCAGCATATTCAGCAACAGTTGCCTGCCAACCATATTGGCCCTGTTTCTGGATGAAGCATTGATGGTATTCATCGCTGCATTTTCACCATCACCCTCTGCCCTTTCTTTTTGCATTCCTTCTGCGAGGCATGAAAAGATATCGAGTGTACAGATGATAATCTTACCACGGCCATGCGGTACAACACTCAATGCGCTGTACACTTCTTTTGCATGATCGGCTACACAGGCAACAACGGTTTCACCATTGAACAGTCGAAGCCCTCGCCTGCTTTTATTGTAAGTGGCAAAACATTGATACTCCCAGTTAAATACAGATGCCTGTGGTAAACCATTCAGCAACGCATGTTCTTTGGAAAAGAAATTACCACCATACCAGGTTGTCCGCAGTTCTTTTGTTCCCCTGTAGTCCAGCACTTCTTTCTGTGCAAGATGTGCGGCCCACGCATCGGTATTCTGTACAACGATTAATGTATTGCCTTCATTCACCCATTCAAGAATATCAGTGACTAACTGGTTACCTGTTTGCTGTGGCTGGAATGCTCCAATCACTAAATACTTTCCTTCAGGTCTTCCTGATTTATATTCTTTAGCGGTAAGTGCTTCTGATTTAAAGAATGATTTCAATATGCCGCTTGTATCAGCAAACATTCCTTCCGTTGGTATACCAGCTGCATCATGTGCAACAGCAAAGATCTGATCATCCCCTTTTGTAACAGTCTTGCCGTTTTGTACTAACTGTGCTTCTACTGTTGTATAACCTGCAGTGCTTACAGCAATGGGTAAACCTGCATGAAGCAGTTCACCGTAAACAGTACCGCCGCTAACGGTGACAGGTATCGTTTTTGAAAAACTCACTTGCTGATGATCATCCACAACCTTAACCTGTAATTCATAGTTGCCTTTCAAGTTCACGGTGTTTACGATATAAAAATCAGCAATGGATGTATCGCCTGTTGCCAGTACTTTACGGTTGAGCTTTACTGCCACATAAAGCGGAACAGTGTAACGGGCAATCAATGCAGGGTCGCCTTTCAGGTTACGGTAATTATCTACCACGCCTGAATGATTTTCCAGCTTCATACTCTCCCATCCGTTAATGGCATATCCATCAATGGTATTATTGATGCGGATATTTTCAATGGTACGGCCCTGGTAATAGTAGGCCACATTTCCCATGGAACGGGTTAACTGATCAACAGTAGGAAATGCTTTATGAAATGCAGGATGTGTTTGCAGAAAGTTGTTGTATGCATCATACCATTTCAGATAATCAGCAGCTTCCCATCCTGTTGTTTTTCCTGTTTTGATGATTTCATTGCGGATTAATTCAAGACGTGGCGGAGTACCGATCGCTCCTTCTTCACCGTAATAAATAATTTCATCTTTCTTATCGCTGTAACGTAAATAATCTTTTGGATTGCGGTAGAGGTTATCATGATACACACCGGGGCCGCCTGCATGATGCTGATCGAACCAGCCATAATCATAGAAGGTAAAATCATAAGGAAACAGGTGCAGTTTAAATCTTGCATCAGGTCCCTGCTTAATGGCACCATTGGAAGAATTGTAGGTAAGGATTCTTGTTTCATCAAGCCGGTGTGCAGCAATCATCTGGTCCCTGTCCTGTTGCTGCGGTTCTGCTCCCCGTTCATTGTGCATATTGTAAATAACCAATGATGGATGGTTACGGTCACGCCTGATCATGCGGAACAGTTTTTCATTGCGTACAGCGAAATAAAAATCGGCCTGTACTTTTCCTAACGAATCAGTTGGGTTAAACATATTTGCCGGGTATTGATTTCCTCCCGGCTCTTCAAAATACAGTAAGCCTAATTCATCCGCATAGTCCAGTACATTCTGTTGTCCGATCGTACGGTGAAAGTTGAGCATGTTCAATCCAAGCTTCTTGGCTGCTTCAATTTGTTTTCTCGCCAGTGCATCTGATGGAGCAATTCCATTATCGGGCCAGAAGCCCCATGAGATAGAAGTGAGTAATACTATGCGTTTGCCATTTAGATAAAATTGCTTATCGCCTTCTACATTTCTTACTTCAAACCAACGGAAACCAAAACGCTGAGTATATACATCAGCACTACCATCCTTTCCTTTCCACACTGCAGTAAGCCGATACAGATTGGGAGAATCCACACTCCATAATTTAGCACCTTCAACAGCAATGCTGAATGTTTGTGTTGTTACACCGGGCTTCACATCTGTTACTGTATAGTTTTTGGAAAATACAATTTTACCATTGGGCGCAGCTTCACGAACCTGCAGTTGCAGATTACAATTGCTGCTTTGTTGATTGGTGTTTGTGATGCTTAGTTCTACATCCACTTCCTTCATTGCTGGTTTATTCTTGATAAATACATCGCTTGTATAAACCTTATCAGTCATTACCAGTTTCACTTTACCGGTTATACCGCCAAACCCATGTGTTGGATTTGTTCGATAGTTGCCCCACATAAAGTTTTGTGAATCACGCCAGTCGAAATTACCATTGGGATCAGTGATTCTTACAGCTACCTGGTTGGCTGCACCGTAACGTACAGCTTCTGTAATATCAAGTTCAAAGGGAGTACTGTTTACTGCATCATAACCAACGAGTTTTTCATTGACAAAAACCTCTGCTCTGAAACGTACTGCTTCAAAATGGAGAGCAACTCTTTTACCTTTTGCTGTTGCAGGTACATTGATATTTGTTACAAACCATGACACACCAAGATAATTCCCGTTTACTCCGGTTGTGCTTCCATTCTTACCCCAGTAATACTGTTCCACTGTTGCAGGTAACTGTACATTGATTCCTTTTGCTTCTTTTAAAAACTTCCATCCTCCCGCAGGTTGATGAACAGGAACTTTCGTTATATCAACAGGTGGCGTATAAAGAATATCCTGTACCCATGTTGCAGAAGGATCCATTACTAATTTCCAGTTTTTGGTTGATAAGTCAGTAATGGTTCTGCCGCTCTGTGCATGAACGGTGATACTGAATTGCACTAAAAAAAACAAAGCGGCCAGGGAGGAGATAATCTTTTGCATGTATTGAATTAAATAATGTTTAAACATAAACTCTCACAAAAAAGAATGGATGTCCTTACAGGGGACATCCATTCTTCATACTTATATAAACTGCTTATTGCTGTGCGAATCCATATCCATTTGTAATCTTTCCAAATGATTTTGAAATGGTTTCTGAGCTTAACGGTAACAGGTAACGTGGCGGAACACCTGCTGCATAATATCCATCCGTATAACCTTTGAAAACATCTGTTGAATACTGACTTTCGTTGGCAACAATATTATCGGCCCACTTTGTTTTTACATAGCCGGCCGCTACTAATGCGGTTGCTTCTGCACCTGCCGGATCAATATAACGGAACAAACCTTTAATGGCAAGATTCCTTGCACCTGTGGTAGGTATAAATGTTGCATTGGCACTGCTCCACAAATCACAGTTACCTCTCCAGCCGGGGAAGTTAACAGGATGGGTTGCATCAGCTTCGGTAACATTACATTGTGTAGTAAGCATTTTACTGATTCCAAAATCAGACATGTTCACTGCTTTTACATAAATGAATCTTGAAATTTGATTACCATTAGCGAATGTATAATAACCGTTTGCTTTTAATCCTGCAATCATTGCAATCTGCAGATCACGGAGTGCTTTTATTTTTTCTGGCATTTTACCTGTTCTGATCAAATCATAACGGCGGAAGCCTTCTCCTGCAAATTCTAATTTACGTTCCTGGAGAATGGCTTCTTTCAATGCATCACCTGATAATGTACCGAGGTAGTTTGTAACCATTGTTGTTTGATCAGCAGCTGCAAATGCACGGGCTCTTACTTTTCTGAATTCTGTTTTTGCAGATCCTTCATCGCCCAGTTCGGCATACACTTCTGCGAGCATTAAAATAACATCAGCCATACGCATCTGAGGCCAGTTAACTCCTGATTGACGCTGGCTTGCAGTCCATGGTTTTGCCATCCTGCTTTCATCCCATTTATTATTGGTCAATCCGCCGGCATCTCTTGAACCGGGAGCAAACGTAATAATCTTTTCTGAACAGGCACCTGAATTGGCAGTTACTGCAGTGGTAACATCTCTTCTTAAATCTTTCGGATCATAATCACCATAATAGAAGGAAGGATGCATACGGCTTTGCCCGTAACTCTTACATGGATAAGCGTTTGAACCACCACCACCTGAAGGACGGCCAAATGCATAAGGCCTTTCAGAAAACTGACCCTGTGTTTCACCTACTTCAAATAATGATTCAGGACTAACCACCAGGTTCATATTGTACTGGAAGTTCATCTGGAATGGATTATTGAAAGCGGCTCCACGTGAATCAGTTGTAATAAGTATCACTGAACCCGGTGCATCAACACAGGCTTTCAGGTATGTTTTAGCAATTTCATAATACTTCTTATAATCAGTTCTGCGTACATATTTAGCACTCCATTTTTCTGTACCGATCTGTGTAAATGTTGCAGTACCATAATCAAAATCAGTGCGGCGCAAACCGTATCCACCTGCAAACAATGCCATCTTGCCAATAAGCCCCTGTGCAAACGTGCGGGAGAAACGTTCTGCATTAATACCACCTTCTCCAATACGGTTCATGAAAGGTTCAACCTTGATTAAATTGGCGATTTCTCCATCATAAATCACATCACGGGAAGTTAACTTAGATGTATCTGATATATTACTAACAGAAACTGCTTTGATACGGTAAGGTACATCACCAAAATAACGCACCAGGTTAAAGTAAGCAAAGGCACGGAAAACGGCTGCTTCACCATAAAGCTGTGTCCAGCTGTTGATTTTATTAGCAGCAACTGCACTCTTATAATCATCTTTTTCTTCAATGGCTGCCATCATGATATTAGAGCGGTTAATAATGCTGTACATATTCTTGTAGGTATCAACTGAATTGGTATAGTTAATAGTTATTTCAGTTGCATACAAACCTTCAGGGATATGACGTGTTTGTGCGGCATAACCTTCGGGATGCGTTTCTGCATCTGAGCCTACCACATCCAAATCATAAAAAAGACCGTTGCCGGAGCCACGCCATATTTCATAGTTACCTGCCATTACTTTGTAGGCTTCGCTTGGATCAGAGAATACAAAGTCCTGGTCAACAGATGACATCGACTGTACATCAAGAAATTTCTTGCAGGATGCTGAGAAAAGTATGACTGTTCCCAGTATGATGCTGTAAAGAATATATTTTTTCATTTGAATAGTTTTGATTGATTAGAATTCTACGTTTACACCAAAAGTGAATGAACGTGCACGTGGATAAGCTCCCCAGTCAAGTCCTGTTGTTGGGTATTGTGCTCCTCCCTGGCTTGTGTTTGCATTTACTTCCGGATCAAGACCCGGATAATTGGTCAATGTTAACGCATTATAAATTGAACCGAACACTCTGAGTCTGGCAATATGTGCTTTACTCAGCAGGCCTGTTGGTAAACTGTAACCAATAGTTACTGTATTCAAACGGAGATAAGAACCATTCTGCACGCCCAACGTAGAAACAACGGGATTTTCATGATATGCCAGGAATGTTGTTGCATTTGCATTCAGTGCTTTCAATGCTGCGGGATCCGTTACAGTTACAAGCTGTCCGTTTACAATATCATGAATCCTGTAGGAAGTGGACAAGTAGTTGAAACGGTTTTTATACAAACCATCTTCCTTGCTTCCGTAAAAGGCAGCGAGGTAGTTGGCATTGTAAATTTTGTTTCCATAACTCCAGTTACAGTTCAATGCAAAGTCAAATCCTTTATAATTTCCACTCAAACCAAAGCCACCCGTATGTTTAGGATTCATATCACCAATTACACTAACATCACTTTCGTTAATTACACCATCCTTATTCAGATCTTTAAATTTAATTACACCGGGATAGGCTGTTTGACTGCCGGGTTTGTTAGCGGTAGTTCCATAAACAGTACCAATGATTCCTGAAGCAATATCAGCAACACCTGGTTTTAATGTATAGATGCCTCCTGCATAATTAAAATCATCAACTGAATACCATCCTTCATAAGTATAACCTCTAACCTGTCCAACAGGTTTTCCTACCTGTAAAATATAATCACCTGTGCCGGGCTGGGTCATGGTTGAACCCCACTGGGTTTTATACAAACCATTTACACCCGGTGCCAGTTCATCAACACGGCCCTTGTTGAAGTTGATATTAAAGTTTGCGTTTAAATTAAAATCATTTTTGCGGATGATATCTCCGTTTAATGAAACTTCAATACCACGGTTGCTTGTACTTCCAATATTATCATACATACCTGAATAACCAAGGCTTGCATCAATTGAAGTAAGCATCAGCAAATCCTTTGTTGAGTTTTTGTACAGTTCAACTGTACCATTTAACCTTGCATTTAACACAGAGAAATCAAAACCAACATTCCTTGTAATGGTTGTTTCCCATATCAGGTTTGGATTGGCAAGTGTTGAAGCAGGAGAATAAGAACTCTGCTGCGTTTCGTTAATGGAGAATTGTCTTAAACCATCCGAATTCCAGATAGGTTTCCAGAGAGTTGCACTGATACCATCATTCCCTACTTCACCATAAGAAGCTCTTAGTTTCAGGTTGTCAAGCCATTTAACATCTTTCAGGAAATTTTCATCGCTCATGCGCCATGCAACTGCGGCTGCAGGAAAATATCCATACCTGTTTCCTGGTGCAAAACGGGAAGAACCATCAGCACGGAAAGTAGCTGTAAACAAATACTTGTCCATCAGTGAATAATTCACACGGCCAAAATAAGAAAGCATTCTGCCCGGTGTTCCTGCACTTGAACCAAGAGAATAATAAACGGTTGTGCTTTGCAGGTATTGATTCATCATAGCAAATGCACGATCAGGTGTAAATGAAACGGGATACCTGCTTCCTGAAATGCTGTATCCTTCAGAAGCTGAGTTACTCAGTTCCTGTCCTAAAGTTGCATTCAACTGGTGGTTATCGTTGAACAATCTTGTTTTATAATTTAAAATATTTGCCCAGCGTAATCCCCATCCTTCAGCAGAAGAAATGCCGGCATTTCCTGCAAAGGTTTTATTTCCTGCCGCATCAAGATAGTTGTTGGCAATAGCACCAGACCATGTTTTATTTTTATTCCAGTACTGTGTAACCCCAAGTTCAGATCTGTAAGTCAATCCTTTGATGATTGTCCAGTCGAGAGCCACATTTGAACGGAGTGAACGCTCTTTTGATAATGGTAAGTTATCAGACATCACTGAAATCGGGTTGTACTGGTCCTGCAATACATAATCATATAAACCCAACTGCGTATTCTTTGAATCATTCAGTTCACCTTTTACATCAGCAGTAACAATGGGGCGGAACTGGTAAGCACTTGAAAGAATGGAACCTTTACCGTTTGTTGTTCCTTCGTTACCCATCCGTTGAATATCAGTAAAACGTGTATCGAAAGTAATACCAAGTTTATCGGATATTTTCTGATCTAATTTGAAGGCAGCATTTGCACGTTTAAACCATGAGTTGATCTTCATCCCGTCATCATCGGTATAACTCATGGACAAAATATATTTTGTTTTATTGGTGCCATTTGAAATACTGACATTATGATTGTGTGAAAATGAACCGGTGTACGCCTGTTTTGAATAATTCAGTGCATTCACTGACTTGTAGTGATCAATTCCATCAGGATTATTATAAGTAGCTGAATAAGCACCAATCCCCCAGAGCATTCCCCATGCATTGGCATAACCATCGCTGATTGCTTTTGCATAACGCCAGTTATAATCAATATAATTATAAGCGTTCATTGTTTCGAGATACTTGGTTGGCTCGTTAAACTGAAGGTAGTTATCGTAGCGGATCGTTAACTTTCCAATCTTTCCGTTTTTGGTTGTAACCATGATTACTCCATTTGCACCTCTTGCACCATAAATAGCAGTAGAAGATGCATCTTTCAACACATCAATACTTTCAATCTGGCTTGGAGGAATATCTGAAATAGAGCCTACGGGAAAACCGTCAACAATAAATAATGGTTCATTACTTTGAGAAACAGAACCACCACCTCTTACACGGATTGAAATACTTGCACCAGGTCTTCCGTCCTGTGTAACAACATTTACACCGGGGAGTTTTCCCTGTAATGCCTGTGCAGCATTTGCCACCGGTACAGCAGCAATCTGCTTACCGGAGATGGAGGCAACAGCACCTGTTAAATCTTTTCGTTTAGTGGTACCATATCCTATAACCACCACTTCTCCTAAGCTTGTGTTTGTAGTTTCAAGTTCAACTGATACTGCAGACTGACCATTCAGAGCTACTTCTTTAGTTACAAAACCAACATGCGTTACAACCAGCACAGCAAGTTTGCCGGAAACTTCAATGGAAAAGCTTCCGTCATTTTTTGTAACCACACTGTTCTTTGTTCCTTTTTCTGTAATTGTTGCGCCTGCAACAGGTTCACCGGCTCCGCCGGTAATTTTTCCTGTAATCACTTCTCCGGCAGGTACAGGATTTGCAAATGCAGTAGTCTGTATTGAACAGAGTAAAAGAAAGGAAAAGAAAAAAACGGCTGTTTTAAGAGGGATTCCTCTTGTGAATAGACATAGTAAACTTGTGTACCGTCCGGGAGACGATACTCTTGGCATAGCAATCATTATAGTTTAAGGTTTAAAGGTTAAAAAACAGAGGCAGTAATTAGTTTGTGAAATAAAACAATTGAGGCTGTATTATATCTGCGTGATTTTTTTTATTGATGAACTGTTTACAAATCGTTAAATAAAATTAGACAAAATAGAAACGGGCACTTGATATGCATACTGATTTATCTACGCAAACGTTCCCGCTGCTGTACGCAATCGTTCCCGACATTAAAAAACAATGGAAACAATATCAGGCTTGCTGTTAAAATTGATGAGAGAAAAGATTGTAAAATGATATATAAAACAACATCGGTATTGTTATCTGCACGTTGGCAGGGATGCCAACATGAGCATGGAATGCAAAAATAGCTTACTTCTTTACCAACGCCTCATACAGCACTTCCACCGGATGCAATGCCTTTACTTTAGTTCCATCTTTAATCTGATGTCTGCAGGATGTACCTGCTGCAACAATAACTTCATCAACAGCTTTAGCACGCACAGCAGGAAACAGCACTAACTCTCCTACCTGTTGGGAAATGGCATAATGTTCTTCTTCATAACCAAAACCTCCTGCCATGCCACAGCAACCGGAAGGAATGAGTTTTGCTTTATAGTTGACAGGAATATCCATACATGCCTGCGTAAAGGATTGCAAACTCAATGACTTCTGGTAACAGTGCCCGTGAATGAGCAGACTTTTTGTTTCAGTTGTAAATACATGATGATCGATCAACCCTGCCTTTGCTTCACTGGCAATAAACTCTTCAATGGTAAAACAGGAAGTTGCAAGTGCTGCTGCTTTTTGTTTGTTTGCTTCAGTTGCAAGATCAACTGCTTCATCCCTGTAGGTAAGAATAGCCGATGGTTCAATACCTATGAGTGGTGTTTGTGTTGTAACCACTGCACTCAGCAACTGAATATTTTCATTGATGAGTACAGCTGCTTTGTTCACCAATCCTTTTGATAAATAAGTCCGTCCGCTTTCCACATGCGTTGGAATAATTACTTCATATCCCAATGCTTCTAATAATAAAATTGTTTTCTTTCCAATCTCCACATCATTGTAATTGGTGAACTCATCACAGAATAAATAAACAGGTTTGTTGGATGATGCAGCAGGTTTATGTTTTTTATACCAGCTGAGTAATGTTTGATTGCTCAGCTTTGGCATTGTACGATCAGGATGAAAACCAACCAGTCGGTTGGCTGTTCTACGGAAGAACTCTACTCCATAAAACCAGTTAAAGGCCCATGGTGCGATTGATACAAGCTTCATCTGTTTGCTGAAATTGGCAATCAAATTGGCTCTGAACGGAACTCCGTTCTTAGTATAATACTGCTGTAAGAACTCTGCTTTCATCTTTGCCACATCAACACCTGATGGACATTCTGTTTTACATCCCTTACAACTTAAACAGAGATCCATGATCTCTTTGATCTCTTTATGATTGAATGGCTGCTCATCCACTTCATTACTTAAAAACTGGCGCAGGAGATTGGCTCTTGCCCTCGTGGTATCTTTTTCCAGTCGTGTTGCCATATAACTGGGGCACATTACTCCACCACTGATGGGCATCTTCCTGCAATCGCCGGAGCCCGAGCATTTCTCTGCAAGACTTAAGATGCCTCCGTCATTAGAGAAATCAAATGAAGTCTTGATGTTTCTTGTTACGGGCTTTTGCTGTACACGTAAATGTGTATCCATTGCAGGTGTTGCGGTGATCTTTCCTGCATTGAAAATATTATTGGGATCGAAGATCTGTTTTACCTGCTGAAATAACTGATAGGTTTCTTTACCAACTACACTTGAAATATATTCACCACGTAAACGTCCATCACCATGTTCACCAGACAGAGAACCTTTGTATTTCTTTACCAATTCAACTGTATCTGCAAGAATGTTACGGAATGTTTTTAATCCTTCTGCCGATTTTAAATTGATCATCGGTTCAACATGCAGCTCCCCCGCTCCTGCATGCGCATAGTACGATGCATTCACATTATGTTTGATGAGCACCTGTTGCAGATCGGCAATATAATCAGGTAACTCATCGGTGCTTACTGCACAGTCTTCAATTAAATTAACGGGTTGTGCATTGCCTTTGAGATTACGCAGTAAACCAAGTCCTGCCTTCCGTACTTCCCATGCATACTTCGTTTGTTCATTGTATAAAACAGGATAAGCATAACCCAATCCTTCATTCTTCAACGATATTATTAACTGTTCTGCTTTTTGTTTAACCACTGTTGCATCATCATCCATAAATTCAACCATGAGTAGAGCAGCAGGATCGCCTTCAATAAAGAAACGGTTCTTACTGTATTCAGGGTGATGGATGGTAAAGTCCATGATGTATTTATCCACCAGTTCACCTGCCATGGGCTTATGTTTCAGTGCTGCAATATTTGCTTTCAGTGATTCAATGATGGAGTTGCAGTGAATACATACTACTGCAATTTCTTTTGGCGGCAGATCAAGCAGTCCCACTTTTATTTCAGTAACAAAAGCAAGTGTACCTTCTGATCCTGCAATGAGTTTACACAGATTGAATGTTTCCCCTTCTTGATTAAATGGATGCATTGCAAGCAGGTTATCTAATGCATAACCGGTATTTCTTCTGCTGACAGATGCTTTGGGGAAATTTGTTTTGATGAGCTGCTGATTGGTTTCATCAGCTAATAATGTATACAGATTGTGATCGATTGTTTCTTTGAGTGTTGATGCATGCTGATGCGGTTGAAGTTCTTCTGCTTTGATGATCACTTCTGATCCATCACTTAGCAAAGCGGTTACTTCCTGTATATGATCTCTTACCGATCCCCATATAATACTGTGCAGTCCGCAGGAATTATTACCAAGCATACCACCAATCATAGCTCTATTGGCAGTAGATGTTTCCGGACCAAACATCAACCCGTATTGTTTTAAATGATAATTGAGATCATCCCTGATAACACCGGGCTGTACTCGTACCCATTTCTCTTTAGTATTTACTTCAAGAATCTGTGTAAAGTATTTAGAGATGTCAACCACTATTCCGTTTCCTACAACCTGTCCTGCAAGAGAAGTGCCCGCTGCTCTTGGTATGAGTGTTACTTTATTTTCATTAGCGAATCGGATCAGTGTTTGTATATCAGCAACAGTTGATGGGATAGCAACAGCCAGTGGTTTTTCCTGGTACACCGATGCATCGGTTGAATAGGCCATTAACTGTGCCTGGTGAATGGCAGTATGATCATAAAAAAGCAGTCCCCCGAAATCCTTATTTAATTGCTCTAATCTCTTTTCCATATTATCGTTCATTAACGGGCATTCAAATTTACTTGCTTTCGATCATGAATAAACAGATTTGGGGAAAATGCTTATTAGTGAGCAACAGTTTATTATTATTGAATTAAAAACTTTGACAGGCTGATAGGTATGCCATACTTATCAGCAGGTTGATGAACTGAAAAGCGTGGTTGAAGTATGGCATACCTTCAACCACATTCATCATTACTATTTAAAAATCTGAATACTCAGCCGGGCGAAGGAATGTAATATCAATATGTGATACATTATTTTTGTATTCAGGCATTCCTGAAAGTTTTTTCCAGTAAGGATCACTGCCAAATGCTTTCCAGTGCTCATCTCTGTCAGCCTTGTTTTCAAAACTGGTGAGATACATCAGGTTGGGCATTTTACTTCCTGCAATTACTTCACTGTAAAACACTGCATTAAAATTGAGTTTTTTAAACAGGCCTATTTCATCCCCTTCATTAAACATGTGTACTTTGTTCTGAAAAATCTTTTCTGTGGCACTTTCATAACTTCTCAATTCATATACCCTGTCTTTTTTAGCAGCAGTCAGGTTTGGCAACTGCATTTCCGGAGCCAGTGAAAAAGCCTGTAATAAAATAACTTCTTTTCTGTTGTAGGGCGACTTTGTATAAACTGCGTTGATATACTCTTCGCCTGCTTTGCTGAACGCAGCATCTTTCTTCAGTTTCAGATCAATGGTTGTAATCATCTCCAGATTCCTAACAGGAACAAATACGTACAACAGTTTATCAACTGCTGTATCATTGGCAATTGCTTTAAACACACCTATGTTGCTGATACCGGCACGATGCAGAGCTGGCAGTAACGCTGCTTCAAGGTATTGTTCAATCACTTTCCCCTGCGCTTCTGTGCTGTAATGATAAACTGTAAGCTGATAAAATTCCCGTTTAGGTTTACCTGTGTTTGCTGCTAAAACCTGACTGATCAAAAACAAACACATGATAAATGTAGCAACTGCAAATCGTTGATTCTTTCTCATATTAATTTTAGTATAAATTTTACCAAACTAAAATTAGGGAAATTCAGATTGACCTGAAAAAAGGATGCTGACGATTTCAAAATCATGAAAAGAAAAAGTCCCCCGTTTTACCGGAGGACTCTTAATATTGGCTTCAAATTGTGCTATTTCTTGTCCGTTATCCGTAAGGTACAGAAGCCAGCGGTTTCTTTCACAGGAAGTCAGGTTTTAAAAACAGGTTATTGGATTTGGTTCTACAGGTTCTCTTTTAGGATAAAGTCTTTATTTCTATTGGTAGAATAATATTACACATAATAATACCGCCTGCACAGGGTTTCATTGCATGATTTCAGGAAATTCATGTATACCCAGTTTATCCCTAAGTGGTAACATTTATTTCAGCCTCATTTCCTGAAACAACTTTACTGACAGTGGCCGGATTATTCATCCACATCGCTGTGAACAACTTTTTTTAGAAAAGTTTCACAGATTTTGCAATTTAAAACACAGATTTACGGTATCATATATCTGTAAAGCCCTTTCATGGAACAAACAAAAGAGATAACTGCACTGCTCCACCTGATTGATGATCCGGATGATGAAGTGTATTCAACAGTGAGTGAACGGATCATTTCATTCGGAAAACAAATCATTCCCAACCTGGAGCATTTATGGGAAACCACACCAGATGAAACGATACAGGAGCGGATTGAAATGCTTATTCATGGTCTGCATTTCCGTGATCTGCAGGTTGACATGCAGGCTTGGTCAACAGACAAAGAACATGATCTCTTTACAGGAGCTTTACTGGTGAGCCGTTATCAATATCCTGATTTAAACCTGTCTACCCATTACCAGGAGCTTGAAAAAATACGCCGTAATATCTGGTTAGAGCTCAACAGCTTTTTAACCTCACTGGAAAAAATTAATGTACTCAATAATATCCTGTTTAATTATTACAAGATTAAAGGCTCAGAAATTAATTATTCGCAGCCCGATGATTTTCTTGTACATAAACTGGTTGAATCAAAAAAGGCAATGCCGTTTCAATGGGCATATTGCTGATTACCCTTGCCAACCTGCTGGATATTAATATGCACATGATTAATATTCCAAGGCAATTCATCATGGCTTATTTTGATGATGACCCAGAAATAGTTTCTGACAATGAGATTCCACCTGCACAAATTCAGTTTTACCTGGATGGAGCAAGCGGACAGATCTTTTCGCATAAAGATGTTGAAACCTATTTCAAACGCATCGGCGTAACTCCTACTGTTTCTTATTTCAAACCACTCAGCAACAAACGGATTATTCAGTTGATGCTGGAAGAGTATGCAAAATGTTTCTCTGATGAAAAGAAGCTGTATAAGAAAAATGATCTGCTCACACTTGCATCGCAATTAAATGATACTGATGACGAGTGAACCAATCAGCTGGGATGATTTTGAAAAAATTGAGATCCGCACAGGAACCATTCTTGAAGCAGTTGATTTTGTGAATGCAAAGAAACCTGCTTATCAACTCAGCATTGATTTTGGTGAATTGGGCATCAAACGTTCATCAGCCCAAATCACGCATCATTATACAAAAGAAGAATTAACAGGTAAACAGATTGTTGCTGTTGTTAATTTTCCACCCAAACAAATTGCAAACTTTTTCAGCGAATGTCTTGTACTGGGCATTTATGATGACCACAATGAAGTTGTTTTACTAAAACCCGATAAACAGGTTAAAAACGGAGGAAGAATTGGCTGACAAACTTATACATACCGTTCATTATTCATCGCCTTTAGGCATCATTCAGTTGCAGGAAGGAGAAGGACTACTGACTGTTGCCAGCTTTATCAATGATTCACCCATTACCAAAACAGAAGCAACTTCATCGGCAGTTTTAAAACAGGCTATACAGCAACTTGATGAATATTTTGCAGGAACAAGAAAGCAATTTGATCTGCCCTTACATCCATCAGGAACAGATTTTCAGCAAACAGTCTGGAAAGAATTGGTAAAAATTCCGTTTGCTGAAACCATTACTTATCTCCACATGGCAAAACGTTTGGGAAATGTAAAAAGCATTCGTGCTGCAGCATCGGCCAATGGAAAAAATCCTTTAGCCATTATTATACCCTGCCACAGAGTTGTTGGCGCTGATGGTAAACTAACCGGTTATGCAGGTGGACTTCACCGCAAGCAATGGTTGCTGGAGCATGAAAATAAAATACAAGGGAAGCCGGTATTATTTTAATTTACGGGCAGGATCTGATAGCCAGGGTATCGTACTTGCCAGTTTGAGAATTCCATCTTACAACCAAAGTTCCTTTTAAGATTACCTGTGCTTTTTTAGCAGCAACACAGGCACTGTCACCCAATTCTTCATAATTAAATACTGAATCTCTGGCCCCAACCATCAATGTGTCGCAATTTTTTCCCATAAGAGTGTGATACCAATAACCAGATTGATTTCGGAGTTTTTCAGTGATAATTGAATCTTTCTGATACGTATATCCTTTTTCATCGCAGGGTAATGAGGTTTTGCTTGTGGCAACATATAGAAATGAATAGGCAAATATTCCCGCCATGAATACGAAATATCTTACCAGTCTATTTTTCATAAAACAGTGTTTTCATTTTTAAAGACACCAACCAGGCAATAACCGCTGCCAACAAATCAAAATAATCAAACGTAAAGGCATTATTAAAAAAAAACTGAATCAGCTCTGCTAATAAAACTATCAGCAAAACAAAGAAGTTGTAGTAAAACCCTGATGACAGTTTGTAAGTAAAAAGAAAGTTAGCGAAAGAAAAGCTCCATAAAAAATCAGGAAGCCAGCCTGTAACAAACAGAAGTATTTTATTCCCGCTTTTCCACTTCCATGATGCAGGAAATAAATCTGCCAGGCATGAATCAGTTCTGAAGAAAACATAAATCAGAAGCCCTCCAACAAGTGGCAGCGCCATCAACCAAATAAGCCTCCTGATCATTTTTTTAACCGTTGAGATCGGTACTTGTGAAAGACAATGGCAACAGCATTGCTGCATCTGGAATAATGAACACTTTGCCATGCATACCGCCCAGAATTAAACGGATGGGAACTTTTGTTTTTTCCCTGAACTCCTGCAATGCCTGGCGGCAAATTCCACAGGGTGTGATGGGGTGATTACTTTCCCCATTATTATTAAAATAGCTGATAGCAATTGTTTCAATCGGCATTTTTGGATACAGCGATGAAACCGAAGCCAGCACTACCCTTTCGGCACATAAGCCTGCGGGAAATGATGCATTTTCCTGGTTGCTTCCTGCAACAATTTCACCATTACTGAGTTTGGCAACTGATCCTACCTGGAAACGTGAATAAGGAGCATAAGCATGCTGGGTTACTTCCCTGGCTTCATCCAAAAGCCATTTGTCTTCTTCTGTGAGGTCGTCAATTGAATCATATACCTCGTAGTCGAAATGATAATCCTGTTTGTTCATAGTTCAATTTTTATACTGGCATTATACCATTTTGTTACTTTCCTGATCTTGTATGTCCTTTAGGTATGGGACAAAAAATCCCCCGAACATGTCGGAGGATCCATCATAAAAGCTCGGTATCAAATATACGGTAATTATTTAATTGAGCGGAAAATCCGTTTCCACCTCGGGCCCTTATCCCAGCTGAAGAAAATGAGGGAAGCTTTGCCTACCACATGGTCTTCCGGAACAAAACCCCAGTAACGGGCATCGAGTGAATTATGCCTGTTATCACCCATCAGCCAGAAATAATCCATTTTAAAAGTGTATCGGTCTGTTTCTTTTCCATTCAGGAAGAACTTGCCGTTTTTCATTTCAAAATCGTTGCCTTCGTAGGTGCGGATCACTCTTTCGTAACGGCTGTAAATATCAGGAGTGAGTTGAATCGGAGTTCCTTTTTTAGGAATGTATAATGGCCCGAAATTATCAATCGTCCATTTGCAATAAGTAGTGTCGTAAGGGAATACTTCCCCACCTGCACTTCCTTTGCTGTCGTAAGTTGAAAGGACAGGTTTAATTGATTCAACATATGGGAACTTGCTGAAAACAGCTACCTGTTCTTTGGTTAAAAAGATCTCATAGATGTTATTTCCAAAGCCTCTTATCTCCCCTGCTGATTCACGGATTCCATATTCTTCTTCCAGCATCGCAAAATCAAGCGGCTGTCCTTTGGTTCTTAGTTCATAGTTCGTTTCTGATGCCGGTGGAATATCATTCACCTTTCCGTTAATATAAACAACTCCATTTTTAATTTCTAATGTATCGCCTGCAATACCAACGCAACGCTTGATAAAATTTTCCCTTTTATCAACCGGTCTTGTTATGATGATATCACCATAGTTATCCCAAACCTTTTGCCTGTCGCCGCCCGACATTCTGATGGCATCATAATAAGTGATCTTAGAACCGAAATTTTCCTCATCATTAATTACTGTATCACCAACAGGAAGGTTAAACACCATTACATCATTCCGTTTAACGGGAGTTGCAAACCAGCGTCTGTATTTCAAATTGATAATATCGAGATAAGATTTTGTTTTGATGATGGGTAATGTATGATGCACCAATGGGAAGGCAAGCGGAGTATTAGGCACCCTTGAACCATAAGCCGTTTTACTTACAAACAGGAAATCATTTACCATTAAAGAACGCTCCATAGATGGCGTTGGAATAACGTACGCTTCAAACAGGAACATGCGGATAAGTCCTGCTGCAACAATCGCAAAAATGGCTGCATCAACCCACTCTCTTACTGTTGATTTTTTTATGCGCTGCAATTGATTCAGCCCCCAGGTATTTATCAGTTTTATTAAAACCGATGTAGATAAAATAGATAAAGGAAGCAAGAACTGTAAGTGCATGTTCCCAAAAGGAAAACTTGCCGTATGCTTTTACAAATTCAATTATAATGGCTATACCAATAAACCATCCTACAATGGGAATAAACTGAAGAAAGAACCAGTACTTTTTCATACCGGCCAGCTCTGTCATGATCCAGAGATTGTAAAAAGGCACAAATGCTTTCCAGCCTGCTACTCCCGCTTTTTTAAACATTCCGGATAAACCAATAGCCGGTAACAGAATGAGAATAAGATTAATGATAAAAATCCACAGGATTTCGTTAGGCGACATGCTTCAGTTTTTTAATGGTCACAAAAGTAAGGGTTTCGGTTTTGTACGCTGAATTGATGTTGAAAATATTCTGTTTCATTTAACAGCATTACTGAATCAACTCCAGTTCCCGGTTAATGATGGCGCTGATTTCAACGGCTTTATTATACACCATGAAATGCCCGCCTTTCCGGATCACATAATCAGCTTTTACATTCCTGATCGGGAAAAGCCGGTCCCCAGTTCCATGTATATGTATATAGTTTTGCGGAATTGTTACATTCTTCCAGCTCACAATTTGGTGGATGGCCCATTGCAGGTATTCCGGGTTCACCTCTTTTCTGAATGTATTGGCGATTTGTTTATCTTCCTTGCTTTCTGCACCAAGAAAAAAATTTTCAACAGGATATAGAATTGGATGTGGCCGTGGCCTGATTAATCGGTGCAGATTCAATTTACCTGTTCCATTCATCCAGAGAGGCAGATCTTTTTTGTTTTGATGGTTGGAAATAAGAATCAGCTTTTGTACAGGAAATTGATTGGCCATTTCAATACAGGTCATACCGCCAAAGGATACGCCCATCAGTACAGGGTTTTCTTCTGTTACCTGCTCAAACATCCTGCGGGAATAATCAGCAAAGGATTCATGCAGATTTGGAATCAGCCATTTTAATACAATCAGTTCTGTACAGGGTAAATTGAGTTTTGAAAACACCTGTTCGCTTGCTCCTAATCCGCTGATGCAGTAAACTCTCCGGCTCATGCTCTCGGAATCACAAAATTAAACACGTCTTCTTCAGTAATTGTTTTGCCTGATAAGATCACTAGCCGTTCAATTACATTTCTAAACTCACGGATATTGCCGCTCCAGTTATGTTTCTGCAAAGCTTCTATTGCATTTTTATCAATTGCTTTTTTTGCCTGACCGTAGTCATCAGCCACCTGCTGTAAAAAATGATCAGTAAGTAATGGAATATCTTCCCTGCGTTCGTTTAAAGAAGGAACATGAATAATGATTACACTCAACCGGTGATACAGATCGAGTCTGAAATTCTTTGCTTCCACTTCTTTCAGTAAATCTTTATTGGTAGCGGCGATAACACGTACATCAACCGTAATATCTTTTTCACCACCTACTCTCGTAATCTTGCTTTCCTGTAATGCACGCAATACTTTAGCCTGTGCATTTAAACTCATATCACCAATTTCATCAAGAAATAAAGTGCCTCCGTTTGCCTGTTCAAATTTGCCGATGCGTTGTTTAATGGCTGAAGTAAAAGATCCTTTTTCGTGACCGAACAATTCGCTTTCGATCAACTCGCCCGGGATGGCCGCACAGTTTACTTCAACAATCGGTCCGTTAGAACGGTTGCTCTTTTCATGCATCCATCTTGCAACCAGTTCTTTTCCTGAACCATTTTCGCCGGTGATCAAGACCCTTGCATCTGTAGGCGCAACTTTATCAATGGTGTCTTTTATTTTTTTCAGCGCAATGCTGTCACCAATCATTTCCTGCACCTTGCTTACTTTCCTTTTCAGCACTTTTGTTTCCGTTACCAGAGATTGCTTATCCATGGCATTACGGATGGTGATGAGTAAACGGTTGAGATCTGGTGGTTTGGCAACATAATCAAAAGCACCTTTCTTAACTGCCTCAACAGCCGTTTCAATTGTACCATGTCCCGAGATCATAATGATGGGCAGATCAGGATTGCTCTCCCTTGCTTTTTCAAGAAACTCTAAACCATCAACCTTGGGCATTTTGATATCGCATAATACCACATCATAATTTTTCTCTTTAATTCTCTTTAATCCTTCTTCCCCGTTTTCTGCATCATCAATCTGGTAACCTTCGTAAGATAAAATTTCGCCGAGTGTTTTACGGATCGCCTTTTCGTCATCAATAATTAAAATGCTGCTCATAATATGGTTTAACAAATTCTGGTGTGGAAAATTGTTTCGATTGCTTCAAAGCTAACCAAAAACCATGCAACAATGATTTGGTCATTCTTTTTCTTTTCATTCCTTTTAAGTTACACAAACGGAAATCATTTAAATGCAGCGTCATTAAAAATCAACAGTACTGTTCCGCATTCAATTCAGCAAATTGCATTGCCTGCCGGTTATGATCGTGTTGAACTGTCAACAGGAAGTTTCGGCAACTTTCTCCGTAACCAACCATTAAAGCAGGACAAAACAGTGTACCTGTATAATGGCAGCCCAAAGTATAATCAGCGGGCACAGTATGCTGTTTTAAATGTAAGTGTTGGCAGCAGGGATTTGCAGCAATGTGCGGATGCGGTAATGCGGTTGCGTGCTGAATATCTGAAAAGATGGAGAAGCCGGTTTGTTTCAGTGATAATGCAGGGAGGAAATATTGCTGGGATCAATACAGGAACAGGGGCTGGCAATCCTACCTTGAAACAGTATTTGGAATGTGCGGAACACTGTCATTAGAAAAGGAACTCACTGCAAAATCATGGAATCAGTTAACTGCAGGCGATGTATTGATTAAGGGAGGCTCTCCCGGTCATGCCGTATTGGTTGTTGATATAGCCCGAAACAGGAAAACGGGTGGGCTGATCTTTCTGCTAGCTCAAAGCTATATGCCTGCCCAGGACATCCACATTTTGCAAAATTTAAGCGACAAAGCCCTAAGTCCATGGTACAAAGCGCCTGAAAGCAGCACAATTTCTACCCCTGAATGGACTTTCTACGCTAATCAACTACGTAGCTGGAGATAATCTGCTTTCAGTAAATTCCAGTTTAAAATACAGGTTTTCTCCTATTGCACAGGAATTGGAGTCCGTCTATCTTTGATACATATTAAAACCAATTCTTATGAAGTTAAGTTCAATCACTACACAGCCGGTATGGAAGTTAACCGTTAAGATCTCAGCTTTAGGCCTTTCACTGGTGTTTCTCACGTATGGTCTTGTATGGCTTATTTTAAGTACGCTCCGTTTATTTGTTGGAGGTTTAGATTAATCTCTTAAACAGATTCAGGAGTTTGCTCTGGTATTATTACTGTGCTGGTATGGCACAGCTAAAGATTATTGTATAAAAAAAGCCGGATAGAAATCCAGCTTCGTTTAAAATCCAATATCCTATGAAAAACCGTAGCAAATATGCCTTAAATCTTTTAAAAAAAAATTATAAGGGCATTTATTTGTCCAAATAAATAAAGCCGGTCAAAAATTGACCGGCTTTATCTTTATTCAGGCTCTGATTTTTACTTTTTCATGTACATCACATCCTTTACCAGCTTCACAGTGCGTGGCACATCGGGCAGATAAGCACCAACCAGTGTTGGGGCATAGTGCATTGGCGAATCGCTGCTGGTAATGCGTAAAATAGGCGCATCCAGGTAATCAAACCCTTCTTTTTGAATGCGGTAAGCAATTTCTGATGAAATAGAAGCAAAAGGCCATTGTTCTTCAACAATCACCAAACGATTGGTCTTTTTCACACTTTCAAGAATGGTGAACCAGTCCAAAGGACGGATGGTACGCAAATCAATTACTTCAGCTTCAATTCCCTCTTTAGAAAGTTCTTCAGCAGCAGCCAATGCAACCTTCATCATTTTATTAAAAGAAACAATTGTTACATCACGACCGGGACGTTTAATATCGGCTTTGCCGATTTCAATGATGTATTCCCCTTCAGGAACTTCACCTTTATCGCCATACATCACTTCACTTTCCATAAATACAACAGGATCATTATCACGGATAGCCGCTTTCAGCAAACCTTTGGAATCGTAAGGATTGGAGGGAGAAATTACTTTCAGTCCGGGAATATTAGCATAATAACTTTCAAAAGCAGTTGAATGCTGTGCACCTAACTGTCCTGCAGAACCATTGGCTCCACGGAAAACAATCGGGCAACCAACCTGTCCGCCACTCATTGCCAGCATTTTTGATGCTGTATTCAGGATTTGATCCATAGCCAGTACGGCAAAGTTCCAGGTCATGAATTCAACAATGGGTCGTAGACCATTTTGTGCTGCACCTACAGCAACAGCTGTAAAGCCAAGTTCAGCAATGGGCGTATCAATTACACGTTTTGCTCCAAACTCATCCAGCATACCCTGGCTTACTTTGTAGGCACCATTGTATTCTGCTACTTCTTCTCCCATTAAAAAAACCTTCTCGTCTCTGCGCATTTCTTCCTGCATCGCTTCACGCAGGGCTTCACGCATGGCTATTGTTCTCATTGAATAACTTTGTTTTAAGAGCAGCAAATTTATCGATAGAACGCCAAACACCCAAATCAGTTTAAATTGACGATTTCTTCTATCTTGCCATAAATTATTCTCTTGAAAACGATTCTTGTATTTGGTGCCGGAAAATCAGCAACTGTATTAATTGACTACCTTAAAAATACCTGTGCAGAAAAAAACTGGAAGCTGATTGTGGCCGACAGTAACCTGCAGCAGGCACAGGCAAAACTGGGAAATCATTCACATGCTGAAGCAGTTGAGGTAAATGTTACAGATGTTGATGAACGGAGAATGCTGATTGAAACGGCTGACATTGTTATTTCTCTCCTGCCTCCTTTTCTGCACATTCATGTGGTGAAAGACTGTGTGGCCATTGGAAGAAATTTACTGAACGCTTCTTACGTTGATGAAGCCATTAAAAATTTAGAAGCAGAAATCAACAGTAAAGAGTTATTATTTCTTTGTGAAATGGGACTTGACCCGGGCATTGATCATATGAGTGCCATGCAATTGTTTGATGGTATCCGTTCAAAAGGTGGAAAGATCACTTCTTTTAAATCGCATTGTGGAGGATTGGTTGCTCCTGAAAGTGATGACAATCCCTGGCATTATAAAATCAGCTGGAACCCAAGAAATATTGTAATGGCCGGACAGGCTGGTGCTGCATACAAAGAGAAGAATGAAATCATTCGCAAAGAATATACACATGTGTTTGAAGATTGTAAGCAGTTGCAGGTTGATGAATTGCCAACCTTAGCCTGGTATCCCAACCGTGATTCGCTGAGTTATATACCACTGTATCAATTGCAGGAAGCTGAAACCTTTATCCGCACAACATTACGCTATGCTGATTTTTGTAAAGGATGGGATGTGGTGGTTGATTTGGGTTTAACCAATGAAAACGATGCTGCTGAAATTGCTCAGTACAAAACTTTTCATGAATGGTTTGCCGGTAAACTCAGAAATGTAGAAGGCAGAGACCTCAGCCTGCGGATGTATCTTGAACTCTATGTTGCGGAAGCTGTGCATGAACTTATTTTAGAACAGTTTGCTTTTCTTGAAACAGAAAGTAATAATGCATTACCTGCACATGTAAAATCAAGCGCTGATATTTTACAATATATTGTTGAACATAAACTGGCATTGCAGCCAACAGATAAGGACATGATTGTGATGCTGCATGAAATTGAATATACTGCAGGCAATGGTGATCAAGCAGTAATTAATTCTTCTTTAGTTGTAAAAGGTGAAGACAGTTTACGAACTGCCATGGCAAAAACAGTTGGCCTGCCATTGGGGATTGCTGCTAAACTCATCCTAGAAGAAAAAATAAAACTGAAAGGATTACATATCCCGACAAAAAAAGAAATTTATGAGCCGGTGCTGGAAGAGTTAAAAAAGTTTGGAGTTGAGTTTAAAGAAAAACACTCCTGATTATAATTTATTTACCTGCTGATTTAATAATTCTCTTTCAGCATCCAGCAAATCGTTTCCCTGGTTGGCAATGATTTTCTTCCGCCATCCTGCTACCTGCACCCAATAAATTATCCAGCAGATGAATCCACAAAAAGTAAATAATATGCCAATGACCGGCATAAAACCTATAATCAAAAGTATACTCTGAATATTTCCAAGATCAAATGTTGGCTTTTCCTGTTTCGTTGGAATATTCAACCGCATGCATTCAAGCCTTATTGAATGTGCTAATTTATTTACAACAACAAACTGCCACACAAGGTTAAACAATGGAATCAGCAATAACCACACCTGACCGGGAGGGATTCGCCTGTTTTCACTGCTGATCACTTGTAATGTTCTTTGCAATGTTATAAGATATAAAACAGCAGGAACAAGTAATAAGAAAAGAAAAAGCAGTTGTATTAATCCACCGCTGGCAGTTGTCATTTCCACAGGAATATATTTTTATCAGTTAAGATTGATATTAATTCCTTCACTCCTTCAGTTGCCGGCTTTTCAATTGCTGTTAAATTGTGTACAGAAGAAGTATAAGGAATCTTTTTATCAACAATAAATTTGGGAATAGAATCGTCAGCTACAGTTAATAATCCTGCAGCAGGGTAAACAACCAGTGAAGTTCCCACCACAACAAACAGATCAGCCTCCTGAACAACAGGAACAGCTTCTTCAATCATTGGTACTGCTTCTTCAAACCAAACAATATACGGACGAAGCTGGGCACCATCTTCTGCTTTATCACCCAATAAAATATCGCCTGTTATTTCATAAATCAAATCCAGCCTCCGTTCACTTCTCATCTTGAGTATCTCTCCATGTAAATGCATTACATTGGTTGAACCGGCACGTTCATGCAAATCATCGATGTTTTGCGTAATGATGGTTACATCAAAATCTTTTTCTAATTCTGCCAACCCATAGTGAGCTGCATTAGGCTTTGCGTCCAGCACATTTTTGCGGCGATAATTATAAAAATCAAGAACAAGCTGTGGATCTTTCTTCCATGCTCTTGGTGTTGCAACATCTTCAATATTATATCCTTCCCACAGGCCATCGCTGTCCCGAAATGTTTTTAGTCCACTCTCAGTACTGATACCTGCTCCTGATAAAACCACCAGTTTCTTTTTGCTCATCACTCAAAAGTAAAAGAAATGAATTACAGAAATGCTTATTGAAAATGAACAAAATTCAACTCAGGCTCAGGCCAGTTTCCAAACAGTTCATTTACTTTCTTGAACCGGAATTCAAAAATCTGTTTCAGTTGATTGCGGATGAAAAAGTATTAGCCAAGTCTCCCAATAACCACAATGGATTGCGGTAATGAACAATATCCGTCATCTCCACTCCTCCTTCAATTGCTTTGAAATGATGCTGATGATGCCAGAGTGCATAAGGCCCGAAGCGTTGTTCATCTATAAAATATTCCTTGTCCTTTACATGTGTTATCTCCGTCATCCAGTAAACAGGAATACCCAATACAGGACTTACCTTATATTCAATGATCTGCCCCGGATACATGATGTCGCCATGATGTTTTGATAAAATTTTAAATCCAAGATTACCAGGAGTAATTGCCTGCAGGTTGGCAGGATTGGAAAAGAAGGCCCATGCAGTATCCAGATCAACAGGAATTTTCTGTACAGTTTTCAACGAGTAAGTAGCCATGATTAGTTTTGCTTATTTGCAATGATGATTTCGGGGAATTCGTTTTTTTCTGCAGCCCATTGATACAGCAGTTCACTTTTAATTGGTTCAAAAATATCCCTCTTCAAAGGATCTGTTGGCAGTTCCCTGTAAGGGACAAGAACAAGGTAATGCGGTTCAACATAATCATAATGCTTATCCATTGTCAGTCCTTTGATCTGTACAAATTTGAACCCCTTGCTTAATAAAAGATCCAATGCTTTACTGCTGAATTCAATGGTAGCTGCTTTTGCTTCTGCAATGCCCTTTCTCATGGTTTGTGTTATTGTTCCTTCTATAAACAAAGAGGGAACAATTAAGTTGCAGAAAATATGATTTTGATATCTTTTTTTGCGTTTGGCTTACCCGTCAGACGATGGCGTCAGAGCTGTACCATCTTAAAACAAAAAACCCGCCTTCAAAGTTGAAGAACGGGAAAAAAAAATTGTGCCCACGAAAGGAATCCCCGCCTGACCGAAGTCATTCGGGCAGGGAACCTTCACATCCTTGCTCATTAAGATATTTAATTAACCAACGCTTACCAGCTGCTGATTTTAAATATTTCTCTCTGACTCTTCCAGATGCCCAATCAGTATGTTGTTCTGTATAAATTATTTTCCACGGAAGATGTCCTTTTGTAAATCGATTTTTCCCTGCATTATGTTCTTTCAAACGAACATACACATCCTTTGCCATGCCTGTATACCAGGTGGCATCATTCAAGCTTTCTAAAACATACACGTAAATCATAGAAACAAAAAACCCGCCTTCAAAGTTGAAGAACGGGAAAAAAAATTGTGCCCACGAAAGGAATCGAACCTTCACATCCTTGCGAATGGCAGATTTTGAGTCTGCTGCGTCTACCAATTCCGCCACATGGGCTTAAGAACTTTTTGTTTGGGCTGCAATATTACAGAAACTTTGCTTTTGCATGAAATTTTTTACAAATCACAAAACCCTGATATCTTATCTTGCAAACCGTTAAAACGACTTGCATGCTCAAATTAGGACTCATCAGGGAAGGAAAAATACCGGCAGATAACCGGGTGGCACTTACACCGGCTCAATGTAAATGGATTCATAAAAACTCAGCAGATGTACAAGTAATTGTTCAGTCATCTTCCTCCAGAAGCTTTACTGACAGGGAATACAAGGCTGCCGGAGTTGAAGTGAAAGATGATGTAAGTGAATGTGATATCTTATTCGGTATAAAAGAGGTACCTGTTGATCAGCTGATTCTCAACAAAACCTATCTTTTTTTCTCTCATACCAAAAAGGCCCAGGAGCATAATCAAAAGCTGATGCAGGCTATGGTGAAGAAGAATATTACCCTGATCGATTATGAATGTTTAGCACATGAAGATGGTCAGCGCATCATTGGTTTCGGTTTTTTTGCAGGCATTGTTGGTGCTCATAACGGTATTATGGCCTATGGTAACCGCACTGGAGCTTTCAAACTGGGACGTGTAGGCGATGTAAGAGATTACCGTCAGCTCATTCATACTTACTTTGGAATGAAACTGCCGAAGATAAAAATTGCTATTACGGGGAGCGGTCGTGTTGCACATGGTTTGCTGGAAATTATGAACCTGCTCGGTGTAAATGAAGTGGAGCCATTTGATTATCTGCACCGTCAGTATGAATACCCCGTATATGTTCATTTAAAAGGAAGAGATCTCTACGAACGAAAAGATGATGGCACTTATAACCGTGATAATTTCCATGAACATCCAACTGACTACAAATGCAGTTTCTCTCCCTTTGTAAAGCACACAGATATTTTAATGAATGGTGTGTACTGGGATAAAAGCATTCCGCCATTGTTTAAGCTGGATGAATTCCGTGATCCATCCTTCAAGATTAAAACCATTGCCGATATTACCAATGATACCGGAGGATCAATCCCAGTCAACATCGGTGATTCAACCATTTCAGATCCGGTTTATGGAGTTGACAGAACAACTCTTCAAAAAACAGCTCCATATCTTCCTAATTCAGTTGATATTATGGCTGTTGGTAATCTGCCTAATGAATTGCCAAGAGATGCATCAAGGTATTTTGGCGAACAACTGATTAAGTATGTGCTGGAAGATTTGGCAAAAGGAGGCTCACCTATACTGGAAAGGGCTACTATTCTGAAGAAGGGACAATTGTCTGAAGAATACAGTTACCTGAAAGAATATGCTGGGTTGCGTTGACTGTTTTAAGCATTTATTTTATTTATCAAATCATTCGCTCATAAATGACGTTAAGAGAATTAAAATTAAATGAGTTAAACCATTTTGTAGCAATGGAGTATCATATGCTTATACTCAATAGAACCTACCTTATTTTACTCACATCTGATTCTTTAATTGGTATTAAAGTTAACGGGATTGTAAGTATAGAATCTGGAGGAGACAGAATAACAAGAAAAATAACCAACTCTTTATCAATTCAGGGAGACTTATCAGATCCTCATTCTTACATTAAAGCAAAATTTATTCAGCAAATAATAGATACTAATTTAACAGACGGAAGTATAATTATAGCCAACAAATCAAATTTTATTATAAAGAAAGAAAGCATAATTAAAGTTTATCACGATGAAAAAAGCAAACGGGGAATGGGTTATTATCCTCATGATGGAAAAGTATATATAACAACCAAAGAAGGAAAAAAAAGAGAGTTTATCATCCTTGGAAATCAATCAGGAAAGAAAATAGTACAATTAATTAGTAAAGTGCTTGATCTTAAACAAATGGCTGAATTATAAATACAGGTAGTATTCCTTCAATAATGCAATAAAATCTACAGAGTATTGATTGTTTTCATCTTTAATTGCAAGTTCTTCACCAAGAGCTGTATTTTGACAACGATTAAATAACAACATCGACCTGAAGTACCCATGCTTTATACTTTGCTTCACATTGACTTGTTGTGAAAGAAACAATCCGTGCTTACCAGCTAATGTTATAAACTGTTCTGCACGATGATAAGGAAGCAGAACTGCAAAACTTCCATCAATAGATAAATTTTCATCAATCACTTCTAACAACTCATCCAGCTTCAGCCCTTCATCATGCATCGCCACATTTCTGTTCGATGCTCCTGATTTTAAATCACCTTCATAAAATGGCGGATTACTGATGATGAAATCATATTTCTGCTGAAACTGAAACTGTTTTACATCTCCATGAAATAACTCCAGGCGTTCTTCCCATGGGGAGGCTTCGATATTTTCTTTCGCCTGCTGATAAGAAGGTTCATCAATTTCAATTCCATCAATTGCTGCATTGCATTTCTGCGCCAGCATTAACATGAGCAAAGCACTGCCAGCTCCAATATCAAGCACTCTTCTTACATCTTCCTTCATACTTCTTACTTCATCTGCCACCCACGCTCCAAACAAACAACTATCCGTGCTTACTTTTAAAGCAGCCCTCTCCTGTTGAACCGTAAACTGTTTGAATTGAAAATATGAGTTTGCCATAAGAAAAACTGTCAGCAATTAGCTACAAGTATAAAAAACGATACATAATATAATTATTTAAAAAGCTTAAGGCTTGCAGCTGATGGCTAAAAACTTTCTTACCACTCCGCCCTTGCACTTGGGCTTACACTTAAAGATGCAAAATCAGTATCTAAATATTTATAATAGCCCGTCATGGCAATCATACCTGCATTATCGGTGCAATACTCAAATGAAGGAATAAAGGTTTTCCAGTGATACTTCTCACCCATTTCAATAAATGCTTTACGCAATCCGCTGTTGGCACTTACACCACCTGCCAGGCAAATTTGTTTAATGCCTGTTTGCAGCGATGCCTTCTTCAACTTATTCAACAGAATTGAAACGATGCGCTGCTGAACAGATGCACAGATATCATTCAGATTTTCTTCCACAAATTTTTTTCTGCTCTTCTTCTGTTGCAAGAAATTCTTCTTTAAACAATAAACTTGTTCCGGCATTTTTTAAGAAATAGAGAATAGAAGTTTTCAATCCACTGAAACTGAAATTCAAATCAGGGATCTGCGGCTCAGGAAATTTAAACCGGTTGGCATTGCCCAGTTGGGCATACTTATCAATCAATGGTCCCCCGGGATAAGGAAGCCCCAACAGCTTGGCTGTTTTATCAAAGGCTTCTCCTGCTGCATCATCAATTGTTTCACCAAGTATCTTCATTTGAATGGGAGATTCACATAATACAATTTGTGTATGTCCGCCACTCACCGTTAAGCATAAAAAAGGGAAGGATGGTTTCTCATCACCAATAAGATTGGCAATGACATGTGCCTGCATATGATGCACAGCAATCAACGGAATATCCAACGCAAGAGAAAGTGATTTGGCAAACTGTGTTCCTACAAGTAATGAACCAATTAACCCCGGTGCCTGTGTAAACGCAATTGCATTGAGTTCTTTCCTGTCAACACCTGCATCTTTCAACGCTTCATCTACAACAGGAACAATGTTCTGCATATGCGCCCTGCTGGCCAGTTCGGGTACTACCCCGCCATATTTTTCATGAACCGATTGTGTTGCGATTACATTCGACAGAATAACTCCATCATGGCAAACCGACGCTGACGTTTCATCACAGGAAGACTCTATTGCAAGGATTGTAACCCCCACACCCCCTGAAGGGGGCTTTCCATCAGTTGAATAAATGTTGAGCATTTGTAAAAAAATGAACAAAGATACTAATGCATTAAGTCTCCCTTTAGGGAGATTTAGAGGGCTTATTTGCTTCCGATTGCTACCACCGGATCCATCCTCGCTGCAATAAATGCAGGAATAATTCCGGCAAGAATTCCCGTGACGATACAAACCATCACGGCACCAATAAATAAACCTAAGGATATAAATACCTGGAACTTGAAGACACTTGTAAGAATAAACGTTAAACCAAATACCATCAGCAAACCAATGATCCCTCCCAACACACAGAGAAAGGCACTCTCCATTAAAAACTCGCTGAGGATGGTTCTGCTTTTGGCTCCAATTGCTTTTTTCAAGCCAATAATACTTGTACGTTCACGAACGGTTACAAACATGATATTGGCTACACCAAATATTCCAACGATAAAAGAAAGAATAGTAATGGCAATACCGCCAATGGTCATACCATTAAAAATAGAAGTGATCTGTGATGTACCACTGCTAACATCATTCAATGCAAAATTATCTTCCTGCTTTGGGTTTAAACGCCGTACACCACGCATTACACCACGCAATTCATTTTTCAAATCAGCAACCGGAATATTATCCCTTCCTTTTACAATCATAAAGCCATCACTTCTCGCTTCATTACCTACCTGGCTGGCAAATGTGTAAGGAATCATAATTACATTATCAAAATCCCAGCCGCCAATTAAGCTTTGTCCCTTTTTTTTACCACACCTACTATATTCACTTTACGGCCTTTAATCATTACAACTTTGCCAACAGCAACTTCAGGTTTATCAAATAATTTTTCTGCTACGTTATAACCCATTACCATGGTTGCAGAACCATAACCAAATTCGCTCATCGTCAGGTATCTGCCCCAGCCAATTTCAACGGGTTGTATTTTATCAAATTCTTCAGTTATCCCATACCAGTTTACACTTGCAAGTGATACATCTTCGTAATCAACACTGGATGCATTGAAATAGGTAAACGCTACATTACTTGCAAGGGAAACACTTCTTTTTACAGGTGCCATTTCTTTAAACTTAGGATTGGGCCTGCTCATATATTTCCACCAGGGATAGTCACCGCCACCGCCACCCCATGGCCATTTCTGTACATAGATGGTATTATTGCCAAATGACTTGAATTCATTTTTGATATTGCTTTCCAAACTGCCCACTGTTGCCATTACGCTGATGATGCAAAAGATACCAAACGTAATACCCAGCAGACTTAAAAATGTACGCAGCTTGTTTTTTTTCAGTTCCTGAATAGCGAACTGCAGGCTGTTCCAGAAAATTTCAAAAGTTTTCCGCATACTCAAATGTAAAATGAAATCCTGAAGTGCAAAGAAAATTATTACAGACGGAAAGCTGCCGAAACGTACCTTTGCGGCCTCGAAAAACAGGCTAATGGCTTATAGTCGATAGTCCATGGCAGGTGCCGGAGCTTCTATCAACTATGAACTATGAACCATCAACCGAAATAATGAAATTTGAAAACGAAATAAAACGCCGCCGCACATTTGCGATCATTTCTCACCCCGATGCCGGTAAAACCACATTGACTGAGAAATTACTCCTGTTCGGTGGTGCCATCCAGGTGGCGGGTGCTGTAAAAAGCAACAAGATCAAAAAATTTGCAACAAGTGATTTCATGGAGATCGAACGCCAGCGTGGTATCTCCGTTGCCACTTCGGTAATGACGTTTGAATACAACGGTACGTTGATCAACCTGCTTGATACCCCCGGTCACAAAGATTTTGCTGAAGATACCTACCGTACATTAACTGCTGTTGACAGTGTTATTCTTGTTATTGACAGTGTAAATGGTGTGGAAGATCAGACAAGACGTTTGATGGAAGTGTGCCGCATGAGAGATACGCCTGTAATCGTTTTTGTAAACAAAATGGACCGTGATGGCAAGAACCGTTTTGATTTGCTGGAAGAAGTGGAAAAAGAACTGAACATCCATTTGCACCCCATGACATGGCCCATCAACAGTGGTAAAGAATTTAAAGGTGTGTATGACCTTGATAAGAAGAGTCTTGTTTTGTTTACAGCCAATACCAAAGCAAGTGATGAAGATGTGGTAGAGATCAAAGACCTGAATGATTCCATCCTTGATAAAAAAGTGGGAGAAATTGACGCCAATATTTTACGTGAAGATGTGGAGCTGGTAGATGGCGTATATGGCGACCTGAATGTGGATGATTATTTAAAAGGAAAAATTGCACCGGTATTCTTTGGAAGTGCAGTAAACAATTTCGGTGTAAAAGAAATGCTGAATACGTTTGTGCGTATTGCTCCTTTGCCACAAAGCCGTGACACCTCAACCCGTCGCTTAGATGTTAATGAAGATAAGTTCAGCGGTTTTATTTTAAGATCCACGCAAACCTTGATCCCAAACACAGAGATCGTATTGCTTTCTTACGTGTTTGCAGTGGACGCTTTGAACGCAACAAATATTATCATCATGTGCGGTTAGACAAAGATGTACGTTTCAGCAACCCTTATTCTTTTCTGGCTCGTCAGAAAGATGTAATTGAAGAGGCCTACCCCGGCGATGTGGTTGGTTTGTTTGATACAGGTAATTTTAAAATTGGTGATACATTAACTGAAGGGGAAAACTATTATTTCACCGGCATCCCATCCTTCTCTCCTGAGTTGTTTAAGGAAGTGGTGAATAAAGATCCGATGAAGACCAAGCAGCTTGAAAAAGGTTTGCTGCAGTTAACGGATGAAGGTGTTGCACAGCTGTTCACTCAGTTTGGCGGTAACAAAAAAATCATTGGCTGTGTAGGTGAACTTCAGTTTGAAGTAATTCAATACCGTTTGTTACAGGAATATGGTGCCAGTGCTGAATTCAGGGCCATGCCTTACTACAAAGCCTGCTGGATTACCAGTAAGGATCAAAAGAAATTAGAGGATTTCACCCGTTTCAAAACCAACAATATTGCGGCGGATAAAGATGGCCATTTAGTTTACCTGGCGCAGAGTGAATGGTGTTTGAATACAGAAAGGCAGAATAATCCTGATATTGAGTTTCATTTTACAAGTGAGATTCACAAAGAAGGATAAGTCAGATGTAAGAAGTAAGATGTAAGAACGTGTCTGACGTTTCGAAGAGCGTCTGACACATAATTATTTAGAATTGAGATTGCAATTTAAGAAAGCAGCAACCTGTCATGATACTTTTCGAATCAGAACGATTATATGTAAAGCCTTATACAGAGGCTGATGCTGACATCTTCTTTCAGCTGAATGGCGATGCGGAGATAATGCAGTATATCCGTGAGCCAAAGACAAAAGAACAAAGCGATCAATTCCTCAAAGAAAACCTTCAGTTTTATAAAGATCATCCGGGCCTTGGACGATTTGCTGTGTTTACAAAAGATGACAAGCAGTTCGCCGGTTCATTTTCATTACTGTCGATAGATAAGAGTGAAAATATTCATCTTGGTTATGCCTTATTGAAACCATTTCATGGCAAAGGTTTAGCAACAGAGTTAGTAAAAGCATCTTTTGATTATGTATTCCGAACAATTGCCAGTAATACAGTACATGCATTAACTGTAGCTGAAAATATCGGCTCGCAAAAAGTGTTAGTGAAATGCGGTTTTCAATTCACCGGGACAATGATACATGAGGAGGAAGAGGTAATGGTATTTGAATTGAAGAAAGATTAAACCTTGCCTACTCTCTCCATCATCTTCTCTACTATTTTATAGGTAGCAGGACAGTACTCAACATTCTGTTTGTACACATGCACCCACTCTGTAAAATCCTTTTTAGTATGATGAGGGAAAGTTGCACAATCAACAGGACGGATCGCATAAATAGAACACTTGTTATCCTTTAAGTTGAGGAACTGGCAGGGTTGCTTTTTATTCATCATATCACCCGTACCTCTTTCTTTAAACAACCACTTATCTGTGAACTCCTGCGGCGTTTGATTGAAATGTGCAGAGATGCGTTTGATATCCTGTTTTGTAAAAGTTGGAGTCATTGTCTTGCAGCAGTTGGCACAGCTCAGGCAATCTGTTTCAGCCCACACTTCTTTATCTGCTTCTTTTGCCATTTTATCCAGCCCTTTTGGTTTCACAGTTTCCAAACGGGTAAGGAAATAACGGAAGCGGCGGCGGTTCTTAAGCATCAAACGTTTAAAAGAAGGTAAATGCAAAGGTTTCATTCAAAGTTTATTAAGCTGCGAATATAGTCATTCAGCTTTTAAAAAACAGAAGGTGTGCCACAAAGACTCAAAGACAGAAAGTTCACCAAAATTCTGTTGATTTTTCTTGGTGTCTTTGCGTCTTAGTGGCAACTATTTGTTCTTATCTTTCAATCTTCAATTCAAGAAAGTTCATGTGGGAACCGTATAAAAAGGGATTCAAAGCTTACCTTCAGTTAGAAAAGTCGCTGAGTGAAAATTCAGTGGTGGCATATCTGCATGATGTAGAGATGCTGACACAATACCTGCAGGTGATCAATAATCTGAAAGCCCCTGCTGATCTTACATTAAAAGACTTGCAGCAGTTCCTGAAATGGATTACAGAACTCGGATTGAGTGCAGGCAGCCAGGCAAGAATCATTTCCGGGCTGCGGCAGTTTTACAAATATTGTTTGCTGGAACAGATCACGGTAAAAGATCCTACTGCATTACTGGAAGCACCAAAGTTAAAGAGAGCGTTACCTGATACATTGAGCTTTGAGGAAATTGAAAGCATGATGAATAAAATTGATTTCAGTAAACCTGAAGGAGGACGCAACAAAGCCATTCTTGAAACAATGTACAGTTGCGGCCTGCGTGTAAGTGAAGTGGTGAACCTTAAACTTTCGAATCTTTATTTAGATGTTGGCTTTATCCGTGTTATTGGCAAGGAGATAAAGAAAGGCTGGTGCCCATTGGCGGCAGTGCCATTAAGTATATCACTATTTATAAAGATGATATCCGTGTTCATCAAAAGATCAAACCGGGCAAAGAAGATTATTTGTTCCTGAATAAATATGGAAACGAATTATCAAGGATTATGATCTTTCTGATTATAAAAGAACTGGCCATTCAGGCTGAAATAAAAAAGAATATTTCACCTCATACCTTCCGTCATTCATTTGCCACACATTTGGTGGAGGGCGGCGCTGATCTTCGTGCTGTACAGGAAATGCTGGGGCATGAAAGTATTACCACTACTGAAATATATACGCACCTCGACAGGGAGTTTCTAAGAAAAACAGTAGAGCAGTTTCATCCGGGCTTTGGTCATAAATAAAATGATCAAAAGAAATTCGGCACCGTTAAATTATTCATAATCGGATTCATTTTTCAGTTAACTGCTTCCTGATTCTTGCAAACCTGGTGGGCTTTGTTACAAACTGAATCTTGTAAATGCTTTCAATCTCCTTCTCCATTTTCAGTGCATTGTTATACCGGTTACTGAGGGAAAAAACCTGTCGTTTAGAAAAATTAACAGGCAGGAGTAATTTCAACCTGTTGTTAAATAATTTGCTGTTTAACTGGTATTGCAGAGAATATTCACAACTGCTCAGCTCAGGGTTAAATGAAAGAGCAATATCTTTCAACGTATCAAACTTCCAGTTTTTTTCAAACAGTAAATAATTAAATACGCAAAGCTGGTAAGTAGGATTCACAACAAACGATTCGCTGCCTGATAAATCCTGTAAATAAATAACAGCTTCACCAAACTTCTCCACAAGGGAAGTTCTTACGTCATGGATATTGAATAACATAGCAGGGTTTTAAAAGATGTTGAATTTTATCTGTAATGCATGTCGCCATTTTCCATAACTGCCGCTCCGTCTTCATAGTTTTCATGCGAGCCACCAAACCTGTGTTCAATGTCTTTCATAGCATGGATCATTTCTCTTGAAATACGTTCTTTTTCTGACAGCTTCATTGTTAATTCATTCACTGATACCTGCAATTCGTCTCTGATCTGCTGTAACTCTCCCATTGCATTCGACTTTTCAGCAATTTGCTGTCGAAGTGTTTCAATGAATTCTTTCTGTTCAGCTTCAGCTGTAAGTACAGTTTGATGTTGCTGCTGAAATGCGATTAACAGTTCTTCTGCCATCTGCTTTTCCTGTTGCACCTGGTTAATGGTTTGATTCAACCGTTCATTACTCGACAAAAGCTGTTCATAGGAATAAGCATCACGGAAAATTCCCGTTAAATGATCCCTGAACCCTTCAATTGATGCAGAAACTTCTTCGGCTTTTGTGCGGATAATGGCTATTTCTTCTTTTTGTGAAATGGTTGCAGCAGCTGTATACTCTTCAGACTGGCTATTTAATTTATTCTGCAATTGCAGTATTTCCTGCTTTAAAAATTCTTCTGTTTTATTTTCATCAAATGCCCTGATCTTATCTTCATATATTTTCTCCTGATCTTCCTTTTCCCTGAGTTGCTTCTGTAATTTCGCAACAATCAGTTCTTCTTCTTTCTGTTGTTCTTCAATGAGTTTTTTATAGTCAGAAAACGCAGTAAGTTCCTGTTGATACAATACGTCAGTATCAAGTCGCTGTTGCTCTGTTTGTGCAAGACGCTGTTCGAGATGTAAGAGATTTTCTTCCTGCTGACTGATTTTATTATGCAGATTAAGTAATACCTGATTGGCTGTAACATTGATATTATTTTCGCTATCCCATTCATCATCCTGCAAACCCGACTTCATATTTTCAATATGATTCAATGCTTTGGCGTATTGCAGTTGCAGATCAAAGTTTTTCTTTTCTGATTGCTTCATTTCTTCCTGGAAACTTTTTGCCTCTTCTTCCTTTTTTATTATTTCTGCACTGAACTTACTCTGAAGGGTTTCAAGCTCCAGTTCCATCTGTTCAGCATTACCTTTTTTTGCACGGGGCCATACTTTATCAAAGAATGACTTTAACAAAAAAGCCGCTTAGTAATGCCCCTGCAAACACGACCATTAATTCATTTGTGCTAAATGTAAAAATGCTGCCCGGTAAAATAAATAGATTACTCATCACCTTTCCCGTGGTTTATGTAAGTTTAAAAATACTTGCTGCCTGAGATACATGGATAGTTTCACAAATAAGGAAACTCTGGGATAAAATGATAATTGCAAATATCAAACCAAAAGCAGGAAAATGTGGATAACAAAAAAACCGTGTCATTTCGAAATAACCCGGTTTGCAATACGTTACTGTACAATCAGCTTACTGCTTTGCACTGTTTTATGCTGTTCATCTACTATCTGTAGTAAATAAATTCCGGCCGCTGTATGAGCTGTTAAATGAATCTGTTCTGTTTGATTCTTACTGCTGATTTGTTTTTGACAACTGTAGATCAATTGCCCTGATGAACCTGTTAAACGGATTTGATAAAGACCTTCTTTAACATTTGGAAAGGATATGCTAATTGTTCCTGATTGGGCAACAGGGTTGGGATAAACATTCCATTTTGGCGAAACATTGTTAAGTTGATTACCCTGTTTATTGGTTACCCATCTGCAAATTGAAACACCCTGCATGCCACATGAAATAGTCCTGCAACGAATCGTTCTGTATCCAACAACATCAACTGATTTCAGTTCAATCACATCTCGTTGAAGTAAAATCTCATTCCTGTTCCGGGCTGTATCTCTAAGAGAAAGCTCTCTGGTCTTATAGCCAGCACTTGAAATTTTTAATTTATAATCCAGCGATTTTAATAAGTCTGTTTTAATTCTTCCAAACTCATTGGCCACAAATGAAACGGAATCACCTGTTTTCAATGAAGTGGCAGTGATTGTTGCAAAACCAACCCCTACCCTGTCCTTTGAATCTTTGATTGTAAACTTCCTTTCATATGCTTTCTTAGTTGTGATGATAATAACTGCGCTTCTTGGAGCCCTGCAACTAAAAATAGCTTCAGTTAAAGGTGCCTTTATAATATCAATACTCTCAATATCATTTGGCTTGATGGATTTGATTTGATCCGGTTCGTAAGGAACTCCATCAACTACATACAGAGGCACATTGCCTTGTTGAATTGTTGCTCTGCATCTTATGATTATTACTGGAGATTTGCCCGGGGTGCCTGAAGATTTTGCTAAAGAACTTTTTTCACCAGGCATTTTACCAATATTGGGAACAGTTGGCTGTGCTGTTACGGTAAATGATTGAAGCATCAATAAAAGCATCGTCAGTTTTATTCTCATGGCATATTTGTTTTGATTAAAAAAGGTCTGGCCGCTTTGAGCGGCCTGACCATTGACAGTTCTTATTCTTCTATCACCACACTTTCCTTGTGCTTATTCTCTTTCTTCGCAATACTTGTTACATGCTGTACCAGTTTAATAAACTCAGCCCTGTAACCTTCTTCATCTTTTCCCAATGAACCGGTTGCCAGCTTCAGCACTTTTTCATAAGATGCATCTGCTTTGAATTCTGAATTACGCAGCAGCATTCCAAACTGTGCAACCGCACTTACGAAACGGAAATTCTCTGAAGTCTGATCAACAGGAACTTTTTCATCTGTTACCGGATGTACAATCAATTTACTTACATCTCCATCGGGTTCTTTGTAACGGAATTTGATTGTCATGATTTCATTCTTCAATTCACTCTTCTTATTCTTTGGCAGCTTCTGGTATTTTAACTCATCCACATCTTCCAGGAATTCGCTTTCCACTCCAACCGGAATAATTTCATACAGGGCAGTAACGGTATGACCGCTTCCCAATTCACCCGCATCTTTCTTATCATTGTTGAAATCTTCTTTGTTGAGCATTCGGTTTTCGTAACCCACCAGCCGATACCCCTGTACCAGTGCAGGATTGAATTCAATCTGCAGCTTTACATCTTTGGCAATGGTGAACATGGTTCCTCCAAATTCATTCACCAGTACTTTCTTTGCTTCATTCATTCCATCGATATAGGCATGATTACCATTTCCCTTGTTGGCAAGTTTCTGCATTTTATTGTCTTTGTAATTTCCCATGCCATAACCAAGTACAGTTAAGAATACACCGCTTTTACGTTCTTCTTCAATCAACCGTTCCATTGCATCATCACTGCTCATACCAACATTGAAATCACCATCCGTACAAAGGATTACACGGTTGTTACCGCCTTTCTTGAATTGTTCCTTGGCCACTTTGTATGCTAATTGAATTCCCGCTCCGCCTGCTGTTGAACCACCAGCTTCCAGTTTATCAATTGCTGCAATAATTTTTTCTTTGTTCATTCCACTTGTAGATGGTAAAACCAACCCTGCTGCACCTGCATACACTACAATGGCAACATTATCCTGTTCACGCAACTGATCAACCAATAATTTTAATGACGCTTTGACCAATGGTAGTTTATTGGGATCGCTCATAGAACCGCTCACATCAATGAGGAATACAAGGTTTGATGGAGGCAGTTTATCTGTTGCAATTTGTTTTCCCTGCAAACCAATCATCACTAATTTGTGCTGTTTATTCCAAGGACAAACACTCATTTCTGTATTAATACTGAATGGATCATTATCAACTGGCTGAGGATATTTGTATTTGAAATAGTTGATGAACTCTTCCACACGTACAGCGCCTGCCGGTGGCAGCTGTCCATAGTTAATCATGCGGCGCACATTGCTGTAAGATGCACCATCCACATCAATGGAGAAAGTAGAAAGAGGCTCATCATTTACTTTACGGAAACGATTTTCGGTAATACCATCATAATCTTCGGTATTAAAATTTTCTTCATCTTTTATATAACCTGGTGAATAATTTCGATTGATCGAAATCCCGGCCGATTTACCCTGAAGAACTGTAGCAACGGAGGCAGTCATTTCTTTTTTCTTAAGTTCTCCATACCCTGTTACAATCACTTCCTCTAATGGCTGAGTTGATGGCGATAATGAAACTGATATATAAGTGTGTTCTCTCAGCCCTACTTCTTTGGATGAGTACCCAACATAAGAAAACACTAAGGTTGCCTTACTGTTTGATACTTTCATACTGAACGCTCCTGCAGCATCTGTTGCAGTTCCGTTCTTCTTTCCTTTTTCAAAAACAGAAACACCTGCAAGCGGCGATCCGTTTTCATCTGTTACTTTACCTGAAATTGTAACAGGTTCATAAAAACCGGTGTTGATGATGGCAGCTACCAGGATAACTGCGGTGATGATGTAACGCATAAATTGTGATTTTTAAATCAGATGCAGCCACTTTCACAATTACACAACCAGCCCGAAAAATATTTTTACCTAACTTCCGCCCTCAACTGTTTTACTTGGCATTCATCCGGGAAAAAGAAAAGAACAACTATTCAGATACTGAGCTGGTACATTTTTACCGGGCGGATGGTGATTTAAACACACTTTCCATCCTCTACCAGCGCTATATGGATCTTATTTACGGTGTTTGCCTCAAGTACCTCAAAGACCCTGAGACCTCGAAGGATGCCGTGATCAATATTTACGAGGAACTGATTACCAAATTGAAACAGCATGAAGTAAGTAATTTCAAAAGCTGGCTCTATACCCTGAGCCGCAACCACTGCCTGATGCAGCTGCGCCGGGAAAAAGGCCACCATATGGTAGAAATATCCGAACAGTTTATGCAAACGGAGGAAATGCTGCATCTGGAGGGTGTAATGCAGAAGGAAGAACAACTTACAGGTATGGAAAAATGCCTGGAACAGCTTTCGGCAGAACAAAAAACCTGTGTTACCTTGTTCTATTTACAGGGGAAGTGTTATAATGATATTATGGAACAAACCGGGATTGACTGGAATAAAGTGAGAAGTAATATTCAGAATGGACGGAGAAATTTGAAACTTTGTATGGAAGAAAAAGCTGTAAGCTGATCGCTTTTAGCTGCAAGGAAAACAACGAATCAGTAAACAGAAGTAAATAGTCATTAGTAAAAGAAAAAAGATCAACTACAACGCACACGATATTGAACGTTACCTCAGCAAAAAAATGAGTACTGCTGAAATGCATGCCTTTGAACAGGCAATGATGGATGATCCGTTCCTGGATGATGCAGTTGATGGATACCGTACATCCCTTGATAAAATAAATGTACAGGCCGATCTTACAGAACTGAAAGAACGGCTGGAAGAAAAGAAACAGAAAACAGGTATTGTTATCAAAGGTTCCTTCCGCCAGTGGATGAGCATTGCTGCAGGATTGATCATTTTATTAAGTGCTTCCGTTGTGCTGTACCGCATGTTCAATCAAACAGAAATAAAAAATACAGCTCCAGTTGCTGAACTTACAAAGAAAGATACTTCATCAACTGTACAGACAGAAACTGCAGTTGATTCAAACACTGTTGCAGTAAACGACAATGCGAAGAATATTGTTACTCCTCCTGCCTCCACACCTTCTTATAAAACAGAAAGGCCGGTAAAGGATTTGGAAACAACAACAGCACCTGCAAATGAACCGGCAGTTGCAGAAACAAAACCCGCAATTGTAAAAGAACAACCTGTTGCAAGTGGAAGCGTAGCAGCTGTTCAATCAAAAGTAAATGATGACCAAACCTTGAATGAAGTAGTTGTAAAAAAGCAGGAAGAAAAAAAGAAATCCAATTTTGTTAACCTTAATAAATTCAGTGGTGTGGTGGTAGATGAAAACAATCAGCCACTTCCCTTTGCCAATATAACAGAAGTAAAATCAGGCGTAGGAACCTACGCTGATGCAAAAGGAAATTTTATCCTCGTATCATCCGATACAGTTTTGAATGTAGAAACAAAGTCAGTTGGTTATTTCAGTAACTCCCTGCAATTAAGAAGCAATCAAACACAAAAAATTGTACTGAAAGACGAATCAGTTATTGCAAATGCACCAACCCTTGATCGCTTGTATGAAAAAAATAAGGACCGCCCTTCTGCCATGAAAACAGAAGTAACTGAAATGGAGAGCGAACCGGCGGATGGGTGGAAAAACTACAGCACCTATATCGTCAACAACCTGCGTGAAGCCGATCTTAACTTAAAAAAACAGTCAACTGAGAAAAAAGAAGTGGAGGTTTCGTTTGATGTAAATCCGGATGGTTCTTTAGCCAACCTGAAAGTAGAACGTTCCAGTTGTACTACCTGTAACAACGAAGCAATCCGCATTATTAAAGAAGGACCGAAATGGAAATCAAAAACAGGTAAAAAAGAGCGTGCCAGGTTAACCATTCAGTTCTGATTCCGCTTATATAAATCTTCTGCCGCTTTCATGCACTTCCCTATCTTTGGCAACTAAATCACTTGTCAAAAATGAAACAATTTCTTTTATCAGCCATTTGCGTTGCTTCTATTCTTATGGCAGAGGCGCAACAGTTAAAAACACCTCAACCTTCAACCACTCAAACCGTTAAACAGGATTTCGGACTTGGAAGTATTGAACTTTCTTACAGCCGCCCGAATATGAAAGGCCGTAAAATTTTCGGCGACCTGGTACCTTTTGATAAAGTATGGCGCACTGGTGCCAACGGCGCAACAACCTTAACCTTTACAGATGAAGTAACTATTGGAGGAACAAAAATTCCTGCAGGTAAATATGGCTTACTCACTATTCCTTCAGCTACTGAATGGACAGTCATCATCAGCAAACAAACAGATGTTACATCGCCTTCAGCTTATAAAAAAGAAATGGATGTAGTACGTGTAATGGCAAAGCCAATGACACTCCCCTGGAGTTTTGAAACCTTTGGCATTTCAATTGAAAACATTAAAGACAACAGTTGTGAATTGATGATGGCATGGGATAAAACGTTGATTTCTTTTCCGATTACAACCGATGTTGACGGTAAAGTAATGAAGCAGATTGAAACGATGATGAAAAATGACAGTCGCCCTTACTTCAGTGCAGCTGCATATTATGCTGAAAACGGTAAAGACCTCGGTCAGGCAGTTGTTTGGTATGATAAAGCCATTGAACAAAATCCAAAAGCGTTCTGGATTTATTATCAAAAAGCAAAAGCACTTGCAAAGCAGGGAAAGAAATCTGAAGCAATGGCCGTTTCTATGAAATCAATGGAACTGGCAAAAGAAGCAAAGAATGATGATTATGTTGCTTTGAATGAAAAATTACAGAAGGATATAAAATAATAAGCCTTACAACTGAAAAAGCCTCGCAGCAAATGCTGTGAGGCTTTTTTAATGCTATGAACAAACTTATTTTACGATGGGATAACCATTTGCAATAGGCAAAACTAATCCTCCTGAAATATCAGTTGTATTAAAACGGGCAAGATAATAATAACTCAGATCGCAACAGGCAGACTGCTTATCAGTAAATCCAAAACTCATTGAATCTGTAACCACATTATTCAGGGACAGGTAATACACTGAATAATTTTTATTCACTGTAAACCCGGTTGTGGCAATACTGTCGCCGATATAATAAAACAAACGGGGAATGGTTGTGATGGCTCCGTTACTCACAGCCTTTGCAGTTATCTTCAGGTTTGCTGAATCATATACCTTGGCGGGGCCAACCAAAAGATCCTTATTGGCACTGCTTAATAACCTGAACGAAAAAGTTGGGGGTGCGATATTATCGCATTCTTCTTTTGCACAATCACCTTTACACTGAACAAATACAGCCGATACAAAGAGTACAGAGGCTGCAATTAATAGTCTATTTTTCATGCGGCGAAGGTAAGTTCATTTCCCGAAATCACACCCGTTTAAGACTTGTTAAAATTTGGATAAGCAATGAAAGAAGGATCACTGCAATTGCTCCTATAACATTCAGCCAAAGGAAAGAAATGATATCGAGGTAATACACTGAAATGACTATGATTTCCGACAGAATCGCAGCAATAAACACCGCAGTTCCTCCTACCCGCTTTAAATAAAAGGCTACAAGGAAAATACCGAGAATGGTTCCGTAAAACCAGCTTCCAAGAATATTCACTGCTTCAATTAAACTGTTGCCGAGATTATAGGCAAAGAATGCAATCAATATGCTGAATAAGCCCCAGAATAATGTGTAGATTTTTCCCCAGTTATATTCTTCCTTCTGTGTGAGTTCTTTCTTCGAAAACTTTTTATGAAAATCAATCATGGTGCAGGACGCAAGTGAGTTGAGTGCAGCTGCAATACTTCCCCATGCTGCCAGGAAGATGATGGCAATGATCAACCCAACTAGTCCTTTTGGCAAAACATCACCAACAAAACGGAGAAATATATAATTGGTATCGTTTGTATCAGCATTGGGATCAGCTTTTTTAATGATGCCCTTCATCTGTTCCCTGATCTTTTTTCCATTAGCTTCTGCCAGCTGCATTTCCGTTCTTGCAGAAGTAACAGCCAGTTCATTTTTTTCCTTCAATGCATTGGTAAGATCAAGTGCAGCTGATTTTTTTTCATCCTGCACCAATGCATAGTTGGAAGCAGCAGTTTTATATTCACCTGCAAAGCTGCTCTTCAACACCACATTTTCCTGTGACTTGTTAAAAAAAGCAGGTGCTTTAAAGAAAGAATAATACGCAAATAACAAACAGCCGATCAGCAGAATGGAAAACTGCAGCGGCACTTTTAAAAGACCGTTCATTAATAATCCTACCCTGCTTTCCTTTGTATCCTTTGCAGTAAGATATCTTCCCACCTGGCTTTGATCTGTACCAAAATAACTCAGGGCCAGAAACAAACCACCAATCAAACCGCTCCAGATATTATAACGGTCTTTCCAGTCGAATCCATTTTCTGTAACACCGGTTGTAATTACATTCAGCTTTCCACTTTTACCTGCAATATGCAACGCATCTATAAAACCGATTCCTTCAGGTAAGGAAGTTATGGCATAGTAACCGGCAACAAACATCGCAGCATAAATAATAACAAACTGCAATTGCTGTGTATAAGCAACTGCCTTTGCACCTCCTGTTACTGTATAGATGATCAGCAAACCTCCCATTAAAATATTTGTTACATAAATATCCCATCCAAGCATACTGTGCAATACAAGCGATGGAGCATAAATACTGATCCCCGTACTTAATCCTCTTGACAGTAAAAATAAAAGGAAGTAAGCGTTCTTGTTTTTTAGATCAAACCGTTTTTCTAAAAACTCGTAAGCGGTAAATAATTTCAGCTTATGAAAAATTGGGACGAATGTAATGCTCAATACAATCATTGCTAAAGGCAAGCCGAAATAGTATTGTACAAAACGCATACCATCAGTATATGCCTGTCCCGGTGCTGTTAAAAAAGTAATGGCGCTTGCCTGCGTGCCCATAATACTCAGCATCACCAGCCACCAGGGCATTTGCCGGTTGCTCAAAAAATATCCTTCGAGGTTTTTTGAAGTACGGCTTTTATACATGCCGTAAGAGATCACTCCCAGCAATGTAACAATCAATACGGTCCAGTCTGTAAGTTGAAAATTCATGCAAACTGTTGGGTGAAGAAATAAAAGAAGATGATGAGCAAAAGCAACTCGGCTGCCACGCTGATGTACCAGCCTGTCCAGTTCGTTTCTTTTTTATTTGGCAAATCGTTCATGAATGATTTTTATTTTTTTGATATCTGCTGTATTACAGCTATCAGCTGCATTGGCGTCGCACTCTTGTACTGTATTACATTTTTCAGCATGCTCAGACTGAGAAGAGTTTTATCTCCGGTCATCATCCTGTGTCTTGGGCTTCATCACATATGCAATCAAAAGACTCAACCCTATTCCCAGTAATAAACCATAAGCAATCCGTTTACTGATAAACCCGATTAACAAACCAATGCCAAGCCCTATTAATAATGTCCGTTCAATTGATGATTGTTTCTTCTCTGTGCTCATGCAATTATTTCTTTGGTTTGGCCAGCAAGTTAGCTATTAATCGATATGCACCGGGAACACCTGCCGGCAATTGCCTGAAAAATGCAACAGATGAATATACAAATCTTCCCTTACCATAATCAGCTACAATTAAACTTCCTTTTCGTTGTGGCTCACCAGCATCATTCATACCCAGTATAGAAACATAATTGCTGTCTGTATTTTCAGCTTCATATACACTCCGTTCCTGCACCCATCCATCAAAATCTTTTTCAGTAATCTTATTCGGGTAATTCAGCACAACATGATTGGGAGCAAGGAAATTCACTTTCGCATCTTCTTCTGTTACCCTGTTTCTTGAAATGGTAAACGGATAAGGCGACATCTTTGCTTTCACCGGACCAATCTGGTTGCTGGTATTATATTGAACCAATAACACACCTCCAAGCTTTACATACTGCATCAATGCATCATAGGCACTGCTTAACCACGGATGTACATTATAAGCACGAACGCCTGTAACAACTGCGTCGTATTGTTTTAAATTTTCAACAGTCAATTGCTCTTCTTTCAGAAAGTCAACTTTATATCCCAACTGCTCCAGACAGTAAGGAAGAAAATCGCCTGCTCCATTGATATATCCTATTTTCATTCCTGTAATCTTTACACCAACTTCAACAACTTTTGTAACTGCATCGGGGAAATAAGTAATAACAGGAATATGATCATATTCAATCTTACGAACCCGCTGCCTGTTAAACCTGGAAACCCCTGATGTAAAACTTGGCTGCACAAAAGTTGTTGAGCCATTTACAAACCGGTCGGGTTTTACTGCCACCTGCAGTTCATAATCCTGCCCCTTCAAAAACTGAAAATTTCCATAATCAGGTTTCAACTTCCAGCCATTAGAGGTGTTGATTGAAACAGATGCTTTTGTTTTAAGAGTTGCCTGCGGAGAAAACGTAAAGTTTGCATTTTTTGATTCGGTGTTTTTGAAAAGAAGCAATGAATTATTTGCTTTGATCAATGCCGGCGGATATACAACCAGCTTTTGATACAACTCTCCTTTTACAGCATCTGTAGACTTAAACATTACGGGTTTACTGAAAACAAAATCAGTTCCATAAACTGTTGCATAAAATAAAGCTTCATAAACAGGAGCATTTTCTGCCATGCCAATCTTTGTCTGATCATCAACTGTAAAACTTCCTGTATTCATTGGCTTAGAAATCCAGTACGGCTCGGTTTCATTTCTCTTTACCAATATCTTTCTTACAAAGTTTATACTTTGATTAGGCACTAATGCTTTCCTCAGAAAAGTATCAACAAAATATGGTTGCTCCTCCATTTCTTTTTTAAATGATTCTTGGTAAGAAATGAATTTCGCCTTTATACTGTCGGGTATTGAAAGAATAAAACTGCTGTCAATCTTTATTCTTTGTATTTCAACAGGAACATCATTGGCTCTGCTGATCACATTAAAGTTTACACGAAGACTGTCGCCCATAACAATAAACTCCTGGTTTGTACTTGCTTCCATCCACAACCCTACACATGCTTCAATCAAACTTTTTACTTCATTCAGCTTCTTAATTTTCCAGTCTCCGTCATTAATTTTTTCAATGGCTTTATATAATTCAACTAGACTTTTTACAGAAGCTGATGGATTTTGAAAAGAATACTCAGCAACAATTTTATCAATGAGTTGATTGATGGATGCACCACCTTCATAACGGCTCCAGTCAGTAACAATCCCTTCAGCAAAATCATTCTTCATCGAATCACCACCTGTAAGTGTAAAAAATTCAATCGCATTTCCACGCTGACGTGGCACACCAAAACCCTGGCTCTTGTGCTGGCTGCGGCTTTCACTGGCAATTTCACCATAACCTTTGCCCAACAATGGATTAAAAACACCCACATCAATTTTCAGCTGATCATTACTGGTTGTATTTGTGCTGCCAAAATTGAACGTATTCCACATGATGCGTTTTGCCTTCCATGGCTTTACACCATAATGAAACTGTTCTGGAAAACGATTGGGATCTGCTGCTGCATCAAATGCTTCACGGGCAAGAACTGCCGATGAAGAATGATGTCCATGCCCAGCCCTGCTGTCGGGAGGAAAACGGGTCATGATCACATCGGGTTGAAACTTACGGATCACCCAAACCACATCGCTCAATATTTTTTCCTTATCCCAGATGCGTAAGGTTTCATCTGTTGTTTTGGAAAAACCAAAATCATAAGCACGGGTAAAAAACTGTTCGGCTCCATCCATTCTTCTTGCCGATAATAATTCCTGTGTACGGATCAAGCCCAGTTCAATTCCCTGTTCATCACCAATCAGGTTCTGTCCGCCATCACCTCTTGTCATACTTAAATAACCGGTTCGGTATAAACGTTCTTTGCTGAGATATGCAAGCAGTCTTGTATTCTCATCATCAGGATGTGCAGCAATGTATAAGACACTGCCAATTACTTTCAGCTTCTTTAACCCCAGCAAAATATCAGCACTGTTCAGTGTTTGAGGGGTTTGGGAAAATGAAGTGAAAGCAAATAAAATGTAAAGAAGTGATATGAAAAATTTCTTCATGAAAAGCATTTATTAAGAACGAAGATATAGTTTGACGACAAGCTCTTCTTGCCGATGGTGTAAAAATTCCAGATAGATACACGCCTGCCCGACTTTCTTCATTCAGGCGGGGATAACACGAATAGAAACGAATTTTCGCTAAGCTGTTTTGATCAGTTAAAATCTGCATAAATCAGTTTCATCCGTGTTTCTATTTCTTACAGTGAACTTCCGAAAAACAAATAAGCCAGTAAAATGGAAGTGATGATACCAACCAGGTCGGCAATCAGCATAGCTCCAATTGCATAGCGTGTATTTTTTACTGCAACTGAACCAAAGTAAACGGCTATCACATAAAACGTAGTATCAGATGACCCCTGCAGAATACAGGCTAATCTTCCTGCAAATGAATCAGCACCAAATGTTTTCATGGTATCAATCATCATTCCCCTTGCTCCGCTTCCGCTCATGGGTTTAATTAATGCAGTTGGCAATCCATCTACAAAACGTGTATCAGTTCCAAGTGCAGCAAACAATGTCTTCATTCCATTAATGATTACATCAAATGTACCGCTGGTACGAAGCATGCTGATGGCTACCAGCATACCAACGATGTATGGAATGATACGAACACCCGTTTCAAAGCCGCCCTTAGCACCATCAACAAACGCATCAAACACATCTATTTTTTTATACAAACCACCAAGCACAATAGCAACAAAAAGAACAAGGATGATTCCATTGCTCAACTTGCCTGAAAACAATTGTGCCTGTGAAGCATTCAAACCGGTTACATATAAAACCAGTAAAGCAATGATTGCAGAAATACCAACTACCCATGCAAGAATCACCGGCTGAAATACATTGATCTTTTGTTTAAAGGAAACAACAAACATCGCAGCCATTGTTGCAGCAAACGTTGCAATCATACAGGGAATAAAAATATCGGTTGAGTTTTGTGCACCCAATCCGGATCTGAAAGCAATGATTGTTACGGGTATCAATGTTAAGCCTGATGCATGCAGGGCAAGGAACATGATCTGTGAGTTGGACGCAACTGCTTTGTTTGGATTTAATTCCTGCAGACTTTCCATTGCCTTTAACCCAAATGGTGTGGCTGCGTTATCAAGGTTCAGCAGATTAGCTGAAAAATTCATCATCATGTGACCAGTTGCAGGATGTCCTTTTAGAATTTCAGGAAATATTCTTGAAAAGAAGGGCCAAATGATTTTAGATAAAACCCTCACTCCGCCTGCTTTCTCTGCAATACTGAGAAAACCCATAAACAAAGCAAGGATACCAATAAGCGGAATAATAATATCAACAACCGCATTCTTGGCTGTTTCAATAATGCCATCAACCTTACGCACCAATTGGCGTTGTACTGAAGTATAAGTAAACAGCTTTAGTGCGGGATTTGCAGCAGTAGCAATGTTCACTGAATCAGCCTTTAAGTTGTCCGTGAGAAGAACAGAAGCTTTTTGAACTGAATCAACTTTGAAATAGCCATACTCCTTTAAGAAATCAGCATACTTGGGCGACAATTTCTGAGTAAGTGGTGATCCGACTGCATAATAAAATATGCTGTCGTATTTATCAGATGATTTGCCAACCACCATACGGTTGAAAATCTTTTCATCGCCTGAAACCATTTTAATGCCTGCCACAAGAAAAGCGATAATGATGAATGCACTCCAGATTCTGCTTAAAGCCATTAGTTATTTGAAATTTGATGTTTCAGATTTGAAATTTCTGCCTCAAGATTGTTGATTTTTACTAATCTGCCAAAAGCATCTTTTCACAACCTTCCTTTCGCTGCTAACTGCCGATGGCTTATCTTTGCGGCCTTAAAAAAAGGCCATCAGAATTGTTGCAGTACAAGTGAGTGACACAAGGAACGCTGAATAAAGAACAAAAGCCGGCAACAACATCTGACATCGTACATCTAAAATCGAACTTTAAATTATGGGTTTAAAAGCTGGAATTGTAGGGTTACCGAATGTAGGAAAATCAACTTTATTTAACGCTGTGAGCAACAGTGCCAAAGCACAGGCGAGTAATTACCGCTTTTGCACCATTGAGCCCAATGTGGGTTTGGTGGATGTTCCGGATAAACGCCTGGATAGACTGGCTGAGCTGGTAATCCCCGACCGTACAGTTCCTACGCAAATCGAAATTGTTGATATTGCTGGTTTGGTAAGAGGCGCAAGTAAAGGTGAAGGCTTGGGCAATAAGTTCCTTGCCAATATCCGTGAGGTGGATGCTATTATTCATGTGATCCGTTGTTTTGAAGATGAAAACGTTTTGCGTGAAGAAGGAGCCATTAATCCTGTAAGCGATAAGGAGATCATTGATACAGAATTACAGCTGAAAGATCTTGATACGGTAGACCGGAAAATTCAGCGTGTTGAAAAAATGGCAAAGGTTGGTGATGCAAAAGCAAAAGATGAGTTACATGCGTTGCAGAGATGTAAAGCGCACCTGGAACAAGGCAAAAGCATCCGCAGCCTGGATTTAAATTCTGCTGAACTGGACCTGATTCAGGATTCATTTTTACTTACTCAAAAGAAAGTGGTTTATGTAGCCAATGTTGACGAAGCCAGTATGCATGTTGGTAATAAATATTCACAGGCCCTGATTGAATCAGTGAAGGACGAAGATGCAGATGTGATAGTGATGAACAATAATATTGAAGCACAGATCAGTGAAATGGAAGATCCTGATGATAAGCAGTTATTCATGGATGAATACAAGATGATTGAGCCTGCACTTGACCGTTTGATCCACAGCACCTATCATTTACTGGGCCTGCAGACCTACTTTACTGCCGGTGTGCAGGAAGTAAGAGCATGGACCTTCCACAAAGGATGGAAAGCCCCGCAGTGCGCTGCTGTAATTCATACAGACTTTGAAAAAGGATTCATTAAAGCTGAAGTAATTGGTTATGATGATTACCTCACGTATAAAACAGAAGCTGCCTGTCGTGAAGCCGGTAAATTAAAGATTGAAGGAAAAGAATATGTTGTGAAAGATGGCGATGTGATGCATTTCAGGTTTAATGTATAAATAAGCACAACTCTACAGGTAGTCGGTAAACTTTTTATAAAACCGGTTCCAGTAATTTTTTTCAGTTATCAATTCTCGTTTGTTGAGTTGGTTAACGGGCCTGATGCGCAGGACGAATTGCTTTTCGGTTGCAAATTTCTGCAGCAGCTTAAAGCAGTAAGTATAGTTTTGAATACATCCCCGGTGAGTGCCCTGCCATTAGCCTGCAAACGGCGGCCGGTTTTACAATCTTTGATAAAACGTTCAAACAGGGGTAATAATTCCAGTTCTTTTTGTTGTTTTTAACGGACATACATTGAAATTTTAGATGTATAAAATAGGCCATTTTATACAATATTTGGTATAAATTGAGCTGGAAACAGTTCTTTGAAAAGCAAGCCCTGCATGGCTTGCGAAAGAAATGATTACTATCCCTTTGGGATGATGATGCCGGGAAGAAAGTATGATGCAGGAAACCTTTACAGGTATGGGTTTAATGGCAAGGAGAATGATAATGAGGTAAAGGGTGAAGCTAACCAGCAGGATTATGGAATGAGGATTTATGATCCGAGGTTGGGTAAGTTTTTGAGTGTGGATCCGTTAAGTACGAGTTACCCTTGGTATACTCCCTATCAATTTGCAGGAAATAAACCGATTTGGTTTATTGACCTAGATGGTGCTGAGGAAGCGAGGAGTAGTACAGGTTTTCGGTTTTTCCCATTTCTAGTTTCGAGAAAATCGCCAACACCAGCACATATTATGCAAAGAGATATGCTGGACAAGTATCAAAAATTCGAGAAATCAAGAGCTGGAAAATTCACGAATGGACTAGGAAATACGGTTACAGGACTCGGTGGAACTATTGGCTCAATTACATACATGTCTGAAACACTAGGAGCCGGAGCTGCCTTTGGTGGGGTAATTGCTCTGCAATTTTCACTTGGAGAAATGTCAATTGGTATTGCCCAAATGGTAGATGCAATTGCGAATAAGAAGCCTAATGATATTTTGCACAATTCCAACTCTATTCCAGGCTTAATTGCATATGGAAAGGGAAATGAGCATGCTCCGTTTTTTGACGCATTGGGCCAAATGACACCTACCTTTGCAGCATATGGATCATTTAAGGCTTTAGTTAAGAGTGGCTTAGGAGTAATTGATGCAGCAACAACATTAAATAATACTCCTAGTGTAATGTCAGCAATATCTTTACTTGATCAAATTAGCGACACAAAAGGATTTTTACTTTAATCATTTTCATTGATGAATCGGAAATCGAATGGAAAAATGATTCAAGTTCTAAGTTATACTTTTTCGTATGTGGTTAAAAAGGGAGAGACTCTGAGTGAATTAGCAACAAAATTTGGAACAAGTGTAGATGAGGTGCAGAAACAAAACAATATTAAAGATGCTAATACAATAAGCGAAGGCCAGAAAATTAAATTTAGGCAAACTGTTTATGGAGGAGGAAGTTATGGTGGAGGCGGTGCTGGTGGGGACACAGGGAATAGTAATTAATGTTTGTTAAAACTATATTTTACGAAGGGAATGATTATACTTAAAACACGGATAAGTTACTATCAAAGAATGATTAGATTAATAATAATCATGTTTGTTTCATTTACTACGATCCTACTCTTTGATGTTTCTAGCATCTTATTGTTAAGTTGTTTTTTTTTGGTCATAACGGTCGCTTTATTAGGGAAAAATTATTTTGAATACATTGTTGTTAATGACAAGACTGTTAAAATTAGAAGAAGAAACTTATTGAAAGTATCCGAGTTTACACTAGATACCTCGACAATTAACTTTGAGCTAAAGCAAACAGCGAGTTATAGAGGTGGACGTTTTTTTTTACTGGAAATTAGGATTAAAAAGCAATTAAAATTTACTATCGATAGCCGTGATGGTTTCAAAGAAGCTGAATTAGTATCTTTTTTTAAAGAAGTACGCAACCTTAGAGATGTCATATAACGTTGCATTCTTCCGTACAGTCCAAGAATGCCGGGTCTATAAATATAGTAAGTCTGGCGCAGGAATGAGGCGTAGCAAAGTGTTTTGGCTTCCTGTGCCTGAATATGTTGGTGGAGTCATAAAAACGTTGCTGGAAAAAAGGGGTTTATCTTTTTATTGTTTCACTCGGCGGGGAAGGAATTTACAATTTATATCATCACCATTCGAGTATTCAATAGTAACTTCTTTAAACCCTTTCTTAGTTGACAAAACGATCTGTTTTATATAAGTATAACGCTTACATTCTTAGTAAGATGCTTAAAATAGAAAGTATATTCTAAGTCTGGCGCAGGAATGAGGCGTAGCAAAGTGTGTTGGCTTCCTGTGCCTGAATATAGGGCTGCTTAAATCTATACTCCTTCCTTAAAAGAATTTTTATATTTATGAGATTATGAGCCGTAAATATAAATTTGAAGATCAACAGCAGCTTTATTTTATAACCTATGCTGTTGTGGATTGGATAGATTTGTTTACACGTAATGAATACAAAGACATCCTTTTAAAAAGCTGGCAACACTGCTGCGAACAAAAAGGACTTGAAGTTTATGCATGGGTGATTATGACCAATCATGTGCATATGATCATTGGCAGTAATAAAAATCCTTGCAAGGCACAGGAAGCCAAGGCACAAAACCCTCGCCTCATTCCTGCGCCAGACCTACTATTATTTAACCATTATATACTTGCGCCATTAGGGGGGAAGGAATCTTTCATATTTAAGCAGATATTTTAACTGCAAAATTATTTTTTGATTTCTGTTTTAATAATGAAAAAACTATCAATAATTCTTCTTGTGAAATTTGTGACAACTGAGTGAAAGAGGTATTGCTTTTTAAATTCACTTTGATTGTATTATTTACAATAATGAAACCAGGAAGTATTAAAGAGAGGTACTGATAATTTAAGAAATCTCTCTTCCTTAGTTTTCCCTCTAACTCGATAGAGTCAATTTCTGAATATTTATACTTTTTACTCCGCTTAAAAAAAGGTATCAAATGAGTATTTTCAAAAACTATATTATCATTAGTGACTTCAATTTTTTCATAAAACCCTGTGATCCAAAATAAAAATACTAGCAATATAATTAATCCACTGAATAACGGTCTGTTCAAATTATAATTATAAGTTGAAATGACCAGCGTAGTAAAGCATAATAAGTAAGAAATTATTGCCTTTGCTTTACTAAATCTTGAAGTAAATATCATGTTCCCTTCCTTAAATTTTTTCATTTCTTTTTAATCCTTTTTAAAAAGTGTGTGATCTATAGGCGCAGGAGTTGGATCCAAAGAAGGATTGCTAGTTTGAGTTCCTGTACTTAATTGATTACCCATCATAAAATAAAATAATAAGCTAGAAACGGTTTTCGTAATTAAATCCTTGGTTGCAATTGATTTTTTTGCTGTTTTTACCTGATCTAATGTTGTTGAAGGAGCAGATGTCGGTGTAAGGACAAACCCAATAGTCATATAAGTAGACCGAGCTATAAAACTAGCTAAACCTGTTGCTACACCAGAAAGCTTAAGAGAGTTTTCGACTCCTTTTTGTATAACAAATTCTCCTCCATTTTCAATTGCTTGAAGAGTTAACTCCCTATAATCTTGATTTATAATATTCTTGACGACCTCAGCGCCCTCTAAACTATTTTTTAAGAAAACCATCTTTCCTGTAGCCTCTGAATAACTATCAAATACAGGTTTAACAGACTCAAAAGCATCTTTAATTATCTCAACCTTTAAAAACTTTTCGTTTCCAAACAACTTAAAATAGTCGACATCTGTAACGGAAGTTTGAGTGACGATGTTTTGGCCGAATACATTTTTTGAAATTGACTCAGTATAATTAAAAGTAATAAATTCATTTATTGTATTAAAATAATATCACTTTTTCTTCAGGTGTAAGCATGTCTGAATAAAGTGTAGATGGGACTTTCAATTTTGGCAATAACCAATTAATGACTTCTAATCTTGTCTGTGCCTCCCGTGCACCGGCACTTATTCCACCTTTATCAGGCACTGTATTGTTTATTTGTGAGGTTTTATTTGAAAAAATAGTAACTTTTGATTCTGCCCCATCTATGTCAATAGATGCGATCGAGAATTTGAAGCAAATTGATATGGAGTATAAAAAGCGAATTTTATTGCCATTGGATCCATACTCAAAAACCTCCCAACCTTCCATCATAAATCCTCATTCCATAATCCTGCTGGTTAGCTTCACCCTTTACCTCATTATCATTCTCCTTGCCATTAAACCCATACCTGTAAAGGTTTCCTGCATCATACTTTCTTCCCGGCATCATCATCCCAAAGGGATAGTAATCATTCTGTGAAAGAACTTCAGCCACATAGTATGCTACTGTGGTATCATTTAAAGCTACGCCAATCTTTTTATCGCTGATAACACTCAGCACATTACCCAAGTGGTTACTCAGTTCGTAACTCATGCTGCCGGGTAAAATACTGTCGTACACTTTTGTATAATTGCTGCCACCCAGCCATTGGGGTACAGGAGCAGTGGCGGGTATGGCCTTACCCCATGTGTACATACCAAGGCGGCTGCTTCCGTAAACATGCTGTTCATTCAGTTTCAAACCGGCGGCTGCACTGTCGGCATATACACTCATGGTATTGCCCTGTGCATCCCTAACATAAAATGTATTAACAGCCCCCCCACCCCCCGAAGGGGGGATTACATTCTTAACAACCCTGTTACCGGTTGCATCATAATCATATTTAATTACAGTTCCGTTTGTTTTCGTTATCTGCTGTATTTTTCCATATACTGTCCAGCTTATATTATCTATTCCTTCTTTTACATCTTTAGTTAAATTGCCAATGGCATCGTAGGTATAATTCAGCGTGTCCTGGTTGTCGATATCTTCTGTGTAATTGGTTGCAGTTACTGCATCGCTTACATGATCGAGCTTGTTACTGCCGGGCAGGTAACGGTAGCTAAGGTTATCCATCGCCAATGGCTTACCCCCTGCTGTTGTTCCGTTACGGAAATAGGTTAAAATATATCCATTGGCATCGTAAGCAATTTCTTCTTTATAATCCTGTACAATACTGCTGTTGCTCCAGGTGCTTGCATTGTTGGCAATGGCTGTATGCTGGTTCATTTTTTTAATACGGTTCAGCTGGTCGTACTGGTAACTGTAACCGGTTATTGCACCGTTATTGATTTTTGAAAGGGCAAGGGTGGTCTGTGGCCAATATTACTTAACAAAAAAATCCCCCGGGAAAACCCAGGGGAATATAGTTTGTACTGAATGGCTCTTTACGAGAAAGTTCAGCTCTCTTTTTTTGCGTATTTTTTCTTGAATTTATCGATACGTCCTGCAGTATCAACCAGGATGTTTGTACCTGTAAAGAACGGGTGCGACATGCTTGAAATTTCCAATTTAATGAGGGGGTATTCGTTACCATCTTCCCACTTTACTGATTCCTTTGAAGGAGCAGTAGAACGGGTTAAGAATGAATAGCCATTACTCATGTCTTTAAACACTACAAAACGATAATTCTTTGGATGAAGCTCTTTTTTCATAATTCCTGGGAGTTTTCAGCACGGATCAGCCGTGCATTTTTTTAAAACAAAGCGCAAATTTAGGGGTAAATCCTGTTTCGGCAAAATGAAATTTGATCTTATTTACCCGGCTTTCGTCGAGGGAGGGCAAAAAAAGAAGCACCAAATTATTCTTTATAATCGCTTTCGCTTTTATACTTACTAACCCAGTGCTTCCCGGATTCAGCAATTATCTTTTGAGGGACTTTCGCTGCTCCACCACCTTCTTTCTTATTTCTAAGTTTTCCAGTGATTTTGTACATTAAATCTACTATCAGAATACCTTTATTTCCAAATTTTCAGGCCAATCAATATGCACCTCTTTTGCACCTGTTTTTCCACCGAAAAACACCTGAAAACCGGGTTTATAAACAGTTTATGAACGCATATTCTCAAATTGCAAAGGAATGCCCAGATCCCAGCCTTTTGATGCCTGGATTACTTCCTGCAGGTCGTCGATCTTTTTACCTGTTACTCTTACAATATCATCGTTTATGGAAGCCTGCACTTTTAAACCTGAGTCTTTAATTATCTTGACGATCTTCTTTGCATCCTCCTGCTTCAGTCCATTTCTTACCAGCACTTCCTGTTTTATGAGTTTGCCACTTTGAATGGGCCCTTTACTCTGGTCAAAAGCTTCAGGTGCTATCCCCTGCTTATGGGCACGACTGATGAGTGTATCAATCAGCTGCCGCATTTTCATTTCATCTTCCACTTCAATATTGATCTTGAAATCTTTTTTATTCAAATCAATCTTCACATGGTTTCCCTTAAAATCGAACCGGTTGGTGATTTCTTTGGTAGTAACATTCACTGCATTATCCAGTGCCTGGGGATCAACTTTACTTACAAAATCAAAGGATGGCATAAAATATAAAATTGAAGTAAGAAGTAAGAGGAATGAAACATACCTCTGTGTAACACTGCAAATGTAATCGTTCAAATATAATTTCAAATATTTCATTCGCCATTTCATGAGCTGATAAAAAAGAAACCCCGGTAGAAACCGGGGTCGTCAATCAACATGAGAAATATAGAGAGAGTTTAAAAACGATTAGTTATCGCCTGTTTTAACACGGTTCTGCTCATCACCTGCCCCACCTGCTTTACGGCGGCCATTTCCATTTATTTTACCCTTGCTGAAACGGTAAGTAAAAGTCATTCCCACTGTTCTGGAATCTCTTCTTTGCTGGAAGCTGGCATTTACCAAACCATATTTAATTTCACCCTTGGCAGCCTGTGTCCAGAGAATATCTCTTACACTTAAACGGATGGTTGCTTTGTTTTTTAATACCGGTTTGCTTACTCCAAAATTCAATTCTCCTAAAGGCTGAATATTAAATACACCTTCATATCCTGCGCTTCTGTAAAAACCACTTACTTCGGTTGTCCAGTCTTTCCCAAACTTGTAAGAAGTGGAAGCACTCATGATCATAGTTGTGCTGCTCAGCTTTACAAAGTCGTTATTAACAAGTCCTTCAAACATATTATTAAACACATTCACATAAATATTTCCGCTCCATTTTTTAATTTGTTTGAAAGCACTTACCGCAATACCAATCTGCTGCTGCTTTGCAATGTTTGCTCTTTTGATATACGATTCATTTTTATCTTCATTCTGCTCCAGTACTTCCTGTATAATATTATTGGTGTTGGTGTAATTCAACGTTGTGGTTAAGAAACCCATGTACGTGTGAGACAATTCAATATTATGACTGAACTGGGGCCGCAGATTAGGATTACCCTGCTCATAAGTATACCTGTCAATAAATTCAACAAAAGGATTTAAACTTTCATAATCGGGTCTGCGGATTCTTCTGCCATAATTTAAACCCAGCGAATGTTTTTCATTGATTGCATACTGAATATATGCTGTTGGAAAAAGTTGTGTGTAACTCAAATGAAAAGTTGTATCAAAGTCAACAAACTTATCTCTTGTATCATTTAAAGTATATCCTGTTGAACGCCCGTTTGCTGAAGTATTTTCTAAACGTAAACCAACCTGTGCACTGATTTTTTTGTTCAGCTGTTTGCTGAAATTTACATAGGCAGCATTTATATACTCATCATATACAAAATGATTACGGCGTGCAGAATCAAGTTTCATTGAATTATTCAACAGGCTGTCATAGCGTGCATCATTATCAGTTTCAACAAATCCGGTTTTAAATCCTGCTTCAAATTTTAATCCTTTTTTAAACGGATGCACATAATCAACTTTTGCAGTATAGATTCTTATCTGCTGCGGCAGGTTACCATACAACGTATCAGGAAGCATCGAATATCCTCCTGTATTGTTTTCATACCTGTTAAATAAGCTCTGCGAATTATCTACATTATATCTTAAATGATCAATATCAGCTGTTATTTCTCTGCCTGTTGTATCAAACACGTGCCTGAAATTAAGATTCGTACCAAAGTGCTTCCAGGTTGATGAATTATCTGCCTTACCAAACGTTTTTCCGAGCAAAGCATGACCTGGGTTGAAGATATTAATGTCACTGGTACTTAAAAACTTTCCCGGACTGTAAAAACCATTTGCTGTAATACCGAATGTAGTTTTTTTGGTTGCAAAAAAATCAAGCCCCGCTTTCCCATTCAAACTCCTGTTTTTGTGTATCATCTTTGTTTCCTGTTCAAATAGTGAAACGATTTGTTTGGTTGTTTGATCTGAAAAACTGCGTTGTATGTTCAACTCCTGGAAAGAGTTTCTTGCATTGAAATTTCCGTTGGCAAAAAGATTCACTTTATTTTTTCTGTAGTTAAAATTAAAGCTGTTGTTATAACGCTGATAGCGGCCCTGTGTATAACCGGTAGTTACACTTCCGTTATACCCCATTTGCTTCGACTTCTTTGTTTTGATATTGATGATACCGCTGTTACCCGCTGCATCATACTTCGCAGGTGGGTTAGTCATAATTTCAATTTGCTCCAGTTGTGAACCCTGCATGTTACGCAGATAATTGGCCAGGTCAGCACCGGATAAGTAGGCCGGCTTTCCATCAATAAAAACCTGCACCCCGCCTTTTCCTTTTAAACTGATGTTACCATCTTTATCAACGGTTACACCAGGTGATTTTTCCAATACTTCCAAAGCATTGGCTCCGGCATTTGTGGGTGATGCATCTACATTCACCACTAATTTGTCGGGCTTTTGTTCAAACATAGGTTTACGGCCAGCAACAATAAGCTCTTTCAGGTTTTTTGTTTCAGGTTGCAAATTGAAAGATGGAACCACGGCTTCGCCCCCATCTTTAATTTGCACTAATGTGCTGAAAGTTTTTTGATACCCGGCAGCGGTTACAGCAATCAGATAAGCACCATCCTTTACCTCTGCAAATGCATACGCACCTGCTTTGTCGGTAATGTCGGCCTTTACAAGTGAGCTGTCATTTGCCTTTAAAAGCGAGATTGTAATCCCGGCTAAAGGCTTCTTTGCTTCATCTTTTACTTCTCCGCTGATTCTTGAGATTTTTTGAGCAAATCCGGCTAATGATAAGGTTAGAAAAGCCGCAGTTAGAAATGCTGAAATCTTTTTCATGATGATGATTTGGTTTGATGTTTCGGTTTATTGATTAACGAGTACCTGTCGTTTTATATTACATGTCAAAAGTAGGTTCTATGTTTTACATAGTACATTGTTTAATGCTGAATGGCATATAATATTGATATTCGGTAAACTCATTGAAGGTAATATGACGGACAGCCAAGAAACATGTTACAGGTAAACACTTACTTCTGTAGGAAAGGCCAATTATGGAGATAGGCGGAAAAAGAAAAGGCCCCGGAACCGGAGCCTTGAAAAATTGGACAGGAATTTTATTTTGAATCGGATTGAGCTTTCTTTTTGCTCACAAAAAATAATACAACGCCAAGAATAACCAAACTAAGAGAGATTAATTCGGCCTGTGTTGGCTGAAAAGGAAGATCCTGGTACTTTGTATTCACCCTGATTTTTTCCACAAAAAAACGTTCGATTCCGTTTAATATCAAATAAAGAGAGAACAGGCCCCCTGCGAGTTTTATTTTCGGTCGGGCAAAAATCAATACACCAAAGAGCAGTAAACAAGCTACTATTTCATAAAATGGCGTTGGGAAAACAGGCAAAGGCAAATAATTACAATGCTCAGGCTGATCGCATCCAGGCAATTTTATACCCATACTGTTTACATTATGCGGATAGGTATATGCCACCATCCAAACAGGAAGAAACGAAGGCGCTTTGAATGAAGCATGCGGAATATCTTCCAGCTTTGCAACTCCTCTGAACTCCTGTTGTAAGTAAGGCTGATTATTCTGTAAAGCTTTTTGAAACTCACCCGGCTCTGCTAAACGAACTGTTGCAGTTGAATCAGCTATATAGGCACTGTTTGGAATTCCCCAATCGCCATCACCAGCTACCTGGCATCCAATACGTCCAAGTGCATAAGCAAGCATTAAAGTGGGGCCCATTGCATCTGCAAGGTGACGGATAGAAATACCTTTTCGTTTTGCAAAAATGATGATGGCTATTGCGGCACAGATCAATCCACCGTAAAAAGTTAATCCACTGAATGAAACCAATGCGCCGATTGGATCAGCAATAAAATCATTCCAGTTTTCAAGATTATGAAAGACCTTGGCACCGGCAAACCCAAAGATGGCGGCCATTACAGTAATATCACCTACCCTTTCATGCGGCCATACACGAATCATTCTTTCTTCGGGCTTAACAGCTTTCTCCTTATTTTTTTCGTACCATTTTAATCCGCCAAAAAGAAGCGCTAACAACATACCTGCTCCCCAGCTTCCCTGTGATGAAAAAAATATAAGCCTGGGGATCAACACCCTCGCCTGCATTCATAAAAGCCCCGATAATCTTATATCCCATCAGGAATCCAAGTAATGCATTCAATATTATTTCAGAGGGTGTTGCAGGTTTACCAAAAACACGTTTTTCCTCTTTGGGCTGCATTAATCCCATCTTCTCTTTTCGCTGTAATCCTTTGGCAAGAACTACTGCTGCTGCAATGAATGCGAGTGCTACAAAAAACCCAAAAGAATTGAGGAATCTTGCCCATTCCCATTCAACACCAAACACTTCTTTAAAAAAATAATATAAATTGGGATACATGAAATAAAATTTGAGTTGCAATGATACTTGAAAAAAACGGATTGATACAATTGTAAGGTAAGAGATCGGAAACTAACAGGCCGGGAAAAGCAGAGATTTAATCCTGCTCTTTTAATAAGGGAATTTCTACAATAACTTCACAGCCATTACCCGGCGATGTATTCAATTTAAACTCTCCGGAAAATAATTTTGCCCTTCGCCGCATATTTTCCAATCCAATCCCTTTAGACTTAACTTTTGGTTCAAACCCTTTGCCATTATCCACAATCATTAACCTGAAAAAATCTTCATCTGCAGTTAAGCTGATGGTTACTTCAGTAGCTTCTGCATACTTCACAATATTATTCATTTGTTCCTGCAGAATCCGGTACATATTAATTTTGAGGTCGCCTGGCATCTGGTTCTTATCCATCGGATCAATGTGCAGCTTTATGCTGATTTTTTTGTTTTCGTTGATGCTGCTTGTAAGAATTTCAAATGCTTCATGCAGTGAAATATCCTTTAACGAAACCGGCGCAAGTTCGTGAGACAGTCTGCGGATTTCATTGATTGCATCTTTAATATACTGTTCGCTTTTAGAAATGGTACCATCCACATTAAGGCCATTTGCATTATTTTCTTTTATCATACCTAAGTAAAGAAGTGAGACAGACAAAATCTGATTCACATTATCATGCAACTCCATACCAATCTGCAGACGTTCCTGCTCCTGTGTAGTAATAACTGCTTTTTCAACTCTTATTTCATACTCTATTTCACTTGTAATATCCTGCATTGTTCCAATTACCCGTGATGGATCTCCATTTGCATTGTATTTTACAAACGCTCTGTCCAATACAAACTTATATCTGCCATCAGCACAACGAAACCTGTATTCACACTGTACAATCTGTTCACGGTTATAAAACACTTCATTAAATTTCTTTTTTACATGGCTGATATTTCCTTTATGAATATTCATTTCTTTCCAGGCAAAAGTGTTAACTATCTCACTATCTGTATACCCAAACACATTTGAAATTCCTTTGTTGTAAAAAATTGTCCCGCTCTCAATATCCCAATCCCAAATAGTATCACTTGTAGCTTTTGAAACAATATCGTACCGTTCCAAAGCTTCCAGAACGTTTGACTCAGCCTTTTGACGAAGCAACTCCTTCTCCATGTTTTCCAATGCATAAGCAAGATCAGCTGTTGCATCTTTCAGTAATTCAACTTCCTGATTGTCGAAAAAATTCTTCTGTGGTGCGTATAAAGTAAACGCACCAATTACCTTTCCCCCTTTTGTAATTGGCAACGAGATTGAAGATTTATAACCACGTTTTAACTGAGCATCACGCCAGGGTTGTACCCTTGGATCTGTCTCGATATCATTGCAAACAAAATGCTTCCCTTCCCGTAAAGCGGAGCCGGTTGGGCCTCTTCCCAGCGGTTCATCTTTATAAGTAATTATATTGATTTGAGAAAGATACCCTTCTTCTGCCCCGGCATGAACAATGGGAACTATTGTCTGTGTTTCTTCATCTACCTTACCAATCCAGGCCATACGGAACAAACCAACAGTTACTGCAATCTCACATACCTCCTTAAATAAAGTAAGCTCATCTTTCAAGCGGACAGTTGCTTTATTTACATCAGTTATAACATGGTAAAGCCTGCTTAACTCTATAATCTTTTCTTCTTTATTTTTCAGCTCTGTAATATCCTGGTAGGAGCCGATGATTTTAATACAGGTACTATTTTCCACAACAGGTTTACCAACAAACTTGATCCACTTTTCATTTCCTTTTGCAGAAACTATTTCCAGTTCGAGATCAAATGATGCTCCGGTCACTTCTGCATCCTTCAGCGCATTACGAACGGTCTCTTTATTCTCTTTGTGCTTTAAATGATGGGTTAAAATAAAATCATGATTTAATTTATAAGAAGCATCAACTTCAAAAATCTGCTCTGTTACTTCCGACCATATTATTTTTTGCTGCAAAATATCATACTCCCAGTTTCCGGTTTTGGTAAGTGTTTGTATTGCAGAAAGCTGTTGCTGCTTAACTTCAAGCTCTGATAACCTGTCATCATTTTTTTTATAAAACGACTTCATCAAAGCATACAGCAGATAGCCTGTTATAATTACATAAAAGAAACCTTTGATGTTTTGAAAAATGATTTGGTCATTTTCAGTTTTCAGTTGAAAAAAAAGAAACAGAAATCTATCGCTGAGATATATCCACAAAAAACCAACAGCACAGTAAATTAATGTGATTTTAAAAGCAGGGTTGATACGCATTTTTTTTGCAGTTAGCGGACTGTTATTTTCAATAATTCAGACCTGATAACAAACGCTTCCTCTAGAAATGTACTACTTTTTCCAGAAAGAGGATAGAAATGAGACAGAAGGAGGAAACGATCCTAAGGCTTTTGATTAAAGCAGGCTAAGGGTTTCTGACTAAAACATAAACTCCCCGACTATAAAAGCCGGAGGAGTAATTCATTAAGAACTGACTGACTATGAAGAAGATTAATTACAATGTTCTTCAAATGCACCAATGAGGTTCTGTGCAATCATTTGTGCAGGGCGGCCTTCAATATTATGACGCTCTACAAAATGAACCAACTGACCATCTTTAAATAATGCAATAGCCGGTGAACTTGGCGGATAAGGCATTAAATGTTCACGGATCTTTTTAATGGCATCTGTATCAAAACCTGCAAAACTTGTAAGCAGGTGATCAGGACGTTTTGCACTGTTACTCACAGCCATCAATACACCCGGTCTTGCACTGCCTGCAGCACAACCGCAAACTGAATTAATAAAAACCAGGCTGGTTCCTTTTTGTGTAAGAGCAGTATCTACTGCTTCCGGTGTGAGCAATTCATCAAAACCGCCATCTGTCATTTCTCCCTTCATGGGTAATACTATCTCTGCTGGATACATGGTTGAAATTGTTTTTAATTCAGCACAAAATTAGAATAAAAGTTGCAACGGCAATCAAAACAGGAAATTTTGTCGCACAATCTTACACAATCTTGACTTTTTGTCTGATAAACTGTTTCAAAACAGAAGTTATGTCCTGAAAAATCGAATGGAATACCATTTGATCATACCATACCATTCATTAAAACTAAAAAAATAAATACTATGACAATGGTAAAAGTTCACAACCCCGTTCAGAAAAACCTCAATTCATTCTTTGATGAGTTCTTCAATGAGTTACCGGCTTTTGGTAAAACAATCAACAACCTGTTTACTCCGGCTGCAAACATTGTTGAAACGCCTGAAGCGTATCATGTAGAATTAAATGTACCGGGGCGTAATAAAGAAGATTTTAATATTACGGTTGACAAAGGTTTACTCACTATCAGTTACGAGAAAAAAGAAGAAACAAAAAATGAAGACCTGAAAGTGGTACGCAGAGAATTCAGCTTCCAGAGTTTTAAACGCAGTTTTAACCTGGATGATAAAATTAATGCGGAAGCCATACAGGCGAAGTATGAAAGCGGTTTGTTGAAATTATTACTTCCAAAACTCAGGGAAGAAAAGCAACCTGTAAAAAATATTACCATTCAGTAAGGAATTGCACAGAGCTTGTTTTATAGCAGTTGGTTTTGGTTTAATCCCCTTTGTTTCCACATCGGGGATTTTTATTTCTCTTAACACTGCTTTGGCCATTGATAAGTATCTTCGCCGCAATTCAACATGAAACGAACAATTACCCTTTGTCTCAGCCTGTTATTTCTGTTGCAAATCAGTGCGCAGGAAAAGACTGACACGATTCATATTCCCGATGTTGATACGGTTCTCCGTATCCGTAACCTCAATCCCTATTTTACATTACATGTAGACAGCTCATTAAGTTATAAACTTGATATTAATAAAGAACAGAGTAACTATTACTGGTATTTAAAAAATTCGCCTCTTGGTTTACGCATCAACAAGGATAATGGTTTACTCACATTCAAAGCAGAAAAAGCATATTTCCTTTCGGGTAAATTAAAATATGATGTGGAATATAAAGTGCAGCTGGGAGTTCAGAATCTGAATAAAGCTTCTGAAAAAATGGATACTTTTTTCACCATCGTATTTTTCAATACAGAAATCATTCCTTCCAAAATAAGACCATCTGTTTCAAGCCCGGTTACAGTTGATGAAGGTGATACAATCCGCTTTCAGCTTTCCTGTGAAAATGGGAACTTCCCTCTTGAGATGATCAATTTTGAAAGCAGTATTCCCGTTAAATCGCTGTACAGTATCACTAAATGCGGCGATGAATTTGCCTGGTGGATTCCTTATGACTTTGTAAAAGACAATGATTCAGGAAAAGTAAAAATCTTTAAGCTGCTGTTTATTGGTACTGACAAATTCAGAAACAGGGATACCGCATTGGTAAGAATGATTGTTCGTGATGCAATCAACTATCCGTTAAAAAAACAGGAATACGATAAGGTTGTTTCTGACTATAACAAATACATTCAGCAACTGAAATTTACATTCCGCACCCTCGATAAAAAAATCCGGAAGACAAGGAGCTCAAGAATTGCATTTGATATGACTTCCTCATCTACCGCATTGGCTGGTACAATTCTGAGTACTTCAACCAACGACAGTCAGAAAACAATTGGCCGTGTTTTACCAGCTGTGGGTGTTACATTGGTACCGGTTAAAGAAGCCGTTTCACCTAATAAAGTAAATGACCAGAATTCGGTTTCAATGGTGCGAACCAGCATCCGCAGGTTAGAATATATTCTTTCTGAAAATGGTTTAATTGGCGAAAAAGATCCTGACATTATCCTCAAAACAACAAAGCTGAAAACAGATCTCAAGCAGATTCAGTTACAGTTGATTGATGTTCCGCTGGAAGAAATCCAGGAAATAAATTCAAAAGATGCCAATAAATATTTTGATGACCCGAAAGTGAATAAAAAATATCGCTCCAAAAAGAAATAATACAATAAGGCTCGCTTATTTACAATTGTCTTTTCTCCTGGTATCAATAATGTACTGAATCTTCCACTCGCCTTTTATTCGCACAAGTTGAAATGAGTTTACTCCGCAATGACTAAACTTGCCTTTATAAAAAAATTGATACGGGGTCCATACACTAGCAAGAGCTCCATCAATATGAACAGCGCCAAAACTAATTTGTTCATCTGCATCACCCTTCGTAGTTTTTCCAACAAATGAAACAAAATCACTGATTATTTCAGTTCTTACCACCGTCTCCCCTTCTTTTGTACCGCTGATGGTTTGCAAAACAGCCGTTTCGGAAAATACATTCTTTAATCCGGCAGAATCCGCATTTTTCATGGCTGTAAACATGTTGTTTACGGCTGTTTTTACCAAATCTTCGGTTGACTGTGCAGTCATTGAGCTGTAATACATCACTGTTAAGGAAACAGTAAGAAAAAACTTCATTTGGGTTGATTTTGTCATTTGTTGATTGTTTAAACTTTAATATATAAACTTACAAATATTGTGTAACTTAAGATTTGCAAATGGAGAATAAAGCTGATGAGGGGCTTACTGACCTTTTATTTAAAAGCATTTTATGGTGAGCTCAAAACCTGTTCTATAGTTTAGTTTCGATACAGATGATAACAAAAATGCCCCGCAAAAGCAGGGCATTTTGTTTTATTAGAAATGATCTTAATATCCAAGAATCTTCAGCATACTTTGTGCCGTTTGTTCCTTTGCATAAACCCAGTCAACCAGTTTACCGTTCTTATCCTGTCCAACAATAATATGTTTAGGCGATGGAATCATGCAGTGTTTAATACCTCCGTATCCGCTGATCTGATCCTGGTAAGCGCCGGTGTGGAAAAATCCAACATATAAAGATTCAGGGCTTTCGCCATTCAGCTTTGGCAGGAACACTTCATTAATATGTTCTTCTGAATCATAATAATCATGACTGTCGCAGGTAATACCACCAAGCACCACACGCTGGTAATCATTATCCCATTTGTTGATTGGCAGCATTAAGAATTTTTCGCCAATCCCCCATGTGTCTGGTAAAGTAGTAATAAAAGAAGAATCGATCATATACCAGTTTTCCCTGTCGTTCTGTGTTTTTTGACCAAGCACAGAATAGATATGTGCCATGCTCTCACCAACAGTAAAGCTGCCAAACTCAGTATAAATATTCGGCATAGGTACACCGGCTTTTTTACAGGTCTTTTTTATGGTTCCTGTAATTTCATTAATCATGAACTGGTAATCATATTCAAAACCAAGTGAATGTTTGATTGGAAATCCGCCGCCAATATTGATTGAATCGAGCTCAGGGCAAATCTTCTTTAATTGGCAATACAGGTTCACTACTTTATTCAGTTCACTCCAGTAATAAATATCATCTTTAATTCCCTTATTCAAAAAGATATGCAGCATCTTTAACTGAAACCGGTCTTCATTGCCTTCAATCTTATCTACATAAAATTCAAGAATATCTCTTGCCCTGATTCCCAGCCTGGATGTATAAAACGGAAACGTAGGTTCTTCTTCTGCAGCAACACGGATACCCAGTTTAAATGGCACTTTCACTGTTCGTTTATACATCTGTAACTCATCTGTATTGTCAAGAATGGGTGTTACATTTTTAAAGCCTGTATTCAGCAGTTTTGCTATTCTTGCTACATAGCTTTTTTGCTTGTAGCCGTTACAAATGATCTGGATATCTTTAGTGATCTTCTTTTTCTGGTAGAGTTTATTGATGATTTCAATATCATAAGCAAAAGAAGTTTCGAGATGAATCTCATGCTTCAGTGCTTCTTCTACGATAAATGAAAAGTGGCTGCTTTTGGTACAGTAGCAATAGAAATACTTTCCCTCATACTTATGTTTCTTAAATGCAGTTTCAAACATCTTTTTCGCCTTCTTAATCTGCATCCCGATCTTGGGCAGATAAGTAAGCTTCATAGGCGTACCGTATTTGTCAATAAGAGCTTTCAGGTTAAGCCCGTTAAACTGCAGGTAGTTGTCTTTTACCTCAAATCCTTCCTGTGGAAAATTGAAGGTTTGATGCACCAGGTCGGTGTAAGTACTATTGGACAATTCGTATGGGTTCTTATTCTTCGTCACTGTTTTTTGATTGCAAACTTATTGTAAAAAATAATGCAATGCCATGAAGATTTTCAGGCACAAAAAAACGGGTGAATTACTTCACCCGTTCGCTTATCTTTTTGTGATAATTTACTTTACTGACGCAACCAGCTTCTTGAAGCTTTCAGGTTCGTTCATTGCCATATCGGCAAGGATCTTACGGTCAAGATCAATGTTCTTAACTTTCAGGATGTTGATGAACTGAGAGTAAGTCATACCTTCTTCTCTTACTGCAGCGTTGATACGTGCAATCCAGAGACGGCGGTATTCTCTCTTTTTGAGTTTACGACCAACATAACTGTAGGTCATACCTTTTTCCACTACGTTTTTAGCAACGGTATAAACGTTTTTTCGTTTACCATAAAAGCCTTTGGCTTGCTTGAGAATTCTTTTGCGGCGTGCTTTTGACGCAACTGCATTTACTGAACGGGGCATATCTGAATGTTTTTAAATTATAAATTAGTGTTTACAGCTGCATCTTATTTAAGACGCAATAAACGTTTTACAAAGTGAACATGAGATTGTGCAACTTCTCCGTCCATACGCATGTTACGCTTGCGTTTCTTTGATTTTTTTGTGAGGATGTGACGTTTGAAACTCTTCTGATGCATGATCTTACCGGTGCCGGTTACTTTAAACCTTTTTTTGGCTCTCGAATTGGTTTTTACCTTTGGCATTTGTATGCGCTTTAAGATGATACCCTGATGGCGGCGTTGCACAGGCAACACACTTAGGGGGCCGTTTGGGCAATGTAACTCTGAGAGCTACCCTGTTAAGGGCTGCAAATGTAGGTAAAAACTCAATAAAATCAGGCAAAGTCAGGAAGAAAATCATCAAACTCCCACCTTTTTGGCTGGTTAAGATCAAAATTGAAGCTGATTATCTTTAGGCTCCCTGACATTGTATCCCCTTAAATGGGGATGGCGCACATTCATTTATGTTATAGCTTTAGAAAAAAAACATGAAAACAGTACTATCCATCAGCAGTATTCTGTTAAGCTCAGCTATTCTTTTATCCTGCGGCCTCGGCAGAAACAAAGACACCGTCATAAAAACCAAAGACGGTGAAATAACCGTGAATAATATTCAGGAAGCAGGCGAACAAATAAAAGAAGCTACAGAAGATGCAGAGAAAAAAAGACAGGAAAGAAAAGCCAAAGGTGATACACTGGCAATGAACTATAAAGATTTACAGAAATACCTTCCTGATGTTGCAGGATATGAAAAAGATGGTGACCCCGAAGGTGAATCAATGAGCATGCCCGGCTTTGGGAGTTTCAGTAAAGCAGAACAACAGTATAAAAGCGGAGATAAAACCATTGATGTTGAATTGCTCGATTACAATCAATCTGCTCTTGGTTTTACAACTGCAGCCATGATGTTCAGCATGAATATTCAAATGGAAAATGATTCAGAAAAATCAGGCTCGTTTGATACTGGAATGAAACTGGTAAAAGGGTATGAACAGGTATTTAAGAAAGATAATAACGCTACTGTTACGTATGCAATCGCCGATCGTTTCATGCTTACCATAAAATCAAGAGGCAGTAATGATGCCGATGTATTAAAAGCAATAGCAAAGAGCATGAACCTTGCTGAACTTTCTTCAAAATAAATTTTATGATCACACAAAAAAGCCGCTTATCAAAAGCGGCTTTTTTTTATTCTGCAGTTTTCTTTTTCTTCTTCGCTGTTTTCGGCGCAATGATCATCAGCATTCGCTTTCCTTCCAGCTTGGGTAAGCCTTCAACCTGCCCGGCATCTTTCAAACGCTCGGCAAATTTCAGCAATACCAGCTCCCCTCTTTCCTTGAACTGAATTGCCCTTCCTTTAAACTGAACATAGGCTTTAACCTTGTTGCCGTCTTTCAGAAAGTTCTCCGCATGCTTTGCTTTAAAATCAAAGTCATGATCATCTGTATTGGGAGTAAAACGAATTTCTTTTAATTCAGCCGATTTACTTTTCGACTTCATTTCCTTTTCCTTCTTCTTCTTTTCGTAAAGGAACTTGTTATAATCAATGGCTTTACAAACGGGCGGAACGGCCTGCGGAGAAATCTCTACAAGATCCAATCCTAATTCCTGTGCAATCTGTAATGCTTTTTGAGTGGGATAAACACCAACTTCAATGTTCTCGCCAACCAATCGAACTTCCGGTACACGGATCATGTGGTTGATGCGATGCTCTGGTTCCTTTCGGGGCATAAATCGTCCCCTTGGAGGTCTTGATGGAAATGCCATATTCTAGTGCCCTCATCCCCTGAAGGAAGGCTATTCATTTTTAATTTTTATTGTTTACTCTTTAGGGAAAGAGTAGTTATTCCGACTTTCGTTCTTTGATCTCTTCAACCGCTGCTGCAATAAAGGCATCCACTTCAAATGTTCCGGCATCACCTTTACCCTGTTTGCGAACCGATACCTTTCCTTCATTCACTTCTTTCTCTCCCACTACCAGCATATAAGGAACTCTTGCCAGCTCGGTATCCCTGATCTTCTTTCCAATCTTTTCGCTGCGGTCGTCAATTTCAGCACGAATATCAGCTTTTTTCAGTTTCAGCAACAGTGTTTTTGCATAATCCAGAAACTTGTCACTGATAGGCAGAATTTTCACCTGCAATGGCGCCAGCCATAACGGGAACTTCCCGGCATAATGTTCCAGCAAAAATCCAATGAAACGTTCGTGTGTTCCTAATGGAGCACGGTGAATGATCAATGGCACTTCCGGCTGATTATTTTGATTGGTATAACTGAGTTTGAACTTGTTACCGCTGTTGAAATCAACCTGGTTGGTAGCCAGGGTAAACTCACGGCCAATAATGCTCCAGATCTGTACATCAATCTTCGGACCATAGAAAGCAGCTTCATCCTGTACTTCCACATAAGGAATGTTGGAATCTATAAGCACTTTCCTCACCAACTCTTCTGTGCTTTTCCAGAGTTCAGGTTCGTTTACATATTTCTGACCAAGCTTGGCAGGATCATGCAAACTCAAACGCATCACATATTTATCAATACCGAAGATCTTGAAATATTTCAGGTACATATCATTCACTGCACGGAATTCCTGTGCAAAGTCTTCATGACTGCAGTAAATATGTGCATCGTTCATGTGCAGACAGCGTACTCGCATCAACCCAAACAATTCTCCACTCTGCTCATAACGGTAACAGGTACCGTATTCAGCAATGCGGTAAGGAAGATCTTTATAGCTCTTTGGTTCAGCATCAAAAATCTTATGATGATGCGGGCAGTTCATGGCTTTCAAATAATATTTCTCGCCATCCATTTCCATTGGTGGAAACATACTGTCGGCATAATAAGGCAAGTGACCGCTGGTTAAATACATACTCTCTTTCGCAATATGCGGAGTAACCACACGCTTATATCCACCGGCACTTTCAGTTTCTTTTGCCAGGCTTTCCAGCTCTTCAATAATAATGGTACCATTGGGCATCCACAAAGGCAGACCCTGTCCCACATCATCATCCATGGTATAGATACCCAGCTCTTTTCCAAGTTTACGGTGATCTCTTTTCTTTGCTTCTTCAAGCATAGCAAGATATTCATCCAGTTCTTTTTGAGAAGGAAAGGTTACACCATACACACGGGTTAACTGTTTATTTTTTTCATCGCCTTTCCAGTATGCACCTGCAATAGAAGTTAACTTGATGGCTTTGATAAAACCTGTATGCGGAATATGCGGCCCACGGCAGAGATCGGTAAAACCTCCCTGTGAGTAAAATGTAATACCGCCATCTTCCAGATTTTGCAATAAATCTAATTTGTATTCCTCCCCTTTATCGCTAAAGTATTTTACAGCATCTGCTTTTGATATTTCTTTACGCTGATAAGGATTGTTCTTCTTCGCCAGTTCATTCATCTTCTTTTCCAGTAACAACAAATCTTCCTCGTTCATCTTTTTATCGCCGAGATCCATATCATAGTAGAAGCCTTTTTCCAAAGCAGGCCCTACCCAGAATTTCACACCGGGGAATAAGGTTTCAACTGCTTCAGCCATAAGGTGAGCACTGGAATGCCAGAACGTATTCTTTCCTGCTGCATCATCCCACGTTAATAACTGCAGATTTGCATCTTCATTGATAGGACGGCTCAGGTCCCATACCTGTCCGTTTACATTTGCAGCCAAAATCTTTCTTGCCAATCCTTCGCTGATTGATTTAGCAATGTCCATGGCTGAACTTCCTTTTTCATACTCCCTTACAGCGCCATCAGGAAAACATATCTTCATCATGAATAACAACTTGATTTTTAGAGGGGCAAAGGTAACAAATGATTGCGGATGATGATGAAAGTAAAATTAACAAAGCCTTTCACACAGCATTTTTTTCCATTTGCTTAATTTGCATTGAAACTTGCATTGAACTTACATGATGAAAAAATTACTTTTCGCCGGCTTCTTATTGTTGAACTCAACGCTCTTTGCCCAGAAATTCAGCGGACAATGGAGCGGCAGCTTTGATGCAAAAAACGATTCAATCGACCGGACCGAATATTTTCTTGAACTGGACGTAAATGGCTCAACTGTAGAAGGCTCTTCCACCACTTACTTCATGATTGGCGGCAAAAGGTATTATACCATTTGCAAGATAACGGCAGTTTCGATGCCAAAAGCAAGACCATCGTTTCAAAAGAATTAACCACCATCAAATCCAACACACCTGAATGGTTCAGGGATTGTTTCCAGGTGCATACGCTTACCTATTTCAAACAGGGCGATAAAGAAATCCTGGAAGGAACATGGAAGGGTGCAAGAAAAGAAGATAACTGCGGAACAGGTACTACCCTTTTATCAAGAAAGCAGCTGGCAAAGAATATGATCACTATCCCGCCTGCACCAACAAATAACACAGTGCGGATGAATTCCAATCCACCCAAACCAAACACAACCAAACCGGTAACAAAGCCGAACAATACTGTTAAGACACAAGTCAAACCCGCTACCAAACCACCTGTTAAAAAAGATTCGGTTGTAAAGCCGCAGCCTGTTATTACAAAAGTTGATAACAAAACAGAAAAACCCAATAAGGTGGAAATAAAACCTGCAATCCCTGCACCGAAGCTGCCCAATGGCTTGGAAAGAAGGGACAATAAAATTTATGAAACCATTGCCATTGATGAGGAAGATATTACCGTGAGCCTTTACGATAATGCAGAAATAGACGGAGATATCATTACCGTTTTATTTAACGGCGAAGTAGTGGCATCGCAAAAGACACTTAGCGAAAAACCTATTACTATTAAATTAAAAGCCGTTCGTGGCAGGGATAATACACTCACCATGTATGCCGAAAACCAGGGTCGTGTTCCTCCCAATACCGCCATCATGCGTGTACAGATCGGCGAACAGTACTACAAAGTATTTTTAAGTGCCGATGATAAGAAGAACGGAAGTGTGGTGTTCCGGTTTAAATCATAAAGCTTACGCCATTGCCGGTCGCTGACCGGCAATGATTTTACTTCAGAACATTTTGCAGTTTGCTTTTTCACCAACAAAGAGAAATATAACTAATCAATCGTTCAGCTTTGGCAAAGTTTAGAATCAGTCAACCCCATTGTGTGAACTCTGTCACATAACTTTTACCTGCATGTGCTTACATTTATACAAACATGTTTATGAATCACTCATTCAAAAAATACCGGCAGCTCCTGTTTTCATTTGTTGTAATTCTTGCTATAGTCATTACATCCTGTAATGAGCCTGCTCCTTCTGCCTCTGTTGTTGTTCGTGATGATGCCTATTTTTTAAAGCTGGGCGATTCACTGGTGATGAAAACATTTGATACTCTCCGCAATACGTTGATGCGTACTGTAAGCAAGAAAGGATTGCCTGGTGCTGTACAGTTCTGCAATACAGAAGCTTTTACGCTCAGCAACATATATACCTCCGATTGTGTTTCTTTAAGAAGAGTGTCTGAACGTTTCAGAAATAAAACAAACGCACCCGATGAAACAGAAAAGAAAATACTGGCACTGTTTGCTCAATCAAAAGCAGAAAAAAAGAATTAAAATCGATGCTTGAAAAAAGATGCTGACGGCAACACACATTTTTTTAAACCCATACTGGTACAGTCAATGTGCCTTAACTGTCATGGTGATTTACAGGCACAGATAAAACCTGAAACCTTAAAAGCTATTCAGCAGTTTTATCCCAACGATATGGCTATCGGTTATAAAGAAGGCGATTTGAGAGGTATGTGGCATTTGGTGTTTCGGCAAAAGTGATCTTAAGTCGCTGACAAGACACAGAACAACAGTATTCTTTCAACACCAGCAAATTCATAAAAATTTTTCCATTGTCTGATAACACCTGCACCCTGTAAAACTTAGCTGCTTTCATCGCTTCATCATTTTCCTTTCTTAACAGCAGAACACGTTCCATTATCTCAATGTAACTTTTGTGACCATCTGGCAAAATTCTTAATAACACCTTTGGGCCACAAAAAAGAAAGATTCTATGGAAATATTAGGTTATGCGTTAGCAGCTATTGTAGGTGTGTCTTTAGGATTAATTGGCAGTGGGGGATCTATTTTAACTGTTCCTATTTTAGTTTATGTAATGGCTGTTAACCCTGTGCTGGCTACCGCCTATTCATTGTTTATTGTTGGCTCTACTGCATTGGTAGGTGGTATACAAAGTGCTGTGCAGAAAAGAGTGGATTTTAAAACCGTATTTATATTTGGCATTCCTTCGATTGCTGCGGTGTATGCCACACGTATGTGGCTTGTACCATTCATACCAAATGAACTTTTCTCAATCGGTTCATTGGTTATTACAAAATCAATTGCATTGATGCTGTTGTTTGCTGCAGTTATGATTGTTGCCTCTGTTACAATGATCAGGCCGGGCAAGAATAAAGAAACGGATGAAAATACACCCCTGTCATATAATTATCCAATGATATTGCTGGAAGGAACTGTTGTTGGTATACTTACGGGCCTGGTCGGTGCAGGTGGTGGTTTTTTAATTATCCCTGCCCTGGTGTTACTTGCACGTATGCCGATGAAGTTAGCAGTGGGTACATCCCTTTTTATCATAGCCGCAAAATCATTAATTGGTTTTATTGGTGATTTGCAGGGAAGCCAGGTTATTGAATGGAAACTGTTAGGAGGATTTACGGTCTTTGCTGTGATAGGTATTTTTATCGGGATAGTTCTGTCAAAGAAAATACCCGGAGAAAACCTAAAGAAAGCATTTGGATGGTTTGTATTGCTGATGGGGATTTATATTTTTATTAAAGAAATATTTTTCCCAGCTGTTGGAGGACATTAAGCTGGAGAGTCAGCACCGTATTCATAATAACTCTATACTTTTTTCTGATGCGTTATAACTGTTACATGTAATTATATCGCTTAAGATACTTTAGATTAAAAATAGAAAACTGAAAAATATTCAGGAGCTTCCGAAAGGCAGCTTTTTTATTCCGTTTCTGCACATGAAGCAATGAAATAAACTAAATGACAATCTCACTCATTTAGCCTGAGTAACGAATGTTACACTCATCAGCAAATGCAACAAAAGTTACCATTCAGAGTAAAAAGACTTGGCATATTTGCATTATCAGTTAAACTTAAAAAATAAAAAAAAATATGTTTTTTCAGCACATTTACGACAAAAGCTTAGCCCAGGCAAGTTATTTCATTGGCTGCCAGAAAGCTGGTGTTGCGGCTGTTATTGATGCAAAACGGGATGTAGATACTTATCTCGAAATTGCAAAAGCCAATAACATGAAGATTACCCACATTTTTGAAACCCATATTCATGCTGATTTCCTGGCAGGTTCAAGGGAACTGGCTAAGTTGACTGGTGCTGAATTATACCTTTCAGATGAAGGTGGTACTGGATGGGAATATGAATTTCCGCATGTTGGCGTAAAGGATGGAGATAAAATTAAAATTGGCAACCTTACCATTGAAGTAATGCATACTCCCGGTCATACACCTGAAAGTATCAGTTTTTTATTAACAGATAATCCTGCCAGCACAAAACCGGTAATGCTGTTTACAGGCGACTTTGTATTTGTTGGTGATATTGGCCGTCCGGATCTTCTTGAGAAAGCAGCTGGAATTACCGGTACTGCAGATGCAGGTGCATTACAAATGTATAATTCAATTAATAAATTTAATGCTCTTCCAGATTATATACAGGTATGGCCCGGACATGGTGCAGGCTCAGCTTGCGGCAAAGCATTAGGCGCTGTGCCCAGTACAACTGTTGGGTACGAAAAAGAAAGAAACTGGGCATTCCAGTACGCTGATGATGAAAAAGGATTTGTAAAGTATTTATTGGCCGACCAGCCAGAGCCGCCTAAGTATTTTGCCATGATGAAGAAGCTCAATAAAGTTGACCGTCCATTACTGACAGAAGTACCAAAATTAAAACAACTCTCAGTAGTTGAATTAAAAGGAGCAATGGCACAGGGTATTAAGTTGATTGATGCAAGAATGAAAACAGATTTTGCAGCAGGCTATATTCCCGGAAGTATTAACATACAGGGCAACAATTCATTTGGTACATGGTCGGGCTGGTTTTTAAAATATGATGAACAGTTTATTCTGTTAGCTGATGAAGCACAGTTAGATGACCTTACCAGGAAACTGATGCGTATTGGCTTAGATAATATTTATGGTTATATACCCTCAACCGCAGTATGGACAGAAGCTGGCGGCAACTTACAAAAAGCCGATGTTATTTCGTTAGAGGAAACAAAACAACTCATCCAAAACAACGGCGTACAGGTTGTAGATTTAAGAGGGGTGGCTGAATTTAATGCCGGCCATATTGCAAAGGCAGAAAATATATTTGTAGGTACGCTGACTGATAATCTGGACAAAATAAGTAAAGATAAAAAAGTAATTATCCATTGCCAGGGAGGCGACAGATCTTCAATTGCTTACTCACTTTTGGCAAAGAATGGTTATACCAATGTTACAAATTTTTCCGGTGGTATAAATGAATGGGTGAATAAAGGAGAGCCGGTTATTTCATAATCACTATTTTTTTCGATGACAAAAAGCTGCCTTAAATGGCGGCTTTTTTGGCATTAGGTATGCCTGTGCAACAAAAGTTACCAAACAAAAGAAAAACTTACACCAATTTTATACCTGTAAAAAGAAAACAGAATTATGACTGTAGAACAAATTTATACCGGATGTTTAGCACAGGGAGCGTATTATATTACATCAAATGGAGAAGCTGCTATTATTGACCCTCTTCGTGAAACCAAACCCTATATAGACAGGCTTCAGAAAGACGGAGTTACCTTAAAGTATATTTTCGAAACACATTTTCACGCCGATTTCGTAAGCGGGCATGTGGACTTAAGTAACAAAACAAAAGCGCCGATTGTGTACGGCCCGAATGCAAACCCTGAATTTGAATCAATTGTTGCAAAAGATGGCGACATTTTTAAAGTAGGTAATGTTACAATTAAAGCATTACATACACCGGGACATACAATGGAAAGTACTACCTACCTGTTGAAAGATGAAAACAAAAAGGATTACTGTATTTTCAGTGGAGATACATTATTTCTTGGTGATGTTGGTCGCCCGGATTTAGCACAAAAAGTTGCACACCTTACGCAGGAAGAACTGGCCGGTTTACTGTATGAAAGTTTAAATAATAAAATAATGCCTTTAGCCGATGATGTGATTGTTTATCCTGCGCATGGAGCTGGCAGTGCCTGCGGAAAAAACATGATGAAAGAAACTGTAGACTCATTGGCCAATCAAAAAAGAATGAACTACCCTTTAAACCAGCAAGACAAAGCAGCATTTGTGAAAGCAGTAACAGACGGGCTGCTTCCCCAACCCTCGTACTTTGGAATGAACGTAGCAATGAATAAAAAAGGTTATGAAAGTTTTGATATTGTTTTAAACAATGGTTTAAGAGCACTGTCGGCTCAGGCATTTGAAATAGCTGCTGATCAAACAGGAGCTTTAATTCTTGATACCAGAGAGAATACGGTTTTCTATAAAGGCTTTATCCCACAATCCATTAATATTGGACTGAACGGCGATTTTGCTCCCTGGGTTGGTACTCTGATTGCAGATGTTAATCAACCAATATTATTGGTGACTGATGAAGACAAAGAAGAAGAAGCAGTAACACGCATAAGCCGGGTGGGTTTCGACAATATTATCGGGCATTTAAAGGGTGGATTTAAAACATGGCTGGATTCAGGTAATCAGGTTGATGTTATAGAAAGAATCACTGCCGGAGAATTTGCCAGAACAATCACAATAGGAGAAGATAAAATAATTGATGTTCGTAAAGAATCAGAATATGCTGCCGAACATGTAGAAGAAGCATACAACAGGCCATTGGCATATATCAATGATTGGGTAAAAGATATTAATCCGGATGAGCATTTCTTTCTGTATTGTGCAGGAGGTTACCGCAGTATGATAGCATCATCCATATTACAGGCCCGTGGCTACAGAAACTTTACTGAAATTGATGGAGGCTTTAAAGCTATCAGCAGTACAGGTGTTCCTAAAACAACCTATGTATGTCAGAGTAAATTAATGAAGGCTTAATAAATAAGCAGAAGAACAGCCAGCTGTAACTATGGATATACAATCGCAAAATATTTTCAATAAAGACCTCATTCTCCGTGAGCGGTTAGCTATTGAAAGAACTGCAATGGCAAATGACGCCACTTTATTAGCCTTTATCCGTACTTCTCTGTATTTCTCAATAGCAGGCATGAGTATAAACAGATTGCTGAATATAAGTTACGGGTTACTGATTGAAACAGTTTTTTGGGCAGTTGCATTTTTTATTCTGGCATTTGGTATACTTAAATACCTGAAACAGAAAAAAAGCCTGAAGGATAGTGAAAAACACATTGGCGATTATAAGTTGATCCGGGAGTCTGAATGATAAAATCAGGCATTTCATTGAAACTTTCTGTTAAAGAAATTGTTACGGCCACTTTATTCATGTGTAACCTTTGTTACCAAAAAACCCGTTGGTGAAATTTACTTTTGTTTTAATATAATAACTGATTGATAAGACTCCTGACGTTGACAGAAAATAAAATACAGCAGCAATAAACCAAGTTCCCCTGGCAATTCTTTAAAAGAAAATAACAGACTTACTAGAGAAAAAAATATAAGCTGTGCAGCAGGCAGCACAAGTAACAGTAAAAAATATAAATGGTTTTTTTTTTCATACATAGTAATCCATTATCCGGTTAAAACAGGGTAATTAAAAAATCACAGAATAAAATTCAAACAATGAGCATCTTTCAAAATTTATTTGGTGGCGGACAAACCCCGGATTTAAAAACCATTATCGAACAGGGTGCCTTTTTAGTAGATGTAAGAGGAACTGGAGAGTTTGCACAAGGCAGTGTGCCGGGAGCAGTTAATATTCCTCTGGACTCATTGACATCACAACTGTCAAAATTTAAAGACAAAGAAAATATTATTGTGTTTTGCAGAAGTGGTAACCGAAGCGGACAGGCTAAATTACTCCTGGAGGAAAACGGCTTTCAAAATGTGGTTAACGGCGGCACCTGGGAAAATGTAAATCAATTTGTACTATGAAAACAGTAAGCTTATTGTCATTGCTGTTGCTGATGTCATCAGTAATAATATCCTGCTCAGACTCTTCTGCATCAGAGAGCAATGTAAACAGCCGTGTAGTTTTACCCCAGACTGGTAAAACTATTATAGTAGATGTTCGTACATCCCGGGAATGGGTTAACGACGGTCATGCTGATTGCGCTGTTAATTATCCGTTAGATGAATTGAGCAGCAAAATTGAAACGCTGAAGTCCTATGATAAAGTAGTTGTGGTATGCCGTAGCGGCAACAGGGCAAATGCGGCCAAAGAAATGCTTGAACAGAGCGGTATCGGAGTTGTTGAAAATAAAGGTGCCTGGCAAAATATTGATTGCAAATAAATAACACACTGAATCATAAAAGGATGGAAAAATTAAAAATACTCATACCTACAGATTTTTCTGTGCAGGCAGAATTTGCTTACCTGATGGTAAAAAAACTGGAAGAGAAAACTCCGGTCGATATTCATTTTCTGCATGTATTGAACGTGCCGGACACTGTAACAATGAATGCCAAAGGTGAAATTGAAACATGCGGTGAAATTGATGTAAAATATGTGGTTACTCAAAAAGAAATAGCCGAACGGAAACTGGCGAACCTTAAAACCCTTTATGGAAATGAAATTACCAGTCATTTTGTATTAGGTAAAGTAACGGATGCTATTTTAACCTTTGCTGAAATCAATCACTTTGATTTGATTGTTATGGGTACAAAAGGTTCAAGTGGTATAAAGGAAAAATTATCCGGTTCTGAAACACAGATAATAGCCCGCAAATCAAAGATCCCCTTACTCTCTTTAATGTGCGATCGCTCCGATCTCAACATACAGAACATATTACTTGTGCATAACTTTTCTAACCCCGCCAAAGAAAATCTGCAGTTGATGCAGAAACTGATCAGGGCATTTAACACGAAGTTTCATTTACTTCAAATTACATCAGGAAATGTGGAAGCTGAAAAACCTCTTGTAGAAGCAAACATGAAAAAATTTGCAGAGCTGAATGATTTAGTCAGTTACCAGTGTCATTTAATTAATGATAAAGATGTTGAGAAAGGTGTAATTCACTTTAACCAGATGAAAAATATGGATATCATCTGCATCGGCACGCATGGCAAGGCCGGTCTGTTTCATCATAGTGCAACCGAAAAGCTCATTAATCATCTTTTTAAACCCATCATTTCATTTCACTTAAATTAATTCAACAGCAGACGAATGATAGATTTTATAACACAACCATGGTCTTGGTGGTTTTCGGGAAGTTTAATTGCAGCCATCATGTTCTTCTTATTGTACTTCGGTCAATCATTTGGATTTTCGGCCAACCTGAGAACAATCTGTGCAGCAGCAGGATTAGGAAAGAAAGCCAGGTTCTTTGATTTTAACTGGAAAAGTCAAACATGGAATTTAGTTTTTTTAGTTGGCGCAATTGTTGGCGGTTTTATTGCAAAACAGTTTCTGTCAACAGATGCACCAGTAGAAATTTCACAGGCAACCATCGATGATTTAAGCAAGTTAGGTATTGCAGCACCCACTTCTTTGCAACCTGTCGAACTTTTTGGTTTAGATGCTATCCTCTCAATAAAAGGATTTCTTATTCTGGCAACAGGTGGCCTCATGGTTGGCTTTGGCGCCAGGTACGCCGGCGGTTGCACATCAGGTCATGCTATAAGTGGCTTGTCTGATTTACAGGTACCTTCTCTCATTGCAGTTATTGGTTTTTTATTGGTGGTCTTGTAATGACTTTCTTTGTTCTTCCTTTATTATTTTGATTGTATGAAGTTTATAAAATTTTTAGTGCTCGGTATTGTGTTCGGTATTGTTATGGCTAAATCAGAAGCTATCTCCTGGTTCAGGATACAGGAGATGTTCCGCTTTCAGGCATTTCATATGTATGGTATTATTGGCATAGCGGTTATTCTGGGTGTTACCGAGTTACATTAATAAAGAAATTCAAAATAAGAGACTTTCATGGCAACCCGATATTATTTCATCCAAAAGAAAAATCATTCATACGCTATATAGCCGGCGGCACTATTTTCGGATTGGGCTGGGCTTTAAGCGGTGCCTGCCCCGGGCCAATGGTAGTAAATATTGGCTATGGTTTTTTATCAATGGGTATTGTATTCTTTTTTGCGATAGCCGGAACTTATTTATACGGGCGCTTCAGAGATAAAATACCGCATTAATTTTTAAATGAATGCTTATGCACAACGAACAGGATGAAAATAAAATGCCGCAGCGGCTTGTTTCAGTAATCAACAAATTGATGTTGATTATTGCTGTATTGATTATTGGCCTCATTGCCCTGCCATTCATTATTTTCCGGGCCAATGAAACCGATCAACCGAAAGAAAAAATACAGGCGGGAGAAGCAACAGCCGATACTCCAAAAAAAGATGCCACTGCTTACTGGATGGCACCGGATATTTTATCAATAGAAAATGAGCAACAAAAAGAACAGGTGCAGTATGGCAAAGAGTTAATTGTACATACCGCAAAATATTTTGGGCCCAATGGTTCTGTTCTGAAAATAAGCAATGGATTAAATTGTCAGAACTGTCATTTGCAGGCAGGCACAGCTGTGTTTGGTAATAATTATGGTTCTGTTGCATCGCTCTATCCAAAATTCAGAGCCAGAAGCGGCAGTACTGAAAATATTTACAAAAGAATAAATGATTGTTTTGAACGCAGTTTAAATGGTAAAGCAATCGACACTTCCGGTAAAGAAATGCAGGCCATTGCAGCTTATATAAATTTTTTAGGAACGAATGTAGAAAAAGGAAAAAAGGCAGAAGGTTCAGGATTTAAAGACCTTGTTTTTTTAGACCGTGCTGCCGATCCTGCTAAGGGGCAGGCAGTTTACACAGCTAAATGCCAGAGCTGCCACCAGTCAAATGGAGAAGGCATGCTTACCGGCGATAAAACAGAATTTACTTTTCCTGCCTTATGGGGAAAAAGCAGTTTTAATGATGGCGCCGGTCTTTACAGGATCAGCAACTTTGCCAAATATGTAAAATATAATATGCCGCAGGGATCTACTTATGAAAATCCTCAGCTTACCGATGAAGAAGCATGGGATGTTGCCGCATTTGTATTAACTCAAAAAAGGCCCCATATCAATGTACCAAAAGACTGGCCCGATAAATCAAAAAAACCGATTGATCATCCTTTTGGACCTTACGCAGACAACTTTTCTGAACAGCAGCATAAGTTTGGTCCGTTTATACCAATAGCAGAAGAGCAAAAGAAAAAGGAAGCAGAAGCAAAGAAGACAACGATTGCAACATCAAAAAAGTAACCATTAAAAATTTGCCGGTATGAATAACAACAGAAGAGGTTTTATAAAACAACTAAGCACCATTGGTGGAGCCGGGTTACTGGCTTCTGTACCGATCATCTCAGCTGCAGAATCACTCGTGAATAAGAAAGAAGCTGAAATATCTTCTGATGACAAGCCCTTTACGATTTCCATTTTACAAACTACAGATGTGCATTGCCAGGTTCATCCCCATGATGAATTTTTTTGGGAAAATGAAAAGGCTGTATTTCGTAAAACCGGTGGTTATGCACACTTAGCTACTTATCTGCAGCAGGAAAGAAAAAACAACCCGCATACATTTTTAATTGATACCGGAGATATGTTTCAGGGTAGCGAACTGTCTGTAAAAACAACAGGTAAAGCAATGGTACCAATCTTAAATGCATTGGGTTACGATTTATACCTGCCCGGAAACTGGGAAGTAATTTATTATAAAAAGGCTATGCAAACTTTATTGGGATCATTAAATGCTCCAAAAGTTTGCGCCAACATGTATCATGATTTAGGACAGGGCAAAAAGGGTGAACTTATTTTTCCACCCTACTATATCTGGAATATTAATGGAGTAAAAATTGGTTTTTTAGGATATACTGATCCGCTGGTTCCATTAAGGCAGTCGCCCAATTACAGCAAGGGAATTATATATACAAAGCCCGAAGAAAACCTGGCACATTATGCAGATGTATTGCGTAACCAGGAGCAGTGTGCCTATGTGCTCATTGTGGCGCATTTAGGATTATCTCAGCAAATACATTTGGCAAATTTAAAAGAGTGTGAGGGAGTTGATTATATTCTTGGAGGCGATACACATGAAAGAGTGCGCAAACCAATTCAATGCAAATACAGCAAGGTGGTTGAACCGGGAGCGTTCGGTTCTTTCGTTGGTAAACTCAGTCTTACTATACAAAATGGCAAAGTAATAAAAGATAACTATGAGCTGGTAGAAATAACGGCAGATAAATACAAACCATCCAAAGCAATGGTTGAGCTGATTAAAGAAAATGAAAAACCATTTGCAAAAGATATTTATACTGTTGCCGGTTACAGTACCATTCCACTCTACAGATATTTTGTTGTAGAAAACCCGATTGATACAATGATACTGGATGCATTGAAATGGAAAGTACCCGAAATCGACATTGTATTCTCAAATGGTTTTCGATTTTGCCCTCCACGGACTACACCGGATCACACAGGAAATATTCCAATAACAGACGGATATATTTATGATATGTTTCCAGTTGATAGTACTGTAAGAACAGGAACGGTTACCGGGAAACAGATACTGCAGTGGTTAGAAAATGAGCTCAACAATGTTTTTGCCAAAGAAGCATCTGAAAGATTTGGTGGCTGGGTAATTAAATTTAAAGGAATGAAAGTAGCCTTTAATGCATTTGGAGAAAAAGGCAAAAGAGTGCAACAGGTTACCGTGGCAAATAAACCGCTTGATGTAAACAAAACCTATAAAATCTGCGCTTGCGAAAGAGATGGTGACCCAAGCGATATGCTTTGCAGGATGAGGAATGTAGCAGATGCAAAAAACACCAACAATACCTTGCATTCTGTTATGAAAGCTTACCTCGCAGCTAATTCACCTGTTACGCCAACAGTAACTGAAAACGCCGACATTCTTGATGCACCGCAAACTTTACTTACACAGGTAACAGGGGTAGATTATAAATTTCACTGATCAAAATAAAAAAATGAAAAAAAAATAATAGCAGCAGTTCTTGTTTTAAGTATAGTAATGGCAGGATATGCTCAAACAGGCAAACAACCATCTTTCCCTGTTGAAAAGATGGCAGGAAATAAAATTGAACACAGGATTGTATTTCAACTTACGACTGATGATACACTTGCTCACAAGGCTTTAATGAAACAGTTGAACAACATCCTTACAGTTTCACCTGACACGAATATTGAAGTGGTATGCCATGGTCCCGGTTTAAGTATGTTGGTGCTGGGTAAAACAACCGTACAGGAAAAAATTCAGCAAATGAAAATGAAGGGTGTGGCATTTGTTGCCTGTGAGTTTTCGATGAATGAAAGAAATGTATCCAGAGATAAAATAATACCCGAAGCTGGCTTTGTAAAAGCAGGCATTATTGAAATTGTATCAAAACAGGAAAAAGGCTGGAGTTATATTAAATCAGGGTTTTAATACCATAAAACCCTGCAGTATAAAAAATGAAAAGAATTATAATAGCAGTAATTGTATTGCTCACAGGAATTAGTGTAAGTGCCCAGCATCAGGAAATTTCAGAAAAACCGGAAACCTATAAGGGCAGGCAGGTGCAGGCAGAAGATTCCGTTTCCCTGCTGTCTGCGTTTAAAAGGGGGCATTTTAACGGGCATTTCCGTTATTATTTTATGAATACACAAAATCAAAAAGGGCTTACTGATTATTACGCAAATGCAGCAGGTGGCGGATTGAGGTATGAAACAGCAAAATTCCATGGCTTTCAGTTTGCAGTAAGCGGCTTTTATACATTTAATATTGGCTCTTCCGATTTGGGAAAAACAGATAGTTCTACAGGCCAGACAAACCGGTATGAAATTGCTTTGTTTGACGTAGAAAATCCATACAACAAAAAAGATATTGACAGGCTGGAAGAATTTTACATTAAATACAATTATAAAAAATCAAACATTGTTTTTGGCAGGCAATTACTCAACACGCCATTTATTAATCTGCAGGATGGCAGAATGAGGCCTACAGGTGTTGAAGGATTGTGGTTTGAGCTGAATGAAATTAAGAAAACAAAAATTGAAGCTGGATGGATTTATGCCATATCACCAAGAGGAACAACGAAATGGTATGATCCGGGAGAGTCGATAGGTCTGTATCCCGCTGGTGTAAATATTGATGGCACAAAATCTCAGTACCCCAATAATTTAAAAAGCAAGGGTGTATTCATGCTTGGAGTACAAACTGAACTTAGCAAATATGTAAAAATGCAGGGCTGGAATTTATTTACTGAAAATATTTTCAATACGGCTATGCTGCAAACAGATCTTCAATTCCCGCTGAAAAACAAAAGTTTTGTTTTTGCAGCAATGCAGGTAATAAAACAGGATGCAATCAGGGATGGCGGTAACCAGGATGCAGTAAAAACATACTTTGAAGCAAATGGAAAATCCTTAAGTTTTGGAACAAAAGCAGGATGGAAAAACAGGCAATGGGAAGCAAGCATTAATTATAACCGTATAACAGGCAGCGGCCGGTATTTAATGCCCCGGGAATGGGGACGGGAACCCTTCTTTACTTTCTTACCCAGGGAAAGGAATGAAGGTTTTGGCGATGTAAATGCGGTTATGGGCAAGATAAACTACACGATTCCAAAACTGAGAGTAAAAACATCGTTGGCTGCAGGTTATTATAAGTTGCCCGATGTTAAAAATTACCGGTTGAATAAGTATGGCCTGCCCTCCTATACACAGATGAATGCTGATATCCGTTATTCCTTTACAGGAATTTTAAAAGGATTAGAAGCCCAGTTATTAGTAGTGGGCAAACTGAACCGGGGCGAAACATATAATAACAAACGCTTTGAATTTAACAAGGTAGACATGCTATTGTATAATTTTGTAATGAATTATCATTTTTGAATAACATGACAAGCAAAGCAATCTTTGATTCAACCTTTGAACCTGCCTTGATAAAAGAAATGTACCAGTTTGGTGAAATCAAGTATTTTAAAGAAGGCGATGTTATCCTGGATTATGGCAAGTATATCCGGATGATGCCACTTATTGTAAAAGGCACGGTTAAGGTATTCAGGATGGATGAAAATGGCAATGAAATTCTGCTCTACTATTTATCCAGCAATGAAACCTGTTCTATGGCATACAGTTGCTGCGTAGAAGCTAAAAAGAGTGAAGTAAAAGCAATTGCTGAGGATGATGTTGAATTAATAGCCATACCGCATATTAAATTGGATGAATGGCTCTGTAAATATCCAAGCTGGAAAAACTATATCATGCATAGTTTTAATGTACGTTTCCTTGAACTACTGAAATCCATTGAAACAATTGCTTTTCATAAATTAGACGAACGTCTTATTTCCTATCTCAAAGAAAAACAACGTCTTTCAGGCTCCAATGTTATTAAAGGATCGCATTATCTTATCGCTGACGAACTGGCTACATCAAGGGTGGTAATATCCCGCCTGTTAAAGCAACTGGAAAATGATAAAAAAATTATTCTCTACCGAAATGAAATAAAATTACTGAAGGAGTTTAATTCATAACAGATTTAATCCGGGGCTGTGAATAGGTAATCTGCATTTACTGCACACACAGGAAAGAGTATTCGGTCACTGTAAACAATTAAGCTGACAATCAGCCTCAGTCAATTTACTGCTATTAAACAAATGCTGCACAGGGAAAGAGGGCAACCTCAGATTTTCAAAACTACATCATATCTCCTACCGGCAACTTCCAGCTTCCCGTTCAATCTCCCTTTTTTTTGATTCACGGATTATTTTTTTAACTTACCGGAAATAATAACCAATCAACATGTTTACTACCAACAAAAACAAAGCAGTGGTACTTGTATGCCTCACTGCATTCATTGCATTGGGCTTAACCGCCTTTACACCCGGAGCCGAAAAGAAAAGCAAACAGGCAGAATTTAAAAATCTCCAGGTGTTGCCAAAAGATATTACGAAGGAGCAGTTAGATAAAATAATGCGTGGCTTTAACGGCGCATTAGGTGTAAAATGCATTAACTGTCATGTACACGAAGGCGATGACTTTAAACAGGGATGGGATTATGCAGCAGACACAAAGGATGATAAAAAAATTGCCCGTGAAATGCTGAAGATGACAATCAGCATCAACTCTACCTATTTCAATTTTGAAAATTCTGAGCGGCCCGATACCATCAGGGTGGTAAGCTGTAATACCTGCCACAGAGGTATTCAGCATCCCGATGCAAAAGGAATACAGGAGCAGATGGGCAGTATGCAAAAAATACAGAATCCAGCACCGCCTCCACCAGCACCTGCAAACAAACAATAAACGAATACAAATAAAAAAAGGCTCATGTTGAATGAGCCTTTTTTTTATGGAGTCTTACACCTTTGATTTTTGTCTCAATCTCTTCTTCTTGTTTTATTTAAGTACCACTTATTTTTATACAACTCATAAGCATAACCCTTGTTTACAGAACTATCTCCTGTGGGAGTTTTAAGTCTCATTAAATATGGCGGCTCGTCAGCATAAAATGGGTTTATATACACGTTTTCGAAACTGTCCACAGCTAAAAAATAAAAATCGTATTTCCTAATCGTATTGACAGCATTAATAATTTCATCTTTAGTTAGATACTCTTGCACTTTAGATTTTTCTAAATTGGTTTTATCAATATTCGTTACAGATTTCTTTTGTAAGCTAAACGTAACAAAATAAACAGGACGATTTCCCCCAAACCTATCAACAATATATACTATTTCATCCAAGCCCTTACTTCTTAATGCAATAGAGATGTCTTTAAATTCGTCAAATCTAACATCATTATATTTTGATATAAACATATCAATATCATCATTAGAAATATGATGATTATAGCAGGAAGAAAAAATTATAAAAAAATACACAAGTATAGTGAAACGCAACATGCCCATATTTATTAATTATTTTTTCATTCATTGCTTTTATAATTCTATAACGACGCTTTGGTCGCTGACCAACAATACTTTCTTTTCATAAAAGTTAGGTCACTGGTGTAACCATATTAATTACTCTTACAACCGAAATCAATTTTTGCCAACAAAATTTTCTTTTTCCCTTTTATTACAAAAACTTCGTCTTTTCCTGTTTGCTTACTAAGAGTATCGTTTACATTTATTTTATTATAAATGCCGCTGATATCAAGAGCAAGGTTTAATTTTTCAATTCTAAAGTCTTTGATATCTTTTATTTCAATAGTTGGAAAAGAATGCTGTGATGAATCAATGTATTTTTTTAGCACAACACCGTCTAAGCTTATCTTCAGAAACTCTTTATAAGTAATACATCTGCTGTCTTTCGATAACTGTGGTATCACAAAACGTATAATAAAAAATAAGATTAAAACAAGAGGCAAAACGATATAATATATTTTTTTTACCAAAATAGAGGCTATTATTTTATTTAAAGATCAGCATTTGATCAGTTTTTATTAAAACTTAAAATTCAACGTCACACTCGGTATAATCGGAAACAGTGAAACCTGTAAAGCTTCTACCTCTAAATTTCCCTGCAACGGATTTCCTGTCTGATCGTAATAAATAAAATAAGGATTCTGCCGGCTGTAGGCATTGTACACACTGAACACCCACTCTGCTTTCATCTTTCGTACTTTCTTTGGCTGCGGTGTATAAATTGCTGCTAAATCTAACCGGTGATAAGCAGGCAAACGGTATTGATTAATACGGCTGTACTGCTGCGTTAATACTCCATCTACCAAAAAAAATCGTTCGGGTAAAGTGAATGAGCTGCCTGTACCATATACAAACACAGCAGAGTATTTCCATTTCTTTCCTTTCTGGTAATTGGCAACAACACTCAGGTCGTGACGGCGGTCATAACGGCCGGGATATTTATCTCCATCATTCAGCTGCGGAAAACGTCGCCATGTCCATGATAAAGTATAACCGATCCATCCGGTGAAATTTCCTCTTGCCTTGTTTACATAAAACTCAGCGCCATAACTCCATCCTTTCCCGAATACAAAACTTTCTTCAGGATCACCAATGCCGGGTGTATAACCTTCTTTGTATTCAATCTGGTTCTGCATGGTTTTGAAATACAGTTCAACCGATGTTTCCCACATATTGTCTTTAAAATTTTTAAAGAGCCCGGTTGCATACTGCCAGCCGATCTGCGGTTTTACACGGTGCGTACTCGGCACCCAGATATCTGTTGGCAGGGTTGTTCCTGCATTACTTACCAAATGAATAAACTGCAGGTTCCTGGTAATGGCTGCTTTAATGGATGTTTCATCATCGAGTGCATAACGGAAAGTAATGCGTGGTTCAAGTCCGCCATAATCAGCAACACTCTTTGCTTTTCCGTACACGGTACTGTCTAACTTATTTCCATTTTCATCTTTTACATACAATGTGTACGGACCAATCTGCTGAAATAAACTGTAACGTACACCATAGTTGATTTTCAGTTGATCATTTACTTCCCAATCGTCCATGATATAAGCAGACAGTTCATTTGCAAATTTATTGTTCACTGTTTGCGGTTCAAACACCACGTCACCACTCTTACCACTGGTGGTCTGCGGGTTGAAACGATGGAAGGTATAATTCAATCCATACTTCAACTGGTGACCGGTTACGGGGTAATAATCAAAATCAATTTTTGTGGTGATATCACGGATGGCTGAATTAAACTTTATTTCAAAATTGCTTTGTGCACCTTCAAAGGCAAACTGGTAATCGTTCCACACAACAGATGTGTTGGCAAATAATTTACTGCTGAACACATGGTTCCATCGCACTGTTCCTGTTGAATTACCCCAGGGTATTCTTGCATTAAAACTCCGTTCCTTATTCTTGAAAGTAAATACATCACGTCCGAAATAACCGCTCATGAACAAACGGTCTTTCTCTGAAAATTTATAATTGAACTTGGTATTAAGATCATAGAAATAATAACCGCTGCCATAAAAGGAACTTTCCTTTTTTATAAACGGCTTGGCCAATACATCAATATAGGTTCGCCTTGCAGAAATAATAAAGGATGCTTTCTCTTTTACAATTGGCCCCTGTATAGAAACTCTCGAAGCAATGGTGCCAATCCCTCCTTCTACCTGGTACTTTTTATTGTTACCATCTTTCATAGCAACATCCACCACGCTGCTGATGCGGCCACCATAGTTGGCGGGCATTCCACCTTTAATGAGTGTCACATTTTTTAATGCATCACTGTTGAACACAGAAAAGAATCCAAACAAATGGCCGGGATTATATACCACTGCATCATCTAATAAAATTAAATTCTGATCGGGACCGCCACCACGCACATATAAACCACTGTTGCCTTCACCTGCATTACGAACACCGGGCAAGAGTTGCAATACTTTCATAGGATCAACTTCACCTGCAAAAGCAGGAACAGAACGGATCTGGTTCATGCTCAGTTCAAACTTTCCCATCTGTGCAGCCTTCACATTCAGATCTCTTTTTTTGGAATACACAATCACTTCCTGTGAAATGGAAATACGGGGCATCATATCAAAATTAAATTGCCTGTTGGAGTTTAATTCAATCTCTACTTCCTTCGCTGCATAACCAACATGAGAAACGGATAATGTATACGTCCCCTGCTCTAAGGTGATAGAATAAAAACCATATTGATTGGAACTGATGCTCTTGGTTCGGCCTTTTACGGAAATGGTTGCACCAATAATAGTTTCATTACTGGAACTGTCTTTCACATAACCGCTGATGGTAAATTTTTCCTGCGCCTTTAAAGGCTGCAGAAGAACAAAAAAAAGCAGTAAGCCAACAAGATGTTTTAAATGGTTCATAGTATGTTAAACATTCAACTTAGACTTAAAGTTCAAAGTAAGCTCTGCGAATTACAGCTTCTTCATACATCCCAACTACGCTAAGGCTTCGTCGGGCAGGCGTACTTCGTACTTCATACATCCGGCATAACTAAAATTTCAGCGTTTCCTTTGTTTCACCGCAGGTAAGCATTTTTTTCCCAAAGTATGGATTACGGATACTGTCGGCATTGCTTAACCAGTAAGCACCTTTGTTATCAAATGCCATGGGGCAATACTGATAATAAATTGTTACCCCTGCAGGTTTAATTACCCGGAGCATATCATAAAATGCATTAGAGATCATTTCAAAAGATTCTCTTTTCTTTTCCATATCATTTTCGCCCAGCATCCCGGTAATTTCAGCAGACACATCACCCGGTCTTCCGTAAATACTTGAAAAGCCTAAGGAATCATTCTTCTGCACTTCATCCAGTTTCAAACTGTCAAGCAGGGTTTTCAGTTGAGTTCCTGCCTCATTCACTTTTACAGCATCTGTTGCCACAAACGCATCTTTTAAACTGTAATAAGCATTTAATGTGGAATTGATTGACTGACTGAATGCTTCTGTATACGTATAAGCAGCTTTTACTACCGGTTCAGTTGCAGTGGTTTCTGTCTTTTCATCTTTGTTTTTACAGGCGGCAAATAATACAATAAGAGAGAGGATGATAGATGTATTCTTCATTAAAAAAGTTTTGCCAAAGTTAATTGATTTGAACTTTAGCCCTTCTCCCTTTTGACGAATGGCTTACTTGTACTTTGAAGCTCATGGATAGTATGATCACTGCCAAAGGATTATATATAAAATCGAGTGCCAAACTCTTGAGCGAAGTAGTACCTTTGCACACAATTTTAAAAATATGTTAGCAGGTTTTCAGAATTTGACCTTTGAATTTGGAGCAAGAGCAATTGTGGAAGATGCCACCTGGCATATTCAACCCAATGAACGGATTGGCCTTATTGGTTTTAACGGTACGGGTAAATCTACCCTGCTGAAATTACTGGTAGGCGAATTCCTGCCTTCGAAGGGCGAAGTGATCCGTGGCCGGAACACCAGTATCGGTTACCTGCACCAGGATCTGTTGAGTTTTGATACCAGTGAATCTATTTTACAGGTTGCATTGGGTGCTTTTGAAAATGTGCTGCTGCTGGAAAAAGAAATAGAAGAACTCGGAATACAGTTGGAGAAAAATCATGAAGATGAAGCATTGCTTCACCTCTACTCCGATAAGCTGCATGAAATGGATACGCTGGATGGCTACAATATCCATCACAAAACAGAAGAAATTTTACAGGGACTCGGTTTTGCCAACAAAGATCTTCAACGCCCTTATAAGGAATTCAGTGGTGGATGGCGTATGCGTGTATTGCTGGCAAAAATGATCCTGCAGCAGCCTGATTTGTTATTACTTGATGAACCGACAAACCATCTTGATTTGCCGAGTATTGAATGGCTGGAAAAATACCTGTTGCATTACCAGGGTTCGGTAATCATTGTATCGCATGATCGCTGGTTTCTTGACCGTATGGTAACAAAGATTGTAGAAGTGTTTCAGCAGGGTCTTCATATTTACGGTGGTAATTATTCTTACTACCAGAAAGAAAAAGAGCTGCGTATGGATCTGCAGCAAAAAGCATTTGAAAATCAACAGGATTTTATCCGTCAGCAGGAACGTTTTATTGAACGCTTCCGGGCAAAAGCAAGTAAAGCCGCTGCTGCACAAACTGCTATTAAAAAATTAGAAAAGCTGGATGTAATTGAAGCGCCCAGTAATGACCGTCCAAGTATCCGCATCAACTTTTCCATTGATAAAACACCGGGCAAAGTGTTGTGTGAATTGAAGCATGTAACCAAACATTTTGGTGAAACAAAAATTGTAACCAACAGCAGTGCTGAAATAGAACGTGGTGATAAGATAGCATTGATTGGCGCCAACGGAAAGGGTAAGTCTACCCTGTTGCGGATCATTGCCGGTGCAGAAAAATTTGAAGGCGAACGCAAATGGGGACATAATGTTGAAGAAAGTTTTTACGCCCAGCATCAATTAGAAGCATTAGACCTCAATCTTACATTGATTGATGAAATGAAAAACTGCGGCAGCAAAAAAACCGACCAGGAATTAAGAACCCTGCTGGGATGTTTTTTATTCAGCGGTGATGATGTGGAGAAGAAGATCAAAGTATTAAGCGGCGGTGAAAAAGCCAGAATTGCCCTGGCAAAAACCATTATCAGTAAAGCCAACTTCCTGTTGCTCGATGAACCGACGAACCATCTTGATATGCACTCAGTTGAGTTATTGATTGAAGCATTGAATAAATACCAGGGTAGTATCATTCTTGTAAGTCACGATCGTTTCTTTGTTGCACAAACAGCCAATAAGATCTGGGAAATTGTGGATGAAGAAATTAAAGAATTTAAAGGCACTTATACTGAATATTTAGAGTGGAAAGAACGAATGGCAAAAAAACAACAAGCCGATAGTAAAGAGTCATTAGCCATTAGTGAAAAGAAAGTTGAGATTAAAAAAACAGTTGAGCAAAAGCCGGTGAGTGTTCAACAACCGGCACATAACGATACGAAACAGGTCATCAATAAAGAAGCAAAGAAAGAATTGCAGAAGCAGCAACGCATTTTGCAGCAGCTGGAAGAAAAGATTACCGCAACTACGCAACAAAAAGACAAACTGGAGCAACAACTGTCGGAGCCAGATACCTATTCTGATAAAAATAAATTTGTGCAGACTGAAGCGGGTTATCAAAAACTTGCCAGCGACCTTGCACAATTCAACAAAGAATATGAGCAGGTGTTTGAAAAAGTAATGGAGCTGGAAAGTAAGATGACAGGATAAAAGCTATTAGCCATTAGCTGTAAGCTTCAAGCAAAAAAAGCCATCCCTAAGAATAAGGACGGCGTATTTACCTATAAGAGAACCAACAGTGCGTTGAATATATTTACAGTGACTGTTCACTCACAATACGGAATGAACCATCATTATTGATTTGTTTAATACGGTAGTAAGATTTTACTCCGGGTGTTTGCTTTACTTTATAAGAATATGTAAAAGAATTGTCTGCAGAAAAGCCTCCCAGGATAACAGCTGCTGATTTGTATGTAATGTTATCGGTGCTGCTTTCAATTTCATAATAAATTTCTTTTGGCTCACTTTGAGCCTTCCACTCAAGCATTACAAAAGAACCCTTCTGTCCAAACTGAACATCATATACTTTGGGCCACTCGGCAGAAGTAACTGGAAAATTAAAAGCAAATCCTGTGTTGATAAACAGAAGGATGAATAAGGTGCACAGTACGGGTACAAGTTTCGTTTTCATATATACACAAATTGATAAAACAATTATTATAGGATTGGAATCAATTTGGTTCAAAAAAGGATTTGGAACGGATTATCAGGATAACTGATGGAAATTGAAAACGGGGTAATAGTTGGATAGTTTCAGGGCCGGTATCAATTCTGACCGTAAAAATACTGTCTTTTTTCATCTAACCAAGCTTTTGCCAAAGTTTTTTTCATTCTTTCTTCATTGATGATGATGAACTTATTGTAAACCCTTACTCAGCATGCTTTTGCGCTTAAAAAGATTATTTGTATGCCGGTTAATAATTAAACTTCATTCCCATACAAACAAAAAAGTAAGAAGGAATATAATTAGCCGAATAGTAAAACCTCCCCTTCTGAAAACTCTTGGTATTGTATTCAATGCCTGCAATCCAGGAATGTGTGTTTAATTCTTTATGCACGGACGATCTCTGAACTCTCACAACTCCTCCATACAAATGAATAGCATCCGTAAGTCTTTGTCCAGCCTTTAAGCTGAAAAAAACCGGTTGTTCCGGGTTGAAAATTGCAAAGTAACCTGTACTGATGGTTGTGTTCTTGAGAGTATATCCAACTGACATATCTCCTCCAAAATTTGCCTGTTTCGCCAGACCTACTCCCCCCTGGAAATAAATCTGGCCATACGATAAGCCGCTGCTGAGAAGTAAAAAGAAAATTAAAATTGTTTGTTTCATGGTAACCGATGTTTATCTGCTGATATATAAAAGCAATATTGCCCAACTCATTACACATACTAACTGGAATGCGTTAATAATTGCAGAAGCAGAAAAACCATGTTGACGGGAATAAGGAGATAAGGCAAAAGAATAGTCAGTTTCTTTTTGCAGCATAAGCCGAAACCTCAATACATAAAGTACCTGATTGACAACAGTTTTCATGTTCAATACCAATTATTAAATCATTCGAAAAAGGAATGGAAAAAAAGCTGATTTTAGTAAGGATGATTGGTACTGATTAAAATAAGAACGAGGATTTTATACTCGATTGAGAGGGACTCGTACTAAGGGTAGCTGTAGTGGTCGGATTCAATCTTTCGTAAAAATAGTGTTATTCTTCAAAAAAACAAATATTCTGTTTCAGGAAACAGAATATTTAATATGAAAGCTGAAAATCAACCGTAACGCTTGATGATTTATGCAGCTCCTATTAATTGTTCAATATATTTTCTGCTTTTCTTTTTTTTGATCTCAATCTCCCTTTTCCTTGATTCGGCAAGATTGTTATACATTTCCTTATAAACTAAAACCCAAGGGATACCAGTTTTTGTAAATTTCTCTTTCCCCCGGTTGTGTTCAGATAAACGCCTTTCTAAATCTGGTGTTGACCCGACATAATACTTGTTCAGCTTTACACTAAATAATATGTAGCAATATGCCTCCATAAAAAAATCCCGTTGTTTAACGGGATTTGCTTTTTGTGAACCGGATTGGATTCGAACCAATGACCCTCAGCTTAGAAGGCTGATGCTCTATCCAACTGAGCTACCGGTCCAGTTGTTTTTATTCAGTAGTCTTTCCTTCAATGACCCTCCCGATCTTAAATCGGGATGCTCTATCCAACTGAGCTACCGGTCCAGTTGGTTTTATTCAGTAGTCTTTCCTTCAATGACCCTCCCGATCTTAAATCGGGATGTTCTATCCAACTGAGCTATCGGTCCAGTTGTTTTTATTCAGTAGTCTTTCCTTCAATGACCCTCCCGATCTTAAATCGGGATGCTCTATCCAACTGAGCTACCGGTCCAGTTTTTTTGAGAAGAGTGTGCAAAGATAATTTTTAGTACCATTGCATCCAAACCATTGTTCATGGACGTTCAGATTGAAGAAAGCTGGAAGCAGGAACTGAAACAGGAATTCACCAAATCCTATTTTCAGCAGATCGTTGCATTTCTGAAAACAGAAAGAATCCAGGGCAAAACCATCTTTCCGCCCGGGCCACTCATCTTTAATGCCTTTACGCAAACTCCTTTTGATAAAGTAAAAGTGGTAATCATTGGCCAGGACCCTTACCATGGACCCGGCCAGGCACATGGACTTTGTTTTTCTGTACAGGACGGCATTCAGCCACCACCCTCTCTTATTAATGTTTACAAAGAAATTGAAAGTGATCTTGGTACGGGTATGCCTGCCCGTTATGGAAACCTGACCAAATGGGCGCAGCAGGGCGTACTATTACTGAATGCATTCTTAACTGTAAGAGCAAATGAACCGGCCAGTCATTCAAAAATTGGCTGGGAAGAATTTACCAATGCTGTCATCAGGAAAATATCCGACGATAAAAAGGGTGTTGTTTTTTTATTGTGGGGAAAATTTGCACAGGAAAAACAAAGCCTGATAGATGAAACCAAACATCATGTATTAAAAGCAGCCCACCCCTCGCCTTTCAGTGTTGAAAAAGGTTTCTATGGCTGTAAACATTTTTCAAAAACCAATGAACTGTTATTGAAACAGGGCCTTGAACCAATTGACTGGAAACTACCATGAATCTGATCAAAAATATACTGGGAAGAATATTTGCCGTTTGGGCAATGCTGTTATTTGTCATTACCATGTTGCTCATATTATTGCCAACATGGGCGATGGGTTTATTAAAAGAACCGAAACGTACACATTGGTTTATTCAGCTTTCAAGAATATGGATTGGCACATGGTTGCCCTTAGCCGGTATTCGGTTAAAAATAAAAGGAAGAGAGAAATTTAAGAAGGGAGAGAATTATGTGGTAGTTTGTAATCATAATTCTTTCATGGATGTTCCCGTAATGTCACCAGGTATGCCAGGACCAAAAGGAAACAAAACCATTGCAAAAATTGAAATGGCAAGGATTCCGCTCTTTGGTTTGATTTACAAAAGAGGAAGTGTACTGGTTGACAGAAAAAGTGAAGAAAGCAGACTGAAGAGTTACACCTACATGAAGCGTGTACTGGAAATGGGATTGCATATGTGCATTTATCCCGAAGGCACACGTAACAAAACCGATCTTCCCTTAAAAGAATTTAAAGATGGTGCCTTTCGCCTGGCCATTGAAACAAAAAAAGCAATTATCCCTGCTGTGTTATTCAATACAAGAAAAGTATTACCGGTGAATAAAACGTTTTTCTTCTGGCCCTCAAAAATTGAAATGCATTTTTTAGCACCTGTTGAAACAGCTCATTTGAGTATTGCTGATACAAAACAATTACGTCAACAGGTTTTTTGATTTGATGTGGAAGTATATTGAAGAAAACAAAGTATAATTTCTTACTGCGGGTAAGTATAGAAAGATCTTGACCGGTTAATCCGAAGATCACGAAGCATACCTGATTTTGGACTGATGGACACACTAAACGAACGGTAATACCCAATTGGAGTTACATTGATAGATAATTGCCAGCAATGCAGATCTCTTGAAATGGAAGTAGTAAGGTATTGGATCTTCATCGTCTGAATATCAAAATTTCCGCTTGCCTGCACTTTCCATTTTTCAGTGAGATTAAAATCACCATTAAAATTTACTGACTGTGTTAACTTGGTTTCAAAACCCGAATAATCAAGTTTTAGTTGCCTGTTTAATTGCAAAGAGTATGAAAGATTAATACTCCAGGGAATATTAAAATCGGCAAACTCATCCGGGTTGCGTTGAATAACCCCCATCTCCCTGCTTGCATCATCATAATCATTGCGCTGATCTTTCTGATACTGTTCCTTTTCTTTCTGCTTCTTCTCATCTTTTGGCTTACTCTTGAATTGAGTATTTAAAGAAAGAAAGCCACTGGTAAAATGTCCCAATGAAAATTTATCCCCACCCTGCCATGCATACTTATTAATCCTGAAGCCGGTCTTCGGATCAAGCTGATAAGGTGTGATATTTGCTCCTGCTGTTAAACTGATTTTTTCAAACAGATTACTGCGCAGGTAAAAATTGAAGTCACTCATAGCAAACGAATCAGCTAATAAATTATAACCTGCGCTCATACCAAAGCCATCAATCAGCCGTACTTTTTTGATTCATTTTCACCGGTAGTGTCTTTTTTGTCCTTCATTTTCATTTCCAGATTATTATCAATCGAAAAGCTCACAAACCCCGATCTTCCTTCCGGAATATTCGCTACTGGATAACCATTGAACTTGTCAAACCACATCTCCCTTCCTGTTGAATCAACCTGTGCCCTGTACCATTTATTTTTATTGATATCGGGTTTATAACTTAAACCAATGGATGGTCTGATCACATGCCGCAATGCCTGCACATTTCCTTTCTTCTTAAAGTTCATAGTCCCGAATAATGCCGTACTGAAGTTTAATCCAAAACTGATTTGCCTCTCAGGATAAAATCCTTTTTGTCCAACCGTTTCTGCAGTTTTTGTTGCGGGATTCCATTTACGGATGAATGTGCGTGAATGCCATGTTTCATCAAAACTGATGGCAGGACCAATCTGCAAAGGTCCCATTGGTGGCAATGATAACTGAATTGGAATGCTGTGTCTTGCACTCCAGTCGAATGTATCAATGAGTTGTTTTAAACTGAAGGCACTGTCGTAAAACGAAAACTGGTTACGGAAACTTCCATTATAGGAAACCCCTAATTTCTCATACCATTTAGGAGTACCAACAAATTCCTTTTTCTGAAAAGGATACAATGTATTTACCGTAAAGCCAACATCAGGCAGGTTTACATTAAACAATCTTGTTAATGTGTTTTGCGTATGATTGGCACTCATCGTTAAATTAAACGGCTTGCCTGCCCATGTTCGCTGGTAAGCAATAGAAGAACTCAGGTTATTATTAAAATTCTGCTGTGCATTGGAAGGGAAAAATTTATTAAACAAACTGGTGGCAACGTTTACACTGGCACTGAATGTTTGCCCCGGTCTTGCTTTACCATCAACACTGTGATTCCATTGAACAGAAAAGTTGCGGCTTGGTGGCTGATAGTCAGGGTCACCTTTAAAGCCAATCTTATTGTTCATATAACTCAGGTTAAAACCTCCCTGGTACCTGTACCGCTTCCGGTAAGTAGGTGAAAGAAAAATATTATACGAGCCGTACGAATAAATATTGGTGCGGATGGTTGCATCCCAGTAATCGCCAAAGGTTTTATAATAACCCAATCCCTCCAGTCCAAAACCCAATTGAATATTGGCCACCGGAGAAGGTGTTAATATTCCGGTACGCCTGCCCTGTTTCATTGGAAACAAACCAAACGGTAAACCAACTGGAATGGGAATACCTTCAAACTCAGGACGGATTAAACCTGTAACCGCCATATTGTTGCTGATAAATTTTACCTTATTAGCCTTGAATGCAAAATGGGGGGTATCATAATTACAGGATGTAAATCTTGCTTTCTCTGCAAAAAAAACGGTGGGGCTGATTCTCTTTACTTTCTCTCCATAGATATACATCTCCCCTTCCTGTGTATAGGTGCCGATTGTTAAACCTCTCTGCGTTTTAAAATTATAACGGATGGTATCAGATGTAAATGCACTTTCTCCCTGTTTAAATGCAGGAACCCCTACAGGAAGGTTAGCCGAATCTCTTACTGAGTAGGCCGTAAGTATCTGTGTTGGCTGATTTAATTCAATGATAGCTGCATCAAGGCTTACATCTTTAAACTTTACAGAAGCTTTGTTATAGAGATATATTTTCTGTCCGGGTATATCAATCACCATGGAATCTTCTGCTTCAAAATCAACAGGAGCATCAATGGAATCTTTTGAAATTTTCAGGTTGAATGTATCACTCTTCTGTACAGTTGAATCATTTATCTGCAATGAATCTGTACTGACTGAATCCTTTTGAACCGGAATTGTATCATTTAACATATTTTTTGCTGCCGCTGAATCCCTGTCGGGTTGAATAAGAGGCTTCCTCTCAACAGGTTTCTTTTTTGCAGGAGAAGGCACCGTATCAGTCTGTAAAAATGTTAAAGCACCAAAAAAAGAGGAATGGTTTTGAAATGCAGCATGCCCCTGCAACGTTATGCCATAGAGCAGGATTGCAGCCAGGGCAGCAATCAATACAGATTTATAATTAACTTTACAACGATAGTTCATGATGCAGTAGCGGCAAAAATAACCACAATTGCATTAACGAACTGTGAATGTTAGAGTAAACCACTAAACCCAAAGAAATTCCGGCATGAACAAAAATTGGTTACCCGGGCTTGCATCACTTGTAATGATCAGCCTTGTTATTTTATCATTCGTTGTTAAAACAGAACCCTCAACTCTGAAGGTTTCAAAAATAAAAACAATCATTGTAGATGCAGGCCACGGCTTCAGATGTGAAAATGGCTGCAGGCATGGAGCCTTTGGAACTGAAACATCTGAAGATGAAGTAACCTATGCGGTAGCCAAAAAAGTGGTGGAAGAAATTCAAAAAGAAATGCCTGATGTGAAGGTGCTTGAATCACGCCCCACACCCCATTTTGTAGAAAACAGGGCAAGGGCAGAATTTGCTAACAATAACAAAGGCGATCTGTTTGTTTCCATTCATTGCAATTTCGCTCCTAAACTGAGAGAAGTAAGGCGTGAAGGCTCCCGTAAAGAAACCTACTATGTATATACCGGTAAGGGAAAAAAGAAAAAGAAGATCAAAAAAACAAGAACAGTTCCTGTTTATAAAACCTTTTATCATCCCAACCCAGCCAATGGTACCGAAACTTATGTGTTTGCAGCACATAAAACAGATGATAAAGAAGAAATCATTATGGAAAACGGTGATGTATTCCAGAATGAAACAGATGACAGCACACTTGTAACAGATATTAATGACCCCATTGTGAAACAGCGTGTGGCCCTGTGGACCAAGCAATTCTTTTCAAGCAGCGTTAAACTGGCCTCTATTGCAGAAGAGGAATTTGTAAACATTGGCCGTTTCAGCCGCGGAGTAAAACAACGTCAGAAAGGTATTTGGGTATTGCAGGCAACAGCCATGCCCAGTATATTAATAGAGTTGGGCTTTCTCTCCTATCGGCCGGAGGAAGAGTTTTTAATGAGCCCCAACGGTCAGCAAACAATGGCAGAAGGTATTACACGAGCCATTAAACGATACAAAGACCTGGTGGAAAAAACACCAACTGTTCAAAATACCAATAACGGTAAAAAGTAATCGTTGAAAGAGATTTTAACGTGAGTTTCTATCTATCTTCTTTGCAGCGGGCAAACATTTCTTATTTTTGATCTGTACTGAACCATCCATTCACAGGTTTCAGTGAAAAACTCATTAACAAATGATGAAAGTTTCAAACGAAACCAAAGTAGGCGCCTTAACCGTTATTGCCGTTACCTTACTGGTGCTGGGATATAATTTCCTGAAAGGAAAAAGTCTCCTTAAAAAATCAAATGTGATTTATGCCCGCTTCACCGACGTTGGTGCGCTGGAAATTTCAAATATGGTAAAGATTAAAGGATTCCGAATCGGCAATGTGTATAAGATCGACAACATGGACAAGGATGTGAGCGAAGTAATTGTGACCATTAACATGACTGAAGACATCAACATCCCTAAGAATTCAGTTGCAATAATCAACAGCAGTCTTACAGGAAGTGCTTCAATCAGCGTACTTCCCGGAAATGCAACCAGTTTTATTTCCTTTGGCGATACCCTTCAGAGCAGCAGCAACCCTGATATACTTTCCAAAGTAATGACCAGCGTTGACCCCGTAATGGCGAATGTAAAACAGGCAATCGATTCACTGAAACAAGTATTGAGTAACCTCAACAGTGTTTTTGACGAACATACAAAAGCAAACCTGAAAGCTGTTATTGCCAATTTAAAAACATCATCCGATAATTTGACGGTTATGCTGAACAGCAAAAATGGGGCGTTGGCAAAAACATTAAACAATGTTGAAACCTTTACCACCAATCTTAATGGCAACAACGAAAAGCTGAACACAACCATTGAGAACCTGAAAAACACTTCTCAAAAACTATCTGAAGTTGAAATAAAAGAAACTGTTGCAAATCTCAATAATACCATCACACAACTGCAGGGTATTTTACAGAAAGCAAATAAAGGAGAAGGATCACTTGGATTACTGATCAACGATCCAAAACTGTATAACAATCTTCAGAATACAAGCAGGAGTTTGAATATTCTGGTTGATGATCTGAAACTTCATCCCAAACGTTATGTAAGTCTCTCCATCTTCGGAAAAAAAGATAAAACAGAACCGCTGAAAGCTCCTTTGGCCGATAGCATTAACAATCAAAAATAAATTACGTGCAACGCATTGGCCTGTTGTGTTTGTTGGTTGTTTGTTTCAGTGCCGTTCATGCACAAACGAAATCGCCTCCTCCCCGTCCCTCACAAACAAGTGATACAGTGAGAGTGGTTGAAATATTAAATGCAGATCAGTTCTTCTTCAAAACAGTTGACTCTGCTACGCAACTTCAAATTTTAAAAGGAAATGTAAGGATCAGGCAGGGCATCACCATCTTTACTGCCGACAGTGTGGTGTATAATGAAAAGACCAACTTTATGCAGGCCTATGGCAATGTGCATATCAAAGATGCGGACTCTACCAATATATACTCCCAATACCTGCAATACGACGGAACAAAGAAACTTGCCACATTTAAAGACAAAGTAAAACTCAGTGATGGCAACAGTATCTTATACACGGAGGATATGGATTATGATATGAATGGCAAAGTGGGTACTTACAGGAATGGTGGAAGAATAGAAAGTAAACAGACTACTCTTACCAGCAGAGAAGGATTTTATTATGCTGATATTAAAGATGTGTACTTTATTGGCAATGTAAAAATGAGTGACCCTGAAGTGGCGCTGGCAAGCGACTCCTTATTATATAACACCACCAGCCAAGTGGCAACCTTTATTGCCCCTACAACAATAAAAACAGGAAAATCAATCATTAATACAAAGGATGGCTACTATGATCTGAAACTGAAGAAAGCAAAATTCGGCAGCCGCTCCATTATGCAGGACAGTACTTCCTACATGATTTCAGATGACTTTGCCTTTGATGATAAAACAGGTTTTGGCGAAGCAAAAGGGAATGTTCAATACAGGGATACTGCACAGGGATTTATGCTTTTCAGTAACCGTGTATTCTTTAATAAACAGACAAAGAATTTCCTTGCAACAGAAAAACCGGTAATGGTTGTGGTGCAGGAAAAAGATTCTATTTATATAGCTGCAGATACAATTTACTCAGGTCTTGTAAAAGATTTAGCATTAATGAAAGGCGGCTATATCAAAGCATTTGATACAGTAAAAGGAGTGAACATAATAAAAGTTGATTCCTTACTGGCCACGAAGGATACAGTTGCTCTAATACTGAAAGATTCAAATGCAGTAGTAATAAAAGACACCATAGCTATTGCTCAGCAAGATACTATTGCGATTGTTCAAAAAGATACAATCGCTATTACTCCGGTTGTGCCGCCTGTTATTGTTAAAGATTCAAACCTGGCGAAACAGGATAGCATTGCCATTACAAAACCTCTGATAAAAAACAGGCAGCGGCCTGTTCTTCAAAAAGATCCTGTTCCTGTTCTAAAAAAAGACAGCATTGCGATTGCTGCAACAGATTCAGTAATCATAAAGAAAATACGACCCAAAGAAGAAACAGATACCATGCGGTTTATTACTGCCTTCAGGCATGTTCGCATTTTTAATGATTCGTTACAGGCAGTGGCCGACAGTATGTTTTATTCGGGTGTAGACAGTGTGTTTGAATTATATTATGACCCGATTGCATGGAGTAAAGGAAGCCAGATAACCGGCGACACTATTTATGTGTACTTGGAAAATAAAAAGCCGAAGCGTTTATATGTGTTTGAAAATGGATTGATGATCCAGAATGTAAAAGAAAGTGCAGGCTTCTTTAACCAGATCAGGGGACGTACCATTAATGGATATTTTACTGATGGCGAACTGGATTATGTAAGAGCCAAAGGGACAGCAGAAACGATTTATTATGTGCAGGATAATGACAGTGCTTTTGTTGCCATGAACCGCACCGCTGCAGATATGATTGATATGTACTTTGAAAAAGGACGGCAAAAAAGTAAAATTTACCCGACAACCAAAGGGGACAATGTACCCTATCCGCCAGTTACCGGAAGATCAAAAAAATTACCTTCCTTTCAATGGTTGGAAAACAAACGGCCAAAAAATAAACTGGAGTTGTTTCTCTGACAAACAGCATTCTTTCCTTTTCTTCTTTTTACTTTAAGGATTCTTTCACACAGCTCAGAAGCCCTTCTGCCGTTATAGTTGCGTCTGTCATTTACAGTCCTGTTCTTTGCCTGTTTTAAAATTTTCACAAAAGAAAAAACTAAAAAGCATTGGCATCATTTTCGAAGGATTAAAGACAACTTATAAACTATGATGCAGAAACTTACATTCATATCTATTCTATCCGTTTTTATTTTTTGCAGTAAAGCAGATGCACAATATACGCATCAGTTGGGTGTACGTTTAGGAAGTGCCGACCAGGTTGTTGCAACAGGCTTTACATACCGTTATCATTTTAATGGCAACAAAGCTGTTGAAGGAATTCTCAATCTGCAAAATCCTGCTTCAGCAGCTGTGCTGTATGAAATCTTCAATCCCATTCCTGCCATTCAGAATCTTTCCTGGTATTATGGAGGCGGTGCATTTGTTGGGTTTAAAGGTGTCGATAATCTTGGTATCACAGGCATTGCCGGTGTAGACTACCAGTTTTCAGAAGTACCAATTAATTTATCCATTGACTGGAAACCTGAGTTAACAGTTATCAACGCAGTTCGTTTCAGGGCATCAACTGTTGCAGTATCAGTTCGCTTTTCATTTCTTAAAAAATAATTGTGGTTCTCTTTGGTCTCGAAAGGTCTGATTTTTTATCAGGCCTTTTTTTTTCATCATTGTTGAGTTAACTTTATTATATGAAGATTTTTTCAGCCAGTCAGATCCGGGCATGGGATGCTTATACCATTGAACAGGAACCCGTGCTTTCTGTTGATTTAATGGAAAGAGCCGCTTTAAAATGTACCGAATGGCTTATTCATAATCATCATGCCAAACAGCCGCTGCATATCTTTTGCGGCAAAGGAAACAACGGAGGAGATGGATTGGCAATTGCAAGATTATTAATACAAAAAGGATGTAAAGTGAGTGTTTACATTCTTGAATTTGGTCATAAAGGCACAGATGATTTCCAGGTTAACTTACACCGCCTGCACCAGGTAACAACATCAATTCATTTCCTGCAAACAGCAGAAGCATTTCCGTTATTAACAGCAGATGATACAGTGATTGATGCCATGTTTGGTACCGGCCTTAATAAAGCGCCTGATGGAATTACCGCTGATCTGATCAATCATATCAATCACTCACCCGCCACCGTTATTTCAATCGATATTCCTACCGGGATGATCACTGATAAAAGTTGTAAAGATGCTACGGTTATACATGCACAGTATACACTGTGCTTTCAGGTATATAAAGAATGTTTTCTGATGCCTGAAAATGAAGAAGCCTGTGGTGAAGTGCATTTACTCAACATTGGTTTGCATCCGGATTATTATAAGAATACAATTGCTGCTGCACAACTTATTGACCAGGAAATCATCCAGCAAATTTATCATAAACGAAAAGCATTTTCACATAAGGGACATTTTGGACATGCATTGCTTGTTGCCGGAAGCTTTGGAAAAATAGGTGCTGCTGTTTTAAGTGCAGAAGCTTGTTTACGCAGCGGTGTTGGATTGGTTACAGTGCATGCACCATCCTGCGGAGTTGAAATTTTACAAACGTCTGTTCCTGAAGCAATGGTTGATGCCGATACTGAACTGCATATTATAACATCCTTACCAAAAGATTTAATTCGTTATGCGGCTATTGGCATTGGGCCCGGCATTGGACTGCATGAAACAACTGCAGATCTGCTGATGCAGCTCTTACATAAAACTCATCAGCCAATGGTCATTGATGCAGATGCATTGAATTTATTATCCATCAAAAAAAACCTGGCAACTCATCTGCATGAAGATTGTATCCTCACCCCCCATCCAAAAGAATTTGAACGCCTGTTTGGAACAACTGCCAATGACTTTGAACGGAAAGAGTTAGCAATGAAAAAAGCTGAAGAACTGAATTGCGTTATTATTTTAAAAGGTCATCATACATTCATTGGCTGTGCTAACGGTAATGCATGGTTTAACAGCACCGGCAATTCTGGAATGGCAACTGCCGGAAGTGGTGATGTGCTCACAGGAATTCTAACCGGCTTGCTGGCACAGGGTTACTCAGCCGAAGAAGCAGCTCTGCTGGGCGTTTACCTGCATGGATTGGCAGGAGATATTGCAGCAGCTCATTTATCGCAGGAAGCTATGATTGCAGGTGATATCAGTAAACATCTGGGAAAAGCTTTCCTTCAAATTTCCCAAACAAACTGATCAATGCAGCAACAGCAAATGAAAAGCATTCCTGTTGTTTGTATGTTTTCCCTGTTAATGTTCTGTTCAGCATTGTATGCACAGGATGATGATTCATTGGAAAACAAAAATCATCTCATTGCATTACCGGTTATCTCCCGTTCCATTGAAACAGACTGGTCCTTTGGCGCAGGTGGCACTTATACTTTTTACACAACAAGAAAAAAAGATTCATCTACACGCACTTCTTCTATCCGTTTTCTTGGCACTTACTCATTACGAAAACAGTTTTTATTTACTATCAACGGACCTGTGTTTTTTCCCGGCGAACGTTATATTTTAAACAGCCATCTTTCATTCAGTTCTTTTCCGGATAAATTCTGGGGGCTGGGAAATCAAACAAAAAACAGTGATGCAGAAGAATATATTTTTAAGCAGTATTATATTCACCTGCATGGCGAACGCTTAATTGCTCATAAGTTTTTTATTGGATTGATGTACGATTTTCAAAGGGTCATCAGCATTGCAGTAGAACAGGGAGGTTTGTTTGATCAGCAAAATGTTGCAGGCAAAACACCTTACCAGGTTTCCGGTTTGGGTTTAAGTCTTTCATGGGATACACGTAACAATACATTCTGGCCAACAAAAGGAAACTATCTTTCGCTGCAGGCAATTCATTTTACAAATCTTCTTTTATCTGATCACCGTTACACAAATTTTATTGTTGATGCCCGCTGGTACAAACGCATCATTCAAAAACAAATACTCGCTGTGCAGGCGTATGGATTTTTTAATACAGGAACGGATGTACCAATCAGAAGCCTTGCCTCACTGGGTGGCTCCGACAGAATGCGGGGTTATTACAGTGGCCGTTACCGTGATAATCATTTACTGAGTGTGCAGGCCGAATACAGGGTGCCTGTTTACAAACGCTTCAGTGCAGTTGGGTTTACCGGTATTGGTGATGTAGCAGGAAAGTTCAGCACAATTTCTATGCAGAATCTTAAATATTCTTACGGCGGTGGTTTACGTTTTGCTGTAAACAAAAATGAAAAACTGCATATCCGCCTGGATTATGGATTTGGAAAAGGAAAAGGCAACCAGGGTTTTTATCTGCAGTTTGGTGAAGCCTTTTAAAAAAATAAGGCAGTCCCGCAGATGCGGAACCGCCTTGAACTTAAAACCCCTGTCCGAAGACAGGCGGGAAAATCAAAACTTAACTGATCTTAATTTCCTGTTCTTTTGTTTGTGCACCTGCAATTACAGGTAAGGTTACCTGCAATACACCATCTTCATACTTTGCTGAAATAGCAGAAGCATCAATGGTTTCATCCAGTGTAAATGTGCGAACAAAACCTCCCCTGCTGTATTCACGCAGTACCCAGTTAAACCTGGGGAATCCTTCAGGTGGTGTATAGGAAACAACTAATTCATTTCCTTTTACATTCACCGCAAAATTTTCTTTGATGCGGCCCGGTGCAAATACCAGCATTTCATAACTGGTTTCTGTTTTGTAAATGTTTACAGCGGCTCTTTGTAATGAACGGTAAAGCAGGTGCCGTTTGCTGCTTCCGTAATGATCGCCTTTTGCGGCGTGTGACTGATTGTACATCGTCTTTTGTTTTAAATGAAAAATAGATTCACATGTAAGAAGACGAACGGAAGGAGAAAATACTTTTATGGTTTGAAATAATTTCAGTAATCACTGATTCAGTTTCTATTCATGACTAAAGCCAATCTGCTTTTTTAATACATGACCCCGGCCTTAAGGCCGGGGTCATGATGCAACTATTTAATGGCTTTAGCCATGATCAAAAATTAATACAACTTTATTCTGCCCCTTCTTTTTTTTCAGTAAAAGCATCTGCTTTTCTTCCGGGGAAATGTCCGCAGCGCCGATCCCATTCCTGTTTAAACTTCGCTTTATCTTCATCACTCATTCCTGCCCATTTCTGTTTCCATGCATGTCCGCCACCCCAGCGGTGACCTCCACCTTTCCACATACCGCCAACTAAAATTCTGCTGAGTACTAATAAGCCAAGTCCCTGCCAGAAACTGATGACTCCTGCTCCTGCTGCGGGAACCAAAATCGCATTCCATAATAACATCACGATCCATCCAAATAAGGAAGCGCCTGCAATCACAACTAAAGGAATCAGGGCAAACCACTTTTTCTTTCTGTTCATCATCGTCTTAAAATTTAATCGTTTAAAAATTCATTGTATAAGTTCTCAAGCCGGTTACGCAGATGCTGCACTGCATACCGCTTGCGGGATATAATCGTTTTCAATTTTTCATTTTCATTATCTGCAATTTGCTGCAGCGTCATTTCCTCCAGTTCATTCCACACAAAAACATTTCGCTGGTTAACAGGTAATTCTTCCAGTGCATCCATCAATGCCTCCCAGAACATCCGCTGCATATAAGACGTTTCAGCTGTTTCTTCTTTGCTTTGTAAAAGATTGGAGAAAAACGAAACACCTTCTTCATCTTCAAATCCAAAATCATCAATCAGGCTTGACTGCTTTTTTCTTGAGCGGTCGATGATCCGGTTCCTGGCCACCCGGTATAACCATCCGCTGATGCTGTCAATGGTTTCAATGGCCGGTTGGTTGCTGAGCTGGTACCACACATCCTGCAGAATATCTTCCGCATCCTCATCCGTTTTTACACGACTCCGTATAAAGCCAAACAATTGCCTGCCATAGCTACTGATCGCCTCGATGATATTTTGCTGTCGTGCCATTGCCTCCATGCCATCGTCCATTTGTAAGGAAGACGGCGGAATGTAGATTTTACTTTAAAGTTGGGGAAAAAAGCAGAACCGATTGAAAGTTGCGGAAAGATACCATCCGTTTTTCCTTGTTAATTTGTGGCCCATACATTAAAAGGCCCCGATCAGATTCGATTGTAAAAGAGGTACAAATCAGCAAAAAGGAAGAAAAAATCTTTAACATAAGAAATCCCGGCAGTAACTGTCGGGATTTTTTATGTTGTTTGCCGGTATTTCCCTTTTGTAACAACAAGAATATATTGACCCGCCCTTATTCCCGTTACATTAAGCTTGTATTGTTTTTGATTGTTTAGAAACTTCCATTCTTTTACTACTAACAACCCTGAGTTTACTCTGTTTGGTTCCAGAATTCCGAATATATTGTTTACATAAGCCCTGTAGTTAGTATCAATTTCTGCATAGGCTGGTGGAGTAAAAGTTTGGGAGTAGGGCAAAAGAACAGAAAACAGCAATGAAGCTGTAAGCAGGAGTTTTTTCATTTTAGTTAGTTTAAGTAAAAGTTGATTTTTAAGAGATATTAATATCTTATATCAAAACGACCTTCAGTAATGGTTACTTTTTCGCCTGCAAAAGTTGATGCTGTAAAAGAAAATCGTCCGGATAGTATACGTAAAGACTGATTATGTTTAGTGATAAACAACTCTCCCTGATCACTTGAAAGTATTTGGTATAAAAAAAGGTCCAATCCATATTGTCCTTTTGCAAAACCTTTCTGTTTTACCAATTGATATGTATTTCCTTCAACAAGTAATAAACTATCTGTTGTAATTGCAACACGTGGCAATACATTTGAAGACCGATCTACCGCCGCAATATTTAAAAACCACCCTCCTCCAGGCCCATTACCTAAAAAAAGATATTCGGTTTTCAGCCCAGATAATCCACCGCCATCTTTCGGAATAAAAACTTCTCCGTCAATTTTACAACCAAAGGTCATTGCGCCAGTAGTTGTTTCAGGTGGGAGTTGTGGCTCGGCTTTGGTATTATCTTTTTTACACTTTAGGCTAAGGAAAAGGAGAGCAGAAAACAGGAGAATAAGAGTGCATTTTGCCTTCATGTAAGTGTTTTAAATAAGAGTGCTTCTTTAAGCCCACAGAAAGTTAAGATTAAAAAAACAATGTAAAGAATACCAGGATTAAAAAAGATTATAGTTTTCAAAGATTAGATGAAAACCATTACAGTGTTTTTTTTTAAATGAAAGAAAATGTTTAATTCGGAAAAAATAACAATGGCATACAGAATCCTGCCGCTGGCGTTGCTCTTAACTTAAAGATTTTGTCCCTTAGCCCCGCTAAATGCGGTAAGGGCAGTACTGCGGAGAGCCGGAACCGATGCTGATGAGTAGTTTGTTGCTGACCGCCCCAAATGACTTCTTCCTGTTTTTCCCCAACAGCCCCCTCACGCCCGATTTTAGCCCCATTCCCCTATCTTTGCCGTCCCTAAAAAAGTCAAAAACTTAGAATAACTACTTATGCAGAATTTGATTTATCTCGTTCCCGCAATGGCAGTGATTGGACTGCTGTACATGTTTGTAAAGTTCAACTGGGTATCTAAACAGGATCCGGGTAACGAACGCATGCAGGAAATCAGCAAGCATATTGCCGATGGCGCAATGGCTTTCTTAAAAGCAGAATGGAAAATCCTCGGTTATTTTGTGGTAATCGTTGCTATTCTTTTAGCTGTGATGTCAATGGCCAATGCCAACAGTCACTGGAGCATCGCTGTTGCTTTTGTAATAGGTGCCGTGTTCAGTGCCACTGCCGGTTATATTGGTATGAAGATCGCAACCAAAAGTAATGTACGCACTGCCCAGGCTGCCCGTACCAGTTTAAGCAAAGCCTTAAACGTATCCTTCACCGGTGGTTCTGTAATGGGACTTGGTGTGGCCGGTTTAGCTGTACTTGGTTTGGGTGGATTGTTCATTATTCTAAAAGCGATCTTTGTTCCGGATGGTGCAAATGTAAACGGGCATGAAATGCTCAGAACAATTGAAGTACTTACCGGTTTCTCACTGGGTGCAGAATCAATTGCATTGTTTGCCCGTGTGGGTGGTGGTATTTATACAAAAGCTGCTGATGTTGGTGCCGATTTAGTTGGTAAAGTGGAAGCAGGTATTCCTGAAGATGATCCACGTAACCCTGCAACCATTGCAGATAACGTAGGTGATAACGTGGGTGATGTTGCCGGTATGGGCGCCGATCTGTTCGGTTCTTATGTGGCAACTGTTTTGGCTACAATGGTACTGGGACAGGAAACAATTTCTGTTGATAAGTTTGGCGGCATGGCTCCTATCTTATTACCAATGATCATTGCAGGTACAGGTATTCTTTTTTCAATCGTTGGTACATGGATGGTTCGTGTTAGTGATAATGCAGGTATCAATACAGATAATGTACAGAAAGCATTGAACATGGGTAACTGGGGATCAATCATCCTCACAGCCATTGCTTCTATTGGATTAGTATATTTTATTCTTCCCGATACAATGATTCTGCGTGGTGCAACCTTCACTAAATGGGGTGTACTCGGTGCTATTGCTGTTGGTTTGGTGGTTGGTGCATTAATGAGCATCATCACTGAATATTATACGGCCATGGGTAAACGCCCTGTGCTGAGCATCATCCGTCAATCATCTACAGGTCATGCAACCAATGTAATTGGAGGTTTGGCTATTGGTATGGAATCAACCTTCTTACCCATTCTTGTTTTGGCTGGTGGCATCTGGGGTTCATTTGAATGTGCAGGTTTATATGGTGTGGCGATAGCAGCCGCAGGTATGATGGCCACTACTGCCATGCAGTTAGCCATTGATGCTTTTGGACCAATTGCCGATAACGCAGGTGGTATTGCTGAAATGAGTGAACTTCCAAAAGAAGTACGTGAAAAAACCGACGTTCTTGATGCGGTTGGTAATACAACTGCTGCAACAGGTAAAGGTTTTGCCATTGCATCAGCAGCATTAACTTCCCTTGCCTTATTTGCAGCCTTTGTTGGTGTTGCAGGAATTACAGGTATTGATATTTACAAAGCAAAAGTGCTTTCTTCTCTTTTTGTAGGAGCAATGATTCCGTTCATCTTTTCCTCACTGGCGATTACAGCGGTTGGACAGGCAGCGATGGCAATGGTAGAAGAAGTTCGCCGCCAGTTCCGTACCATTCCCGGTATCATGGAAGGTACAGGACAACCTGAGTATGATAAATGTGTTGCCATCTCAACAGAAGCTTCAATTAAGAAGATGATGTTACCGGGTGCAATTGCAATTGTATCTCCTTTGTTAATGGGCTTCTTACTCGGACCTGAAGCATTGGGTGGTTTCCTCGCCGGTGCTACTGTAAGCGGTGTATTGATGGGAATGTTCCAGAACAATGCAGGTGGTGCATGGGATAATGCCAAGAAGAGTTTTGAAAAAGGTGTGGAGATTAATGGTGAAATTTTTTATAAGAAATCTGATCCGCATAAAGCATCAGTAACTGGTGATACAGTTGGTGATCCGTTTAAAGATACTTCCGGCCCTTCTATGAACATCCTCATTAAATTAATGTCGATTGTTTCATTGGTGATTGCCCCTTCCCTTGCACAGATGTACGGTACAAAGGCACAGGACAAGCATACTGAAACGGTTGAAGTAAGGATTGAGCAGAAAGAAGGCAAGGAAGCAGAAATGAAACTGGAGAATCCTTTTCTCGAAGCATTAAAAAAGGACAGCCTTATCAAAGTAAGTGGATTTACTGTTAAGTTGAAAAACGACAGTCTTATCATTAATAATGTTTTGCAATCGAAGGAAGTGCTGGACAAATACCGTTCATTACTGAATGGCAAAACAGAGCTTGATGTAAAAGTAAACGTCGAAAAATTATAAGTCAATTATGCAACCATATTGTTTGATTAACTCTCTTTAGAGCGTCTAATCAGACCATTATCATTGCCCCTGCATTTCTATGCGGGGGCGTTTTTTTTAGCCGATTTCCCATGTGACCGTATGTTAATTTATTTCAAATTTTACCAGCGGCATTTGTTTTTACAGCTCAGGTTGTATATTTGATACGAAACAAGTCGTATAACATGAGCAGCAAGCAAACAAAACCTACAGAAAGCGAATTGGAAATCCTTCGGGTATTATGGGAACGTGGCGAAGCAACGGTAAGAGATGTACATGAAGAATTAAGCAAAACCAAAGATGCAGGCTATACCACCACCCTGAAACTGATGCAGATCATGCATGAAAAAGGATTGGTGAAAAGAGATGAGAGCAGCAAAACGCACAAATACACTCCCCTTATTTCCCGTGAAAAAACCCAGAGGCAGTTTATGGGTAAAATGATCGATACCCTTTTCCAGGGCTCATCCACTCAACTGGTGATGCAGGCACTGGGCAATCACAAGACCTCAAAGGAAGAGTTAGACGAAATTCAAAAACTAATTGATAACCTGAAACAGCAGTAATATGCAGCATCTGTTTCAATCAGCTTTTTTACAGGCCCTTGGCAAAGCTATTGCCGACAGCATCTGGCAAATGGGATTATTGTTTCTCGTTTACCAGGTTCTCGTATTTACAGTACGTATAAAACAGGCTGCTGCAAAAAACTTATTGAGCAGCGTATTCGCATTAGGCGGGTTTGCCTGGTTTATTTCAGACATCTTTCTGCACTGGAATAAACAACTGAAACAAACTGCATCCTTAGTAATTGAAGATGCCGGAATAAATAATTCCCTGCTCACTGCATTTACAAATGATAACCGCTGGCAGTTATTTTTTAACTGGATCGAATACAAACTTCATTTCATTCTGCCCTATCTTTCTGTTGCTTACCTGTTTGTTCTGTTATGGTTTGCCACAAAACTGTTTGTACAGTTACATGCAACCAATTCACTCCGCAATAAAGGTGTATCAACTGTAAGCGATGAACTGCAATCCTTCTTTCAGTTCCTGGTTCAGTCAATGGGTTTGCAGAAATCCGTGCAGCTTTTCATCAGTAAACAAATTGATATTCCTGCTACACTTGGTTTTTTAAAACCAATTGTACTTCTGCCTGTATCGGCTGTTACACATCTTACTCCTGCTCAGCTGGAGGCAGTATTGCTTCATGAGCTGGCGCATATAAAACGAAATGATTATTTCTGGAACCTCTTGCTGTCGGTTGCAGAAACCATGCTCTTCTTCAATCCATTTGCTTTATTGCTGATGGGTATTGCCAGAAGAGAACGGGAAAACAGTTGCGATGACCAGGTAATGAGTTTTCAACAAAATGCAGCAGTATATGCCGAAGCATTGCTGACGGTAGAAAAAGTAAGAGTACAAAATCCACAGCTGGCAATGGGGCTGGGTGATAATAAACAGCACCTCATGCTCAGGGTAAAACGTATTCTGAATTTACCGGCAGAAAAAAACAAAATAAGTACACGATTGCTTGCGCTGGTATTCTTTACCCTTCTCTTTGCACTTACCGGCTGGATCATCAGGGACAGAAAACAGGCTGTTGTAAAAGAACAGAAAACAGAACAGAATACGATTGCACACAATACAAAAGTGGTTTATGTAAAGCCAGGTGCTCTGTTGAAAAAAACGAATCAAACAGTTTTTTTACGTGATGAAAAAAGAAAGCTTCGTCTTGAACTGAAGAATGAATTGAATGAAGAAAAACTGGTTGTTTGGGATGAGCAGGGAGGTGAACAATTAGAATTTGATAAAGTCATCTTCAATGATCTTCCTGCTGAATGGATGGAACGTTTTGTTCAGCCTTACGGCAAAGAAATTCCATCACCCGATTTGTTGATGGCAAAAGAACAGGAGTTTATATTTATGATGAAGCAGGATTCTTTGCGCCAAAATCAAACACGTTACAGAACAGCAGAAGCTGATTTCTATAAAAAAGTACAGAACCTTCATGAAAAAAAATTATTGACCAGGACCTTCCCGTTAAATCAGATGACAGTCCACATCAAAAAAAACTGGGACAAAGATTCTTTATTCAATAAAATGAAACCCTTTTTCCCCGAAGGTTTTGTATGGAATGAAGATATGCATGAGGGAGCATTTCACTTTACTTATCCGCCCGAAGAATTCCAAAGAAACAAAGAACAGATTGCTGAAGAAATAAACAGACAGCAGCAGCAAAGAAAAACAAAACTTCTTTACAGAAAGAACCAGACAAGGGATTCATCTAATGAAAAATTAAAAGAACGGTTCAGAACTGCTCCTGCTTTTGCTTATATGAATGATTACCCCACACCGGAAGAAAAAAGAATGAATGAAGAAAGAATCAGTATCATTATAGAGAACAATAACCTGTACATCAAAGAAATCAATCAGCAACCGGCTGATTCATTAAACAAGCATCAACCACATCCACCAAAAAAAATCATCAAACGGTTAGAAATAATCAGGCTGTAAGTTTTACCATACTCTGCGTGGACAGAGATCACCGTATTTATTACCAATCATAAACCCAAGTACAATTTCATGTGTCCCTCTCTGCATGTATTGCAACAGGTATTTTGAATTATTCACATCATAAGAATATCCAATATTAAACGTATTGGAAATATTCACACCGGCCATAGCAGCAAACCCTTCCTTTACTCTGTAATTACCCCCCACCCAAAACCGGTCCTGGTATTGTGCTTTTACTGTAAAATCAACAAACAGGGGCATGCTTGGAATATAGCGCAGCATAACAGATGGAATAATGTTTACATCATCACCAGCCATAAAGCGGTAACCGGTTGTAGCAAAGAAATGAGGTACCAATGTTGATTTATAAAAATCATTCGTAACTAATGTTACTTTTTGCGGAATGATCTGCTGGGCAGAGAACCCGGCAAAAAAACGATCTGAATACAACCACAATCCTGCATTCAATTCCGGTTTAACTTTTCGTAACTCCTGTGCAACACCACCAATAGCAGGATCAACAGGGTTCGCTAATTCAATTTTACTTGCATCAATACTGATTGCTGATATACCTGCGGCAAAACCTGCTGACAAATTCAGCTTGGGTGTTAAGCCCAGGTGATACGCATACGATACTGTTGCATAGGTTCTGTTGATATAACCTGTTTTATAATTGATGATGGTTGCCCCCACTCCATGATGCGGTTCAGACGCATTGTATTCTTCCCAGTAAGATCTTCCTCTTGGATTTTCTCCCGGCACCTCAAATGAAGTTGGACTTGTTCGGTAATCCTGTTTGCCGATTGGTGCATGTATGGTTGCATAAATTGTTTTGGGTGCACCCGGAAAACCCACCCATTGATTACGGTAACTCAGTTTAATATCTGTATAATTTTCAATTCCTGTTAAGGCAGGATTAATAATATAGTTGTTAAGTATATACTGTGTATAATGCGGCCGTTGCTGGGCGAAATTTTTTTCTGCCGCTCCCATCAGCACTGAAAAACAAACAACAAAAACACAAATCTTTTTTCCCATTGTCATCAAAATAATTTTCAAAGGGTTATCTCAATATGGTTACATAGCCCGGTTGTCTTGCACGGCCATTCTTTGGATCAATTACATAATAATAAGTTCCTGCAGGCAGTTGCTGTCCTTTCCATTTACCATCCCATGGCGTTGGATAGCCAATCGATCTGTACACTAATGTACCTGCTGTATTATAAATCTCAACTACACATCCGGGATAGTCATTCAAAAACCTGATCTCCCAGAAATCATTGATACCATCTCCGTTTGGTGTAAATGTATTAGGTGGTTTCGGCATCTTCAGAATCTTTACAAACAAATCATCTGTTGAAACACATCCGCCACGACCTGTAACTGTTACTGTGTAAGTAATATCATCTTTTGGTTGCAGAATTGTTGGATTCTTCAATGTTGGATCATCCAGGTAAGTCGGCGGAGTCCATAAGAATTGTAAACCGGTCCCAACTGCTGTAATACCTGTTATTTTCCGTACTCCATTTTCCAGTACTTCAATATCAGGACCTGCATTTAATGCAGGATAAGCCCACACCTCAATTGTCTTTGATGCTGTATCACTGATACAGCCTTCACTGCTGTACACATACAGTTTCACATCATAAGTACCCGGTGATCCGTAAAGGCAACTTGGATTCTGAACCGATGAACCTGCTCCATTACCAAACAGCCAGCGCCATTCAGTTACAGTTCTTACAATACCATCACTGTTATCTGTAAAATCAACAATATCACCAATACATAAACTGTCCTTTGAAGTAAACCCGGCTTTTGGCTGCGGAAATACATCAACCAAAAGCTTACTCAATGAATCAATACAATTATTGTTTGATGTTACTTTCAGCTGTACAGTATACGGTCCGAGATTAGAATATTTATAAACAGGATTCTGAACAATGGCGGTATCTGAATTTAAAGGCAGTACACCAAAATCCCATTTGTACGTAAACTGCGACTGCGTATTGTCAGGTATTACTGATAAATCATTAAACGCTGCGCTGCCATCAGGCAAACAAACTTTTGGCAAACTGAAATCAACAATCGGTAACGGATTTACTTTCACCGGCAATACATATGGAACACTTGTACAGCCTCTGTCATTGATTACCTGCAGCTCCACATTATAAGTACCGTAACTGCTGAAGACATGTGTTACAGGATTGGCATTCGGCGTTGACACGATTGCTGATGCATCACCAAAATTCCAGTTCCATGTTGTTAGTGAAGCAGAATGCGCAACAGAACTGTCAGAAAAGGTCATACTGTTTTTTTCGCAGGCAGGTAATAATGAACCAAACTTTGCACCCGGTCTTGGCCATACTTCAATTGTTTGCTCAGAATAATGAGTACAACCATTTGATGCAAGAAACGTATAGCGAATTGTATGAACTCCTACTCCGGCTGTTGCAGGATTAAACAAACCTGTTGTACTTACTCCAGGTCCGCTGTAAACACCTGTACCCGGTAATCCCCCTAACTCAGTTGCCTGTGTTATTTGTCTTGATACTGCATCGAGACAAATTGCCGGCATTGTGAGGAATTGTGTAAGAGGACTTGCATTTACCAAAATGGTTTTAATTTCATCATTCACACAAATAATCCCTGTATAAGCTCTGTATCTAATCTGGAATGTTCTTGTTAACGGTGCCTGGAAATTGGGATAACGGTGAGAATAGATTTTATCAGTAACCGGGTTATCATCTGTATCAAACACAGTTGGGGAATTGATATTGTCCCAATAGATTTCCACTTTGGTAAGTGCACCAAAATCAACACTTGATTTTTCCTGTATCTGCACATCCTGGTTACTGCAGATGCCGTTTGTTGACAACAATAAGAAATCAGCATTGGGTATTGAGCCGTTAACAGTAAATGGAATAGCTGTTACAGAATCTTTACAACCATCTTTTGAAGTAACAACAAGCGAAAGGAAATAGTTATCAGCCTTATTAAATTTAATGGCGGGGTTTTTAGCTGTACTTGATATCGGTGTAGGACCTGGAACGATTGCCGGAACACCTGTATTAAAACTCCATAAATAAGTCATCTGCATTTCACTGTTATCTGCAATTCTTGATGTGTCGAAGAAGAAGGCATTGGCATCACTTAAACAAACTTCAGGAAGAGTGTATCCTACTTTTGGCAAAGGATTGATCAATACATTTTTTGTGAGGGTGTCACTCAAACATCCTTTACTGCTTTCCACCATTAATTTTGTGATCTTATTTCCCCAGTTACTGTAGGTATGTGTTATTGGCGGATTGTTTGTTGCGTTGATGATTGTTCCGTCACCAAGATTCCAGTACCAGCGAACAAGTGTACCGGCATTTGGTGTTGAATTATCTGTAATGGTAATCTGATTTTTTTCACAAAGAGGTAAACTTAAACTGTTGATGGCAGTTTGCAGAGGATTAACGGTAATCGTTCTTTCCATTGTATCGCTTACACAACCCTGGTTGGTAAACACCCAATGCCTTACTGTGTAGGTGCCGGCAACAGGGAACCTGAAAATAGTATCCTTGTTAACAGATGAACCTACAACAATTCCGGCAGAATTAATAAAGCGCCACTCCCATTTTGTTAATGGGTGAGTGATACCGTTAGAAGCATCAGTAAAACTGACAACAGTGCGATCGCATACTTCTGCGGGAATTGTAAAATCAGCTTTTGGCTGAGGGTAAATTGCAGCCTGACTTTTTGTAATTGAATCAATACAACCATTGTTGGAAGTAATTTTTAGTTTAATACTGTAAGGCCCGGTAGTTGAATACTTGTGCGAAGGACTCTTGATGAATGCAGTATCAAGTAAACCGGTAGCAGGATCACCAAAGTACCAGCGGTATGCAAACAGGTTTTGAGTACCATCTGCAATAGTTGTTGTGCTGTTGAAATTTACAACCCCATCAGGAAGACAGGCATAAGTCATTGTAAAATCCGGTACCGGGTTCGGACGAACAGTAACAGGCATTGTGTAAACAGGACTCAAACAACCGGTGCTGGTTTTAACCTGTAAAGTTGGATTATACAATATTGAATTCGGATATGAAGCAGATACATTTGCATTGGTTGTATTACCAATTTGTGTTCCCACACCCAGATTCCAGTTCCAGTTAGTAATCGTTCCAAATCCACCTGACAAAGAAGATGTATCTCCAAACGTAATAAGTTTACCCTGGCACTGTGGAGCAGTGAACCCGAATTTAGCAACAGGGGCATTTGAAATGGAGATAAATTTTTCAAGAGTATCACTTAAGCAGCCCACATCAGTTAAAACTGCATAGCGGATCTTATAAGTACCTGCTGCAGTATATTTTTTTGAGGGGTTATTGGTGTAAGCAAATGTACCATCCCCAAAATCCCAAAAATGCTTGATAATGGGCCTTCCACTTGTGGCATTGTTTGTTGTGAGAGGAATAATTGAATCTGTACATAAAGCAGTTGGCCATGTAAAATCAGGCGCTGGTGGATTAAATACCTGCAGATTAAAAGGAATAATTTGTATTCCTGCGCAACCATCCGGCGTAGGGTTATTAACGGTAACTTTTACGGGATATGTACCAATTGCATTATAAACATATGGAGTTGGTAATCTGAAAAGATAAAGAGTCCGGCCATTTACTACAAAAGTTGAATCAGCAACGGGTGTATTGTTAACGACATCCGGATATCCGCTTATCTCCCATTTCATGCTTATTGGCATGTAAGGAAGTGTAATTGACATAATAAATGGTGAACTTTTACATGCCACCGGGCTGTTCACTATGGCATAAGCATTTTGAATAGAAAGATATTGAAAGAGATCAATCACATTTGTTCCGGCATTATAGCCATAAGACTCAGCACTTGCAAAGCCGTAGGCAATTGCATTAAAGCCTGAATCCGATTGCATGGTATGTTGCCCCTGTGCTAAACCGGAAGTTTTTATATATGAATAGGAAGGATTCTGGGGATGAACAGTAAAGGGTGTCGCAGGCACGGCTCCGTCTATCCTGAAAGAGCTTACAGCTGTTCCACCATTTGGTATAATCACATTTGCATAATGATTTTTCGTACCTGCAGCAACTAACAGGTTTGAATTGAAAAGAACTTTATTAATATTTTGTTCAACCGGACTCAGGTAAATAACCTCAGGATCTCCTAAACCTCCATTTCCACACCGGCTTTGTGAAGTAAAATATTGTGCTACTGTAATTGGTTTATCTGCATCAATCCGTAAAGGTTGATCAGTGGGGCCAACCTGGTAATAAAAACCATTTTGCAGAGGCAATCCTATTGGTGCTCCATTCAATAATACATTAGCCGTAGGATCAGAAACACAGATTCTGAAATAATTAAATCCCTGATTGCCTCCTGCTGTTGCCGTCAAAAAACGTTTTCCCCAGGCATTTTTTGGGAACGCCTGAACCATATAATTATCAGAAGAAGTAGAGTTATTGCCGACGTTGCATGCAATATTGATTCTTCCACTACCCGAAAAAACAGCAATCTTCTTGCATCCACTTCCGGTATTCATTGATCGTATCAGAGTACCTGTTAAATCTACACCAGATCCACCCTGCCCTCCGGGCCCAACATTATTTGTATACTGTCCCATGATGTTAAACACTTGGCCCTGAGTTAAAGTAACTGTAAAAGGAACTCCGGCAGGTTTTGTAAGTGTTGCAGCACTGGGAGTAATTTCAACCGTTGTCGTACCTGTATCAGCAGCTATTACATAAGCCCAGCAATTAGCATCAAATGTGTTTGAAAAATTTTCAAAATTTATAGAATAATATTCCCTGCCCAATGTGTTTGTAGGAAATAAAATTGTTGCGCCCGAAACACTTGCATTATAGATATGCGCATAGGCAACAATTGGCTGATCACTTGTAATATGAATTCCCTTGTTTTCCCCAACAACACTTTCAGCCATCAACCTGGCATCCTGAGGAGCAGCTTTGGGAATAACATTTGAAGTAAATACAGTATTTGCAGGAACAGCATACGTAATACTATAGCCAATACCAGGTATCTGCACAGTAACATTTGTCGCAGTTTCTGTGGCAAAATATAAAACCATATCCTGACCATTACCGCCAGTCATCACCTGGTGATAACCATAAGCCACCCAAAAATCTGTTCCTTTATTAGAAAAATCCTGGGAGTAAGAGTACAGATTTGCCAGCAGTACTGCCAGCAGGATTAAGAATTTTCTCATTTTTACAGCTTAAGTGTAAGGGCTTACAAGTTAAGCGTTTTCTCTAAGTAATTATAACGTACGATCTTCATTTTTAAGAGTGGCAATGGCTTCCAGGTATTTTTTTGGCAGAAGGCCCCACGCAAAGCAAAAGATCCAGTATACTAAGGTTGGGTTTAAATCCATGCTTTTCCATAAATACCTGCTGATATGGTTGATATTGAAACCCGGTTTTTACACCTGAATTTCCGGGAGCTTCCTTTTTTGAAACTTCATTATCAGCCAAAATGTCAACATTGATCTTTAATTTTTTACTCACCCACTCCATTGTTTTCAGATTCAGATCAAGCAGATACTTTTCTCTCAGTTCAAAAAGCTCTTTCAGTCCGGGAGCATAATCTTCAAACCAGGGAGCTTTCCTGTACGACGAATCAATACCCCGCCATTGAATTTTCTGCCAGGGGTCAACATAGGAAATCTGAACATCTTTTAATTTTTGCTTTTTGTCTCTCCCGCCAATTAACGGAACCGTGAGAAGGAGGGGACCATTTGCTCCAATTAAACAGGTTCTGTTCAAATGAAGCGATTTTTCATAGCGTACATCTGGCAAATAAAATGCATTTGTCGACTTGATTAAAGTTGAAATGAATTTTATATCACCAAAATATTGCAAATCAATATTTTGTTTATTTTTTTTCATTCATTTATTTAATATCTTAACTGATCCCAAAACATAGTTATTTTAATTCATTTTTTACTCTAAAATATAATATTAATAATCAGTTAATTACAGTTAACTAATTTTAAAACAATTATAACAATATAAATACACTACAAATCTTTGTCAATCAGATACCAATTTTTCACTCCTTTTCTGACTAACTATTTTAGCTCAAATTTAAGGGTTCGTTTTCAGGTCTGAAAAGAAATCTCATTTCATTGCCTTATTTTGCAGGAAAGAAATTATTGTGAAGAATCAATTATACGGGCTGCTCATCATCTGCATTGCCACCCTCTCCTGCAACACATTTAAAATTCCGGAATACAAAGAATTTAGAAATCTGAGTTTTGAAAACATGGGTTTTTCAGAATCGACCATCAAAATGGAACTGGTCTACAACAACCCAAACCGGTTCGGGTTCCAGGTAAGAAGAACGGAAGCCGATGTGTATGTGGATGATGTGTACCTGGGAAAAGCAATCAGCGACACATTAATCAAAGTTGACAGAAAGTCAGACTTTGCAATTCCGATTTATATCAAAACAGATATGAAAAATATTTTCAAAAATGCCTGGAGTGCTCTAACGAATAAAACAGTTTTGGTGAGGGCAACAGGAACTATCACAGCCGGGGTGGCCGGCATTTATAAAACCATCCCGCTTGTATATGAAGGGCGCCATGAAGCCACTTTGTTTCTTCCAAAACCCTGACCGGGAAACCTGGGAGGATACTTCATGGATACTCCCATGATAAAGCATAGATACTCCCGCTTTAAAGCGTTCAAATGCTCTCTGAGAAGTTCCTCTTTAACTACAGACTTTACTACACAGAGCAAAGAAAGTACAGGCAAGTCGAAAATATTCCAATTTGCCGGATTTCGTATTGAAACAAAAAAAGGTCTGGGTAAACCCGAACCTTATTAATAAAAGAATTGAATTAATTTTTCTTGGGAGGACCTCCTCCATCTGCTTCACGTTTGCAGCAAATCGGTAATCTTTTATACTGCTCTTCTTCTGCGGTTACATCATCCGCATCAAAACCAAGATTGGCAATGGCGGTTTTGATATTTTCAATATTTGTTCGGTCGCTGAGGAATGTTACCGTGGTAATTTTTTTGCGGATATCAACCACAATCTTGGCACGCCTTCTTCCGTTTTCATGAACTTTTCAATCTTATCCTTGCATTCCACGCATTGTGCCTGAGGTGTTTTGATCTGCACAACCAATGGCTTTTTGTACTGTGAAAATCCGGAAATACCGATCACTAAAAGAAAGGAACAGAGTACTGCTTTCATGCTGAAAGAATTTTCAATGAAATTATCAATTTACCAGCCAATGTGCAGGATCCTTCGCCCATTTTAACAAAACTTCCTGTTCTGAAGCCTCAACAATGTTCTTCTCAATGGCCAGATTGATGAGAGTTGGGTAATTCGTTAATGAACGGTATTCAACACCTGCTTTTTGAAAGGCTACCGCAGCCACATCAAACCCATAGGTAAAGATGGAAACAATACCAATCACTTCAACGCCGGCTTTACGCAGCACTTCCACCACCTCCAGACTGCTTTTCCCGGTAGAAATCAAATCTTCCACCACTACAACCTTCTGTCCGGCTTCATAAAAGCCTTCAATCTGGTTGCCTAAGCCATGCTCTTTGGGTTTTGGACGAACATAGATATAAGGCAGCTTCAGCTGATCTGCAGCCATTGCTCCCCATGCAATTCCGGCTGTGGCAACACCTGCGAGCAAATCTGCGTCAGCAAACTGTTCAAAAATGACGTTGCACATTTCACTTTTGATGAACTCCCGCACATGCGGAAAGGACAGCACCTTACGGTTATCGCAATAAATCGGGCTCTTCCATCCACTTGCCCATGTAAAGGGTTCTTTTACATTTAAACGGATGGCCTTAACTTGTAACAACTTTTCTGCTACGGCTTGTTCGTTAGTCATGGCGCAAATGTAACAATTTGAACCCTTCAACATTATGCAGGACTGCTAAAAACATTTTTATGTACATCAAAATCTACTTCGGCGACAAACCCGTTTTTCTTTGCAATGAAATTGATGATACAATTCATGAATACATGCATCATCCCGACGCCGTGTTTATTGATGAAATTACCGGACCTGCTATCAAATCTTTACTTCATGAAATTGCAAAAGATGAATTTCATGCAGGTATTTTATGGGATCAGGATCTGGAGAAATTAAAGAAAGCATTCTTTAAACTTTTTAAGCCTGTTACTGCTGCAGGTGGATTGGTTGAAAACGAAAAGGGAGAAGTGTTACTGATCTTCCGCAGGGGTAAATGGGATCTGCCCAAAGGAAAATTAGATCCCGGCGAAACAATTGAGCAATGTGCTGTTCGTGAAGTGGAAGAGGAAACAGGATTGAAGAATATTGAATTGAAAAAGAGCCTGGTCATTACCTATCATACGTACGATGAATTCGGAAAACATATTCTCAAAGATTCGCACTGGTATAAAATGAAAGTAAAAGGCAAACAGGAGATTGCTCCACAAACAGAAGAAGATATTACTGAATTGAAATGGGTAAAGAAAAAGAATTGAAAGGCTATTTCGGTAACATTTTTCCTTCGGTGAAGGATGTGCTTTAACTGACTTTGGTAGCATTTTATTTTGTAGTTTTAAATAAACGATCAATATGGCACTTGATAAACTGAAAAAAGAATTGATCTCTTTTATTGAAAGCACCGATAATGAAGAGCTGCTTTCACTTGTTAAAGAAGATTTTGTTTTTTACGGTAAAACAAAAGGGACTGATATTACTGATCAATTGAGTGAAACACAGTTAAAAGAGCTTAAGGCTCTATCTGAAGAAGAAGATTTGAAAGAAACAATTACACTTGTTGAATTTAATCGGGCTACTGAAAAATGGCGTACCAAATCATAATCAAAAAAAGGTTCGCCAATAAAGTGTTGAAAGTGTTGACTTATCTTGAAAAGGAATGGTCTAAGAAAGTTGCAGAAGAATTTCTGATTAAAGTTGACAAGCGTCTTCTTTTGTTGAAAAAACAACCTTTTGTCGGTTCGCTATCTTCAAAAGTAGAAAATGTAAGGGGCGTTTTAATTACCAGGCACAACAGGATGTACTACAAAATAAAAAGCAAGACCGTTATTGTCCTGAATATGTACGACACGAGAATAAATCCAAAAAAGAATCCTTATTAAGCATGTTCTTTTTCCGGCTTCTTCAATATTGCCACGGTTAACCTGCTTACACAAACCAGTTTCTCTCTTTCGTCATAAATTTTAATATCCCATACATGTGTGCTGGTGCCAATATGAATGGGTTTGGTAATACCGGTAACAATTCCACTTCTTGCAGAACGGATATGATTGGCATTAATCTCCAAACCTACACAGATAAATTTATCCTGATCGATCACCATAGCTGAAGCAATGCTGCCCAGCGTTTCTGCCAATACACAACTGGCACCGCCATGCAATAAACCATAAGGCTGTTTGGTACGGTGATCAACAGGCATGGTTGCTTTTAAGTAATCATTTCCCAGTTCTGAAAAAGAAATTCCAATGTATTCACTCATGGTTGTTTTACCAAAGTTTGTAAAATTGGTAAGTGACAAATCTTTTTTGAACCAGATGGAAGACATAATAGTTATTATTTTGAAACGGTTTTATTCACAACTTCCGGTAAGAAAGCAGATGCATCACCACCGTTCCTGATTACATCACGAACAAGTGTAGAAGCAACAGAAGTATATTGAGGCAAACAGGTAAGAAAGATTGTTTCAATATCGCCGTCGAGACTGCGGTTCATATCGGCAATGGCTTTTTCATATTCAAAGTCGTTCACATAACGGATGCCACGCAGAATAAATTTTGCATTGACTCTTTTGCAGCAATCAACCGTTAATCCGTCATACACGATAGAGTCAACTCTTGGATCATCTTTAAATATCTGGTTGATCCATTCCACCCTTTGTTCTTCGCTGAACATGGGCAGTTTCCCTGAATTTCGGCCAATACCGATAATTACTTTATCAAACAGATCTAATGAACGGTAAATAATATCGAGATGGCCAACCGTTATGGGATCGAAAGTCCCGGGGAACAGACAAATGCGTTGCATGCAATTGATTTAGATACCGAATATCGAATGAATGATTGATAAAACAAATAATTTCCTGCCGATTAATTTACTCTGCCACTTACTCTATAAACATTTTCCTTTCTTAATTCAAACTCCTGAAATCCACCGGTACTAATTTACTTACACCGGCTTCCTGCATGGTTACACCGTAGATCACATCCACTGCACCCATTGTTTGTTTGTTATGGGTTACAATAATGAACTGTGAATTGGCACTGAACTGGCGGATCATATTGGTGAACTTTCCAACGTTGGCATCATCTAATGGTGCATCAACCTCATCCAAAATACAGAATGGAGCGGGCTTGATCAGATAGATCGCAAACAACATCGCTGTTGCAGTTAATGTTTTCTCACCACCACTCAACTGTGAAATACTGCTTGGACGTTTGCCTTTTGGCTTGGCCACAATATCAATTCCTGTTTCAGCTAAGTTCTCCGGATTTTCTAATACGAGGTCAGCAGTATCTTCTTCTGTAAACAATGCCTTAAATACTTTCTGGAAGTTTTCACGCACTGCATTAAAGGTTTCAAGGAAACGCTGGTTAGCAGTAGCTTCTACTTCCTGGATGGTTTGCAGTAAAGATTCTTTCGCAGTCACCAGATCATTCTTCTGCTCTAAAATGAATTCATAACGCTTGCGCATTTCTTCAAATGCTTCAATCGCTGTTGGATTCACTTCACCAAGGTTTTCCAAACGCTTTTTCATCCGGTCAACCTTTGCCTGCAATTCTTCCTGCGGATCATCCCCTGTTCTTGCTTCTTCAATTACTTCTTCAAGATTCACTTTAAACTCAACCATTAAACGTTCTTTGGTTCCGCTTAACTGTAGTTTTAAATCAGTGAGTTTATCTTTTATTTCGTTGAGTAAATGATCAACCTGTTCTTTTTCCTTTTGCTTATGACGGAGCTCACTTTCTTTTTCACTGAGCACATTCCGCATATTGTAATAAGCCTGGTCTGCTTCATTCAGCTTGCGCTCTTCACTTTCTTTATTCTGCAAAAGAGTTACCAGTATGTCCTGCGCCTCCAGCAACATCACTTCACTTTCATTGATCTGTGTGGAAGCTTCTTCCAATGCAGCCGAGTTGGTTGTAATCTGTAACTGCAGATCCTGAAACTGGTTCTGTTTGAAATCAAACTCCTGTTTCAATGATGTTACCCTGCTTTGCTGACGGGTTACATTCAGGTTCTAATCATTGTATGATTGATTGGCCTGGTTATATGATTGTTCAGCCAGTGTAAACTCCTGTTCCAGCACTTCCAGTCTTCCGGCCAGTTCTTCTAACTGTGAATTGTATTTATCCAGTTCATCACGATGTGTCTGCTGGCTTTCATGAATCTCTTCCTGCTGCTGTTCCAGATCTTCCAAACGCCTTACAGCATTGGCTTCCATTCCACGGAGGTTCTCCATCCTGTTGTCAATACCATACACATGATTGACTAACTGGTTGATGGACGTTTCTGTTTGCTTGATTGCGTTTTCTTTCAATTGCTCATTGAAGATGATTACTTCATTATGACGCAACTGAATGATATGTTTTAAATCCAGCACAACCGTTTCCTGTGCAATGATCTCTTCATGTAAACGTTCCAGATTTTTTGCTCGGCCGAGTTTCTTTCCTTCAAACAAGCCAACACTGCCACCACTTAATGCATATTTACCTTTAAAGAACTTGCCGCTCGTCTCCAATACCACACCATCAAAATCAGCCGGCAGATTATTTTCATCTTCTGCAATCACAACCTGTCCCAGTAAATAATTAATGAGCGATTGATACTTGGGTTCAACTTCCACCACATTCAATGCAGAAATTGTTCCTGCAGGAAGATCAGTCAATACAGCCTGTCCGTTAAACTTATCCAGCATAAAGAAGTTAGCCTTCCCTTTCTGGTTGGCATGCAATAACTTAACAGCACTTAATGCATCGTTCATATTGCCCACTACATAATAGTTGAGGTATTGTTCCAGCAGGTTTTCTACTGCTGTACGGTAATCTTCTTTACAATAAATTACATCGCTCAACAAAGGCGCTTCTACTTTCCACTGCTCATTGTTGTGTAAGAACTTCACACTTTCAGGATAACCTTCCAATGAATCAACTAAACTCTTCAACAGATCATGCTCATTCTTTTTTGAATCAAGCTTTCTGTTTTCATCTGCTAACTGAGTACGTAAGCCTTCCAATGCAGATTGAGTTTGCAAAATCTGGTCTTTGGTAAATTCATGTTCCTGCTGTAACTGAAGCAACTCTTCCCTGAAATTATTCAGTTCGTATTCTTTCTGTTGCTTTTCAACTTCTAACTGTTGTAATTGCTGTTTCCTGTTCGTTTGTTCTTCTTTTAACTGGAAGATGGTGCGTTGCAGGTTCTGTACAGTTGTTTCACCAACTGCTACATTCTTCTCTGCTTCAAACTGGTTACGTTGAATGGCCTGGTTTTCTTTCCGCAGATCATCAATACCGCTTCTTCTTTCATCAAACAAACGGCGTTTCTCTTCCACAGCACTGCGTAATCCATCTAATTGTGAAGCAAGATCATTTAACTTCTGATCTTCCTCTGTAATCTGCAGTTGTGTAAATTGAATGCTTTCTTCTATTCCTTTTAACTGTCCGCCTGCTTTTTGTAAAAAGTCATTCAGACTGGTTTCTTTTTCTTTGAGATAATGCAAACGCTGCTGCGCTAAATTCTTATCATTTTCTTTGGTACGCAGGTTCTGCAGCATATCATTGAATGCATGCTGCATGGTTTGCAATTCACGTTCCTTTTCAATAAAACCAACTTTCTCCTGTTCTATTGCCGCTTCTTCCGTTGCAACTTTAGCTTCAAGTTCAACACGTTTATTAGTTTCGGTTTCGTGTTGCTCATTTAATGTTTTCCATTTAATATTGAACCCTTCAAGCGCAGCTTTCGCCAGTTCAATACTCACTTCACGATAATCTTTTTTGATCTCGTAATACTTCTCTGCTTTTTTGGCCTGGTTCTCTAAAGTTTTTAACTGGTTGTTGATCTCGAACAACAGATCTTCAATACGTGCCAGATCCTGTTCAGTTGCATCCAGTTTATTCTTGGCTTCTTTCTTTCTTGTTTTGTAGATGGTAATACCGGCTGCCTGTTCAAGCATTCGGCGACGGCTGTTATCCTTATCCTTGATGATATCATCAACCATACCCAACTCAATGATGGCATAGCTGTCGGTGCTTACACCCGTATCAAGAAAAAGATTTTGGATATCCTTCAAACGGCATTGAACATCGTTCAACCGATATTCACTTTCACCGCTTTTGTAGAATTTACGTGTAACGGTTACGGTACTGAATTCGGTTGGAAGCAGGTTACGGGTATTTTCAAAAGTGAGACTTACTTCGGCCAGGCCGGAAGCACTTCTTGTTTTTGAACCGTTAAATACCAGGCTCTCTAAGTTTTCACTACGGAGATGGCTGATCTTCTGCTCACCTATTACCCAGCGAATACTGTCAATGATATTGCTTTTGCCGCAACCATTGGGCCCAATGATACCGGTTACACCCTCATCAAAACTAACCACAGTTTTATCGGCAAAACTTTTAAAACCCTTAATTTCTAAACTCTTTAAACGCACTATTTTTCATTTTTGGAAGGCGACAAATATATGGGATAAAGGCTGTATTAATTTTTACCCATTTTTTATCTTATTAACACATTTTGCCATGTTTTCAACAAGAGCAAGGTTTTGTTTGTCATATACAAACTTTATTCTTAATTGAGCACTATGTACGCAATATTAACCATTGCCCGTTACAAAAAACGTTTTATCTACTTTGCACTGCTGGCGATGGCTTTGCACCGGCTGCCCCTGTTTTTCAACCGAAAAATCAGGTTTCATAAAACACTTGGATGTGGTCGTGACGGCACTTTCAGCAAATTACCCGACTGGCAGCAATGGGGATTATTGGTAGTGATGGAAGAAGAGAATTTCAGGCAAATAAATGAATTATCCAACCCTCAACAACTGCTTAAACAGTATTACGGCAACTTTATTGCCGCCTGGTGGAAGTTTTTGGCTGCGAAACTTGGACGGTGGTTCTGCAACCCATCGAGGGGCATGGAACCTGGGATGGCAAAGAAGCGTTTGGAAAATTGCCGCCCAAAACCGATTATGAAGGAATGATTGCTGTTTTAACAAGGGCAACCATCCGACGGAAAAAGCTGGCCCGTTTTCATGAGCATGTGGAAGCAGTATCGAACGATATGCGCAAAGCAGATGGCTTTTTGTTTTCTGTTGGTATTGGTGAATCGCCAAGATTAAGACAGGCAACTTTTTCCATTTGGCAGAGCAAGGAACAGATGAAACAGTTTGCCTACAAAATGAAAGACCATGCAGAAGTGATTCAGAAAACAAGAAAAGAAAACTGGTACAGTGAGGATATGTTTGTACGATTTAAAGTGTTGAAGACTTGGGGGACGATAAAGGGAGTTGAACCGTTGTAAGAATAGCATAACTAACTTCACATCCGCTTTATCTTTTCCTTATCAATATACTTTTGTGTCAACTCTCCAAATTTTTTAAAAGAATCCGCAACCATCTCAAATTGTTTGTTTGTCAACTCTTCATTTTTCAATAGCGATATAAATACTGAAGACGCCATACTTTGATCGGAATCCTCTTCAAGAATTTCAAGAATCACTTCTAAAGTTCTCTCTTTTTTAAAAGTGATTGATTGAAGAAACGCAGTTAGCGTTCTAAAGCGATAATGCTCTGTATTATCATCCTCTCCTGAGTTAAACTCTTGAAGTTGTTGCTTCAAAAGTGTTTCTGTTAAAATACCATTATCAATCCATTTTCTTGAATACCCAAGTTGAGAAAGCATGGTGTCGAGAGTTATTTCAGCCATTACTCAAAGTTATAAGTCAAATTTAAGAGATAACCAACATGGTATATCTATATGCTTTTTTTTTTGCAGGACATAGAATTAGGTATATCATACCTAAAGTACAAAATTCGTAATCTTGCAACTAATAGTTATGTCACAGCCCCCCCACCGCTACTTCATCATCAACAAACCATACGATATGGTTTCGCAGTTTGTCAGTTCACATGAAGTGAAGCTGCTGGGTGATCTTGATTTTGAATTTCCTGAAGGAATCCATGCCATTGGTCGCCTGGATAATCATTCAGAAGGTTTACTCATTTTAACCACAAATAAAAAAGTAACAAGGCTATTATTTTCATCCGAAAAAAAACACAAACGTACATACCTCGTAATGGTAAAAAATATTGTTACAGAAGAACTGCTGCAGCAATTAAGAACCGGTGTTACCATTCCGGTAAAAGATGGTGAACCCTATATTGCTGTTCCTGATTCCATTGAAATTGTTACGGATGTAACCGATCATTATATTCATATGGATGATTTCAGGCAGCAGTACCCGCATACATGGATGCTGATGACTTTAACAGAAGGCAAGTTTCACCAGGTACGAAAAATGTGTCTGGCCATTAACCGCCGTTGTCTGCGGTTGATCAGGATTTCCATTGAAGAATTAAAACTGGGTGATTTAAAACCCGGCTGCGTGAAAGAGTTGAATGAACAGGAGTTTTTTGAGTTGATTGATGTGGATTACCCTGCAAAAACGTAGCTGTTCCCGTTAGCAGTTGCAAACTTGCAGCTTCGTACGAAATCACCTAACTTGCAATATGTTTTTCCAGAAGCATATTACAACGAACCTGATGCTGCCATACTTCCTCAACCTGATTTCTGCAGGTGAAGGAAGTCTGCCCGATTACTAAGTTTAGTTTCCTTACCCGTTGCAGTTGATCATCGTTCTGCAAAGAACATGTTCCCGCAACAATCTCTTACGACCCATCCTTTACTGAACATTAAACCGGTTTTATGGCGCAACATAATTATTACGTAGAAAATGAATTAGGACGATTACGAAAACTTTTAATCCACAGCCCCGATGGTGGCATTGGCAAAATCATTCCCGGCACTTTTGCTGATAATCTTTATGATGACATTGTGCATCTGAAAAGTATGCAGAAAGAATACAATCACTATGTGAAACTGTTATTGTATTTCCTGGACCGTGAAAAAGTAAACTATATCAACAGCTATCAGCAAAAATCTGAACCCGAAAAAAAATCATGGTGCTATATACCGGGCAAGGAAGAATATTTCAACAGCGATAAAGTGCTTGATACCCAACAGTTGCTCGCAGAAATCATCAGTGATGAAAAAGTAAAACTCCGTTTAATTTCTGCCATCTGTTCATACGAAGAATCCAGCTTTGCTATTCAGCAACGGTTAGAAGCCATCAATGATCCTGCATTGCTGGCCAAGGTTTTTATCACCGGCATTTTACCTGCAGAAGAAAATGGTACAGGTGAAGACATGTTTATCTTCCCTCCTGTTCCCAACTTCATTTTTACCCGTGATATTGGTATTATGGTAAAAGGTCATATTCTGCTGAGCCGTATGGCAACGGTAGCAAGAAGAAGGGAATCACTGCTCACCAAATTCTTATCGCTCTATTATTTTTTCAAAAATGAACCGGAAAAAATTATGGAGATTATTGAAGAAAGCGATTTCTTTCTGTATGAAGAAGAAGAACGCAAACACCGTATCATCAGTATTGAAGGTGGTGATGTAATGATGATTCATCCCAAACATTTTGTGATTGGTTGCAGTATCCGTACCAGCAGCAGTGCAGTAAATGAAATCATTCATTCTTTCTTCAGCCGCCCTGAACTGGGCATTGAAAAAATATCTGTTGTAAAAATTCCAAAGAACCGTGCACAGATGCATATTGATACCATCTTCACACAGGTAAAACGGAATGTATGGGTGCTGTACGGACGTTTCTCTGAAAAAATATTAAGAGCAGAACATATCAGTCGGCATAGTTACAGCAATAAGTTGGCACATAATCCACGACAGCTGGAAATGGAACAGGTGGAAATCCTTCAGTTTTACAAACCTGCCAATGAACCATATGTAAAAACAAGGAACTACAGTGTCAACAAAAATCTTCCGGGCATTGAATCATTGATCCGGCAGATCAGTAAAGAAGATTTTGGAATAAATCCTGACGATGTAAAAATCATTTACAGTGGTGGCAATGTTTTTCCGCACGACGAAAGAGAACAGTGGACCGACAGTTGTAATGTAGTAGCTTTGAAAGAAGGAGTTGTAATTGGTTACGACAGGAATGATCATACAGCCGAAGCATTCAGGGCTGCTGGCTTTGATGTAATGACTACCACAGAAGCATTTGAAAAATTCGAAAAAGGAGTTGACCCCGACAGTATTGAAAACACATTGATCCTCTTACCATCAGCAGAGCTGTCAAGAGCAAGAGGCGGAAGTCATTGTATGAGTATGCCGTTATTAAGAGAAAAGTTATAAGTTATGGGTTATAAGTTACGGGAACTCCACTCATAACTTTTAACCATTAACCCGTAACCATTATTATCTATGGATTATTAATAAAGAAATATGCAAACAACATCACATTTATTAATGATAAAGCCGGTGGCATTTGACTTCAATGCCGAAACAGCAGTGAACAATGCATTTCAGCAACAGGGAAGTAATGACCAGGCACAGGAAAAAGCAGAGGCAGAGTTTGACGGGTTTGTACAGAAGCTATCTGATGCAGGAATTGATGTAACAGTTGTGCAGGATACGCCAATACCTCATACACCCGACAGTATCTTTCCGAACAACTGGATCAGTTTTCATCACGATGGAAGCATTGTACTCTATCCCATGTTTGCAGAAAACAGGAGAGCAGAACGGAAACAGAATGTATTTGACACTATTCAGAAAAAATTTTCTATTAAACATACCATTGATTTTACAGAAAGGGAACATCAGAACCGTTTTTTAGAAGGTACGGGCAGTATGGTGTTAGACAGAGACAACCGGATTGCTTACGCCTGCATTTCTCCAAGAACAGAAAAAACATTGTTTGAAGAATGGTGTGTGCAGTTAGGTTATAAACCCTGCTCCTTTCACAGTGTGGATGAAAATGGCGGCGAAATTTATCATACCAATGTAATGATGTGTGTAGCCGATCAGTATGTTGTAATTTGTTTAGACAGCATCCCTAATACAGCTGAAAGAAACATGGTTACGTATACCATTGAAAAAAGCGGGAAAGAGATCATTGATATTTCTTACAGCCAGATGAATCATTTTGCAGGAAATATGCTGCAGGTAAAAAATAAAAAAGGTGAAAAGATAGTAGTGATGAGCAGCCAGGCATATAAATCACTGACCAAAGAGCAGGTAAATGAAATTGAATCGTATAACCGCATCATTCATTCTGATCTTACAACCATTGAAACCAATGGAGGCGGAAGTGCAAGATGTATGATGGCAGAAATTTTTCTGCCTGCAAAAAATTAAATATACAAGCCCGGCTATACTGCCGGGCTTTTTATTAAGAGCTTTCTTATTATTCCTTCCTTATCAGCAATTTCTTTTAACTGAGTCTGCCAGCAACGGTTAAACTGCGATTTAATATTTGATTCAGTACGCAGAAAGAATTGCTCATCACTCAGCCATGTTTTTAAATCTTCAGCATCATGCCAGTTGCCAATTGCTTCCTGTAACTGATCGAGGAATGCAGTCTGTTTTACTGGAAGGAGTTTTATTTTTTCACTTTCGCTAAGCCAGTTTTGTGCATACAGCAATTGCTTGATGATTTTTCGCAGCTCATGCCACCCGGACATATTTACTGACTTCAACTGAAAAAGATTCTCTGCTTTAACTGTTCAGCATAATTGAATACAGATAGTTCATCTGCATCTTTACAAAATTTGTTTAGTTCCTTTCTGATGCTCTCCAATATTTTCCTGCTCTTACCTGCTTCATCCAGGAAAACCTGTTCATAAAAGCTAACATCAGTTTCAAGTAAAGATTCATTTAAAAGAATGCGGTATCGGTTTCGTTTTAACCATTGAATTTGTAACTGAGTTTCCCTTATAAATCCTGCAGACTGAAAAACATGCCGCAACTGTTTTTTCAATTGCTTTATTTTCTTTTCATGCAGCTGCTGGTTTTCAAAATAGCGGAGAACTGATCTTATTTTTTTTATACTTACCCTCAGCTGATGCAATGCTTCACCGTCATTCGTTTTTACATATTCATCCAGCAAATGAACAGCAGCATCTGTTTGTTTAAGCGCAAATTCTTTGAGGAGGTTCATAGAAGTATAGCGATTATGAAAAGTAACCGCAATAAAAAATACTAAAATAATATAAATGTATTCAAAGAATAACTAACCTAACTCAAGGACTCTCTTCACTCCTTCTTCCAGTTTTACCGGAACATAACCTAATTCTTTTACTGCTTTTGTAATGATGAATCCTGTCTTCAACGGACGGCGGGCAGGTTCTTTAAATGTTTCAGCCGTTACTTTTTCAATTAATGAAGAATCAATGCCCAGCGTATTTGCAACCAAAACAGCAAGCTGGTAAGGCGAACACATTTCTCTTCCGGAAATATGATAAAGTCCTTTGGCATGCTTCATCAGTACAAGAATAATTCCCTTCGCCAGGTCTTCCACATAAGTTGGTGTGCGTAACTGATCATCCACCACTTTTATCTTTTCTCCTGCAGTTAATTTTTCTTTCACCCATTGAATAAAATTGGGTCGCCCACCGGGAACTTTACCACCATACACCAGCACTGTTCTTACAATTGCCCAATGGAGTCCGCTCATTTCTACCATTTCTTCGGCCAGTAATTTACTTTCACCATAATCATTCACAGGATTGGGTGTGGCATGTTCATCATATGGCCCTTCCAATCCATCAAACACAAAATCCGTACTCACATAAATAAAATAGGATTTTGTTTTTTGTGCCGCCTTCAGCAATGTTCTTGTTGCTCCCACATTTGTTTTCCAGCAATTGGTTTTATCAGCTTCACATTCATTGGGCTGTGTTAAAGCAGCCGCATGAATAATAATGTGTGGTGAAATTTTTTCAACCAGCGCCTGCGAACGTTTAAAATCAGTAATATCAAGCTGGTGATAAGTAACTCCATTGCCCGGTCCATAAGCCAGCCTGCTGGGTCCTTTGCCACTTGCATGAATGGTAAACTTTCCTTCATTCACCAATTGGCGGATAAGGTGCTGGCCTAATAATCCATTTGCACCTGTAACAAAAACTTTCATCTGTTCATGGTTTGATGTTTGTGGTCAGATGCCTGTCTGAAGAATATCAGATCAGGTTGTTTGCTATATTTTGGCTGGCTCATTTCGCATCCTGAATATAAACCTTTAAACGCAGGCAACCACGAAAAACTATCCACCAAAAAAATCCCTGTCAAACAAAAGCCTGGCGGGGAAATATCATATAATCAAATTGCTTACTTCATTTCCATTCCCATGTTGTACATCACAAAGCTCCAGATATCAGCAGCTTCTTCAATCTGTTTGCTGGTGGGCTTTCCTGCGCCATGACCTGCTTTTGTTTCAATACGGATCAATACAGGATTATCGCCCTTATGTGCTTCCTGTAATCTTGCAGCAAATTTAAATGAGTGTGCCGGTACTACCCTGTCGTCATGATCTGCAGTTGTAACTAAAGTTGCGGGATAAGATGTACCATCTTTGAAATTATGCAGTGGTGAATACTTGATGAGAAATTTAAAATGCTCCGGATTATCACTGCGGCCATATTCTACCGCCCATGCCCAACCGATAGTGAAGAGATGATAACGCAGCATATCCATAACACCAACTGCCGGCAATGCAACTTTAAACAGATCGGGACGCTGTGTCATGCATGCGCCAACCAGCAAACCGCCATTTGATCCGCCACGGATAGCAATCTTCCCTTTGTTGGTATAATTATTTGCTACCAGGAATTCAGCTGCTCCTATAAAATCATCAAACACATTTTGTTTGTTTTCAAGCATCCCTGCTTTATGCCATGCTTCCCCAAATTCATTTCCTCCACGAAGATTTACAACAGCATAAATACCTCCCTGCTCCATCCAGAATGCATTGCTGATACTGAAACCGGGAGTAGATGGAATATTGAAACCACCATAACCATACAGCAATACAGGATTGGTTCCATCGAGCTTCATTCCTTTTTTATACGTCAAAAACATCGGCACTTTTGTACCATCCTTGCTGGTAAAAAATACCTGTTTGGTTTCGTATTCTTCATTTTTAAATTTCGTTTCTGTTTTGCGAAACAGGGTTGATGCTCCTGTTGCTATATTGTAACGGTAAATGGTTGCCGGAGAATTATAAGAAGTATAGGTATAGAAAAATTCTTTGTCTTCCTTCTTTCCTCCAAAACCACCTGCTGTTCCAATTCCCGGCAGTTTAATTTCACGAACAAGCTTTCCTTCCAATGTGTATTGATATACTTTTGTTGAAGCATCTTTGAGGTAAGAACAGAATAAATAACCGCCACCAGTGTTTACACTCTGCAACACTTCTTTCTGTTCAGGTATTATCACCTGCGGTGCGATTGCAGTTGGATTCTTTGGATCAATTAAAATCACTTTATAGTTAGGAGCACCGTCATTTGTGAGCAGCAGTAATTTATCGCCCACATTTTCAATCACAGAAGGTTCTGTTTTAAAACCGGGGACCAGCAGGGAAAATTCTTTCTGATTATTCTTTAAATCTTTCACCCAAACTTCATTACCGCTTGTTCCTTCGCTTGTACTCAGTATTAAGAAACGATTATCTTCTGTTAATCCTGCACCAACATTACGTAAGGGATGGGCTTTATCTTCAAATACCAGCACATCTTCACTTTGCGGCGCTCCCATTTTGTGATAATACACTGCATGAAACTGGTTCTGTTTGCTGAGCTTGCTTTTTTCATCGGGTTCGGGATAGCGGCTGTAATAAAAACCTTCATCACCTTTCCAGCTTGCACCGCTGAATTTCACCCACTGAATTTTATCCGTCAATAGTTTTTTTGTCGCCACATCCATTACATAAATTTCCTGCCAGTCGCTGCCGCTCTGTGCAACTAAATAAGCCAGGTATTTACTGTTTTTTGAAAAAATGGTACCGCCCAAAGCTGCTGTACCATCTGCTGATAATTTATTGGGATCAAGAAACACTTCTGCTGCTCCGGTCAATCCTTTTTGGCGATATAGGATACTCTGGTTCTGCAACCCATCATTTTTGCTGAAATAATACCAGTCGCCCTCTTTCGAAGGGGAACCGATACGGGGATAATTCCACATTTCACTCAATCTTGCTTTCACTTTTTCACGAAACGGAATTTTATTCAGGTAATCAAAAGTCACCTTATTTTCAGCCGTTACCCATGTCTTCGTTTCCTCACTGTTATCGTCCTCCAGCCAGCGGTAAGGATCGGCGAGGCTGGTACCATGATAATTGTCAGTTACTGCCCCCTTTTTTGTAACAGGATAAACGATTTGAGCAGTCAGCTGTACTGAAAAACAGCCTGTGATTAAACAAAAAGCAATTGACTTCATACAGAATTAATTTTAGTGACAAGTTAGTGCAAACGATTGAATCAGGATGACGAACAATTGTTATCATGGCATTTCCTTACTTTTGGCCCTTAAACGAACCCGAACTGGTTTGTTTTCAACGATTCAGCTTGCTATGTGAAAAGTAAAAAACTTTTCTAATTGATTTACAATGAGTAAAAAAGTTACAAAGATTGGCGTTCTCACTTCGGGCGGAGATGCTCCCGGTATGAATGCAGCCATCAGAGCAGTAGTCCGTACAGGTTTATATCATAACATGGAAGTATTCGGAATCATGCGTGGATACCAGGGCATGATAGATGATGATATTGTACCCATGCACAGCCGCAGTGTGGCCAACATTATACAGCGTGGCGGCACTATTTTGAAGACAGCAAGAAGTAAAGATTTCTACGAGCCCGAAGGGAGGAAAAAAGCTTACAGCAATTTAAAGAAACACGGAATTGATGGGTTGGTAATTATCGGGGGCGATGGCAGCTTCCGTGGTGCCCAGAGATTTTCCAACGAATACGATATCCCCTGTATCGGTTTACCCGGAACAATTGATAAGGATATTGCCGGTTCTGATTTTACCATTGGATTTGATACAGCGGTGAATACGGCTGTTGAGGCCATCGATAAAATTCGTGATACAGCCGATGCCCATGACCGTTTATTCATTATTGAAGTAATGGGTCGTGATGCTGGGTACATTGCCCTGCACAGTGGTATTGCAACAGGTGCCGAACACATTTTAATTCCTGAAACAAAAACAGATATTGAATTAGTGGTTGATTCACTTGAAGAAAAAGAACGCCGTCATAAATTAGTGAACATGATTGTGGTGGCAGAAGGTGATGAAACAGGTGGTGGCAATGAAGTGGCAGCAATTATCAGAAGCAGGATGCCGCACCTCGATACCCGTGTTTGTATCCTGGGGCATATTCAGCGTGGTGGTTCTCCTTCCTGTATTGACCGTGTAATTGCCAGCAGACTTGGTTATGCTGCTGTTGATGCATTGATTGAAGGCAGGCATAACACTATGATTGGTATCATGAATAACAAACTTCATTTCACCCCTCTTGATAAAGCGGTAAAAGCAAAACAAAGGGTTAGTGATGAGTGGATGAAAATTGTGAAGATCCTTGCGAGCTAATGGAATCTCAGTTTAAGAAGAAAGATCATTTAAGAATAGTATAATCAATCATCTAATAAAAAAACTACTCTTGTCATGTCTAAAAATATTTCAAAGTATCTTCATGCAGATATGGACAAAGCAGCAGGTGTAAAACATATGAGTCATCGTACAAAAATCGTTGCAACAGTAGGCCCCGCCTGCGACACTTACGATAAGTTACTGGAACTGGTGAGAGCCGGTGTAAACGTATTCCGTTTAAACTTTTCACACGGAAGTCATGAAGACAAATCGAAGATCATTGAACTGATCCGCACCATCAATAAAACAGAACCATACAATATTGCCATCCTTGGTGATTTACAGGGACCGAAGCTGAGAGTGGGTGAAATGGAAAATGGAGGCATTGACGTTGCCGAAGGCGATATTCTTACGTTCACCAATGAAAAATTAGTTGGAACAAAAGAAAAAATTTATGTTTCTTATCCCAACCTGCACAAGGATGTAAAAGTGGGCAATATCATTTTGATAGATGATGGTAAACTTGAAGTTAGAGTATCGGGCATTACCCGTGAAAACGATGTAAAAGTTGAAGTAACATTAGGTGGCAGACTTTCTTCTAAAAAAGGAATCAATCTTCCTGATACAAAAATTTCTTTACCTGCATTAACAGATAAGGATCTTGTTGATCTTGATTTCATCATTGATCAGCAGCTCGATTGGGTGGCACTATCGTTTGTAAGAAATGTAAAAGACATCATCATCCTGCGTAATAAACTGGATGAGCGCAAGAGCAAGAGCAAGATCATTGCCAAGATTGAGAAACCAGAAGCGGTTGCCAATATCCGTGATATCATTATTGAAAGTGATGGCATCATGGTTGCCCGTGGTGATCTGGGTGTTGAACTTCCTGTTGAACAGGTGCCGTTGATTCAGAAAGACATCATCAAAAAATGTATTCACCGTGCCAAGCCTGTGATTGTGGCCACACAGATGATGGAAAGTATGATCGACCGTGTAAAACCCAACAGAAGTGAAATCACCGACGTTGCCAATGCGGTACTGGAAGGTGCTGATGCGGTGATGCTGAGTGGCGAAACTGCTACAGGTAATCATCCCGCACTTGTTGTTGAAACCATGGTTAAGATCATTGAAGAAGTGGAAAAAAGCAGCTATTACCGTTACGACCGTGAAGAAGATTTAAAACCACAACCTCATTCACCATCATTTCTGAGTGATGCGATTTGTTATAATGCCTGCGAAATTGCGAAAGATGTAAATGCACATGCATTAATTGGTATGACCCAAAGCGGATACACCGGTTTTATGCTCAGCAGTTTCAGACCAAAGGCTCCACTGTATATATTCACCAAAGAAAGAGCATTAGTAAACCAGTTAACACTTAGCTGGGGTGTTCGTGCATTCTATTATTCAGAAGAGATTAGCGTGGATGACATCATCAATGATCAGATCGCAGTACTGAAGGAGCGTGGCTTTTTGAGTACAGGAGATATTGTAGTGAATACAGGCAGTACGCCGGTTCACCTGCATCTTCCAACCAACCTGATTAAGATTACAATTGTAGATTAATACACTTCAAGTTTATTTTATAAGCCCCGATTATCCGGGGCTTATTTGTTTTAATGATTTTGTACTTTCATGCGGAATGCAGGAAATTCAATTTATACCATTCAGTGAATGTGCAGTGCTGTTATCATTTGGCAATACGATTGACAATGCCATTCATGAAAAACTGATGCTGGCAAAAAAGATAATTGAAGAAAACCCGTTCCCCGGTTTTATTGAAACAGTTCCTGCTTATAATTCGCTGACTGTTTTTTATAATCCTGCTGAAACAACGAAAACAGCAGAAACAATTTCAGCTTCTGTCATTCAGCAGCTCAAACAGACCATTGAATCTGCTGAACATTCTTCTGTACAAAAGATCACCGCATCAACCATTACCATTCCAGTTTGCTATGATGAAGAATATGGAATTGATCTCACTGAACTTTCAGAGCAGTTAACTCTTTCTGCCGAAGAAATTGTTGAACTTCATACAAAACAAGTGTACAAAGTCTTCATGATTGGTTTTACACCCGGCTTCCCTTACATGGGAATACTGAATGAAAAATTATTTACAAAACGAAAGACACAGCCAAGAATCAGTGTTGCACCCGGTTCTGTTGCCATTGCAGGAAATCAAACGGGCATTTATCCTTTATCAACACCGGGAGGATGGAATATTATCGGAAGAACACCTTTGAAAATATTTGATCAGCCAAAAGAAAATCCATTCCTGTTAAAAGCAGGTGATACGATACAATTTACTTCCATCACAAAAAAAGAATACGAAGCTTGGTTGGTCAGATAATTCATATTGAACAATGTGGGTTCTTAACCACGCTGCAGGATGCAGGGAGGAAAGGCTTTCTGCAATATGGTGTAAGCAAAAGCGGAGCAATGGATCTGCGTTCAGCTTTTTACGCCAATTGTTTACTTGGTAATGATGAACATGAAGCGGTATTGGAAATCACACAATCACCACATCGTTTTCTTTTTTTACAGGATGCCATTGTTGCATTCACCGGCGGTGGACTGCAACCACAATTAAACAATCAACCCACTCCATTATATCAACCTGTTTTTATTCCTGCTGATGCAATGATCGAGTTCAGACAGCAGATACCGGGTTTTCGATTGTACATGGCTGTAGCCGGTGGTTTTAAAACTGATGAATTTCTGCACAGCTATTCAACTAATCTCCTGGTAAAAGCAGGCGGACATCACGGAAGAGCATTAAAGAAAGAGGACCTGCTTCAGATCAAAACTCCATTAACTGCTGTACAAAAAAATATTTTTGCAGTTTTGAAATCAGGTGCAAAGATTGAATTGAATATTCAACCACCTGCATTCACAACAAATACGATCAGAGTAATACATGGTTTGGAATGGAATTATTTGAACGATTCATCAAAAGAAATAGCTGCAGATGCAAAATTCAAAGTAAGTCCGCAAAGTAACCGCATGGGTTATCGTTTAAATGGAACTGCTTTAGAAACGGTTCAATCATGTGAAATCATTTCATCTGCTGTTACACAGGGAACTGTTCAGTTAACAGCATCGGGAGAAATGATTGTACTGATGGCCGATGCACAGACAGTTGGCGGTTACCCACGCATTGCGCAGGTATGCAGTGTTGATCTGCCCGTACTTGCACAAAAAAAACCGGGTGATGAAATTCAGTTTCAACTTATCAGTTTACGGGAAGCAGAAGAATTATATTTGAGAGATATTGAACAATTAAATACGATCAAACAAACTTTACAGCAATTATATGCAGGTTGATCTCAATTGTGATTTAGGCGAAGGCATGCAAACAGATGATCAGATTATTCCGCTCATTACATCGGCTAATATTGCATGTGGCTTTCATGCAGGTGATATTGACACGATGAAGCGAACCATTGACCTTTGTTTGCTGCATCATGTTGCCATTGGCGCACATCCTTCCTGGCCCGATAAAGAAAACTTCGGCAGAAGGGAAATGCAATTACCATTAACAGAACTATATACGATCATCATCGAACAACTCAATATTATTTCCACTGTTGCAAAAGAACAAGGCGTAAAATTGCATCATGTAAAACCTCATGGGGCTCTATATAACCAATCAGCCAAAGACTCATTGATTGCATCAACCATCGCAAAAGCAGTAAAAGATTTTGATCCTTCGCTCATCTTATTTGGATTAAGCGGAAGCCATTCTATCACTGAAGCAAAAAAACAGGGATTAAAAACTGCCAGTGAAGTTTTTGCCGACCGCAGTTACCAGGATGACGGAAGTTTAACTTCACGCTCCCAACCCAATGCCTTGATTGAAGATGAAAGCAAAGCTGTTGATCAGGCTTTGCAAATGATTACTCAACAAACAGTAACGACAATAACAGGCAAGACAATTCCAATCATTGCAGATACAATCTGTCTGCACGGTGACGGATTAAATGCTGTTGATGTATGTAAATTTTTAAGATTATCATTGGAGCAAAATCAAATACTAATTGAAAAAAATATTTAACTCCCCTTTAGGGGTTGGGGGCTTAAGTGGCAAGGGTGCAGGCGCTGCTTTCCTCATGGCAACATCTGCCATCGGACCAGGCTTCCTTACCCAGACAACTGTCTTTACCCAGCAGTTGATGGCAAGCATGGGCTTTGTGATTCTTGTTTCGGTGATCATTGATATTATAGCCCAACTCAACATCTGGCAGATACTCACAGCGAACAATAAGCGTGGTTCTGAACTGGCCAATGAAGTAATCCCAGGAAGTGGGCATCTATTGACAATCTTAATCTGTTTTGGCGGTTTAGCATTCAACATCGGCAATATTTCCGGTGCAGGTTTGGGGTTGAATATTTTGTTCCCTGTAAGTGTTGAAACAGGAAGCATTATCAGTGCAGTTATTGCGATCATTATTTTCCTGTCAAAAGATATTGGCAAAGCAATGGATCTGTTTGTAAAACTGCTGGGTATTGTCATGCTTGGGCTGATGCTGTATGTTGTATTCTTTGCCCAGCCTCCTGTTGTTGAAGTAATACACCGCACATTTCTTCCATCCACCATTAATCTTACCTCCATTGTTACATTGGTTGGAGGAACAGTTGGAGGCTATATCACTTTTGCAGGTGCACACCGTTTACTGGAAGATAAAACCATTGCACACAATATGAAAGAAGTAAAGAGAAGTGCAGTAAGCGGAATTATTTTAACAGCCTGTATGCGTGTGTTACTGTTTCTTGCTGTGCTTGGTGTGCTGACAAAAGGTTTCCAATTAGACGCTTCAAATCCTGCAGCCTCTGTTTTTCAATCTGCTTTGGGAACGGTTGGCTATAAATTATTTGGTATTGTGTTATGGAGTGCTGCCATTACATCTGTTGTCGGTTCTGCATTTACGTCTATTACATTTTTAAAAACATTACATCCTGTTTTTCAGCAGGCAGCAACGGTTAACAACCATTGCTTTTATTATTATTTCAACAGCGATCTTCCTATACTGGGGCAAACCGATTGTGATATTAGTGTTGGCCGGAGCGTTGAATGGCTTCATCCTGCCCTTCTCACTGGGACTGATGTTGTGGGTAATGATGAAGCGAAAGCTCACTCATTATAATCACCCAAAATGGCTTTTATTGAGCGGCTGGATAGTTGTAGCCGTAATGATGTGGATGAGTATTGTTACTTTTATAAAAGAATTACCAAAACTGTTTTAATAAAATGCCCGTTCCTGATCCATATAGTATGTATTTCGTTGCTGTATCTTGTCCTGCTGCAATTAATGACAAAGTTCAAAAGCATAAGCTTTGGATGAGAGATCATTTCGGCTGTACCGTTGCTTTAAAGTCAGCAGCACATATCACACTGGTTACTCCTTTCTGGCTGAAGAATGAATCGGAACAATTACTTACAGATACATTACAATCTTTTCAAACAGATAAACTGCCGGTTGAAATTCAGCTGCAGAATTTTTCGCATTTCAGTGACAGGGTCATCTTCGTTACTGTGGATGAGAATCAGCAGTTAGGTATTCTACGTAAAGAAACAGAAGACCATTTTATTCAATCTTTCCGTAATATCATCAAACCCGACGAACGCCCTTTTCATCCGCATGTAACCATCGCCAACCGGGATATAAAACCCGGCGATTTCATGAAAGCATGGGAGCACTTTTCAAAAGAAAAACTTGAAGAAAGTTTTCGTACAGATACTGTTTCGCTTTTGAAACTTACAGCAGAAAAATGGACTGTGATTGCTGAAAAGCAATGCTGAGCAACCGGTTATACAATTTCCGTATCAGGCACAGTTCCTTTCATTCAAATTCAATAACTTCCCGCTATAAATCAACAGCTATGAGAAAATTGCTTTTCACGCTTATCTCTTTTTTTCTCCTTTCATCTTTAGTTGCACAAACAACAAACCCGCAGGACTCTGCATGGATCCGTGATAACTACACAAAGAAGGAAATCTATATCACCATGAGAGATGGTGTTAAACTGTTCACATCGGTTTATACTCCGAAAGATAACAGTGAAGCACATCCCATTTTAATGAACCGTACGCCTTATTCCTGTGCTCCGTATGGAGAAAATAATTTCCGTACATTCTGGAATAATCACTGGCGGTATTATATGCGCAGAAATTACATCATCGTACTTCAGGATGTTCGTGGCCGCTGGATGAGTGAAGGTGAGTTTGTAGATGTACGTCCATTCAATCCAAATAAAAAAGGAACGGAAACAGATGAAGCAAGTGATACATACGATGCAATTGACTGGCTGACAAAAAATCTTCCCAGCAACAATAAGAAGGTGGGCATTTTCGGTATCTCTTATCCAGGCTTCTATTCCACAATGGCAGCGATGAGTAATCATCCGTCACTGGTTGCCGTTAGTCCGCAGGCTCCGGTAACAGATTGGTTTATGGGTGATGATTTTCATCACAATGGTGCATTCTTTCAAATGGATGGATTTTCTTTTTATTCTTCTTTCGGAAAACCAAGACCCAAGCCTACAACTGCGGGCTCACCAGGTTTTCAGTTTCCAACAAAAGATGCTTATAAATTTTATTTAGAAGCCGGCACTACAAAAAACCTTGCAACATTAATTGGCGATAGTATTGCTTTCTGGCATGACATGTACAAACACCCCACTTATGATGACTGGTTGAAAGCAAGAAATCCAAGAAACTTTGTCAACAATATTCCTAATCATACTGCTACATTGGTAGTGGGTGGTTTGTTTGATGCAGAAGATTGTTTTGGTGCATGGAGAACGTATGAAGCCATTGAAAAGAAAGCAAAAAACAATAACCGCATTGTGATGGGCCCCTGGTCTCATGGACAATGGTCCGGCACAGATGGCTCAAGTATGGGTAATGCAAAGTTTGGCAGCAATACATCGGCTTACTATCAGAATGAAATTGAAATACCTTTCTTCATGCATCATTTGGAAGGAAAAGCAAACATTGACGATTTAGCTGAAGCAACCATCTTCTTTACCGGTGAAAACAAATGGAGAAACTTCACACAATGGCCTGCAGCTAATGTTCAAAATACAGCCATCTATTTGCAGGAAAACGGAAAACTGAACTGGAACAAATCTGCAACTGCAAAAAGCTTCAGTGAATATATAAGTGATCCATCCAAACCTGTTCCGTATACAGAAGATGTGCACTTCAACCGCACAGTTGCTTATATGACCGATGACCAGCGTTTTGCCAACAGAAGAACAGATGTACTTTCTTTTCAGACAGATGTGCTAACTGATAATGTTACACTTGCAGGAACAGTAATAGCTGATCTGCTTGCCAGCATTTCAACAACAGATGCTGATTTTGTTGTAAAGCTGATTGATGTTTTCCCAAGTGACTTTACCTATCCCGGCGACAGAGCGGGAATGGGCAGACAAGCTGGAGGAAATTATCCAATGGGCGATTACCAAATGCTTGTACGTGGTGAAGTTATGCGTGGAAAATTCAGGAATAGTTTTGAAACGCCTTCCCCATTCACTCCAAACAAAATTGAGAAAGTAAAATTTGAATTGCCTGATGTGGCACATACATTTCAGAAAGGTCATCGCATCATGATCCAGGTTCAGAGCAGTTGGTTTCCATTGGTTGACCGTAACCCGCAGAAGTTTGTGAACATTTATGAAGCTGCTGAAAGCGATTACCAAAAAGCAACCATTAAAATCTGGCACGATGCAAAAAATGCATCGAATATTATTTTACCCGTATTAAAATAACTCAACAACATAAATCATACACATGAAACTACTATTGCTGTCATTCTTAGTTTTCTTTACTGTTTCATTACAGGCACAGGAAGTAAATATCATTCCAAAACCAAAAATGCTTGAGTTAAAAAAAGGCAGTTTCACCATTACACCTGCAACAGTAATTGTGCTGGCTGATGATGGGGAAAACGCAACAGCTTCTTTTTTTAATCAGCATCTGCAATCATTTTATGGGTTCAAGTTAAAGACAGTCAAATCTTCAGCAAAGAATTTCATCCGTTTCTCTACAAAGAAATTCATTGTACCCGGAACAGAAGGAAAATATGATCTAACTGTTAATTCAAAAGGAGTTACTGTTTCAGGTGATACTTATTCCGGTACATTTAACGGAATGCAATCGCTGATACAATTACTTTCAGTTGATGAAAAATCAATCAGCAGTAAGCAATTTAAAATCCCTGCATTATCAATACAGGATGAACCCCGTTTCCAATACCGTGGCATGCACCTCGATGTGGGCCGTCATTTCTTTCCTGCTTCGTATGTAAAACGATACATTGATTTTCTTGCCTATCATAAACTGAATGTTTTTCACTGGCATTTAACGGAAGATCAGGGATGGAGAATTGAAATTAAAAAATACCCGTTACTCACTTCCGTTGGAAGTAAACGTAACGGAACAATCATTGGCCGCTATCCAGGAAAAGGAAGTAACAACAAGCCTTTGCAGGGTTTTTATACACAGGAAGAAATTAAAGATGTTGTACAATATGCAAAGGAACGTTTCATTGAAGTAATTCCGGAAATTGAAATGCCCGGTCACAGCAGTGCAGCCATAGCAGCTTATCCATGGTTGAGTTGTTTTCCTAACAGACCAACCAATATTCCTTCTTTTATGGTTTCATTAAAAAGTGTGGAAGAACAGCAGAAAGGCCGTGTAAAATTAGTACAGGAAACATGGGGTGTATTTGATGATGTGTTCTGTGCAGGAAAAGATTCAACCTTCAAGTTTTTAGAAAATGTGTTAGATGAAGTGATCGAGTTATTTCCATCGAAATATGTTCATATTGGTGGGGATGAATGCCCCAAAACACATTGGAAACAATGTCCATCCTGCCAGAAAAGAATGAAAGACCTGAAGCTGAAAGATGAACATGAACTGCAGAGTTATTTTGTGCAGCGAATGGAAAAATATCTCAACAGCAAAGGCAAAATATTAATTGGCTGGGATGAAATTTTGGAAGGTGGTTTGGCTCCCAATGCACAGGTGATGAGCTGGCGTGGTGAAGCCGGTGGTATTGCTGCAGCTAAAGAACATCATTATGTGATGATGACACCCGGCAGCCATGTTTACTTTGATCACAGGCAGACATACAATGAAGATTCTGTTACCATTGGAGGATATACCCCCATTCAAAAAGTGTACAGTTATGAGCCGGTACCAAAAGAGTTAACAGCTGATGAAGCAAAATTTGTAAGAGGCGCACAGGCAAACCTGTGGACGGAATATATTCCCAACACAAAGAAAATTGAATACATGCTCCTGCCAAGAATTTCTGCCCTGAGTGAAGTATTATGGAGCAGTAAGGAAAACAGAAACTGGACTGATTTTGAAAAACGTTTACTGGTTCAGTTTAAGCGCTACGACCTGTTAAAAGTTAATTACAGTAAAGCTTATTTTGACCCGAAGTCAACTGAGGAGCCAAAGAAATAATAACGCTCAGTAGATATAATTAGATATAAAGCCTCATCGCTCTGATGGGGTTTTATATTTTAAGAGGGGCCGATTCCATGCCTTATAGCTATTTGCATAAATATGACATATATAATAATCGAAATAAACCAAGCTAAGAGTAACCCTAGCAATATACGGTATATCTTTTTTCTATTACTGTATCGCCAGACTATAGAAATAGCTATCATATGTGTAAGTAAAATGCTGATCCAAAAAAATCTATCAATTACATTATAAAATGGGTCCATGCGATACTCCTTTAAATATCAGATAACAATTCAAAATCACTTCAACACCTCTTCCAGCTTTTTCTCCAATGCCTCCCCTCTCAAGTTTCTTGCAATAATTACACCGTTGGGATCAAGCAATAAATTAAACGGAATACCCTGAATGCCATATACACGGGCAGCTGCATTTTCCCAGCCTTTGATATCTCCCACCTGTGTCCATGTATAATGATCGTCATTGATTGCTTTCAGCCATTTTTCTTTATTCTGATCAAGTGTCACACCGAGTATTTCAAAGTTTTTATTCCTGTACTTTTCATAAGCCTTTACAAGATTTGGGCTTTCTTTGCGGCAGGGTGCACACCAGCTGGCCCAGAAATCAACCAGCACATATTTTCCTTTAAATGAAGAGAGTGAAATATTATTTCCGTTAGTATCAGGCTGTGTAAAATCAATGGCCTGTTTGCCAACCATTGTTTTCCGTCCCAGTTCAATCAGTTCATTGAGCTCTTTTCCTTTTTCACTGTTTTGAAGTGATGGAGAAAGTAAAGCAAACATAGGTTCACCTTTCGCAGCATCAGGATTTGAACCAATAGCCTGCTGAATTAAATATAATGAAACGAATGAGGAAGGATTCATCTTTACAAACTGCAGTTGCTCCTTATAATACAGATCTGCCATGCCTGTATATAATTCAAATACATCTTTTGCCAGTTCTTCTTTCTTTGCTTTGAAGTAGTTGTCATACACTTCACCGAACTTACTTTCTAAACGGCTGAGGGATTGTATCTGGTGCTGATAGTTATTATAATCATTTACAATAGCAGAACCTTTTACAACTGCATCCCATAGCAATGTTTTTGTTGTAACTGTAATTACGCCGCTATCAACAAAAAGTGAAAGAGTATTCTGTTCGTACTCAAGCCGGCTGAACTCTTTACCGGGCTTTGGATCAGCCTCCTGCAAACTGAGTGTGGCAATACCGGGGCTGCTCAGTGTTCCGTTAATTGTGAACTTTCCATTGATCACTTTTACTTCTTCACCATTACCGCCATTATCCCAGCTGAGCAGTGCATTATATTTTTTTGTTGTTGCAGGAACAGAACCTTTGAGCACAAATTTCAACACCTAATACTGTAAAGTTTTTATTGCTGAATTTCTGATATGCTGCCACCACATTTGGATTTTCCATCCGGCAGGGACCACACCAGCTTGCCCAGAAATCAACCAGTACATATTTACCACGGAATGATTTCAATGAAACATTGTTACCTGATGTATCGGCCTGTATAAAATCAATTGCCTGTGAACCGACTGATCCAATCTTATTCTCCTGTACAATACTGTTCACCATGCGGCCGTAATAACTTCTCTGAGATTGTTCAGTAAGTTTTGCAAAACGTTGATCTAAAATATCAGGTTGCTGAAAGAAGTTATACAAAATATACAATAGCAAAGGAGTTACGGCTGATTGATTATTGGCTGCAATAAACTCATCTGCTTTCAAATTTAATTCTTCAATCACTATTCTTGCTACAGCATATAACGAATCCTGTTTTGGCTGCATTGCCGGGTTCGACAGTTGTTTACCCAATGCATCTAATCTTGAAAAGTATGGATCGAATGTGCGTTTAAATTCAGCAAACTCATCATTTGATTTAGAGCCTTTCACTGTAGCATAAGGCAATGAATCGATTCTTCCGTTTACAGTTATATCAGAAGCATCCATAAAGATGCCGAGATTCTGTTCGCTGCCTTCAACGGCCAGCACATGCATGGCTGTTTCAGTTAAGTTTCCTTTTAGTTCAAATTGTCCGTTTTTGATCACGGATTCAGCCAGCGTTTCACTTTGCTGATTATCAAACCGAAGGATAACCTTTGCATTTTCTTTTGCTCCTTTAATAGTTCCTTTAATGGAAAATATTTGCTGAGCCTGGATGGTTACAGCAGAACTTACAAGCAATAAAACAACGAACAGATTTTTCATATTTTATTTTGAATGTCTTTGTTTGAGTACGTAAATCACATCCTGCAAAGAAACATTTTTCGCTCTTAACAAAACCATAAAGTGAAACAGCAGGTCGGCCGCTTCACCCAGGAATAATTCTTCATTATTGTCCTTTGCTTCAATAATTACTTCTGTTGCTTCCTCTCCCACTTTTTGTGCTATCTTATTGATTCCCTTATCAAATAAACTCTTCACATAACTTTTCCCATCAGTGCTTTTGCGGCGCAGTTCAATGATCTCTTCTAAATACGATAAAAAGTCGTCACTGTGATTTTTCTCGCTCCAGCAGGTATCAGCACCGGTATGACAAACCGGCCCGGCAGGCTCGGCTTTAATCAGTACAGTATCCTGGTCGCAATCCAGTAATACCTGTTTTACTGTTAAAAAATTTCCACTCTCTTCACCCTTGGTCCACAAGCGTTGTTTACTTCTGCTGTAAAAAGTAACCTTACCGGTTTCTTCTGTTTTTACATATGATTCCTCATTCATAAAACCCAGCATAAGCACTTTGCCTGTCTTATAATCCTGGATGATGGCTGGCACCAATCCGTCCTGATACTTTTTAAAATCCGGTTTCACGTTGTTTCTTTTTATTGAGTGACCACCAGTGCTTTGTTCATCTGCATTGGCGTCGTCCCGCTTTGGCGGGATACAAAATTAATACTATTCAGCCCCTATCTCCACCTCTTTCCCCAAAGGAGAAAGAGCGGTGCTTCATCACATTACTAAAGTTCATTTCTTCCACTTCATCATTCAGCTTCTTACTCATCAAAAATCTCTTTGAAAAGTTGGCCTGTGCCTTGATGGCTTCACCCTTTGGGGGAAGTCGGATGGGGGCTACATTCTCACCGCAATTCCCCTCTCTTTCAAATACGCTTTCAGATCAGCAATTTCAATTTCTTTAAAATGAAATATACTGGCGGCCAGTGCAGCATCAGCATAAGCCTGTTCAAATACATCTGAAAAATGCTCAACAGTTCCTGCACCACCACTTGCGATAACAGGCACAGGTAATTCAGTTGCCAGTTTCTTTGTAATATCCAATGCAAAACCCTTCTTGGTTCCATCGTTATTCATACTGGTGAGTAATATTTCACCTGCACCCAGTTCAACAGCCTGCTTCGCCCAATCAAAACATTTGATTTCTGTTTTGGTTCTTCCTCCACTCAGGTATACATACCATTCACCATCTTCTTCTTTCTTGGTATCAATCGCCAATACACAACATTGACTTCCTGCTGCCCTTGCAATATCACTGATCAGTTGCGGATTTTTAAATGCAGCTGTATTCACACTCACTTTATCTGCACCTGAACTAAGCAATACACTCATATCTTCTACTGTACTAACTCCGCCACCAACGGTGAATGGAATATTCACATGCCTAGCAATACGTTTTACCAATTCACTCAATGTTTTTCTTTTTTCAACAGTAGCTGTAATATCCAAAAACACCAGTTCATCAGCACCCTGCTGTGCATACAAAGCACCCAGCTCAACCGGATCACCGGCATCACGCAGATCAACAAAGTTGGTGCCCTTTACGGTTCTGCCATCTTTAATATCTAAACAGGGAATAATTCTTTTTGTGAGCATAATCAATAAAAAAGGCTTCAACTTATTGAAGCCTGTCTATAAGCAAAGATAAAGATTATGGTCTTGGTAAAATCGATTGCAATACCCTTCCTGCACAAATGAGTTTGGAAGTCCAGTAATTATCGTTTAAATCGCTAATCATAACTCCTCCCGATGAGGATGCATGAACAAACTTATTATTCTGCAGATAAACGCCTACATGCGACACTCCCCCGATGGTGTTAAAGAAAAGCAGGTCTCCTTCTTTAAGTGCAGTCATCGGCACCCATTTTGACAAATCAAACTGCTCCCTGGCAGTTCTGGGTAATTGCAAGGCAAATACTCCCAGCATAATGGTTTGTACAAAGGCAGAACAGTCAATCCCTCTTTGTGTAGTTCCTCCCAGCCTGTAACGTGTTCCCAGCCATTGATCAATCGTATTGTACAGGCTTACATTCTGTAATGTTTCAACCGGTACATCTAATTTAATGGCATATTTAAACTGGGTAAATGTATACAGCTCAAGTGAAGAACTGTATTTAGCTGTATTTTTTGTTTGAAAAGAAATACTGTTATTATTTCCTGTTCCTGCATTCTTTGTAACTGCCGGAGTAACATCAGACTTTATTTCAATTCCGTCAATAAATTCAGGTTGTTTGGGCTGCGCAGAAGCCGTTGCTGCTTTTGGCTGAAAGGTACCTTTTACAGTACTGCAGCTGGCAAGCAGAACTATAACAGAAGAATAAATAAGCAAATGCTTCATTGATTTGAATTTTTTGCTGTTGGCAAATGTACGGTCAACGGGCCTTTTAAACAAGAAACAGGCCAAATTGGCGAACCCTGAAAGGCCTATTACTGCTGGCCTTCTGCCATATTTTCACCGGTACTCTCATTAAACGCCAAGAATTGTGGATTATTTCTTTCTTGATCTTCAGCTCAGATCAACGAAATTTGATGCCCTACTATGTGCAAATTTTCCCACTTACACGTTCATACACAGTATTCTTTATTGGATGGAGCAGCCTCAATCGGCGCTTTATATAAGAAAGCAATCAGCGATGAAATGCCCGCATTGGCCATTACCGATCATGGTAATATGTTTGGTGCCTTTCAGTTTGTGGCTGAGGCTTATAAAAACAAGAATGCAGATGGCAGCTTAAAAGTAAAGCCCATTGTCGGCTGTGAATTTTATTTAGCCGAAAACAGGCATATAAAAACCTTCAGCAAAGAACAACGGGATAAACGTTATCACCAGGTGCTTCTTGCTAAAAATGAACTGGGCTATAAAAATTTAGTGAAGCTTACTTCACTTGGTTTTATTGAAGGCATGTACAGCAAGTATCCACGTATTGATAAAGAACTCATTCATAAATATCATGAAGGATTAATTGCCACTACCTGCTGCCTTGGTGCCATGGTTCCGCAAATGATCTTAACCAAGGGCGAAGAAGACGCCGAGAATGAATTCAAATGGTGGCTGAATATTTTTCAGAAAGATTATTACGTGGAAATACAGCGGCATGGCATGGCCGATCAGGATAAAGTAAATGCCGTTCTGCTGAAGTTTGCCAAAAAGTATGATGTAAAAGTGATTGCCAGCAATGATTCACATTATGTGGATCAGACAGATTTTAATGCCCATGATATTTTACTTTGTATCAATACAGGTGAGAAACAATCAACTCCCGCCTTCCGTGAATTTTCTGATGATGATGTAAGTGTAAAGAATAAACGTTTTGCATTCCCCAACGATCAGTTTTATTTTAAAACAACCGGGGAAATGAAAAAACTGTTTGATGATATTCCCGATGCGATTGATAACACCAATGAAATTGTTGATAAGGTTGAAGTGTTGAATCTCAAAAAAGATATCCTTCTTCCTGCCTTCCCCATTCCCAAAGAATTTCAGATCCATGAAGATGCCAATCTCAACCAATGGGAGTTTTTAAAACATTTGACTTATATCGGTGCAAAGGACCGTTATCATGAGATTGGTGAAGAAATTCGTGAACGCATCGACTTTGAACTGTTCACTATTAAAACCATGGGATTTGCCGGTTACTTCTTAATTGTAAGCGACTTTATTAAAGCAGGACGTAACATGGGCGTGTTTGTCGGACCGGGTCGTGGTTCTGCAGCAGGAAGTGTGGTGGCTTATTGTATCGGCATCACTAATATTGATCCCATCAAATACAATTTGCTGTTCGAACGTTTTCTCAATCCTGATCGTAAGAGCATGCCCGATATAGATACGGACTTTGATGATGAGGGCCGTCAGAAAGTAATTGATTATGTAGTTGATAAATATGGAAAGGCACAGGTGGCACAGATTATCACTTACGGTACCATGGCTGCTAAATCAAGTATTGCCGATGTGGCCCGTGTAATGGATCTGCCATTGGCTGAAAGCCGTGCTCTGTCGAAGTTAGTTCCGGAACGTCCAGGTGTTTCATTGAAACGTGTACTCCATGCTCCATTCACCGGTGAAAAAGTTTAGCAGAGAAAGAAGCTTTTGGACCTGATGAACTGGAACTGGTGAAAAAAATCCGCCAGATTTATAATGGCGATGATTTACCTGCAAGAATTTTACATGAAGCAGAAATATTAGAAGGCTCTGTACGTAACACCGGTATCCATGCTGCGGGTATCATCATTGCACCAAGAGATTTAACTGATCTGATTCCTGTTTGTACATCCAAAGAATCTGAACTCTGGTTAACACAGATTGAAGGGAGTGTAATTGAAGAAGCAGGTGTAATCAAGATGGACTTTCTTGGTTTGAAAACGCTGAGCATTTTAAAAAATGCATTACAGCTCATCAAACAAAATCATGGAGTTGTTATTGACATTGATAATATTCCATTGGATGATGCAAAAACATTTGAACTCTATCAGCACGGATCGACCATTGGAACATTCCAGTTTGAAAGTGTGGGTATGCAAAAATATTTGCGTGAATTAAAGGCCGATCAGATTGGTGATCTTATTGCCATGAATGCATTGTATCGTCCGGGGCCTATTGCATACATCCCCAACTTTATCGACCGAAAACATGGCAAGGAAGCTATCTCTTACGATTTACCAGAGATGGAAGAATACCTGAAAGAGACTTATGGTATTACTGTTTACCAGGAACAGGTAATGCTGCTGGCACAAAAGATTGGCGGCTTCAGTAAAGGTGATGCGGATGTATTGCGCAAGGCAATGGGTAAAAACAAAAGTCGGTGCTTGATAAAATGAAAGCACAGTTTGTTGCAGGTGCAACAGCGAAAGGACACCCTGCTGATAAGTTAGAAAAGATCTGGACTGATTGGGAAGCCTTTGCACAATATGCTTTCAACAAATCACACTCTACCTGTTATGCATTTGTTGCTTATCAAACGGCTTACTTAAAAGCTCATTACCCCGGCGAATACATGAGTGCTGTGTTGAACAACGCAGGTGCAATTGAAAAGATCACCTTCTTTATGGAAGAGTGTAAACGCATGGGCATTAAAGTACTCGGACCGGACATCAATGAATCACAAAATGGTTTTGCAGTAAACAAAGCCGGTGAAATCCGTTTTGGTTTGGGTGGATTGAAAGGTGTGGGTGAAGCAGCCATTGAAAGCATCATTGAAGAACGGAATAAAAAAGGACCGTATAAAGATATTTTTGATTTTATAAAACGTGTTAATCAGCGAACCGTTAATAAAAAATCATTAGAGAGTTTAGTGTATGGCGTCGGGTTTGATTGCTTTAAAGAATATCACCGTGCACAGTACTTTCATGTTATGGCTGGTGACACAGTGAATACACTGGAACGTATCATCAACTTTGGCAACCGCTTTCAGGCAAATGTGCAGAGCAATACAAATACATTGTTTGGTGAATCAATGATGATACATATTCCAACACCAAAAATTCAGAACTGTGAAGAATGGACATTGACGGAGAAACTGGATCATGAAAAAGAGATCACCGGTATTTTCATCAGCGGACATCCGTTAGATCATTTTCGTTTTGAAATGAAACATTACAAGATTACTCCGCTGGCTGAATTCAATGAATTTAAAGAAGCCATTCTACTGCATGCAAATCCTTTTCAGCAGTTCCGTTTGGCAGGATTGGTAACCGCTCACAACCAGCGTGTAACCAAAACAGGAAAACAGTTTGGCATCTGCATGATTGAAGATTATGGTGGCAATACAGAGTTTGCATTGTTTGGTGAAGATTATGTAAAATTCAAAGATCACTTTACTCCAGGTTCTGTTGTATTTATAACCGGAACGTTTAAAACAAGATGGAACAAAGCCGATGATTTTGAATTCAAGATCAACAGTGTTTTACTCTTAGAAACAGTCAAACGCACCATGACCAAACAGGTTGTAGTTGATATTGAACCAAGATTCCTCACAGAAGAAATGGTTTCATTTGTAGAACGGAATGTTAAAAAGAATCCGGGGAAAAGCAATCTTAAATTCAACCTCTATGAGCCAAAAGAAAACTGGAAAATTGGCATGTACACGGTTGAAAAAGGCTTTGAGATGAATGATGAAATGGCTGAATTCCTGCTCGACAGGCCTGAACTGGGGGTAAATGTGATGACAGCATAAGATTAGCCGGGAACTGAAGAAAATGCAGGTTTGTCCTGTCTCAATGTCAAAACTGTCGCCCTGCTTACATTTCAGAAGATGTAAACAGTTGTGGATAATGACAAATCATCATGTGGTGCGATTGGACTTAAATTTGCCATTCTCTAATAAATTAAAACAAAAGGAATTTAATATGGCACTACAATTCACCGATTCAAATTTTCAGACTGAAGTTATCAGTTCAGATAAATTAAGCGTTATCGATTTCTGGGCAGAATGGTGCGGCCCCTGCCGTGCAATCGGACCCGTTATTGAAGAGTTATCAAAAGAATATGATGGCAAGGTTAAAGTGGGTAAAGTAAATGTGGATGAAAATCCGCAGATCAGTATGAACTATGGCATCACTTCTATTCCTGCAATCCTTTTCGTGAAAGGCGGAAAAGTGGTTGATAAACTGGTAGGTGCCCAGCCAAAAGGCAACTTTGTAAAGAAGATCGAACAGCATATGTAAGATCATTCAAGCTTACAGTAAGCGGCTGTCTCATACAGAGGCAGCCGCTTTGTTTTAAAACATATCTGCCATTTCATCTCATTGATCATAGGCCGCTGCTAATTGCGTTGTACACTTCCTTGCCTACTAAAGTTCGTGGCATTATTGACTAAGATTTGATTTTCCTGTTACTTATACCCGCAAACACACACTTGGCTGATTGCTGTCATTGCTATAATTAAAACAATTGCTCAACTTGTTTCCCGTTAATACAATAAAGATGAAACACCTTTTACTTCTTGCCTGGCTTGTCATTATCATCACATCTTTAGGTAGTGGGTGTAAAAAAAATAAGCTCTCCGAACTTGACAAACTGCCACCTGCCACGCAAACAGGAGCTAAAACCTTTGGCTGCCTTGTAAATGGTAAGGCATGGATTCCTTCTAAAGAAGATTGGTTTTCTACAAGTGCTCTGCGTTTTTATTATTATAACGATAATGGAGGGCAATTTGCCATTAATGCTGAATATCAAAATCAATCTCAGAACATGAATGAAGATATTGTAATGGGGTGTGATTCAATACTATCAAAAAATACTTATAACCTGGAACACAATAGTACAAATGTTGGCCGTGTACTATTTAGGAATACAAAGATATTTACTACATGCCGATCTATGTCGTCCATGGATAATGATACAGAAACCAATGGGGTTATTAAAATAACAAGATTAGATCTGGCAAATGGAATAGTATGTGGAACATTTGAATTCACCATAAAGAAAACCGGTTGCGAAACCATTCAAATAACTCATGGCCGTTTCGATGCCAAATTATAAACCAAATTAAAATAGCGTAATATGAAACATCTCTTCAAGATGTCAGTAATAGCTTTATTACTAACAGGCAAAGTTTTTGCCTAAGCGATCCGGTACGTGCAGAACTGGATCATGTTTCCCAGCACATTGATAAAAGCCAGGTACCCGGTGGTTACTCCGGCTTTCAGGCATAACCTTTTTACCCCTTTATAAACCCCATTCAGCATTGAAACCGGGTTTTAATTACCCAATCATTTATACACAATCATTCAACATTGCATTAAACTATTGTTATTATTAATCATCTATTATTAATTTCATTACTTATACACTTAAAACCCATTCATGAGTACAACAACCGCTGCAACAACCATTGTTACAGGTCACTTTGGTTTTGCTGAAATTCATCAGCTGTCCGGATCTGATCATCAACTGTTACGATCCACACAAACCTACCAGCCAAACGATGTTATCTGCAGCTTCGGTTCAAGTGTTATTCACGATCATCCTTCCAAATACACAGTACAGGTTTCAGAAGTGAAACATATCATTCTTCATCCTGAATTTCTGCAATACATTAATCACAGCTGCAACCCCAATGCCTTCTTCAATACAACAACTATGGAGCTTGTTGCATTGCAAACCATTGAACCTGGAACAGAGTTTACCTTCTTTTATCCATCAACAGAATGGTTCATGGCTGAACCGTTTCATTGTTTATGTGGTGAAGCCAGTTGTATTGGTACCATCAAAGGTGCAAAAGAATTACCTGCTGATACATTAACGAAGTACAGGTTAACTGATTTTATTCAGTCAAAAATCAATCAATTAAAAGATTAATCTTTTACATTTACAGTATGCTTTCGAACCCGTTACTTTCTCTTCCTGCTACAGAGCATCCTTTGTTTATATGGGTACTGGCACCGCATCTCCAAACCAACGATGCCAATCTTGATTACTACTACGATTTTACACAAAGCATTGATGAATACACAAGGGTGTTTGAAGAATTAAAGCTCGACTGGAAATGGCAGCCGGTAACACAACTCAACTTTAAAGAAATCATTGACGATATAGCAACCACCACTTCTTTTCAAACTCCATTGGTATTGAATTTATGTGATGGCGATGAGGTAAACGGAACTCCCGGTGTATCCGTTATTCATTATCTCAAAGAAAAAAGATTACTCTTCACCGGTGCTGATGCTGCTTTTTATGACAACACTACTTCCAAGATTGTGATGAAGGAGTTGTTTGATAAAGCAGGGATTGCCCATGCAGGATGGGTTCCCATTCATCATGCCAAACAAAAGCTCAGCGGTATTTGTGAACGTGTTGGCACACCCATGATTGTAAAGCCCGCTGTTAGCGGCGGCAGTATGGGATTGGGTGTAAAGAACGTAGTTCATACAGATGAAGAATTAAAAACACTGGTGAAAGAATTATTTGATGGTTACCGTGGCTGGGATTTTTCTTTCGGCGGATTGGTAGCAGAACAGTTTATTAACGGACCGGAATACACCGTCTTTATTTCAGGATCGCATCATTCACCAAGAAGCAGGAAAGTATATGTTCCTGTTGAACGCATTTTTCATAAAGACTTACCCGATACTGAAAAGTTTTTATCCTTCGACCGTTTATGGGAAACCTATGAAAAAGAAAAATCCATGGGTGAAGAAGAAGATTTTTATCAATACCATCTGCCTCCTATCAGCTTACAGAAAAAGATCATGGACCTGAGCTGGAAAGCTTATTGTGCTGTTGGCGGAACGGGTTACGGAAGAGTGGACATCCGCATGGATAAAGCAACCGGTCGCATGTATGTACTGGAAGTAAATGCGCAATGCGGATTAAGTGAAGATGAAAATTATACATCCATTGGTGCCATTGTGCGGTTGAGCAACCAGAGTTATGCAAGCCTTATCTTACATATTTTACAGGATGCAATGCAGCGTCATAAACAAAAACAAAAAAAGGCAGTGGTGGTAAGATAACTGCAACCGTATTATGAAGATTTGTGTTTTACAACCCGATTACTCCACTTCCGCTGTTGATTATCAATACTACGATCCTCCACGCAACTTATCGCATTTGCTTCCCGGTATTCAGTTTGATCATGTATCGCTGAATAAACTCACTACCTATAAACAATTACTGGAGCTGAGTAAAAAGGATACGACTGTTTTGTGAATTTATGCGAAGGCTATCTTGAATGGGAAGTTCCTTCCATTGATGTGATCTATACACTTGAATTATTAAACCTTCCTTTTACCGGACCAAACACATTGCTATACGATCCGCCAAAAGAATTAATGAAATATGTTGCTTATACAGAAGGTGTGGCAACAGCCAATTATGCTTTGATTGAAACGGTTGATCAGTTAGAGAATCAGGTAAAGCATCTCTCCTATCCATTATTTGTAAAACCTGCAAAAGCCGGCGACAGTTTAGGGATTGATGAACATTCAGTTTGTAACAATCTTGATGAGTTAAAACAAAAAGCAGCAACTGTTCTTTCTTCTTATCCTCAGCTATTAGTGGAAGAATATATTGCAGGCCGTGAGTTTACAGTACTGGTTGCAGCCAATGCAAAAGATGAAAAGAAATGTTCCGTGTTTCAACCCATTGAATTTATTTTTCCTGAAGGCCGGACTTTTAAAACTTATGCACTCAAAACATCTGAACTGCATCCTGAGAGTAATATTCCTGTTACCGATCCTACCATCAAACAGCAATTAACAGAAGCTGCCCAGCGAATTTTCAGAAGCTTTGGCGGCGTTGGTTATGCAAGAATGGATTTCAGAATGAATGATGCCGGTAAGATTTTTTTTCTTGAAGTAAACTTTACCTGTTCTGTTTTTTATACCGATGGGTACGAAGGCAGCGCCGATTATATTATTAAAGCCGATGGCATTGGCCAGGCTGGTTTTTTACAGCATATCATTGAAGAAGGAATTGCCCGCCACAAACGCAGGCAGAAGAAGTATATCATGAAGGGCAACTCTATTGCCGGCTTTGGCATTTATGCAACCCAATCAATCCATGTTGGTGAAGTCATCTTTAAAGGTGAAGAACGTCCGCAGCGCATCGTTACCAAACGCTTTGTTGATGAAAACTGGCTGCCCGAAGAGAAGCTTTTGTTCAAACATTATGCAGTTCCCTGAGCAGCGAAGTATATGTTTTGTGGGATAATAATCCCTCCGAATGGGCTCCCCAGAACCATTCCTGCAGTCCAAACACTGCCTATTTTGGCCTTAATCTGCTGGCAATAAAGCCAATTTTACCAGGCGATGAACTCACAATGGACTATGCAAATCTGCTTGATGAAGCGGCTGAAACCTTTGACTGCCAGTGTGGTGCGCCCGATTGCCGCAAAATAGTTTCAGGCAATAAAGGGAATTCTGTTACACTGCGGGAACAAAACTTCAGGAAGAGTTAACCTTAACCCCAACCTCCAACGGCTTATCTTTGCAGAACCCTTACTAATCCATTCTGCCGGAAAAAGAAATTACTTCTTTCACTAAACTCCGGCGATTCTGCACAGTCTATTTTGAAGATTTTAAAAAGCAAAGGAGTTTTTATGCCTGGGAAATGGGTTATCCAAACGATTGTTCAAAAGCACAAGTATAAGCTGTTGCTCACCTACAGTTTGTTTGCAGTTGAAATGCTGGGCCTTTTGATGCGTCCTTACTTTTTGGGTGAAGCCGTTAATGGATTGATCAAAGGATCTTATAATGGTTTAATTTACCTCGTTGCCGCACATTTAGTATGCGTTGTTACGGGTACTATCCGTCCCCGCTACGATTCAAGAACTTATTCTGATATCTATACTTCCTTAGTAGTGAAGATGGTGAGCCGCAATAAAAACAAAGAGCTTTCCAAACTCAGCGCCCACTCTACTTTATCAAGAGAATTTATTGACTTCCTCGAATTTGATCTCAACTATGTAATAGAAGCCGCTTACAATATTGTTGGTTCACTCATTTTACTGTTCTTTTATGATGCACAGGTTGTGCTTCTTTGTATGTTAATGCTGATACCCGTAACAGTCACCAGTTATATTTATGGTAAACGGATGCGTAAGCTGAATAAACTGCGTAACGATGAACTTGAACAGCAAATTGATGTACTGGCGACAAGAAATACGATCCGTATCAACGATCATTATAATAAACTTCGTAAATGGCAGATCCGCATCAGCGACCAGGAAGCATGGAATTTTGGTGTGATGGAGTTACTGGTGATGGTGATCATTACTGCATCGCTGATTATCTCTTCAAACATAAATGGAAAAACAATTCAGGCCGGAGACTTGATTGGTATCTATACCTATATTCTCAAGTTCGTAAGTGGATTAGATACTGTTCCGTATATGATTCAGCGATTGGCTTCTTTAAAAGATATTCTGCACAGGGTTGAACTGCAATCGGAAGATGAAAAAGAATTTGAACCGGAACCTGTTTTATCTTCAGTAGCGTAGCCGTATTATTGATTATTATTTTTCTCTTTCAATTCAGGCAATAAAGTCATTATCAGTAATACAATAGAAGCGCCAAAATAAATATACAGCCAGATCTGTCTGTCTGGGCATTCGCCGTTGCGGCAGGTAGATAGTAATAGAAGATTCCTCAATGCCCATGCAAAATTGATTGCCCCTACAAATGGATTCATCCTCTTCGCCCAAAGTTTAGGAATCAGAAAGAAAGCAATATTGATCACGAGGAAAATGATGTTCATCAACACAGGTTTGCCAAATTTGGTAATGGTATCAGATCCAAACCCGGAAACCGTTGTTTGAATTGATGGAATATAAATCCAGGGGAATGTTGCTGCAATGACCATTACAATGCCCGCCAGTATGCCAATATAATTGGAGTAACGCATAAACAATTGTTTAAACAGAAAAGCGCCAGTTGTGTTCTGACGCCTTTCATTTCGGAGGTCCCGAGCGGATTCGAACCGCTGTAGAAGCTTTTGCAGAGCTTTGCCTAGCCACTCGGCCACAGGACCACTTTGTGAGTTCTGCCTATCCGCCAACCGGCGGACATCAGGACCAATTTGTGAGGGGCAAATGTAGTATATTCGGGTAAATTCACCCAAAGAACTATGCAAAGAATTGCAGAAAGCGAACTCATTATTAATAATCGGGGAGCAATATATCATTTAAACGTCCGTCCGGAAGAATTAGCCACTACTGTTATCACTGTTGGAGATCCTGATCGTGTAAAAGAAGTCTCGAAACACTTTGACAGTATTGAGTACAAAAATCAGCACCGGGAGTTTATAACTCATACCGGCTTTATTGGCAAAAAAAGAATTTCTGTTGTGTCAACAGGCATTGGCCCCGACAATATTGATATTGTGATGAATGAACTGGATGCACTGGTGAACATTGATTTTGATTCAAGAACCATCAAACCAACTCTTACTTCTCTCCAGGTTATTCGTCTTGGTACATCAGGTGGTTTGCAGGCAGATATTCCGGTTGATGGATTTGTAGTTTCAACACATGGACTTGGTGTTGATAACCTGCTTCATTTTTATAGACATACAAATAATGATGAAGAAAAACAATTGATCCAGGCTTTTGTAACACATACACAGGTACAGGACAATTTATCGCATCCATACATTGCAGGAGCAGGTTCACAATTGCTGAAACATTTTGTAGAAGGATATTATCATGGTATTACTGTTACAAGTCCGGGCTTTTATGGCCCCCAGGGAAGAGTACTTCGTTTAGGTCTTTCAAATCCTTCCTTTGTTGACAGGCTTACACAGTTTCAATTTGGTCAGCATAGAATTACTAATTTTGAAATGGAAACATCAGCCATTTACGGTTTGGGTAAATTAATGGGGCATCAATGCCTGTCTGTCAGCGCTATTGTTGCCAACCGTGTAAAGAAAGAATTCAGCAAAGATGGCGGTGCAGCCGTTGAATCTTTAATTAAAAAATCGCTCGGAATTATTTCGACAATATGAGAATTGACTTCTATAAATATCAGGGAACCGGTAACGACTTCATTATCCTCGATAATCGACTTGGTAATTTTACGCAGTTAACCAGCGTAGAAATAGCCTTTTTATGCGACAGGAGATTCGGCATTGGAGCCGATGGCTTAATGTTATTACAGCTAAAAGAAGGTTATGATTTTGAGATGGTTTATTACAATGCAGATGGTGCTGAAGGAAGCATGTGCGGCAACGGCGGAAGATGCCTGGTGGCCTTTGCCAAACAAATGAATGTTATTGACAAAACGGCCAGATTCCTTGCTACAGACGGATTTCACGAAGCTGTGCTGAAAGAAAACGGCTGGGTTGAATTGAAAATGAAGGATGTAGATGAAATTGAAAAAGCAACTGATCATTCAGTCCTCAACACAGGTTCACCACATTATATTAAGTGGGATAATGATGTAGAAAAAACGGATGTTTTTACCGAAGGAAGACGCATCCGCAATTCCACCCCCTTTCGTACAAATGGGATCAATGTTAATTTTGTTCAGGTTCATTCCACACATCTGAGTGTACGCACATATGAACGTGGAGTTGAAGCAGAAACTTTTTCCTGTGGCACAGGTGTAACAGCCGCCGCAATAGCAGCAAGTGATGATATAATTGGAACACAGGAGAAAAAAATAGTGACACCGGGAGGTGAATTGAAAGTGAAATTTAAAAAGAAATCGGATACAAGCTTTGAAGATATCTGGCTTTGCGGACCTGCAAAGTTTGTTTTTTCCGGTTCAGTTGAGTTATAACCCTGTATAATTTTAATTCAAACCCTAACCAACACCCAATGATTGCAAAACGCTATCATTTAAATAAGTTTCAGATTTTGAACCACGCTGAAAATACCATTGAGGATATTGTAAAACAATGCCGTCAACTGGAAGTGCCTTATTTTTTCTATAAATCCGAACAATGGTCTGTTGCTGAAAACCTCGAACATCTTTCCCTGAGTATGGAAAGGAGTTGGTTTGGATTGTTTTTGCCGAAATTCCTTTTAAAATGGAAATTTGGCAAGCCAAAACATACATCTTTAACCTACGAAGAACTGGTTGAAGTTTATTACAAAAAAATAGATGAAGGATTTGAAACAGAAAAGCGGTTTGTACCGGCTATTAAACAGGAAAAAGACGCTAAGGAAAAATTAATTACCCGCTTTGAACATACAGCAAAGAAATACCTTGACCAGGTACGTTATTACTGGGAAGATGAAAATATTGATAACTATCAGATCCCTCACCCTGTACTCGGAATGATCACAATCAGAGAGCTGCTTTATTTCAACTTATTCCACAATACACATCATTACAAAACCATGCGTAGCAGGAAAAATGAAGCGCAGGAATTTTCAGTCGCAGAATAAGGTTCAGCTCGTTACCTTTGCGCCGCTATGCTGCAATATTTTAAAAATGAACACGGCCACACCCTTGCAATTGAAAAACCTGAAGCAGGTTCATGGGTTAACATTGTTCCGCCGTTAAAACAGGAAGAATTTTCTGAAGTTGCAGAAGCGCTGGACATCCCCCTCGATTTTCTTTCAGATTCACTGGATATTGATGAACGTTCCCGCTTTGAAGAGGAAGATAATGTAAGGCTGATTGTCATTAAAACACCCACAGAAAATAATTCGTTCAACGACAGTGATGCATTTTACATCACCATTCCCATCTGTATCATTTTAACGCATAACCAGATTGTAACCGTTAACTCCTTTGATAACGGAGCAATTAAAAAATTCCTGAACACATTTCAAAACCGTCATCCGGATAAAAAGAACCTGATGGTGCTGAAGATTTTTGAAAAAGTGGTACAGGCCTATATGGAATTTGTGAAAGAAATCAATCATAAAAGAAACCTGCTGGAACAGAAACTTTATGATGCCAACCGGAATGAAGAGCTGCTCGATCTGATGCGGATCCAGAAAAGCCTGGTTTATTTTGTTACAGCATTACGCAGTAATGAATTATTGTTGATGAAATTACAGCGTACACATTTTCTTGCCCTCAATGATGATGAAGATGAAATTTTACAGGATTTGATTGTAGATACCAGCCAGGCACTTGAAATGGCGAACACTTACACCAATATCCTCAGCTCATCACTCGATGCTTTTGCCAGTGTGATCAGTATTAACCAGAGCCAGGTAATGAAGAGGTTGACTTATATTACCATTATGCTGCAGTTGCCAACATTGGTGGCCAGCATCTATGGAATGAATGTTCCCATACCCGGCCAAACTTCCAGCTTTGCATTTTATTTCCCCATTTTATTATCCGTAATCATGTCCGTTATCATTGGCATTTATTTCATGCGTAAAAGAAAATTCTGAGCCCCTAACCCCTGAAGGGGAATAAAAAAATGAATCATTAAACAGTACTAATAGCATATGTTTAATATAAGAGTTTACGGAATCGTCATCACAGATAATAAGCAGGTATTGGTTAGTGATGAATTTATCCGTGGTGCATATATCACCAAATTTCCTGGCGGCGGCTTAGAATTGGGCGAAGGAACAAGAGATTGCCTGAAACGGGAAATGAAAGAAGAAATGAATCTGGAAGTTGAAATCAGTGATCATATTTATACAACCGATTATTTCCAGATGAGTGCATTTAATCCGGCGCACCAGATCATCTCCATTTACTATTTTGTAAAACCATTAGCCCCATTTACGGTAAGCTTCAAACAAAAGCTCTTTGATTTTGAGCCGCATCAAATTGCTGATCCAATGGGTGAATCGGAAGTGTTCCGCTTAATTGACTGGGCTGATTTTAGTGAAGAGGCTGTTACTCTTCCAATTGACAAAGTGGTTGCAAGAATATTGAAAGAAAAGCATTAACTCACTCATCCTGCATTGCAGCCGTTTTCATTTCAGCAGCTCTTTCATGACCAAGATATTTCTCGATCCGGTTGTGTACAAGATAAATAACAGGTGTGAGTATGATTGCTACAATAAACTTGTAGATATAATTTACAATTCCCACTGCAATAAATAAATTGAAAGGCCACACAAAATCATTGCCCTTGCTGTTGACTCTTGTACCAATATAAAAAGCAATGAACAGCACCACAAAACTGTCAATGAACTGGGAAATTAATGTTGAGCCTGTTGCCCGTAACCAGATACTCTTCTCACCAGTTGCCTTTTGATTTTATGAAAAACAAATACATCCACCAGCTGACCAAGTATAAAAGCTGTTAAGGAACCAATGATGATAAAACCTCCCTGCCCTAATACACTGTTATACGCTTTCTCCATATCAGGAACACCGCTACCCTGTTTGCTGGTAATAAAAAATCAGCAGGTACAAGCTTCATTGCCAGGATGAAAATGAGAAAAGCAAAAGCAATTAACCCGGCTGTTAAATAAGAAAGAAACTTCACCCCTTTCATACCGTAGTATTCATTGATGATGTCTGTCATGATAAAAACAACCGGCCATAATAGCACACCGGCAGTAAGATTCACCGACAATACGTTCCCGAACAGTTTAATATCCATCGGCGATAAGCCAAGTGTTTTCTCCAGCGAAAAAATCTTCACCCCGATGATCTCTGCAATCAGTGCATTGGCAATAAAGAAACCGCCGAGGATGATAAACAGTCTTGTTGATTTGTCTTTGATGATTTGATGAATCATAAGAAATAGTAAAGGAGTTGAAAGATAAATACTGCCGAATTAAATAAAATCATCCAGTTTACCTTTAGCTGCTCTTCCTTTTTAAGCAGCAGAATTAATAACCAGCCTGCCACTAAAAAGTTCATCAGAATACTTAAAAACCAACCCCCTATCACAATCATTGAAATCAATGCCTGGGATGTAATAAGTGGTTGAAACCGCAGGAATAGATAAACAAAGAAGAGCAGATTGAGAATAAAAGCCACCCGGCAGAAAAACAAAAATCTTTTCATCTGTTAAAAATGCTGTCAATCCCCCAAAATACCATTATTTTGCCTCACTGAAACTGAAAATTTTTGCACATGAAATGCCCATGAACAGAAATTCATTACCAGGATAAATAGTTCACGGGCATACTATGTGGCAAATAAAAAAGCAATAAAAAATATCACATGAACTTCGATTTTAAAAAGCTGATTCCTCACGCCATTGCCGTTGCTGTTTTTGTTGTGGTTGCACTCATCTATTGCAAACCTGCATTTGAAGGAAAAGTATTGAACGCACACGACAATATTGGCTGGAAAGGGATGGCCCAGCAGTCTTTTGAACAGAAAGAAAAACTCGGCCATTTTCCCAAATGGACCAACAGCATGTTCGGTGGAATGCCCACTTATCAGATTGCATTAGAAGGCACACATAAAGTATCCTTCTATTATGTGAGTTATGTATTAACACTCAGCTTACCAAAACCCGCCAACTTCTTTTTCCTGGCCTGTTTAAGTTTTTATTTACTTGCATTGGTATTAGGAATTAATCCATGGATTGCTATTATGGGTGCTTTATCTTATGCCTACTCTACATACGATCCGATTATAATCGGAGCCGGACATGATACAAAAATGCTTGCACTGGGATATGCACCATTAGCAATTGCCGGTTTATTATTGCTCTTCAAAAAGAGATGGTGGCTGGGTAGTGCGGCACTGTCAACTGGATTGGTTTTGCAACTCAGTACAAATCACTTACAAATTGTTTATTATACACTCATTATACTGGGAGCAATCACAGTTGGTTTTTTAATTGACAGTTTCAAAAAGAAAGAACTGTCAACTGCATTCAAAGCCCTTGCCATTGCAACGGTCATCGGTATTATTTCATTAGGTACGAATGCACTGGGTTCTTTAACTACATGGGAATATGCAAAAGAAAGTATGCGTGGTGGTGTAAGTGAATTAAAAGAAACAAAAGATAAGAATACAACCAGCGGTGGATTGGATAAAGACTATGCATTCAAATACAGTGTTGGTCTCACTGAAACATTTACTTTATTAGTTCCCGGAATTTATGGTGGAAGCAATGGAGGTAATGAATACAAAACATCAAAGTTCGCTGATAAGCTGATGGAAGTTGGATACCCCGAAGACCAGGCATTGCAGAATGCAAATGGCATTTCTTATTGGGGAAAACAGCAGCCAACTTCAGGTCCTGTTTATTTTGGGGCTGTGATTATTCTGTTGTTTGTATTTGCCATGTTCTTTGAAAAGGGATGGTTGAAATGGAGTTTGTTTGCTGCGGGTTTGTTTGGAATCATTCTTGCATTGGGCAGTAATGTTGATTTCATCAACTATTTCCTGTTTGATTACTTACCACTGTATAAAAAATTCCGTGCACCTTCCATGGGCCTGGTATTACCGCAATTGTGTTTTGTAATACTGGCAACTGTTGCAGCAAACAACCTGTTGTTTGGAACTGCAACTGCCGATGCTGTAAAAAAAAGCATTTAAGCAAACCGCAATTACAGCAGGGGTTCTTGTTGTAATTCTGGGTTACTTATATTTTACGTTCGATTATGTTTCACCGAATGATGCAAGAATAAAAGAGAACATGAGTGGCGCCATGCTGCAGCAGGCAGCACAGGGCAAGCAACCAACTCCTGAAATGCAGCAGCAGGCCGAAACATTCGGCAAAAGTTTTATCACAGCTATCCAGGCCGACAGAAGAGGATTGTTCGGAAGTGATCTTATCAGAACCATCATTCTACTGGCACTTACACTGATTGTAATCTGGTTAGCCACAAACAAAAAGCTGAAACCTGTTCCTGTGATGGCGATATTACTTGTATTGAGTGCGTTTGATTTATTAACTGTTGGAAGACGTTATCTCAATGAAAACAATTTTGTTGATCCCGATGAGTTTAACAATGCATTTGCCATGACCGATGCTGATAAAATGATTAAGCAGGATAAAGGTTATTACCGTGTGTTCAACACAACAGTTGATTTTACCAATGAATCGGTTACTTCTTATCATCATAATTCAATTGGTGGTTATCATCCTGCCAAACTGCAGATCTACCAGGACCTGATTGAAAACCAGATCGGCAAAAACAATATGCAGGTATTGAATATGCTCAATACTAAATATTTCATTGTACAGAATCCGCAAAACGGTCAACCTGTTGCACAAATGAATCCGGAAAATTTTGGTCCCTGCTGGCTGGTGAAAGGAATAAAATATGTTGAAAATGGGAAAGAAGAAATGAGAGCTCTTGACAGCACTGATCTGCGTGATACAGCGGTTGTACAGGTGAAATTCAAATCACTGATTCCAAACGCACCGGTTTATGATTCGGCATCAAGCATTAAGCTGATTGAAAACAAAAATGATATCATCAACTACGAATCACAGGCCAATAGCAACCAGTTTGCCGTATTCAGTGAAGTATATTATACAGCAGGATGGAATGCATTCATTGACGGCAAGAAGTCAGAGATTGTAAAAACAAACTATGCATTGCGTGGCTTAGCCATTCCTGCAGGAACACATAAAATTGAATTCAGGTTTGAACCTTACTCTTATAAATTAGGCGACAGACTTGATTTAATTGCAGCGATTCTTACTTACTTAATTGTATTCGGCGGTTTATTCATGGCCTGGAAAACAAGTAAGCAGGCATAACATGAAGAAGGTATTGAACATTGTACCCTACCAGTATCTTCCTTTTTTTTCCGGCGGACAAAAATTCATTGCTCAGTTCAGTCAATCATTGGGTGAGCAATGTGTTTTGCATGTTGCAGGTACAGCTGATAATGACGCTTCATTAGCGAAGAATTATTCTTTTCACCCCCTGCTGAAAAAGAGCCGATCCAGATATGCAGATATCAGTTCTTTCTTCCGCCTGAAAAAGTTGATCAAAGAACAGGAGATTGATACCGTTATTATAGAGCACCCCTATCTTGGGTGGCTGGGCTGGTTATTGAAAAAAAGCTGCAACATCAAACTCATCGTTCATACTCATAATATCGAATATGAACGTTTCAGAACCTTGGGCAAAAGCTGGTGGTCTGTTTTGAAATTATACGAAAGCTGGGTGTTACGAAAAGCTGATGCCATCTTTTGTATTTCAGAAGAAGACAGGCAATGGATGATTCAGCATCTCCAGTTGAAACCCGAAAAATGTGTACTGGTTCCTTATGGTATTAATCAAAAGTCAATGCCTTTGGATAAACAATCAAGTAAAGAACTTGTTTGCAGCAAACATGGTTTTAATCCCCAACACAGCCTTTTGTTTTTTAATGGCCTGTTAGATTACAAACCAAACCTGGATGCTTTAAACATCATCCTTGAGCAGATCAATCCACTTCTGCTGCAATCATCTCTTCAGTATAATATTCTTGTTGCCGGCAAACGTCTTCCTGCTGAACTGAATGAATTAAAAGAATGGAAGAATCAGCATATTCACTATGCAGGATTTGTTGATGATATTGAACTTTACTTCAAGTCAGCCGATCTTTTTCTCAATCCTGTTCAGAGTGGCGGTGGAGTAAAAACAAAAATGATCGAATCCATCGCATTCGGCACAACCGTTATCTCCACAAAAAGCGGAGCCATTGGTATTGAAGAAAATGTATGTGATGGAAAACTCGTAAACGTTGCAGATAACGACTGGATAAATTTTACAAGAGCAATCGTTGATAACAGTAATACATCAACAGAAACTCCTGCTGCATATTATGAGTTTTATTACTGGGAAAATATTATAAAGAAGATTATTGCTTCTTTAGCATAAGCCGATTCAGCTTTTCACAACCGGGTAGTCCATTCCATCTTTCAATGCCTGCACTAATTTTTTCCGCTGCTCTTTATTAAATCGTAGATAATAAGTAATCCTTGTAAAGAACGTATATCCTAGTGCGAAGTACTTTATAAATGCGTTGTAATTCTTACGGATGAAATAGCGCTTGTGCCTGTTGGAATAATAAATATAAAAAGGAGAAGAATCACCACGGGATGAAGAAGATACTTTATGCAGAATAGTAATAGCAGGCTCATAATAAAGCCTGTATCCCTTCGCACAGGCCCTGTACACAAAATCAGTATCGTCGTAGTAAGCAAAATACTTTTCATCCATCAATCCCACTTTTTCAAACACACTGCTTTCAACCAGCATAAAGCAGGTTGGTGCATAAGTGATATGTTTGGGTATGTCATATTCAGGTCCGTCTTCTTTATTGTACCCATAATGAATGCCCAATGCCCGCCATTTATTCATACTGCCGCCAGCCATCCATATTTTACGGTCGGAGTAATAATATACTTTCGTAACAATAATATGTTCGCCTTTCTTTTCACACAATGAAATCATAGTACCGAATGCAGTGTTCTGTTCAATTTCAATATCATTGTTCAGAATCATGACATGTGTGCATCCATCAGCCAAAGCCTGTTTGATGCCGATATTATTTCCTTCAGCCACACCAACATTAGCTGAATTCTTTATATGCCTGTGCTCAGTTACATGATAATCAGCAAGACAGGTTTCAATCACTTTATTGGAAACTTCATTAACAGAATTGTCAACGAGATAGAGAATATAATCTTTGTGTGTTTGTTCTGAAATGCTTTTAAAGAAACCGGGCAGCACATCATCACTCTTAAACAGAACTGTTACCAAGCCAATTTTCGCCATAACATTTATTTCAATAATCCTTTTGACTTCATTTCATTGATAGACTCTTCATATCTGCTGTTCTGCACCTCCTGACTGTTTACCCAATCAGTAAACCGTTTCAATCCTGTTTTAAAATCAACCTGGGGTTTAAACCCAAGCAGCCGTTCAATTTTACTGATATCAGCAAAATTATGACGGATATCACCTAATCTGTAATTACCTGTGATCTGTACAGGCACATCTTCTTTATAATAATCAACCAGCAGTGCAGCAACTTCTGAAACAGTTGTTGCTACTCCTGTTCCCACATTAAATACCCGTCCGTTTGCTTCATCTTTTTCAATTCCCAGGAAGGTTGCGCTTACCACATCATCAATAAATACAAAATCACGGGTTTCTTTTCCATCTTCAAAAATATTGATGGACTTTTTATTCCTGATGAGCGTAGAAAAAAATGGAAAGAATACCGGTATACGGATTGCTTAAAGATTGCCCCGGCCCATATACATTCTGATAGCGGAAAGCAACAGGCGCAATACCAATAGACGGACATACCGTCATTACCATCTGCTCCTGATTGTATTTTGTTATACCATATACAGATGATGGATGAATTTTTGATTCCTCATCTGTTGCAATTAACTGCAAAGGTTCAATTGCACCTGGATAGGTTACTTCAAAATTTCCTGCATCCATCAAAGCTGATGTTCTGTGTTCAGGATATACAACACCAAGTTCTTTTGAGAAGTACTTCCCTTCCCCATAAATTGCTCTCGATGAAGCAATCACTACTTTCTTTACACTTGTTTGATTATTCGCCAGGATGTCTAAGAGAATGGCAGTACCGCCAATATTCACATCCACATATTTACTGATCTGGTACATGGATTGTCCGGTGCCTGTTTCAGCAGCGAGATGAACGATTGTTTCATTATCAGCAATTGCTTCCTTCCAGTCTTCAACCGATGTAACGGTTCCATTTATAAAATGAACATTGTCCTTAATGGAAGTATATAACGGAGAAGTTGTTGCAGGATCTGCACCATGAATCTGTTCACTCAGGTTATCCAGCACCGTTACTTCATATCCATGCTGAAGCAGATGCAAAGCAAGATTCGAACCGATAAAACCTGCGCCTCCTGTAATTAATATTGTTTTACTCATTCGTCTTATACTTAAATGAACTGTCCTTCTTTATCTGTCATGCACCATTGCTTCGTATCAAAATTATAACGCTTGATGATGATGGCGGGTGAACCAACAGCAATACAGTAATCAGGAATATCTTTTGTCACCACTGAATTGGCACCAATCACACTGTTCTTACCCACACTGGCGCCAATTACACAAACATTCTCTCCTATCCACGCACCGTCACCAATCATCACAGGGTTTGTTTGCCGTATAGGTTGATCAATAACCGGCAGATCAATATTCTGATAGCTGTGCAGGTTATCGCTCAGATAAACCTTATCTGCCATCAGCACTTTCTTTCCGATCTCAATTTTAGAAGTAGAATAAATATGACTGAATCTGCCAATATAAGTACCGTCACCAATGGTAAGACTGCAATTCTCATCACCTGTAAGCGGCTCACAGGCCAGCCAGCCTTTATCGCTGATGTATACTTTTGAACCAATAAAAATGCGGGAATGCCCGTCGATTTTCGGATTAATCAAACGGGTGGAAGAACCAATTTTGCCCAACCGAATTTTATAGGCAGGATACCTGAACAGATAGTAAAACAGTAAGTTTATTTTCCTGAGCATAAGACAGCCAAGCTTTATTGATTGTTTCAACCGACAGCGATTTTTCCTGTAGAATCGAACGGCGGCAAGTTAGCACATTTCCTTTAATGCAGTAATGAGAGCGCCGGAAGCTGAGCCTTTTACAATGCTGTAAAATGGCTATTTTTGAGCCGACCAGAAAATCAGCGCATGAACATTTTTGAACGGCTATATATTGCAGTATTCAAGCAGGAGGCGAAACGAAAACTTTTCACAAAAGCACTTTCGAAGCTGAGCCAGCCCAACCTCTACCCCGTTACTGAAGCAGATGCTGTTCATTTTAAACATTTCGGTTTGGTGGGCGATGTTATTTATGCCATCCCAGCCATGAAAGCCCTTGCAGGAGAAAAGAAAATTAATCTGCACCTCCAGATCAACCAGAAATCGCTTTATAAAAAAAGCATGAAGCATGCCAACAAAGGCAAGATCTTGACAGAGAAAAGTGTGGAGATGCTGGCCCCGCTTTTACTGGCTCAGCCGGGATTTGAAGTGTGTGATGTATTAACAGATCAGCGGATTGATTACGATCTGGACGAATTCCGAAAATTTCCCTTTGATTATAATACCAATCATATCTGCCGCTGGTATTTTCATATGTATGGTATCACTGCTGATCTTGGAAAACCCTGGTTAACAGTTACACCGGACTCCACTTTCAAAGATGAAATTGTAATAGCCAGAAGTTTCCGGTACAGGGCGCCCGGTATCAGCTATGATTTCCTGAAAGCCTATCCCAACATTACTTTCGTTGGACTGAAAGAAGAATATGAGGATCTGAAACAGGTATTACCTGCTTTAAAATATAAAGCTGTTTCTAATTTTCTGGAGATGGCACAGATAATTGCAGGAAGTAAATTTTTCATAGGAAATCAATCCTTCCCGTTTGCTTTGGCGGAAGCACTGAAAGTAAAACGTGTACTGGAAGTATGTTTTGAATGTCCCAATGTGATTCCCGAAGGAAAAAATGGTTACGACTTTTGTTACCAGCCGCAGTTTGAAAAAATTGTGAAGCAATTAAATGATTAACACAAACTGCTTATTTAATTTTAACAATTACTGCATGACCGTTTAAATTATAAATGATGGCTCTGTCTGACATGTTTTTCTGTTCATTCACATATGTTGTTACACCTGTAGTTGTATGAAAACCATAATCATCAAAAACAATCATTCCGCCAATAATCAATCTGTCCCATATCCACTCAACAATATCTTTAGCTGATTGATAAACATCAACATCAATATGGCAAAGCCCGAATTTTTCATCTGGTTTAATCTGATGAGCAGTATCATTCGGAAAAATCCCGGTTAATATTTTATAATTGCTGTAAATGCCTTTCATTAATGTATCTACTGTTTCAAAAGTTGTATCCGCATGCTCTCCACCATTATAAAACTCATCTTTTTCTGAAGCTTTTACTATGCCTGTAAATGTGTCGGCCAGATAAAGAGGTACTCCGGAATTCAATAAAGCTAATTTCTTACCAAGAACACCTGCTGTGCCTCCTTTCCAAACACCTACTTCCAGGAAACCGGCTGATGGATCAATCGAATGAATTTCTTCAGTTAACTGCCACAATTCATAACAGCGGTACATATCAACCAGTGTATGATCCTTTATTTTTTTATAGATAGTCTGAAACTCAGTATCCTTCAGCCACGGTGCATAATTTGCATACGGCAATATCACTTCATATTGATAATCGTTGACAGAAAAATTGATCTTGGATTTATTAATGACCTGGTATCCCGCTTTTGACAAAAGATTGATGATTAATTTTTTCATCTGGTTTAATTTATTCGTTTTCTACTTCGTTAAAATTAATTATAAGTAATTTCTTTCCACAGCTAAAAAATCCTCAGCAACATCTTTATCTTCCTTGTGAAACAGGCAGATATCATAATAGGCCAACAGATTTTTTTTCTGAAGAGATGTAATTATGCATATATGTAATTACCTCACTATTCTGCATGTCCGTAGCTAAAACAAGGTTCCCTTTGTGATCAAAAAAAACAATTTTGTCATAGCCTGATTTTTCAAATGAGAGGATGGTTGAAAGTCCATCTTCATTGATAGCTTTCATGCTTTTTCTGTTATACTCAAAAAATAATACAGGCCGATGCTTCCGGATGATTTCTGAAGCTCCTCTTAAAACAATTGTATCAAACCCTTCCACATCCACTTTAAGTAATTTGAGCTGTCGGTCGGAAAAACCACCGGCTACGATAATTTCATCCAATGTTTTGAATACAATCTGCCGGCTCCCCTTTTCCTCCGGAATGATTGTAGTATTCCACCCTGCATGCTCAAGGTTTACATTAATACTTTGTGATTTCTCTCCGAGATAAGACTTAACTAATGAAATATTGTGAAACTGTTGAATATTCTGTTGCAGAAATTCATAACATACCTCATCGCCTTCAACTGCAATTACCGGCAGATCGATGGCTGATTTCAGAACTGCGATTGTATCACCAACATTGGCACCAACATCAATCACAGTCACGCCTGGATATTTTTTATGAATTGCAACAGCCAGTCGTCCAAGCTGAATATTCAGAGTAGGGTAAAGCCGGTAGTTGATTAACTGCATACTATTCCCGGGCATTTGGACCGGGTATTTCCCAACATTGACTACTCCGTTTTTTTTACTTCTGGGGAAATAAGGCAGACCAGTTTTAATAATGTCATACCCAAATCGTTGCAGGATATTTCTGATAAACTCTTTCATAATATATTACTGATATCTCAGATTTGAATTACTGAATAATTTTTAACCAAAAACTTCTGCATCCTGTATCTTCGTTACAGTTGAGAATCAATCTTAAATCTTATGCCAATTTCTTTTAAAAAGACACTAAAAAAAATACTTGTCACAACCTTATTTAAACATATCAGATCAAGCTATGCACAAAGTGGCGAAGATATCATTATTAGTGATTTGTTCAGTCACCTTAATATTCAAAACCCAACTTACCTTGACATTGGGGCCAACGACCCAATTGCCTTAAGTAATACATACAGATTATATAAGCGGGGCAGCAAGGGAGTTTGTGTGGAGCCAAACCCGGTTCTCTGTAAAAAAATACAGCAGAAACGTAAAAGGGACACCTGTTTGAATGTTGGAGTCGCTTTTGGTGAAAGAAGAGAAGCAGATTTCTATGCATTTCCAGAGAAGTTTAACGGGTTAAATACTTTCTCAAAAGAAGAAGCAGACTTCTGGGAACATACAGGAAACGAAGAAATTGGTATGCACAAAGTGGAAAAAGTCATTAAAATGAAACTTGTTCACATAAACGAAATCATTGAGCAATACTTCTCTCCTCACCCAAATCTTGTTTCTATTGATGTAGAAGGCTTAGATTTTGATATTCTGAAAAGTCTTGATTTCAGCAAATACAAGCCGGAGGTTTTTTGTATTGAGACATTAGGGTTCATAGAAAACAATAAAGAAATCAAAAAAACCGAGATTCTTGATTTTCTTAAAGTACATGGTTATTTTGTTTACGCCGATACTTATATCAATACAGTTTTCTGCCTGAAAAGTGCTTATAAAAACTTAGCCTGATAAAGATCATTTAATGATAAACACTTAAGGGTATATTAGCATCAGTTTTATACCTATTTTTGGTTATACTCCTCTATGATCAGACTATTATTTCTGTTACTGCTGACTTCTGAAACACTATTTGCGCAAGTAAACCTGAACCAGGGTTTAATGGCCCATTACCCGTTTAATGGTAACGCAAATGATGTTAGCGGTAATAATAATAATCCGGTTTTTAATAACGCTACTTTAACGGCTGACAGGGTTAATAACCCAAACAGCGCTTACAAGTTTAACGGAATCAACAACTACATACAAATACCCAACAGTCCCACTTTAAACATGAGCAGTAGTATTACATTGGCTGCTTTTGTAAAAACAACTGGTTTTTACTATGGTACTTGCCATGGGAACGCAATTTTAATGAAGGGCTTAGATGCTGCGCCAACAACAACATTTAGGTTGAGATTTGGAGATGAAATGTATAGCAATGGCACAAATTGTACCTATTCACCTCCCGATACTATTCATCAAAACTACTCGGGGCACGGCGCAGGAGCAGCTGGTGGTTATACTCCATATGTAACAAAAAATGAGTGGGTAAGTGTAATTTATACCTATGATGGAACCTATGCTAAACTGTATATCAACTGCCAATTAGTTCTAAATAATTTTTCACCGGGATATAATTTCAGTAATACCCATGATCTCTTTATGGGCAAAATGGATGACCCTACGTTCCCCTATTGGTTCAATGGCGAAATGGACGATGTAAGAATTTATAACAGAGCAATTAATGAAGACGAAGTAAAAGCTATTGTTGGCAGTTGCCAAACCGTGCAAGCCCCCTGTACAATTAAAAACGATTTTTCCTTTTCCCGTAATCCATGCTCTCCCAATGCAATTACTTTCTCAACAACTTCAACCTCTTACAACAGTATAGCCTGGGACTTTGGTGATACGAATACCGCAACCGGTTCATCAACAGCATTACATACCTATACAAATCCCGGAAATTACCAGGTTGTAATGATTCAGGATTATGGCACCTGTATTGACACTGTCAGAAAAAATATTTCTGTTGGAATTCAGAATGATAATCAAACAATCCTGACAAATGACACGACCATCTGCATTGGAATACCCAAGCAGCTGTTATCTTCATCGGCTCTTTCCTATTGCTGGTCACCAACAACTTTTCTGAATAATCCTTCTGCTCAAAATCCAATAAGTTCTGCTACGCAATCCATAACATACTATCTCACTACTGAAAGCAACGGCAGTAACCTGATTACAAACGGAAACTTCAGTGCTGGGAATACAGGTTTTTCATCGCAATATTTCTATACAAGTAATAATACAAAAGATGCTGAGTACTTTGTCGGCACAAGTCCGCAGGCTTGGTATTCTGCACACTTTCCCTGTACTGATCATACTACAGGTAATGGGAATATGATGTTGGTAAACGGTTCGGAAATAGCTAACCTTGAAGTTTGGAAAACCACCGTTACCGTAACTCCAAATACAAATTATTCTTTCTCAACCTGGATCAGTTCAATTTCGAATCCTAATCCGGCACAGTTAGCTTTTTCAATTAATGGAAATTCACTTGGCAGCGTTATCAATGCAAGTGTTCCACCCTGTAACTGGAATCAATTTTATACAACCTGGAACTCCGGCAATGCCACTTCTGCTACGATTTCAATTATCAATAAGAATACGATCTTTTTTGGAAATGATTTTGCCTTAGACGACATATCCTTCTCACCTGTCTACATTAAAAGAGACAGTGTAAAAATTACTGTTGATACTCCAGTCATAAACACAAATTCTGATCTTGCTGTTTGTGAAGGAACACAAACTCAACTGGCAACTACCGGGGCATCAACCTATACCTGGTCTCCTTCTACAGGCATCTCAAATCCCAACATATCAAACCCAATTGCAGCCCCTGGTTCTACCACTCAGTATTTTGTTACAGGAACAAACAGCTTTGGTTGTATTTCCAAAGACAGTATTACCATTACAGTTCATCCAAAACCTGTAATTACAATTACAAACGATACACTGCTTTGTAATAATGCCACACTTCAACTTAGTGCAGGCGGAGGGACATCGTATACATGGTCGCCGGCTGCTTCGCTTGATAATAATCTTATTCCGAATCCTGTTGCATCTCCATCTTCCAATACAAAATATTATGTAGCGGTTAAGGATGCAAACAATTGCAGTAACATTGATTCTGTTCAGGTTGATATTCGCTCGGCAAATAATTTTATTATCAATCCGCCTGTTGATATCTGTACAAATGACTCTGTTCAGCTTTCTGCATCAGGCGGTGATACTTACAGCTGGGATAATGCTTCGACAATTAATAATGCTTCTGTAGCAAACCCCTTAGCTTCTCCACAAACAACAACTCCCTATTCTGTATTGATTACTGATACTGTCTGTCATAACTCAACAACACTCTCAACAACAGTGACCGTGTTGCCTTTGCCTTTGCTCTCACTTACCAAATCAAACGATATTGATTGCAGCTCTAACCAGAGTCAGTTGACAGCATCCGGTGCAACAATTTACAGTTGGTTGCCTGCAGGCACATTAAACAATCCGGCTGTTTATAACCCAATAGCTTCTCCCACTGTAACAACAAATTATATTGTAACGGGAACAGATTTAGACGGATGCATGAACACGGACAGCATCTTAGTGCTTGTTAATGCTGATAATAAAGGAGGGTACCTGATGCCCAATGCATTTACACCAAATAATGATGGTGTGAATGACTGTTACGGAACTAAATACTGGGGTGTTATTCTTGAAATTGAATTCAGCATTTTCAACCGCTGGGGTGAACGTGTTTTCTATACAAAGGATCCAACAAAATGCTGGGATGGAACGTATAAAGGAGTTCAACAGAACCCGGATGTATTTTCCTACATGATTAAAGCAAAAACAAGTTGTGAAAGTTATGTGTTCAGAAATGGAACCTTTACATTGATCCGTTAGCTGCTGATTTATCCCCCTTACGCAGATTCTCTCTGAAAAAATTTCTTTTTATTCTTTCTATATTTCTATTAATGGGCAAAAAAAATGCACTCTTGGTTAAGAATGCATTTCAATACTGATAAATAAACTTATTTAATATTTGTGCCTGTGTCTGGAATACTAAGCAGTTCAACTACTTGTTTATAATCCATGCTTTTTACCTGATCAACTGTATAACCGGCAAGTTGGCCCGACGTATAACGACCGCCAGAAACTCCTCCAGGAATTAAAATATACCGATAATAAATAGGTGCATAATTATTTACAAAGGCTGCATTATCAAATCTTCTTGTGCCTACCCTGATAGTGCCTACCTGAACATGCTCTACAAAATGTGATATCAAAAAAGTTCCGTCAAACCAGGGTAATAATCTTATAGTATTTGGAACATCAAAATACATATAAACCAAGACAACACCCTGATTAACTATTGCAGCAGTAACACCCGGAGCACTAAGATCTTTATTATGACTTGTCGCAAGCTGCCCAGTATTTGACCACTCTGCATTTGTTACTGTTATCCAATTTGAATAGATAACATTAGCAGTTCCTGTAGCACCTGTTGCACCAGTTGGTCCGGTTGCTCCTGTCGCTCCAGTTGGTCCGACAGGGCCAGTTGCACCTGTTGCGCCAGCTGGTCCAGCGGGCCATTTGCAGGCAATTAAGAAAATAAAACATGCTGAAATAAATAAAAGTGGCGAGATGAGTTTTTTCATACTTTTTTGTTTTTAAAGGTTACAAAACATTATGCAATATAAATACTTTGATCAGATAAAAACCTGGCGATCACTAAAACAAAAAACAGAGAGTTCAGAAACGGAACCTTTTCATTAATCCGTTAATTACACATTCAAAAACTCAAGAAATCTATTCATCCCTTTTCTTTTTTCTTCATCCAGCAGGTAATTAATATTATTGGTATAATATTTCTTTAGATCGTAAGAGGAAAATTTCTGCTCTTCTGCAATTTCATCGAGCTTCTGCATACCAGCGGCATTGGCTGCATTAAAGGTCTTGATCCATTCTTCACTCATGGGTTTCAAACTCACCCACACTGCAAATACAAATGGCAGAGAGGTCATGGCACGCCATTCATTGGCAAGATCGTAGATATAAGTTGAGAGACGGCGTTGCTCCAAAGCCCTGTCGCCAATTACAACAGCACCTGTTGTTCCGTTGATTTTTGTACGGTAGCTTTCATCTTTTGCATCAACCAGTATTGGATTGATACCCCAGAATTCTTTCATCAGCACTTTCGCCAGGGCAACAGAAGTTCGGCTCTGGTAATCGAGATAAACAGTGGTCAAATCTTTAACCGGCACTTCGCTGAATAAACAAACGGAAGCCACTTCGTAATCAGATGCAATACAGTAATCGCTGACGATATAATACTGGGGCAGGTCGTGCAGCAAAGCCACAGGCACCAAACCCACATCCACGGCCCCGCTTTTCAGCATATCAGCCACTTTCGCCGGGTAATCAGGAATCAGCTCATGGGCTTCCAGGAATGCAGCTGACTTCATCCCATACATCATGGGTTTTGTGTTTAAATAACTGACTGCTCCAACTTTTATCTTATGCGTTTCGCTCATAATTTCCGTTATCTAACCTAAAGCATAATACCGACTAATTAAACCGACAACAGGAGTTTTGTTACGTCGGTATTCTTCAATTCATTTACTTTTGCGCTGCAAAGAAAAGGTTTTTTATTTGAGCCTGTACAGAAAGGATTTAAACCAAAATTACCTGTACCGGTGAAAGTTGACACCCGAAAGTATACAACCAGAAACTACAAACTTTATAAACTTCTTCATGGAACTTCAAAACCTTACAGCCATTTCCCCGATTGACGGACGTTACCGCAATCAACTGCAGCAACTGGATCTTTATTTTTCTGAGTTTGCACTCATCCGTTACCGTGTGCAGGTGGAAGTGGATTATTTTATTTTCCTGTCTGAAAAGAAGTTTTTAAGTTATCAGCCCAGCAGCAGAAAGCATTAAAAGAAGTGGTCTCCTCTTTTTCAATTGATAAAGCGGCAGAAATCAAAAACCTCGAAAGCATCACCAATCATGATGTAAAAGCGGTGGAATATTTCCTGAAAAAAGAACTGGATTTTCTGCAACTTTCTTCGCTCAAAGAATGGATTCATTTTGGTTTAACCTCACAGGATATCAACAATACCGCCATTCCGCGTTTATGGAAAGATGCACTGGAAAATGAACTGATGCCGGCTTATTCAAACCTGCTCATCCGTTTGCGTTCACTGGCAAAAGACTGGAAAGATATTCCACTACTTGCCCGCACACATGGACAGGCCGCCTCTCCTACCAAACTTGGAAAAGAGATCATGGTTTATGTTGAACGTTTGGAAAATCAACTGCAGCAATTATCTGTGTTACCAACCACAGCAAAGTTTGGTGGTGCTACCGGCAATTTCAATGCACATCATGTGGCTTATCCAAAAACCGACTGGATCAAATTCGGGAATGAATTTGTAGAAAAGAAATTGGGATTGCAACGTCAGCAGTTTACTACACAAATTGAACATTACGATAATCTTGCTGCACAAATGGACAGCATCAAACGCATCAACACCATCTTAATTGATCTTTGCCGTGATATCTGGACGTACGTATCGATGGATTATTTCAAACAAAAAATCAAGAAAGGTGAAATTGGCAGCAGCGCCATGCCGCATAAAGTAAACCCCATTGATTTTGAAAATGCTGAAGGAAACCTCGGTATTGCCAATGCATTGTGGGAACATCTTTCAGCCAAACTTCCGGTTTCAAGATTGCAGCGTGACCTGACCGATTCAACTGTTTTAAGAAATATCGGCGTTCCTTTTGCTCATTCCATTCTTTCCTTGAAATCAATTGAAAAAGGTTTGGGCAAATTGCTGCTGAATGAAGACAAGATCAAACAGGACCTGGATAACAACTGGGCAGTTGTGGCTGAAGCCATTCAAACAATTTTAAGAAGAGAACATTATCCCAATCCATACGAAGCATTGAAAGATCTTACAAGAGGCAATGCAGCCATCACCCAAAAAACAATGCAGGATTTTATTAAAGGATTGAAAGTAAGTGCTGAAGTGAAAAAAGAATTGAAAGCGGTTACTCCGTTCAGTTATACAGGTGTAAATCCGAAGTATTAGCAGTGGATAGCCGATAGTTTGCAGTAGTTAGTTATCAGTTTCACTATCGGCTTACGACTAATGATTATCGGCTATGAAACATCTTCAATAAAAAAATACTCCGGCGCTTTATTGGAATATAAACGGATGCTGAGAATATCGTAGTGAATCCTCTCCCAAACAGGGTATACATTCAGAAACTCTTCCCCGGCATTCATCAGCCGTTCCAGTTTTTTTGCCGTTACACCTTCTTCAGGATGGCCGTAAGTATCCGTTGTTCTTGTCTTCACTTCAATAAAGTGAAGAACTCCTTCCCTTTCTGCAATCACATCCAGTTCAAAATAAGAATGCTTCCAGTTGCGGTGAAGAATGGTAAAGCCCTGACCCAGCAGCCATGCGGCGGCCATTTCTTCCCCTTCTTTACCAGTTTCCAGGTGTTTTGCCATTCCTCTAAAATAACTCATTTCGGCTTATCCACATATTGAGGAAAAAAGCCGGTTACACAAAATGAAGTTTGTGGACTTGTTTTTAGTTATTTTTGTCGCTCAAGCAAGAATTATGAAGTTTAATAAAAATATCGTTTTCACATTGCTGGCCCTAATCGTTGTTGCAGCATTGTACCGCATTCTCCCTAACCGTCCACTGGGCTTTGCTCCGCAGATTGCCATGGCATTATTTGCCGGTTCTGTGATTAAGGACAGGAAATTTGCGTTTGCACTTCCACTGATCAGTATGTTTATAAGTGATGCATTATACCAATCATTATACAGCTTAGGTCTTTCTTCTATAAAAGGTTTTTATGGCGGACAGTTGACCAACTACATATTATTTGCAGGTTTAACTGTTATTGGCTTCTTCATTAACCAGAGCAAAGCATGGCAGATTGGTTTAGGTGCATTAGTTGGCCCAACTGTTTATTTCTTCATCAGTAATTTCCTGGTATGGATTGGCGGTGGACTTGACATCAACAATCTGCCTTATGCTAAAACAGCAGCAGGATTAACGCTTGCTTACACTGAAGCCATTCCTTTTTATACCGGAAGCCTCTACGCAACTGTTGTTTTCTGTGCAGTATTCTTTGGAGGATATACATTGTTGAAAACAGGATTACTGAAAACAAAAACAGCTTAATAAATTTTTTGAATAATAACAGGAAGCCACTCAGTTGAGTGGCTTTTTCATTTTCATTTAACAGGTTATTCCGTCCATCCTGTCAATAATACAATCGTCACAATAAGCTGAAAGCTCATCCAATAGTTTTCATAGCTTGTTGTAATCAAAACTTATCATAATGAAAAAAACAATCTTCCTGTTGCTGTTTGCAGGCAACCTTACATTCAATTCTTTTTCACAAATTCCTTTAACGGTTACTCCAAGTGGTGGAAATAAAAAAGCATCGGTAAGTGAACGTATCGGCTTAACAGATGTAACCATTCATTACGACCGTCCTGGTGTAAAAGGCCGTGAAGGAAAAGTATGGGGAGGTCTTGTTCCGGTTGGTTTTACTGATCCGGGTTTTGGCAGCAGTAAGTCAGCCCCCTGGCGTGCTGGTGCCAATGAAAATACCATATTCGAGTTCAGTACAGATGTACTGATAGAAGGAAAAAAATTAGCGGCAGGCAAGTATGGTTTTTTTATAGCCTATGATCCAACTGAATGTACACTGATCTTCTCTTCCAACTCTACTTCATGGGGGCATTATTATTACAACGATAAAGAAGATGTATTGCGTGTAAAAGTAAAACCGGTTGCAATTGACAAATCAGTTGAATGGCTGAAATATGAATTCATGAATGAAACTGAAAACAGTGCCACTGTTGCTTTGCAATGGGAGAAGCTGATGATTCCGTTTAAAATTGAAACAGATTATATAAAAGAGCAGATTACTTCTTTCAGAAATGAATTAAGAACAGAGAAAGGATTCATCTGGCAAAGCTGGGACCAGGCAGCACAATGGTGTCTGCAGCACAATACCAATTTAGAAGAAGCATTACTTTGGACAGATTCTTCTACCAATAATTTCGGTGGTGAAAGATCTTTTGGTGCATGGAGTACAAGAGCACAGATCCTTGAAAAACTCGATCGCAAAGATGAAGCCGCTGCAATCATGAAAAAAGCTATTCCGTTTGGCAGCCTGAATGACCTGCATCAATATGCCAGGACTTTGATACAGCTGAAGAAACCTGCAGAAGCACTGGTTGTTTTTAAAATGAATTTTGATAAAAACCCGAATCAATACACAACACTTGTTGGCCTTGTAAGAGGATATTCTGCCAATGGCGATTTTAAGAATGCATTAAAGTATGCAAACCTTGCTTTACCCTTAGCACCTGATCAGCAAAACAAAACATTCTTACAGGGTATGATTGATAAATTAAAGGCGGGGAAAGATGCCAATCAATAAAAAAAGTAAACAATAAAAAGTCCCTGATCAATCAGGGACTTTTTCTTTATAGTACTTGTAAGTAATCGTATTTACTCATGATGATGCGGCAGTTCTGCCAGGATAGCATTGCATCGCTCCAATGCTTTTTCAAAACTATCTGTTACATTGGCTTTGCCAATGGCAAAGAGAAGTCTTGCATCCTTCAGTTCTTTCAATACCTGTTCACTGTCCACTTCACAAAGAATAAGTTTAGTGCCACGGTGTTTTGATTCTTTAAACACTTCTTCAATGGTACGGATGCCGGTTGCATCAATGATTGGCACTTTCCGCATTCGGATGATCAGCACTTTTGGTTTTTTCTCAATGAACTTTATCGCATCTTTAAATTTATGTGCCGCACCAAAAAATAAAGGACCGGAAATTTCAAACACTTCTGCCTCATGAGGTATAATGAAATTATTTACTGACGAAGAATCATCAGTTTCCTTTTCATCATCTTCCTCTTTTTCTTTTGAAAGAATACTTACCTCACTCGATTGAATCATATTCCGCATAAAAAGGAAGGCTGCAAGTACCATTCCTATTTCAATGGCCACCGTTAAATCAATCAATACGGTTAAGAAGAACGTAGTAAGCAGAATAATTACATCGCTTTTTGGTCCTTTGAATACAGAAAGAAAACTTTGCCACTCACTCATATTATAAGCAACAATCACCAGGATACCTGCTAAGGTTGCCATAGGAATATAGGCCGCCCATTTGCCAACAAATAACATAATGAGCAATAAAGTAATGGCATGAACCATTCCTGCAACTGGAGTTCTGCCTCCATTCTTTACATTGGTTACAGTGCGTGCAATAGCGCCCGTTGCGGGAATACCTCCAAAGATGGAAGAAAAAATATTGCCAGTTCCCTGTGCCACCAGTTCCATATTGGAACGGTGTGTAGAACCAATCATTCCATCAGAAACTACTGCAGATAACAGTGATTCAATTCCACCAAGCAATGCAATGGTGAAAGCAGGTTGTATCAATTGTTTCACCGTCTCAAAATCAATATGCGGAATAACCGGCGATGGAAGTGAAGAAGGAATGCTTCCAAACCTGCTGCCGATTGTTTCTACAGGCAGGTGTAAAAAATAAGCAGCCAGTGTTGTTACAAGAATAGCTACCAGTGAACCGGGAATTTTATGTGTAACCTTTGGCCATAATAAGATAACAGCAACGGTAACAATGGCAATGGCTGCTGCATACAGATTCGTTGATGAAATATTCGCAGCAAAGCTTCCCCATTTGGCAAGAAAATCAGCAGGCACTGCACCCATATTCAAACCAAGAAAATCTTTTACCTGCGAAGAAAAAATGATCAATGCAATACCACTTGTAAAACCAATAATGAGCGGATGAGGAATAAATTTAATAACAGAACCTAATCTTGCAAGCCCCATCAGGATCAACATCACCCCTGCAATAAATGTTGCAATGATTAAACCGTTAACACCATAGGTTTGAACAATACCGTAAACAATCACAATGAATGCTCCGGTTGGGCCGCCGATCTGCACCCTGCTGCCACCTATTGCTGAAATAATAAAGCCACCAATTACAGCTGTGTACAAACCTTTTTCCGGTGATACTCCGGAAGCGATGGCAAATGCAATAGCAAGAGGAAGAGCAACAAGACCCACAATTAAACCAGCCATTACATCTTTACCAAACTGCTTACGGGTATAAGCCTTGAGCGTATAAAGCAACTTTGGTTTAAACATGTTGCTCATCAGGCTGCGTTTTCTTTCATTCCACTACGCATGCGGCGCAGGTGCCCTCTGGCTGCCTGAATATTACTCCATTGCTGTGCATCTTTTTTCATAGGACTGTACAATTCCAGTTCAGTAATGATTTTTCCGGCAAAATAAAATGGAACAAGGATTTCATTTTCCTGTTGTTCCACTTCTTTCATCGTTGCATCAATAATACTCATTACTTCTTCCTGTGAAGTGGCCACTAAAATCCTTGTGATCAGCTGAGAGTGGAAATGACTAAATGTATGGGGCATAAAAAAGTAAGTTTATTGTTTGAGCAGGGTTACTTTGAAATCATCAAGATCATATCTTGCGGCAACGATCTGCAATTCATTTTTTTCTATTTTTCACGGATGATGGCTGATGCTGTTTTCAGTTCCTTTACTCCATGCCATACATTTGCAATTACACAATCATCCAGACGATTGATATCTGTTACAGGAATTTGAATGATCTCCTCTTCGTTTTTTAAACTGTCAACAATCTCTTTAATATGTCCGGGAGCTTCCCCTCCTCCAATAAATGCTTTTACCGCACCGCAGTTTTCATGCCCCATAACAATGATGAGCTTTACACCTAAATGTTCAACAGCATATTCAATGCTTCCTAACTCAACCCCACCAATAATATTTCCTGCCGTGCGGATCACAAACAAATCGCCAAAGCCCTGGTCAAATAATAATTCAGGAGGAACCCTTGAATCAGAACAGCAGATAATCGCTGCAAAAGGATGCTGTTCTTTTGAAATGGCAACCATCCGTTTAATATCTTCATCAGGATGAACAGGGTGATGATGTGAAAACCTGCTGTTGCCTGCTGTTAATTTTTGCAATGACGTTTGAAGTGTTGATTCAGCAGATAAACTCCTTTGCTTACAACTCATCAGCAAAATCATTAATGAAAGAGCAGCACTCAGTGAATGTGAAAAAAGTTTACTCATACTTTTATCCAGTATTTTAAAAGGTTATCCATATCAGAACCTACAACATGATAATCGGGAGGTATTTCATCTTCCAGACTGTGAAAGGTTGCCAATCTTGTTCCGGCAGGTGTTTTGTCTAATTGCTTATACAGGTAACGGCAGTAATAATGATACAGCTCACTTGAGTAATCAATACTCTCATCAATTTTTGTTGTGCCGCTTAGATTTTCGTAAAATGAATTATAGAAATAAAAATGATCGTAGTTTTTGAAATCAAGCTGGGTAAAATTGCCGTGAATAAAAGAAACATTTTGCAGCTCGAGAATTTGTCTCGCTGCTTCCGCATCATCAATCAGTGTCTTTCGTTGCTCAACACCGTAATAAGTTGCATTGGGCATATAGAAAGCTGCACTTAAACAGAACTTACCAACTCCGCTGCCGATATCTAAAATGCGGACATTTTTTTCAGCTGCTAAAAATTGTGCTGCTTTTCGGGCAACACTCAAAGGAGTCCAGTGATTGGAGGCAAGTATCCGGATGGGCAAAGGATAGAGGCGGTTGAATGCCGCATCTGTATTATACCATTCCTCCGTTTTTGATTCTTGTTGTTCTGAAAGCATAGACTTTATTTTCGGCTGAACAGGTAATGATTGAAGGACCAACCATCTACCGCCGGATTTACTGAACCGGTAATAGATCATTCCTGAAAGAAACCCATTTGCTGTCTGTTTGTACCGGCGAATGATGCAAAGGTATCAACTCTTTGGCTTTGATGAGGTAATGCATATCACTTTTAAAAGTGAGTTTTATCAATTTTTAAAGCATTATTTTTGAAAGGCTATGAGTATCAAGGGTATTTTTCCAATTGATAAATGGGATTTCAAAAGCGAATCGATCCTCCATAATCTGCCCGAAGCGGACCTGAACTTATTAACCGCAAATCAATCTCTTCAAACCTGTAAAAAAGGTGAAATTATTTTCAAGGAAGGTGCTCATCCCGACGGAATCTTTTATATCACCAACGGGAAGATAAAAAAATACAAGGTTGATAAAGACGGAAAAGAACAGATTATTTATGTTGCCAATACAGGGGAACTGTTCGGCTACCATGCAATTCTTGCAGAAGACCGCTACCCTGATTATGCTGCGGCACTGGAAGAAAGCACTATCATGTTTATTCCAAAAGAAGATTTTTTAAACGCATTACAGCAATCAGAAGTATTAAACAGGTTATTATTAAAAACACTGAGTCATGAGTTTGCGGTGCTGGCCAACAGCATTACCATGTTTGCTCAAAAGTCGGTTCGTGAAAGATTAGCTATGCAGTTGATTGTACTGCGTGAAAAATACAAAGTAAATTTTCAACCCGGCCAACCTGTTGAAATCAATATGAGCCGTGATGATTTAGCCAGTCTTGTTGGAACGGCCAGAGAAAATGTAGTGCGGATGTTATCCGATTTTAAAGAAGAAAAAATTCTTGAAACAAAAGGCCGGTTAATTATTGTTCATGATGTAAATAAGCTGATCAGTATTGCCAATCTGAAATAACTCCCTTTATTCACACAACTGAATAATGTCAGTTGTTTTTGTACTCATGATGATCTTATTCACCAGTTTCTTTGCATTATAATAAATAATCAATGTGCCATACGACATCTGATAAGCTTCCCAATTGGCATCCTTTATTTTTGGATTTCCCAATAAAGTAAACAGGGCAGCCTGTTTTGCTCCCATTAACGGCATCGACATTTTGCCTTTGAACTTTTCATCAATTAAAAAATAATCACGCTGAATATAAACGGTAAGACCTTTATCAGCATAATAAATGGCACCGCCGCATTTCGATTCATTGCCTTCCGCTTCAAAAGAAGTAAAGCAGGGAATCTTTGATTTGATCCTTTCCGGATCTGCACTGGGCATCACTTCATTGATCCATCCTTTGTACACTTCAACGTACATAGTGCCGCAATCGGCCTTTGTTGTTAACTGTGCCTTTACCTGCGAAAGACAAATCATTACTGCAATTACTGCGAGGAAACGTTTCATGCTGAATGGGATTTACTGATCTACTGCAAATTTCCTGCTAAAAAATCAAAATGAAGGATAACAGCCTGAGATTTCAGAAATAATTACCTTCACCCTCATGTTTTTCATTATTTCCAAACTACTATATTTTTTTATTTCGCCGTTTAACTGGTTACTGATCTTTGTTTTGCTTGCTTTCTTCATCAAAGATCAGAAACGGAAAAAAAAATGGATCATTATCAGTACCTGCTGGTTCCTCGTTTTCTCCAATCCCTTCATCATTCAAAAACTCATGATTAGCTGGCAGGCAGAGAGAAAAACACTGGCAACAGGAGAACAATACCAGACAGGTATTTTACTTGCGGGATTTGTTGGGTTTGAATTCAAAAGTAATCAGGGCTTTTACGGTGCAGCGAGTGACCGGTTTATTCAGGCGGTTCGCCTGTACAAACTCGGGCATATCAAAAGATCCTCATCACGGGTGGCAGCGGCAGCATTTGGCGACAACAATACAAAGAAGCTGATTTTGTAAAAGAGCAATTACAGGAAATGGGTGTAGCAGCAACAGATGTATTAAGTGAAAATCAAAGCCGCAATACTTACGAGAATGCCATCAACTCAAAAAAACTGCTCGATTCATTACAGATAAAAGGCCCATATCTTTTAATTACATCTGCTATGCACATGAAGCGGTCGCAAAAAGTATTTACAAAAGCCGGATTGGAGACAGTTGCTTATCCCTGCAATTTCAATGCGGTTAATAACCCAATACGTTTCTTTGATGCTGTAATACCTTCCTACAAATCATTTGAAAACTGGGATATCTTTTTAAAAGAAGCAGTGGGATTGCTGGTGTATAAGTTAACAGGTAAAGCGTAGAAAGCAAAATGAATAGAAACACGGATTCAACGGATCATAACTGATTAACACTGTTTTTATCTGTTCAAATCCGCCGACATCAGTGTCATCAGCGTTTCTATCAAAAAAAATCAGGCAAGTTTCTTCATCTCCACCGTATGTAAATCTTTGAACTTGTACAGCACTTCATCCAAACGGTTCTTTGGTATGCCGATTTCCACATCGCAAAACAAATTCATTTCCTGTTTAATAACTGTGCAGTTGTACTGCTTAACCACCATCATAACATCATTCATTCTTGTATAATCAAAATGCAGGAAGTAGTTTACTTCAATCTGCTTTTGCACAATCGGTGTTGTTTGCAAAGCCAGTGCTGTAGCGGTTTTATAGGCATTGATCAAACCGGGAACACCCAGCAATGTGCCGCCAAAATAACGCACAACAATAATCAGCACATTGGTCAATTCCTTACTGTCGATCTGTCCCAGTATCGGTCTGCCTGCACTTCCTGAAGGTTCCCCATCATCACTTACACGAAATGTATTTCCATCAACACCTAAACGGTAAGCAAAACAATGATGCACCGCTTTATGATGTTCTTCCTTTAATGCTTTCAGCTTCAGTTTAAATTCTTCAACCGAAGATAACGGATAGGCATAGGCCAGGAACTGACTGCCCCTGTCTTTAAACTCGGCAACCACAGGTTGGGTAATGGTATTATAAAACTCCTGGCTCATACTTGAATAAATAATTTGACTAACCGAATGCAATTAATGAAATGGCAGCAATAGATAAAACAATCCCCAGCCAGTTGAGTTTTGATAATTTCTCTTTAAACATAAACAGGGCTGCCAGTGTACTGAACAAAACAATCCCCATATTATTGATGGGGATGATAGCAGAACTGTTGCCTGCATAATCCTTCAGTACACGAACAAGGCACCAGATCGAAAATAATTCGGCACACCAATGATGATACCTGCTGCAATGGCTCTTCTGTCGAATTTCATTTTACCGGTAAGCAGCATAAAAATCATCGCTATCAAACCAAGAGAAGCAGCTACGGCAAATGCAGTGATCAGGTAAGCATTCTTATTGGCATCATTTAAAAAACTGATCTCAACATACTTAATCATTGTATCAAGCAAACCACTGCCGACAAATAAAATCACCGGTAAGAAGAAAAACAAAGGGTTTACTTTTTTACCCGATGGTTCTGTTGCATCAGCAGATGGCCAGCAGGTAAGTACAACAGAGGCAAGAGCAATGATAACGCCAATAATCCTGAATGCAGTTGGCGCTTCGTTATACAGATAAATAGAAAAGATAAAAGGAATGACCAGTGAAAGTTTGTTGGCCACTGATGCAACAGATACTCCCATCTTTTGAGCAGTCATTCCAATTGCATTAAACAATCCAATAAAAGTCAACCCCATTAACAGCGACCATCCAAACCAGCTTTCACTTACAGAATCTTTACTGATGGGAAATGCACCATTCACAAAAGAACCCGTAACCACACAGGTGATATAGTTAAATACAATTGCCTGGAAGGTATTGATACCAAACTTCTCCACTAACTTAAAGGAGAGTGTGAGCCATGAACTGAGAACAATACTGCCGATTAAAAAGAACACGTTGAAATTGGTTTATTGTTTGGTATAATAACTGATTGTATCCGTCTGGATGGTTTCAATTTTCTGCAACAGTACATTTTTTATTTGAGGAGCGTTCAATCCTTTTTCAATTTTTAAGGATGAATTCTCAATCACTCTTGCTTCATCCCATAAACCGGCATCAATAAAACCCTGTAACAGCTGTGCACCACCTTCCACAATTACACTTTGAATGTTCAATTGATACAGTGCATCAACCATCTGCTCAACTGCATTTCCTTCCTTACTGATTATGTAATATTGAATATTTCCTTCAGTTGATTCTTTGATGGTATTAAACACAATCGTCTTTGCTGCATCATTGAACAATTGAAGTGTAGAAGGCAGCTTTAGTTCCTTATCCAATACCAGACGGACAGGTTGCTTACCCGGCCAATAACGGTTTGTCAATTGCGGATCATCCAGCAAAGCTGTATTCGTACCAACAAGGATCGATGCTTCTTCACTTCTCCATTTGTGCACCAACTTATTTGTAAACTCATTACTGATTAGTAGTCTTCGAACATCGGAGTCTTCCAAAGTCCCTCCACCGGGGGGATTTAGGGGGGCTGGGGCTGCTATCTTCCCATCCCCCGTCTGTGCCCATTTCAAAATAATATAAGGCCTGTGCTGCAAGTGAAATGTAAAGAAGCGTTTGTTCAGCTCCATACATTCCTTTTTCAGCACATCAACAACCGTCTCCACTCCTGCTGCCTTCAGCTTTTCAATTCCTTTTCCGTTTACTTCAACAAATGGATCCCTGCAACCAATCACCACCTTCGGAATTTTATGCTGAATGATAAGATCACTGCAGGGAGGTGTTTTACCAAAATGAGCACAGGGTTCTAAAGAAACATACAAAGTTGATTGTTGAAACTTATCGGTCTGGCCGTTTTGAGCGGCCTGACCTAAACAATTCACTTCCGCATGTGCTTCGCCATAACGTTCATGCCATCCTTCTCCAATAATGCGTCCATTATGTACAAGCACAGCTCCCACCATTGGATTGGGTGCAACTGAACCTGCTCCTTTCAAAGCCAGTTCAATACATCGCTGCATATATGTCTCATCAATGGTCATACGGCGCAAAAATAGCTATTTCGTTGTAGTGACAGGTATGCCATACTTCAACTGTTAGAATAACTTTGAGATATGGCGATAAGTATGGCATACCTAAATAAACTGTTTCAGCAGAAGCAGGTAAATTTGCAGGAATGAGGTGGAAAGAATACTATCAGCAGCTAAGTAAATCATTGCAGGAAATCTATGAGCAAAGCGAAGCAGATGCTATTGCCAGAATCGTTGTGGAATCTATGGGCAATGGATCATTCTCTGCACTTGGAGAGAAAGAACTATCACTTCCTGAAGAGCAACGGATAACAGAAACCCAGCGCCAGTTATTAACGCACCGTCCCGTTCAATATGTATTAAACGAAGCCTGGTTTTATGGGTTAAAGTTTGAAGTAAATGAAAGCGTTCTCATTCCCCGGCCTGAAACAGAAGAACTGGTTGACTGGATCATAAAGAATGTACGGAGTACGATGTACGATGTGAAAGCCCGACCCGTACATCAAACATCTGACATCGTACATATATTGGACATTGGCACAGGCTCCGGCTGCATTCCCATCTCCATCAAAAAAAACATTACTTCCTTAGAAGTTTCAGCCATTGATGTTTGCAGTGAAGCATTGCATACAGCAATGAATAATGCAGTAAACCATGAAACAGAAATCAATTTTCAGCTGCTTGATTTCTTAGATGAAAACAAATGGAAAGAACTAAGTAAATATGATCTCATCGTCAGCAATCCTCCTTACATAAAAAATAGTGAAGCAAAAACCATGAGTCAGCATGTGCTGGATTACGAACCGCACAAAGCTTTGTTTGTTCCTGATGAAGATGGATTATTGTTCTATCGTAAAATAGCTGACTTTGCTTTAACACATCTCAACCCAAACGGTGTTGTTTATCTTGAAATCAATCAGCAATTGGGAAAAGAAACAGCAGACTTGTTTCAGCAAAAAGGATTTACTGTTGAATTGAAAAAAGATATGAGTGGAAATGAGAGAATGATAAAAGGCAGCCGATAGTCTTTAGTTGTAAGCCGGTAGTAAAGAACCTACTAACCACTATCGGCTAACGACTAGCTACTCCCTACTGCACCCCTTCTTATCCACACTCATCACTGCCTTTACACCTAAGCGGTCGGCAGCACGGAGCACAGCAGCAAAACTTTCAATCGTAGCATTTCTGTCGGCATTGATGACAATGCTTACCTCTGCGCCGCTGTTGCGTTTGGAGCTGATCATTTGTGAAAGTGTTGTATCCATCAGTAAAGGATCAACAGCTGTTGAACCTACATAAAAATGATTCGTTGCATCAATTGTTACCACTACTGTTTGTTTGCTGCGGGTATTGCTTTTTGCTTTTGGCAATGAAGCTTTCCGCACATTGGGATTGGCCAGCGTGGAAACAATTAAGAAAAACATGAGCAGGATGAACAGGATATCGTTCAACGCATCCGTAAACACCTCCGATGATTCACCTCTTTTCTTTCTGAGATTCATGAGTTACTGGTTTATCGGGTTGGTTCCTGTAATACATCTAAGAAGTCGGCGGCTGATCCTTCCATTTTATTTACTGCTTTTTCTACCTGGGTAGAAAGGATATTATGAAGAGATAAGCAATCAAACCAATCACCAAACCACTGATGGATGTTACCAGTTTGGTGTAAATACCACCGGCGATTGTACTCAGTTCATATTCACCTGTTGCATTGATGTTAAAGAACAGCTGCATCAAACCAACCAGTGTACCAACGAAACCAAAAATGGGAGCCACTTTAGAGATCACAGAAAGAATACTCACATTACGTTCTAATTTATACATCTCCAGCTGTGCCACATTCTCCATACTTTTTTCAATGGAATCAATGGGTTTACCAATACGCTGCAGTCCTTTATCAATCATCCGTCCAACCGGGTTGGCGGTGTTGCGTGCAAAATTTCTGGCAGCAGTTACATTACCGCTAACAATATTATCACGGATGATGTTCATGAAATTAGTATCCACTTCTGCTGCTTTTTTAATGGCCAGCCAGCGTTCCACAAATACATATACCGTTAGGATACTTAAGATTCCAAGCGGAACCATTACCCAGCCGGCTTTAATAAACATGTCGATGATATGCATTTCTTTGGGAGCAACCGGTGTAGTTACTGCTTTGTTCAGGGTATCAACTGCGTTTTGAACCTGGAGAAGGAAAAAGTCCATGTGTGTTATATGGTTTTATGTGTACTTCGAAGCTATTTAGCGAAGCAGAAATCAAATGTAAATCTTGCCTTGCACTAAAACGCTTTGCTGTGCTTATTATTTTCCACAGCCAAATTTTAATCCAACATTACAAAGTAGCAGCTTTGTTTTGTTATAGTAATGCAAAAAAGCGGCTGAGTTGAAGTGATAGAAACACGGATAACGCAGATTTATACGGATCAATACAGATTAAATCCGTTCATATCCGTCCCATCCGTGTCATCAGCGTTTCTATCTTCTGCCTTCCCTCTTTGCCTTTCCTTCCTCCTCTTTCTTCTCTTTTCCCTCTTTTCACCTCTTAGCTCCCCCCTTTTGTCATTTCCCCCACATCAACTACCTTCGCTGCCGGTCTAATTATCAATTATCAACTAACAAATTATCAATTAATAAATATGGCATACGACGTAATCGTTCTCGGAAGTGGTCCCGGTGGATATCCAGCCGCTATCCGTGCATCTCAGCTTGGTTTTAAAGTAGCAATCGTTGAAAAAGAAAGTCTTGGCGGTGTGTGTTTAAACTGGGGTTGTATTCCCACCAAAGCATTACTGAAAAGTGCACAGGTATATGATTACATGAAGCACAGCGAAAGCTATGGTATCAGCGCCAGCAATATTCAGCACGACTTTGGTGCAGTGGTAAAACGCAGCCGTGGAGTGGCCGATAAAATGAGCAAGGGCGTTACCTTTTTAATGAAGAAGAACAAGATTGATGTGATTATGGGTTACGGAAAAATTGCCGGCAAGGGCAAGTTGGAAGTAACAGCAGCCGATGGTGCAAAAGCATTGTTGAAGGAAAATATATTGTGATTGCTACGGGTGGCCGCAGCCGTCAGTTACCATCTATGCCGCAGGATGGTAAAAAAATCATTGGCTACCGTGAAGCAATGGTGTTACCAACACAGCCAAAATCAATGATCGTTGTAGGAAGCGGTGCCATTGGTGTTGAGTTTGCTGATTTCTACAACAGCATGGGTACAAAAATTACCATTGTTGAATTTATGCCGAGAGTTGTACCGGTTGAAGATGAAGATATTTCTAAAGAACTGGAAAAGCAGTTTAAGAAAAAAGGCGTTACCATTATGACCAGCGCTGAAGTAACCAGTGTTGATACAAGTGGCGAAGGAGTAAAAGCAAAAGTAAAAACAGCAACCGGTGAAGTAGTACTGGAAGCCGATATCTTATTAAGTGCTGCAGGTGTTGTTTCAAATATTGAAAACATCGGACTGGAAGAAAACGGTATTAAAACAGAAAAAGGAAAAGTAGTAGTTGATAAATACGGACAAACCAATGTACCCGGCATTTATGCCATTGGTGATGTTGCTCCCGGACAGGCCCTGGCACACGTTGCAAGTAAAGAAGGCATCAATGCAGCTGAGCATATGGCATATATGGAAAAGAAACACAACCATGCACCTGAAGCAATGGATTATAATAACATTCCCGGCTGTACTTACTGCACACCTGAAATTGCATCTGTAGGTTATACAGAGAAAGCAGCGAAAGATGCAGGTTACGAAATTAAAGTAGGCAAGTTTCCTTTTATGGCGAGTGGTAAAGCAAGTGCTTCCGGTGCAACAGAAGGTTTTGTAAAAGTAATCTTCGATGCAAAATATGGTGAGTTCCTCGGAGCACATATGATAGGTGCAGGTGTTACTGAAATGATTGCTGAAGTAGTAGTAGCAAGAAAATTAGAAACTACTTATCATGAAATTCTCAATGGTGTGCATCCGCACCCAACTATGAGTGAAGCGTTGAAAGAAGCAACAGCTGTTGCTTATGGCGAAGCAACTGATATTTAATGCAGCCTGCAGGTGAGGCCGCTCAAAGTGGCCAGTCCATTTCAACAGGTTTATATATTTCCCAAACCATCAATGTAGAGGATCATCGGAAACGGTGGTCCTTTTTGCTTCTCCGCCATAGCCTTGGCGAAGGCGGATTTGTCACCAAGCCCCTGTTGGTCGCTGACCAACAGCAAATATTTGTTACAGAGGCTAATGCTGCCATTGAGCTTTTGTTGCGTCGCACTCTTGTACAAATGGAAATTCTATTGGGCAAAGCTGATTTCATGAGAATCCATATCCTCACACTTAAAAAATACCTGCTAACTGGATTTCGTTTTTATCCATACCGATCTTCCGTAAACAATCAAGACAGAAATCAATGATGCAAGTGACATTGCCAGATAAGGATTTTTGAAATTAATCGGTTCCTTATCAAAAAGCCCAAACATTGAGGGATCACCTGAATATATACAGGCTACTTCAAAAAACACAAGTGGAAAAATTCCATATAAAATCTCTATGAAAACAACTCTCTTAAAGATTTCTTTCAGAATAATAATTATCGCCAGACTCATCAGGCTTGCCTGAAATGAATAGATCGCAATTGCAAACATTTCTATGTATCCTTCAGACACCCTGCCACATGTAAAGAAACCCATAACTGTTGCTAAGAGAAAATAAAACAGCACATTCAGCACATCATGTTTATACCCCGTTCTTTTGATTTGCATACCAGTTTTTTAATATCCGCCTACCCTTTTTGTCGCCCACCAACAGCAAAAATACCAAGTAAACTGCTTTGCATGCAATAATTTTTAAACAAAATTCTATTGCTCAAATTTCAGCACCTTACCATCTACCGTACAGGCCCATCCATGATTAGCATCAGTAAAATGAACCTCTATAATTTGACTCTGTACCAATCCAACCACCTTCACCCATGTTGCTCCCCCATCAGTTGTTTTATAAATACGGCTTTGATAACAGGCATACCCCGTATTACTGTCAACAAAATGAATATCCAAATACTTATCTGTTGCACTGTAGTATAAACTTGCAATCTTTGAAAAATTACGTCCTCCATCGGTTGATTTAAAAACAGCCCCATCTCCGCCACCTGCATAAACAATATCTTTTGATACGGCAAAAATAGAAGCAAGAAAGCTGTTGCTCATTCCGCTCACATTGCTCTCAGCCCAATTCTGAAGATCAGCATTTGATCTGAATATTTTTTGTCCGCTGATCACCCATCCGGTATTTGTATCTGTAAAATAACAGGTAGCATACGAATCAGAAAAAGTAAGACCATTTACTCCGGTTAATAAAGCCCAGCTGTTTCCCGCATCAGTTGTTTTATTGATTCCCGTCTTTGATACAATAAACCCATTATTTGAATCGGTAAAAAAAAGATCCCCGCTGTAAACTGTAAATATATTTACGATGGATCCGGTAATTGTTGTACCCCAATTCGACAGCCTGAAACATTTGCTTTTGTGATTAACAATCGTAAACAAGGTTCCGTCATTCGTTACAAACATATTGTCTGCACTTACAGAATCGGGCAATGGCGCCCATGTTTTACCTGCATCATTGGTTTTGTAGCAACGTTCACCGCCAATATAACCAACCGTTGAATTTTGAAAAAAGATATCAATCAGCCGGCTGCTGGTAACGCTTGTAATACTCCACCCTGTTGTTAAGGTATCTTTTTGGTTTTGACTGGTATCTGGATTGCCGCTTGGCGAGCATGAAATTCCTGCGCAAAACAAAAAGCAAGCTGAAATAATTGTAGCGACTTTCATGATTTAAAAATTCAAATTTACTGAAAAATAAACAGGCATACCTTAAAGCAGTGCCCTCACAATCATTTCCCATTCCTCCTGTAAAGAAACAGAAGGTCTTGTTTTCCCTGCCCTGCTGTACCAGTAATCAGCATTACCAAGATCACCTTCTTTGCGGTGTAAATAAGCATGCACCCAGCAGGCAGTTGCATCTTGTAAGCTGTCAACCAATGCATGTGCTTTCCCCCATTCATTTTTTGCATCATGCCACATAGCACGGAGATATACACTGCTGTTTGCAGGTGCTGTTGCTGAAGAAATACTTTGCAGAAATGTTTCGAATTGCATGGATGCTTTTTTCAAAGCTAAGAAATTGTTTACCCACCCGCCAAAGTGGGGCAGGTATCATTTATAGGATTTATAGGCTGAAGCAGATTGAATACAACTGCTGAGGACCTTTCTCAGCAACTGTCTCTTTAGCGTTGGCTTGTGAGGAGCAAAGGACGTTGCGTTGATGAAAGTTGACTTAAAATAAGGAAAGTGCAAAAAAACAACTGAATTAATTGTTACTCTTTAATTAATAAATTATTTTGTGAAACCCAAAAACACTAATCTATGGCACTACAAAAAATTAAACGAACCATCCATTTTTATGACTTACTTGTTAAGTTCAACCCTGATTTCACACTTGATAAGAAGAAATATTTGACAAATTTCCAAGCCTTACTAAGTCAAATTAAAAGAATAGTTGCAGATAAAGATCCAAGAAGATATCAACAAGTCGGAGAGAAAATCTTATTTATAAATGACTTAACTATTACTCCACAACCAAATAAAATGGTTATCCAAGGGAAGTTGTTAAGTGTTAGAAAAGATTTTTCCCCAGAGCTTTTAAACACAGAAACTGATCTGACAAGAGATATTAATGCCAAAGACGAAGAGGGTATTGTCGAAACGACACACTTTGTAATACAACAAAAGAATGAAAGCACTAGCAACAAACTTAAGTTGGCCTTGGAATTTAATCAATTCGGTGCTAAAATATCAGAATTAGAATATTATTTGGCAATACTTGGCGGGAATTTTGGAATAACAACCGAAATTAAACATGCAGCTATTGTTAGAGATTCATTAAAAAAGACAAAACAAAGAATAGGTGAAGTTTCCAAAATAACTATCAAACTTCATAAAGACAATTTAAGAGTGCTTCAAGATGTTGACGCAGGAATTTTTCAGCATTTGAAGCTGCTCAACAAGCATTTACAGATGACTACATTACAATGGACATTAAATACAACATTGACAACGCAAGATTTAGACCAACATCGAACTCTGCTGTTAAATCTAAGAACATCGTTTCGAAATTTATTGCAAGTCTTCAAAAGAACAAACAAATTATTGAGGGCTATGAAAAACTTGAAGTTCTGGCAGAAGATTCAGATTACAATGACAGACTTAATGCATTTGACCTCCTAATTGATAAAGCAAAAGATGAAGTTAATGTAGAAAGGAGAGAAAAATCTAGAACAATTGTATCTGTAGATATGTTCGCAAAAATGAACGACTCCTGGAGTCGAAATAGAATATTATGAAAAAGATAAAGATTAAACTATTAGATTTTTATTTCAATCACCCTTTTATTGTGGATACATTACTCATATCAGGTATGATTTTAATGTTATTTAAGTTTAGACTTGAAATTCCAGCACTTGAAGACAAAACAAAAATCGACAGTTTTATTTCAAATATTACTTCATCAATTGTTGCATTAGCTGGATTCATCCTTGCGTCACTAACTATTATTGTAACTGTCAAATCAAATATTAAAATAAGAAACCTTGAGGATGCTCAAAACAGCACAGAATTACTTTTAACAAGTGCTAATTACAAAAATATAGTTACTGTTTTTAGAGACGCAATCATTGAGTTAGTCTTTGGACTTATTGCAATTTACATTTTATGGATGCCAATATTCCAACATACTGACTTCTTTTATATTCTTTTAATTGTATTCGGGGTTGCAATAATTTTATTAACACTTATTAGATCGTTATTGGTTTTGTTTAAAATAATATTCATGGAATTTCAATAACTATAAAAGTTATTTTTTGACAGTAAATAATCTGCAGATGAAAATTACTTTATAGCTATAATAAATTTCTAATTAAATAGAAATAAAAACAGAATGTTAAACCCTTTACCCATATCTGCAAAGCTTTTTTACCCACAAGAATATTGTTTGCTCAAAAACAAATTACTTGAACTCATCTCAACACCTTCCATTTCTGACAAAAATGACCTATTGAAAAACATTTTGATTTCAGGTGAAGATCATAGATTCCGCTATCACATGGGATTTGATATTATTGCTATTATTAGAGCTATAAAAAACAGGCTACTTTATAAAAAAAAAGAAGGAGCGAGCACAATTGAGCAACAATTAGTAAGAGTATTAACAAACAATTTTGAAAGAACTTTTAAAAGGAAAATTAAAGAAATCTTATTAGCAACTACATTGAGATATATTATTCCTAGAAAATCAATTCCTTCAGCATATCTACAGATCGCTTATTATGGCACAAATATGATTGGATTAAAAGCTGCATTAAAGAAGCTTAAAATACCTGCTTCCGAAGATTTGTCCGTAGAAAATGCTGCTGAAATTGTTGCAAGAATAAAGTACCCTGAACCAAGAATTATTTCGCCAAAGAGAACAGAACAAATTCTTGTTCGTAAGAACCATTTATTAACACTTTACAAAAACATCGAACCAGAAAAATACTAAAAATATATGGCGAATATTAGAGATTATATAATGTTGTCAGATACAGCTTTCAACTTGAAGGATATTTTTTCTACCCCACAAGATTTTTTAAACAACTATAATAGCATTTATGACAATGAACGAGATTCATTTTTACGCCATTCGTTAATTAATAATGTTCCTTTTGCCTTTAAGCTAAAACCATTGTTGTTTGAACAAATAGCTCAATATTTAGCTGACAGTTTAAGTATAAACCCAACAGATATTAAACTTATTGGAAGTGGTAAAACTGGGTTTTCTATAAGCCCTCCCCCCAATTATGGCAACCCATTTACTCCTAAAAGCGATTTAGATTTTTCAATAATTAATGAACAATTATTTCTTGATCTACAAAAAGAGTTTTATTCTTGGGCAGAACAGTATAATAATAAGACATTACTTCCTCAGAATAAAAACCAAGAGATTTTTTGGCCACAAAATTTAGAAAATTGTTCTACCACTTTAAATAGAGGTTTTATTGATACATACAAAATTCCGTCTCATAGTCAGTTTGTTATAACACAAAAAATAAATCAAAGTTTATACTTAATTCAGGAAAAGCTAGGGAAAATTCATAACATAAATATTAGCAAGGCATCAACAAGAGTTTATAAAAATTGGAGGTCATTTGGCTATCAGCTTAAACTTAACACAGAAAGAGTTTTAACTAAAGTTTCAAATGTTTAAACCCCAACTGGAGCAGGTCTCCCGACCTGATTCCAATGCGTTACTTGATTAAATGTTTGAGCAACTTTTATAATTACAAAACAGATCCCTGTACAACACGCATACTACCGCAGCCCGATAAACGTTTTAATGTCCATGAACCGAACAGTACGTAAAACAGCTGCTTACTTATTACTCATTGTGTCCGTCATCTTCCTGTTGTTTGTATTTCTTCCACGAACATATGATACACCTAAACTGCAGGCAAGAGCAGGTACAGCGTTCTGGAATTTGTCAACAGGTTCACGAATTGGTTATACATACTTCAAAGGCAAAGGCGAACGGAAACCCTATCCGCTTATTTTTTTAAATGGTGGCCCCGGTGGTGCTGTTACAGATGATGCTATTCAGTTACGATCAAAACTTTCTGATGATGGTTATGATGTGTACCTGTACGACCAGGTGGGAAGCGGTCAGTCGGCAAGACTGAAAAATATTGCTGAGTACACACCTGACAGGCATCGAAAAGATCTGGAAGAGATCATCCATAAAATTGGCGCAGAGAAAGTGATTTTAGTTGGTCATTCGTGGGGTGCAATTTTAGCGGTATTGTTTGCTGCAGAAAATCAATGCATGATCGACAGAATCATTTTCACCTGCCCCGGCCCCATCTATCCTTTTCATAAAGAAGTACTGTCAGTAAAAGCGCCCGACAGTCTGCATTTACAGGCACCTGTTTTTACCAATGCACAGGGAAATAAAAAAGCAAATAATATCCGCACAAAAGCAATGGCTTATTTCGCAACTCATTTTGGATGGAAGATTGCAGGCGATGTGGAAGCAGATGAATTTGAAACCCTGCTGGAATATGAACTGAATAAATCAACAGTTCGTGATACGTCTAAGATTGCACCGCCTTCACCAGGAGGTGGTTTTTATGCGGCCATCATGACCTTTAAAAATTTACTCACTGTAAATGATCCAAGACCCAAACTGCAGCATTCAGCTATTCCTGTTTTAGTGATGAAAGCGCAGTATGATAACCAGCAATGGGGATTTACCAATGAATACCTGGAGCTTTTCTCCAATCATAAACTGGCTGTTATTCCAAATGCAGGACATGCAATATCTGTTGAACAGCCGGAACTGTACTTGAAAACAATCAGGGAATTTCTTGCACAGTAAAAACTCAGCTGCATAAAACTCTGCTCATGTTGGCGTATTCTAAGATATTACCAAATAATATTATGCAGCTAATTTTACTTCATACACTTTTTGTTTTTTAATAACAGCGTAGACTCTTTCAATCAGTTTGGCCCTGATGATATTGAGTACACTCATTTTAGGCTTTCCCTCTTTGACCTTTTGGTCATACTTTGCTTTTAGTTCCGGGTCGTGCTGTATAGCACTTAGCGCAGCCATGGTTAATAATGATTTTAATTTTTTATTTGCCAGGTGACTAACTCTTGTTTTACCTCTGATACTTATTCCTGAACTATGTTCAAAAGGTGCAACACCACAATAGCAAATGAGTTTCCTTACATCACTGAACCGTGTAAAATTTTCTGTTGCTATCAGCAGGTGAACTGCTGTAGCAAAACCAATACCTGTTACGCTGCTGGCTAACTCATAGTTGGTTTGTAATGATTGATCCAAACACATCGCCTCTTTAATAGCAGTTTCTGCTTCTTTAACCTCTTGTGTCAAAACTTCTATTACATACTTCATAGAGGCAACCATTTTTTCATTTACTTTTTCCCCCATTTGTGACACAAGCTCATGTAGCTTACATTGATACGATGCCTTGTCTGTTACGAGTTTGTCACGGTGATTCATGATCTGCTGTAACTCAAGCTGAGCATCACTTAATGGAGTCATTGGTTGCAATTCTTCTCTCCTCATCCAGCCATACTTACTGATAAATCGGGCATCAACTTTATCACTTTTGCCCCTCACCATTCCTAAAGAACGTTTTATATCCAATGCAGGTCGTTTTACAAACTTTATCTGCTGCTGTTCTAAATAGCGTTCAATACCATAGGTGTAAATACCTGTGTATTCCATTACTACCAGTAAGCCTTCCGTATTCTTCAGTTCTTTGTGCAGCCATCGGCTAATTGACTTAAACCCTTTACTGTCATTACTTACAGATGACAGGCTCTGTTGCTGAACAAACAGGTGACAATCCAAGGTATGCTTGGATACATCTACACCCATGATGTTTGTAATTTTCATAACTTTAATTTTAGAAAAATAAAAAGTGTTACCCTTGTACTAAGACCTTTAATAGTCCTTCATGACTAAAATTCTAATTGGTACAGGTAACAGAAAAGAAGGGAGGTCTATTACGCCAAATGGAACGTGACTTCCAGTCCCCGCTCTTAGTGCACCTCTCTTCTTCTCAAATTTATTTGTATTTTTCTTCTCTTTTATTTCAAAGAAGCAAATCTAAAGGTCCCCGCCAACATGCAGGAAAGAAAATAGTTAGTTGGCAGAGACGCCAACAACAGCATCAGAACCTACAAAAATCACCCTTTGATGATTGCTTTTAAAAACTGCTGCACTGCTTCTGATTTTCCCAACGGTTCCAATAAAAGATGAACAGGTTTACAGCAACTGCCAGGTAAGTGGCGGGATGTTTCAGTTTACCATATTTCCATGCAGCAATAACAAGCATACCAATAATAAGTGCCTGTGTAGGGTAAATAGGAATCATAATATCAATATTGGGCCACTGTTTTATATTCATACCAACATAGACATTTTGTATTCCCCTGCCAAGAGCCGGCATCATGATCAGAAATACCGTGGTGATGAGCCACCATGCATGCTGTTCTAAATTTTTCCTGTGAATAATACTTTTAATAACCGCATACCCAAAGGCTGTCATCATGACTATTTCTACAGCCGCTACACCAAAAAAGAACCAGGGTTGAAATGGACCAAACTGTTGGGGGTTTGCTATTGCTTTCTCTGTTGTTGCGATATCCCTGTGCAGCATACTAAATGCAGTTAAACAAACTGCCCCTGCAATGAACATTCCAATAATACCATTGGTACGATGCTGGGGTAGTTTGCCATGTGTAGCCAGATAAGGTTGCAGAATAAGATAGATGTACCAGATCGTACCCGTCCAGTAATGAATATGAACCGCCCATGCGTTCTCAGAAAAATCGCCCCAGTAATCTTTGAAAATACCCAGCTGCATAAATAACATTGGCACCAACATCCATTTGTATAAACTCCTGTAGCGTTGCATTCGTAAAACGATTTATAATTTTGCTGTTAATGTTTTTCCTGCTGATAATGTTTCTTCAGTACATCTTCACCAAACTCATTTCCTTTTTCACGCCAGATGGTATGAATATGATTCGCTTTTCCCCGTGGACCTCCGGCATTATCAAATTCAATTAAAAATGTTGGACCGTTCAGCACAAAATAATGGGCTTTGTATTCATCATAAGGCCCGATCCATCAAAATAAATATTGTCGATTCCTGCTTTTATAATTTTTGCATATTCCTCACTGGCTTTTTCATATTCCATATTGAATACATATTCACGGATAATGTATTGCAGCACGGCTTTCTGCTCTTTCGTTAGTTCTGATCCTTTAATACCCCAGTAATCAATTAAGCGTTTACCTGTTTCAGCACCGGTAATAATATCGCCCGGCACTTCCTTGTTCATGGTTGCTTTTTTCTGCTGCACAGGCGTAAGCATGAATCAGTTGAAGACCCAAATCTTCTTCCTGTCCCAACACACGCCATCCTGCATATTGTGTAATGGACATTTCTGCAGGATCAGTACCAATAAACCAGGGAGTTACTGAAAGCTTGTTATCAGTGAATGTGTAATTCACTGAAAGATGATGACCTTCTACTTTATATCCCCAGTTTTTATCGGCAGGTGTACCAAAAAAAGCAAGATAATAATTGCGGTGTGTCCATTTCAAATCAGTTAAAAACTGGCGCAGTGTATCATTAATATCTTTCCGGTAATAAGCTGTATCAACAAACACGTTGAGCAGGTTATCGAGATGCATAATACCGGTTGCTTTCAGGTATCCCTGTGAGCTTAATGAAACAGAAAGAATGCGGTGCAGTAATTTACGTTGAGGCTCTGTCATATCACCAATGCTGATCCCTGCTCTTGCCCTTAACCCAACAGGCAGATTGTTCCAGTGTACTCTTGCTGTATCATCAAAAGAAAGTAAGGCCGACCTTTTCTGTAATGGATTGAGTGATTGAATAAATGCGGAGGATGCTTTCCTGATTTCATCATTGTAAGTTGACTGACCCGTAACATTTAGTTGACAGATTACACAGAAAAACAGCAACACAACTGTTGTGAATTTTGGCATGGTTGGTTATTTATGTGAAGATGAACAGATATCTTTTGTATGGTGCGTTTCAAACGGAAAAAAGATTTTCTAATATACAACCAAAGAAAATGGTTTGCAATACTGATTTTCCCAGCGTCCCTTCCGGAAGAGATTACTGAGAAGAAGTTTACATTTTTTCAAATACCCTCCACAGGGTATAGTGCAGGAAATTAATTAGGGAGATATTTATTCCATAAAATAATAAATATGGTAAGCAGTACAAGCATTGAAATAACACCAACAGCAACACAAAAGAAGCACCCGCAGATTACTCAGCATTACTGCTTTTACCAATAGCCGCAATAGCGGTTCATCAGTACAGCAAAAAGCAAATGCGTGGACTTGAACGAAAAATGCGGTGGCAATTTTTTAAAACGGAATTAAAATCTATGCTTCGCTTTAAGAAAAGTTCAGGAAAAGGATTGGGCTTAAAGTTGCTGCTGGTTTTATTGGGATTAGGGTTTGTTATTGCAATTGGTGTTTTTCTCAGCTGGAGCATTGCGCTGATATTTCTGGTAGTTTTTGGACTTATTGCACTGATATATTCTGCTAAGGATTAATAAGCGGCATTTTTCTCAGGCGGGTCTCCTCTAAGGGACTCGCCGTATAATCAGGAGACTACTCCTTTACGCAACCCTTCCAGGAGGCGTTTGTTGAGAAGAAAAAGGAAGCTCTTACAGAGCTGTATTCCCTTTATTATACTCCTATAAACAGATTGCTCCTCCGGAGCTTTCAATCTCTGCCATTATTGATTGCTTACAAAAGGCAAAATCATTTTCAATTTCATGTCTCCTGCCCCATCGGGGCATCCTCTTTATAGAAAAAATAGTACAAATGCCTGCTGACTCCGTCAGGAGTCTCCTGTTTATCAGGAAGCTATTGCAAAGCTGTGTTTTTTCACATGCGGGACTCCTGCAAGGGACCTCGCCGTATAACTAAAAGGGATTCTCAATTTCTGAGAATCCCTTTTTGAATGAATGATTACCGGTAAGCTCCTGTATTACTTTTTTAAATTCAGCGGCTTCGCTTTCTTCTGTGCTATTAATGCTAACTCAGTAGCGAGGAAACAATGCTTTTGCGACATGGCAGTTTCAGTTCTGTTCAGCACATCGTCAACGAATAAAGGACCAAAAGGCAATGTTTCATTATTACAATCGATATGAATCATCTCTTTTTTATTGGCCATATACAAATGATTTCCGCCCTTCACTCCTGAAGCAATATTTGTATTTTTCCGTACTTCAATAAAACCATCGGTACCTAAAATGGTTAACCGTCCATCACCCCATGTATCTAAACCATCTGGGGTAAACCAGTCAACTCGTATATAACCTGTGCCCCCATTTCCGGTTAACATTACATCTCCAAAATCTTCAAATAAAGGTGCCTCTGGATGATGAATATTCCCTGTTTGTGAAACCAATACTTTGGCTTCGGTGGTACTGGTGAAATGGAGATACTGATCAAATTGATGCGATCCAATATCGGTTAGAATTCCGCCGTATCTTTTTTTATCCCAGAACCAATCGGGCCTTACAGCCAAACCGGTTTTACCAATACTGTTATTAATTCTGTGTGGTGCTAAATTAACGGTTTGTATTACCTGGCCTATTGCTCCGGCTTTCACTAACTGGCTTGCTTTTTCTGGCCTTGTTTTCTAAACGCTCACTGTACATGATGGAATAAATCCGTTTTGTTTCCTGCTGCACTTTTTTAACTGCAGCTAACTGCTGTAAAGTAATGATGCCGGGTTTATCAACTAAATAATCTTTGCCATGCTGCATAACACGGATACCTAAAGGTGCCCGTTCATCGGGTATGCCTGAACTTAATATCAATTGAACAGCAGGATCTTCTAAAATTTCAGTTTCGCTTTTTGCCAGTTTCGCTTCGGGATAAGATTTTGCATAGGCAGCAGCAAGATCAGGCTCCTTGGCATAGAAAGCAACCAGCTCTCCACCGCCACGCTTAATGGCATCCGTCATTCCATAACTATGCGGATGATTAATACTAATCACCGCAAACTTTATTCTGTTTGCACCAACAGGTTTTGTTTTGGGTTGAATGATGGTTTCTGACCTGACTGTATCTGGAACTCCTGACAATAAATAGATACCTGATAAAAGAGATGCATTCTTTAAAAACTTACGGCGGTTTGAATTGGATGGACTCATGATGGCAATTTTATTATTGAGTATTTATTTGAATTGTATAAGTTATCATTTTAAAACGAAAACCGAACTATTCTAATCCTCTTTTTCCGGGCGAGTTGGTATTTGCAAATAAATAGCCATGAGGATCAACAACAACAATAGCTTTCGCAATGAATTTTAATTTAATCAATCCTGCCCCATCGTGACATCCTTCATTTATAATCAACCGCCGACAGGGTTAACAACCTCTGTCGGGGTTTCATTACTATCAACTAACTACTCAACACTACCGGCTATTTCCACACCGGCCCCACACCAGCTTCCATCAATAATTTATTCAAGGAAGTAAGTTTTGTTTCCAGTTCATTGGCCCTTTGCTTTAAGGTTGTCCATTCTGCATCGAGTTGCTTTTTCAAATCAAGATTCGGTTGATTCACTCTTGGAATATCACTCTCTGTCTGATTTACCAGGAACATATAATTAGCAGTAAACTTATTCGGGAAATTCTCTACATCATCATAAGCTTTTGATTTACGCTGAATCATATCTCCATCCCATGTTTTCATTTGCTGCAGCAATGCATTGCCTTCCTTGCGGATAGCATCATACTTTGTACCGGCAGGTAATGATTTCAGCAGGTCTGCCAGCTGCAGCTGTTTTGCATAGAAACTGTTTACCAGTTCATGCATCACCGTTACTTCTTTTTCCATGGCAGTCATTAACTGATCATATTCTGCATAAGTGGCGGCAGTTGTTTGATACAATGGGTTCGGCACAATCACTGCTTTGGTTGTTTGCTGCTGCTCTCCCAGTTTGATTGTTACTGTATACGTTCCGTGTGGTACTTTATGACCGGAATAACTGCTTTCAATATAAGCATTCGGAACACCGGGCATGGTTGCAGTACGCATATCCCATACAAACCGGTTCAATCCTTTTTGTTTACCCAATACGGGTTCAGGACCGGGGCCGCCGTCATAACCAATATAAGTACTGTCGGCTTTTGAACTGATGATACGTACAAGTTTTCCTGCCGCATCTTTTATTTCCAATTGAAGTTGATCACCTGCTTTTGTTTGAGGAAGATTGTAATAGATCACTACTCCCGATGATGGATTCACTCCACGAAAGCGATTTGTACCTCCGGGGTTTGGTTGATTCATTTCACTGTATCCATTCACTATGTATGCATTTTCGGGTTGGTACAAAACAAAATCAGCCTGTTCTTTTTTATACTGACGCAGTAAACCAAGATCATCCAGTATCCAGAAACTGCGACCCGATGTAGCTGCAATTAAATCACCTTTATGAATCCGTAAATCGGTGATAGGTGTAATGGGCAGGTTTAATTGAAACGGGCTCCATTGCTTTCCTCCATCCCATGAAATAAATAAGCCAAGTTCTGTACCTGCAAACAATAAATCTTTCCGTACATCATCTTCACGTACAACTCTTGTAAATGCATTGCTGGGAATTCCATTATTGATCTTCGTCCATGTTTTACCGTAATCGGTTGTTTTTGTACAAACCGGGAGTATGATCATTAAACTTGTAACGTGTAGTGGCAATATAAGCGGTTGCTTTATCATGCGGCGATACTTCAATGGCATTGATTAAACATTCCTGTAAACCGGCAGGTGTTACATTTTTCCAGCTTGCACCATTATCCTGTGTAATGTAAACAAACCCATCATCGCTGCCTGTCCAGATAACGCCTTTCTCCAATGGAGATTCCATTACATAAGCGAGGGTACCATAATTTTCTGCACCTACAGCTTCATTGGTATAAGGAACGCCTGGCCTTCCCTGTTTATCTTTTTCATTACGGGTAAGATCAGGCGAAACCTCTTTCCATGTTTTACCCATATCAGTTGTCTTCAGCAAATATTGTGAGCCGTGATAAAATACATTCGGTTCATGTTTGCTGTAAATGATAGGCGCATTCCAGTTGTAACGGTATTTCATATCCTTTGCATCACGACCGAGATATTGAATGGGTGCAGGCATAACATTAGTGGCAGCACTTGATTTTGTATCGAGCAGTTCAATAGTGCCCTGGTAACTTCCACCCATTACATAACGGGGATCGTCAGGGTTAAACGCTAAGAAAGCACTTTCACCTCCTGCAGAATAGGTCCAGCTGGCGGGACTAATACCGCCACCACCTAATTCTCTGTGTGCAATGGAAACTGAAGTATTATCCTGCTGTCCTGCATAAATTCTGTAAGGAAACTGGTTATCTACATTGATACGATAGAATTGTGCAGTAGGCATATTACTTTGTGTACTCCACGTTGCACCTGAATTAACAGAGACAGCAGCACCGCCATCATTGGCAATAATCATATTCTTTGAGTTGCGTGGATTGATCCATAGATCATGATAGTCGCCATGTGTACCACTTAAATTCTCCCATGTTTTACCGCCATCTTTTGAACGCAGTGCCGGTGCACTCAATACATAAATGGTTTGATCGTTGAGCGGATCAATAAACAATTCAATATAATACCATGCACGCTGTATAAGACGGTGATCATTGGTAACCAGCGACCAGCTCTTGCCTGCATTATTGCTTACAAACAAACCTCCGGTTTCCTTTTCACTGTCGCTTTCAATGAGTGCATATACTTTTTCTGAGTTGGAGCGGCAAACAGCAATGGACATCTTGCCCATTTCTGCTGGCAGTCCTGCAGTCATTTTATCCCAGGTATCTCCACCATCAGTTGATTTATATAAACCGCTGCCGGGGCCACCACTGATCACCTGCCAGGGTTTGCGTCCATGCTCCCACATAGCAGTATACAGAATGCGTGGATTGTTCATGTCCATACTTAACTCCACACAACCTGTTTGCTCATTTACATACAGCACATTTTTCCATGTTACACCAGCATCAGTTGATTTATAAATTCCACGTTCTTTTGATTTGCTGTACAATGCTCCCTGTGCAGCTACCAAAACTGTATTGGCATCTTTTGGATGAATGACTATTCTTGAAATATGCTGTGTTGCATCCAGTCCCATTTTCTTAAAACTCTTTCCTGCATCAGTTGATTTATACACACCATCACCATGATGCGTCATTACACCACGTACTGCATGCTCACCCATACCAACATAAACCACATTCACATCATTTTCTGCAACTGCTACTGCACCTACTGATCCTGTTTTAAAATAACCATCTGAAATATTATTCCAGCTGAGACCCATATCATCTGTTTTCCACAGACCGCCACCTGTTGTACCCATATAGTAGGTTGTGATATCACCCACCACACCTGTTGCTGTAACGGAACGTCCACCACGGAAAGGTCCGATGGAGCGCCATTTCAGTGGTTTGAAAGCAGAGTTATTATCCGTTTTTACTGTATCTGTTTTTACCTGGGCGAATGCTGTGAACTGAACAGAGAACAAGATTGCAAAGAAAAAATACCTGTGCATGGAGTTGGTTTTAGAATCGTAATATAAACCATATTTGGTAAGCAGAAAAAAGCTACGCTTCTTCTATACTCTTTGATTGTTGAGGTTTCTGAAAAACAATCCTTCCCTGAATTTCTTTCCTGTTCCTTTTTTTCTATCTTGACAGAAAGTAAATGCATATGACCAATTCAGTTAACACTGTTCGTTTATATCCAAAAGCCTGGCTATGGATGACACTTGCGGCAGCTGTAATCTTTGCAGGCTTCTTTCAATCATTCTTCAGTAAACTTCAGCAAACAGACCTGTCGCACCACCTGCATGGTATCAGTGCCACTCTCTGGCTGCTGTTGCTGATTGTGCAACCCTTTCTGTACAGCCGCAGTAATATAAGTCTGCACAGGAAGCTGGGAAAAATGTCATTTGTTCTTGTACCACTGCTGCTCATTGGCGGATTAAGAATGGTTTATATCATGCTCAACAGCCAGGACAACTATCCTCCGCTTGTTACCTACAAACTTTCCTTTCTTGATTTCTTTTACATGATCCAGTTCACCATCTTCTATATACTGGCCATTGTTCACCGGAAAAATATTCAGCTGCATCCCCGTTATATGGCAGCTACTGTACTGGTGCTTATACCTCCGGGATTGGCAAGATTACTCGGTTTGTTTCCTGTGTTTACAAGTTTTGATGCGGTACTCAACACATCCTATTATATACTGGAATTTGTCATCATCCTTTTACTGATCGATGATTACCGCCGTGGGAAAATACAAATACCTTATGCTGTTGCATTTGTTTGTGCTTTGCTGCAAAACCTGTTGCTCAACTACATTCATTTGTGGGAGCCATGGCGAAAACTGATGGATAAGTTTGCTGCGCTTTAATTAATCCCTGCTGATCTTCGAAAGCTTGCATAAAATAATTACCATTGCAGTATTATGCAGCAGCAGAGCATTTTATTAACCACCCTCAACGCCAAGTACATTCACATGAACCTGGCTATACGGCTGCTGTACGAACTCAACAAAACCGATGACCGTTTATCCTGGAAAGAATTTGCCATTAAAGAAGATAAACTCATCATCGCCAGTTACTGCAGCCAGTTTGAAGTGGTTTGCTTCAGCTGTTATATCTGGAATATTACCCAAACCCTGGAAGTTGCCAGACTGATTAAAGAAATCAATCCTGATACAAAGATTTTGCTGGGCGGACCGGAAGTTACCTACGACTGGCAGGATGTTATTCAGTTGCCCAACATCGATTTTATTATTACCGGTGAAGGCGAAATACCTTTTGCCAAATTTCTGCAGCAGTATCCGCAGGTAAACAATATTGCCAATATTGCTTCCAAAGTAAATGGAGAATTAATATATCACAGCAATGCCATCAATTTCGATTTAGAATTATACGCTGGTACCAATCCTTACCAGAATGACGATGTAACTACTTTACGCAACCGTGTATTGTATATTGAAACATCAAGAGGCTGCCCTTACAAGTGTGAATTTTGTTTAGCCAGTTTAGATAACCGGGTTCGTTATCTTCCCATGGAACATATCAAAAGCAATTTGCTGTTTTTAATGACACATGGAAGGGTGATAAAATTCCTTGACCGAACTTTTAATGTAAAGAAGGATTTTACACTGGAAATTTTTCAGTTCATACTAGATCATGCTCAGCCTGAAAATGTATTTCAGTTTGAAATAACAGCCGATATACTTCATCCGGCTATTATCCAGTTCATCAAGGACAAAGTGCCTAAAGGATTGTTTCGTTTTGAAATCGGGATTCAAACAGTAAACCAGAAAGCTAATTTAGAAGTAAGCCGCAAACAGAGTTTTGAAAAAACAAAAGAGGTCATCCTTCAACTGAAAGATTATGTGGAAATGCATTTGGATTTAATTGTTGGTCTACCGCTTGATTACTGGGACGATAATAAACACAGCTTTGAAGAAGTGTTTAAACTCTTTGCACCTGAACTGCAGCTGGGTTTTTTAAAGTTTCTAAAAGGTACTCCTGTAAGAGATAAATACTTAAACTACGGTTATGTGTTTGATGAACTGGCACCTTACCAGATCATTAAAAGCAATTATTTATCTGAACAGGAACTGGCAGATATTGTAAAGCTGGAGCATGCATTGGAAATTTACTGGAACAAAAAAAGACTGGTACAAACACTAATGTATGTTACAGCTCAGCACAGTGTATTTGATTTTTTACTGGAGCTGGGTAAATATTTTGAACAGCGAAGCAGTTTCTACTCCTATTCTTCCATGGATATTTATACCATTGTCCACGGCTTTATACAGGAACAGTACAGCAATGATCCCGTTGTGCTTCAACTGATGGCCATTGATTATTATCTGCAGCATAAAATAAAACCCGCCGTTCTTTTTGTACAGGAGCTGGAGAAAAAAGAGAAGTTTGCTTTACTTGAAAAGCTGAATCTTTCGCATCATAAATTCAGGTATACCGTGATCCCTATCAATTTTGATTATGCAGTATTTGAAAAGGAAAACAGAATTGTGAATGAACGGCAGGTGCTGATAATCGAGTACACGGGTACAAGTAAGCCAAGAGTGGTTTATTCTGCCCGGCAAATCCTTCTACAGGGAATAGAATAAATTTCATAGAACAAGATTCTTCACTTCTTGCCGCAACCTCTTCTTACCTTTGCGATTCCCGATCATGCAACATGAAGTACTTTCTATTATCAGTTTTGCTTTTTTTTATCTCTCCGCTATTTTCGCAAAAGAACAGCAGAATAATCAATGGAACTGTTGTTGATAAGATTTCTCAGCAACCGATTCAATTTGTTTCGGTGGCACTCCTTAACGTAAAGACAGCTCTTCTGTGAAAGGAACCATCACAGATAAAAAGGAAAATTCACACTGACAGATATTTTACCCGGTACTTATATCATCAAATACAGTTATATAGGATATGCTGTTCCGGAAACAAAGCGTATAACCATTACCGGTGAACAAACAGATATTCAATTAGGGATCATCGAACTCAGCAGCCGTGCAACAGAATTAAATGAAGTGGTTGTTTCCGGCAAAAAACAAATGATCAATACTTCCATCGACAGGAAAGTATACCAGGTTAGCCAGGATTTAATGAGTAAATCAGGTTCGGCCAGTGATATACTGAAAAATGTTCCTTCGGTTGAAAGTGGATATTGAAGGAAATGTAAGCCTCCGTGGCTCGGGTGAAGTAATGATTCTGATCAATGGAAGGCCATCACCACTCATGGGGAAAAACAGGGCCGAAATATTACAGCAGATCCCTGCCAGTTCAATTGAACGTATTGAAGTGATCACAAATCCTTCTGCAAGATTCAGACCCGATGGCACATCAGGCATCATTAACATTGTATTGAAAAAAAATACAACATCAGGTATTACCGGAACCATTGTTGGAAATATCGGCAACCGTGAACGCAGTAACGGAAGTGTGAACCTGAATTACAAAAAAGCTAAACTGAATTCGTTTATCAATTATAATATCCGGCAGGATGAACGGAACCGTTACAGTGAACTCAACCGCACCTATTATGATTCAACCGGTAAGGTTTCGGGTTATTACACTGAAAGGGGTAAATTAAAAGCAAGACCACTGTCACATTTTCTGAGAGGTGGTTTAGATTATACGATTGATGCAAAAAACAGCATCGGTGTTTCTGCAAGTTATGTTCCATCCAGTTTAACCAGGAACGATTTGGTTCAGCGATTCTATTATGATACTAACAAACAACTGACCAGTCAGTTTAACCGCACAAGACATGCACCTGCAACTGAATATGAGAATGATGCAACAGTTTACTGGCAACATAATTTCAAACAGGAAGATCATGAGTTAAGAGTAGAGGCCACAGCTTCCTCACAGGCAGAAGATGAAAAAAATTATTACAACAATATTTACAACTTCCCTCCCCAAAGATCGCTGCCCGATAATAACTGGGTAAACCAGGTAGAAAATAATCAACAGGTAACAGTTGACTATGTAAATCCCCTGACAGAAAAAAGCAAACTGGAAGCAGGTTATGCCGGTTCGCTTATTCAGCAGGATATTGATTTTTATGTAGAAGATTATGATACAGTGCTGAATAAATTTATTCCCAATGTGCTCAGGAGTAACCGTTTCTTATATAATGAATCAGTACATGCCTTTTACAGCACTTATCAGCGTACATACAACGCCTTCAGTTTTTCAGTTGGTCTTCGTGCAGAAACGGCAAAAACAAAAGTGAATCTAAGAACCAAAGATTCTGTCATCAACAATCATTACTTTCAACTATATCCTACCCTTCACCTTGCTTATGCACTTACAAAAGGTGAGCTGCAATTAAATTACAGCCGCAGAGTAAACCGCCCCGATGGAGACGATATGAATCCTTTTCCGGAATACATTGATCCGTTGAATTTAAGGGCCGGTAACCCTAAACTATTGCCGGAGTATATTCATTCTGTTGAAATGGGTTATCAGCTGCAGGGAAAAAATTTCAGTTTTGTACCAAGTCTTTACTACCGTTACAAATACAATGGTTTTACAACTGTCACAAAACAGGTTAATGATTCGGTGTTACTTACTACCCGTGAAAATTTATCGAATGATCAATCGGCCGGACTGGAATTGATTGCATCAGCCAATACAGCTAAATTCTTTTCAGCCAATCTCAGTGCCAATATTTTTTATAATACCATCAACACGGCCAATCTGGGTATTCCTCAAAAGAAATCAATCTTTACATTCAGCACGAATTTTATTTCAACGTTTACTTTCACACCCAACACTCAGTTACAACTGAGTTGTAACTACCGTTCAGCGAGGCAAACAGCGCAGGGACAAGTTTACCCGAGTTTTGTTATGAATATGGGAGCAAGACAGGATCTGTTCAAAAAGAAACTGACTGTTACTTTAACCCTGTCGGATGTATTAAAAACACTCCGGCAAAAAGTTACATTAAATACAGCCTACCTCCAGCAAACCGTTATTAACAGCAGGGATGCAAGGGTTTTCTATATCGGCATCAGTTACAGGTTTGGCAACAGCAGTACAAAAAAACCAGCTGAGAAAATGCAGTTTGATGATAACTTATAATGCATTTCATAAAGAATCATTTCCTTCTGTCTTTTTCTTGCCGTACACAAAGTAAAACTGCCGTTACCAAGAAAGCAGTTCACATTTCGTATCATATCAGTATTTTAGTTCTTACGAAAGCCGCAGGGCGGTATCATTCACAGCATAAACAATAACAACATGAGAAAACTGCTTCTATTTATGATGGTCGTATTGACCATTACTGCATCAGCCCAGGAAGAAAAAGTAGACCTGGCAATCATCAACAAAATCATACAGGAAGGAACCAATAATTCCAAGGTAATGGATATTGCGTTTCACTTTACTGATATGTGTGGTCCACGTTTAACTAATTCACCGGGCTATTTCAAGGCAGCAGATTATGCGATTGATCAATTAAAAAAATGGGGGATTGATAAAGCAGGCCTTGAACCATGGGGCGATTTTGGCAGGGGCTGGCAGCTGAAGAAAAGTTATATCGCTATGACGGCTCCTTACTACAAACCAATCATTGCTTATCCAAAAACATGGACCAGCAGCACAAAGGGTTTACAGAAAGCAGAAGTAATTGTGATCAATGTAAAAGATTCAACAGAACTGGATCAGTACAAAGGAAAACTCGCAGGTAAGATTGTAATCATTAACCGCACTGATTCTTATACCAGAAGTTTTAAACCCGATGCTTCAAGACATACAGAAGAAGAACTGAATAAAATGGCAGAGTTTAAACCACAGCCTCCGGGTGCAGCAGGCGGTCGTGGAAACAATGCAAACTTTGGACGCTTTGCAGGAATGCAGCGTTTGAATACACTCATTAAACAACTCATTACTGATGAAGGTGCAGCTGCTTTTTTAACAACAAGTCCGCTTGCACATGATGGTACTGTGTTTGTACAGGGCCCCGCAGGATCAAGAGTTGATTTTACCAATGGCAAACCTTCCATGCTTGAAATTTCTGTTGCCTATGAAGATATACAAACGATTTCCCGTTTAGTAAACCAGGGCATTCCTGTTACAATGGAGCTGGATGTTCAATCAGAATTTACTGGTACTGATGTAAAAGGTTATAATGTAATTGGAGAAATAAAAGGAACTGATCCAAAACTGAAAGATGAAATTGTAATGATTGGTGCACATTTAGACAGCTGGCAGGGTGCAACCGGTGCTACTGATAATGCAGCGGGCAGTGCCGTGATGATGGAAGTAATGCGGATTTTCAAAGCATTGAATCTTCAGCCAAAACGTACCATCCGTATTGCATTATGGAGTGGCGAAGAACAGGGCCTGCTCGGTTCAAGAGGATGGATCAAAAACAATGTGGGAGACCGAACAACAAAATCAGTATTACCGCAGCAATCGAAAATATCTGCCTATTACAATATTGATAATGGTACCGGAAAAATAAGAGGTGTTTATTTAGAAGGCAACACAGCTGTTCAAACCATTTTTGGAAAATGGCTGGAGCCATTCAGCAGTATGGGAGCCACTACAACTACATTACAGAATACCGGGGGTACAGATCATATTTCTTTTAATGAATTGGGAATTCCGGGTTTTCAGTTTATACAGGATGATATTGATTACAATACACGTACACATCATACAACCATGGATAATTATGATCATCTTATTGCAGATGATCTGAAACAAATGGCCATCATCGTTGCATCTTTTGTTTACAACACAGCACAGCGTGACGAAAAATTACCAAGAAAAGAAATGCCGAAGCCTGCAGGTAATTAAGAATAATATTTTGAAAGGGTTCCGGCATAGCCGAACCCTTTTTTATTTTATAAAACAAATAAAAAACTACTTTGCAATTCTTAAGAAATACCCATGACTAAAGATTATTTTGAAGACGAATTATTTGAAGGAAAGAATTATACAACTGAGCACTTTCTAAAAGCTGACTATGAAAACTGCAGGTTTACAAATTGTGTTTTCACTAAAACTGATTTAGCGAATATCGTTTTTGCCGATTGCATATTTGACCGTTGTGATTTGAGCATGGCTGAATTAAGAAACACCACCTTCAGGGATGTGCAGTTCAAACACTGTAAATTACTTGGTCTCCGCTTTGATGAATGCAACAGCTTTCTCCTCTCCTTTTCTTTTGAAGATTGTGTGCTGAATTTTTCTTCGTTCTATAAACAAAAACTGAAGACCACGAATTTCATAAACTGCAAGCTGGCAGAAACTGAATTTGCAGAAGCTGATTTAACCAATGCAGTCTTCAGCAATTGCGACCTGCAGAAAGCAGTGTTTAACAGAACCATCCTGGAGAATGCAGACTTCCGTACTTCGGTTAATTTCTCCATCCACCCTGAAACAAACAAAATCAGTAAAGCAAAATTTTCACTGCACAATGTAACCGGTCTGCTGGATCAATACAATATCTCCATCGAATAAGAAAACCTGTTCCACTCATCATTTTATTTACCGGTGGCCGCTGTCAGTATCGGTTAATCAATATATTTAAGGTCTTAAACCACTGCTATGATCAGATCAATTATTTCCCTGTTCTTCTTACTATTATTTTCCCAGGCTTCGGCCCAGCAACAATTAGGTAAGCTGACTGTTGAAAAGATAATGCGTGATCCACGCTGGATGGGCACATCCCCTTCTAACCTGCAATGGAGTAACGACGGGCAGCAGCTTTATTTCAGCTGGAACCCGGAAAACAATCTTGCTGATTCAACTTACTTTATTACACTCAGCAATAAAGTACCGGCAAAAGCAACTGTTGCTCAAAAACAGGATATCAACTTCAGCGGCAACTTTGTTTATAATCTTTCCCGCTCTGCTTTTGTGTACAGTAAAGATGGAGATGTGTTTTATACAGAAACAAAAACAGGAAAAACAAAACGTATTACACAAACAACCGATGCGGAAATGAATCCGCAGTTTTCATTTAATGAAACAAAGATTGTGTACAACCGCAGTCAGAATTTATATGCCTGGGATATTGCAACCGGTGAAACTATGCAGCTCACCAACCTTAGAACTGGTGATGCAGCACCTGCTCCTGCTGCTTTCCAGGGAAGAGGTGGAAATGCGGGAGCAGGAGGAAGAACAAACACAGCCGGAGGTTCAGCTAATCAGCAGGAAGACTGGCTGAAGAATGATCAGCTGCGTTATTTTGAAGTATTACGTTCAAGAAAAGAGAAGAGAGAAAAAACAGATGCTTACAATAAATCAATCCCCAAACCAAAAGAACTGCGGTCAATTAATATTGAAGATAAATTTTTACAGGGTTTAAGCATCAGTCCCGATGGACGCTTTATCAGCTACCGTTTATTCAAAGCAGTAACAAATGCCAAAACAACCATTGTTCCAAGTTTTGTAACGGAGTCAGGATTTACTACTGATATTCCTGCCCGTACAAAAGTGGGTGCAGCACAGGGAAGTTCTGAATTCTATTTCTACGACAGGGAAAAAGATTCAGTGATTACAATCAAAACAGATTCTTTACCGGGTATTAAAGATTTACCTGATTATGTAAAAGATTATCCCAAACAATTGGAACAGCGTTCAAAAAATCCTGCAAACCGTGCTGTCAATTTTTCATCGATTGTATGGTCGCCAAAAGGAAGTAATGCAGTGATTGAAATCCGTTCACAGGATAACAAAGACCGATGGCTGATGTTGTGGAACGGAACAGCCATGAGTTTATTAGACAGACAGAGAGATGAAGCATGGATTGGCGGACCTGGCATTGGCTTTGGACGCAACACCGGATGGATTGATGAAAGCACCGTCTGGTTTCAATCGGAAGCAACAGGTTATGCTCATCTCTATACCATCAATGTAACAACAAAAGAAAAGAAAGCATTAACAGTTGGGAACTATGAAGTGCAGCAAACACAATTGAGCCGTGATAAAAAATTCTTTTACATCACAACAAATGAAGTACATCCCGGTGAACAGCAGTTCTACCGTTTATCGATTGCTGATGGAAAGAAGGAACGCATTACTACCATGACAGGTGCCAACCAGGTAACTGTTTCACCCGATGAAAAATATATCGGCATTCTGTATTCTTATTCAAACAAACCATGGGAGCTTTATCTACAGGAAAATAAACCCGGTGGAAAGATTGAACAGATCACCAGTAAAGCGCAGAGTGAAGAATTCAAATCGTATGCATGGAAAGATCCTGAAGTGATTACGTTTACTGCAGCTGATGGCGCACAGGTATATGCAAGAATTTACAAACCGGCGAATCCGCATCCGAATAAACCGGCGGTATTATTTGTGCATGGCGCAGGTTATTTACAGAATGCACATAAATGGTGGAGCAGTTATTTCAGGGAATACATGTTCAACAACATGCTGGCCGATAACGGCTACTATGTAATGGATATTGATTACCGTGGCAGTGCAGGTTATGGCCGTGACTGGAGAACAGGTATTTACCGTTATATGGGCGGTAAAGATTTAAGTGATCATGTGGATGCTGTTAATTACTTAGTGAAAACTTATGGAGTTAATCCGCAGCATATCGGATTGTACGGCGGATCTTATGGCGGCTTTATTACATTGATGGCGATGTTTAACAAGCCGGATGTATTTGCAGCAGGTGCTGCTCTTCGTCCTGTTACTGACTGGGCACAATACAATCATGGCTACACATCAAATATTTTAAATGAACCGTTTACTGACAGTATTGCTTACAGAAGAAGTTCACCTTACTATTTTGCTGAAGGTTTAAAAGGTGATCTGCTCATTTGCCATGGCATGGTGGATGTGAATGTTCATTTCCAGGATGCCGTGAAATTATCGCAACGTTTAATTGAATTGGGAAAAGACAATTGGGAACTGGCTCCTTACCCAATGGAAGATCATGGATTTGTAGAACCCAGCAGTTGGACAGATGAGTATAAACGAATTTTCAAATTATTTGAACGGGTGTTGAAGAAATAAAATCACTTCAGATATCTTTTAAAACGGCGCATTACTTCTGTGTAATGCGCCGTACCTTTATACAACAGTAAAGTCAGTTCCATGGATTTCATCGATTACTATAAAGTGTTAGGGATTGATCAAAAGGCAACGGATGAAGAAATAAAGAAAGCATACCGCAAATTAGCCCGCAAGCTCCACCCCGATCTGAACCCCAACAATAAAGAAGCTCACCATAAATTTCAACAGATTAATGAAGCCAACGAAGTGCTGAGCGATCCTGTAAAAAGGAAAAAGTATGACCAGTACGGAAAAGACTGGCAGCATGCTGAACAATTTGAACAGCAGCGTCAATCACAACAACGCCATTCACAGTTCAGGGGTGATCAGCAGTTTGATGGTGGCGACGACAGCGATTTCTCCAGTTTCTTTGAATCAATGTTTGGCGGTGGTGGTGGCAGCAGAAGCAGGCAAACAAAATTCAGGGGGCAGGATTTTAATGCCGAGCTGAAGTTAAGTTTAGCGGATGTGATGGAAACAAAACAGCAAACATTGGCGGTGAATGGGAAAAATATCCGCATCACCATTCCTGCAGGAATTGAAAACGGACAGGTAATTAAATTGAAAGGATATGGTGCCCCGGGAGTTAATGGCGGACCAAACGGCGATCTGTTCATCACATTTTCTATTACTCCACATCCTCAGTTTAAACGTTCGGGCAATGACCTGTATATGACCACTGTAATTGATCTGTACACCGCATTACTTGGTGGAGACACAACAATTTGAAACACTGAAAGGGAAAGTAAAATTAAAAGTGAATCCTGAAACACAGAACGGAACGAAAATAAGATTGAAAGGAAAAGGAGTTCCTGTGTATAAAAAAGAAGGAGAAGCCGGTGACCTCTATGTAACCTATGATGTAAAACTACCAACCAATCTTACTGATCAGCAGAAAAAGCTGTTTACTGAATTGCGTAACCTTCATTAAATCTATTTGTATGCAAACAGAAGAAATGATCCCCGCCGAAGAGTTTTGTATTCATCACAATATTGAAACGTCGTTTATCTATTCCTTAAAAGAATCGGGGTTGATAGAGGTCAGCACTGTTGAAGAAAAAACATATGTACCCGTTAATCAGTTACATAACCTGGAAAAGCTGATACGTTTATATTATGAGCTTGATATAAACCTGGAAGGCATTGAAACCATCACTTATCTGTTACAACGCATGAATGAAATGCAGCAGAAGATTGTTCATCTTTCAAACAGGTTAAGCTTATATGAAAATGAATGACCTGCTGAAATAAACAGTTTACAAAACTGTCAGCGCAGGGGGAATTCCTTTTCTACTTTTCAATTTTCTCCTTACTGATTTCACTGCTGACTTCAAAATATCCTTCCTTCATCATACGCTGAACCTCTGCTGATGTCCATTGACAATCAAAATAAAAAATATTGCTTTTTGAATTCCCAGCAAAAAAATGGCAGGGAAGATTTTCTGTTTTAGATGTGCATTCCCATAAATTATACGTTTGATCACTCTTTCGTTCCAGGATAATTAAGCGCCACCAGTTACTGTAGTCTGAAGCATCTTCGCCAAGAATATTGTTACGGATATTCAGAACATAAGTAGTTCGGTTCAGCTGGCGGAGAAAAGCATTCTGCCCAAGATCAATGCAGATAGTATCTGTTTTTACAACAACAACCGTGTCTTTATCCATTACAAAGGGATAGGGTTTCTTCAAAAACTTCCTGTCAGCTATTTCATACACGTGCCCGTTACGAAACAGGTAATTGGTTACCGTATCAACAGGATTTTTCAAACTGTCGTATGTAATTGTTTCAGCACTGTTGTAAGAACCCGTTACATAAATCGCCTTCCCTGTTGCATCCATCTTCGGCCAAGCACCATTAACAATTTTATCTGTATCGCTGAAAACCAGTAAAACATATTTTTTATTAAAAAAATAAAACTGGCCATCACTCTCATCCTTTACAGACCATTTACCCCTTAACTCTTTTGGAAACTCATAGATATTCGCTTTATCAACCGGTTGCGGTGCTGAAAAATTGTACGAGTCACAGGAGCTGAAAATGGCAATCATCCCGGTAAACATTAGCTGGTAAACAGATTTCTTCCAATTCGTACACGTGTATTTCATGTTAAATCAGTTTGTGTAAAAGATACAATCCTTACAGACGGATTCAAATGAGGCGGGTCATAGGGTCAGCTGATTCAGAACATTGAAACAACTTTCTCCGCTTCTCATTATCTTTAGCGCAAACCTGCATACATGAGAAATTTAATCATTCTCTTCTTTTTCCTGATTTCCTTCAGCTTACTGAAAGCACAAACGCCTGCCAGCACAAAAAGCTTAGATTCAGCTTTAACCAAACTTCATCAAACCAACCGTTTTAATGGCACCGTACTTTATGCTGAAAATGGTAAAGTCGTTTATAAAAAAGCATTTGGAGTAAGTGATTACAGAACCAGCCAGCCTTTAACCACCACCTCTTCTTTCAACCTTGCATCTGTGACCAAGCAGTTTATCTGCATGGGCATCATGATCCTAAAAGAAAAAGGACTGCTGCAATTTGATGATGACTGCCGGAAATACATTCCTGAACTTCCTTACGAAGGAATAACAGTCCGGAACCTGATGACACATACATCCGGCATTCCTGAATACTTTGCTCTGTTTCAGCAATACAAATCACCGCTTGATACATTGACGAATGAGAAAATGATCACTCTTTTTCTACCCGTAAGCCAAACCTTGATTTTGCTACCGGAACAAAATGGAATTACTGTAATACCAATTATGTGTTACTGGTAAGTGTTATTGAGCGGATCACAAAAGAACCTATTGATGTATTCATCAGAAAAAATATTACTGAACCGCTTAAACTGAAAGATACCTATGTGTACCATGTGCTGATGTCATCTGTTCCGGCAAATCATGTGTACGGCTTTGAAGAAACAGGTGAAAAAAGAAAGCTCAGCGATCTTACGCCGTTTGATGGTGTTGTTGGCGATGGAAATATTTATTCATCTGTTGAAGATCTGTTTAAATGGGAACAAAGCTTAACTACAGAAAAGCTGGTAAAGAAAGAAACCATGGCGCAGGCTTTTAAGCCGGTTGTATTAAAAGATGGCACAACTTATCCGTATGGCTTTGGCTGGTTTCTTGACAATGAAAAAGAACAGCAATACTCACACACAGGTGGATGGGTTGGTTTTATTAATCTCATTTACCGTGATGTAAAAAATAAACGCACCATTATTTCATTGAGCAGCGGAAGTAATGGCACTGCAAACCGTATTACAAAAAACTTCATACAGGGAGGATCATTAGATATAACTCCAACTGTTCTTATAAAAAATATACAGTTGATTGACGGAACGGGCAGTGCTGCAAAAATGCTTCTGTAAGAATACAGGGCAAGCGAATCATTGCTGTTGGTAATCTCACTCCGTTTACAGACGAAACGGTTATTGATGGAGAAGGAAAGATTCTTGCGCCGGGTTTTATTGACAGTCACAGTCACCTTGCCGGTTACTTAGATAAATATCCGGAGGCACTGGCCGCATTGAACCAGGGCATTACAACTATTGTTGCAGGACAGGATGGCGGCGGCGATCCTGTTGACAGCATGATTGCACAATTGAAAAGAATTCCCGCTGCCATTAACATTGCAACTTACACCGGTCATACTTCTATCAGGGAAAAAGTGATGGGTGAAAATCAACTCAACCGTCCTGCAACAAAACAAGAACTGGAAAAGATAAAACAATTACTGCGTGAAGATTTGCAGAAAGGTTCACTTGGACTTTCTACCGGTTTAGAATATGAAGGAGCTTTTTACAGTAACATGTATGAAGTAATTGAACTGGCTAAAATAACAGCGGCACACAAAGGAAAATACATCAGTCATATCAGAAGTGAAGATATCAGCATGGCTGATGCCATCAATGAAATCATAGAAATTGGCAGACAGGCAAAAATTCCTGTGCAGATTTCGCATATTAAAATTGCACTGAAAGATGATTGGGGAACAGCGGCATCCTTACTGGCAACTTTACAGAGAGCAAGAGCTGAGGGGATTGATATAACAGCAGATTGCTACCCTTATGATTTCTGGAACAGTACGCTGCGTGTTTTATTTCCTAAAAAGATTTCAAAAAGTTTACTGGGTGCCACCTATGCAACAGAACATTTGTTTGATGCAGAAGGTTCGGTGCTCGTTCGTTTTGCACCCGATACAACTTACAAAGGAAAGACTGTTGCGGCTATTGCCCGTTTACGGAATGAAACGCCTGCACAAACACTTTTATATTTAGTTGCCGCTGCAGAAACATATGGTCAGCAACATCCCGATGCGGGTGGTATTGAAACCATCATGGGCAAATCAATGACAGAGGATGATATCATAACATTTTTAAATTGGAATCATACCAATATCTGTTCAGATGGTGCCAATGGTGGTCACCCAAGAGGATATGGAAGTTTTACCAGGGTACTGAGCCACTATGTAAAAGAGAAAAAGATCATGAGCTGGGAAGAAGCCATTTATAAAATGACCGGTTTGGCAGCAGAACATACAGGAATTAAAAATCGTGGTATTATTGCGCCGGGATATTTTGCTGATCTTGTTTTGATAGATCCTGCAACAGTAAAAGATAATGCAAGCATTAAAGATCCAAGAGCATTATCAGATGGTATTTTAAAAGTATGGGTGAATGGTGTGCTGGTGTATAAAGACAAAACTTCACAACAGAAATACCCGGGAGAGTTTATTAAACGGTAATTAGAAACAGTCCGGATATTATTGAAAGAAAAAGCAAACGATCAAATAAAAATGACAGGTAAACCAAAAGCAATTGTATTAACAGATGGCATGCTGCATGATTCAGATGCCAAAACAGCTCACGGACTCATAAGAGGAACAGAACGTTTTGAAATTGTTGCCATCATTGATTCATTGCATGGAGGGAAAGATGCAGGTGAGGTATTAGATGGAAAACACCGAAGCATTCCTGTGCTCGGAAATATTGAGGAAGCAACCACATCCATTCAGGATATTAAATATTGTATCATTGGTATCGCCACTGTTGGCGGAATTCTTCCTGCACATTTTATTCCTGTATTGGAAGCATGCATCAGGAAAATATTTCATTGGTGAATGGCCTGCATGATTTCTTATCAAATATCCCTCGCTTGCAGCATTGGCAAAAGAGTACAATGTTGAATTGATTGATGTACGCAAACCAAAAACAGAAAGGATTTGCATTTCTGGAATGCAGAAATCTATTCTGTGAAAGCACCCATCATTGCAGTCATCGGCACCGATTGTGCATTGGGCAAACGAACAACCTGCCGTATGGTGAAACAGGCTTGTGCTGATGCAAAGATCAATGCGCAGATGATCTATACCGGCCAAACAGGCTGGTTACAGGGCGGACAATATGGTTTTATTTTTGATTCAACGCTGAACGATTTTATTTCGGGTGAACTGGAACATACAATTGTTTCCTGCTGGAAAGAAACCAATGCTGATGTGTTATTAATCGAAGGACAGTCAGCCTTACGTAATCCCAGCGGGCCATGCGGTGCTGAAATGCTGGTGTCAGGTAATGCAAAACATGTTATTCTTGTGCATGCACCAAAGCGAAAACATTATGAACATTTAGCTGAGTGGGGAGCCATTCATTCTGTTGCTTCAGAAATTGAATTGATAAAAATGTACGGATCTAATGTAATTGCTGTTGCGTTAAATACTGAACAATGCAGTTTGGAAGAAGCTTTCCAATTTCAGAAAGAATATGAAGCAGAGTTATACATCCCTGTTTTATTACCATTGCAACAGGGAGTGGAAAAAATTATTCCAGTTATTCAATCGCTGCTTAAACAACCTGTATGAAAATTAAATCAATCAATGTATGGTTGCAGCAATTGCCTTTAACCAAACCATATACCATTGCTTACAAAGTAATTGATGATACAGAGATTATTTTTCTTGAAATTATATTAGAGAATGGCATTACTGGAATCGGAGCTTCCAATCCATTTACTGAAGTAGTTGGAGAGTCACCCGCAGATACATTAAGGAATCTGCAAACAGATTTTGTGCAGCAGATGGCTGGAAAAGATATCAATGACTTCAATCAACTCATTGATGAAGCTGTCACCCACTTCCCGCATCTGCCCGGCACAGTCGCAGCCATTGATCTTGCATTGCATGATGCGTATTGTCAGTTGAAAGGAATTCCTGTTGTAGATTTATATGGACGAAAGATTGATGCACTCCCGACATCCATCACCATTGGTATAAAAGAAACCGCTGCCATACTTGCAGAAGCAAAAGAAAATTATGCAGCCGGTTTCAGGATCATCAAGATCAAAACAGGATTGAATGTAGAAGAAGATATTGAACGGGTTACAAAACTCAATGAATTGTTTGGCAACAGAATGCTGATCCGTGTTGATGCCAACCAGGGTTATGATTTGCCTCAACTGAAACAGTTCATTAATAAAACAAAGCATCTTTCACTTGAACTGATTGAGCAACCTTTACCAGTTGGTAAAGAACATGAGTTGGCAACCTTAGATGAAGCCGACAGGAAATTATTAGCTGCTGATGAATCATTGATTGATGCAGAGTCAGCAACAACTCTCTCCCGCTCTCCTCAGCCCTTTGGTATTTTCAATATTAAACTAATGAAAAGCGGCGGTATAAAAAGCGCCAGGAAAATTGCTGCAATTGCTGCCAATGCAAATATTGATTTATTCTGGGGTTGTAATGATGAAAGTATGGCAAGTATCACTGCTGCACTTCATGTGGCTTACAGTTGGAGTAATACAAAATATCTTGATCTCGATGGAAGCTTTGACCTCAGCAGAGACTGGGTGAAAGATGGATTTATTTTGAGAGACGGATATATGTACTGCAGCAATCAACCCGGTCTTGGGCTGAACAGAATCTAAATACAAAAGAGTAAAACTGACCATCATCATTTTACAGTACTACTTTTGATTTTACTTTTCCGGTGCTTATTGAACCGTTATGCTCCGGAAAAAAATATTTGACCCGCTCAACCGTGAACCTTTCCGTCACAGAAGTATTGAAATAGTAAGAATAGAAGCATTGAGTGATGCTGTATTTGCTTTCTCTGTTTCCTTATTGGTTGCTTCACTGGAAGTGCCGCAAACTTTTGAAGAATTAAAAATAATTGTACAGGGCGCCCTTCCATTTTTGCAACTGTTGCAATTATATTTCTTCTGGTACCAGCAGTATATGTATTTCCGCCGCTATGGTTTAAATGATTTGCCAACGATTGTTCTGAACCTTTGCTACCTCGCTATTATCCTTTTTTATATCTATCCTCTAAAGTTCCTGTTTTCTGTTCTGCTTACAAGCTGGACAGGTATTGACCTCTTTCCAAAAGCTGCAGAAAAAGGACTGGCTGTGCTTCACACAGAAGATTTTGCTCAGTTAATTATTTTATTCAGCATTGGTTATTTTTTAATCTGGATGATTATTTTCCTCCTGTACAAAAGAGCTTTGCATTTCTCCAGTAAACTCGAGTTAAATCAATATGAAATACTTTTCACCAGGAAAGAAAAAAGAGGTGCATTATGGAATGCCTTGATTGGGATATCAGCAATTATCCTGGCATGGTCAGGAGCAGAAGGGATTGCAGGTTTATGTTATTTATCTATACCCATTCTATTATTCCTCAACCAGCAGTTATTCAATCATCAACTGAAAAAGAAAATTAAACCAGGAAAATAAGTAAATAGTTGAGGCTGGCTAAATGAACTACCTTGTTTCATTAACTGAAAAAATGAACAACCCGTTTGACTTACTGATTGACAGCTACCTCGATAATAAGATTGGAATTGATCCCGGCTTTATGTCAAAGTCACTTTCCGATGGTCTGCAGCAAAATATTCTGCAATTGCAAAACGATAAGATGATGACCGTTGCCGGAATCGGAAATGAAGCAATGAAAGATCAGCATCAGAAAATGCGGAGCGATAAAATTTACTGGATGGACAAAAGTCACAACAATCAATACGAACAGGAGTTTTTACAACTGGCTGAAGATTTTATTGACCGGCTGAACAGTACCTGCTATACCGGCATCAATGGATATGAATTTCATTATGCCGTTTATGAAGAAGGCAGTTTTTACAAACGGCACAGGGATCAGTTTCAAAACGACAGTAACCGGAAGTTTTCACTGATCAATTATTTAAACAACAACTGGCTGGAAGAAGATGGCGGACAATTGCGGGTATATCAAAATGAATCAACTCAAACAATAGAACCCCACGCACAAACAGCAGTATTCTTTAAAAGCGATGAAATGGAACATGAAGTATCAAAAGCAAACCGCAGCAGAATGAGCATTACCGGCTGGTTGAAGAGAATGTAATGTTTCTGCTGTGTTACTTACAATTTTCTTACTTCTTTCAGATAATCATACTGCAAATCTTCATGCAGGGTTTCAATGGCTTTATTCACTTTCTTGAGTTGGTTTTGGTAGATATTCGTAAGCACGGGATTTTTCTCAATGGGAATATTCAATCCCTTCATTGTTGCCAGGAAATAAATCAACAGTTCAATTTCCACAGTAGCAAGCCCACTGTACCGGGTATATTTAGCGGCAGTACGGATGATCTTCCGCAAAGTTTTCTTCACAAAATAAACGTTGCTTTTGTTCATTCCTTCAAACTGAGAATCCATCTCCTCTTTTACACTTTTAATATAGTCAGCTGTATCATGGGCCTCAAAAAGCAAATAGGTCAGCAGTTCTTTATTCTCCTTTTTAAACCGGGCAAGCCGCAGGCAGAGTTCAGTTAACTGCGAGGACGGGCTGTTACTTAGCTCCTGTTTAATTTCATTAATTGTTGCAGCTTTCATATTATCAATTTTTCCTGTCTGTTACCTGCTAAAATACAGATTCCCAGTTATTATTTGATACTGTGGAAAAGCAACTAAGAAATATAACTCCCCTGAGATAGGGCTTTAAATTTCCTGCCAAAAAAATCATGAAATTCTTATATTGTGGGCATAACGTTGTTTCCCACAGGCATTTATCTTCAACAAACAATCAACCAAAATACAACAAACACCCTTTTCAATGCAAAATTTCACGAGTGAAGCCGACCAGATCAAATCCCTGAATGAGAATGAATTCAACTCCAGGAACCGTTTAGCAGAACTGATGTTCAAGGCTCCCATTCCCAAAGAGGAATTAATGAACAATGTTGGTCTGTTTATTGACCGCAGACTGATCTCCCGTATGCTGTTTATTAATGAAATGTACACACAGATAGTTGGCTTACATGGCTCTATTATTGAATTCGGAACCCGTTACGGCACCAACTTATCTCTCCTAAGTTCTTTACGTGGCATATATGAGCCCTTTAACCATAACCGCAAGATCATTGCATTTGATACATTCAGCGGCTTTCCAGAAGTTGGAGAGCATGATGTAAACAGTGTACAGAAATGGTCAACCGGCGATTACAGTGTTCCTGATCAATATGAGAATTTCCTGGAAGATGTATTACTTACATGAGCAACTGGCTCCTTTACCAAACATCCGCAAGTTTGAACTGGTAAAAGGCGATGTAAATCTCACACTCGGACCCTATCTTGAAAGCAGACAGGAAACCATCATTGCAATGGTATATATTGATTTTGATATTTACAAACCAACCTATACAGCACTGGAACAAATTGTTCCTTATTTAACCAAAGGTGCAGTGATTGGTTTTGATGAAATTAATGTGCGTGAATGGCCCGGCGAAACAAAAGCATTACGTGATGTACTGGGAACAAAGAATTTCAAAATACGTCATTCAGCCTTCCGTGCTAACTCAGCATACCTTATTTACGAATAAGCGTATCTCAAAATTGATAATTTTTATATAAAAATATTTTCAAAATCGTCTTCAAAGAAAGAGGTCCGCTTTAAAGCGGACCTCTTTAGATTTCATGAGTTCCCTTTAGTTTTTCACCAACCCTTTTAAAGACAGAGCATAATAAAACCATATATGAGTGAAAAGGAAAAGAAGTTATACTTTGTATTAAACTCAGGCAAATTACCGTATGAGCGTTACCGTACCTTTTCTGAAATAAATTTTATTGTCAATGCCCACACCTTTCATATACCAAACATATACACCGGGTTCCTGCTGAATATTTTTATAGGTACCATCCCAGTCGGTATCGCTTTTACCCATTGAATAAACCTCACGGCCCCAGCGGTTTACTACACTGAATGAATACATTTCTTTAATGCCAATTGTTACGGGAAAAAAAACGATCATTCAGCTGGTCGCTGTTAGGGAGTAAATGCCGTTGGCACAAATACTTTTACTTCTTTAATGGATCTTACAATCTGTGTATCTGTTGTAAAACATCCGCCAACTGTAATGAAGTCGATGAGATATCTCTGGATTGTTTCACTGCTTGTACTGAAATTTGGGTTATAGGTTAACGGCTTATCCAGGTATACAGCCGGCCTCCATAACACCGACACCCCTATCGATCTCGCCTGAAGAGGTAACTGAGTATCTAAGAAAGTATATTGAATTGGATAAGTTATGCCGGGAATCGGATTTTCAATATTAATTACTACAGAACGTGTTGGCAAATTACATCCGTTCAGGTTTGTTACTACTGCATAATAAGTACCAGACTCTGTTACTCTGAACCGGAAAGGTTGAAAACCGGATAAAGCTGTTCCATTTCTATACCATTGAATTTTATTTGTATTGGATAATACCAATACTGCACTGTCTGATGATTGACTGCAAAAGTCAGTCTTCCCGAAAAACCGCATGGTGGTGTCGGGTATAGAAGTTGTGACTATAATTGAATCAGTATGACTGCAGCCTCCTCCTCCGCTGGTTGCTGTTACATAATATTTTGTAGTAACAGACGGGCTTGCAAATGGATTTGAAATATTTGGATCTGATAAACCGGGCAGCAGGTGTCCATTGATAACGGATACCCGGCTTGGAATTCTCACCAATTAATACAGGCTCAGGCGCACAGTAAACAAGATCAGGCCCTGCCTGTGCCCTCACTGTTAATGTATCTACAAGTCGGGCATATAACGTGTCTTTACATCCATATCCATTATAAGGAGTTACTTCAACTGCCAGTAATGAACCAGCTGCTGGTGCCGGCTGCAACCTGAGCGTTTGCTGGCTACCCAATACCTGTGTAAATCCATTGTTAAACCATGTATATGATTGAAAACCGAAAGGCGCCACAACACTTACAGCTGTATCTCTTGGGCAAAAAGTTGCACCTGTAAATTCACCGGTGCATTCAGAATTAACGTCAATGTACGCATACCCAAAATGCCGTCTGAATGTGCAATCAGCTGTCTTAAAAAAAAGACGGATCGTTTTTCCGGCTTTCCCATTTAAATTAATGGTAACAGCAGTCCAATCCTTACACCATACAGCAGTTGTATCAATACCCTGTGGTGATATAAAAAAACCGGGCAATGGTGAGCCGAATGGAATAAATGTAAAAGAAGAACAATCGATCAACTGGTTGTCGGTTGTATTCATTACTTCAATTTCAAGCCTGGGCTGTTCATATATCTGATGCCTGGGATCCTGAAATACAACCGCATAGTGATAGGTTAATGAATAGGTATTCATGTTAGCAGGAATCGTAAACTCATAAGATAACCCATCGGCCTGTGCACCCCCCTGGTTATTACCAAGCTTAACTGAATGACCGCTGCCATTGGGACACAATACAGGAAACCCGCCATAATAATCTGTAACGCCTGTATGGTTTGCACGGGAAAACATTTCATGCTGATCGAAAACAGGACCTCCGGAAGGACTTAGAAAGATTTGATTTTGTCCGGTAGCTGCAGATACATTTCCTGTATAGGTTGTCCAGTTTGAAAAATCACCTTTTTCAAAGTCAATGTTTGGTGGACAAACCTGTGCATTCGTGTGAAAACATGACAGTAAAATAGCAAGGGTGCTTAATAAAAATCCTCTATTTTGTAAGGGTTGATTAAATCTCATATTAACTTGTAGCTTTCTGTACACACACAACTGAATTTCCCGGAAACTAACATAAGCAAAACTATCTATCTGTAATATACAAATTTACTGAGTCGGTACAAAGAGTTGTTGAACCGGCCAGATTAAGCCGCTGAGAGGCATTTTTTGTGTTTTTTGAGGAATTCCGGGAGTTGCCGGATTGCTGTTAATTAATTCAGAAAACAGCCAGCTTCAACAAAACCTGCCTGACTGTATTATTTTTCAGTAAAATCCAGATCCCTACTAAATGTTTCTTTTGTTTTTCCAGACCGTTTCACAAAGCAATACAATCAGGGATACAGCAGGTATTTCTTCCGCATGGCTTTATACTTTGATAACCCGGGTTCCCAGGAATCCTGAATTTCTTTGATTGATTTGCCTGCAATGATTTGCTTCCTGAAATCAGAACTGCCGGACAATTTATCAATATCACCCATCTCCTTACTCTGGCTCCTGTCAAAAAACTTTTCTTTGGCGGGAAAAGCTGCGTACAGATCTTTCATCCATTGAATATTGATCCGCTTTGCTTTACGGAGCTTGTTGATATCATAAGCCCTGAGGTCAAGTCCATAACAAACTGTATTCATATGCAAAGGCGTTTCACTCATACCGGGAATACTTACCGGTGTATAAGAAAAACTGAATTTACCTTTTAAAAATGGGCTGCCGAATACAGTAAAAGGAAAGTAAGTACCACGTCCATGATTCAAGGCAGTTCCTTCAAACAAACAGGTTGAAGGATACAGCATAATACTTTGCTGCGTATTTAAATTGGGAGAAGGTTTTACCGGCAAAGTATAAGCCAGATCATGATTGTAATTGGCAACTGTGATAATTTTCAGTTTGCATTTCATTTTTCCGGGCAACCATCCCTCTCCGTTGATCATTTGAGCAAATTCCGCAATGGTCATTCCATGGGCAACAGGAATTGGAAACATACCAATGCCCGATTTCAGTTTCATATCCAGCACAGGGCCGTCAACTAAATATCCATTGGGATTGGGTCTGTCAAGAATCAGAAGTTCCTTATTATTTTCTGCACAGGCTTCCATGATATGACTCAGCACATTGATGTAGGTATAAAACCTGCAACCAACATCCTGAATATCGAAGATCATAATATCAACATCGGCCATATCCTCTTTGGAAGGTTTGCGTTTCGGGCCATATAATGAAATCACTTTTACTCCTGTTACGGGATCTTTTTCATCTTTTACTTTCACACCTGCACTTGCATTTCCACGGAAACCATGTTCAGGCCCGAATACTTTCACAATATTGATACCTCTGGTAAGCAAACTGTCAACCAAATGTTTTTGCCCGATGATAGTGGTTGGATTAGCCAGCACAGCAACACGCTTATCTTTCAGGTAAGAAATATATTTATCGGTTTGATCGGCACCTGTGAAGATCTGATTTTTAGTTGTTTCAATCAAGTGCCTGTCCTGCTTAACAGCAATTGATTGAAACATAAACAAACCTGCAACTCCTGCTATCAGTACGTATATAACTTTCATGTAAAAATTTTGAACAACTAAAATATTGATGTTTTGTGAAACTTGATCTGCCGCTAAACAAAAACATCAGTTAAACTTACATAACACCCGGGTATTGTATCATCAGCCTTTACCTGCCTGCCAGATAAAGAAAGTATTTAAAAGAATATATACAAACAAAACAAGTATAGCTATCCGGTTATCAAATCTTACGGCCTTTTCAACCTTGTTCTTTTTTATCAGTTTCAGCGAATAGGCATTTGCTGCTATAATTGCCATAATAAAAAACAGTGTAATACCATGCAGAGTATCAACCAATGTAAAAGAAGACGATTCAGGCAGAGAAGAATCAATAATATATTTATTACCAATTACTGCAAACAATGAACCAACACTTAATCCAAAACGGGAATCCATACTGTCTGCATGAATATAGAAACAGATAAAGGCAATAAGAAAAGCAATGTACATACCTAAAAACATTTTCCAGAATAAACCACCGGCATCTCTTGTAATCACCAGTCTTGTACGGTAAGCACTGTACTTAGCCTGTGGTTTTTTAGGCTTTCATCACCAAACCCTGTTTCATATGTTTTAATGTTGCTTGATATAATACAACTGTCAATCGTCCACCCTCTTAATGTGAACCGTTTATCAAAATGCTGACCAACTGTATCTGGAATAAAAATCAGTGAACTTGAATCGAATTGAGAATTTTCAATCGATAGCCTGAGTGTTTGCCTGTCAAAAGGAAAATTCTCAATCCTCCATGAATCTTTCATTACACATTGAAGTTTCATTTGCATCGACACACGTTCACCTGAGCTGTCAATTGTAGAAAAGGATTTGTCAACACTTTTTGCCTGGGGTACTTCAAGATTGTTCACGAAGTCAAAATCCCTGTTTTTGTACTTAAGCCACAACCAGAATGTAATTGTATATTCCTTTTGTTTGAAATCGATATCATGAATACTGGTAATATAAATTCCAACCCTAACGGTATCGGGTGGAGCATCCTGTGCATTGGATTTGAAACTGATACTCAGAAGAAAAACAAGAAACAAAGAAGAAACCAACTGTAAACTTTTCATAGAATTATTTTAACAATGGAAAGATAGAAAAGAGGTAAGGAAAAAACAAAGTATTCTTACCCGATTGAGGCTCTTTTGCTATTTTCACCGCATGCATCTGCACATCCAGACATTATTACAATGCATCAGCCTGGAGGAAAAAGAACAGGCACAGCGTTACAGCTTAGATCAGCAACACACGTTAAAGCAACTGAAAGCCGAAGGACTTGCCCTGCACCCCATCATTGTTACGAGGAAAAACTTTGGCTACGCCGACTATCCGGAAATCAGTTTTAAACTCAGCTTTCCACCCGAAGCAAATATGTTTAAAGATGGTGCAGCCATTGAATGTTTTATTTCTGGTGAAGACCCGGTGAAAGGAATATTGATCAGTTTAGATGGCAAGAATGGTGAGTTCCGTTTGTTTGCTCCCGATTTTCCTGACTGGATTGAAGATAATGGTGTTGGAATTAAACTGGCACCTGATACAAGAACCAGCAGCATCATGAAAAAAGTGTTGAATGAACTGGACAAGAATCAGGCACTGTATAAACTGTTTGAGCAGTTGCATGAAGATGCATCAAAAACTTCTGTATCACCTGTAATTAAAAATGCACAACTCACTTTCATAAATCAAAAGCTGAATGAAAGTCAACAGCAGGCAGTTACTGCAATTACTCAAAATGAACAGATCACTATTGTACATGGCCCGCCCGGCACAGGAAAAACAACCACTTTAATTGAAGCCATTCTTCAATTAATTAAAAACAGTGAGAAAGTGTTGGTATCAGCACCAAGTAATACTGCCGTTGATAATATTTCTAAAGGGCTCATTGAAAAGGGAGTGAAATTATTAAGGGTTGGTAATACAAGTAAAGTTGATGAAACTATTTTTCCTCATACACCTGAAGGAAAGCTATCAAACAGTAAACAGCAGAAAGAAATTAAGCAATTAAAAATAAGAGCAGAAGAATTCCGTAAGATGGCGTTGAAATATAAACGCAGTTATGGCAAGGCTGAACGGGAACAACGGAATCTTCTGTTTAAAGAAGTAAAAAACATCCGAACAGAAATAAAAAAACTGCAGGCTTACAATGAAGAAAAATTATTTGAAGAAGCTGATGTAATTGCAGGTACCCCAATTGGATTGTATGATGCAAGACTGAATCATCTCCTCTTTCAAACCATTGTAATTGACGAAGCCGGGCAATTTATTGAACCATTAGCCTGGTGTATTTTTCCAATGGCAAATAAAATTGTTTTGGCAGGTGATCACTGGCAACTCCCTCCTACTGTATTAAGTAATGAAGCAGCAAGGCTTGGTTTTAACCGATCAATTTTAGAAACAGCTATTGAAAAAGTAAAAGCTGTTTTTCTGCTGAACATACAGTACAGGATGCGGGAGGTAATTGCAGGGTTCAGCAGCAATTATTTTTACAATAGTCTGTTATTAACAGCTGCTCATTTAAAAAACAAAGGAGTTCATCTAACATTTATTGATACAGCTGGCTCAGGTTTTAATGAAGTGCACGGACCTGATGGAAGCAGTTTGCAAAACAAAGGCGAATTGCAGATTATTCAGAAATTAATTGAAACAGAATCGCTTGATCTGTCAACCACTGCAGTCATTTCTCCCTATGCCGGACAGGTAACAGCCGCCAAAGAATTATTCCCAAAACAACTCCGCATCAGCACCATTGACAGTTTCCAGGGACAGGAAAAAGAAACCATTATCGTATCACTTGTACGCAGCAATGATGAAGGGATCATTGGTTTTTTAAATGATTACAGAAGAATGAATGTTGCCATCACCCGTGCAAAAGAACAATTGTTTGTAATTGGCGACAGCGCTACTCTGGGTGGAGATAATTTTTATAATTCTTTTTTAACTTACATTGAAAAGGCAGGTATGTACAGGACAGTTTGGGAATTTGAGCTGTAAAAGAATCATCTGTTACAATCTGCATGATTTCACTCATTCCATAAATTGACAACACTCATCTCAACGTATCAAATAAAACATCAATTTTACAGTTGAGTTACTGAAACAGCTTCATCCTTTAAATACAAAATCATTGAACTGTTTCCTGATTAAATAAACAAAAAAATATGACTACTATTCTCGACACGAAATTGATGCACCCAAGAGACCAGATTACATTAGTAATTGCAAGGATATACGGCATGGGTTTAACAACCACCAGCGGTGGTAACATTTCTGTAATTGATGATGATAAAAATATCTGGATCACACCTTCCGGTATTGATAAGGGTTCATTAAAACCAGATGATATTATTTGTGTAAAAGCTGATGGTACAATTATTGGGAAACATAAGCCTTCTTCTGAGTTTCCGTTTCACCGGTCCACTTATAATATCCGCCCCGATATTAAAGCAGTAGTTCATGCTCACCCGCCTGCATTGGTATCCTTCAGTATTGTACGGGATATACCCAATACCAATATCATTTACCAGGCAAAAAAAGTTTGCGGTGAAATTGGTTATGCTCCGTATGCTTTGCCGGGCAGTGAACAGTTGGGTGAAAAGATAGCTGCCGAATTTGCCAAAGGATTTTCTGCTGTTATTATGGAAAATCATGGAACTGTTGTTGGCGGATCCGATTTATCAGATGCCTTCCAGCGTTTTGAAACACTGGAATTTTGTGCAAGAACACAGATCTATGGAAGCCAGATCGGCAAGCCACGCTTTTTAACAGAAGCTATGATTGCTGAACACAACACACATATGCGTCTTGAATTTCCGGAGATGAAAGAAGTTTTTTACCCAAGCCTGGAAAGAGAAAAGAGACTGGAAATTTGCCAGATTGTTAATAGGGCCTGTCAGCATGGATTAATGAAAAGTTCATACGGAACAGTTTCTGCAAGGTGGCAGGGAAATGATTTTTTAATTACTCCAAACGGTGTTCCAAGATGGGATTTAAAAGCAGAAGATATTGTTCAGATAAAAGATGGCAAACGGGAACCGGGAAAACATCCAAGCCTTACAGCTTTTCTGCACCAGCAGATTTATGCACTTCACCCTGAAGTAAATGCAATCATCCTTGCTCAGTCACCGTATCTCATAGCTTTTGCTGTTACAGGTGTTGAAATTAATGTAAGAACCATTCCTGAAAGCTGGATCTTTTGAAAGACATGCCGCAGTTAAAATTCGGTGCACAGGATAATGGATCGAATGAAGTTGCAAAATGTATTTCAAGAGAAAAGCCTGCGGTCTTAATTCAAAATGAATGTGTGGTAGTTGTAGGTGATAAACTGTTGCAGACTTTTGATTATTTAGAAGTGGCAGAATTCAGCGCCAAATCAATTGTGATGGCATCTTCATTGGGACAAATGGTGCCTATTAACGACGAACAAACAGAAGAATTGAGGATAGCCTTCTTAAAATAATGGAACACTTGTCAGATTGTTCCCGGGTTTAAATTGAATATGATAAAAATGGTTTCCTCCCGGAAACCATTTTCTATTTTAATGTATTTCTGCCCACTCCTTCAAAACTGATCTTAACCGGTTTGATGAATCCTTTTTCATCAAAATACATTCTGTCAATACAGGTTGCCCTGTGATTGTGGTGTGTTTCTCCCAATGGTCTTCTGTGATAAACAATATACCAGCTGTTATCTTTCGGATTATGTATTACGGAATGATGCCCGGCTCCTGTTGCAACTGCAGAATCCTGCTGCAGAATTTTATCAATGCGCTGAAAAGGCCCGAAAGGTGAATCAGCAATTGCATAGGCAACTGAATAATTGGGCCCACCCCAGCCTCCTTCACTCCACATAAAATAATACTTATTTTTACGGATAAACATGATGGGGCCTTCCACATAATTATCAGGAGTAATTTCTTTAAACACTGTTCCATCTTCAAACGGAATAAAACCGGTGAAATCATCTTTCAGTCTTGCAATATTGCAATGCTTCCATCCCCCATAGATGATATAATATTTCCCGTCTTTATCTTTAAATACAAACTGATCAATTGGCTGTGCTCCATTGTGAAATTTATCAATCAATGGTTTGCCCAGGTAATCACGGAATGGGCCTTCAGGTTTATCTGAAACTGCTACACCAATTCCACCATACTCATTGTTGTTTTGAATATCATTGGCAGCAAAAAACAAAAAATACTTTCTATCCTTTTTGATGATTGCCGGTGCCCATACTGCACGCTTTGCCCATTTGATGGAAGACGTATCAACAATGCGGCTGTGTTTTTTCCAATGAACAAGATCAGTTGAAGAAAATGCATCAAAGAAAACCTGTTCTTCATACGCAGCAGAATACGTTGGATAGATCCAGTATTGTTTCCCAAACACTGCCGCTTCAGGATCGGCATACCAGCCTTTTACAATTGGGTTACCTGATGTTGCAGGTTTCATTTGTTGTGCAGGTAAAATTTTTACAGCAGTAAGCAACAGAATAACGCTAATTATTTTTTTCATGGTTCATTATTATCTAAAATACCGGTTCCACACAACTGTTTTACCTGTTTTTGCAGAAAGCTTTGCAGCCTCCAGTATCTTCATCACAATTTCATTGTTCATTGGCGATGAAAGATCATAATTGTCAACCTTTATTTTTCCATTAATCACATTGGCAAAATATACAAAAGGATCATTCCTGTCTTCTGGTAATTTACCTGCTACTAAAGTTTGCGTTTCTTTCTTTTCATTTTCTTTCCAAAGCATGTTCGTACCATCTTTACAAAACACAAAACCGGTTTTTCCATATACTTCCATGTCTTTACGGCTGTAGGGCCAGTTCCATGATGCCTGTATAATAACCTGTGCTTTTTTATACGTTAATAGGATAGTTGCTTCATCTTCCACTTTTGGATAAAGACCAGGTTTCATCTGCTGTGTAATGGCTGTTACTGTTTCAGGGGTTTCGCCTTTCATCATCTAGGTGCTGATGTTGGCTCCATAACATCCAAAATCAGTTAATGCTCCTCCTCCATTTAAAACAGGGTCAGTCAGCCATTCAAGAAATTCAGGATTGCAGCCAATTTCAATTGGCCCGGGATGACCGGTATGAAAAACAATCTTCACAATATCGCCGATCTGCTGTTTTTCATGCACGATCTCATATGCCCGGGCATTACTTCCATACCAGCTTGTTTCATAATTGGTGAGTAAATGAATCTTGTACTTCGTAGCAAGTGAAAGCATTTTTTCTGCATGATTCATGTTTACAGCCAGTGGCTTTTCCACCATTACATGAATACCACGTGGAGCACAATACTCCACCACTTTTAAATGATCATAAATGGTATTAAAAGCAAGTACAGCATCTGGCTTTGTTTTTTCAATCATCTCTTCCATTGAACTGAACACCAACCCCATGCTGTACCCATGCTGTTTTGAATACGCTTCAGCTAATTTCCGGTTGGGTTCAGCAATCCCCACAATTTCTACATCTCCCCTGTTTTCCCGGCCAAGTATCCAGTGTACATGGGTATGTACCAACCCAATTACTCCAATCCGTAAAGGTTTTTGCCGAACAGAATTGTTTTTAGCAGTGAGATGAAAAGCAATACCCTGTACCAGGAGTATCATGATAATTAATCTTGGCAGCATGGAAAAGGTTTTAACAAAAGTAGATAAAGCGATGGTTAATCCTGATACAAATCATCAGCAGTTCGATTCAGCATCATTGTTTATTGCTGATACCATAGTTTATATTTAAATGGAATAAAACTTACCACCCTTTCCATAAATAATTACACAGCGTTAAAAGATATTTCAATTACTCCTTCACTTAATTCTTAGTGTATGAAAATTAGATTTATAGCCGTTTCTCTTTTATTCATTGCAATAAGCAGCACCCAAACATCAGCCCAGATACTCAACCCTAAAAAAGTGCTTGAAAGAAAAGCCATTAATAAAACCAACCAGATCATTAATAAAAAAGCCGACCAGGTGGTTGACAGTGTTTTCGACAATAAGAAAGATCCTAAGGCAACTGTAAAAAAAGACACAATAGTCAATCCTTCACAGGGTGAGCAGGCTTCGCTGCAGGCATATTCAAAATTTGATTTTGTACCCGGAGAAAAAGTAATCTATTTCGATGATTTCAGCCAGGATGCAGTGGGTGATTTTCCTGCCCTATGGACTGCAAATGCTGCCGGTGAAATAAACACATTGAATATTGCCCCGGGAAAATGGTTTAACCTGAACAGTACAGATGGAAATTATTTCTATTTAAAAAGCATTGAGTTCCCCAAAAACTTTATCATTGAATTTGATATTGTTCCTAAAAAAACCGGAGGCCGTATTGCCGCAGGTCTCATACTGTATGGAGAAAGTACACCTAAGGAAATGGATAACAGTCCTCATCCCGGGAACGGCGGTCTGTTTATATCCATCGAAAAAGCAAACTGGAACACGATGGGATACAAAGCAGGGGCAGTTGAACAACTCAGAGGGTCGTCTGTATTAAATCCAGTTGAACAGGAAAAAGTGAATCATGTCATTATCTGGGTACAGAACCGGAGAGTCCGGATTTATCACAAAGCAGCAAAAGTGCTTGACATGCCAACGAATATTTATGATGGAACCAAGTTTAACCGCCTTTGCTTCCGGCTATCAAGAGGAGCTTCTTGTGGATCATATATTTCCAACTTCAGAATTACCGATGCATCACCTGATATGCGCAGCAAACTCATTACTGAAGGAAAACTTGTGAGCTACGGAATTTATTTTGATGTGAATAAGGATGTGGTAAAACCTGAATCATATGGCACACTCAAAAATATTGCGGATGTGCTTACTGAAAATCCGGATGTTAAAATTAAAATCATTGGGCATACTGATGCCGACGGAGCAGACGCAGCCAACCTTGATCTTTCAAAACGCAGGGCCGCTTCTGTGAAAAATGAACTGGTGAAGATTTTTGGTATTGATGCAGCCCGCATTGAAACAGACGGTAAAGGTGAAGTACAACCCGTGGCACCAAATGATACCCCATCCAACAAGGCACTCAACCGAAGGGTGGAATTTATAAAACAGTAAACAAAAAGATCATGAAACCACTGCAACTCCTGATTGCTGTTTCCGGTATATTTCTTTTAACCGCAGCACTAACTTTCAATAAAACAGAAAGCAGCAGTTTAAACACTCAAACAGATCTTGCATTGATGCAGATTCAATACATCACTGCCAACAGTGCCAGCTGTGAGTATGTCATCAGTGGAACTGACATAGCCTCACACGGTGTTTGTGCTAATGAAAATGGCAGCCCGAATATCAATTCAAAATACAAAGCCACGGGTATGCAGCAATCCACTTCAGGTGCAAAAAAAATTTACAAAGCTTCCCTTAAGGGATTGACACAAAAGACAAAATATTTTGTCAGGGTCTATATCAAAAAACAGACGGCACCGTCATTTACAGTGGAGAAAAAAGCTTCACCACTTTACCTGCAAAATAAAACAAGATGAAACGGTTTCTTAAACTGCCGGCACCTGATAAAAAAATACTGGCATACAATAAAACTTATTGGCTGTTTTTATTCCTCCTCCTGTTTTATTGCACTTCTGCATCTGCCCAAAAGAAATTTAAACCGGCGCCTGATGCACCGGGCAAATGGAATTACACCTATCTGAACGAAGCAAGAGGAGGTTACAGAAGCGATGCCAATTATGTACTGTCTGCTACTGAATTAGCAACATTCAAAAAGAAAATAAACCAGGTGGTGGAAACCCTGAAAAAAAATCCTGTAACTACCAATCCCGTTGGTTATGAGCCTACGGTAACCGCCGGTATTTTTGCCAATATGTATCGCTACAAATATAACCCGGCTAACATCGCCGGGAGAATTCCACAGTCTGAAATCGTTATCCGCTTTTGCATCCTGCACCAGGAAATAGCTACGGGAAAGCTCACCAAAGATTGTATAGAAGTGCAACATTGTGATGTATGGCTCAATTGTATGGACAGAACTATGAGCAGTAGTGGATATCATTCCTATGAAACTTTAGGAGCTCCCAAACCCATTGATGAAGCTTTTGGCAAAATGAATGAAGTATTTCAGGCGCCGGAACCATTTCAAACACTCGCTGAAGGAGTAGTTCTTTATACGAATGGCGTGATAGTGGTTGCCCGAAAAGACCGGCCTTACTGGATACCCGTAACTGCCGGTGAATATTTTGATCTGCAGATCCGTTACTGGACATTAAAATCAGTTGAAGATGGAAATTCATATTTCCTGGATATGCTGAAGCAGGAAAAAGAAAGCTTTTCGGAAGCTAATTTAAAACTACCTGCCTACAACGGAGAAAACCCGGCTTCCTTAATTACAGTGAGCCCCAACAACAGGCCTTACATGCGTTTCAACCCCAATTACTTTGATAAAAAAATACCCCGCACCGCCCTGCAGCTTCTTACTATTAAAATAAACGACGATCTCTTAATTAACAACTTCAATCCAAAACAATACCTCGCAGGTGAACACTATATGGACATCCTGCGTTACTTCGAATTTTCAAAAGCTATTGATGCTGTTGAAATGAAGGCTTTGTTAGATGTGAAATAAAAAGATTCCGCCTCTTCAGTGAATACAATTTGAAGCAGGGGTATTTGGTTAACTTTTCTACAGTGAGAACAATAGCATTTGTTTCATTACATTTATTAAATGGAACAAGCTTATATCATCGCCCGACTTAAAGAAATTACAGTGCCTGAATTACTGAATGCACTTGCTGAAGCAAATGCCGGTAAAAGAGTGGATATTTATGAACATCTGGATCCGGGTTTAATTGACAAAATAACCGATACACTTTATGAATTTATTGATGCAGTAAAGCTGATAAAAAACTAATCAACCAATCTTCAAACCTTAACATCAAAAAAATACATTCCATGACTGATCGTATAAACATTCTTAAAACCGAAATCCTTTCCGACAACTGGTATGTGCTGAAAAAAATCACTTATGAGTATACAAAAAAAGATGGCAGCACCCAGGTACAGAACAGGGAAGCATACGATCGTGGAAATGGAGCAACCATTTTGCTATATAATAAAGAACAGCAAACTGTTATTCTCACACGGCAGTTCAGGTTACCTACTTTCATTAATGGGAATGAATCGGGAATGCTGATTGAAGCATGTGCTGGTTTGTTAGACAAAGATAACCCGGAAGATTGCATCCGCAGGGAAACCGAAGAAGAAACCGGTTACAAAATCACTGATGTACGTAAAGTATTTGAAGCCTATATGTCGCCGGGATCTGTAACAGAAATCCTTTATTTCTTTGTTGCTGAATATCATCATTCAATGAAGGTTCATGAAGGTGGCGGTATTGAACATGAACAGGAAAATATTGAAGTGCTGGAACTGCCTGTTGCGAAAGCAATGGAAATGATCAGCACAGGTGAAATTAAGGATGGCAAAACAATCATGCTGCTGCAATATATTAAGCTGCATAACCTCTTATAATAAGCAGAAGCAAAAAAGGATGATTACTATCAGACCCATACAAAGATTCAAAATCAATATTTAGAATTACTTTTAACTGCAGTAAACTTACAATTCTCCTCTGCACATCATTAACTAAAAAAGTATACAATGAAAAAGTCAGCATTGCTCCTCATGACAGTTTTTACCGTTTTTTCTTTTACTGCCTTTGCGCAGGACACTTCAAAGCATAAAGAAAAAATGAAAATGAAGATGGAACAGTCAAAATACAGCTGTCCCATGCATGCTGATGTTACAAGTGACAAGCCGGACAAATGTTCCAAATGCGGAATGGATTTAAAGAAGAAAGAAATGAAAGCCTATTCCTGCCCCATGCATGCTGATGTTGTAAGTGATCAACCCGGCAAATGTTCTAAATGTGGAATGGACCTGAAGAAAAAAGAAGTAAAAACTTATATATGCCCCATGCATGCTGATGTTACCAGTGATAAGCCCGGCAGCTGTTCCAAATGCGTGATGGATTTAAAAGAAAAGAAAAAGGACTAAACTCAACTGTATATTAAAAATCCCGGAGCCATTTAACTGGCCCGGGATTTTTTGTTCCCCCTAAAGCTGACCAGAATCAGCTATCTGCCGGTTTTTTACATTTCCGATAACAGCTCAATGTTTTACTTTTGTGCTGAACATGAAAAAGCTGCTGGTATCGATATTAGTGTTACTGTATGGATTATCCTCTTCGGGGATGTCTGTGTATGTGCATTATTGCTGCGGCAAAATTGATAAAGTAGATTTTTCTGCTGATGGAAAAATGAGTTGCCCTGCAGGTGACGATCCCCAAAAAAAGGCTGTTGCGACAGCAAAGAATTCAGTCTTAAAATAAAAGACACCTATACCAACAGCGCATTACAGTTTTCGTTTAAGCAACTGCAACCGGAAATGGTTCTTGCTCCCGTTTACATTAAAGCTCCGGTTCTCTTTAGCGGCAGCAGGCTTTTCTGCAGCAACAGTTCCCCACCAATTCTTCCCTGCCCTGATCTTACCGTTTTATACAGTGTATTCCGCATTTGATTGACAGATTGATTTTTTTGTTAACAGGAGTTCCTGTTGACAGATGAATATTCAATTGTATCAATCAAACCATTTTTTATGAAATCATTTATTTATTCAGCGCTTGCAATGATGTTTCTGTTCTTTTTACAGCAACCACTCATTGCTCAACAAGTAAACAGCACTAAAGACACTACGATAATATTTAAAGTATCAGGTGCCTGTGAAATGTGCAAAGATCGCATTGAAAATGCGGCAAAGGGAAAAGGTGTTATTAACGGCACATGGGATGTTAACAGTAAACTTTATACACTGGAATATAACCCGGCACTCACATCTCCCGAAAAAATTAAAAACAGAATTGTATCTGTTGGTCATGATATAGAAAATAAAAAAGCAAATGATAATACTTACAAAGCTTTGCCCGCATGTTGCCATTACCGTGAAATGCAGGAGGTAATTCACCAGGAGAAAAAAGATTCAGCAGCAATACAGTATGCAGACAGTTCTCACATAAATCAGCCCGCTGCAATTGAAGTACATATTATAAGAGGCGTTGTGCTCGAAGAAAATTCAAAAGGAGATTTAAGTCCTTTACCCGGAGCAACGGTGCAGTGGCTTCAATCGGCAATTGGCGGAGTAACCGACAGTTCAGGAGTTTTTTCAATTAAACACGATGGCAGCAGCAGGTTAATCATCAGTTATACAGGTTATAAAGCTGATACTGTTTCCATCACTGATATGAAAGAACTGGTAATAGTACTGGCGAAAGGAAAACAACTTGGTGAAGTGGTTGTTACTGCTAAACAGCGTTCGATGTACATCGCAGCATTGAGCCCTGTGCGTACACAGATCATGACCGAAAAAGAATTATTCAAAGCTGCCTGTTGCAATCTCAGTGAAAGTTTTGAAACAAATCCTTCTGTTGATGTTTCGTATAACGATGCAGTAACAGGATCGAAACAAATTCAACTGCTTGGATTAAGCGGTAACTATACACAATTAACTATTGAAAATTTACCCGGCCCGAGAGGGATAGCAACACCACTGGGTTTAAATTTTATTGCCGGACCATGGATTGAAAGTATTCAGCTCACCAAAGGAATCGGTTCTGTTGCCAATGGATTTGAAAGCATTGCCGGGCAGATTAATATTGAATTAAAAAACCGGAAAAAGCAGAGAAGCTCTACTTTAACCTGTATGAAAACAATATGGGTAAAACAGATCTGAACCTGAATCTTTCACAAAAGCTTGGAAAGAAATGGAGCACTACCCTGTTACTGCACAATGATTTTTTATACAATAAAGAAGTTGATTTCAACGAAGATGGTTTCCGTGATATGCCAACCGGTGCATTATGGAGTGGTGTTAACCGCTGGAAATATGAAGATGGCAAAGCATGGATCATCCAGTTTGGAGTAAAGGCTTTGATTGATAAAAGAACCGGAGGTGAAACTGCATTTGATCCGGGCAAAGATAAATTTACCACCAATCATTATGGCCTGGGCATTAATACCAGCCGGTATGAAGCATTTGCAAAAACAGGTTATGTATTTCCTGAAAAAAAATATAAAAGTATCGGTTTACAGTTAGCAGCATTTAATCACAAACAGGATTCCTATTTTGGCTTAACAAAGTATAATGCACAGCAGCAAAACTTTTACAGCAATTTAATTTATCAATCTATTATTGGAACTACCGCTCACAAATTCAGAACAGGTTTGAGTTTTATGTTTGATAAATACAATGAAGATTTCAATACTGCCAATTACAAACGTACTGAAGCAGTGCCGGGTGCATTTTTTGAATATACCTACGACTATCTTACCAAGCTGAGTATTGTTGCAGGTTTACGTGCAGACGATAACAGCTTATACGGTTGGTTTGTAACTCCACGTTTGCATCTGCGTTATGAACCCGTAAAAGGAACAACGATCAGGATCAGTGCAGGACGTGGTCAACGCACTGCAAATATTTTTGCTGAGAACACAGGTGTGTTGGTGAGTTCACGGCAGTTGCAGATTATTCCTTCAACTGCAGGTAAAGCCTATGGATTGAATCCGGAAGTGGCATGGAACAAAGGCATCAGCGTTGATCAGCAGTTTAAACTGTTTGGCAGAACTGCTTCTTTAGCTCTGGATTTTTTCAGGAATGATTTTCAGCAGCAGTTAGTTGCTGATCTTGAAACTGCGGGACAAATAAAATTCTACAACCTAACCGGTAAATCTTATTCAAACAGTTTCCAGGCTGAATTGAATACACAACCAATCCGCAACCTTGAAGTACGTATAGCTTACCGTTTATTCGATGTGAAAACAACTTATGGTAATACACTTCTGCAAAAACCTTTTACTGCAAAGAACAGGGCATTTGTCAATCTTGGATATGAAGTAAAAGGATGGAAGTTTGATTATACTGTTAACTATAACAGTCAAAAAAGAATTCCATCAACAGCTGCCAACCCGCCGCCCTATCAACGCAGTACGACATCGCCTGATTATGTATTGATGAATGCACAGGTAAGCAAAGCAGTTGGGAAAAAACATCCGGTTGAATTTTACCTGGGTGGTGAAAACCTCACGAACTTCTTTCAGAAAGATGCCATCATTGCCGCAGAAGATCCGTTTGGATCACACTTTGATGCATCACTGGTTTGGGGACCAATTGCAGGCAGACAGTTTTATGGAGGACTTCGTTTTAAATTGAAATAAAATGATGATGGAACAGGTGTGAATAATAACGATATTTGAACAACGGTTTCATCAACGAATTATATATACATGCATAAGAAAAAAGTACTCTGCTTTGGCGAATTATTGTTCCGCATTTCACCTGCATCCAATGAAGATATGGTAGATAAGAATCCGATGCAGTTATACATAGGTGGCGCAGAAGCCAATGTTGCTACTGCACTTGCCGGCTGGAATGTACCGGTAAAATATTTTACAGTACTGCCCGATAATTTTATGAGCAGGCATGTAATTGATTATTTAGAGTACAAAGGAATTTATACATCTTCTATTTTGTTTTCGGGCAACAGAGTTGGCGTGTATTATCTTGAACGTGGTGCAGATCTGAAAGGTAAGATGGTGTATGACCGTGACCATTCCTCTTTTTCAGAATTAAAAAGAGGAATGGTTGATTGGGACAAAGTGCTGAGAGATGTAGAGTGGTTCAACTTAACAGCTATCAGCCCGGCATTGAATGAAAATGTTGCTGATGTTTGTCTCGAAGCACTGGAAGCAGCTTCACAGAAAAACATCATGATTTCTATGGATCTGAATTATCGTGCACGACTATGGAAATATGGGAAAAATCCTGTTGACATTATGCCAAAGCTGGCTGCTCATTGCGATGTTCTGATGGGCAATATCTGGAGTGCAAACAGCTCGCTGGGTACAAAAATTGATGACCACATTCATGAAAAGAAAAGCAAGCAGTCTTATCTCGATCATGCAGAAGTAACATCAAAAGAACTGATGCAGATGTTTCCCAAATGCAAAGTAGCCGCCAATACATTTCGGTTTGACGGAGATAATAATCACATCAACTATTATACGGCTTTATTCATGAACGGAAAGCTATACCACTCTCCCGAATTCTCCTGCCAGGGAGTAATGGACAGAAGCGGCAGTGGCGACTGTTTCATGGGCGGGGCTGATCTATGGCCTCTATCATCAGCAGGAACCGCAGGAAATACTGGATTATGCAACAGCCGCTGCTTTTGGTAAACTCCAGGAAAAAGGTGATGCTACCGGCCAGGATATCTTTACTGTAAAAAAACTGAAACAGGAAGCAGAAGATTAACTGATTATTCCAGTCTTTAAAATTGATTTATCTTAACCGCAAATTCATGCAACATGAAATTTGCGGTTTCTTTTTTGCTTTACTTTTTTATTTGCACTCATGCCGTTGCACAAAACAGGCTTATTACAGCCGGTATGAAGATCACTAAATCTGCAAGTTTCAAAAAAAGTAATTACGCTTTTACTACTGGCAAAGAAAAATATGTGATATTGATTGAAGGAAATAATATCGTTATTGATTTCAATAATGCAACACTGAAAGGAAGCAATCAAACAACCAGGCCGGATGAATTTTCCGGCATTGCAATCCTGGTACAGAACAGCAAACATGTAACCATTAAGAACCTGAAAGCAAAAGGCTATAAAGTAGCATTACTTGCAAAGAATGTACAATCGCTTACACTGGAAAATTGCGACCTCAGTTATAATTACCGTCAGCATTTAAACAGCACGCAGGAAAAAGAAGACATCTCCGACTGGATGAGTTATCACCAGAATGAAAAGATGAATGGCTACGCTATGGTGCAGCTATCTATTTATCGGGTTGCGATTCTGCCATCATCAAAAACTGTAAAGTAACCGGCGGACAGAATGGATTGATGATGACGAACTCAAACAACGGAATGATTTACAACAATGACTTTTCATTCAACTCAGGTATTGGCATTGGTTTATACCGCAGCAGCAATAACAGGATTATGTACAACCGTGTTATTTTTAATGTGCGTGGTTACAGTCATGGTGTGTACAACCGTGGCCAGGACAGCGCCGGTATGCTTGTGTATGAGCAGAGTAACAACAACTTTTTTTATGGAAACAATGTAACACATGGCGGAGATGGCTTTTTTCTCTGGGCCGGACAGACAACAATGGATAATGGCAAAGGAGGCTGTAATGATAATGTATTATATCAAAACGATTTTTCTTATGCTCCCACCAATGGCATTGAAGTAACATTCAGCCGTAACAAAATTATACAGAACAAAATGATTGAATGTGATCACGGTATATGGGGTGGTTACAGTTTTGAAACAATGATTGCTGAAAATCAATTTGGTCAGAATCGGATTGCAATTGCAATTGAGCATGGATTACATAACAGTATTCAGCAAAACAGTTTTACAGCAGATAAAGAAGCGATCAGGCTTTGGGCAAGAAAAGAACAGCCTGCGGATTGGGGTTATGCAAAATACCGTGACACAAGAAGTGCAGCATATCATATTACCGGAAATACATTTACAAATATTCCGCTTGCCTTTAATCTCAACAGAACGGATTCGCTTTTTGTCTTTGGCAATTCATTCAGCGGAACAATCAATACAAAATATAAAACTGATTCAACTGTGCTGCATTTGGACACATCGTCTGTAAGCCCGGTTGCTATTCTAACCCCACCCATCAAAGAAATAAAATTACCTGCCGGCGAAATTCCAAATGATGTTTTTTCTGACTCAAAACAACTGGCAGGCAGAAAAAATATTCACATTACAGATTGGGGACCTTATGATTTCCGTTACCCCATCATCTGCAATATTAATCCGACAGACAGTTCAGGTATCATGAAATTTGATTTGATGGGGCCAAAAGGTAACTGGAAAATAAAATCAGCAAAAGGTGTAAAAAACATTTCGGCACTAAGTGGAAGCTTTCCTGCAACCATTACTTTAGAGAAAATAAAATCAACAGTTACCGATATCCAAATTGTACTTGAATATACAGGTGAAGCATTTACAGATGCATTTGGAAAATCAATATCAGCAGGGCAAACTCACAGCTTTTCTTTTTCAAAGTTTTTTCAGCCAATTGACTGGGCAGTTCGCTTTTTTGCACTTGACACTTCCAGCTATAATCCCATCAGAGAAAAAATTTTGTTTGCACCCAATGTAAGAATGCGGCCTGTTAAAACAGAACAGGTGAACAAAATTGACTATGCATGGTGGGGAGGCATTAAGGCTGATGAGCTGCATAAACAGTTCATTACATTGTCGGAAGCAACAGCAAAGATTTTACCCGGTATGTATGAACTCTCAGTTACATGGGATGATGCAGTTCGTATTTATATTGACAACAAACTCGTACTGAACGAATGGAACCCTGCCTTATATAAATTCGACGAATCACCCAACAGGAAAATAAAAATCAAACTGGGAGGAACACATTCTTTCCGTGTTGAGCATCTTGAGCTGGGAGGTTTTGCAACTCTATCGGTTAAGCTGAACCGTTTGAAGTAGACTGCTATTGAGATTTCGTTGATAAAAAAATTATGAAATCATCAAAAGAGAAACTATCTTACTTTATCGATTATAACTACCTCTGTTTATCTCCGGGCCCTCTTACTTTCTGTACAACTTGATTTACGACATCCAATCCTGACCGTTTGTAATTGTTTAATTGTCTGTTGTAAAACAGATTTTATTTATAAACCAAAATAACCAGCCATGCGTAAACCAGTTCTACTGGTGGCAATCACTGTGATTGTCATCTTCCTTATTAATTCCTGTAACACCCAGCCGGTTGAACAAAAAGAAACAGCCGCAGCCCCCAGTGCTGAAGACAATTTAAAAGAAGGTGAACGTCTTGTTGCTGCTCTTGATTGTGAAATCTGTCATTCGCCCAAGCGTATGGGGCCGAAAGGTCCTGAAGTGATTCCTGAATTTCGTTTCGGCGGACATCAGGCCGGCACACAGCTTCCTCCTATTGAGGAAAAGGCTTTAAAGTCGGGCTGGGTATTGTTTGCCCCTGATTTCACTTCTTTTGTTGGCCCATGGGGACAGTCATACTCAGGCAATATCAGCAGCGATTCAACCGGTATTGGCATGTGGACAGAAGATCAGTTTAAAAAAGTTATCCGTGAAGGAAAGTTCAAAGGGCTTGATAATACAAGACCTATTTTGCCCCCCATGCCATGGGAAGCTTACAAAAATTTAACAGATGACGAGATCAGTAAAGTATTTGCATTTTTAAAAACAACCAAACCGGTTAAGAATGTTGTACCCCAGGCAAAGATTAATCCTCCGCCGAAAATGTAATAGCAGGGAAACAGGTTAATATAAAGGGGATCGCATTCTGCGATCCCTTTATATTGTTCAGAAAATTATTTCATCAAATCTTTTGTTGCCTCAATAATTGGATGCCTGTCGATGTACTGTGCAATAAAATCAACCTTACCCACATCATTATAGTGCGTTGCATTATGTGCCCAGAATGTAATACTCTTACCGTTCTTATATTTTGCATCAACTCTGTGCCACGACAGCATCCATTTGCCGGTTTGAGCTATGCCGTTAGGACTTTGATTTGCCTTGATGGGTAACCAGATATCCTCAGAAAACTTTAATGTTTCCAGTAATTTCCATCTGCCTTTGTAATAATCAGTAATAGCCTTTTTCCCTACGAGAGTATCGCCCCCGCTAAAATTGATCCGGGCATTGTCATCAAAGTTGGCAGTCATTGCATCAACATCTCCTTTGGAAAAGTTGTCCCAGATGGCTTTGTAACCTGCATTGAGTTCATCGCCCAGTAATTCAACGGGGGCCTGTTTTGCAGCAGCTGCTGTGTCAGTTCCTGAAGTAGTGGCATCAGTCGTTTTGTTTTCGTTGTTGCAGGCAGTAAACAGGAATGCAATCAACAGAATCATGAAGATTTTTTCATGCTTTTTGTTTTAAAGTGAGTAAATAAAAGGTACTTCAGCTAATCAGGGGAAGGATGGCAAGGATTGACCCGGTGCGGAGAACAGGAACCAATGTAGGAACAATATTGAAAGATTGCAAATGCGGTTGTAAACAATTCAGCTGATTTTTTACATGATTCAGTTTACTGTTCTATATTTATAGGCCATGTAAAATCAGTAACCCCGCTTTTTAATATCCTGAACAACAATGGAACGGATCAGATCACAATACAACAGCTTAGCAGCAATTATTTTTGCACTGTTAATTATTGCTGCACACCTGGTGGCTCCGGCCACTTACGACATGGTTAAAAATACCATCAGTGATTTAGGATCACAGGGCTACGAATACAAAGCCATAATGCAGACGGGCTTTATCCTCTTCGGTGTAATTCTGATGATGGGCATCAGTTTAAATGAAATAAGTCTGCGTACAATGCCCCTTTTAATTTATGCTTTGCTGGTTGCCTTATCAGGGATTTTCTGCGCCAGGCCAATTTTAAACGAAGAAGCGCTTATCTCCTCAGAAATGCAATCGATCCTGCATCCAATTTTTGCACAGGCCGCAGGTGTTGCATTTAGTATAGGTATTTTACTGCAGATCTTTTATGCAGAAAGTAAAAAACGGAAAACAATTCATTTTCTTTTTTTGATAGCGGTCATTGGTCTTTCCATTGCATTTGGATTGAATCATGAGTTCCCCGGTATTATTCAGCGGGTTTTGTATTTGGTGAGTTTACTATGGCTGGCGGTGTTTTATAAACCATAATTAAAGAACTCAACTTTCATAAAATAAAAAAGACCGGCATTACTTACTGCCGGTCTTTCTATTAAAACCTTTTATCTTTTACTGCCCTGCCTGTTTTACCATCAGTGCCTGTATCTGTTTCATTGTATTTTCCATACCGCTTGCACTTCCATCTAAGAAAATAATATTTCCTTTTCCGTACTCGGCAAAATTCTTCACAGCTTCTGTCCACATACTGAAGAGGATCACATTGGTATCAAGATTGGCCTGCTTCATTTGCTCAGCCGCTTCTGTCATACCCTTGGCCACTTCCTGGCGGAAGAGAGCAACACCCTGTCCACGCAAACGGGCAGCTTCACGTTCTGCTTCTGCAGCAATTTTAATGGCATTACCTTCTGCTTCTGCACCTTTTGTTTTGGTGATGAGCAAAGCCTGTCCTTCATTTTCTGCAGCAGCTTTTAAGTTGTTACTTGCCACTACACGGCTCATACTTTCCATGATCTGCTGATCGAACGTAATATCATTGATCTGCAGATCCTGCAGGTGATATCCCCACTCTTCGAGTGAATGATCAATCTGTTCTTTTACATACTCCACAATTTCACGGCGGGCAGTTAAAATTTCTGCCTGGCGCTTTGTTGCAACAAATGCACGGATAGAACCTTCTACTGTGCGGATCAACGCCTGCATCAGGTCTTTATCACTTACGAATTTGAAGGCTACTTTCTTAATCGTTTCTTCATCAGGATTCTGAACGGAATAAAGCAACATACTTTTGAAATACACATTCGCCTGGTCAACGGTTACCGCCTGGAACTCCAGTTCCACGCTGCGGTTCTGAATACTGATCCGCTTATAAATCTGCTCCAGCACCGGAACTTTAAAACCCAAACCCGGGCGCAGAATACGGCGGTATTTTCCAAAAAGAGTAATAACGGCAATGGTTCCCTGGTTAACTGTTACCAACCCGCTGAAAATGATAAACAGCAGAACAAGAACCCACCAATAACTGACAAGAAATTGCATAACTTAAAAATTTGATCCAAAGTAAATCATTCCGTTTGATAAATGGAAAGAAACTCTGGTTCATGTTCATTAATTTTATAGAAACAAACCTGCTATGTCAAAGAGTAAAAAAATCTGGATTGGTATATTATCCTTCCTCCCGCTTTTCTTCGCTGCAATTTTATTGATTTACATGTTTACAACTTTTTTACCTACCATATTTGAGCTGGATCGTCACGGAGACGGCGATATTCCACCGGCATTGTTTTTCAGTCACTTTATGCCGTTTATTTTACTGTGCATTTTCCTTGGCATACTTCATCTCGGCTTAATGATTTACTTTATCATTAGTGCCATCAATAATCCAAGGGTAAAAAGTGAAGAGCGCATCATCTGGGTACTGGTCTTCATCTTTACCAGCAGCATCGGTTTTCCTATTTACTGGGGAATCCGCATCTGGCCGGAAGAAAAGCCGGAAAGCAATTTTGTGAAGATGTAATTAAGTTTTTTCTTCCCATACCTGTACAAGCCGCACCAGCATGTTGGCACTTTGTTCCATGTCTTCTACTCCAATCCATTCATGTTTGGAATGAATTGCCTGCATACCCGTAAATAAATTGGGGCAGGGCAAACCCATATAACTGAAACGGCTTCCATCAGTTCCGCCACGGATGGGTTCTTTTACAACTCTCTTACTATAAATTCAATGGTTGCCTTTTCAGCAATTCCATTCAATGCAAGCGGATGTACAAAGCCTTCACGTTTTTCTGTTGTTTCAGGGCTCCATTCTGTTTTAGGAAGTGCTGCTAAAATTTCAGCTGCAATCTTTAATGCATTCACCATAATTCCTTTTGCATAACCCGGGTGTACAATTACTCCGTGTACAGTAATCTTTACTCCGTCAGCACTGAATGTTTCATCTTCCAAAGTTCCCAGTTCTCCGCCATCTAATGTATAACCAACAGTTGCGCCGAGTTTTTTAAGGTCGGCTTTATCAGTTCCTTTCCCAACTTCTTCATCGGGTGTAAATAATAATTTAATTTCTCCGTGTTTTATTTCCGGATGCTGAAGCAGGTAATTCGCCATGCTCATGATGATGGCAACTCCGGCTTTGTCATCTCCTCCAAGCAATGTTGCTCCGCTGGCGGTGATGATATCTTTTCCAATATGTTTTTTGAGATAGGCATATTTAGTTGCGCTGATGATCTGTGCCGGATCATCGGGCAAAACAATATCAGCACCGTTATAATTTTTATGCAGAATGGGTTTTACATTGGTGCCGCTGCAATCAGGAGCTGTATCTACATGGCTGCAGAAACAAACAACCGGAACTGCCTTAGTGCTGTTAGATGCAATGGTTCCGTACACATATCCAAACTCATCCATATGGGCATCAGCAATCCCCATTGCAATCAATTCAATCACCAGTATTTTTGAAAGATCCTTTTGCTTCTCTGTTGTAGGTGATGTGCTGGAATTGGGGTCACTCTGGGTATCAACCTGTACATAACGCATCAAACGATCTGCTGTTCCGTAATTGTTTTGTAAAACCATACGCTTATTTTTGAGGATGTAAAGTAAAAGAGTTCCGGGCTCTTACCAAAATCAACTGTATGCAATCTGCTTCTATTATCAAAAAAGGCTGGCTCAGGGTTCTCCTGTTTCTTATTGCGTATTTTCTTGTAACTGTTTTTGGTGCAACACTGGTTGGAATTGTTGCAGCTTTTGCATTTCCCAATCCCGGAGAACTGAACCTGTTTTACACAACTATCCTTCTTAGTTTTTTTGTTGGATTACTCCTGGTCCTTTTTTTCAGAAAAACATTCGACAGGCAGAGTTTCAACAGCCTTGGTTTTGAATGGAAGGGTTTTGGTAAAGAAAGATTTGCGGGTTTTGTTGCAGGCATTTTATTAATCACAACTATGGCTTCGATTTTATGGCTGATGAATTTATTGCAATGGTTTACAGTTGATGCAGATATACAGGGCATGTTCCTTGTTATTGGTTTGCTTATCATTATTGCTGTTGGCGAAGAACTTGTGTTTCGTGGATATATCCTTAACAACCTGATGCAATCCATGCCAAAAGAAGCTGCGCTTATACTGTCGGCTGTTTTATTTGCAGTATTTCATTCACTCAATCCCAACTTCAATCTCATTGCATTTATTAATATTTTCCTGGCGGGTATTTTACTCGGCATCAATTATATCTACACAAAAAATTTATGGTTTTCCGTCTTCTTTCATTTCAGCTGGAATTTTTCCCAGGGACCGGTACTTGGTTTCCAGGTAAGTGGTATTGAGTTACCGACCTTATTACAGCAAAACATCAAGGGATCAATTTTATTAACCGGCGGACAATTTGGTTTGGAAGCATCCTGGCTTGCAACAGTTGCCATGAGTATTACAGCAATCATTCTATACTTCATTTTTCAGAAGAAATACAGTATAACGCCTGTTGAATAATAGTTTCCTGTTTACTTGTTATTGCTGAACAGATTCTCTAATTTTCTATTTCATCAAAACCAACTTAAATGAAGAAGATTCTTATCGGCGGCCTTGTAGGCGGCATTTTATTATTTGCATGGCAAACCGTGTCATGGACAGTTGCTAATCTTCATGTGAAAGGACAACAGTACACTCCGAAACAGGACAGCATTTTAAATTACCTCAACAACAGCGGTCTTGCTGAAGGTTCATATTACTTACCTAATTCAGCTCCGGGCACTTCCATGGATGAGATGCAGAAGCAAATGGATGCAAGTATGGGCAAGCCCTGGGCCATGATCCGTTATTACAAAGAGATGAATTTTAATATGGGTATGAATATGGCAAGAGGGGCCATTTCAAACATCATCATTGTTTGCTTGCTCTGCTGGATCTTTGCAAAGATTGGTTCAGGAAGTTTCAGCACATATTTAATTGCAAGCATTGCAGTTGGAATTATCTGCTTTACCAACGGTGCTTATACCGGGCATATCTGGTACCCGATGCACGACATCAACGCACACTTTATTGATGCACTGGTTTCATGGGGATTAGTAGGCGTTTGGCTGGGTTGGTGGATGAGCAGAAAGTAGATAGCCATTAGCCGGTAGTTGTAAGTAAGAAATACAAAAAAGTCCACAGTAGAATTAAATTCTGCTGTGGACTTTTTTACTATCAGCTAACTACTAATAACTATCGGCTGTTCTTACGGCATAATAATTAATCCTTTCGAATCAATCTCTACCATTTCAATATCAAATACCAATTCTTTTCCTGCCAGTGAATGATTGGCATCCAGGATAACCACTTCTTCACCTACTTCAATAATGGTAACAGGGAACTGCTGTCCGGCACTGTTATTCATCATCAACTGCATCCCAACTTCAGGAGCCATATCATCGGGGAAGTTTGAACGGGGGAAATCAATCACCATCTGATCATTGCGTTCGCCATATCCTTCATGAGGAGGAATATTAATTGTTTTTTTATCACCAATGGTCATACCCACCACTGCGTCATCAAAACCTTTGATCATCATACCTGCGCCCACTTCAAATTCAAGTGGTTCACGACCAGTGCTTGAATCAAACTGCTCGCCACTTGTTAATTTACCGGTGTAATGCACACGTACGGTATCACCTTTTTTTGCCTGTTGCATAAACGTTTAAATTTTGTGCAATTTACTGCCAAAAGCAGCCCGTACCAACAATTTTTTTACCCAAAACATTTCTGCAACTTTGCCCTTATAATTGGATAAAAAATGAAACAATTCCTTCTCCTGGCAGCATTGTTTATTTCCTTTTTCAGCAAGGCCCAGGTTCAACGGGGAACCGGTGGTTATACCCGTGGAAATATAAAAAATCAGGGATTACAAACCGGTGCTGAAAACATGACTCAATATCTTTCTCTGCTGAAGGGAAAAGGGGTTGCTATTTTTGCCAATCAAACTTCAACTGTTGGTAACTCGCACCTGGTTGATACCCTGCTGAAACTTGGTATCAATATCAAAGTAATCTTTGGACCCGAACATGGTTTTCGTGGTACTGCTGATGCAGGCGAAAAAATCGGCAACTATACCGATCAGCAAACGGGGGTTCCTGTTGTTTCTTTATACGGCAGCAAACACAAGCCTTCTAAAGAAGATTTGGCAGGTGTTGATGTAATGATCTTTGATATACAGGATGTGGGTGTCCGTTTCTATACATTCATTTCATCGCTGCAATATTATATGGAAGCAGCCATGGAAAATAATAAACACCTGATTGTATTGGATCGTCCAAATCCAAATGCACATTATGTGGATGGTCCTGTATTAGAACCTGCTTACAAATCATTTGTTGGCATGCAGCCAGTGCCTATTGTGTATGGCATGACGATTGGTGAATATGCACAAATGATTTATGGCGAAAACTGGTACGATAAGAATGCCTATAAATGGAGTAATAATAAAGGTGAATTTGAATTAACAGTTGTTCCCTGCAATAATTATACGCATACAACGAAGTATGAATTACCGGTAAAGCCTTCACCCAACTTACCTAACAATCAATCTATTTATCTCTACCCTTCCACCTGTTTTTTTGAAGGCACAGTATTAAGTGAAGGAAGAGGAACAACAAAACAGTTCCAGTTATTTGGTCATCCATCATTAGCAAAAACATTAATCTCATTTACACCACGCAGTATGGATGGAGCAAAAACACCCAAGCTGCAGGATCAGTTATGCTATGGCTGGGACCTCAGCGGAACAAATGAAGAAGTATTGAAAAAAGTGAACGGCAGAATTCAATTGAAATGGTTACTGGAAGCGTATAAATCATTTCCCGATAAAAATGCATTCTTCATTTTACCTAAAAGTGGTAAAGAAGAAGATTGTTTTTTCAACAAGCTGGCCGGCAACAGTACATTAATGCAGCAAATGAAAGATGGTAAGAGTGAAGAAGAGATCAGGAAGAGCTGGGAACCTGCACTCAGTAACTTTAAAAAAAACCGGAAAAAATATTTGCTGTATAAAGATTTTGAATAACGTTAAAAGGTATGCCATACTTTTAAAGTATGGCATACCTGATTATAAAAGATATTGAATAGCTATAATAACTGTAATTGTGCGGCAGTTTTAATTAACGAAGCAGTATTTTTCACATCAAATTTTGCCAGTAGATTTTTCCGGTGTGTATCAACAGTTGATGTGCTGATAAATAATTTCTGTGCAATTTCTGCATTGGTCATTCCTTCTGCAATCAGCTCCAGTACTTCTTTTTCACGACGGGTAATGACAGGTACATCTGATGCTGCATACTTCCGTAAAGAGGTAGCTGCCTCATCGCTTAAATACGTATTGCCTTTTGCAACGGCTTCAATCGCTTCCATCAATTCTTCCTGCGATGCATTTTTTAATACATAACCGGATGCACCATTATCCATCATCTTCTGAATAAAACTCTGCTGGTTAAAGGTGCTTAGACCAATCACAAATACAGAAGGATATTTTTCTTTTACTTCCTTACACAATTCAATGCCGCTTTTACCTGGCATGTTAATATCCATTAAAATGATATCAGGCAGTTGCTGCTGTAAAAAAGCAAGACAGGAATCTGCATTCGATGCATGACCAACCCATTCAACCGATTCTTCATTCTGCAACAAAGAGCGGATGCCTTCCACCACCATATAATGATCATCCGTTATAAAAACTTTAGTTTTCGTCATACCGTCAGTTCAATTAATACCGAAGTTCCTTTTCCAGCTTCTGAATTTACATCTAATTTTCCTTTTAGGAAGTCTACACGGTTCTGAATATTTGTCCAGCCAATGCCTTTTGACTGGTTCAGTATAGCAGTATCAAACCCTTTTCCATCATCTTCCACTGTAACCGAAATTTGATTACCGGATTTTGTTACCTGTACAATGGCAGCTTTAGCAGCTGCATGTTTCATTGTATTATTAATGAGCTCCTGCACAATACGGTAAATGGTAATGGCTGTTGTTTGATTGATCTCCTGACCTTCCAGTCCAATTGATTGATACGTTAAACTTAAAGCTCCTGTTTGATTGATATCGTTGCAGAAATCTTTTAACGCAGTATCCAGTCCAAACTTCACCAGCGCTTCAGGCATCATGTTGTGTGCCACTCTGCGCATTTCTTTTATAGAACTGTCCAGCATATCCATGCTGCGTTCAAAAGCCTGTGCATTGTCAGGCGTCATGATCAGATTTCCTTTCATGGTATTGAATGAATATTTAATTCCTGATAGCATTCCTCCCAGCCCATCGTGCAGATCTTTTGCTAAACGGGTTCTTTCCTGCTCTTCACCTTTTAATACTGCTTCGGTTGCTGTTAACTGTTGTTGAGTTTCCAGTTCACTGATTCGCTGCTGCTGCAACTTTTGTTTTTGCCTGTAAGTACGGAAACTGAGAAGTAAAATCAACAACAGTGATGCAAATCCTCCAATGAGAATATAGTTGAAAATGTTTTTTTGTTTGATAGACAACTGCTGCACTTTTTTTTCTGCTTCCAGTTGTTTTATCTGTGATTCTTTCTTTTCTGTTTCATATTTTTTTTCCAGGTTGGCAGAACTCTCCGAGAAAACATCTTTGATCATTGCCTCTAAAATGTTCAGTCTCTCCTGGTCATATTTTAATCCATTTTTTACATCATTTTCGCATAAGCAAATTACTGAAAGAACTCTCAACACCGCAGACTCTTCCTTTTAAATTTGTTTTTCCTGTCAATTAACAATGCCTGCTCTGCAAACTCTTTTGCCTTTAGCAAAATTTCTATCCTGCAGATTACAAATAGCCAATGCCCTGAGTACGCTGGCTACCCCATCAACTGAACCAATTTGTCTGTGCAAAATCAAACTGCGTTCAGCATATGTTTTCAATTGTACATAATCACCTTTTTTGAGAAATATACCTGCCAGGTTCTGCAATGCAGTTGCTTCATATCTTACATCTTTCAACTCCACTGCAATTTGTAATGCTTCTTTAACCAGCTCCTCCGCTTTTTTCAGAATCTTTTTCCCTGCATAGCTCAAAGAAAAGTTGATCAGCGTTTGGGCAAGAAATAGTTTCAAATTTAATTCCCTGCTTTGCTGAACTGCTTTTTCTCCAAATACAATTGCCTTATCATATTCAGTACGGGCTGCGTATAAAACCTGCAGTGCATCATTCATTTGTACTTCTATCTTCTTATTACCTTTTTTTTCCATGATGATCCTGCCTTCCAGGCAAAAGTGCATGGCTTTTTCAAAATCAGATTTCTCCCTGTAAGCAACACCAACATTAAATAAAGAAATCCCAATACTCAGGAATCATTCAATTCTCTGGCAATGAGCAAGCGCCTGTTCGCTGAAAGCATTGAATCCTGTATTGCCCTGAATAAGAAACGTATTACCTATTCTTGAAAGCGATTTGTAATACCAGTTCCTGTCTTTTATTTTTTGCTTAATACTGAATAGCTTTCCGGTAATATTGCCTGGCTGTTTCAGGTTCATTATTTTCATACTCATTGGCAATTTCGATATATAATTAACTTTTGAAGTATCCTCTTTTGCAGCAGGCAACAGCTTCAATAAACTGTCTGAAACAGCTGTCTGCGCATCAACTGCCAGTGAACATAAAATATAGAAACTGGTAAATAATAAGTTCTTTCTCATACAGTAAAATAATCCTTTACTCCCGATTTACAAATAAAACCAATTGGCAAAGAATAACGCCTCCCCTTTTTACATGATTTTTTAAAACAGAGCCTAAATAAATTAAAAGGTTCATTCATTTACAGGAATGAAGAAGCTGCCACTTTGCTGCTTTATAATGCTGCTCTGCTTAGTAAACATTAAAGGAGCCTGAAGCAATCAACAAAATTATGGCAAGTAACCACTTAGTGGTAGTAATCTTTTTTTATATCTCCCCTTTTTTAGGGATTGACTGCTGTTGAACAGAATAGCAATTTTACAGCCATTAATAACTGTAAAATTTTTTTTATGAAAAAGATGTCAACTCTTCTTCTTGTTCTTTCAGCACTTTTCCTCTCTTTACAAACACAGGCTAAAGTGTGGCGGATTAATAATACGCCGGGTGTGAATGCTAATTTTACCACTGTTGTGGCTGCTTTGGCAAGCGCTTCCGTAGTAAATGATGATACCTTATATGTTGAAGGAAGCAGCATAGCCTATGCTGGATTTACATTAAACAAAAGATTAGTCATTATTGGTACCGGCTATTTTTTAAGTGGTGCAAACAGCAATACCGGATTGCAGGCCAATCAATACCCGGCAACATTTGCCAGTGCTGCCATTGCCTTTGACTCAACTGGTTCAGGCTCCGTCATAATGGGGCTGGATAATTTTTTTATGGGCATTGGTCCAAACCTTGGTTCTGCTACAGATAACATTACTCGCCTGCAGGTTTCACACCTTATGTTGGTACAAATGGAAATCTGAACAACCAAACAGATGCAGCACTCTTTCAGGGCTTAACAGGCAACAGCACAGATGGGCAATGGCGCTTAAAAGCAGGCTCACCAGCTATTGGATCGGGCCTTACAATTGGCACAGTTGTAAGTCCTGATTGCGGTGCATATGGTGCAACAGATCCATATATACTCTCCGGCATTCCGAATATTCCAACAATTTATTCTTTAACTGTACCAGCTTCTATTCCCGCAGGTACTGCTACCATGAATATAACAGTGAGTACAAGAAATAATAATTGATCTGTTTCAAGTGGCAGTTGTTCCACTGCCGTATATGTTGTGCGCTCTAATGTAATGCATACTATAATTCTTCTGCAATACATACAGAGTGAAAAATTGCATGCATGACTTTGCCTGCAAGATGTTGCGTACTGTTAAAAAAATAACAATGAAATCTTTTCTCATCATACTGATGTGTTTTGTGTGCAGCATGACTGTGTTTGCACAAGACCCGGCCTATCCAACTGCACCGGCTGCTCCTCAAAATATTGTGGCAGCAGAATATTTTATTGATAATGATCCGGGGGCTGGAAATGCAACGCCCGTTACTGTAACCGCCGCTGTTGATATCAACAATCTTGCAGCAGTTATTAATGTAAACGGTTTAAGTAATGGTGTTCACCGTTTGTATTTACGTACCAGAAGTGCGGAAGGACGATGGAGTCTATCAGGAGTGAAAGAATTTCTGTACGATTCTGACCCGGTATATGGTTCGTCACCGGCAGCTGCACAAAACATAATTGCAGCAGAATATTTCATTGACACTGATCCGGGTTTTGGTAATGCAACAGCCATTTCAGTTACACCCGGTTTAGATCTAAACAACGTACCTGTAAGTGTTAATACAGCAGGTTTATCAAACGGAGTACACCGTTTATACATCCGTACAAAGAATGCGGAAGGAAGATGGAGCTTAACCAATGTTAAAGACTTTATTGTTGATTTCGATTTTGCTTATGCAGCAGCGCCGGCAGCTGCACTGAATATTATTGCAGCAGAATATTTTATTGATACTGATCCGGGTTTTGGCAACGCAACAGCCATCACTATTAACTCCTGCAACAGATATCAGCAACCTAACTGTTTCAGCAAACACAAATGGTTTATCAATCGGCACACACCGAATTTATATCCGCACAAAAAGTGCGGAAGGAAAATGGAGCTTAACCAATGTAAAAGATTTTATTGTTGACAATGATCCTTCTTACCCTGCTGCACCCGTTGCTGCGCTGAATATTATTGCAGCCGAATATTTTATTGATACTGATCCCGGCTTCGGTAATGCAACAGCCATCACTGTTACACCCGCAACAGATATCAATAATATTGCTGTAGCTGCCAACACAAATGGATTATCGATCGGCACACACCGTATTTATATCCGTACAAAAAGTGCGGAAGGAAGATGGAGTTTAACCAATGTAAAAGATTTCCTTGTTGACAATGATCCGGCTTACGGACCATCCCCTGCAGCTGCACAAAACATTATTGCAGCAGAATATTTCCTTGATACAGATCCAGGCTTCGGCAATGCAACGCCTATTGCTGTTACAGCAGCAACTGACATTAACAACCTGGCAATAGTTGTAAACACAACAGGCTTAAGTAATGGTCAGCATAATTTATTTGTCCGTACAAAGAACCAGGAAGGCAGATGGAGTTTAACCAACGTTGCCTCTTTCTTTACTGACCTGATGGCTGTATCAACAGATACACTTGCCTATGGCAATGTTCCTGTAAATACAACCAGCACAAAGAATTTAATTATTACCAATAACAGCAATGCCAGTCAAACAATTAACGCTGCTATTGTAAATACTCCTTTTACAACCAATGCATCAGGTGTTATTACAATTCCTGCAGGTCAGACACATACATTGCAGGTAAGCTTTACACCAACAGCTGTTGCTGATTATAATGAATCATTGCAACTGCAAACATCGTCCGGAAATTACAATGTTAGATTACTTGGTTCAGGTATTACACAGGTTGCATCATGGACAATCAGTCCGGCTGCAGGTTATAACTATGGCAATATACCTGTAAACAGTTCTTTCAACGTTGGATTTATTATACAAAATACAGGCAATGTTCCGGTTACCCTGAGTAATGTAACCAGCACCAATGCAGCTTTTGTGCCCAGCTTTACTCCAGGCAGTGTGATACCTGCAAATGGCAGCCTTACCGTCTATGTTTTATTTACTCCAACTGCGGTAACTGCCTACAATGCACAACTGAAAATCGAATCTTCTACAGCGGGTGTAGGTTTTGTAACAACCGCTTTATCGGGCAATGGATACAACCCGGGAGCTCCACCAGTATTGCAGTTTGCATCTGTAACTCCATACAATGGAACAACAGGAGTAAACCCTGCTGCCGGACAAACAGGTAACTATACATATAAGATTTTATACAAATCATCTAATAACAGGGCACCACAGGCAGGCTCTCCTTCAGTAAGCCTTGACTTAAATGGCGACCAGGATTTTGTTGATCTGAATGAAGGAACATTCACGATGACAAAAGAAGGCAGCAGCACCGACTATGTTACAGGAGTGGTTTATACATATACCTATTCACATCTCAACAATACCAATACAGCGGGTTATAAATTTGCAGCTGTAGATGATAATGGAAACACTGCAACAGGTACAAATACAAATTATGTAAGCGGGCCGGTTATAACCGATCAGCAAATTGATCTGCGGATTTTTGCAAATGATATTACATTCAGCAAATCAAATCCAGTTCCGGGCGAAACATTTACAGTGTTTGCAAAAGTGACAAACACTACAGCACTTCCTGCAACCAATGTTCCGGTGAAATATTACAGAGATACTATTCTCATTGGCAGCGATGTAATACCATCCGTTGCTCCATTCTCAAATACAACCATCAGCCGTACACTGAATTTTGCAGCAGAAGGTTTCTATCCAATAAAAGTATGGATCGACAGCAGCAATACACTGGGCGATATTAATGTGCTCAACAACTATGCAATCAGACCAATTGTTGTCGGCTCACCAAATTTACCGGGCGGTATTACTGTTACAACCAATGCAAGTATACAGGTATGTCCGCAGGTAAAAGTGTTGATCACAGGTAATGCAGTTTATTATGGAACAGGCACTTCAACAAAAGTTGCAGGAGCAGAAGTTACCATTAACACAGGTACACAACTCATTACCACTACCACCAATTCAAATGGCGACTTCAGTTACCTGTTAACAGGTGTAACATGTGGTGGCAACTTCACTTATACAGTAAGTGTAACAGACTTCACATTTACAAGCAGCCTGCTCACCAACAGTATACCATTGCCATGCCCTGCACCAAATGCATGTACACCAGCACCTTCACAGGGAGGAATATATGCATCAGCAAGCAGTAATCCATGCAGTCATGTTGTAGGCAGCAGCAGTACAGTCGATATCAAACTAAAATACAGGGAAAGAAACCTGGCTAATTTCTGGAATGCCTTTGATGAAATTATTAAAGACACACTGAAAGTATTCCAGGATGGAGTATTGATAGCAACTTATCCAAGTGCAGATTATTCCCACGGGCCTGGCAATGAAGTAACTGTTCCGGTGAATATACCGTTAACATCAACAACTCCGGTTGTGATTTCAGCCGAGCTTACTTATGTATATGTTGAGTATACACAGATTCCAAGTTCATTATATCATGGCAATCATATTCAGATGTCGGCCTCAGGTTCAACAACAATTCATCCGGTGGAAAATAAACCTGATTTAACCATTCAGAGTTTTGCACAGACAGGATTTACAGCATTCAGTTTTAATAATGCAAACATTAAATGTGTGACAGCAGGTGCACATACAGTGAAAGTGTACGATTCAATACCGGGTGGTTCATTCACACTGATTAAAACAAGCAGCTTCGGTTCACTGGGTGCAGGCAGTGCATCATCAATCAGTTACAGTGATCCAACCATGACAGCAGGCACACATTTCATCAAAGTAATAACAGATGCAGATGCAACTGTAACAGAAACCAGTGAAACAAATAATGAAGCCCTGTTTACTGTAGTGGTTCCTGAATCAGACTTAACCATTACAAAACTTGTCCCTTCTACCACAGCATTAAGCATTGGCAGCAGTGTACGGTTTACAGCAACAGTGAAAAACTCAGGACGGCGCACAGGAAGTTTTGATGTAAGGTTTAATGTAAATGGTGTACAACTGGGTGCATTAAAAACTATACCGTTGTTAGGTGAAAACAGTTCCGTAACTGTAATGTCAGATGCATACATTGTAAACAATGCAGATAGTGATTGCGGAGTAATCGTTGAAGCAGTTGCAGATATCAATAACCAGGTAACAGAATCAAATGAAACAAATAACAACCGGCAAATAAAACTGGGATCAGATCTGGCACCTTACCAGTTACCTGCTGAAGTTGGTTCAGCATCAAACCCCGCTATTGTAAAAGTGAACATAAGCAAACAGTTCTACCCTGCCGTACGAAATATCGGCGAAAGAGATGTAACCAAAGTAACTGTACGTTTCACACTCAATGGTAACTGGCTGGCAGCAGATACAATCAACAATGTAAAAGCAGGTGAAATCTTTGCAGCACATGGTTCCTTTACTCACACATTCACTGCTGTTGGAGATTATGTTGTAAAAGTAATTGCCGATACATCGAATACAATTTGTGAAAATAATGAAGCTAACAATGAAGGAAATTTCTATATCCGTGTAATAGACAGCAAGGCCGATCTCGAAGTATTATCACAATACATAAATCCAAGCAGTTTAAATCCGAATATCGGGCAAACTGTAACCATTGTTGGTACAGTTAAAAACACAGGCGGTAAAGTTTCAACAGCAAATGTGATGCGCTTCCTGGTTGATGATATACAACTTGGTGCTGATGTACCGATCAATGCAATACAGCCGGGAAGAGATACAACTGTTGCGGCAACGGTAACTTATTCATCCATTATCTCAGGTGTGAAGATCATGAAGATCGTTGTTGATCCTGCCAATACAATTGATGAAGAACGGGAAGACAACAATGAAGCAACACGTGCCATGATTATTGGTGATGCGCCGGATATGTCAAGAAGTTTTGCAGGTGCCATCAGCTTTAATCCAAATGGATTCAGCAGCGGCGACAGTGTAACTGTGAACTGGAGCATTAAAAACAATGGTCCGCAGCAGGGAACAGCCTGGGCAAGATTTATGATACTGGATGAAAATGGAATACTCACCGCTATTGACAGCATTCAGTTTACACTGGCATCAGGTGCAAGCACATCATTAAGCAGACGCATGTTGTTTACGCTTACTGAAGGTGATGTTGTAACACAAATTGTAAACTGTTCACCAATGGAGTTTGATTTGCTCAACAATAATGACACGTTGCATTTTTCAACTGTAGCAAAAATGAAGAGCAATCTAACAGTGAGTGGCGACCTGGATATGAAACAGGGAGTTGCATCACAATTGCCGGGCTGGATTGGCGGTAAGATTATGTTAGGCGATTATGATTTAACTGTCAATGGAAGTATTCTCAATTTCGATACAGCGCATTTCATTATAACTAATGGTATGGGCAAATTGAAACTGGTGAACAATAAAGCTGAGAACCTCTTCCCAGTTGGCACGTCATTATACAATTCAAATTTTGCAAAGATCAACAATACCGGCACGCAGGATAACTTCAGTGTTCGTGTTGTTCCTTATGTACTGCTCAATGGAATTACAGGCGATACATTGCAAACAGGCAATGTAAAACGCACCTGGTTCATTGATGAGCAAACAGCAGGTGGAAGCAATGCAAGTGTTGAACTGTTCTGGTTTGCACCTGATGAATTACCGGTGTTTAACAGGAACACAAGCCGGGTATCGCACTACACAACATTGTGGCAACTGGGCGATATTGCCGCTGCCGCAACAGATACATTGCCGGGAAGATACAGCAGGTTACAGACAGGCTACTCAACGTTCTCACCATTCTCCGTAAGAAGGGGTGGAACTGCAACATCTCTTCCGCTGAAGTTCATATCCTGTACTGCTGTGCCTGCAGGAAAAGATGCACAGCTTACATGGGTAACAGATAATGAAAGCAATGTTTCGCATTTTGAAGTGGAAGTAAGTACTAATGGTTTATCATTTATAAAACTGGGAGAAGTAACGGCAACGAATACCGGCAACAGGCAACTGTACAAATACACACACGTATCACCTGCAGCTGATCTTATGTATTACCGAATCAGGCAGGTTGATAACGATGGCAAATACACATTCAGCAGTACTGCAAAAGTGAACTTTGCAAAACTCAAAGAAGTGAAACTGTATCCAAATCCTGCTGCATCCTTTATTCAGCTGTCAAATGTAAATGCAGCAGAGCTGAAAGAAGTACAGATACTGGGTGTTGATGGAAAACTGGTGGCTCTATTGCCGGTTAACTTCCAACTTCAATACAATATCAGTTATCTAAAGCAGGGAAGCTATTTCATACGGTTACTGAAAAAAGATAAAACCATACAAACCATCCCGTTTATAAAACAATAGTTGGTCCCTTTTAAAAATACCTTTGAAGCGGTGCGTAATGCACCGCTTCTTTTTTTCCTATCCAGCTATTGATGAATATAGAATTTACTTACCTGTTCAACGATCAGGTGTTCTGCAAAGAAATACAAGTCGTTATTGAAAAAAATCTATCCGGAAGAAACAGGAAATAACTTAAACCAAATTATATTTCGCTGCCAGTTTAATTAAATTGGCAGTATTGTTCACAGCAAATTTTGTAAGCAGGTTTTTCCGATGACTGTCAACAGTATGCAAACTGATAAACAGTTTTTCAGCCATTTGCGGATTGGTAAATCCATCAGCAATTAATTGCAGCACTTCTTTCTCCCTGCTGCTGAGAACCGGTATGGTATTTAAGTTCTCCTTGCCAGCCAGAGAAACGCTGATATCAAGACTCATATAAAGCTTCCCTTCATATACACTCAGAATAGCTTCCTCTATCTCTTCTTTGGAAGCACTCTTTACCAGATAACCGGCTGCTCCGTTCTGTATCATTTGTGAAATATAGCTTCGTTCTTTAAACGTACTCATCGCAATTATTTTTACTTTTGGAAATTCTTTTTTGATTTTTAATGCCAGTTCTATTCCGCTGATCTCGGGCATATTAATATCTGTAATCACAATATCAGGTGCAGTCAATTTTATTTGCTGCAACGCCTCATATGCGTTGGGAGCAATCCCTGCAATTTCCACAACCTTAATTTGCGCCAGCATTGAACTCATTCCTTCCAATACCATCGGGTGGTCATCCACTATCAATACTTTTATCTTATCCATTATGATCTATTATGCAGTCAATATGTACAGAAGTTCCTTTACCCTCTGTTGTCTTAATATCCAGTTGCCCTTTGAGATAATCTACCCTTGAACGGATATTTTTCAAACCTGCACCCTGTTGCACAGTTTCTTTATTAAAGCCCTTGCCATTATCCTCTACAGTTATTGAAAGACTATCATCATTCCGCATTACCTGTGCCAGTATGATGGTTGCACCGGAATGTTTTACTGCATTATTCAGTAACTCCTGTACAATACGGTACACCACAATTTCAACAGAAGATGCCATTCTTTTTTCGAGGCCATAAAACTCACCGTTAATTTTAAAGGCTTGTGATGCAGACAGCCCATCGCAATAATCCTGTAATGCCTGTTGCAAACCTAATTTCATTAACGCTTCAGGCATCATGTTGTGTGCCACCCGGCGCATTTCACTGATAGATTCATCTAATTTTGACAATGCATGATTAAATGTTCTGCCATGCTCTTCTGATAAAATTAAATTTCCTTTCATAGCTCCTAATTGAAGTTTTACACCACTGAGCAATCCACCAAGACCATCGTGCAGATCTTTTGCCAATCTGCTTCGTTCATCTTCCTGGCCTTTTACAATTGATTGTGTGGCGAGTAATAATTTTTCTTTTTCCAGCTCAGCAATTTTTTGTTCCTGCAGTTTTTGTTTTTGCCTGTAGTTGCGGTAAGAAAGTAATGAGATAATAAGTAAGGTGGCGGCACTGCCAATTAAAATATAGTTGAGTGTGTTTTTCTTTGTGATTGTTGCCTGCTGTTGTATCAATTGCCTCTCTTTCTTTTCAGTTTCATATTTTTTCAAGATTGGATGATTGCTGTGAAAGGGTTTCTCTTACATAGTCTGCCATTAATGCTTCAGATTTCAAGGTAAACCTGGCTCCCTCATCCAGCTTTCCTGATGCGTAAGCTATTCGTGACAAAATCGTTAATATTTCAGATTCCTTCACTTTAATTTTAAGTTTTTGACTTAACAAAAGCGCTTCTCCTGCAAATGATTCTGATTTACTAAATTCTCCCTGTTGCAAATAACAAATTGCAACAGCACCCAATCTGTCACCTCCATATCAGCTGCACCACTTTCTCTGCTAAGTAATAAAGAACGTGTAGCATAAGGTAGTATTTTTTTATATTCAACTCCTTTCTTTTCCCATATACTTGCGATTGCAAGCAAAGCGGCAGACTCTACCCGTATATCTTTTAGTTCTTTCGCTAACTGCAATGCTTCTTCAGCCAGTTCCTCTGCTTTCGGTAACATTTTCTTTTCTCTGTAAGAAATTGATAAGTTGATAAGTATCAGGCAAAGGGATGATTTATCATTCAATTCTTTGGCAGTTATGATTGCTTTTTCGCCATAAAAAATCGATTGATCATACTGCGTACGGTCATTGTACAAAGATTGTAAAGAACTGCCCATCTGCACCTGCACACTTTTACTTTGAGCGTTATTATTTTTTTCTATAAGTTTTACGCCCTCCAAAAAGTAAGGTAATGCTTCTTCTGGCCTCGACATCTGTTGATGTGCAGTTCCAATATTAAATAAGGTAATGCCAATAAAAAAAGTATCTTTTTCCAGCCTCGACAATTCAAGAGCTTGTTGGCTATAATATATGCCAGAATCATATTTTCCCGTTACGTACATAACAGAGCTGTAATAAATATTTGATTTGGCGATCCCTTTTTTATAATTTATTTTTTCGCTGATTACTTTTGCCATTCTATAATAGTTGGCTGCTTTAACGGGATCACTATTTTCAAATGCAGAACCTGCTTTCAGATAAACCTCAACACCTGTGCTGTCCTGTTTTACTGTTGCAAGTACCTTTACTAAGCTATCTCTTGCTGCATCATTTTGTGCATATAAAGATTGTACCGTTGTAAATAAGTATAGTATTAATATCCGCTTCATTTTTTCCTCAGACTGTTTATTGATATTAAAAATAGAACATCATTCAGCACATTTCCAACTTTCTATCTGAAATCCCCTGTTCGGGGGATTGCAAAAACAGGTGTTCAGGGGATTGTTTTCCTTTCCATTTAATTGAAGTTTTGTGTTCACTTAAACATCTGTCATGAACAAGATTTTTTACTCCCTGGCTTTTCTGCTGGTTACAACCATTCAAAGCAATGCACAATGCTGGCAAAATATATCAGCAGGTACTTTACATACCCTGGCTATAAAAAATGATGGCACACTCTGGGCATGGGGAGATAATACTTATAGTCAACTGGGTGATGGTACCGGTATTGCTAAAAACATACCTACCCGGATTGGCACCACTAATAACTGGAGTAAAGTTGAAGCAGGCTATTATCACAATATGGCCATAAAAACAGATGGCACCCTTTGGGCATGGGGACTTAATAGCAATGGTCAACTGGGTGATGGCACTGATGTTGACAAAAATGAACCTGTACAAATTGGCTCCGCTACTGACTGGAGCCAAATTTCTGCGGCTTATGATTTTACCATTGCACTAAAAAACGATGGCACATTATGGGCATGGGGAAGCAATTTTTATGGACAGTTAGGCGATGGTACAACTATTGACAAAAATGTACCTACCCAAATTGGCACTGCTACTGATTGGGTCAAAATTGCTGCAGGTTTTCGCCATACTATTGCAACAAAAACGGCTGGAACAATTTGGGCATGGGGAATTAACCCTAGTGGCCAATTGGGTGATGGAACCAATGTTGTAAAAATTATACCCACACAAATTGGTACAGCAACTGATTGGAATCAAATAAGCGCAGGAGTTGAACACAGCCTTGCCACAAAAACAAACGGTACAATTTGGGCATGGGGAAGTAATTTTTATGGTCAATTAGGTGACGGTACTAATACGGATACTAATGTGCCCATTCAAGTTGGGACTGCCAACAATTGGATTAAAATTGGTGCAGGTGAATATCATAGTATGTCAATAAAAACCGATGGTACGCTCTGGGGTTGGGGTACAAATTTTTGGGGCCAGCTGGGCGATGGTACTGCATTTAATGATAAAAATATTCCAACCCAAACAGGTACAGGCGCCACCTGGAATCTGGTTGTAGCAGGAAATGGCCATACAATAGCTACACAAACGGATGCCAGTTTGTATGCTTTTGGAAGAAATACTGACGGTCAATTAGGAAATAGTAATAACGTAATGCAAGCTACTCCGGCAGTCATCAGTTGTGGCACCACACTTCCTCTTATCTGGCTCTACGTAAATAGCCAATGGCAAAACAATGCAATAATTATAAAATGGGCCACGACATCAGAAACCAATACTAAACATTTTGAAATTGAACACAGCAGTAATGGAATCAATTATTCTAAAATTGGCACAGTAGCAGCTTCAGGAAACAGCAGCCTCACAGAACACTATGAATTTTTACACCACTCCCCTGTTGCCGGTAAAAATTATTACCGCATCAAACAAATTGATCTGGATGAAAGGTTCAGCTATTCTTCAACTGTATCAGTTACTAAAACAACTGAAGAAAATAAAATTGTGATTATGCCTAACCCGGCACAAAACCACATCACTCTTTTCCTGACTAAACCAAACAGCAATACACAGGTGCGATTAATCAATCAGCAGGGCCAGGTATTGCTGCAGCAAAATTTGCAGCCAGGCACTATGCAACAATCTTTTTCTATTTCAACATTACCTGCCGGCGTATATAATGTACTGCTGATTATGAATGGAGAAGTAAAAACAATACGCTTCGTAAAACAATAACACGTATGAAACAGCGGTTCGTTTCTATAATCATTCTCCTTTTGCCGGCTTTACATTCAGCAGCGCAGAGTATGAAAACCTTTGACATCTTTTCTTATACAACTCCTTCCGGCTTTGTATTAAAAGACAGTAAAGACAAATTGTTTTTTCAAAAAACAGAAGGCAAAAATTATTGCCAGTTGTTTTTATACCCGGCCACTTCCGGGCAAAGTGATGCTGAAAAAGATTTTACAAAAAACTGGGATTTCTTTGCCCGTAATCCTGATCAAAAAGTAAACGATCCTGAAACAAAGGAAACGGGTTCGTTAAACGGATGGCAAAGCATATTTGGCGCCGCAAAAGGAATTTTCGGCAGGCAAGTTTTTTTCATCACTGTATCTACTTTTACAAAAAATGATATTACCTATTGTATTGCTGCAGTATTCACCGACAAAAAATTTATACCTGTTGCGCAGGAATTTATTGCAGCCGTAGTGCCTGATGAAAATAAATTTGTACGTACTGAAAATAATACTCAACAGCCATCGCAGGATGTAAACACCATTACAACTGTAACCACCAGTTCTTCGACTATCACGAAATCCATTACCAACTTTGATGATGACTGGACTGCTACCCTCACCAATGATTATGTAAAACTTACCAAAACAGGAACAGAGCTGCGTCTTCATTATATCGACAAAGCATTGGATGATGCCCGGCCCAATACCATTGATGCACCTGAATATTACTGGAGCAAATATGTAGAACCCTATTTTACTGTAAGCAATCTGCAAAAATGGAGTGGTGTACAATACCCTGTTATCTATCATCTGCAGGCCAATGCTATTGAAAAACAAACGGGCAAAACTTGTTTTGTTGCTATTAAAATTGTGTACGGTGGTGGGGCAAGACCCGTTGTAGTCATTGCTTCTAATCAAAACAGTTATCAGCAACTGTTCACTCATCCCAATGATATAGACCCGATGCTAAACGCCAACAGGTTTGCCGTAACTGCCAATGATATTATCGGTACCTGGAAAGGCAGTGGTGGTGGCGGAGTAGAATATTATAATGCGTACAGCGGTACGTATGCAGGCATGAGTGCAGTATCAAGTACCGATGAATTTACATTTAACAGTGATGGTACTTACAGCAGCATGTATCGTTCAGCAAGTATGACTAATGGCGGTGCACAATTTGGCGGACAGGATTTTAAAGGAAATTTTTCTGTGAAAGACTGGAGTATTACTGCTACGAACCGTTACAAAGGAAAAACAACAACATACAAAGCCCAACTCATTGCAGTAAAGGGCGGTTACCTGCTTTATATCGAAGATGCGGAGAACGCATCACTGAATTATACTTTATTTAAAACAAAATAAAGATATCAAAATTATGAAACAAGTAATGATATGCCTGGCTTTATTCATCACAATACAAAAAAAGCTTTCGCAGGAAAGACCTTATGTTCAGTTTAATTATATACTTCCTGAATCGTACCAAACCGCTTATGAGGCCGACAGGCTGCTGGTGTACAATGAACAAAAAAAGATTTGCGTTATCATTTATTCCCCTTACAAAGCAGGTAATAATATTGCTGAGAATTTTATGCAGCTATGGAATACGCCTCAAAAAAATATAGAAGGATATTCTGCAGGTGAAGTGTATAAAAGAAATAGTACGAAGGTAAATGGATATCAAATGATGAGCGGAGAGTTTGAAGGAGAATCAAACGGAAGGCTATTCAAAAAAACAATTCAATTGTATCAGGATGGAAATAGCTGTAATGCAGTAATTGTATTTGCTGACAAAGAAACAAACGAACAGCTTCAGTCGTTCTGGAAAAGCCTGCAAATCATTCCAAAGGCTATTCCGCTTACCCCACTGCAGAAGGCCCATAGTTGGTACAGCATCGTTAGAGGTACAGATGCGTCCTTTACTCCACAGGCATTTCAGTCTTTGAACAATTTAAACTTTACTGGATTTTTTACTACGAACGCTTTTTACATGCAAACCTTGGGAGACAGTTTATATCACCTTCGTGTGCTGCCTAATCTTCAAATATTATCCATTGGCCAAACTCAGTTTACTACTGCGGCAGCCATTAACATTGGCAGCTTACCTGCATTAAAGCAAGTAGATGCCGTTAATCAGGGAATGCAAATACCCATGTCTGATGCCGGCTTACAGGGATTGAGTAATTCATTAACTCTTGAAGAAATACGATTGATAGCACCTTCTATGCCCAATGTTACAAATGCAGGGATGGTTCACCTTTCCAGAATGACAAAACTAAAAACATTATCGCTTGGAAGGGCAGATGCTGTAACTATTATTGGCTTAGAACAATTAGTTTCATTGAAACAGCTTATTAATCTTGACCTTTCAGGCGCTGGTTTAACCGACGCTGATATCCCCCGAATTATAACTGCTCTTGGCCAAATGACTTCATTGCAAGTGTTCATAATCAGATATACAGTAATTTCTGACGCAGGTGCAGAACAGATAAGAACAGCAAGGGCACCACTTGTTGTAATCAGATAAAAAACAGTCAAAAAAAAATACAAATACTAATTCTTATCTAAATACATTTGATATAAATACAACACCCTCTCTCTCATAGTTACTCTTTCCTGCTTTGCACAAAAACCAATTGACGAAGAGAAAGTAAATAAAGCAGTTGTGCTTATGCAAAAAATGATGACTGATCCCGGCCAGATGCAAAACGTGATGACCGAACTGCAGGCATTAAAATTAAATAGCGCCGAAGACAAGGAAGCAAAAAAAAGAATGCAACAACAGGCCGTTGCTAACTCAGGAAAACTCAAAGAAGAAGTAACCAAAAAGGGCGGCATTACTGAAAAGCAAATTACAGAGTTTAAAGAAAACAAAGACCGTATTGTACCTGTACGGGATGATGCAAGAATTAATGCTGTACTAAAAAGAGATCTTAACCGATCATGAAATAAAAAACTTTTGCAAAGCAGTACATGAAGCAGTTAAAAAAAGAAATGAACCCGGCTGCTGTTTCGCAGGCAGAAAAAATTTATGAAAAACTAAAAGCAAAATATCCTGCTACTGCTGCAATGGGTAATGGAGCCATCAGTTGTTATCTCAGGAATCTTACCCAGCAAAGTGTTTATATCATGGGCAAAGTGTGCAGTGAAGATGCAGGCGATGCCAATAACCTCAATAACTATTCAGCATTATTAACCAATCATGGCGTGGAGCAGGGAGCAATTCCTATACTGAATTATCTCAACAGAAAGTTTGCAAAAAGCCCTGTTGTAATGAGCAATCTTTCTTTAGCATGGATGGGTTTAGGTGATCTGAAAACTGCTGAAAAATATGCAGACAGCTGCATCCGTTTTTTCCCGGGCAATGCAGCACAGGCACATTATGTAAAAGCAGTAGTGAAAGAAAGCGAAGGCAACCGCCAGGGAGCAATTGAAGAAATGAAACAAAGCATCGGTGAAAGTTACAGTGCAGAAAAAGAAAGCCTGCTGAAAAAAATGGGAGGGAAACTTACTGCCGCAGATCATAAAAAAAAGCTACCCGCCGATGCATTGGGTTTATCCAGATTTCATTTCCCCAGCCTGCCCAGAACTTATGAGGCAGCCATCAATTCCAAATTGGAATGGGAAACTTTTTACAAAAATCTGGAAAGTAATATAAAAGAATTAGAGGTAAAAACAGAAAGGCTCCGAAAAGAGTATGATAAAAAAGCAGCAGCAGATGCAAAGGCAGCCATCAATTTCGCAAAACAAAAAGCAGGGAAACCAGGTTATGCTTTTGCCGCCAATAACACCAGCAACCAAAGCTGGAATAATTTTTACCAATTACTGGAAGAAGAGTTTGTAAAAAAAGAAGAAGCATTTATGAAAGAAGCCAGGAAGCTTACAGAAAAGAACAGCAAAATGCAGGATGAACTGGATACAATTGTAAAAGTGCATTTGGCAAAAAGATTTGAACAGGATGCGCTGGGGAAAAAGTTTACTGATGCTGAAGCATGCAACGCTTACAAGGAAGCTTATGACAACTATATGCAACCGGCTAATACGATGTTTGAAAAGTTTTATTCAGCCTACATAGACCATAAAAGAAAAATGACCAATGAACTGCTGTATGCAGGAAAACAGTTTATGGATAAGGAGTACTATGAATATTATGCAAGCAATTCAAAACTTCAGTTTCTATACGCATTGCAGTCTGTAAGTTATGAAATGCCAAGCTATGCACTGGGCCTGCCGTATGCACAGGCTTGCATCAATACAAAAACAAATCCGTTTACAAACAAAGGGTTATCTAAATGGGAAGATGTGCATTGCCCTGAGCCATGGGAAATGAGTTTTGTGGGTGGCACATCAGTTAGTACAGAATGCAATAAGATTACCTTGAAATTGGACTTTCAGGTTTTTGAGGTAAGTGGCACCCAGGATATGATTACTGGCGAATGGACGAACTTTACACTTGAAGGAGGCATTGATCTTGGAACTAAAAGAGTTTTGGGTGGCGCAGGTAAAAAGGTTTTTGATGCAGGTGTTGAGGGGGGCTTTTTTGTAGAAATTGGCACGTCAGGAGTAAGTGGCTGGGAAGTAAAAGACTATGGCGGAAAAGGGAAAATTTCAGCAGGCGGCACTACCGGCACAAAAGGCAATGCAGGCTCCTCACCTACCTTAATAGAAGGAGAAGGTAAAATATCCCTCAAATCAGGCAAGGCCTCTTTTGAAGTAAAGGCGCTTGGAAGTAAAACAGTTATAGAATACAAATAAAGTATGAGAAAAAATAAAACATTACTTACTGTTCTTGTTGTCTTCTTTTTTTAAAGGTGCGGCACAGGTAAACTGTAACACTCTTGATGTAAATAAAGTACCCGGCAAATGGGTATGGGCAAGTGCTGCATCTTCTTTTGAAGACCCCATTCCGGCAAGCCAATGGAAATTTTGTGAACCCCTGAGAAAAGAAATGCAACGCATCATGCCTGTTGCAATAGATGGCTTGTATGCCACTAACAGCATTGCATTTCCAAAAGGAAAAGCTTTTTGGTACGCAGCCAATAGCCCTTCTGCCTATGAAAATTATTTAATGCTGAAAAAATATGAATGTCTGAAAGGATACAATGAACTGAAGCCGGAAGTGGTAACAGGATGCTGGGTGTATTTTTCAGTAAATCAAATAGAGGGAGAAAAATTCCCTTTGCCTGAACAGGGCACAGAGTTAACTTTTAACGAATCGAAAATCAGGGTTACCAATATTGAGGTACAAACGGATGCTGCAGGGAACAAAATAATTTACAGCAACTACAGAGCTGAAGAAACATTGAAACATTGCTACTTTTTTTCTGCCAGAAAAGATCTGCCCTTGAGAAAGTTAACTAATAAAGAATTATTTACTGCGTACAAAATTTATCATGAAAAAAGGTTGAGTGCCGAAATAGTAAGGCATGAAAAGATTGTAGCTGATTATGAAAAGACTTACAATAGTCTCAGTGCTGCAGAAAAACAAAAGGGAGATTACAGAACACAGCAATTTCAAACCGGTTCAGCTTTATTAAAAAATCTAAAACTGGAAAAAGAAAAAATCACACCATGGTTTACTGCAGCATTAAAACAGGCAACTATTAATGAAGCAGCTGTTGTTAAAAAAATTAACTCCTATAATTTTCTTCCCCGGGAATTAGAAGCCACAGATGGCAATGGCTACAATGTATGGGTTGACAACCTTGATTTTTTTGATAAAACAAAACCAAAGGACCAACCGCAATGTATAGCATTGTATATAAGAAGACAGGATGGAGATCTGCCCAAAAAGAATTTTATGGATCTTTTTCACAGCCAGTTTAACTTAGATGTGCTGGCCAAACTGGTGGGAGAAGTTGCTAAAAAGCCGAATGGAGTCAATACCATGAACGCTTCATCAGGCACTGCAAAAACAGATTCAAAAACTAATCAGAACAATCTATCCGCCTACAAATACAGTTTTGATGCAGCAGTAGGAAATGAATTTCCAAAAGGATGGAATGGCATGAGAAATACTGCCGTAAAGCAATTTGAAAATAAAAATTGGCTAGCCTTTGCCAAAGATGGATACTGCTATCCGCAACAATTCAACAAAGAAATAAAAGACAACTTCAATCTTTCTTTTGAACTGTCATGGAATAAAGATATTGCTTACAACAGCGGATTATTTACGGTGAGTTTTTCAGAAATACCGTATGATAATGCAGGAGAAAGATACAAGATGGATGATAACCAAAACCAGTACTGGAGTTTTTACGATAGCTATGTGGGCAAATTCAACCGGGTGGTATTATGGTTCGACCCGTACGCAAACAGCGGCGGCACAGTTACTGTTTATTCATATGACAAAAATGAAACCATTGCTGTGAACAAGCGGATAACGTTGCCTGATTTCTATCTCACAAAAAATAACCACAATATAAAAATTCAGCGAAAAGGAAATTCATTGCTTGTTTTTTCAACAATAAAAAAGAGGCAGAAATTGAAAATGTATTTCTTCCAGCTGTAAAATACAACCTCTATACCTTCAGCCGGTATAAAGGAAACAACAGTGATAATAAGAATGATGTCTTTTATCTGAATAATATTCAAACAAACTACTGAATTACGGCAGTGCAGCTCCATTTAGTATCCCCTTTTTCAGGGATTGTCCCGTATTTAATTTCGTTTCATTTTTACAAATAATTATCTTACTGTTCTATCCGGGCAACCGGCAGCAAAAAACTTCATCAAACAAAATCAAACACATGAACCAGAAACTCATCCTGCTTGCAGCAATTTGCTTAACCCTTTACAGTTGCTCAGGCGGATTCAGCAAGGGCGTAAAGAAAGATATGTCAACAGGTTTATCTGCCAGTTATAATGGATTTGCCCTGGAAGATATTTACCTGACGGATACTAAAGGAACCCGTCTCAGCGATAATAAGATTGCAATGGGATCACCATTGGCTGTTGTGGCAACAGGTGTTGATCATTTTGTGGAGATGAACGGAAGAGTGTACCCGGGCTGCACCATTATTCTTACTGATAAAGCGGGAAAAGAAGTGCTGAACCTGCCCGATGCATTTGCAGATATGAAAGATGGCTATACCGCTGCCGAAGCAAAAGTTCTGCAGGCAAGCCTTAATACAGGCAGCCCGATGGTTGTTGGAGAAACCTATCATTTAAGCGTTCGGTTTTACGATAAGAATAAGAAAGAAAGTGAAATTGTATCCAGTGTGGATCTGCTCATGAAAGAATAACTGCAATCAACACAGTAATTCTGCCCTTTATTATACCTTTACGGTGATGAGAAGCTCATCACCGTTTTTATTTCTATCAACCAAAGCAAAACACATTACAACAGAAACATAAAACCAGCCATTTAAAACATGAAGAAAATGATTACCGTATTACACCCTTGGCATGGCGCACATTATGGACCCAAAGCTCCTGAACATGTAACCGCTTTAATTGAAATTTCCGAAGGCAGCCGCAGTAAATATGAACTGGATAAAGACACAGGATTACTCAAACTCGACCGTGTTATTTTTTCTTCGTTTATCTATCCCATCAACTATGGTTTTATTCCGCAAACCTTAGGACAGGATGGCGATCCGTTGGATATTCTGGTCATCTGTTCTCAATCTATTCAGCCATTATGCCTGGTGGAAGCAACCGTAATCGGTAATATGCAGATGATTGACCAGGGCGAACGTGATGATAAGATCATTGCCGTAGCATCAAACGATCCTACTGTAAATCATATCACCGACATTGAAGAATTACCACAGCACTTCTTTCATGAACTGAAACATTACTTTGAAGAGTATAAAAAATTAGAAAACAAAGTAGTGGAGATTGATAATTTCCAGAGTAAATCAGAAGCATTTGCAGTTATTAAGGAAGCCATTGATTATTACAAGGAAAAGTACAGCAAATAATTTCTGTTCATGCAAACAAAGAAAATGGATACAACACTTCTTGTTACTATTTTAATCATCGGTTTGTGTGCAGGTGTGCTGAGTGGAATGGTGGGTGTGGGTGGCGGATTGATCATTGTACCTGCACTGGTGTTTTTTCTCGGAATGAGTCAGCACTCAGCACAGGGAACTTCATTGGGACTGTTACTTTTACCCGCAGGTATTCTTGCAGTAATGAATTATTATAAAGCCGGGCATGTTGATCTGAAAGTAGTCGGACTGCTGGCTCTTGGTTTTATTGCCGGCAGTTATTTCGGCAGTAAATGGAGCCTTGCATTGCCGCAGGATACAGTACGTAAAATCTTTGCTATCTTTTTATTTTATACTGCGTTTAAAATGATTGGCTGGGAAAAAGCGTTGGTGAGTTGGGTAAAGGGATTAATGTGAAGAAATAGAAACGCTGATGACGCTGATTGCTATGGATGAAAACGGATTAAAAACTAAATCATTAAGAAGCATCTTTCTTCTTTCTCCCTTCTACCTTTTCACTTCTTTCTTTTTCTTCCTTCCCGTCTTACCGGCACACTACACCCGTTTCAACACTCTCAGTCTATGCGTCCTCAACCCCGTTTCACGGCTGATGATTCCTTCCCCGTCAATACTGTCTATTTTCACCCTTCCTGCCGCATGCATAATTTCATGATCATTCAGTAACAAACCAACATGAATGATCTTTCCGTCTTCATTATCAAAAAAAGCAAGATCACCGCAACGGGCTTCCTGTAAAAATCCAAGATCCTCTCCCACCATTGATTGATTCGACGCATCCCTCGGCAAATGTTTTCCAAAGAAACGCATCAGCAACTGAATAAAACCACTGCAGTCGATTCCAAAAACAGAACGTCCGCCCCAGAGATAGGCAGTATTTAAAAATGTAAAAGCCACCTGGCGGATATTATTTTCCTCAAACACATACGCACCTTCCATTACTAATTTGCTGCTGCTGCGTATTTTATAATCGCCCCAAACAGCTTCGCCATTTTGTAATGCAGGTACTGCACTTCCAAACGGAACATGCATCGGCAAATCATTCACCATCATTACACCGCTCCATGTATTCACTAACGGCAACTGATCCTGCGATGCAATTTCCTTGCTTATTTCCACCAGCTGGTTACGCATACAGTAACCCGTGTATCCATCATACACACACATAATTTCCACCCACTCATCATGCTGGGCAATCAGCTCAACAGCTTCGCCAAATAATACTTGAGAAGTCAATTCCGCCTCATGACGGGGTTCTTTACGTACGGCACATACAGGTACTAAACAAAGGGCGGTATTCATTCAGGTTTTACTTTTTGTGATAGTTACTACTGCTCTCAGCAGATCAGGCGAATTTACAACTTTCCCTTTCGCCTCAACTACGAAGTACAAAGTATGGAATTTCAATTCCCGGCGCATCTATACTGTAAATTAACTAAATTGTCTTTGTAAACGCAATTTGTGCAGTTGCCCCACTCCACCATACCCGACAGCGAACTCCTGAACCATTACTATAAAGATGGCGACAGCAAATGGCTGGGCATCCTCCTGCAACGCTATACCATGCTGCTTTTTGGTGTTTGTATGAAGTATTTAAAGAATGAAGAAGAAGCCAAAGATGCCGTGCAGCAGGTGTTTGAAAAAAGTATTAAGGAACTGGGCAAGTACAAAGTGGATTATTTTAAAAGCTGGATCTACATGGTGGCCAAGAACCACTGCCTCATGAAGCTGCGGGATAAAGGAAAAGTGCCGAAAGAAATTACCGAACGCATGATGGCCACTCCCGCCGAAGAAGACAGACATGCCGAACTGCTGGAAAAAGATGAACTGCTCGACAGGCTGGGCAATTCTCTGCACGAACTGATTCCTGAACAACGCTTATGCATCGAACTGTTTTACCTGCAGAAGAAAAGCTATATTGAAATTACCGAACAAACGGGTTTTACCCTGATGCAGGTGAAGAGTTATATTCAAAACGGAAAACGTAACTTGCGAACGCTATTGCTGAAACAAATCAATCATGAGAGATAAGCTTCTTGACATATTAAAGACTGAAGCTGATATCAGTGAACAGGAAATGCTCAATTACCTGGAAGGAAAGCTTACACCCGAAGAGCGCCAGTCGGTAGAAGAACGGATTGCCACTTCTGAAATGCTGGCCGATGCGGAAGAAGGATTAAGTCAGCTGAAAAATAAAGAGGAAATTAATAAAGCAGTTGCCGGTCTTAATAAACAACTCGCCAATCAATTGGTAAAACAGCGCCGCAAACGCAAACGCCGTGAACTCCCCAACCAATCCCTTATTATTTTAAGCACCTTTATTATTCTGGTGTTGATTGTAATTGCCTTTGTGGTGATTTATAAGATGCAGAAAGGATAACTGTTTTTTTGTAAAAAATAGATTTATGTTTCCGGCCATGTTTTTCATGGCATCGTCTGTTGCCACGCTCGTTTCAGTTCCGTTTTCATAGCAGCAGCCAAACCGGTCGGCACGCCCAAGCGGTCTGAACGATTTGTTCAACTGTAGAATTATATTTCCAAATGCACCATTCGTATGTTCACAAACTCGAAAGATTTTTTAAGGTTGTAATTTCAATTGATTTTCATTGCCTTTTTCTTTTGAGGACTGCATCTTATATCATAAATTATCTGGTTATGCGCTATTTATTTTCTAACTTAAAATGATGGAAGAGCTCGGAAATGATCATAATCGCAGACTATTCTTTGGACTTCAAAACGGCAAAATAAAGCATATATCCGAGGTAATTAATGGGCTGAAGTGCGAGTGCATATGTCCTGCCTGCGAAGAGCGATTAGTTGCGAGAAATGGAGGCACAATACGAATCCATCACTTTGCGCACTATAAAGGGAATGAATGTAAATACGGATTCCAAACATCAATACATTTAGTGGCGAAAGAGATTCTTGAAAAATGTGGCAAAATAAAAGTCCCGGGCATTTCAACCTACATAGATGTCGGATTAGAAGATGTAGAATATAGAGATATGTCTATTTCAAAAATTCATGAATTATCTAAGGAATTCTATATCGCCATTGACAAGGTTATTCTTGAAAGGAAATTGCACAACTATATCCCAGATGTACTGATTTTTCAAGAAACAAGAAACTAATAGTCGAGATTGCTGTAACTCATTTTGTAGGCAGAAGGAAACTTGACAAAATAAAAGAATCGAAGATATCAGCACTTGAAATCGATTTAAGTAAAATAAAAAATGACTTTAATCGAGACGAACTAGAATCGTTAATTATTGAAGATTTATCATTGAAATCATGGTTATACAACCAATATGAACAAGATCAAATTCCTATAAAACGGGATGAACTTATAAAAGAAGTACAGAAGATTAAAGCCCAAAATCTAAAAGAAGAAAAAGATAAAAAAAGAAAAGAGCGGGAAATTTGGTATGAAGCCTACTATAAAAAAGTAATTAGAAGAGAAAATTCGAAAAAAGAGGTTTATAGACAGGTTGAAAACTGCCCATTAAAAAAAAGGGTATATAATGACCAATACTATGCAAATGTAGCCGTAGACTGTGTGAATTGTGAACATTCAAGAGGAACTCGAGAAAACGAAGAATTCTTAATTTGTCTATATGAGTACCACATGAATAAAAGAAATTGCGATTTCTAGATTTCGTCAGCCCGGGGTCTGGCCTTAGCCGACCCCCGGGAGTTAGAAAACTTTTCTCGTATAAAGAAAAGACCTATTTTAGAGCTGCGCCAGCAAGTGAAACTGCAACCGTGAACCACCGGAACAGCCGAGCTAACCCAAACTCCACGCTTTACCCCGGACAATTTTATTTTGATTGCTGCGCAGGAGAAAAGCAGAGATTATGTGCCGGGGATACTCCAGAAAATTTTAGTGAAGCCTACGAGCGACCGTACGAAATTCGACATTGTCACTTTTACTAAACCCAATGATACAAGCTATACAAATCAAAAATGTCGCAACTTATGACGACCCAGGCATAGTAATCGACGGTTTGAAGAAAATTAATTTTATCTATGGTGCAAATGGTTGCGGAAAAACGACCATTTCAAATTTTGTTCATGATACGACAGACCAAAATTTCATATCGTGCTTACTGACTTGGCAAAGTGGGTTGCCAATCAAGGTTTTGGTGTATAATAAATCATTTAGAGATAGAAACTTTGGAAAAGGAAAATTAAACGGAGTGTTTACACTTGGAGAAGCAACTGCAGAGCAAATCAAAACAATCGAAGACAAAACTGAAGAATTAAAAACTATAAAAGCGGATGGAGTAAAAAAAAGAGAAACACAAGATGCTCAGATTGAAAAGAAAGAAAAATTAGAATCGGATTTCAAAGAAGCAACTTGGACTAAGGTTTACAAGAAATACGAAACGTCTTTTAAAGAAGCATTTGTAGGCTCCCTGAATAAAGAAAATTTTAAAAGCAAAATTTTACTTGAATTTTCAAATAACACGGCATCTTTAGAAACTGTTGAAAACTTAAAGGAAAAAGCCAATACGATATTCGGTGAAATACCGCAATCAATTCCTTCAATTAGTCAAGTTTCATTTGAGAGAACTACTGAAATTGAAACAAACGCCATTTGGAAAAAGATTGTTGTCGGAAAAGGAGATGTTGACATTGCAAAGCTAATTCAAAAATTAAGCATTAATGATTGGGTAAATCAAGGGAGAGATTATATTCAAGAAAATATATGTCCTTTTTGCCAAGAAAAACAATAACTGAAGATTTTTAAACAACAATTGAAAGCTTTTTTGATGAAACCTATATAAATGATATCAAGCTGATTAAAGATCTAAAACAAGAATACAACTCTCTAACTCAAAACCTAATCAACTTACTTAATACAATTGAAACAAATCAAAAGGATTTTAAGGACACAAAACTAGATATAGACAAATTCTCAGCTTATCTTAAAACACTAATAAGCCAAAACGCAACGAATAGTGAATTGCTTAGTAATAAAGTAAAGGAACCGAGTAGAAGCATAGAGCTAATTTCATTGAAAGAGCAATCCGGTTTTTTAACCAATTTGATTAGTCAAGCAAATACTGAAATTAAAAGCACAATGACATCGTCACCAATTATACTACTGAACGTAGCATTTTAATAAAAGCAATTTGGAAATTTCTTATTGAAGAGTATAAGTCGGAAATAACCACATTCAACACTGAGAGAAATGGCTTAGAAAGAGGAATTGCAGCTTTGCAAGTTCAAATAAATGCTAGATTGGCAGAGTATAAAGCATTGGACGCTGAAATAAAAAATCTCAGCAAGAATGTAACAAGTATACAGCCTGCGATTAATGAGATTAATAGACTTTTTAAAATCTTACGGATTTTTAAATTTTGAAATTGTACCAGCAACCGAAGAAGGCTTTTATCAAATACAACGTCAGGACGGTTCAATCGCTGAAACAACTTTAAGTGAAGGGGAAATAACATTTATTACATTTCTATATTATTTACAGCTAGCAAAAGGAGGAATTTCAGAAGACGTTGTCAATGAAGAACGTGTTTTAGTTATAGATGACCCTATTTCGAGCTTGGATAGTAATGTGCTTTTTGTTGTAAGCACACTCATTAAAGAATTAATTAAGAATGTTAAAGCTGATATCGGAAATATTAAGCAGATAATTTTACTAACGCATAATGTTTATTTCCATAAAGAAGTGTCGTTCATTGATGGAAGAACTAAAACCTGTAACAAGACTAATTTTTGGATTTTACGTAAAAACGACAGAATTACAACTCTGCAAAATTTCTTAATGGTAAACCCTATTCAATCCTCCTATGAACTGTTATGGCAAGAATTGAAAAGTGAAGGAGTTAAATCAAGCCTTACAATTCAAAACATAATGCGACGGATAATTGAGAATTACTTTAAACTTCTTGGCAAGTACGGCGATGATGACTTAATTCTTAAATTCACCACAAAAGAAGAACAAGAGATTTGCAGATCACTAATCTCGTGGATTAATGACGGCTCTCATAGTATAAATGACGACTTATATGTTGAACTTCAGGACAGGACGATAGAAACTTACAAAAAGGTATTTAAGGACATATTTGTATTGACTGACCATGAAGGCCACTATAAAATGATGATGAATATTAATGAGAATTAAAATACCTGCAGCAAAACCTATTCCTTGTACGTCCCCCAATAGTCCAAGTATGTCAATCGTAAACCTGGCGCAAGAATGAGGCTTAGCCATGTGTGTTGGTTTCTTGTGCCTGAGTATAGTAAGGGTAAATGATTGCTGTAACACAAATAACCTGCAAGGCACAAGAAGCACGGCTTCAATACCAACGCCTCATTCTTGCGCCAGCGTACAGTCTGCAATTCCAGGTTACAACCGGCAAATTTCTTGCTTCTCCCTCTAACTTTTCTCTCACTTTCCCCATAAAAACCTCATTCACACTCTCTTAAACCGTATTCTGCAGTCTCTTTAACGATAGCTGCAGCGTCTTGAACGATGTCTGCACTGCCTTTTTTTCATTCTGCGCTGCCTTTATTACATTCTACGGCGTCTTGAACGATAGCTGCAACAGCTTTATTCACATCCGAAGTTTCTTTATTCACAGCTGCACTGTCTTTTTTTCATTCTGCACTGTCTTTATTACATTCTGCAGCGTCTTGAACGATATCTACAGTCGCTTGAAGAAAAACAAAAATCAATTTTAACTAAAGTAGTCTCAACTATCAATGTCGTTGGTGATAACTCATCTGGGGCAGGTCTCCCCGCTCGTTACAGGCAACCCAAACAACTGACCTCATCCTGTTATTTTTTCTTCCAGACAACTTTAGCTGTTATTGAGCCGCCATTCGTAGTATTGGTAACAATATAACTTAACGTATTGTCTTCAAGTGTAAATGAACGCACTTGGACTGTACCTTCCCAGTTCGGATAGAATGCACGCTGCACATTAAATGTAACGGTACGCTTCATTATATCCACTGTGTAATTGCCAAAGTGAGAGTTATTGCCTTGTACCAATGCAGCATTTTCATCGTTAGTAGCTTTGTTTTTATCATTGGCAGCTACTTTTGGACGAACTGACTTTAGTATTTGAATTGCGTAATCGCCTTCATTGGTAAAAACAAGCAAACCCACAGGGCTTTCACCATAAGGCAGTGTTTTGCTGCCATCAGCATTGGTGTTTTCAACAGCTATCAATGACCATGTGCCTGCGAATTGTTTTCTTACTTTTTTAGACGGCCTGTTATCCTGAGCATGCAGTGATACAAGTAACAGTAGAAAAATGGAAATCATTAAATATTTCATAACCTTAATTTTTAATAGCTTTAATTAATGTGTCAATAAACGTCTGTTACAGATGCCAACACGTTACTTCATTCAGCAAACCAAGAATTTCCTTTTTATCCCCCACTCCTCTATTCACTCTTTATTATTTCGTTACAGTTCCAAACAAATCGCCTTTGTTCCATGTTGGCCGTTCTGTTGTTTGTGCAATGGAATAACTAATAAGAAAATTTAATTGCACATAGGTTTTGGCCGCAGTAAAATTAAAGATGCCGTCTAACCCATCTGCACTCTGATGATAATATTTCGCACGCCATTGTTTTACAAAAGCAACCATATCAAAACCCGGGATATTTGTTTTGTTGCCATACTTAATATGCAATGCAGGAATGCCATTCATGACAAAGCTGTACTGATCACTTCGTACAAAACGGTTTTGTTCAGGTTCAGGATCTTTCTCAACATCCAGACCAAGATAGCCTGCAGCAAACTGTACATTGTTCATAATGCTTGAATGTTCTGCACCCAATGGAACTACTGCCAGTAATGGTGCAATCACCGTTGGCATATCTGTATTTACATCTGCAACAATGGATGATTTTGGTACAGTTGGGTTGGCGGCAAAATAAGAAGAGCCGATCAATCCCATTTCCTCACCGGTTACCATTACAATCAATACGGAACGTTTTGGTTTTGCTCCGGAAGTTTTATAAATCCGTGCAATCTCCAGCAACGAAGCAACACCCGATGCATTATCATGTGCACCATTATAAATTGAATCGCCATTTACTGCACGGCCAATACCCACATGATCGAGATGAGCAGAATGTACCACATATTCATTCTTCAATAGTTTATCACTGCCCGGTATCAATCCCACCACATTATAACTTTCAAAATCGGTATGCGTAGTGGTATAAGATGCAGCAATTGTATAAGGCAGATCAAAAGAAGAGTTCTTTCCTTTTTTATGATGACACCTGTTGCTCCTTTTGCAAAAGCAGTAGTCGCTTTGTTTCCTCCATTGGAGAAATGTGCAGTGAGTGTAGATAGTAAACCATCGGGGGCGCCGCTTACAAGCACCACAATTTTTCCTTTTACATCAATACCTGTATAATCAGAATATACACCGGGAATCTCCACACCATAACCGGCAAAAACCAGTGATCCGTTTGCAGAAGCAGAGGTCTGCATGGGGTGCGGTACAACTGTATAATCAACTGCAAAGTCTAATGAATCAATATTGCCCTGTTTATCTTTTACTACTGCAACAGCCGATTTATTATTTACTACTGACTTACGCAAAATCAGCTTTTGTGTATAGCCACCATTATCTCCACCGGGTGCCACGCCCATTTTTTTATACTGATCAACCACATAGTCAACTGCCAGTTGGTAACCTTCCGTACCGGGCAGTCGGCCTTTTAATTTATCATCGGCCAGGTAAGCAATATGCGAACGGATCGTATTCGTATCGATCCTGTTCATAGCCTGTTGAATATTTTTTGAAATTTTTACCTGTTGTGCAGAGGAGTGGTGTGCTGCAAAAATCAGCAGCAGAAGTACATATTGTTTCATGCAGACAAGATAATGAAAATTCGTGAGGGGGCATTTCACAGTTGCAGAAGATTTTTGTATTCCCAGTCGGTATAGCGAACGACGGCTGTCACTCTAAGAACTCCGTTTATGAGTAATTGTGACTTTTTCATAGATTTGCTGATCAATGACATTAATAGATCAACATATAAATGACATCAGAAGGCTTTGTACTGATCACAAGGTGAAACAGCTGTATGCTTTTGGATCAGTTCTCACAGATCAATTTAATAACGACAGTGATATTGACCTGGTTGTTGATTTTGACCCTATGGACTTCTCAGTTTATGCTGACAATTACTTTGATTTAAAGTTCTCATTACAAAAGGTATTTAACCGCTCTATTGATTTACTGGAAGAAAAAGCGATCAAAAATCCTTATTTCAGACAAAACCTGAATCAACAAAGACAACTTATCTATGGACATTGAGATCAAAGCCTGGCTATACGATATTTTGAATGCCATCAATGAAATAGACAGTTTTTTTGCCGGCACTCCCAAAGATTTTACCTCCTTTCAAAGTGATATTCGTACCAAACGGGCAGTTGAAAGAAATATCGAAATTATTGGCGAAGCAATGAATAGAATTCTGCAAAAAGATAATTCGATTGAGCTTTCACATGCAAGGAAAATTGTGGATACAAGGAATAGAATTATTCATGGTTATGACTCGGTTTCGGATAATATAATCTGGTCGATCGTTATTTCTCATTTACCTGCATTGAAATTGGAAGTTGAGATGATGCTGGGTGAATAGCACAGACTCCACCGGCATAAATGTCACAACCTGATGCCAGGCGTTACTTCATTTAGCACTACAAAATCCCGATCTTCATTCTACTTTAAAAGAGCAAAAAAATGAGAGCAGCCATCAACACAAAATACGGTCCGCCTGAAGTGGTTACTGTGCAGGAAGCAGATAAGCCTGTTCCAAAAGACAACGAAGTGTTGATAAAAGTTCATACCTCAACAGTCAACCGCACTGATTGCGGATTCAGAAGTGCCGAGTATTTCATCAGCCGTTTTTTCAGCGGTCTATTCAATCCAAAAAACAAAACTCTGGGCAATGAATTTGCCGGAGTAATTGAAGCAATAGGAAAAGATGTAACATCCTTCCGAATTGGAGAAAACGTATTTGGTTACAACGATGTAAAGTTTGGTGCACATGCAGAATACATGACAATGGGTGAGAACGATCCTATTGCAACTATGCCAATCAACTTCACGTATGAAGAGGCTGCGCCACTCAGTGAAGGCGGGCATTATGCTTTATGCGATATAAGGGCAGCCAAAGTAAATGCAGGACAAAATATACTGGTCTATGGTGCAACAGGAGCTATTGGTTCGGCAGCAGTACAACTCATCAAACAAATCGGCGCAAGAGTTACGGCCGTGTGCAGTACGAAACATGTTGAACTGGTAAAATCATTAGGTGCAGATGAAGTAATTGATTACACCCAACAGGATTTTACAAAAACAAACCAGCTGTTTGATTTTATTTTTGATTCGGTTGGTAAAACTTCCTTTGCAGTTTGTAAAAAAATTCTCACACCAAAAGGGATTTATATTTCTACTGAATTGGGAAAAAGCTGGGCCAATGTTTTTTTAGCATTGTTAACACCGTTATTTGGAGGGAGAAAAGTTTTGTTCCCTTTTCCAACCATCAGTAAAGAAGATATTCTTTTCCTGAAAGAACTGGCCGAAGCAGGAAAGTACAAACCAATCATCGACAGAAAGTATTCACTGGAACAAATTGTAGAGGCGTACAAATATGTTGAAACAGGACAGAAGACAGGAAATGTAATCATCAGCATTGCTGGTTGACCGAAACATCCTTAGCAAATCAACAATACAGGTTTATGAAAACAGCAATCATTTTTCTCAGCTCTGGTATTCTTTTCTTACTTCTGTTATCACTGTTGCTGAAGATTTCATTTACAACATCCTCTGTTGATCTTCACATCAGTGATACTTACTACATCATCAGTAAAAAAACAGCAGCACTTTCTGTTCTGTTGTTTCTGGTGATTCTGTTTTTAATTGGGCGGGCTACAGGATCAAAGAGGATTCAAAAATGAGACAATGATCAAGCATAGCTCATCAGTCTGCCTCAGAAACACGTATATTTAAGGTTCATCCGAAACAGTATGATCCGCATTACCATCATTTTATCAACGCTTCTTTTATTCATTTCCTGCAACAGGGTTCGGCAGAAAGAAGTGTACACCAGTGAGCCAAAACTTTCACCAGTTCAGAATTATTCAACGGAAAATTTCGATGAGCAATTTTTTCTGAGAATCACTATGGCTATGCACAGTTTATGAAATTTGACAGCAGCGGAAAATTAACTTATCAATATCCCGGCGGTCTCAACAATCAATTCGTTGATTCAACCAAATACTATCACAGTGCCGAAGTCATTCTGCAGATTGATACATCCACATATTATTTCAGAAACTGCAAAGCAGTGAAAAGCGGCGATACAATTGCACTGTCCTTCAGCGACAACCCTTTTTCAAGAAACCATTATGAATTAAAAGCATGGAAGGGTCAGTCATCTGTCAGCTTTCAATACAATCAGAATTTTACAATAACCGACAGTTCATACAAACCCTCAACCTATTCTGTTGTTAACCCCGGTTTAATTTTTGATAAAAAAGAATATGCAAAAGGCGACCGCATGAAAGGGAAACTGCATGTAACAGTGATTGGCAATCATACCTGGCCAAAGGTTTATAGTGACACTGTAATTATTTACGGATTGTTTAAAACAGTTATTGAATAAAGAATCAAAACTATTCTTCATGAAAATGCTTTCAACATACAGGATCAGTTCAGGATTGATTGCAGCATTCAGCCTCGTCGGCTTATTTGTATCTGCTCAAAATCATTATCTCTATATCGGCACCTACACAAGAGGCACAAGTGAAGGCATTTATATTTACCAGTTTAACAGTAAAACAGGCGATCTCACTCCCGTAAGCATTGCAAAAGGTTTTACCAATCCATCCTTCTTAAGTATTTCAACTGATCATCGGTTTCTGTATGCATTGGGTGGAACAAGAGGAGATACAGTAAGAGCATTTGCCATTGAACAGCCATCGCACAATCTTCGTTTCCTCAATGCACAATCAATAGCTCCCGGTTCCGGAGCTGCACATCTGCAGGTGGATCAAACAGGCAAATGGCTCATCACCGGAAATTATGGAAGTGGTGGCATTACCGTTTTACCTGTTCTGCCTGATGGATCAATCGGAGTTGCTGTTCAAAACATTCAGCTGCAGGGAAAAAGTATCGACCCTGAGCGGCAGGATAAACCGCATGTACATTCCATCAATATTTCACCTGATAATAAATATGTATTTGTTCCTGATCTTGGCACTGATAAGATCATGACCTATATGCTCAATGCACAAACAGGACAATTGGTTGCAGCTGACAATCCATTTACAACTGTAACTGCAGGTTCCGGTCCGAGACATTTTACCTTTCATCCCAACGGAAAGTTTGCGTATGTAATCCAGGAAATGTATTCTACCATAACTGCATTCAATTATAAGAAGGGAACATTAACTGCTTTTCAAACAGTACAAACTCTGCCTGCTGATTATACAGGTCGTAAATGGTCGGCTGATATTCATATTTCACCCGATGGAAAATTTCTCTACGGTTCAAACAGGGCACATGAAAGCCTGGCGATCTTCCGCATCAATCAAAAAAACGGCAGCTTAACATTTGTGGGACATGAATCAGTAAGAGGAAAAACACCCCGTAACTTTGCAATTGATCCAACAGGTAATTATATTCTGGTTGCCAACCAGGATTCAAATAATATCACCGTGTTTAAACGGGATAAACAAACCGGCAGGCTTACTTATACAGGTAAATAAATTTCAGTGCCTCAGGCTGTTTGTTTAAAATATATAGAGTAATTATTACAAACCGAAACATATTAATACAATGAACAACAAATCAACCACCGCAGAAATAAGAGAACGTTTTGATAATGATGTAGAACGTTTTTCCAACTTAGATACAGGGCAACTTTCCACCATTGATGCAACCTTATCATTGGAGTTGATTACAGAAGCTGCCAAACGCATCAATCCTGACGCAGTAAACTTATTAGACATTGGTTGCGGTGCAGGTAATTATTCATTGATGATGTTATCAAAGATCCGCAACCTCAACTGCACACTGGTTGATTTAAGTAAACCCATGCTCGATAAAGCTTTTGAACGTCTTTCAGCTGAAACAACCAACAGCGTAACTGTCATTCAACAGGATATCAGGGAAGCTGAGTTGAAAGAAAATCATTTTGACATTATTCTTGCCGGTGCAGTTCTGCATCACTTAAGAGATGATGCTGACTGGGAAAAAACATTTGCCAAAATATATTCATTGCTTAAACCGGGCGGCTGTTTCATGATCTCCGATTTAATTACACAGGATACAGACGTACTGAATGATTATATCTGGGAAAAATATGGTGAATACTTAGAAGGTTTTGGTGGTGCCGACTACCGCACAAAAGTGCTGACCTATGTTGATAAGGAAGATTCTCCACGTTCACTCAATTACCAGTTAGACCTGATGAAGAAAGTTGGTTTTACAAGCGTTGAAATTTTACACAAGCATATTTGCTTTGCTGCTTATGGAGGGATAAAATAAATTGCCTCTGTTGGCCGCTGACCACAAAAGATTATTTACAACTTTCCTTTCTTCAACTGATCCACTGCATAACTGCAGGCCCTTGCTGTTAATGCCATATAGGTAAGCGAAGGATTCTGACAGGCAGTGGAAACCATGCAGGCACCATCTGTGATAAATACATTTGGCGCATCATGGCATTGATTGAATTTATTAAGCACTGATGTTTTTGGATCATTACCCATTCTTGCCGTTCCCATTTCATGAATGGTATTGCCGGGTATAGAAGGGTCATTGATTTCTGCCACCCATGTCGGCCCCGCACTGTTCAGCATTTCCTTGGCAGCATTGATCATATCACTTCGCATGGCTTTTTCATTTTCACCATACTCCATATCAATATTCAGCACAGGCAAATCCCATTGATCTTTCTTGTTTGCATCTAAATAAATCCGGTTTTTATAATCGGGTAAACATTCTCCATATGCATACATGGCTGCATACCAGTCGCCGGGCTCTGATAATCCATCTTTCCATTCTGCACCAACACCTGCTTCATTATAACCTCTTGTCCACTCTCCTCTTGATACATATACTTCATACGCAAATCCTCTTGTATAATTCCTGTCTTTTTGTTTCAGGTTTTGAAATCTCGGTACATAAACGGAAGTCGAACGTTGCCCGAAGTAATACTGGTCTTTCATTATATCAAAACCTGCCGCTGCACCGGGACCTGAATAATGATCCATTAAATAATGACCAAGTACACCACTGTTGTTGGCAAAGCCGTTGGGAAAAGTTTCTGATGTTGACTGCATCAGAATTTTTGTTGTTTGCAATGCAGAAGCATTTAAGAAAATGATGGGTGCTAAATATTCAAAGGTTTCTTTTGTTTCTGCATCAATCACCCGTACACCGGTTGCTTTGTTTTTTTGTTTATCCCAGATAATACTGTGTACAATGGAATGCGGACGTAAGGTTAAATTACCTGTAGCATAAGCCGCAGGAAGTGTGGATGAATTACTGCTGAAGTAAGCACCAAACGGACAGCCACGGTGACAAAGATTTCTCGACATACACTTGCCTCTTCCGTTATGTGGCTGCGTTAGTACCGCCATCCTGCTTTCAATTAAGTTCCGTTCTTTAAAAGCTGCTTCAATTTTTTGCTTGAGATGTTTTTCCAAACAGTTCATTTCAAAAGGTGGAATAAATTGCCCATCCGGCAATTGAGGTAAGCCCTCATTCTTTCCGCTTACACCAATAAAACGTTCCACATAATCGTACCACGGTTCAATGTCTTTATAACGAATGGGCCAGTCGATGCCAACTCCCTCTTTTAAGTTTGCTTCAAAATCAAGATCACTCAAACGAAACGTATGCCTGCTCCACAACAATGATTTTCCACCCACCTGGTTTCCCTGTGTCCAGAGAAAAGGTTTTACCTGCCCGTAAGTATGCTCGGTATCTTTTACAAAGAAATGTTTGTCGTCCTGTCCAAAATGATACACCCTGCTTTGTATGGGATATGTTTTTTTATCTTCTTCCGTTAATATATTATGATTGGGTAATTCCCATGGATCAAGTGTGGCAGTGGGATAATCCTTTACATGTTTTACATCACGGCCTCTTTCAAGCAATAATGTCTTCAATCCTTTTTCAGTTAATTCTTTTGCGGCCCAACCCCCTGAGATACCTGAACCAACTACAATTGCATCGTACAGCATAACCGGTCGTTTGTTTTGAAGAAATATATTTTACCAGTACATTAAAAATGTTTTAGCCAAAGCCTTGTCACCTTTTTTATAAGGGATGCATGCTTTATAATCGGCCGGCACTTTTACATAGTTTAATGCTTTACTCATTCCTTCCTGCGATGTAAAGTATCCGATAGTGGTAAGCTTCTTAAAAAACCGGAACCAGGTTTTATCTGCTGCATCTTTAAAAGCAGCATCATCTGTCTCTTTTATCCATTTCAGTTTTTCTTCTGCAGAAAGTAACGTGAATTTTCCCTTTGCGTCCTCATTCAGTTGTTTTAATCCGGCCTTAATTGATTGCTGATCTTTTCATTCATGCAATCTTTCACAACCATATCAATAAAATAGGGCACCCTTGCTTCCAGTGCGCCGGGTGTAGAAGTTTTGGGAATCAGGATATCAGTAAGCTCTTCAATTAGCTGAAACTCATCTTCCGAAAAGAAACGGGTTTGGAGTTCTTTTCCTGAAACATTACAGGAAGAAATAAATTCGGTGAGTACTGCGGGGAAGCTGCTGTACAATGTAAGTACACTCATTCCTTTCAGCAGGTGGCGACGGTTCATGGCAAAGTTTTTACATGGCTAAAGGTAATTACAAATGATATCCGGCTGTTGATGTTTTTCCTGTTTTTCAATGTTGGGCAAAGTATAAATGAAGTAACTTTCAGCAACTGATTTGCCTGCAAACCTGTTACATTAGTCAGGGTGATAAAAATAATCTGAAATGGAAAAGCCATTAGTCAATAAAAAATACCTGCTTGAAAAGTATCCCGGCAAAGGCGGCTGGACCTATGCTGCCATTCCTGAAGTATTACAGGATAAACATGCACCATTCGGCTGGGTTAAAGTAAGCGGAAGCATTGATGATGTGGAAATAAAAAATTATCGGTTAATGCCGATGGGGTACGGCAAATTATTTCTACCCGTTAAAGCAGAGATCAGAAAAAAGATTAATAAGAAAGCCGGCGATTGGATAAAAGTTGTTTTATACGCAGATAATACTCCAATGGAAATTCCGGAAGAATTACTTCTTTGTTTGCTTGATGAACCAACAGCACATGAAAAATTTATGCATTGTACAGAGGGTGAGCAAAAAGCCTTTATTGACTGGATTTATACTGCAAAAAAAGAAGAAAAAAAAGTGGAACGGATTGCAGAAACTATTAAAAAAATAATGAAAGGAGAAAAAAATATAAAGGAGGCCGAAAAAAAATGAAAAGCATTTTTACAGACAAAGAAAAAAAACCAACAGAGGCTGATTTAAAAAAAGCAAATGGCCGCACTTACAGCAGTTGGAAATCGCTTGCGGAGTTTACTTATCAATCTTACCCTTCTGCAACAGAAGGCTGGAATTTTTCAGGAGATAAGTATGGCTGGAGTTTCCGCATCAGCGATAAGAAACGGGCATTGATTTATTTATTACCCCGTGATGGCTTTTTTAAAGTGGCTTTTGTATTTGGACAGAAAGCAACAGATGAAATTTTAACTGCTGATATTGCAGATGCAATCAAAACAGAATTGAAGAATGCAAAAGTATATGCCGAAGGAAGAGGTATCAGGTTAGATGTAAAGGATCAATCAACCCTTAAGGATCTGAAAAAACTGATCAGTATAAAAATATCACATTAAAAAAGCTGTAACAAATACATGTTACAGCTTCTGAATCATTTATTCACTTCTTAATTACTGTTGATCCTGAACTGGTAATTTAAACAATCCAGCTCCTGTTCAACATCAGCAAGTGCTTTTACAAACTCTTTCCTGTTTGCAGCAGCTACTCCCGGTAACTGTTGATAATATGCAATCCCGTTCCTGAGATTTGTATAAAAGGTTGAAATATATTTCTTCTTTTTTACATCCTGTTCTGCTTCCGGATGCTCACCCAGCTGTTCCTTCAGGTAATCAATATATAAATACAGTTCGGCTACAAACATATGTGGCCGGCTCTTATGTGCCAGGATATCTTCCCTTCCGTAAATATGATCGGTCATTGTTTGCAACGAAACAACTTTTGAAAAATTCACAATATTCGGACCGGAACAAATAGTTACTGCATTCATTTTCTTAACAAAGGTTTTTTCATAGTTGATCGCTGCCGAATTACTAAGCCCAACACATAAACATTCTTTGTCCAAGACTTCATTCAGTTGCCTGTTAAACTCTGCTTCAGGTAATTGCAGCGACTGCAGTTGTTCAATTTTTAATTGCTGGTATTTTTTAGATGCCGTGCAAATTGGTTCTTTTGTAAACTCTGTATTAAAAGCCAACAGTTTTTCCGTACAGGGGCTGCCGGGACTTCCTTTGCTGATCCGCCCTGCTTTCTCTGTATCGGAACTGGTTCCTTTTAAATAATGAAACCTCACTCCTAATGGAGAGTTATGACTCAACACTACATCTTTTTCTTCAGCAGCACATAATAACTTCATTGTATCATCATCAACCGTTGTGGCTTCAGGTACCAGTAAAAAAGGTGTGCCCCAACCTGTACTCTGTATATCATAATGCTGATGTAAAAACGCATCTTCTTCATGTGTACCAATTCCGCCCTGTACAGAAAAAATAATTTCAGGAGCAGCCTCCAATGAACGGCCTGTTTTTTTCTGCAATGCTGCATTGTAGATGGCAAACAGTTCATCACTCAGTTCCTGCTTACTGGCTTTGAATTCTTCCAGAATTGGCCCAAGTAAGAAACCATCTGTTGCAAATGCATGCCCTCCGCAGTTTAAACCCGATTCAATTCTGAACTCACTTACCCAAACTCCTTTCTTGGCTAAATATTTTCCCTGGATCAATGCACTCCTGTAATCACTTACTTTAATCACAACTTTTTTTGCAAAAGCACCCTCTTCATTTATAGTAAGCTCTTTGCAATTTTCCAGGTAATTATATAATCTCGGGTTCATACCCGCAGAAAAAATAACCGATGAGTTGCTGAGGTTACTATTGGCAAAACCTCTTAATGCTGTAACAGCATCAGAACCGTCTTCCACAACTTCATCCTTTTCATTATAATTGTTGCGGTCAATTTTGGTCATGATGTTTACATCAATACTGCCAGGTACAATCTGTGTACGTAAATAATTTTCGATTTTTTCCTTTTCCGGCTGATTAGTAAGACTCAGCATTTGCCTGTACATTTTTTTCACAGTACTGTCCTCAGGCAGCATTTCAAAATATTTCACAATTTCAGAGCCCTTTTCAAAAGCAGTTGTCTTCATCTTCTCCACCTGTTCCTGAACAATGGTATTCACAAGATTGAGATAATCGGTGATCCGTTTTGCACGGTAATCCTCTTCATGTACAGTGATTGGCTGGTACTCAAGATTAAGTGTTGCATAATAATGACTGCGCATCATTTCCACCAGCCTGTCTTCAACAATGGAAATAACAGAAGAAATTCCAAACCTTGCGACTTTAATAGGACTGTCAATGGTGTAAGCCAAACCCATTACCGGGATATGAAATTTATGATGTGTTGAATAATTATTCATGCGATACAATAAGTTGGTTAAATGTGTAAAGACTTTTTTCGTATTAAGTGCAGTAAAACAAACAGTTGTGAGCAGTTGCTCATTCACTGCTTAAAACTCTCCCCAAGCAAAGGTTTCCATTATTTCATTGAAACTGTCTGACCATGGTCATAGGTTTCTGTGATCATAAACATCAAACAGGGGGAAAAGAAAAAATAATTTGCATTCAAATCAATTCCATGAAAGCCTTTTGAGAGGTGGATAGTGTTTCCACGAACCACAATTTTTCAGCAAAACGATCTGAAATAACAGAAAAAGCATTTAGCCGTCATTCCTTTGAAACAAATCAACCATTGATTCATGTCCAAATGAATGACCATGCTTGTACGATTTCTGAATGACGACCAGTATATTTTTCTTGTGCTTAATTTCCTTGCTGTGGGTTTACTTGCCGGAATCAAGATTATGTGGCACGAATCAAGGAAAGTAAAAAAAGATTTTTAATAAACAATGTAAAACTGAATTTCACGCAGTTTCATGAATATCTGGAAAAATATTATCAGCAGGCCTTCTTAATACTCTCCCTCCTTAAACAGTATTCATTTTTTTTCCAAACACATTTACTTTAATTCATTGTTGCATGAACACAATTATAGAACCGTTCCGGATCAAATCCGTTGAACCCATTTATTTCAACACAGTTGCAGAACGTCAGCTCATTTTAGAAAAAGCCTTTTACAATTCCTTCCTCATCCATTCAAAAGATGTACTGATTGACTTACTTACCGACAGCGGAACCAGTGCCATGAGCAGTAATCAATGGGCAGGTATAATGCAGGGCGATGAATCTTATGCAGGCAGCCCCAGCTTTTTCCGATTTGAAGAAACAGTACAGCAAATAACCGGCATGCCATTGATCATTCCAACCCACCAGGGAAGAGCAGCAGAAAAAATATTATTCAGCATACTCGGTGGCAAAGGAAAATATTTTGTCAGCAATACCTTGTTTGATACCACAAGAGCCAATATTGAATTCTCCGGTGCTGAAGGAATTGATTTGATTTGTGAAGAAGGAAAACATCCTTCAATTCCTGCACCGTTTAAAGGGAATATGGATACTATTGCTTTAAAAAAAATCATTGCAGAAAAAGGCACTGAAAATATTCCGCTTTGTATTATTACTGTTACCAACAACTCAGGTGGCGGACAACCGGTGAGTATGGAAAACATAAAAGCAGTAAGAAAAATTTGTACAGAACATCATATTCCATTGTTTATTGATGCCTGCCGCTTTGCAGAAAATGCATACTTCATTAAACTGCGTGAAGAAGGTTATGCTTCAACATCAGTACGTGAAATTGCAAAAGAACTTTTTTCATATGCTGATGGATGTACCATGAGTGCAAAGAAAGATGCCTTCGCCAATATTGGTGGATTCTTAGCTATGCGCAATGAAGAACTGGCGCAGCAATGCCGCAACCTGCTCATCATGACGGAAGGATTTCCAACCTATGGCGGACTTGCAGGAAGGGATCTCGAAGCAATTGCGATTGGATTGAATGAAGTATTGGATGAACATTACCTGCAATACCGCATCCGCAGTATTGAATATCTTACCAACAAATTAATTGCTGCAGGAGTGCCTGTTATGCAGCCAGCAGGAGGACATGCAGTATATCTCGATGCAAAAGAATTTCTTTCACATATTCCCGTTGATAAATATCCGGGACAGGCGTTGGTAGCAGCATTGTATGTACATGGTGGGATCCGCAGTGTGGAAATTGGTTCGTTGATGTTTGGGAAATATGCCAGTTCAGAAAAAGATGGAGGCGCAGATAAAAAATTAATCCCTGCTGCATTGGAACTGGTTCGTTTAGCCATTCCGAGAAGAGTATATACCCAAAGTCATATTGATTATGTAGCCGAAGTAATCATTGAGGTATTCAATAAAAGAAATGAAATAAAAGGGTTGGTGATTTTTGAAGAAGCGCCAACACTTCGTCATTTTACTGCAAAACTCAAACCGATAGAATGATATCTGGCTAAAGCCAATTCATACATAATTACTAACCCCGGACTTGGTCCGGGGTTAGTAATTAGAACACTGAGGGCTTTAGCCCTGAAAAAATATATTGTCAGATCATTAAGGTGCTAACCGCTCCACTTTCCAATCACCTGTTTCTGTTTTTGTATACAGCATCCGGTCGTGCATACGATCGGGACGGCCCTGCCAGAATTCAATACGGTTTGGTTTTACACGGTAACCTCCCCAATGCGGTGGTTTGGGAATAGAACCATGCTTGAAACGTTCTTTATAAAAATGATAGGTTTCTTCCAGCCATGTTCTTCCTGATACAACCAGGCTTTGCGGTGATGCCCATGCACCTATTTTACTTCCTTCGGGCCGGCTGTCGAAGTATTGAATACTTTCCTTAACGGATATTTTTTCTGCCACGCCATTAATCCGTACCTGTCGCTCCAGTTCTTTCCAGTGAAAAAGCAGGCAGCAGCCTGGATGATCATCGAGCTGTTTACTTTTGCTGCTGTTATAATTGGTAAAGAATACAAAACCATCCTCATCAAAAGCTTTGAGTAATACAATTCTTGCATCCACCAGTCCGTCAGTACCATTTGTTGCTAAGGTCATTGCATTAAATTCGTCGCCTTCTGCATCAGTTATTTGATGCCACCAATGCTCAAACTGATGAAAAGGGCTACCCGCCAGGTCTGTTTCATTTAAGCTGTGCAGTTTATAATCCTTTCGTAATGCGGCAATATCATTTGCTTCCATTTTCGCTTTTTATGATTGAAGAACAAAATTCATCTTTTTTATCAATGAACGCTGCAATTTACTCTGTAAATACCTCTTTTCAGGAATTAAACCCTCACATATTAAAAAACATAGCTATGATTGTTTTGTTTAGAAAAATCAATAATATTACACGCTGAAGATTAACAACGTATTTACCTAAGTCTTATTAAAACCAATGTCATCGTCCAATCCACTCCTCACTGAATCCCTGTTTTCAGAATTACCGGGAATCCTGTACCGTTGCAGGATAACCAACGACGTTCCTTTACTCATTAATGTTTCACCCGGCGTGGTTGAACTTACCGGCTACAGTGTAGAAAAAATCCTCAGTGAAAAAACTACTTCTTTTTATGATATCATTCATCCCGATGATAAGGAAAGAGTATACAAAGAACACCGGAACTTTTCCCGAACAGGCACTGATCTTACCACACAATACCGCATCATCGACAGTAATGGAATGATCAGGTGGGTAAAAGAAATTGCCGTTTCTGACTATAATGGAAATGAACCATTTCACATTGATGGATATGTGATGGATATTACCGGCAAAAAACAATTCTCAGAAGTTGTAAAAACATTGAGAGCTTACCAGCTTGCCCTAAACGAAAGTGCCATTGTTTCCCTTACCGATAAGCAGGGAAAGATTATTTATGCCAATGAAAAATTTATTGAAACATCAAAATATAACAGGGAAGAACTGATTGGCAAAACACACCAGGTCATTAACAGCTCCCATCATCCGAACGATTTTTTTAAACAGATGTGGGAAACAATTCTGTCGGGCAGCCACTGGCGTGGAGAAATTAAAAACCGTGCAAAGGACGGCACACATTACTGGGTTGATACTGTCATTACACCTGTGCTGAATGAAAACAGGGAAATAACACAGTTTCTTTCTGTACGAAATATCATTACAATACAGAAAGAGCAGGAAGAAATACTGAGAGCGAACGAAGAAAAATTCAGAGATCTGATTGAAAACACTTCCGACCTTATTCAGAGTGTGGATGGAAAAGGCCAGGTTGTATTTGTAAATGAAAGCTGGAAAAAAAGGCTCGGTTATACCGATGAGGAAGTGATTGGTAAAAACATTTTCAACTTTATACATCCTGCAAACCGTTCGCATTGTGAAGCCATTTTTGAACGGATCAAAAACGGAGAAGAAGTCCGTTCAGTGGAAGTTGCTTTTCTGTCTGCAAATGGTGAACAGGTTTTTTGTGAAGCCAATATCAATGCCCGCTTTGATAATTTTCAGATGGTGCTGTCAAGAGGCATTTTCAGAGATGTAACAGAAGCACGCAAGTACCAGGCAATGCTGCAACGGGAACAGACCCAGTTAATATCAGCCCAGCAAATAGCCAAACTCGGAAGCTGGTTCTTTGATATAAAAAATGATATCCTCGAATGGTCTGATGAAGCACGCAGGATCTTTGATGTACCCTTTGATATAAAACCCAACTCGAACGATTTTTATAAAAAAGTACATCCCGAAGACATCGCTTTTGTTGTAAAAACATGGCAGGATGCAATGAAAGGGGAAAAATATGATATTGAACACCGCCTCCTGATAAATGGAAAAGAAAAATGGATAAGGGTATTAGCTGTTGTGTCTTTTAACGAACAGAACGAACCCCTGCATTCGAACGGTTCTGTACAGGATATTACTGAAAAAAAGAAGACAGAGATAAAACTGTTAAGAAAACAGCAACAGCTCAACGAAGCGCAAAAGATTGCCAAAGTAGCCAGTTATGAATGGAATACAGAAACAAATGAATTGCACTGCAGCAGTGAAATGTTTACTATTCTCGGACTGAAAAAAACAAAAAAACCAATTTTGTTTGATGAGATTTTTTTTTGGTACATCCGGAAGACAGATCTTTTGTTGCAGAAAAACTTGCAGCTTCAAAAAAAACAAGAACCGCTTTTTCCGTACAGTTCCGTTGTATTACTCCTGATGGCACCATAAAATACCTGGAAGGAAAAAGACAAAAACCGGAAGCAACTGAAACGGATCATATTTCTTTCAAAGGAACGATGCAGGACATCAGCAGTTTTAAGCAATTTGAAAAAGAGCTCTTTAATTCCATTATTGAATCAGAAGAAAATGAACGCAACCGTATTGCTGCCGAATTGCATGATGGTGTTTGTCAGTACCTCGCTGCGGGTAAACTGATTATTGAAACAATACGGACAATGTCCGCTACCGAAAATCCTGAGTTACAGCAATTGATTGAAGATTGCTATCATGTAGTTAATGAATCATTTCAGGTATCACGGCATATCTCACACCAGTTGGTTCCGCAATCATTGTATGACAATGGGTTTCTTGAATCATTACATGAAATGATCAACCTGCTAAATAAAGTAGATAATAAACGTTACAGGCTGTCAGTAAGTGGAATGGAAAAGGAACCCGAATCACATATTGCTGTAAATCTCTACCGCATCATCCAGGAATTTACACGCAACAGCCAGAAATATTCCGAAGCAGACAAAATAAAAATCAAAGTGCATTATACAGAATCTGCCATTGAAATTGAACTGTCTGATAATGGCAAGGGCTTTGATCTGGATAAAGTAAAAGAACAGAAAGGGATCGGTATTTTTAATATGATCAACCGCATTGAATCAATTGGCGGTAACTATTCATTCACATCAAAGCCGGGAAATGGTGTACTCTTAAAGATTCACACAGTACTTGCTATTTAGCAGTTGGCCAATCATCTGCACAATATCTCAATCCATTTATAATGTTGCGGATATTCTTTCAGTAATTCGTTTTTCTCCACCAGTTCAAAATCTGCAAAATCAAAACCCGGTGCAACAGTACATCCTGCAAATGAAAATCCATTTTCAGTAATTGGTTTCGATGCAAACCAGCATCCGGCTTTTACTACCCGCTGAAAAGAAAAACCATTGCTTAGATCATTACCAAGCTTCAGTATCTCTCCTCTCCCATCCGGATGAATGACATAAATCAGTAAACCATCGCCAGCATAAAAATGCCAGAGCTCGTCACTTTTAATGCGGTGAAAAGCAGAGAAATTTTTCCCATCCAGTAAAAAATAAATCGCCGTTGATATCAAACGGTCTGTACCAAACCGTTCGGGTAATGCATTGGCAGGAATCAATTCTTCACTTTCATAGCTGCGGCTGTAGTAACCGCCTTCCGGATGCGGAAGCAGTTGATATGTTTCAATAAGCTGTTGTACAGTGATCATAAAAAAAGGCTGTAATAATTACAGCCTTCAATTTAGTTTAATTGCCCGGATTTTTTTTCGGCGGCTCTTCGTCACCGTCAAATTTGTCTTTTACTTTATCCCACAAACCTTCAGCTTTTACCTTCAGGCCATCAATCACATCTTCTGCCTTGTCTTTAAATTCTTCAAACTTTACTTCTGCTTTTTCCTTCAGTTCTTCGAGTTTGTCTTCTGCCTTATCAGCATAAACAGCAGCTTTTCCTTTCAGATCCTGCAGGGTGTCTTCTGCTTTGTCGGCCCAGCTTTGTTTTTCGTTGTCGGTGGTGTTTTTGTTCTCGTCCATGATTGTAAGTTTTAATTGTGAAAAATCATTGGACAACTAATTTACTGCATCTGCACATCAAAGCAGTTGATGTGACAAAAAATAACAGTTCCATCATAGAAGTGAAACAATGTGCTTTCTGTTCAGTAAAAGAATCAGGTTCGTCCAATAAGTTTATACAAAATATAACCGGCAATTCCACCGGTGGTATTCAGGATCAGGTCATCCACATCAAAAGAACCAAGCCCTGCCAGCAGCTGCACCAGTTCAAAGGATAAACTGATAAGGAGTACCATTCCTGTTAAAGCGAAAAAATTCCTGCAAACCGGAATCAGGAAGGGTAACAGTAATCCAAGCGGAATAAAGCCCACAATATTTCCCCCGATATTTTTATAACTGTATTCGGATGTTACATATTTGCTTTCAGCAAATAATCGGATACTGGAAAATGGTTTGGTGTTGGCATGCTTCCATCCCTTCTTCACAGAGTAAGCATGGTATCCATGAGCAAAATATTGTTTATAATAGCCGGGAGATTTTTTAAAGAGAATAAATTTCGACAGAATCAAAAGGCAACAGAACAGCGCTATCCACAAAATAAACTTCGATGCTTTTTTTTCCTGTTTCATTGATACAAGACCGGGCTTTGGTGGTTACAATTGAAATTTGATTCTTAAAGGTAATGGTCTTTCCAAATATCCATTCCTGTAAACAGTTAAATCATGATTCATTTATCTGTTGTATATTACCTGCACCAAAATCTGCGCTATGTTCAAACGTTTCTTTTTCCTGCTTTTGACAGCTATACTTGTGCTGTCGGCCGTATTGCTGTTCAACACAATCCGCTTCAGTAAAATAATTCCGGTTTATCCATCTGTTGCCGTAACAGGTATCAGTGATTCGGCTGCCCTGCACCTCAGCCAGGCAATCCGGATCAAAACAGTTTCTTTTGGCGATACACTTCCCATTGATACAACTGAGTTTCTGAAATTCCGTGTGTTTTTAGAAACTACCTATCCAACAGTTCATCAAAAATTACCAAGACAAATTTTCAGTGAGTTCAGTTATCTATATACATGGAAAGGAAAAGATACAAGCCTGAAACCCTATGTGATCATGGCACACATGGATGTGGTGCCGGTTGAAGCTGTTGCAGAAAAAAACTGGAGCGTTCCATCCTTCAGTGGAACAATTAAAGGCGATACAATTTGGGGAAGAGGTGCAGTAGATGATAAAGCTTCGGCCATTTCTATTTTTGAAGCAGCCGAACAATTGCTCAAAGAAAATTTTCAACCCGAACGTACGATTTACTTTATGCTTTGGTCATGATGAAGAAATTGCAGGAAAAAGAGGTGCTGCTAAAATTTCTGCCTGGTTCAAAGAACAGAAGATTCACCCTGAACTGGTACTCGATGAAGGCGGCCAGGTAGACAGGGAACATTTTAAAGAATTGCAACGACCTGTTGCAGTAATAGGTGTGGGTGAAAAAGGTTATGTAAATATTGATCTAACCGTTGAAATTCCCGGCGGACATTCTTCCATGCCATTTCCAGAAACGGCCATTGATATACTAAACAGTGCCATTGCAAAAATCAGGGCACAGCAGATGCCGGCAAAAATAACTCCTCCTATCCAGGAATTGTTTTTACGCATTGGCCCCGGCGGTGGATTACTGAACCGCATGGCATTAAGCAACCAGTGGTTATTCAGAAGTATGCTCATTACTGAACTGGAAAAAACCAAACAAACCAATGCATTGATTCATACAACGCTTGTTCCTACAATAGTAAAAGCAGGGATCAAAGACAATGTAATTCCATCTGTTGCAAAAGCAACGTTCAACAGCCGCATTCTTACCGACGAAACAAGTGATGATGTAGTAAATTTTGTAAAGAAGGCAATCAATGATGAACGTGTAACAGTAAAGAAACAAACCATTTCACTGATGGAACCTTCTGCATTAACTTCCTCTGAACACCTGATGTTTAAAAAAGTAGAAGCCATTACGTACAAGATAGTCCCTGAAGTCATTGTATCACCATACCTGATGGTTGGAGCAACTGATTCACGGTATTTCCGTCCTTTCAGTGATGCAGTGGTCAACTTTGCTCCGATGACCGATGCAAAAGGTTTTCATGGCATTGATGAACGCATTCCCATTACTGATTTAAAACGGATGATCTTCTATTATAAAATGCTGATGACAGATAAATAATCTTTCAACCGTCATTTCGAATCCTGCTTGCAATATGTTTTTCTATGTGCAAAACATTCGCAGGATGAGAAATCTCAATCCATTCTTATTGATGAGTACAATGAGATTTCTCCCTCCGGTCGAAAAGACGTTCTAAGATGATCTTTATGATTTCGCCGTCCGCATTTGTTTATGCAATGCATAATACGCAACAATGGCACTGGCCAGCATAAACAGAAAGCCCAGGAAAAAAGAAGAACCCGGAAAATAAACAGGTGCCGATTTTGAAGTGAAGTAAGCAAAAATATTCGTCATCATTGCCGGACCAATAATAGTAGTTGCACTCATCAATCCTGCAAGTGATCCCTGCAGTTCACCCTGTTCATTAGCAGGAACATGCTGTGCCATGATGGATTGCAATGCCGGGCCACAGATCCCACCCAAACAGTAAGGAATTAAAAACACAAACATCATCCAGCTCTGTGAGGCAAAAGCAAACAGGAACATACCCAATGTATATAAAGCAAGACCGATATAAATACTTTTTTCATTCCCAAGTTTTGGATTAATCACTCTCGTTAATCCACCCTGCACAGCACCAACCAGTAAACCAACAGCCGCTAAAGAAAAACCAATCATCTTCGAATCCCACTTAAACTTTTCAATGGTAAAGAAACTCCAGTTACTCTGCACCGCATGTGAACCGAGATAAACAAGAATTAATGCAACAATTAAACCGCCAATGGCTGGATATTTTTTCAGGTTCATTAAACTCACACCCGGTATCGCTCTTTTCCATTCAAACTTTCTTCTGTTCTCCGGCTTCAATGATTCAGGCAAAATAAAATAGCCATACAAAAAATTCAGCATACACAAACCGGCTGCAACCATAAACGGAACCCTTGCACCAAAGCTGCCAAGCAATCCTCCCAAAACAGGACCAATTACAAAACCTAAACCAAATGCAGCTCCAATCATACCAAAATTCTTTGCACGGTTTTCTGCATTACTGATATCAGCAATATAAGCAGTGGCAGTAGAAAAACTTGCACCTGTAATACCGGCTATAATACGGCCGACAAATAACCAGGCCAGTGTTGGTGCAAAAACAAGAATAATATAATCAAGAGAAAAAGCAAACAGCGATGCAAGCAATACGGGGCGACGGCCATATTTGTCACTTAAGTTTCCCATTAGTGGAGAAAAACAAAACTGCGTGGCAGCAAAGGAAGACATCAACCATCCGCCAATTTGCGAAGCCTCACTTACACCCACATGTGCAAGCTCTTCAATCAGTTTTGGGATTACTGGAATGATGATACCAAAACCAATCACATCAATTAATAAAGTGATAAAAATAAATCCAATTGCTGCTTTCTGATTGCCTGCCATAAATTTAGAATAAGCTGTAAAGATGATTTTTTTCTTACAGAGAAATCAGAGTTTTTTTTCACAGCAAAATAACTGCAAACAAAAAGGCAACAACTCTTACAAGCTGTTGCCCCTTCTAAATTCTATCTTCTGTATTCTTCTTACATCGTACTTCTTACATCTAACACCGTACATTATCCTACGCTCTCTTCTTCGCCGGTGCTTTCTTTGCTTTCGACAGTTCATCAATCACCTTACTGAATGCGCTCAGGTTGATGGGACCTTTATAAGGCTCATCATTGATATAAAAGAACGGTACATCTTTAATTCCTTTGTTCGCACCTTCCAGTAAGTCAACTCTCACACTCCATCCGTAAACAGAGTCAACCAGTTTGCTTAAAAAGTTTTTATCTGTAACACCGCTTTCTTTAGCATATCCTTTCAAGCTGATGGTTCCCAATTGTCTGCGTTTGGCAAATAACAAATTATGCATTTCCCAAAACTTTCCTTCCTGCGCCGCACCAATAGAAGCTTCTGCTGCTTTGTGTGCACGCTGGTGAATCCTGGTTAACGGAAAATGACGGAAGTTGAATTGCAATTTACCTTCATACTTCTCCATCAGCTGATTTACTACCTCATTGGCTTTTGCGCAGGGCTCACTTTCGTAATCACCAAACATCACCAATTTTACCGGAGCTTCTTTATCACCCACCCAGATATTCTTGGTTGGGATAATCTCAATTTCCGGTGCTTTACTATGTGCCATATATTCCTCTTGTTTTTTGAAATGATGAATAGATCCTTTCTTTCTTCTCTTTGTTGCTTATTCTATTATAACAATCCAGTTCTTATGTTGTTGCCTTTTCGTTCTTAATTGTTGGTATATGCTGACCAGCGGCCTCATTTCTGAATACCACTACTCCGTCAAATACATCTACAACTACAGTTTTCGTTTTATCAACATCCCCGGCTAAAATCTTCCGGCTCAATTCGTTAACGATCTCCTTCTGGATCAATCGTTTCAAAGGTCTTGCGCCAAATTGGGGATCAAAGCCCTGTTCCGCTAAGAAATCAAGGGCATAATCTGTAAAATCCAGCTTTATTCCACTTTCTGCAACCAGTTTTTGAAGGTTGCCCAGCTGAATTCGAACGATGGATTTAATTTCCTTACGCAGTAGCGGCGCAAACATAATGATTTCATCCACACGATTCAAGAATTCGGGCCGAATTGTTTGTCGCAACAACGTCATAACATCGGTTTTGGCCTTTTCGGTTGCATTTTCGATCTGTTCTTCCGTTTTCACCCCCTCAAATGCCTCGCTGATCAGGTGGCTCCCGATATTACTGGTCATAATGATAATGGTATTCTTGAAATTCACTGTCCTGCCCTTATTGTCGGTCAGGCGGCCATCATCCAGCACCTGCAAAAGGATATTCCAAACATCAGGGTTGGCTTTTTCAATTTCATCGAGCAGCACCACACTGTAAGGCTTGCGACGAACCGCTTCGGTTAACTGTCCACCTTCATCATAACCCACATATCCCGGAGGCGCACCAACCAGTCTTGAAACCGTATGCTTTTCCTGGTACTCACTCATATCAATCCTCGTCATCATACTCTCATCATCAAACAGGTATTCAGCTAAGGCTTTCGCAAGTTCTGTTTTACCCACGCCGGTTGTACCCAGGAAGATAAATGAACCGATTGGTTTTTTCGGATCACTCAACCCTGCCCTGCTTCTGCGGATGGCATCGGCAACTGCAGTAATCGCTTCTTCCTGTCCCACTACTCTTTTATGTAATTCATCTTCCAGGTGCAATAGTTTCTCCCGTTCGCTCTGCAACATCTTGGCAACAGGAATCCCCGTCATCTTCGCAATGTTGGCGGCAATATCTTCTGCATCCACTTCTTCTTTCAGTAAACGTTTTTCACCGCTTGTTTCAATCTGTTCAGTTAAGGATGCAATCAATGCTTCCTGTTCTTTCACCTTACCATAACGGATCTCAGCCACCAATCCATAATTGCCTTCACGTTCTGCACGTTCGGCTTTCATCTTCAGGTTTTCAATTTCTGCTTTTGCATTCTGCACTTTCTCCACCAATTCTTTTTCTGCTTTCCATTTCGATTTCAACGTGTCACGTTCAACAGAAAGATTAGCGATATCCGTATTCAGCTCTCTTAACTTCGGTTCATCATTCTCCCGCTTGATGGCTTCACGTTCAATTTCCAATTGACGGATCTGCCTTTCAAGTTTATCCAGCTCTTCCGGCATACTGTTCATTTCCAAACGGAGCTTGGCTGCACTTTCATCAATTAAGTCAATTGCTTTGTCGGGTAAAAAACGATCGGTGATATAACGGCTGCTCAATTCAACCGCAGCAATAATCGCTTCGTCTTTAATACGAACATGATGATGTGTTTCATAACGATCCTTCAATCCACGTAAAATAGAAATCGCATCTTCCACACTTGGTTCATCAATCATCACTTTCTGGAAACGGCGCTCCAATGCTTTATCTTTTTCAAAAAACTTTTGATACTCGTTCAGCGTAGTTGCACCAATCGCTCTCAGTTCACCTCTTGCCAATGCAGGTTTTAAAATATTCGCTGCATCCATGGCACCTTCGCCACCACCTGCACCAACAAGTGTATGAATTTCATCAATGAATAAAATAATTTCTCCATCACTGTCGCCCACTTCTTTCACCACACTTTTCAAACGCTCTTCAAACTCACCCTTATACTTTGCACCGGCAATCAGCTGACCCATATCCAGTGCATAAATGATCTTCGATTTTAAATTATCAGGTACATCACCATTTAAAATACGCATGGCCAAACCTTCAGCAATGGCTGTTTTACCAACACCCGGTTCTCCAACTAAATGGGATTGTTTTTACTTCTTCTGGTTAAGATGTGCAATGTTCTGCGGATCTCTTCATCACGCCCAATCACCGGATCAAGCTTTCCCTGTCTTGCCATTTCAATTAAGTTCTTCGCATACTTGTTCAGTGCATTGAACTGTGTTTCCTGGGTTTGACTTTTTACTGTATCACCCTTCCGCAAATCTTTAATAGCAGTGAGTAATCCCTTCTCGGTTAATCCTGCTCCTTTTAAAATCTTCGCTGTTGAATCATTTCCCTGTACAATGGCTAAGAGTAAATGTTCAGGTGTTACAAACTCATCACCAAAACCTTTCAGTGCTGCACCTGCACGCAGAATAACGTTGTTGGCCCCACGCCCAACCATCTGTGCAGCTTCACCACCATTCGTCTTGGGTAAATTAGCAATCGCTTCCGCCAGTTTTGTTTCAACCAGGTTCAGCGTTACATTATTTTTCTTCAATAAATATTCCACCGGACTATCCTGCTGATCGAGCAATGCCTTCAGCAAATGTTCTGTTTCAATATTTGTGTTCTGTGCATTAAATGCCAGTTGCTGTGCCTGCTGCACTGCCTCTGCTGCTTTAATTGTAAAATTTCCTAAGTTCATATAGTGTGTTTTTGGCCTCACCTTCCATCTTCCTCTCCTTCAGAGAGGAAGCGGTGCTGCATGTTTTTAATGATCTATTTGTTCTTCCATTTCAACACTTGAATATGGATGAAAAATATTCAACTGCTCAAATGCTTAATTACAACTGTTGATTCAATTTCTTTTGCCTGGCCTCCCTCTCCTTCGGAGAGGGACCGAGGGTTAGGCCTTATTATTCTTCCACTTCAACTCATATTCATTTTTCTAACACTCTCTTCAACCCTCTGTGTATCTCATCACCTCCATTCCTCTGTGTTTAACTGCCTTCCCTCTTTGCCTTTTGGCTGTTCCCTCTTTGCCTCGTTGCCTTTCTTCCTCTTTCCCTTTCTTCCTTAATCTGAAATAAGTAAATTCGTTCAGCCTCGTTGCCTTTTGGCTGTTGCCTGTGCCTCCGCCTCTTTGCCTCGTTGCCTCTTTGCCTTATCCCTCAAATCACTATCCAACAAAAAAAAGCAGTAACAATGTCACAGTTCGCCTTCATAATCCGCCCCAAAGTCAGTACAACGCTGCTTTTCCTGTTATTCTTTCAGTTCGGTTTTGCACAGCAGGACTTTACCAAACTAACCGACTGGATCAACAGCAACCTCCCCGATCTCGGAGGCCGTGCCGTCATGCTCGTTTATAAAGACGGAAAGATCGTGTACAACCAGAGTTTCAATAAACTCAGTAAGCAACAGGAGAACCGTGCCAAGGTTCGTTCTAAAATAACCGGTGCCGATGAAGATTATCTGTTACGGGAATATGCCGACACCACCCGTGAACGCATTGCCAGCTGCAGCAAGTGGCTCACCGCCGCACTCGCCATGACCTATATTGATGAAAACAAATTCCGCCTCAACGATTCTATTGGAAAGTTTTTACCCATCATGACCAAGTATGGAAAAGGAGGCATCCGTGTATGGCATTGTCTTACCCACCAAACGGGCATCAATGCAGGCGGACTCCGTGAAATGCTCGAAGGCATGAAGAGTGTAAAAAGCATGGCCGATGCAATGGACAAAATTGCCAACGCACCCATGGAAGGAACACCCGGTAAAACCTTTCATTACAGCAATGCAGGTTTGCAGATCATTGCCGCCATTATTGAAAAAGTAAGTGAGAAGGATTTTGAAACCGCCTTTCATGAACGCATAGCCGAACCATTGGAAATGAAGAATACCGACTTTGGAAAAAACGGAGTACCATTGGCAGCAGGTGGCGCTTTCAGTACACCCTTAGATTATATGAACTTCCTCACCATGATATTGAATGAAGGTGAATACAAAGGCAAACGCATTATCAGCAAAGCACTCATCAATGAAATGCAGAAGAACCGTGTTGGCCGTGATGTGGTGATCATGAGCTCACCCGAAGAAGCAGGCACCTGGGGTTATGGTTTTGGTGAATGGATGATGGACTCACCCCTTGCCATTGCCGATAAAAAAGATGCCATGCCCGACAGTAAACGAAGCAACGCCGTCAGCAGCCCCGGACTCTTTGGCTCCTTTCCCTGGGTGGAGAATGAAAAAAAATACTGCGCCTTTTTATTTGTATATAATCTCAAAAACAAAGGACGCAACTCAAAGTATAAAGAGCTGAAGGGAATTGTGGATGGGGTGATGAGGTGACTGATACCTCGTCTGACGCCCACGTCGGCCGGGGATTGATAAGAGGGAACGTTTATAATCGATTATTAAATTTATATTGAAGCTGTAACAATTCAAAATATAGAACGCCTTTTGATTGATTATTAATGTCACATTTTGAGAGCTACTTCTTATAGCATAATTTAGAGATTTGAATACTTTTTTAGAACCCGCACAAAATGAACTGTTTTCATATTTTACAAGGAACCTTTTGGGATTTCATGCCAAACTGGTTTGACTGGTTTTCGGTTATCATTGGGATATTAAGCATATTTGGTGGTTATTGGATAGCAACCAGAATTTACTCAAATGAGAAACGAGACAAACGTATTGAGGAAAAGGAACTACTTTCCACAGAAGTTAGCTTATTTAAAAACAGTTTGGCACAGTTAAACTCATCAGTCGCAAATCAAATACAAAACCTAAAAGAATATATAGAAAAACAGGACTTCAGACTTGAGTTTAACCAAGGGATTAATGCGGATTTTCTTCATTTTATCGATGTGAAATTTCTATACAAAGACACAGGAGTAAACAAACAGGAAGAAATCCAGAAACTCAACGAGCTTTATCAAGCCTATACACACTTAATGACTTTAGAACTTCTCTTAGAGATGAACTTAGAACATATATTAAAAAGTATAATTTTCATGAAGACAAATTTTATTCATATAGAAAACTTCTTTATACTAAATATTTTGAGTTATGTAATCAACGAGGCGTAGACTTCGAATTTGAAAATGGAATAAAGAAATGGAAGTTTCGAGATGACGATTTGTTTATGATAAATTATAGTGAAAATAGAATTAAATTTTTGAAGACACTGAGGTTATTACTGACAACGGCTTAAAAGACAGAGCAAAATTCATTGAGAGATTTGTTATCCCATTAGTTCAAATTTCAGCTCCCCATATTCCAGAAGATTATAATGCAATAGAAATAAATGATATTGCCAATGAAGTAAACTCTGCACATACAGATATGACCTATGTAACTACTACTCATTTTCAAGCGGTCAACTCATATTTGGACATCTTAGAAGATATAAATAAAAAAATTACTGAATACATAAAATAAAAGCACAGTCATCAAAAGTGTTTGAAATAGTGGGTTTGACAATCAACAAATTACCTGTCTTCCAAATGCTTGATCGATATTTGCAATTCATGAAACACTTAAAAAGTATAACAGAGGAGTTCGTAAATTATGTACTTGGAAGTGAATCTTCGAAGGGTAACTGCTTTGGAATGTGTTATACTTTATCGCTGTTTTTAGAAAAAAAAGGAATTGAAAACTTGATAAAATCAGTTCTTGTCAACAATCATGACCATCACTATATATTAACACTTAAAAATAATGAAGAAATCATTATTGATCCCACTATACAACAATTTTATACCCATATGCCCTTAGTATTTATTGGAAAGAAACCAATTAACTATGGAACCCTTAACTCATTTGACCTTAAGTATGTTTTTAAATTTTGGGGCTCTCCCTTTTCTCAATTATAGGCGTCGAGAAAAATACAGTACTCCTTATAATCCTCATGAATATGACCAAGTAGCAGATATAAGGAACCTACTAAAGGTGCATATAAGAGCAGCTAGTATTCTTGAGAGTCAGCAAAACTTTTCGACTTGTTCTGTCAATTATAAAATGTATTTTGACACTATCTATAAAATGGCATTAAAATACGATGCTGAAAAAGTAGAGTTAGTTGACGTTTTGCTACTTGAAAAATTCAATAGGCTTTTATTTGCAGCTCATAAACACTTCGCAAAACATAAGGTTCTTTAAAAAGGCCAGGCAGACGAAATTTCATTTTTCAGCATCTGCAAATATTTGTTTGTTGCGAACTACCTTGGAAAGGCAAAAGTTCACTTTATACTAATATTATTAAATAAACAATCAGTGGCAAAATGTTATATATGTCAAGTAGACATCACTTCAACTAACGAAACAGAAGAACACATAATTCTTAATGCTTGTGGAGGGCGTCTAAAATCAAAAGACCTGCTTTGCAAAAACCACAACTCTCTGTTTGGCGAAAGCTTTGATTCTGAACTTGCTAAGCAAACGAACGACTTAGCAAACTTACTTTTGATTAAAAGACATCGTGGTGAACCACAAGCAATAAAAGGTAAACTTGAATCTACTGGTGAAGATTACTACTTGCAATATGGGGGTAAGCCAGTAATGACTAAGCCGATCATTAACGAGGATATTGATGGTCAACAAATCCAACTCTCAATAACAGAGAGATGAAAAGAAATGAAGACCATTTTAGAGGGGCTAAAAGAAAACGTTATCCCGAACTTGATGTTGATCAGGCGATGGCAACAGCTGAGCATAGAAATGAATATTTTGACGAACCTATTCACTTTCAAAGCTTCAATTTAATAAAGAGGTTTTTAAATCAATTACTAAATCTGCAATAAACTATTTCATTCTTAAAGGTGGCGATAGAAAATACATTACTCACTTATTCCCATATTTAGGAGGAACAGTAGATTTAGACGTTGTATGGATGCACTACCCAAACTTAACAATTTACACACCACTAGAAAATGAAGTAAGCCACATTATAAGACTTTTAGGCAACCCTACAGAGAAAATATTATACGCTTATATTGAACTTTTCAACACGCACAATTTCATAGTTAGGCTTAATGACAACTATGATGGAATTGCTTTGGATGAATCCTATGCCTTTGATCTAATTGAAATAAAAGAATTAGTGAGAAGCATTCCTCTAAATTATACAAAAGGACAATTTTTGGAATTATTTACGAATAAAGACGGGGAACCATTTGAAAAGGTACAAAAAAAGGTTTGAGAGAGTTTTGTCCATCGCAATGAAACGACAGTCATCAAATCATAATCAAGAGTTAATTAGCCGGGCTATCAACAACTCACTTGGAAAACACCCCGAAGGAATTCCTATTACAAAAGAAATGATTGACGAGTTAGTGAAAGAAACAATGAAGGAAATTACCCGATGATACTACATCAATTTAAACGGAGAGAACGAAATGAAGAATAATAAGTCAACAAAGTCTAACACCTCCTCCACTGGCTCCTGCCTACTTCTTTCCCTGCCGAGAGTCTACTTATAAAACATAAACCTCTTTTTCTTTCGCCGCTGTTGTGTCTTATGACCAACAGCAAATAACTTCAGCAACCCCTCTATCAATGTCGTTGGTGATAACACACAACGACGGCGTGCTCCTTATTGTAACAGTTTGAAATAACTACCACTCAGAGTTAACTTCATTGAAATCTCTCAACCTATTAGTGTGCATAAGAAAAAAAAACACGCCGCTGTTGTGTCTTATGACCAACAGCATATAACTAAGGCAACCCCCGCTATCAATGTCGTTGGTGATCCCGATAGCTATCGGAACACACAACGACGGCGTGCTGCTTTCCGCAAAGTCGTTTAAAGAATATTACTCCCGCCAATGAGTGATGAAACCAAACAGATCAATTTCCTTCTCATAAAATAACGCTGAAGAATATTTGTATTCCTCCGGGTATTGGCACAAACCTTCAACAACAGGATTTGCATGCAGATAATCCATCTTTTGAAAAAATACTTTCTCTGAATACAAATCAATACTCAAAGGATTTCGCTCCCAGAACTGGTATTCCCTGTCTGCTGCATCAACCCGGAACTCTTCAAGAAACGCAGGATCATGTTCCTGTAAATCAAATTTGATCTGCTGCGCTGTGTACCGTAAAAAACTATGTTGAACCTGTTGTGGTGTAAATCCATTAACGGTCTGCCAGATGATGTGCAGATGATTATCCATAATTACAAAGGCTGTAACAATTACACGCTGTTCGTTTACCAGGAACTTTAAACTGTCAATGATGGTCTGTTTATACTTATCCGGTTGAAGCAACTTCTTCCATTCAAGAATAGTAGCCGTAAAGAACTGTGGATGGTATTCGGTGGCAATCATACAGTGAAATACAAATGTATAAATTATGATTGTGCTGACAACTGCTGCAATCAGAATCAAGTCGCCCTTCGGAAGACTGGCGCCAGAAGCATGAGCAGAATTACCAACCCAATTTGTTTTACACTTTACCTGATTTCTATCTGCTATCTACTCAATATTAAATTTATAACCCCTGCCATGCACATTAATAAATTTAAAGGAGTTATCATCGCTTAATTTCTTTCGTAATTTACTCACCAGTACATCAACATTCCTGCTGATCACCACGATACCTTCATCTTCCCAAATTTCTTTCATCAGTTTCTCCCTGTCTACAGTTTCATTCATATTTTCTGCAAATATTTTCAGTGCCTTTGTTTCCTTTTCCGAAAGCGTAATAGTTTTAGTCTCACTTGTAAGAACATTGTTAGTTGTATAAAACCGAAAGCTTCCTAATTGTATATAATCCGTATCATCCAGGATTGGTTCTTTTACTTCTTTTTTCCGAAACTGATCCTTCATAGAATAACCGGCAAAACCCAAAGGAATCATCAACAGCAACAGCCAAAAGAAATTAAATTGATTTTTCTTCAGCAATTCAATTTCAATCACATAACAACCAGGCTCCAGCGTACGACCCCTGCAGGGTGTTAAATCGCCTGTTTGGTTATTTATTTCGAATGCAAACACCGTTTCATTTTGTTTGCAATTCCTCAAATTCACGATATAATCCTTTCCCATTCCATTTTGTTGAAATGTTCGCTGCACTAAATTGATAAGTGTATCTGAAATAAAACCAAAGCTGTTTTGAAAGGCAATCTGGTAGGTATGTTCATTTAATTTCTTAACCGGCATCACCCGGGATGAAGAATCCTTGGCTGTAAGCAACAGCTGATGTCCTAAATTACGTAATACCACTTCTGCATGCTTCTCAGGAATATCCTTCTTTTGATTGCTGAATGCTGCAGCAGAAATTAAAACAGCAGTTATTATGATGGAAGATCCGAGCAGAATAAATGGCTTCATGTGTGCAAAATAATTGATTAAACCTCAGTTTTTACTGGCTTTACAAACCTTTTACATCTCTTTTACAGTTCTTTACCGTTAAAATGCTTCAGGTTAGTGCCCGCCCGATATCTTTACTTCATTGTTTCACCAAATCATCATCATCATGAAAATCTACAGCCTTGCTTTTTTGCTCCTTCTTCATCCGATAGCAATCGGATTCCACTTTGTTTTTCCAGTCACGCATAGTGAGCAAACAACAAACAAAAATAAGCCGGCCGTTGCAAACCTCGTTTTTAAATCTACTGACGGCGGACAAACATGGCAGGACATCAGCGAAGGACTGCCCGGAGATAAGCTGGAGGGTAGTCTCTTTGTAAATGATGCTGGGTTCTATTTACGTACCGGCAATTATATTTATTACAATAAACCAAACAGCAAGGCTTCTTTTTGGGAGAAAGAGATTTTCCCTGACGATCATAGCAGCATTGCCCCTGGTAAGAATGGGATGTTTGCATACGATTACCACCAGGGACTGTTTAGGCAAAAAATAAACGGATCGGGTGAGTGGTCGCCTGTATACGGGAATTTTCAGTTGAAAGGGATCATCGACGTTGTTGAAACTGCCGGAGGCACTGTTTTCATTGTTTGCGACCGGGGCCGTGGCCTTTTTAGATCCACAGACAAGGGAAAAAACTGGAAAGAAGTTACCCGTGGCGTATGGAAATTGGTAGAGTCAAACGGTGTGCTGATGGCGAACACCGTCAATGGGACCATCAGATCCGCCGATAATGGTGAAACCTGGGAGACGGTGATCAGTGAGGGCGGTGTGGGAATCAATATAGCAAAGATCAAAGGTGGGTTCGCTTCGATTACGTTCAATACACAGTCGAATACAAGGAGGATTAGAGCATCGTACGACGGTGGTAAAACCTGGCAGCCCATTGATGCCGGTCTTCAAACGCAAGACGTTGTAAACTCAATGTGGCGGCCCATTAATACCAGCTGTTCGGTGCAGGGAAGTGCTGACTCAGTTCAGCATGCTCAGGCAATGTAATTTATGCCATACCCAGTTCGGGAGGATGTTGAAAAATGCAGGTGAACATTTTACGTAGCGGTTGCTGTATAAGCAAACGAAAGAAAATTATAAACAGCTGGTTGCTGAGGGCAGCAACCGGTAAAAAAAGCGATGCAAAACAGCATCGCTTTTTGGTTTCGCCCCTGTTGGTATGCATAAGAAAAAAACACGACGCTGTTTTGTGTCTTCCTGCTTGAAGCTGGACGGGCATGACCAACGGCAATAATTTTTCTCCCTGCCTTCTCCCTGTCTTGTTCCGGAAGAAAGCCGTTACTGTCATCAGCTGTTCATTCATAAAAATGCTTACCTGTATATCAGCGCACTATAATGATTACTCTCACAGAACTGCATGATGAATATCACGAAGTGATAGTATTACCGGTCTTACATTAGTCTGTTCAAAAAAACGATGCTCTCAATACTGAAATGCCATACATGTACTGTATAAAAAACAGCACACAGATTTTTCATGCATTGCCTGCATCATTACTTCTTCTGCCAGTATTTTAAAATATACAATATCTAAACACTCTTAACCCATTTAAAAGGAGGATCAAATTATGAAACGAATTGGTATTCTAACAGGAGGTGGTGATGTGCCCGGTTTAAATCCGTGCATTAAAGCAGTTGTTAACCGTGCAGTGGACGAAGGATATGAAGTGGTTGGTATCCGGCGTGGCTGGGGCGGATTACTTGAACTGGATGCATCAAACACTGAATCAATCAACAAACATACAGAAGTGCTCACCCGTGAAAAGGTTCGTACCATCGACCGTACAGGCGGTACCATTCTGCATACCAGCCGTACAAATCCGGGTAAGGTAAAAGCGAAAGCAGTTCCTGAATTTTTAAAGGATCCGAAGCACCCGGAAGCAGAAGCAGCTGATACCAGTCTGCGAGATTTTACTCCACATGTAATGAAGAATCTGGAACTCATGGGCATTGAATACTTAATTCCCATTGGAGGTGATGATACGCTCAGCTATGGTGAACGTTTGCACCGTGAAGGAATTAAAGTGGTTGCTATTCCTAAAACAATGGACAATGATGTATATGGTACAGATTACTGTCTTGGTTTCAGTACAGCTATTACACGCAGTGTTCAGTTTATTCACCAGCTGCGTACAAGTACAGGTTCACATGAACGTATTGCCATCATTGAATTATTCGGACGTAACTCCGGTGAAACAAGTTTGATCAGTTCATACCTCGCAGGTGTTGATCGTGCATTAATTTCAGAAGTACCCTTTGATCCTGAAAAACTCGCTGAATTAATTATGAAAGATAAAAGGGATAACCCAAGCAACTATGCAATGGTATCAGTGAGTGAAGGCGCACATATGGTTGGCGGCATGGTGGTTGAATATGGTGAAACAGATGCTTACGGTCATCAGAAATTAGGTGGCATTGGCGAAATAACAGGTGAAGCATTGAAGAAGATCACCGGCGAAGGAATCATCAATCAAACAGTGGCTTATCTCATGCGTTCAGGTGCACCCGATGCGCTTGACCTGATGATGGCTACCAACTATGCAAGCCTCGCTGTAAGTTTGATTAAAGATGGAGCAAGCGGACGCATGGTAGCTTTGCGTGAAGGTAAATACACACATGTACCAATGAGTATGGTTACAAGCGGAGTGAAACGTGTGGACGTGGATGAGTTTTATGATGTTGCACAGTACAGGCCAAGAATTCGCAGTGTGCTGGGTAAACCAATGTTTTTGTATTAATAACAAACCTGTTTCGTGAGACACGAACCAGGGCGTAAACAAATAAAAATAACTTACAATTACTTTAAAAACGAATAGTATGCCAGTAAAAAAATTAACCGAACTGCTTGGCGACAAAGCAGAATATTTATTGAATCATCAGTCTAAAACAATTTCTAAAGACCAGTTACACTTGCCCGGTCCTGATTTTATTGACCGCATCTGGATTAACAGCGACCGTAACCCACAGGTATTACGCAACCTGCAGGGAATGTATAACAATGGAAGATTATCCAACACAGGTTATCTCTCTATTCTTCCGGTTGACCAGGGAATAGAACACAGTGGTGGTGCTTCCTTTGCAAAGAATCCAATCTATTTCGATCCTGAAAATATTATCAAACTCGCAATAGAAGGCGGCTGCAATGCAGTAGCAACTACTTACGGCGGTTTGGGTTTTATGGCCAGAAAATATGCACATAAAATTCCTTTCATTGTTAAAGTAAATCACAACGAGTTCCTCACCTACCCTAATAAGTTCGATCAGCTCATGTTTGCTTCTATTAAACAAAGCTGGAACTTAGGTGCTGCTGCTGTTGGTGCTACTATTTATTTCGGAAGTGATGAATCTGCAAGACAGATCCAGGAAGTAAGCAAAGCATTTGAAATGGCACATGAACTCGGTATGGCAACAATTTTATGGTGCTATCTGCGTAACCCTGCATTCAAAACAAAAGAAAAAGATTTTCATGTATCAGCCGATCTTACAGGCCAGGCCAATCATTTGGGTGTAACCATTGAAGCAGATATCATTAAACAAAAATTGCCGGAAAACAATGGCGGTTATCTTGCACTCAATACAAAAGAATCTGCCTACGGTAAAAATGATAAACGCATTTATGAAGAACTCACAACAGATCACCCGATTGATCTTTGCCGTTACCAGGTAGCCAATTGTTATATGGGCCGTGCAGGATTGATCAACAGTGGCGGTGCATCATCAGGTGCAAGCGATATGGCCGAAGCAGTTGCAACAGCTGTTGTAAACAAACGTGCAGGTGGTATGGGACTCATCAGCGGACGTAAAGCATTCCAACGCCCAATGAAAGAAGGTGTGGAAATATTGAATGCCATACAGGATGTGTATTTGGATAAGGAAGTAACGATAGCATAACCCACTCTTTATATTTTCAAAATCCCGTTCGAAAGGACGGGATTTTTTTATGACTACTGTTTGTGAAAATATCCTTACTGGAAGCTCGGGCTTTTGTATTAAATTTAGATGTGAATGAATTGGATTTTATACAAATTAATATCCATCATAGCGTTACATACCGCATTTATGAGACAGATCACGTTCTTAGTAATTATTGTCATTGCGTTTATTTCTTGTAAGAACGAAATTCCGAAATAAAAAGGTCAAATCACAATGTATGGACATAAGAATGCCATCAAAGACAAAATTCTTCATTGATAGTTTTTCGTTTTCACTCCTGACGATTTTCAATACCTTCTTTGGAATCAACGATCAATTTTGCGAGTTTTATGAATGAACAATATCCTGATCTCAAGTCAAGAAACAAATATGATCCATTTATTTATGCTTTAGAAGAGCCTTATGTTGACACAACAATAATTGACACCTCAAAACATTGGTTTAGCGTTAACAGTTAACCCAGCTTGCAACCCATCATTGTCTAATTGTGAAAAGAAAGGTGACAAAAGTTTTATGAATAAAGTAACTAATGGTTAAGGGGGATATTATACCGGAATTTTCGGTAGTACTAATGAAATTTCAGTATCGGGATACGTTATATACCAATCTTGTTAATTCTATAGAACAAATCAATTTTTGGAATATGCCTTTGCATGATACAGCATGTGGACCAGGAACGGACGGGGAAACATGGACCTTTGAACTAATTGAAGGAGGAAGATATCATTTGCTCGGACGTTGGGCTCCAGAAGTTTGTGGAGACAGTAATACAAGAAGACTTGCACAGGTAGGACTAAGAATTCGGGAATTAAGCCGACTTGATAAAGTATTAACAGCACTTGGTGAACAGAAAAGCGGCCTGTAACATGAAGTATTATATACCATATTTTATCGGTTGGTATCCCTACCAACCGATACAGCAATGAACGAACTTACTTGCTATTTTTAACAAGCTTAACAAGTTCTAATCCTATGAAACAACATGAATTCAAAACAGTTCCAGAAACAGATTCTTTTTATTGTGGCAATTATTACATGCTTCACAACAAAGACCAGTTTCGGACAAGACACAGTCAGCCCAAAGCAAATAATAAAAGAACAGCTCACTGTTCCTTTTGGAACACTGGTGAAAATGACGGGTGAAATTGTTGATGGAAAAGAACTGCAATGTCAATTCTTTCAAAGCAGATTATCTTTTCAGAATTCAAAGGTGCATTTTACAGTATTTTACTTTCTACACCTTTTCATGATAGAATTCAAAGACGAAACAGGCAATTTACCATCGGATGATGATTTTAAATTATATAAATACTTATACGGTAAAAAAACTGGCACTCTTTCTTCAAAAGAAACTGAGCAGATGAAAATAGACCTACGCATTGGCAGGCAATCTGCTCAAAGAAAATTGCTGCAAATCTAAACTCTATGAAACTGGGACATTCAGAGGAGTTCTTGCATGTAACTTGCTATTTTAAGTAATCTGTGAGTCAGACAAGACTATGGATCATTCATTTCAAAACTATCTTATTGTTGTCTGATCTAAACAAAAGAAAACAATAGAGTAATTCCACCCCTTATTATTGACTGGTATCCTTACCAACCAAACACGTTGGCAAATTCTATACTATCAACAAAAAAAAGCGGCCCGTTAACGGGCCGCTTTTGTATACCAAATAATAATTGACTTTAATCAGTTCATCAAAACCGGTCAAGATTCATCACCTTGTTCCATGCAGCTACAAAGTCTTTTACAAACTTTTCTTTTCCATCTGCACATCCATATACTTCGGCAACTGCACGAAGTTCTGAGTTGGAACCAAAGATGAGATCAGCACGGGTGGCTGTCCATTTCACCGCACCTGTTTTACGGTCGGTACCAATAAAGCCCTGTTGTACAGGATCGGCTGCTTTCCAGGTAGTACCAAAATCGAGCAGGTTCACAAAGAAATCGTTGGTAAATGCTTCCGGTGTTTTAGTAAACACACCATGTTGTGATCCATCGAAGTTGGTATGGAGTACACGCATGCCACCAACCAGCACCGTTAGTTCAGGAGCTGTTAATGTTAAGAGCTGTGCCTTATCTATCAGCAACTCTTCCGACATGGCAGTTGCACGCCTGCTCAAGTAATTACGGAAACCATCTGCAAGAGGTTCAAGTACGGCGAATGATTCTACATCTGTTTGTTCCTGTGATGCATCAGCACGGCCTGCAGTGAAAGGTACGGTTACATTAACACCTGCATTCTTTGCAGCCTGTTCAACAGCTGCACATCCTGCCAATACTATCAGGTCTGCAATGGATACCTGTTTACTACCACTGTTGAATTCTTTTTGAATAGCTTCCAGTGCAGTTAATACCTTGCTCAGTTGTGCAGGGTTATTCACTGCCCAATCTTTCTGTGGTGCAAGACGGATGCGTGCACCATTGGCACCACCACGTTTATCAGAACCACGGAAAGTGGATGCAGATGCCCATGCTGTTGATACTAATTGAGAAACCGATAATCCTGAAGCAAGGATCTTGCTCTTCAGTGCAGCGATATCTTTATCATTGATCAGTTCATGTAACAGCCGGAACAGGATCCTGCCAAATCAGTTCTTCCGCAGGAACTTCTTTACCAAGATAACGGGAACGTGGTCCCATATCACGGTGAGTGAGTTTAAACCATGCACGTGCAAACGCATCAGCAAATTCATCCGGATGTTCAAAGAAACGCCTGGAAATTTTTTCATAGGCAGGATCTATTCTTAAAGCAAGATCAGTAGTCAGCATTACAGGAGTATGACGTTTGGAAGCATCATGTGCATCAGGCACTGTACCGGCACCCATGCCATGTTTGGGTATCCATTGTTGTGCTCCAGCCGGGCTCTTGGTGAGTTCCCATTCATAACCAAAAAGATTCCAGAAAAAGTTATTGCTCCATTTTGTTGGAGTGGTTGTCCATGCACCTTCCAATCCGCTGGTAATGGTATCACCTGCATTACCGGTGCCGAATGTATTCTTCCAGCCAAGGCTCTGTTCTTCAATACCTGCAGCTGCAGGTTCTTTGCCTACATATTTACCAGGATCAGCAGCACCATGTGTTTTACCGAATGTATGTCCGCCGGCAATCAATGCCACCGTCTCTTCATCATTCATTGCCATACGTCCAAAAGTTTCACGGATATCTCTTGCTGAAGCAAGCGGATCAGGATTTCCATTAGGTCCTTCCGGATTCACATAGATCAAACCCATCTGCACTGCGCCCAATGGATTCTCTAATTCACGATCACCTGTATAACGTTGATCGCCTAACCATTCCTTTTCAGAACCCCAATAAACATCTTCTTCAGGTTCCCAAACATCTTCACGTCCGCCACCAAAACCAAAGGTCTTAAAGCCCATTGATTCAAGAGCACAGTTACCTGCGAGAATCATCAAATCGGCCCAGGATAATTTCTTTCCGTATTTCTGTTTAATGGGCCACAACAGTAAACGGGCCTTATCAAGATTTGCATTATCGGGCCAGCTGTTCAATGGTGCAAAGCGTTGTGTACCTGAACCACCACCACCACGACCATCAGAGATTCTGTAGGTACCTGCACTATGCCAGGCCATACGAATAAAGAAAGGACCATAATGTCCGTAATCTGCCGGCCACCAGTCCTGTGAGGTTGTCATTAAATCAACAATATCTTTTTTCACGGCATCAAGGTCAAGACTCTTGAATTCTTCTGCATAGTTGAACGACTCACCCATTGGATTGGAGAGAGTAGAATTTTGACGGAGGATATTTAATTTCAACTGGTTGGGCCACCAGTCACGGTTTCCAGTACCACTGCCGGCACTTTGTTTTAATGCTCCTCCATGAAAAGGGCACTTGGCTTCACCGTTAACTTTAGAACTTGTTGTACCTGCTGATTCAGCGAGATGTTTGTCCTGATCCATATGTGATTGTTTTTATTTTATTGGCTTAATGAGGGCTAAATTAACGATGAATTTACCAACGGGCTTATCTATTTAATTTATTTTATCATAGATAAAAACTATGACCTCCTTCCGGCGGAGGTATTCCGCAGAATGGCCGCCTCAATTGTTTACCACCTGCTGCAAATAGTCTGCTGTTTTACTAAGCACAAAAAAAAGACGAAGCAATTTTCACTGCTTCGTCTTTTCAGTATAGATAGACTGTAAGTTATCTCGGTAAGGTAATTGTTTGACTTAACACACCAACAGTTAACAGAGCCTGGTTATCGCAGGTACCATCTCCAAAGTTCAGTGAACCGGAAATAGTATTATAAGTGAACTGTTCAATACCTGATGAAATGTTGCGGCATGATCCTGCTTTTACAAGCGGTGTTGTAATGTTTACAGTAAGACTGTTGCCAGCAGAAGAAGTAGTGATGCCATTTCCTGTTACAGAAAAATTATCATCAGCAAATGTTACAGTGCCGGCTCCGCCTGTTTGTGCAAGTGTGTGTGTGCCTGTATAGGTGTACCAGGTTGTTCCATCGGGGTAAGTAAGTTTTCCGTTGCTTACCTGCCTGGTGAAATTTAATCCTGTACCACCATTGTTGGTGAAGTAGAGGGTTTCAGAAGTACCGCTTGCTATAGATAAAGCGATTGCATCTGCCGGCTTTGTATCAACAGCTTCTTTTACTTTATTGCAGGAAAAAAAGACGATGGTTATTGCTAGGGCTAATAAACCGGTTGTCTTCATGATTGTTGTTTTACTTTTCATAGTACTGATCTTTAAAAGAGGTTTGTCTGTGATTAAACAGGCAATTCATTATTGCCTAGGGTATGCACCGAAGCCTAAACGCTGAAATACGCTTCGGAATTGTTCTGACAGGTATTTTTTGCCCGGCTTTGGCTGTTTCCCGTCATCAGACTGAAGCAACAGGGATAGGTTTAAAGCACCGGTTGCTTTACAGAAGCGCCTGTAATTGTTTCAGAAAAGAGGCCGTATTGTAATTGGCCACACCTTCATGTTTAAATACAATTTTCCCTTCTTTATCAAGTATAATTGTAGTGGGCAGCGTACCACTGTATATAGCATCAGGTATATTTCCTGAATGTGTATACAAAGGAATAGTCAGTTTGTCTTTTTCAAGATAGGTAATGGCTTTTGCCCGGTCATCATCTTCATTGATAAACAGAAATACATAACGGTTATCCTTACCCAGTTTTTTATACAGTGCTTCCAGCGAAGGCATTTCAGCACGGCATGGGGCACACCAGGATGCCCAGAAATTTACAAGAACAACTTTCCCTTTTAAATCGGCAGTTGACATTGTTCTTCCTTCGGCATTGGTAAAAAGAAATGAACTGTTAGAGCTTTCATTCTTTGCAGTATCCTTTTTGATTTCTGCTTTAAATAACCCAACAGAAAACAAACGCTGCAGCATCCATGCTTTTGCATCGGGATTGAAGAACATCAGCAATACAAATGCAATGAGCAGAACATTCAGCCATTGGGCTTTTACGATACGGATAAGTTTAGTGCGGTCCATTTTTTTTGATTGATGCGTTTAATAACTGCTGTCATCCATTTTTACCTTCCCTCTGAATGTCCAGAATACAAATGTCGTATATGCTGCTACCAGTGGCACACCTATAGCTGCAATGGTTAACATGATGCCTAATGATTTTTGTGAGGATGACCCGTTATAAATGGTGATATTGAAAGCAGGGTCAATAGTTGAAAGTACAATGTTGGGAAACAGGTTGATGGTAACTGTGATTAATAACAACGCTGATGTTAATGCAGATGACAGAAAGGCTTTAAAGTAAACACCTTTTTCTAAAAGCCTTCTTGTATTAATAATGGTTAAGATGGTAAGAACCGGTACAATAAATAAATAAGGATTGGCCCTGAACTTATCTGCTGTTTGCGGCAGGTAAATTAAGGTTGCCATCGTTAATGTTACATAAGAAATTACAAAGAAGCGGCTGGTGTTCTTTGCCAGTATGATCAGTTTGGTGTGCAGCCTTTTCTCTGTTTTCATAATGAGATAAGTGGCTCCATGCATCATAAACAAAGCCAGTACTGTAACACCTGTAATCAATGCATACGGATTTAATAAATTAAAAAAACCTCCTTCATACTCAAAGTCTTTATTAATAGGAATACCCTGCATTACATTTCCCAGCACAATACCCAGCAGCAATGAAATCAATATACTTGCTGCAGAGTAAGTGATATCCCATGTCTTTCTCCACCATAACATTTTCTCCTTACTCCTGAATTCAATGGCAATCGCTCTCAGTATCAGTACCGTTAAAAATAACATGAATGGAATATAGAAGGCAGAGAAGATCGTTGCATACACTTCAGGAAATCCTGCGAACAAAGCACCACCTCCAATCACCAGCCACACTTCATTGCCATCCCAAACAGGACCAATTGCATTTAAGGCAATACGCCTGCTTTCTTCTTTCCTGAAAAACAAATGCAATGCACCTGCGCCTAAATCAAAGCCATCTAAAATAGCATAGCCGGTAAACACAGCTCCCACTACTAAAAACCACCAGATTGGATAATCGATACTTAAAAATGTTTGCATATTATTTCAGTATGGGGTTATTACGTTTGGAATAGTCAGGTATATCTTCATCAGCTATTTCATCAAACCCATGCTGTATTTTTTTATTCAACAGGTAAATAAATAATACAAAGAGCACAGAATAAATGAACGCAAATAAAATCAATGAAAATAATACCTGTTCTGCTTTTACTGATTTTGATAAAGCATCACTTGTTCTTAATAAACCGTACACCACCCATGGTTGCCTGCCCATTTCGGCAGAGAACCAACCAACCTGGTTTCCCAGCTGTGGCAATAAAACTGAAAAAGAGAAAACAAGCAACAGCCATTTATAGCTGAACAGTTTACCACGCCACCAGAGAAACACAGCAAACAATGTTAAGCCGATAATGATCATTCCAATGGCAACCATAATATGATATACCTGGAAAATAGCATTGACGTGTTTAGGCCGGTCATTAACAGGAAAGGCATTTAATCCTTTTACAGGAGTTGTAAAATCATTATGCAGTAAGAAAGAAAGTCCGCCGGGAATTTTTAATCCGCTTACTGTTTGTTTTTCCTGGTTCACTTTTCCAAACAGGTACATATCTCCAGCCTTCAGGCTATCATAATGTCCTTCAAACGCTGCCAGCTTTGCGGGCTGATTAACAGCAACTCCATTGGCAGAATGATGTCCGGTTACCAACTGCAGTAAACCTGAAACTGTTGCAACAATGAGCGCCATCTTAAATGCTTTCTTTGAAATTTCTACATGCCTGTTCCTGTATAAATAATACGCATGCACACTGAGCACTAAAAAAGAACCTGCTAAAAATGCTGCAACTAATACATGCGATAACCTGTCAACAGAAGATGGATTAAATACCATAGCCCAAAAATCAGTTACCTCTGCTCTTGCTTTTATTCCTTCGCCCACAATATGAAAACCGGCAGGTGTTTGCTGCCAGGAGTTGGCAACTACAATCCAGATGGCAGAAAACATCGAACCCAGTGCCACCATTATAGTAGAAAAGAAATGAACTTTGGTTGAAACCCTGTTCCATCCAAATAACAGCAATCCAAGAAACCCACTTTCTAAAGCAAATGCAAAAATGCCTTCGGCTGCCAATGCACTGCCGAAGATATCACCCACATATCTTGAGTAAGTTGCCCAGTTCGTGCCAAATTCAAATTCCATAACAATACCGGTGGCAACACCAATACCAAAGATGAGTGCAAAGATTTTGATCCAAAAGCGGGTCATGGTTTCATAAATCTTCAACCCTGTTTTTACATACATGCCTTCCATAAAAACCAGCATCACTCCAAGACCAATACTTAACGGCGGATAGATATAATGAAAGCTGATAGTAAAAGCAAACTGAATCCGGCTGAGTGTTTCAACATCCATACTTTTTATTTAGAACTGCCAGGAAGAATTTCTTTTCAATAATGATGTAAAGTTAGCCAGCGAATTGTAAAAATAGTAAAACGAGTTTTGAACAATCGTTTCAATTTGAACCATACCTGCATCTATTCACAGAAGAGTTTTCTTTTTTCAGATAGAGTTGTATATTTAAAGAATCCTGCCCTGTTTTAACTGCATCCACATTTTAACCAACTAACAAACAGATCAATGGCAGATAACCAAGATACTGGTGATGAATCATTTGAGCAACCGGTAAATACCCCTCCCGAAATTCCCCCTGAGGAAATCATTTCATCAACTTTACCCGATTCAGTAATTCCCAACAAAGAAACAGAAAATATGGAAGTACATCATCATGCCCACGACCCTGCTGCACCACATCACAAGAAAAACTGGAAATCTTATTTCTGGGAATTTTTAATGTTATTCCTTGCTGTGTCATTGGGAGCTTATGTAGAAAATCTCAGGGAAAGTATGCTGCATAAAAAAGAAATGAACACACAGTTGAACTCGATGTTATCCGACCTTCAATCAGATATCACTCTTTTTGATTCGGTAACAGACCGTAATAGTTATGGCGCTTTGATGGCCGATTCATTGGTTGAGATGCTGCACTCGGATATTACAAATACTTCTGAGATTTATTTTGCCGCCCGAACTGTTACTGCCAATCTTGGATATTATTATACCAACTCCAAGTCTTTTGACCAGCTTAAGACTGCAGGATTGCTCCGGTACATAAAAAACAAAGAATTGCTGGATAGTATCGGCACCTATTATGCATCTTTTCAGTGGCTGGTCAATCAGATAGACCTGTTGCGTTTGAAAATGGATGAAGTTCACAAAGGGAATACCCGGTTGTTTGACAGTTATGTTTTTCAGCAAATGACGATGAATATAAAAATTGCTTCTATTAGTGGTTTGGGTGGCCAAAGAACAGCTATCAGCAAACCTTTGGTAAAGCCATTGCTGCTTTCTGCTGATGTAAAGGATATAAACGCCGTATCGCTTAACTATCATTACTATTCCACTACCATTAAGTTTTATATCCGTAATGCTATTGCCCTTCAAAACCGGTCAAAAGGGCTTATTGAAATGATTAAAAAAGAATATTCCTTTAAATAAATCATGGAAGAAAACAAACCCATAACTACTCCGGAGGATGCAAAGCCGCCAAACAATGAACAACCGTTGAACACAGCTTCAACTGACGAAACCATTGTGCCTGCTGAAACAACTCTCGAAGCTGAGCAACCACAAACTATAAACTACAAACCTGAAACGGAAGAAATGGAAGTACATCATCATGCACACGACCCGTCAGCACCTCATCATAAAAAAAACTGGAAGTCCTATTTCTGGGAGTTTTTAATGTTGTTCCTGGCTGTGTTCTGTGGATTTTTAGCAGAGTACCAATTGGAGCATAAAATAGAAAGGGATAGAGAGAAACAATACATTCAATCCCTCCATAGTGACCTGGATGCAGACATTAACCGGCTTACTGCTATAGTACAATTAAGAAATGAAAGGGCCCTGATGCTGGACTCTTTCAGCGTGTTACTGAACAGCAAAAAAGCATTGTTGCACAGCAACGATTTATATTATTATAATTCATTTGCCACCCGTGGTGTGGCATTCCGTTTTACCCCAGTTGACGGCACCATGCAGCAATTAAAAAATGCAGGCAACCTCCGGCTTATCCGAAAAAATATTGTAAGCGACAGTATCATTTCTTATGATGTATCTGTACGGGCATTAATGTGGGGCACACAAGATGAAGAGGATATGATGGGCACCTATAGAAATATTGCCGAAGGTATTTTTGACGGTGTAGTGTTAAACAACATGAGGGATGATGATAATAATGTAAACCGTCCTGATTACAATCCTTCGTTACGCCTTTCAGATGATTCAAAACACAGACTGAATTACAGGATACACATGCTTACGGTTTTCAATAAAACCATGCGAAAGGAAGCAAGAAAGCTGCTGGCCCAGGCACAACAGCTAAGCGAATTGCTGAAAAAAGAATATCATCTAAAATAATTTATGGAAGAAAATAATCCTGAAGTTGAGCGAATAGAAATAACACCTTCAAGTGAAGCAGTTACTCCTTTGGAAGAAAATATTTTACCTGAGGAAGAAGCCAATACAACAAATGAACAATCTTCAACTATCAACTCTCAATTATCAACTGAACAAGAAATGGAAGTACACCACCATGCCCACGACCCTGCTGCACCACATCATAAGAAAAACTGGAAGTCTTATTTCTGGGAATTTTTAATGTTGTTTCTGGCGGTTTCACTTGGCTTTTTAGCTGAAAACCAAAGAGAACATTATATCGAAAATGAACGGATGCACCGCTTTTTGAAAAGTATGGTGCTTGATATTGAAAGCAATAAAGTTGTTCTTGATTCCGCCATAAGAGAAAACAGTAAAATGATTGTGGCCTACAACACGCTTGTTAATGAGTTAAATAATAGTTCTGCTACTTTTGATCGTGCCGCATTTGTACGTAAACATGGGGCAGTTTGGTATCGTGGCTTTATTAACAGAAATGAAACTTTTGAACAGATGAAAACATCCGGTTCACTGCGTTATATCAAAAACTTCAACCTTCTTACAGCCATTCTGGATTACCAGCGTAAATGCAATTTTGCCCAATACCGTACAGAGCATTTTGAACAAAAATATTATACCGAATTTTTCCTTCCTTCACTTTATAAAAACTATGATATTCCCTGCCTGCAAATGCTGGATACTGCCACTACCAACAACCCTTCCTTTATTACTGAGCAATTAATACATTCAGATATTCTTTCAGCAGCCGATGCAAAAAAATTCAGGGATGAAGTTGGAAGTGCTTTTCTTTTAAGACTGGAAAGGATGAGGGTATGTAATGTTGCATACCGCATTGCAAAAGATACGGGGAAAGAACTGATTACATTAATTGAAAAAGAAATTGATTAATAAATAATACTACTGAAATAAGAATTAATTGAATACTTGCATAAAGAATATCATCGGCATCAACCAAAACCATTACCATGCAACTGCAACCATCATTAACTGCCAGCTCAAAACGAATCGAATCCATTGATTTACTCCGTGGATTAGTGATGATCATTATGGCACTGGATCATACCCGTGATTTTTTTCATAAAGAAGCGTTCACCGGTGATCCGCTTGATCTTGCCACTACTACCCCTTTTCTGTATTTTACAAGATGGATCACCCATTTCTGTGCGCCCATTTTTGTTTTTCTTTCAGGACTTTCTGCCTGGTTGCAGAGCCAGCGGAAAACAAAAAAAGAACTCAGCCGCTTTTTAATTACCCGTGGGCTGTGGCTGATACTGATAGAAATAACACTGATCACTTTCGGTATTACCGGTGATATTCATTTTGAATTGATTGTGCTGCAAACCATCTGGTCCATCGGCATCAGTATGGTTATTCTGGGCCTGGTGATCTGGCTTCCCTTTTCCGTTATTCTTACACTGGGCTTATTGATAGTGTTAGGGCACAATACAATTGATTTTGCTGAAGCGGCCAGTCAGGGCAAAGTACCTGTATGGTGGAATTTTTTACACTTACCCACTGTTGTTCCTTTATGGGGTAATCATATGCTGGGTATCTTTTATCCTTTTCTTTCATGGGTGGGATTAATGATGCTGGGTTATTGCTGCGGTAAAATATTTACATCTGCTGAACCGCAACGCAGAAATAAAATTTTACTCGGCATTGGTACAGGTGCATTATTCTTATTTGTTGTTCTTCGCTTTATTGATCAATATGGCGATCCCGGTCATTGGGTAAAACAAAAAAATGCGGTGTATACCTTTCTTGATTTTATGGATGTACAGAAATATCCTCCTTCTCTTTTGTATACATGTGCCACCATTGGTGTTGCACTTATTTTTCTTGCCCTTGTAAAAAACAGCAGCAGCAGGCTGGCAAAAATAATTACGATCTATGGCCGGGTTCCTTTCTTTTATTACATCCTGCATTTTTATTTACTCAATCTTCTGCATGTAATTGTTTTTCTAGCCAGGGGGCATTCGTTTGCTGAAGGAATGAAAGGTTTCCCTCAGTTACCAATCAAGTTTACCATACCCGGTGAAGGATTTAGTTTATGGATGGTGTATGTTATATGGCTGGCAGTTGTTATTGTACTGTACCCATTATGTAAATGGTACGATACTTATAAAACAAATCATAAAGAAAAAAAGTGGCTGAGTTATTTATAACCCAATCAGAAAATATTCAGATTACATAAACAAACTAAATTTTAAACGATCATATAATGAGAAGAATACTATTGTTGTTTTTTATAAGCCTCTATGCAATTAGCATTCATGCGCAGCAATTGTATTTCCCCGATGCTGAATGGCAGATCAAAAAACCGGAAGATCTGAAGATGAATAAAGTGTTGCTCGACAGTGCCGTATCGCTTGCATTGAAAAGTGAAAACAAGGTTGAACGGGATTTACGAATTGCCAATATGAAATCCTACTCACGGGAGCCAGGTTATAAAATTGTGGGTCCAATGAAAGAAAGAGGCGGGCCTGCCGGGCTTGTAATTAAGAATGGATATATCGTTGCACAATGGGGTGATGTAAACCGGGTTGATATGACCTTCAGCGTTACTAAAAGCTATCTCTCCACTGTTGCAGGTTTAGCAGTCGACCAGGGTTTGATTAAAAATGTAAATGATAAAGTAAATCAATATGTGTGGGGCAATCTTTTTGAAGGGCCTCACAATGCAAAAGTTACCTGGGATCATTTGCTTACACAATCAAGTGACTGGAGTGGCAGCCTGTTTGGCTTAGATGATTGGGCCGATCGTCCACCAAGAGAAGGAACAATTGACGATTGGAAAAACCGCAAGCTGCTGGAACCGGGAACAAATTATGAATACAACGATGTTCGGGTAAATCTGCTTGCTTATTTATTGTTACAGGTTTGGCGCAAACCTTTACCTGTTGTGCTGAAAGAAAAGATCATGGATCCCATTGGCGCTTCCACAAAATGGCGTTGGTTTGGTTATGAAAATTCATTTGTGACCGTGGATGGACTGAGTATGCAATCGGTTAGCGGTGGCGGTCATCATGGTGGTGGTATTTTCATTAATACAATTGATCATGCAAGAGTTGGGTTGCTGTTTTTAAGAAATGGCAAATGGAAAAATCAACAGTTGCTTTCTGAAAAATGGGTAACGACTGTTCAACAACCATCAACAGCCAATAAAAATTACGGCTACCTGTGGTGGTTAAATACAGAACAGGGATGGAAAGGCATTTCTCCAAAAGTTTATTATGCGGCAGGTTTTGGTGGCAACTATATTATTGTTGATAAAGAACATGACCTTGTAGTCGTTGTCCGGTGGATGGATGACAGTAAAATAGCAGATGTACTGAGGTTGATCATACAATCAGCTGAGTTGAAATAATACCACATCATACTTAACCCAAAAACATGAACCCGATTTCAACAAAAGAAAACCTTAAACGAGAAATCGGAGTACGGTCACTTACACTGGCCATCATCAACATCACTGCAGGTTCAGGCATTTTTGTAATCCCGGCAATCATTGCTGAGGACTTAGGTGCTGCAGCTGTTGTTGCATATTTAGTTTGTGGGTTACTGATATTTTTAATCGGCCTCTGCTTTGCTGAAGTAGGCAGCAAAACAAGCGCAAGTGGCGGAGTTTACACTTATATTGAAACGGCCTTTGGACCTTATGCTGGTTTTTTAGCCAACAATATATTCTGGCTGGGTGGCTGCGTAGTATCAGATGCAGCCATTGCCAATGCATTAACAGATACATTGAAATACTTTTTCCCACTTTTTGAAAATGAATTGTTCCGTGCATTGTTTTTATTTCTTGTTTTTGGATTACTTACACTGCTGAATATCCGGAGTGTAAAAAATGGCGTACGGTTTATTGAATTTGCCACATTGGGAAAACTGATCCCGATGATTGCATTAGTTGTTGTGGGAGCAGGATTCATATCACCCAAAAATTTAGAATGGACAATCGCACCGGGTATCAGCAATATCGGTTCAGCTTCCCTGCTGCTGTTCTTTGCTTTCATTGGGCTTGAAGGTCCCCTCAGTAATGGCGGTGAAATAAAAAATCCAAAACGCACAGTGCCACTTGGAATCTTTTTAGGTGTTTCGGGGGTATTGCTATTGTACATAGCTATTCAATTGGTAACACAGGGTGCTCTCGGTGCAAACATTACAATACATAAAGATGCTCCCTTAGCTGCGGTAGCAAATATTGCTTTCGGCAAATGGGGGGCTATCATTATCATTGCTGCTACTGCCCTTTCCATGCTGGGAGCATTAGGTGGTGAAATACTTTCCATTCCACGTATATTATTTGCAGGTGCAAGAGATGGATTGATGCCGAAGCCACTGGCAAAAGTGCATCCACGTTTTTTTACACCACATATTGCCATTGCTTTTTATGCCGCCTTAGGTTTTCTATTAGCTGTTTCGGGAGGCTTTAAACAATTAGCAACGATTGCCAGTGCAGCTGTATTAATTATTTATCTCGGAGTAGTACTGGCAAGTATAAAACTCAGAAAAAAAGATACGGCATCAACTGAAAAAACATTTCGCATACCGGGAGGAGCTGTTGTTCCGTTGCTGGCTGCCTGCGGCATTATATGGTTACTGTCAAACTTAACCAGGCAGGAGCTCACAGGGATTGTCATTTTTATTTTACTGTTTTCACTTGCGTATTTAATGATGATACAGGTGAAGAAAAAAAACAATGGAAAATAACTGTGCGGCATTTAACCATGCCCGTTAAAAATAAAACCGATCAACATGAAACAATTACTTACCGCTTTTCTCATCATCCTTTCATTTACAGCTTTTGCTCAGTCAGGCATTGTATATGATATTGTACTGAAAGGTGGCCGGGTTATTGACCCCCGAAACAAAATTAGATGCCATTAAAAATGTAGGTATCCTCAACAACCGCATTGCACAGATCAGCAGTGAACCATTGCAGGGAAAACAAGTAATTGATGTAAGCGGATTAGTTGTAGCGCCCGGCTTTATTGATATGCATATACACGGCCGCAGTAATGTGGAACAGGAATACCAATTGCATGACGGTGTAACAACAGCTTTAGAATTGGAATGGGGCATTGAACATTTGGGTAAATGGTATGAATCCAGAAAAGGTAAAGCACTTATTAACTACGGCGCAAGTGTAAACTGGCCTTTTGAACGGTTTAAAGCATTCGGTAAATACCAAAACGCTGTAGATAGTTTATTGCAATTTACGCTGAAGGGAGAAGCAAATATTGGTGCAATGACCAACATTATTTTAAGGGCCGCAAATGAAGCTGTTTCACCTGAGGTAATGAATCAAACTTTGGCAAACATCAGGGCTTCGCTGGCGGAAGGTGGTATTGGAATTGGGGCACCCATTGGTTATTTGCCCAAAACAAATCCCAATGAAATGTTCCAGGTGTATAAACTGGCTGGTGAGTTGCAAGCCCTCGTGTTTTCGCATGTGAGACAACCGGATATTATTTCAATACAGGAAGCAATAGCCGTTGCAGTACTTACAGGAGCACCACTGCACATTGTTCATATCAACAGCATGTCGTTGGGAAATATCGGACTGTCGTTGGAGATGGTAAATGCTGTACGCAAAAATGGTTTTGATATCAGCACCGAATTGTATCCTTACACTGCCGGATCTACTTCGCTGCAAAGTGCCATGTTTGATGAAGGTTGGCAGCAACGACTGGGAATAAGCTACGGCGATCTGCAATGGGTGGCAACAGGCGAACGTCTTACGAAAGAAAAATTTGATGCTTATCGTAAAACAGGTGGAGTTGTGATTCTTCATGTAATGAAACCCGAATGGATTAAAACGGGCATTGCAGCTCCTGGTGTTACGATTGGTTCTGATGGAATGACTTATGCGAAACTTGCACATCCACGCACTGCCGGCACTTTTTCAAGAGTATTGGGTAAATATGTAAGAGAAGAAAAAGTGATTGATTTAATGACTGCTCTTGAAAAAATGACGCTGCTTCCTGCAAAACGTTTGGAAGGCATTGCCCCCATGATGCGCTTTAAAGGAAGGATACAGGTTGGTGCAGATGCTGACATTACCATTTTTAATCCCAACACAGTTATTGATAAAGCAACTTTTGAAAAAGGGTTAGAGTTTTCAGCAGGTATTGAATATGTATTAGTGAATGGAAGTTTTGTGTTGAAGAATGGCAAAACAGTAAACAATGTTTTTCCGGGGCAGGCGGTGTATGGAAAGTTTAAAAAGTAATACATGAAAAAAATAGCATTCCTTCTCACCTCAATTTTCTGCATAACATTGTTACAGGCTCAACAGTCAACAACCAATAATCACCAAGCCGTGCAACAAACCATTATTAAGATGTTTGATGCATTATCTAATCGGGATTCAGTTAGCCTTAAAACTTACAGCACAGCAGATATTACATTGTACGAATATGGCCAGGTATGGAACATCGATACACTTATATTGAAAGCTATTACACTGAACCAATCGGCAGATTTTAAACGTACCAATAGTTTTGAGTTCATCAATACCACAGCATATAAAACAATGGCTTGGGCTACTTATCGTCTTCAGTCAGTAATAATAAAAGATGGCAAACAGGCAACCGTACAATGGCTGGAAACAGTCGTTTTAGTGAAAGAAAGAAAACAGTGGAAGGTAAAACACCTTCATTCAACCCTTATTAAAAGAAGTTAAAATCAACCATTCTGAATTTCAGTGATAAAATCAATATGAATGTCATGAAAAAAATAATAGCCCTCTTTTGTTTTGTTGCAAGTATGCAAACTGTATTTGCCCAAGGGATCAATGTAGATTCCATACTCCAAAAAGTGGCTGTGGAAAAAGATGGCGATAAAAAATTTGATTTACTCATAAGCCTGATCGGTACAGAAATTAATAATAACCCCGAATGGTGTATTCAAACAGGGCTGAAAATATTGAATCAATCCAAAGGTGAAAGCAGTAACATTGAAAAAACGGTTGCTTATTCCTTTTTAGGGCAGGGTTACCGGCTGCTGGGAAACAGTATTAAAGCCCTCGATTACCACCATAAAGCCATTGTTACTGCAGAAAAAACCAATAACTTGTCTTTATTGGCTTTTGCAGAAAATCAGACAGCACATATTTACAGAGACAGGGAGGAATATGATAAGGCCAAAAGCATTTACCTGTCATCAGTAGCACATGCTGATAAAGGACACAATGAAACAATAAAAGCCTGGGCCCCGTCAAATCTGGGCGCCGTATATCTTGCTACCAATAGCTTAGATTCATCGCTGATGTATTCACAAAGGGCTTATGAAATTTTTGTGCGGCTAAAAATCATTTCCAATAATGGTTTTGTTTTTTCAAACCTTGGCGGCGTACATAGTAAATTGGGTAACGCCCAGCTTGCTGTTAGTTATTTTAATATGGCTATCAACCAAAACAAGGGCTCTTCTAATATCAGGTATCTCAATCTGCTATATAATGGTTTGGCAGAGCATTATCAGCGATTTAATCAAACCGACTCCTGCGCCTTCTATGCAAAAAAAGCTATTGCAGCGGTGAACAATACTTCTTTCTTTTACCTGAGCAGTAAACCGGCAAAACTGCTCACTGATATCTATGAAAAAACAAATTGCGACAGCACATTAAAATATGCAAAGGTTTTAAAAACTGCCAACGATTCGTTAACCACCAGCAAAACCAATCAGCAAATATTGTTAATGACCTTTGAAGAAGATCTGCGGCAGCAGGAAGCAGCGGCAGAACAAATAAAAGCAGAAGACGAACGTAAACAGAATATTCAATATGCCTTACTGGCCATAGGTATCATAGTTTTACTTACATTGTATTTATTACTGAGCCGCAGTTTTATTACCAACACCAAACTTATCGAATTCTTTGGTGTAATTGCCCTGCTGATTGTATTTGAATTTCTCAATCTATTGCTGCATCCTTTTTTAGAACGCATCACCCACCACTCTCCGGTGCTGATGTTGCTGGCCCTGGTTTGTATTGCAGCATTATTAGTACCGCTGCATCATAAAGTAGAAAAATGGGCTACGTCTAAACTGGTGGAGAAGAATAAACAGATACGGCTGGCAGCAGCAAAGAAAACGATTGAAGAATTGGGAAAAGAACAGGAACATCCTTTGCTTTTAAACTATTTCAATGAATCATCATGGAAACAAATTCATCCTCCACCAATCCACAACCAACACTTAAACGTGTACTTGGATTAAGCACAGGTATTTTGTTAGTTGCCGGAATGATGATTGGCTCAGGTGTGTTTAAGAAGATCATTCCCATGGCACAAACAGGGTTGAGTGAAGGATGGATCATTGCTGCATGGGTTGGTGCCGGCATCATCACCATGTTTGGTGCATTTACATTAGCGGGGCTTTCTTCGTTAACCGAAGAGTCAGGCGGTGTATATGAATACCTGCGTCTTTCATTTGGCAACTTTTTTTCCTTTCTTTTTGGCTGGACCGATTTCACCATTATGGGTTGTGCATCTGTTGCAGCGTTGGGTTTTATTTTTGCACAAACGGTGAATGTATTTATTCCCTTAGGCAATCCATTTCATTCACTGGAACATGTTTCCATTGCCGGTTTCGTATTTCCGTTTGCTGATGGAGGTATTAAATTATTAGCCATTACTGCTATCGCATTACTCACATGGGTCAATTACCGTGGCGTGCAAAATGGCGGGCTGGTGAATAATATTGTTACATCAGCAAAAATCATCGGTATTCTTTTACTCATCGTTCTGGGTCTCTCTTATTCTCCGGTAAAAGAAGCTGTGGTTGTTATAACTGAACCCGGCTTAACTCTGCACGGTACAGCTTTGCTCAGTGCAGTACTGGCGGCAATGCTCAGTGCATTCTGGGCTTACGATGGATGGAGTAATATTTCTTTCATCACCGGTGAATTAAAAAATCCAAAACGGAATATTCCCATTGCTATTATGAGCGGAGTGGCAATTGCCATGTTATTATATGTGCTGGTGAATTTTGCCTATATGAATGTGCTTTCACTGGAGAAACTGAGAGCAGTAGATCAAAGTAGAATTGGTGCAGCCGTTGTTGCAGAAACATTGCTGGGCAAAGTGGGTCAATCACTGATTGTTGTATTAATCATGATCTCTGTATTTGGAACGCTGAACGGAATTATTCTTGCACATGCAAGAATCTATTACCGTATGGCGCAGGAAAAATTCTTTTTTCAAAAAGCAGCAACAGTGCATCCTGTTTACCGTACTCCATCTGTTGCATTATTATATACAATGCTGTGGAGCTGTATACTGGTTATATCGGGCACTTTCGATATGCTTACCAATATGGTCATTTTTGCAGGTTTTCTTTTTTACAGTTTACTGGCACTTGCTTTGTTTAAAATGAAACGGAATGGAACGATTAAAGCAAAAGTGATTGGCTATCCTGTAATTCCTGCTGTCATCATGCTTTTTTCTATTGCCTTACTCATCAACACCGTTATTACTGAACCGAAACAATCACTCATTGGCCTGGGGCTTGTGCTGAGTGGTGTGTTCTTTTATTACTATTTCCGCAGCAAAAGCAAATAATATTTCAGAATAGTTTAGTATTTTTAAGAACAACTTCATTCAAAGCATTTCATCCTTTCTGCAAGAATGAGCAAAGACCAATCAACCAAACTATTATCATTTCTGCAGCCATTTGATGCAGACAAGAAAGAAATTATTTTGTGGCTCAGGGATTTTGCATGGGATTTATATCCCAAAACCAATGAATTGATTTACGATAACTATAATGCTGTTGCTATTGGCTGGTCGCCCACTGACCGGGTGGGACATATCTTCTGCAGTATTGCCATAGGAAGAACAAGTAAGAATATTCATTTCGGTTTTTATTGGGGAAGTGAGCTTTCTGATCCTGACAAAATTCTTCTCGGTAATGGAAACCAGTACCGTTACATTTTGGTTACAGATAAAAAAAGCTTTCCTAAAACTTACATGAAGAAATTAGTGAAAGAAGCTTACGCCATCTCCCTTGCAAAGGTGAAAGACAAATTACAGATCATTCACGGACAAACTATTGTAAAATCTATTTCAGAAAAGAAAAGGGAGTTAAAGAGTAAACAAGCGCCAAAGCAGGTGAAAAAGCAATAATACATCCACTCCTGCAGATCAATTTACTCAGAAACATAACGACTTGCTGAACAAAAGACTTTCCCCTGCATAATTTCCTCATCCTCAGCAAACGTATTTTCCCTCTTCCCCAGCCACCATTTTTGTTCTAATTTAGCAGCAAATCCAAAACCCGTGAAACGAGTTATTTCTCACATACTCCTCTTTCTGACCTTTTCTTTTGCAACTGCACAACCCTTAGTTGATACAATTGGCAAACTGGTTGAACAAAAAGAAAAAATTATTACTACTAATACCATCGTTAAAATTGAAAATCTTGGCTTTCGGGTGAATTCGCAATTAGCAGAATTACGCCCGACAATTTCTGCTGATGGCAACCTGTTGTTTTTTATCTGCGAAGGTCACCCTGATAATTCGCATGCCTATGAAGTAAATAATTCGCAGGACATCTGGTATTCTATCAGAGATACGCTGACTGGTAAATGGACTGATGCAGTTCACCTTGGCACACCTTTTAATACTGCAAACTACAATGCTGTGTACTGGATCTCTCCTGATAAAAACAGGATACTGTTACGCAATGCATTTGTAGATGGTGATTACTATGGCAATGGTGTTAGTATGAGTATTATGAAACCAGATGGACGATGGAGCAAACCGCAGATGCTGAAGATCAAAAACTACCTGAAGTATGATCGTGGTTTTCAATCAGGGGCTGCCATGTCGAGTGATGGACAGGCTTTGTTACTGTACATGAGTGAAGAATCAAAAAGTTATATCAATAAAATTTATGTGTGCTTTCCCGAAGCAGATGGAACATGGACAGAACCCAAAAGCTTAGGAAAAAAAATCAATCTTACCGGTTATAATCAAATCACTCCTTACTTAGCTTCTGATGGTGCAACACTTTATTTCAGCAGTAACAGGCCGGGTGGTTTAGGCGACCAGGATATCTGGATGACAAAACGTTTGGATAAAACATGGTTGAAATGGAGCGATCCTGTGAATCTTGGTGAACCCATAAACTCAGCAGATTTTGATGCCTTCTTTACTTTAGATGCAGGTGGTGAATATGCCTACCTCACCAGCAGTTTCAATTCATTGGGGCAAAGCGATATTGTTCGTGTGAAATTATTAGAGATTGAAAAACCTGATCCTGTTTTAATCGTAAGTGGCAATGTGTACAATGCAAAAACAAAGCAGCCACTCAGTGCAAATCTTATTTATGAAACATTACCTGATGGAGTGATTGCCGGTCAGGGATTATCAAGCCCCGGCGATGGTGCATTCCAGATTGTATTACCGTATGATAAAAATTATCTCATCCGTGCAACTGCCGATCATTTCTTTGCACAATCAGAAAACCTGAATCTTGATTCACTGATCAGGGCAGGTAACAGAACCATTCACAAAGATCTTTATCTAATGCCGATAGAAATTGGCCAGGTAGTTCGTTTAAACAATGTATTCTTTGATTTTGACAAGTGGGATCTTCGTCCGGAATCATTTATTGAATTGGGCAGAGTGGTTACGCTGCTGAAAGAAAATCCTTCCATTGAAATTGAATTAAGTGCACATACCGACAGCCGTGGTTCGGATGAATACAATATTAAACTCAGTGACAACCGTGCACGTTCGGCAGTAGAATATATAATCGCACAGGGCATCCCGGCAAACAGAATCATTCATCATGGCTATGGTGAAACCAAACCTGTGGCCACAAATGATACAGACGAAGGGAGACAATTAAACAGAAGAGTGGAGTTTAAAATATTGAAGAATTAGTACCCACTGTTTCAACGGTTGCTTTTGCAACTGACAACTTATAAAAAAACCGGAACAGTTTGTTCCGGTTTTTTATAAAGCTTCAAAAGATTTATTTCGCAGGCGCAGCTGCAGGCATGTCTGTATTCCAGATATCTCTGTGCATTTTCCATTTGCCATTTTCCTCTTTCCAGATAACAATAAATTTTCCTTTGTCGAAAGAAACTCCTTTGTCGCCCAGAATTTCATACGTACCTGTTTCAACAACAGCATCTTTTCCTCCCATAACTTCTTCTGTTGTTAATTTAATATCCCTGATGCCCATTTTATAACCACCGTTGAAAAAGGCAGTGATTGCCTGGGCACCGCACATGCGTGGCATATTCGATGGACTGATACAGGCATCACTTGTATAATGACTTACAAATGCAACAGAATCACCCGTTGAAAAATTACTACCGTAAGTACTGTTACTTGCTGCAATAGCTGCTTTCGCTGAATCAAGGCTAAAGGTGACCGTTTCCGTTTTTGTTACTGTTTCTGTATTACAGGAAATCAATAAAACAGAAAAAGCTAACACTGATAAGAAAGTTTGTTTCATTTTTTTAATTTTAGTTGGGTGAATATAGATGCATTAAACGGCTTGAATACTGCGGCTGGCGGGTATTTTCAGAAAACTGGTATTAAACACAATAATGGCGGTTTAAGACAGGGTTTTTTGAATAAACATCTGTTTGCAGTGAAAAAAAGGGAAATAAGCAGTAGCTTAGAATTAAATCATTTTTTTTGAACACACTTGCCATGAAATTGATTTTCATCTGCACACTTTTTTTCATTTCAAATTCCGGCGCAGCACAAAAAGGAACGATTGCAGTAAGCGGCAGCCTGTCAAAAAATGCAGATGTGCTGAATGTAAAAATGGGTACGCAATGGTTTGGAAAAATCTGGAAGTTCCGTTTTGGTGACTATGAAGTAGTATCAAGCAAACTAAACTGGACAACGGCCAGCAACAAGGCGTCACTTTTCAATCGAAAAACAGAAAGTACTACAACGGAAAAATTTTCATTCCTGCTAACCAACCATTCAGCCGACACAGCAAGGGTAAATGCAGCACGCAGAATAAAGGTAAACGGGTTGCGTGAAATTGAAATCCTTCCGCATTTTTCTATTGGCAGTGATGAATTACTTTCTGAATCAGGAAACTTCACGGCCTTTATCAACATCAATGAAGACACTGCTAACACATGGGCTCTATTCTTGAGTGTTTTCAGGACTAATGTAGAAGATAAATATTATGATGCATTTCTTACCAATGGCGAACGGAGAATCCTGATTCTTCCGGTTACATCCAATGACAACCGTTCTATCCCCTCTCTTGGTTATGAGTTTCAGGAAAATGGAGAGCCGCTTTGTGCAGTTCAATATTATGGTGGTGGTGCGATGGGTACAAATAAAAATATCATCTGGCTCAGCAAATCCATTGATAAGGATATGAAAATGATCCTTGCTGCAGCAATGACATCATTGTTACAGATAAAAGCAGCCTCACCGAGTCCTGGCTTATAAGTTGATTCCGGTTTTTTCTTAAATACTGGCAGAATTGTTAATCTTCTCTTTTCCTGTTCTCATTGCATCTACTTTTCAAATATCTTTAGCCATATAAATCAACATTGGTATGAAACCTGTTTTATTTCTTTTTTCTTTCCTTCTACTATCTGTTCTTTCTTATGCACAAAACTTTGCTGAGGTGGAGCAACTGATGCTGAACAATCAAAATTATTAGGTGATGATCAGGTATTAATGATTTATAAAGATGGAAAGATCGCTTACCAGAAAACATTAGGAGATTTTCGCCCCAATATACAGGCACCGATTGGTGAAAGCAGTCAATGGTTAACAGCGGCGTTGGTTATGATATTAGTGGATGAAGGCAAATTGAAACTGGATGACAATGTTGGTAAGTATCTGCCCATTTTTCCTAAATGGATGAAAGGTTACATTACTATCCGGAATTGTTTGAGTCATACTTCAGGAATTGAAGCCGATAAAACAGGTGCAGGTAAACTGTTTCAGAAAAAAAGTTTTTCAACCCTTGAAGAAGAAGTGAATTACTATGCAGAGAAAAGAGATATCGCCAATAACCCCGGCGCTTGGTTTCAGTACAACGAGATGGGGCCAAATATCGTTGGCCGTGTACTGGAAGTAATCACCAAAAAGAAATTCGACAGGTTAATCCAGGAGAAATTGTTACGTCCGCTTAATATGCGTTTTACAACATTCAGCAATTATACTTCAGCAATGAGCCCGGCTGATGGTGCCAAATCAACTGCCACCGAATACATGAATTTTTTATCCATGCTGCTGAATAAAGGGAAGTTCAACGGCAAACAAATCATCAGTGAGTCTTCAGTTGCAGAAATGATGAAACTGCAAACAGGATCCGCATTGAATAAATACACCCCTCCTTTCATGAGTGGTTTCAATTACGGATTAGGAACATGGTTAGAAACAAAAGATGGAACAGTGGTGAATTGTGTTTCGCAAAACAGCCCCTTTGTATGGATTGATTATTGCCGCGGCTATGCCTGTATCATTTTATCAAAAAAAGAACGGGATATACAGAAAAGGGAATTGTATAATCAATTCAAAGCAGCCGTTGACAACCAATTTATCTGTAAATGATGAAACTCCTTTTTATTTTGCGAATACTTTCAAACATTTACCATGTACGAACATAAAAAAACAACCGCTTGCTCCAAAGGAAGTCTTTTACAAACGTGTAGCTTGGAGTATTTTTCTTGCAACTGTTATTTTAATCGTTTGCCTGTTTATTGGTATTCTCGGTTACCATTACAGCGACAACATTCCCTGGCTGGATGCGTTGCACAATGCCTCCATGATTTTAAGTGGTATGGGGCCGGTGGTAGCAATTACTTCAGATGCAGGTAAATGGTTTTCTTCGTTCTATGCCTTATTCAGCGGAGTTGTTTTTATTACTAATATCGGTTTGATATTGGCACCTGCATTACATCGCCTGATACACAGCCTGCATGTAGAAGATAAAAATTAGATTAATAATTTAGCAACACTTTCAGCTTACTCCAGAGTTAATACTTTGTCTTTGCATAACAATATTGATCAATATACCAGCATCATTAAACAAACTGCCGCAGAGCTTGGCTTTGCCTATTGCGGTATTGCCAAAGCAGAGAAACTTGATGACGATGCACGGCGGCTGGAAACATGGTTAAACAAAGGCATGAACGGAACCATGCAGTACATGGAAAATCATTTTGACCTGAGGGTTGATCCTGCAAAGCTGGTACCCGGGGCAAAAAGTGTGATTACACTGATGCTGAATTATTATCCTTCATCAAAACAACAGGATGATGCACCAAAGATTTCGAAATATGCTTACGGAAAAGATTATCATGAAGTGATCCGTAATAAACTGCATGAACTCATTGCATCACTTAAAACTACTATCGGCGATATTAACGGAAGAGGATTTGTTGACAGCGCTCCCGTGCTTGAACGTGCTTGGGCCCAACGGAGTGGCTTGGGATGGATAGGTAAGAATGGGAATTTGATTACTAAACAAAGTGGTTCCTTCTTTTTTATTGCAACTTTAATTTGCGATTTAGAATTAGAAGCTGATTCACCATTTGCAAAAGACTATTGCGGCAGTTGCACAAGATGTGTGGATGAATGCCCGACAGATGCAATCCTTCCTGGCAAAATTATTGACGGCAGTAAATGTATTTCTTACTTCACAATAGAATTAAAAGATGCTTTGATTGATGAAAGCATGAAAGGAAAATTCGATAGCTGGATGTTTGGCTGTGATGTATGCCAGGATGTATGCCCATGGAACCGCTTTAGCAAAACAACAACAGAAGCCAGCTTTACCCCTGTTCCTGAAATTTTAAACCTGTCAACTAAAGAATGGCAAGAAATGAGTGAAGAAGCGTTTAAACAAGTCTTCAAACACTCAGCATTGAAGCGTACAAAGTTTACAGGCATTAAACGGAATCTGAAATTTATCACTGGAAAATAGAAGTGGCGTAACTCTCTCTTAAAACTTATACCCGATTCTGAACAGGATGCGGTTCATTGTGTAATCCATTGTGCGTTTTGTCATAACGGAAGTTGTTCCGTTCCAGACCGATTCATCATAGATTTCTGTAATTGTTTTTGTACTGTAGCCAAGTGTTGTAAAAATTCCCCTGTGCTTACTGTTAAACAATGTATATCCAAAACCCAAATCGGTATAAATTCCATTTTTGAATACACCGGGGGAAGGGCTCCACCCCCACCAGCCACCATTATTACGAAGATTTTTTTGGTTCTCAGTTGGCCAGGCGATATCAGTTCCTGCGTTTGCGTAAATGAATAATTGCCTGTTTCCTTTCCCGAAATACTTTTTAACATCTGCAAAAACCGGAACCGTTCTGTATTTGTAATAATCAAATCATGATCCTGCGCCAATATACCATCCTTTGAATTCATACCCAGCTGATAACAGAACCTGACCATTTACATGATTATCGCCGTTGAGTAAAGCTGTTTCTGCTGAAACTGATAATGCTCCTTTTGATTTTATCTGTTGAGCCTGCACGGTGAAAACAATCAGCATACTGACAGCACAAAATATTAATTCTTTCATACAATTATTTTATAATCGAAATCTTACCAACAACAGCAGCATTTGCAGGATTGGAATAGTTAATAAAATACAATCCGTCTTTTGCAACAGTAATGGCTAATCCGCCTAAAGCAATTACATCATAGGTTTCCATTCCACTGATTTGCTTTATCTGCACCAGACTATTTACATTGGTTGCATCAAAAAATTTCAAACCATCTTTTCCGTCGCAAATCAATAACAGGTTTCCATCTTTTGAAAGCCCGGCAGGTTCCTTCAGTTGATAAGATTTAATGAGTGATGGTGAAGTGAGATTATTGATATCAAGCACATCAAGCTGATTGAGAAAACCTGCGCAGGCACTGTTGCTTCGAAGAGTAACAAATGCATTGTGATCATCAGCAATAACCGGATCACAAACCCTTGCATGCGTAAACTGTCCAAGCTTGATTGGGCTATCAGGATTAGATGCATTGTAAATAAACATGCCCGTTTGTGAGCCAATAAACAATTTATCCTTATAAGGGAAAACAGTTTCTATATTTCCCTGACTGAACGTAACTGTTTTTACATATGCAGGTAAAGCAGCATTCGATGTGTTAAATACTTTCAGATCACTCCAGCTTACCGTATACAACCTCTCTCCCATTAATGCAAACCTTGCCATAGAACCGCCAGTGCCGTTTGTTACCGCTGAATTGTTTACCGATGTTCCGCTCATGTTTGCAAACACCATGATATCCCTGCGGGTATTAATAAACACAGGTACATCATCCATTCTGCGTTTTACAACTGTATCAACACGTACCCAGCTTGTGATGATTTTTGATGTATCGGGAGAAAACCCATTCGAATACATCCTGTGTGGAAATACACCTTCTATAAATTGCTTCACTACCACATTTTGCGGATCGCTGATATCAATGGTTACAAGATCAGTGTAGCAGTCAGCATAGAGATAATTGCCTCTTACTGCCAGATCAACACAACCCGGAATATTTACAAAGGCAATATTTCTTGGCGCAGCAGGATTGCTGAAATCAATGATGTGTACACCTTTATCCAGCTCACTTAAAAAAGCGTAACTCCCTCTTACAAATAATTTTCCGGGATTGTTTACAGAAATTGCGGGGCCGCTTTTTGCTTCAGCCTTAACTTCAGCTTTTGTTTTATACACGGGCTGAAAAAAAGTATAGGATTCTGTAACGGTATCTTTTGTACAGCCGGTTACCCAGGCTATGGCAAGAGAAAAGAAGAAGGTCTGAAAAAATAATTTGTATCGCATAAACAGTGTTTGAATGATTAACAGTAAATCTGCAACATGCGTTGCATGGCTTCATTTATTTTTTATTCAGCCGCCATGATAATTGAATTCCCGTAAAGGAAAGGTGCTGATTAAGATCAAGTGATTTTTTCCATTGACCCGATAGACCGTACTGGTATTGAAGTCCAAGTTGTAAAGGATAGTTCATCTTCGTAATCAGGCCGAATGAAATTCCTGTACGCACCTGCAGTTGCGAACGGCTGAACAGGGAACGGTCGTAATAGTAAGTCTTGGTTGCACTGTAATAATATTGTGCGTTGGAACCGACGAGGTAGCTGTAAGCTATACCTCCGCTAAAAAGAATGGGTCGTTTTGCAGCTTTGTTTAATTGTAAATGGTACAAAACCGGTATCTCAATAAAATGATACCTGTCTTTATAAGTGGAGCTGTTTCCAACCCTTGCATAATTGTTTACTACACTGGTACCAAGATTGTTGTTAAACTGTGCATCAGCATAAACAATACCGCTTGTTGTATGAGATGATGAATAATATCCATATGCAAGACCAATTGATAAAGCAGAGCGTTTAGCAATTGATTTTTTCAATTGAACACCTGCGGTAAATCCGACACCATTTTTTATTTTGGCAGAATCAGAAGGAGATGACGAGTATCCACCCCCGCCTGAAGATCCGGAACCTGGTGAAGCATAAAGAGCATCCCTCTTAATTTTGCCTTCAGAGAACTGACTCATATCTGCAATGCCTCCTCTCAACACTAAAGCAATTTCTATTTTCTTCGTATTACTGATTGAGGGTTTTCCTGCAGCCACTGGTTCTTTCGCAAAATTGGTAGCAGCACTATCCGTAACAATAGATTTTTCTGTTACAGTTGTTTTGCCTGTTACAACGGGGGGCTCTGTTACAACAGGTGTTACAGACTCATCAGGTTTTGCTGCTGCAACAGGCTTTTCTTCTGCTACCGGTTTTTCTGTTACTACGGGCTTTTCAGTTTTAAGCTGCTCATGTTCCTTCGTTACTGTTAGAACCGGATTCTTTTTTTCTTCAGGCAATTGAATATTCACCTCAACATGATTCACTGCAATCGGGTTCTTTATTTCAGCAACAATTGGTTTTTCTTTTACTGTTAAGCCATCAACAACCGGCAGATCCTTTTTGGTTTTAATAACAACAGCAGCTTCATGTTCTTTTCAATACTTTTTCTAATTACCGGTTCTTTACTTTTTTCTCAGCCACAGATTTACTTTCAGAAACAGTTTCAGTTGGTTTATTCTGATTGTCCTTTATAGATGAAGATGATTCTGTTTTTTGTACTGTTGTAACTATTGCTGATGTTTCTGGATTCCCGTTTACTGCTGAATATATAAACCATGCCCCTACTCCTGTACACAAAACAATGGCAGGCAACCACCAGAAGAAAAACCTTCTGCGGCGTTTCTGTTCACGGATCTGTACTTCCACTTTTTGCCACACAGCATCAGAGGGAGTAAATTTCAATTCCTCCAACTTATGCCCCACTCTTTTTTCGAATTCGTTATTGTGCATAATTATTGGTTTTAGGGTGTACAGATTCAAAGTTCTCCATCCAGGTAATCAGTAATGATCTTGCCCGCAGGTATTGCGAACGGGAAGTGGTATCTTTTATACCCAGCATCTGCCCTATTTCAACATGCGAAAACCCTTCCACGGCATGCAGGTTAAAGATGGTTTGATAACCGGTTGGTAATTGCCTGATCAATGCTGCAATTTCTTTCACCGCCATATTCATAGCAGGATTATCATCTGATACAGGATGCAGACCTTCATCATGAAAAACAAGTTCAGCCTGGTAATTCTTTGAACGTTTTAAATAATTTAATGCCGTGTTCACTACAATCTTCCTGATCCAACCGCCCAACTGTCCTTCTTCCTTGTACTGGTGTAAATGTGTAAACACTTTTACAAAAGATTCCTGCAATACATCTTCCGCATCGGCCATTGACTTGGTATAGCGGTAACAAACGCCAAGCATCGTATCAGCAAATGCATCATACAATTGTTTTTGCGCTTTAGGTTTGCCACGCAAACAGTCTTTTATTAATTGCCGCTGTTCGATCATTCAGTTAATTGCTAAGTTGACAAGCTGCCGGGGGAAAGCGTTGCTTGGTTTGTCAAAAATATCACTTAATCAAAAAGCCCGGCTAAAAAGCCGGGCCTGTGTTTAAAACAACTGAAAACAGTGTTAACCTGCAGGATCAGCAGGAGTATTCGAATTATTATCTCTTTCACGGAAAGGATAAGGCATAAAGTTGCGGGTGCGTTCTGATGCTCCTCGCCCAAACCTGCGCATATCCTCCAGTTTTAAACCAGACATATACAGTTCAATACATCTATTTCTGTATATCTCATCCAGTATTGCTGCTTGTGTAAAAGGGCCCACCAGCAGTGGCAAATCAGCTCCAACTCCAAAAGGATCATTGACTCCTTTCTTCGTAACAATTTTATTTAGTTCAGCTAATGCGTTCACAATATCCGGAGTTGCGGCACGTGCATAACACTCCGCTTTTATTAACGTGATTTCACCGGGAAGATAAATCGGGAAGGCAGTTGTTGTTACAGCAGCAAAACCTTTCATTAAAAAGCGTGATGCAGAAGAGCCGCTTAACACCATATAAAAAGGAACACGTTTATCAGAAAGATCAGGCTGTAAACTTCCAAGCAATCCCATTGTTGAATCTATTGGCTGATACACGTTAAAATTGGATCCAGCCACATCATAAATAGGATTTGGATTTGCCGCTTCAAAATTCAATGTTGATTTTTTTGTGAGATCAACAAGATTCGCTGTCGTTAATGCCAAAGCATAATTACCTGAGAATAACAAATACCTTGCTTTTAACGCATTCAATGTGTTTACAATATCCACTCCGGCAGGTATTGATGCAGTAAAGCTGGTACTGATTGGATTTGCAGCAATGACAGTAAGCGCATTATCAATTACTGTAATCGCTTTCGCAAAGCCATTCTGTCTTGAGATAAACGTAACATTTGTTCCTATACCTGCAGGCACCTGCTCCCAAAACATAGCCATACTTCCAATGGATAATGTTTTGTAAATAGAGGCATAACCAATTAATCCACTTGCTGTTCCTTTATCAGTCAGCCCCGCTGCTCCATTAATAACATTATCTGCATCATAGATAATTTTATTACTGCTTGTCCACAAACCTGCCAGCATGGTATTCGTACCATCAACAGCTGTACCTCCCTGACTTAACTGGTACTCAGGCAAATTACCCTGGTTCAGAAGCTTTAATTCTTTAGTAACAAACCCATTAATCGAAACTACATTGTAAAGTGAGCTAGCACGGCCTAATGAATAAATTCTCTGCAACCCAACACTTACACCATTTAATCCACTTGGTGATGCAAGTACTTTATCGCTTGTTGCTCTGTTAGGATCACTAAAGTCCTTTTTACAGGAGGAAAGGATAAGTGCTGAAACAGCAAGTATCATCCAAGTTTTATTTTTATTATTTGATAACATAATTTTCAGTTTTTAGAATTAAAATTTAGCCTGGATACCAACATTGAATGTTTTTGGAATAGGAACAGAACCAAAATCAATCCCTCTTAAGATTGTACTCTGACCACCAGAGTTAACTTCAGGATCATATCCTTTATAATTATCAAAAGAAATCAGGTTTCTTCCACTGAGGGTAACAACCAGCCCACTGATCACTTTATTTAATCTTCCAAAATCATAACTGAAAGAAACTTCTCTTAATTTAACAAATGAGCCATCATCAATACGCCATTCTTCAATATTATAATTACCGAGTACAAATCCTCTAGGCACCTCTCCTCTCTGTTCCTGTTCTGCCACTTTACCATTACCAACACCCTGGCGTGTTCTCCAGTCGGCATTAAATACATCCACACCCTGTACAGCATCAAACTGGAAACGCAGACTCAGTTTTTTATACCCTAATTCGTTAACAAGAGTTGCTGTATAATCAGGATTCGGATCACCAATTACTTTACGTAATACTGTTCCTGATGGTAAACCGCCAGCGTCTCTTTGTGTTGTATAAGAAAGAGGGCTATTCTGAATCCCTCTTTCTGTAAGAGGGATTCCACTTGAATTTTTAATCTGGTTGCCGCCTGCATCAACAGCAAAAAAAGTTCCATAGAAAACACCAATAGGCTGGCCTTCAAGAATGGCAACCGGTGCTCCTGCATTTGTACTTAACAGGGTTAATGCCTGACCTATTTTCAATGCTTTATTTCTGTTACGGTTAAAAATACCTGTTACATCCCAACGGAAATCTTTTTTCCTGACCACTCCGAGATTCAACACTATTTCAAATCCTTTGTTTTCAAGAGATCCGAAATTATCCAGCAGACTGGAGAATCCTGTTGTTGGAGCAATCACCCTGTTGATAAGAAGGTCATTTACTTTTTTGATATAATAATTGAACTGAACGCCTATACGGTTTTGCAGGAATCCAAGATCAGTACCAAACTCAATTTCCTTTTGTCTTTCAGGTTTTACATTTGTATTTGCTAATGTAGAACTGGAAAAGAAAGATGTCCTTCCAAGAAAACCAATACTGGAATAAGAATTAAAACGATCATAAGGTCCGATACCGGTTAAGTTACCAGATTCTCCATAAGCCATTCTTACTTTAAACAGGTCCCACCATTTTGACACACCTGATTTTTGCCAAAATTCTGTTTCTGAAAGAATATAACTTCCGCTTCCTTTAAAGTAAACCTGGTTACGCTCACTTTCACCGAAAACAGATGAACCATCCACTCTAACTGCACCTGTTACAAAGAGTTGATTTTTGAAGTTAAAATTTTGCTGCAGGTAAGTACCAGATACAGATAATTCACCACGGCTATCTGAACCCGGCAATGCAGTGCTTGCACCTGTAACAGTTTCAACACATGGTGCAAGCCCTCTTCCCTGTAATAAACTGAAACTGGATTTCTCGTATTGTACTGAATATCCAACCTGTGTTGTTGAACTCAGGTTATCATTAATCTTTGCCAGGTAGGTAGCATTAATTTCATTGTTGATCTGAAAATAATGATTCGTTGCTGTACTGGCATATCCATTCTGGGCAGGATCCAATGTTAATCCTCCGCCATAAAACGCAGTATTCACCGGGTATGCAAAGGGAGGAATAAAGGTTTTACCATTTTGAGAATAATTATCAATTCCCATTGTATAATCAATCGTTAAGTTCCGGATTGGCTTCCACTTTAAACCGGTTGATGCCAGAATGCGGCTCGTTTCCTGCCGTTGTTTAATGTCTTCAATAACAGATACAGGATTTGCTCTTTGTCTTTCCCCTATTGCCTGAATATTTCCCAATGCATCACGTTTTTGAATATCATGAAAATTAGCAATAATGTTGATGGAATTCATTGGAGAGAAAAGGAGTTGCCATCAGGCTTTCATTGGAAGCACTGTTGATATAATTGAGCCCGATCGTAAAACTCAGCCTGTCGTTGATTGCCTGATCAATATTTGTACGGAAACTGAAACGGCTGAAGTCTGTGTTCTTTATAATACCCTGATTAAATAAATAGGAAGCAGAAGTATAATACTTGGTTTTATCTTTTCCTCCGCTCACTGAAACATTATTATCTGTACCAATAGCTGTACGGAAAATATAATCATTATAATCATAACGTGTTACCGGAGTAGTATTAGTCCATGCCGGTGTAAGAATGTCCTGTGTTTGTGCTGTAGGCCCATCAGTAGCATTACCAAACTTTAATGGCGACTGATTAACAGGAACACTTTTTCTTAACTGACTAACGGTAAGGCTTGTGCTAAAACTGACAACTGGCGCTCCTGAACTTCCCCGTTTGGTAAAGATCTGAACAACGCCTGCATTTGCTCTTGAACCATAAATGGCAGCAGCAGCAGCACCATTTAATACTTCGATTCGTTCAATATCTGCAGGGTTAATATCTGCAAGGCGATTCTGACCAATGTTGCCTACAAAGTTTTGTCCATCATAATTACCGGAAGTATTAGTTACACGTGTGGTTGAGTTATTCACAATAATACCGTCAACTATATATAATGGTTCAGAGGAACTGTTAATTGAGCTGATCCCTCTTAAGCGAACTGATATTCCACCTGCGGGATCACCCGAATTCTGGATAATCTGTGCTCCGGCAGTTTTACCCTGGAGAGCAGACAGCACATTACCTGATCCACTCCTTGTTAACTGATCGCCCTTAACGGTACTTACATAGCTTCCCAACTGCTTCTTTGTGGTTCCCTGACTTGTTCCGGTTACAACTACCTCGTCCAAACCAAGTACATCATCAGCCAATGATGCATCAACAGAATAACTGTTTGTTCCACCAGCAACAGTAACATCAGCGGTTTTTGTTTTTAGTCCAACACCTGAAAATTCGAGAACATATTTTCCCGGTTTCAGGTTTGCACTGATAGAGTAAACTCCATTCAGATCGGTAGTAGTACCATAACTGGTATTCCTTATTACTACCGAAACATTTGAAACAGCAGCATTACCGGATGCTGTTATTTTACCGGAGATGGTTACCTGTGCATTTACCAACGCTGAAAGAAAAACCATCATCGTTAATAATGAGACAAGTCTCCAACTGCCAGTGATTTTTTGAACACTTTTTTTCATTTTGCAGTTTTTATAGTTGAGAAATCAAATTGCATCTTATAAAATTTCAATCCCTATTTTTTTATACGGTTGAAATATTTTTTCTTTCGGCGGTCTTTCTGTAATCAATACATCAAGGTCAGCTGCTTTACAAACCTGTATATTCAGGCAGCTGTTTATTTTTTCTGAAATGGACAGGGCCACTACTTTACCGGCTGATTCAATCATTGCTTTTTTAACCTGCACCACATCCCAGTCATTATCTGTTAACCCATGTTCAATGTCCAGTGCATTGATCCCGAGAAAACACAAATCAACTTTAAACTGCCTGATCTTTAAAATTGCTTCGGCACCAATGGTTATCTGTGAACTTTTTGAAAGTTTATCGCCAATAAAAATCACTTCAATGTTGGGGTGATGAATATATTCCAGTGCTGCGGGCAAACTGCCTGTAATAAATGTTGCATGCAGATTTTCCGGTAAAGCTTTTGCGAGTTCAATAATGGTTGTACCGCCACTGCTTAATACAAACATGCCATCCTTAATGAGGGCTGCTGCTTTCTGCGCAATGGTTTTCTTTGCATCAATAGAATAAACTTTGGTGGAATTAATGGAACTGCTGAATGATTTGGATAATGCACCTCCGTGCACTTTGATGATCTTTCCTTTATCAGAAAGTTCCTGCAAATCCCTGCGGATCGTATCTTCGGATACGTTGATCTGCTCGCTTAAATCGGAGGATAAAACTCTGTTGTGCAGGTTTACCTGGTGGACAATAAAAGCTTGTCTTTCTTGCTTAAGCATGTTTGGTTTGGCTACTGTTGTTCCTTACTTTGACAAATGAAAAATACAAAAGTTCTGGAAACCTGCAAAGAAATGCAGTATTTTTATTACTAACATGCACAAAACCGCATTAATCAGGCATATTAAAGCATTTCATAATTCCTTTATATGAACAGAAATCTTTCTTCACTTTTTAATATCGCTCAAAAAAAAGAGCGGAACATTATTGGATTAATGAGCGGCACTTCTGTAGATGGACTGGATATTGCCCTTTGTAAACTAAGTGGTGATGGACATGCCACTAAAGTTGAAGTAACTGCGTTTGAAACGATTCCTTATCATGCGGATTTCAAATCAGAGATCAAATCAGTTTTCTCAAAAAAGACAGTTGACTTTGAAAAACTTTGTTTGCTGAATCCCTGGATTGCATTACAGCAGGCCGAAATGATTAATACATTTTTAAAGAACAGGAAGCTGGTTAAAGAAGAAATTGATCTCATTGCAAGTCATGGTCAAACAGTATATCATGCACCAAAGGCATTGCATCAGCAGGAGAAATTCGGGAATGCAACATTGCAGATTGGTGATGGCGATCATTTAGCCGTTACAACTGGCATTATCACTATCAGTGATTTCAGGCAAAAACATATTGCAGCAGGTGGTGAAGGTGCCCCACTCGCAGTGTATGGCGATTATCTTATTTTTTCTAAGAAAGATGAAGACCGTATTATGCTAAACATGGGTGGGATTGCCAATTATACTTATCTCCCCGGTTCATTAGATGCCAATAAAATTTTCAGTACCGATACCGGACCCGGCAATACAATGATGGATGCATTGATGCAGCAACACTATCCTGTAAAATATTTTGATGAGGGTGGATTGATTGCAGGACAAGGCATGGTTCATGAAGCTTTATTACATGCATTAAAAGATCATCCGTTCTTTCAACAATCATTTCCTAAAACTACAGGACCGGAATTATTTAACCTGCAGTACCTGCAGCAGGCAAAGGAAAAAGCAGGCATTCATGAACTGAGTGTGTTTGATACGATGGCAACACTCAATTTATTTTCTGCCCAAACAATTGCCGAAGCAATTAAAAAAACAATGGCTGAAGGAAGCACCTATCATTTGTATGCAAGTGGCGGTGGAATGCATAACCCTGTGCTGATGCAGCACATCAAAGATTTGTTACCAGGCGTTGCTGTTCATTTAACAACAGAACTCGGAATTCATCCCGATGCAAAAGAAGCTTTGCTCTTTGCAGTACTGGCCAATGAATGTATTGCAGGTGGAAATATTCAGTTCAGTAATGAGCTGCAGGGTATTCCATCAGTAACAATGGGAAAGATCAGTTTTCCGTGGTGAGAACAGTTAAGAGTCTGTAACTGTTTTTTCTTCAGTATAAGTTTTCAACTGTTCAAGCCCCTTATCAAAAGCAGGTCCAATAATATGATCCATAAAAATTCCATAGAAGCGCTCCCATGGATACCACTTTAATTTATATTCCATAAACCAATGCACTTCGGTTTCCTGTTTTGCTGCACCTGTTGAACGGATACGGAAACCACCTTCTGCATCATTCATATCTTTTAACTGGTATAAAGTGGTAATCACATCAGGATTGATTTGCAGAAGAGTGATTGTGCCCGCACTTTTATAAATCAATCCTTTCCATTTAAAAAAAGATCCGGGTTGGTTTGTGACAGGTGAAAGCTGCACAAGAGCACCACTGTCGGATGTGACCCATGGCAACCATTTGTTCCAGTCCTTCACATCACTTAATTCATGATATATTTTAGCACTGTCCGCATTAATCACAATTCCTCTTGATATTTTTACCGAAGATGGAATGAATAATCCAATGATGGTTATAACAGCAAACAACCCAGCTAAAACAAACAAAAACATTTTTACTAAACGCATAAAATGAAAATGAAAAATAACTAATGAAAAATCAGAAATGAAAAAGTCATTTACTCCGTACTTCTTACTTTGTACTTCACATCCCTCCCCTTACTCCCATTTAAATACTTTAATAGCTACGATATACACTCCTATTCCCCATAGTCCAAGGATACCCAACTGCTTTCCGCAATCAACTAAATGACTTCCTTCAAACGCAATGTTCCGCATAGCATCATTGAGATGTGTTAAGGGCAGTACATTACAAATCGGCTGTAACCATTTGGGAAATGTGTCAATCGGGAAAAAAGTTCCGGCTAATAAAAACTGCGGCATGGTTACAAGGTTGGCAAACGGAGGTATCGTGCTTTCATTTTTTGCCAACCCACTTACAATAAAACCAAAACCCATAAAGATGATCAATCCAACTAAACTCAGTACTAACAATTCTAAAAACGTAACAGCACCATGCACCAGTGTAAACTTAAACAGGAAATGCCCCACCAGTAAAATCACAACTGCAGTAATGAGCTGAAACAATACACGGCTGATTCCTTCACCAAATAAAATATAACTGCGTTTTATAGGTGTTGCAAAGAAACGTTTCAGTACAAGTGTTTGCCTGAGATTGAAAAATAAAAAAGCAACTCCAAACACACCGGCACTTAATAACGAAAAACCTAACTGTCCAGGTAAAATAAAATCAATGGTACGGTAAATTCTTCCCGGCAATGGTGGCGGCAGATCAATACTTGCATAGGTTGGTGCATTGGGTGCAGCCCTGCGGTCAATATTTACAATTACATCTTTTAATGTTGCCTGGAGAATGGCTATCCGGTCAATACTTGCTGTAGAAGTTTGAATCGTAATCTTATATAAAGGCAGCTGACCAGTATTGGTGGGCTGTATATCAAGAATAGCGGTGATTCTTCCTTTCGACAAATCACTTTGCAACTCTCCCGCATTTTTATCTGAAATACGGATGGTTTTATATTTCATCAGCAGTTGATACACTGCATTATTTTGTGTTGTATCAGTTGTTGGAGTAAAGCCAATGCGTACAGTTGGACTTCCTCCTCCAATAAAACCAAACACCAAAATAAAAATCAGCGGGAAACCAAAACTGAAAACAACCGCACTGGGGCTGCGAAAAATTGCCCGCAGGCTTGCTCTTGAAATTGCCAGCATTGCTTTCCACTGGCTGTATGGTTGATTCATGCCGCAAAGCTATTTGTTTCAGCGGTTGATTGAAAAACTTTTAGTCCCCTATTTTTACAGCATGCCAATTCACAAAGCATACATTTTACTGGGCAGTAATATGGGAAACCGGAAACAGTTTCTCAATAAAGCTATCAAACAGATTACTGAACAATCCGGCAGTTTAGTAAAGGAATCATCCATCTACGAAACTGCCGCCTGGGGTAATACCAAACAGGCCGCTTTTCTTAACCAGGTTATCTTTATTGAAACAAAACATTCACCTGATGACCTGATGAAAAGCTTACTGGAAATTGAAACTGGTCTGGGAAGAATCCGTACAGAAAAATATGGGCCACGTACCATTGATCTTGATATTTTGTTTTTTGATGAGCTCATTTATCATTCATCAACCGTTACTCTTCCCCATCCTGCCCTGCAGAAAAGGCGCTTTGTGTTGATTCCTTTAGCTGAATTATCTCCACGTAAAATTCATCCTGTTTATCGAAAAACAATCAACCGTTTATTAAAAGAATGTGCAGATAAACTGGAAGTAAAGAAAGTTTGACAGCTATTTTTCCACAAACTGTACAACTTCATTTTTGTATTTCGCAGCAAGGCTTAATTTGCCGACCGAATGAATCATCACTTCATCACCATAGAAGGGAATATCGGTGCCGGTAAAACTACCCTGTCACATTTACTCAGTAAACATTACAATGCCCGGTTGATACTGGAAGCTTTTGCCGACAATCCTTTTCTGCCCAAGTTTTATGAAAACCCAAAGCAGTTTGCTTTTCCGCTGGAATTATTTTTCATGGCAGAGCGTTATAAACAACTGAAAGATCTGTTACATACGCAGGATCTTTTCAACTCAATAACTATTTCTGATTATTTATTTACCAAGTGTTTGCTCTTTGCCAAAGTAAATTTGCCCACAGATGAATTTCGCCTGTACCAAAGTTTGTTTGATATTATCCATAATCAACTGGTACAACCTGATCTGCTGATTTATCTGCATGCACCTGTTAATAAGTTGCAGCAGAATATTAAAAAAAGAAACCGCAGTTATGAGCAGCAAATCAGTGACGATTATCTGTTCAGCATCCAGGAAACATATACACAATACATTAAACAGCACAATGTAAAAACCTTGTTTGTTGATACCAGCAATGCAGATTTTCTGGGGAACGAAAAACATCTGCAAACAATTATTGATGCATTGGAGAAAGACTATGAAGATGGTCAGTTTTACCTCACACTACCGTAGAAGAAAGCCGATAGTTTTTAGTCATTAGCCAATAGCGTGCTGCTTCTTACTTCTCTCTTCAGCAGATAGTTCTTAGATTTGCTGAGTGACCAATCAATCTGCAAACGATCCTTTTATTTCCATTCGCATAACCGAATTCAGAAATTTTGCCATTGCAAGATTCTTATTCATCATGGGCTTACGAATGATGGGAACACTGGTGGGCTGGTGGATGTATGAACTCACCAACGATCCGCTTGCACTGGGTTTAATCGGTTTATCGGAAGTAATTCCTGCTGTATCGATGGCTTTGTATGCCGGTCATATTGTTGACCGCAGCGACCGGAGAAACATGATCATCCGTGCTGTACTTTCTTATGGCATCTGTGTTTCTTTACTCTTATTTATTTCTACCGCTTTCTTTACGCATCAGTTTGGGAAATCAACAGTCATCTACCTTGTATATCTTGTCATCTTTATAACTGGTATCATCCGTGCTTTCAGCGGACCATCATTTGGTGCCATCATTTCGCAACTGGTTCCAAGATCACACTTAGCCAATGCCGTTACCTGGAGCCAGGGCACATGGTTAACAGCATCCGTTACCGGTCATTCACTTGCCGGTTTTTTAATTGCCGGGTTCGGCATAACCGGAACACTAACGGCAATTATATTAATGATTGCAATGGCTCTGCTTATTTTCAACACTATTGATCATAAGCCTGCACCACCGCAGGCAGAAAAGAAAACATGGGAAAGTGTAAAAGAAGGTCTGCGCTTTGTTTATAAAACAAAAGAAGTGCTGGGTGCACTGGTTCTTGATCTCTTTGCAGTTTTATTTGGAGGAGCGGTGGCCATGGTTCCTGTGTTTGCAAAAGATATTTTAAAAGTGGGACCAATTGGTTTTGGCTGGCTTAATGCAGCTGCCGATTTTGGCGCCATCATCATTGTTATTCTACTCACAGTGTTCCCCCTCAAAAAACAACAGGGCAAAATTTTATTATTTTCAGTGGCAGGTTTTGGAATGACCATTATTGTTTTTGGTTTATCGGAATTATTCTGGCTGTCATTTGCAGCTCTGTTCATGGGTGGAGTGCTCGATGGCATCAGTATTGTTGTGCGTGGTACAATCCTGCAGCTAAAAACACCTGATGAATTGCGGGGAAGGGTGCTGAGTGTAAACAGCATGTTCATCAACTCCAGTAATGAACTGGGGCAGTTTGAAAGTGGTATCGCTGCAAAACTCATGGGTGTTGTCCCTTCTGTTGTGTTTGGCGGCTGTATGACGATTGCTGTTGTTATTGCAACCTGGTTCAAAGCACCCAAATTAAAAAAACTGGAATACGAATAGTACAAGGGTTAAGTTCTTTTGATCGTCCTGTCTTTCAGTGTCTTTTAATTTGATTTAAACAAAACTTTTCTCAACTTGTATTGTATTTCATTCAGACATTCTTTTATACATAATTGTTTTTATATGAACCGTAAATCATTTCTACAATCAACTGCACTTACAATGGGTGCATTGGCATTTCACAAAACAGTACTTGCCGAATTCTTTCAGCAACCAGCCTGGAAAATAAAAATGCTTACTGATGATATCGGCATCTTTACAGAACGTGGCGGAACCATCCTGTTTTACCTGAGTAAAGAAGGAATTGTAGTTGTTGATTCACAGTTCCCTGACCAGAGCAATCATTTAATTGAAGAGTTGAAAAAGAAAACAGAACAACCGTTTAAACTGCTCATCAATACACACCATCATGGCGATCACAGCAGCGGCAATATTGCCTACAAAGGAATGGTTGAACATGTGTTGGCACATGAAAACTCAAAGATCAACCAGGAACGTTCTGCAAAAAATGCAAAGACAGAAGATAAACAGCTTTATCCCGATCAAACCTTTGGTACTACCTGGAGTCAGAAAATAGGCAAAGAAAAAATCACCCTTCATTATTTTGGTGCAGGACATACCAATGGTGATGCCTTCATTCATTTTGAACATGCTAACATTGTACATATGGGCGATCTGCTGTTCAACCGTCGTCATCCATTTGTTGACCGCAGTTCAGGCGCCAATATGAAAAGCTGGATGAATGTGCTGGAAACCGCACAAAAGAAGTTCAGCAAAAAAACACAATTCGTATATGGCCATTCTGGCGAAGGGTATGATATTACCGGAACAACAGATGATCTGAAGGCATTCGGCGATTATATTGGTGGCATGTTGGAGTTTACCGAAAAAGAAATCAAAGCAGGAAAAACTAAAGAAGAGTTTATTAAAACAACGGTTCTTCCATTTGAAACACAATGGAAAGGTGATGGGTTGCAAAGACCATTAACGGCTGCATATGATGAACTGACTTTAAAATAACTGATATGTGGTTCGCTCTAACAGCAGCAATTGTTTTTACCATTTTAATTTTCAGTTTTGGAAAAAACAGGAAACAATCCCGTTACAGGAAAGAAGGTAAAAACAATTCCTCTGATCCGGGTTCAGATGCTGACAGCAGTTCCAATAGCGACGGTGGTGGCAGTTTTGGAGGAAGCGGATCAGGTTCCTCCTGGTAAGCTATACGCCCCAGCGATACGTCTTTACATCAATACCTGCCAGATCCAATACACGGTCAACAACAGTTGATGAAAGTTCTTCGATAGTTGTTGGTTTACTGTAAAAGGATGGAGTAGCCGGACAAATAATTCCTCCTGCCAGAGTTACCGTTTCCATGTTACGGATATGAATAAGATTGTAGGGAGTATCTCTCACCACACATATCAGCTTTCTTCGTTCTTTTAAAATCACATCTGCGGCTCTTGTAATCAGGTCATTTGAAATACCAGTTGCAATCCGTCCCAATGTTCCCATTGAACAGGGAATAATGATCATGGTGTTGTATTGACCGGACCCCGATGCAAAAACTGCAGAAAAATCGGTTGTTGAATAAATTTTGAAAGGAATTTGCTGATAGCCATCATCCCCCAGTTCGGTTTTCCATACCTCTTTGGCATTCTCTGTCATAATCACTGCAACATCGGTCCATTGCTGTTTTACCGCTGAAAGCTTTTCCAGCAGCAGTTTTGCGTAGATAGAGCCACTGGCGCCGGTAATAGAAACCACAATTTTATGCACGGTAAAACGTTTTAAATTTGTACAAGTAACAAAAATACTATGCAAAAGGTTACCTTTTTATCCGTTATCCTGTTTCTTCTGGTTGGTCTTTCCTCTTTCCAGCACAATACCCCAAAAGAAAAATTAAACTGGATCACACTCCAGGAAGCTGAAGAAAAACTGAAATCAGAGTCAAGACCTATTTTGGTTGACTTGTATACTGATTGGTGCGGCTGGTGCAAAGTGATGGATAAAAAAACCTATACCAATCAGCAATTAATTAAATACCTCAATGAAAAATATTATGTGGTGAAGCTAAATGCAGAGAGTAAAGCAGAGATTGTATGGAAGGGGAAGACCTATCGCTTTAACCCCTCCTATAAAACACATGAAATAGCATTGGCTTTTACAAAAGGCGAACTGGCTTATCCAACAACCGTTATTATACCAACAACTGACGATAATCAGCCCCAGGCAATAGCTGGCATGCTGGAAGTGAAAGAAATGGAAATGATTACCAAATATTTTGGTGAGAACAATTACGGTAAAGTATCTTTTGATACTTATGCTAAAAAATTCAGACCAAGCTGGAGATAATAATATTTCCCCATCATCTGTTATTTGCGAAAAATAATTTATTTTGCCAGCGATGATAAGGTTTAATGGTTAATGGTAACTGATTAGCACCTCTTCCTTTACCGGAAGAGGTTTTTTATACCCGAACAATTTATTTTTCCTTGAAAAGGGGCTTTTTAGTTGATTTACCCCCCCGATATGCAACTATCCAAAACCGATTCCAGTCTTAAGTATGATGATAAGGTTTAATGGTTAATGGTAACTGATTAGCCATACTCCGTCTTTCCAGGCGGAGTTTAATATTACAAAGTCATACTTCAGGATAATAAAAAAGAGGCTCATTTCTGAGCCTCTTTTTTATTACAATCTTCTTTTCTTATTTACCTGCCACCACTGAGCTGGCAAAAATCATGTACATCGGTCCGTTAGGCCGGAAACCTGCGGGCATATGTCCATTCTTATCTTTTGGAATTGATACAATTGTTTTGTTGCCTAAAGTAGCCACCTTATAAAAATGGTATTTCATCATTGTTGAACGGCTGTTCAAACGCTCATCTAAAGTATTGATCGCATCGGGCCAGGTATTCTCTTTTGAATAGCGGGTTATTTCATCGATCAGTGCCTTATTATTCAGCTGGCGACCCAGTTCTTCTTTTTCAGAGCTGCTGAAATTGTAAGTTGAATACATCTCTCCAAGGTCGGTAATCAGCACCGCTTTAATTTTTTTCCCGTCAAAGAAAAAACCTTTGTTACAGGAACTGAATCCAATCAGTACTGCAATAAACAGCAGGTATTTAATATTACTTTTCATATAAAACCGTTTTACTTATTTTTTGGATCAAGAAAGATTAGGAAGCCTAATGAAAGAGTACCTCCATGATTAGTGCCACTGTATTTATAATTTGTTTTTATCAGCTCACTTGAATTATTTGTATACTGCCTGTTTTCTTCATATGTATACTTGTATGATGTAAGAACAAAAGAGTAGCCAACTCCAATATCCAGACCGATATTCTTATTAATCATTTTTGTTAATCCCAAGCCCACACCTGAATTAAAATTAAAAATGCCATTTTTCTTTCCATCACCTTTTGTAGTATAGCTTTGATAGTTTGCGGTCAGTTTTTCTGTTCCTGATCCAAAAGCTCCTGCAAGCGATATTTGCCGTATGGCATAAATCCTGAAGTCCCAAAATAATATCTTCCAAAACCACCAACTCCTGAAGTAAATGTATTTGTCTTGTTTGTAAGATAATTGCCTTCAGTATACTTTCCGTTGCTCAGGTTGATATTAATACTTCCCCCAACTAAAACCTTTTCATTAATAAACCATCCCATTGTAGGATTCAAAGAGAAAGTAAGATTATCGTTACCGGATCTGCCCGTAGGTCCGCCATTAGTAGGCGCATATGATGAACTTAAAGAAGAAAATCCAATACTGGACACATTAAAACCAACTGTACGGGTTCCTTTTGTAAACTGTCCGTAAGCCGTACATGCAAAGAAAAGAGTAAAAGCGAACAACAACTTTTTCATACTTCTGATTTTATATTTATCTGATGAAAGTAGAAATTAATTCGATTACCTGATTATTTTTTTAAATGTCCCTATGAAGACTGATCCAAAAACAAACTCCATTCTCTAAAAGAGGCATGAATCTGTTAACTGAAGTACTGCTTTGGTATGACCGGCAAATTTTTTCTTCCCTTTACTTGTACACCTAAGGAATGATAATTACTTTCATTAAAAATTACGTACACTCATTTCCTCAACTTGTCTTATAAACTCTCTCAATATTCATATTTTATTATTAAACCAAAAAACAGAAACATGAAAAGGCTTATGATTTTACCGGTTGTTTTACTTACCGGATCAATCTTATTTAATGCTTGTAAAGGAGATCCAGGTCCTGTTGGTCCACAGGGCGCTACAGGATTATCAGGTAATACCGGATCTACTGGCGCTACCGGGGCAACAGGACCTGCCGGCGCTACAGGGGCAACTGGTGCTACCGGAGCTACCGGAGCTACCGGGGCAACTGGTGCTACCGGGGCAACCGGCCCTCAAGGTCCAGCCGGTACTGCGAATGTAATTTATTCATCATGGAAAGATGTAGTATTAGTTGCCAGCGGTAGTGGCTACGACGAACAGAGCATAGCTGCTCCGGGTATAACAGCGCCAGTTATGAGTTCAGGTGTTGTGTTAACATACTGGCTGTTACCTTCTGGTTTTATTTCAATTTTACCTTTCCAATTTCCTGCAACAGTTAGCGGTGGAGCTTATTTAAGGAGTTTGTCATCGCTTGGAAACATATATCTTTATTCAGATGCCGGTGCAAATTTTAATGGAACTGCAAACTTCAGGTATATCATTATTCCGGGTGGCGTCGCAGGTGGTCGTTTTGTAAGTGGAGCAGCAGCTGGATATACTGTTGATCAGATAAAAAGCATGAGCTATCAGCAAATAACTAGCCTGCTTAATATACCATCAACAGGAACAAACATCAGGTAATTACTCAACCTTTTTATAAACAAAACCCCGGTTAATAATAACCGGGGTTTTTGTTTTATTTATCTTTTGTTCCAGTAAGTTTTCCAGTACAAAATAAGTAATGGGACAAAATGTAGAATTCTTCAGTGTTAGCTGCGGCCGTTTCAGAATTACATCCTCATCAGTATAAGGGAAACGTTCACAATCGGATGGACGGGCATCATAAATACCACAGTAATTATCAGCTCCCAAAAAAGGGCAGGGCTTCGACCTTACCACATAATCGCCCTCTTCATCCAGGCGCAGATAGGTTTCAATAAACTCCCCTTCCTTCATCCGCAAATGTTTACTGATGCGTTTGATATCTGGCGTTTTAAACCTTGGTGAATAATTCTTGCAGCAATTGGCACATTGCAGGCAATCAATTTTTTCAAATGCAGCTTCGTGCAGATCGGGCAGTTGCTGCAGCACTTTGTTTTTATTTGCCCTTTTCAGAAACTGGCTGTACTGTTTCTGGTGCTCAGCAGCTTTTTTCTCCCAGTTGATCATTAAATCTTCGGCCATACTGCAAAGAACGTTAATTGTTCAACACAGAGATACTGAGTTGAGGAGTTACACAGAATTTTGAAGTTTTCTGATTTAAATGCCCTCCGTGTTACTCTTTTCCTCCAAAACTCTGTGTTGAAAGAAAAAAACAATTTCACAGACTTTCCCCAACTGCTAACAGCTGTTTATTTGCATTGATTCTGCCCGTAACTTTGCCCGTCTTTTCAACTCATTGTAACAGTAAGTTGCAGAATTTGAAAATGCATCTGCTCTTTACCCTATTCCTCATCCGATTTTTAATTGACAGAAATAAAGAACTGAACAACATGACTCTTTTTGAAGCACAACAGAATGAATTTGCCAAACGCCATATCGGCAGCATTGGCACAGAACAGCAGCTATTGAAAACAATTGGTGTACAGAACATGGAAGAACTGATCAGCAAAACAGTTCCGGCTTCCATCCGCAACCCAAACAAACTCAATGTTCCCGATGCCATCAGTGAAGCTGATTTACTGAAACTGCTCAAAGAAATTTCCTTAAATAACAAACTGAATAAGAATTATCTCGGCCAGGGCTATTATGATACCATTACTCCCAGTGTGATCTTACGGAATGTTTTTGAAAACCCGGGATGGTACACACAATACACTCCCTACCAGGCAGAAATTTCACAGGGACGTTTGGAAAGTTTACTCAACTTTCAAACAATGGTGGCTGATTTAACAGCTTTGCCAATTGCCAACGCATCATTACTTGATGAAGCAACTGCTGCTGCAGAAGCCATGAACATGCTTTTTCATCACGTTAATAAAACAGATGTGATCAATGCACCAAAGTTTTTTGTTGATGAAGAAGTCTTCCCTCAAACAAAAGATGTACTCATTACACGTGGCACACCATTAGGCATTCAACTTATTTTTGGTGATTACAAAACGGCGGCTATCGACAATACTTATTTCGGTGCTTTGGTTCAGTATCCCAACAATATAGGTTCGGTAGAAGATTACCGTTTATTTATTCAGAAAGTACAGGGTGCTGGTGGTTTTGTAGCAATGGCAACTGATTTACTTGCTTTAACCCTGTTAACTCCTCCCGGTGAACTGGGTGCTGATGTTGCTTTTGGTTCTGCACAGCGTTTTGGTGTTCCCCTTGGTTATGGCGGACCGCATGCAGCTTTCTTTACCACCAAAGATGAATTCAAACGTTCCATACCCGGACGTATCATTGGTGTAAGTATTGATGCAGAGAACAACCGTGCACTACGTATGGCTCTGCAAACAAGAGAGCAACATATCAAACGTGAAAAAGCTACTTCCAATATTTGTACCGCACAGGCATTGCTCGCCAACATGGCTGCTATGTATGCAGTGTATCATGGACCAGATGGATTAAAAGCAATTGCATCACGAGTTGCTCTATTGGCACAAACAACTGCTGAAGCCATTAAAGAAAAAGGATTTGAACTGCTGAGTGAAAGTTTCTTTGATACTATTGCAGTGAAAGTAAAAGATACTGCTGCTATTAAAGCAAAAGCAGAGCGGCAGGAAATCAATCTGCGTTATATCAGCAATGAACTCATTGGTATTTCACTTGATGAAACAACCAACGTAGAAGATCTGTTTGATCTCATCAACTGTTTTGTGAATGATGTTGACCCGGTTGATTTTGTGATTCCTGAAAATGCATCTTTACAACATATCCCTGCTGAATTAGCAAGAACAAGTGAATTCTTAACGCATCCTAATTTCAATACACATCATAGCGAAAGCCAGATGATGCGTTATATGAAACAACTGGAGAACAAAGATCTGTCACTAAATACTTCCATGATTTCATTGGGCAGCTGTACCATGAAACTGAATGCAGCTACTCAAATGATGCCGCTGAGCTGGGCACACTGGAGCAGGATTCATCCGTTTGCTCCTGCGAATCAAACAGCAGGTTATCAGCAGATCATTGATGAACTGTCAGCCTATCTTTCTGAGATCACCGGCTTTGATGCCTGCAGCCTGCAACCCAACAGTGGTGCACAGGGTGAGTATGCAGGATTGTTATCGATCCGTAATTATCACTTAGCTAACGGCGATGCACACCGTAATATCATTTTGATTCCCGTTTCTGCACATGGAACCAATCCTGCCAGTGCAGTAATGGCAGGAATGAAAGTGGTGGTGGTGAAAGCATTGGAGAACGGTTATATTGATGTGGTGGACTTTAAAGCAAAAGCTGAACAGCATAGTGCCAATCTTGCCGGAACAATGATTACTTACCCAAGTACATTCGGCATTTTTGAAGAGAGTGTTAAAGAAATTTGTTCAATCGTTCATGAGCATGGCGGACAGGTGTACATGGATGGCGCCAATATGAATGCACAGGTTGGATTAACATCACCCGGGTTAATTGGTGCCGATGTTTGTCATCTGAATCTGCATAAAACATTTGCTATTCCGCATGGCGGCGGCGGCCCCGGCATGGGACCTATTTGTGTGAAAGCGCATTTAGCGAAACATTTGCCCGGGCATATCAGCAATGCGTCACACGGTGCTGTAAGTGCTGCTCCTTATGGTTCTGCTTCCATCCTGCTGATCAGTTACGCTTATATCCGTTTGCTGGGTGCTGATGGTTTGAAGAAAGCAACTGAGTATGCCATTCTTAATGCCAACTACATGAAGGCAAGACTGGAAAAAGATTTTGATATTCTGTATACAGGTGCTAACGGAACATGTGCACATGAATTCATTGTTGAGCTTCGTCCCTTTAAACAAACTGCAGGTATTGAAGCAGAAGATGTAGCCAAACGTTTAATGGATTACGGCTTCCACGCTCCTACCATGAGTTTCCCAGTTGCAGGAACCATCATGATTGAACCAACGGAAAGTGAAGACAAAGCAGAGCTGGATCGTTTCTGTGATGCGTTACTGAACATTCGCCAGGAGATAAGAGATATTGAAGAAGGTAAGAGCGACAAAGCAGATAATGCTTTGAAAAATGCACCGCATACACAGTCTGTAATTACTGCTGATGAATGGAAACATGCTTATACAAGACAACAGGCGGCGTTCCCGTTATACTATGTAACACAGAATAAATTCTGGCCAAGTGTAAGCCGTATTAATAATACTTATGGCGACCGGAATTTAATTTGTACCTGTGAGCCGGTGAGCAGCTATGCAGAAGAAGAAGTATAAGTCAACAGCCGAATAGATAATTGACTATAAAACAAAACATCCCGTTCTAATGAACGGGATGTTTTGTTTTATATATCTGTGGTACTATAATGCAGTTTTCTTCGTCCAGAAATAATAAGAAAGAATACCCGGCACGATCCACATTAGCATAGTAAGCATCATAGGATCAAATTTGCCACTTACCGCAATACCCGAATAAACAGCCGCTGTTAAATCAAAAAACAAACCTGCATACGCCCATTCTTTAATTTTTGGAAACCCCGGAACAAGAATAGCAATAACACCAATGATTTTTGCCCAACTGATGAACTGAATAAAATAAATAGGATACCCTAAGTACTTATGAAAAATTTGGATCGTTTGCTCATTGGGGCCAATACCGCCAACTGAGGAAAAGATCATCAGTGCAGCAAAAATCAGGGTAAATACCCAATACAGAATGTTGATTGTTCTTGGTTTCATATTGATTGATTACTTGTGAAAAATAGTTGTCTGGCATGTCAAAAACATTGTTCCTGATCACAGTGTAAAACTAATTTACTTTTTTTACCTGCACCTGTGCCATTACGACATTTCAAGGGTCATTTGCGACCTTTTGTAACAAATCGATTTCAACAAAGCTGATTGCATTTATATAAACGGCACTATATTGACCGGTAAAAGATTGTAACTTTTACATTAAATCAACATAAAAATGGATCAGCAAGTAATCAACCTCTACGACGAGTACACCCATAAACCACTTTCAAGACAGGACTTCGTAAGGCGATTAGTTTTGCTTACAGGAAGTACCGCAGCAGCCATGGCCTTACTGCCACTGCTGGAAAGTAATTATGCAAAAGCAGCTGCAACACCTGCCGATGACTTGTTTACAGAATATGTTACTTATCCTGCAGTAACAGGTGAAATGAAAGCTTATGTTGCAAGACCAAAGCAAGAAGCAAAATACGGAACAGTGGTTGTGATTCATGAAAACCGTGGGCTGAATGCACATATTGAAGATGTGGCAAGGCGTGCTGCGAATGCAGGATTTCTTGCCATTGCGCCAAATGCATTAGCTCCACTTGGCGGCACTCCTGCCAATGAAGATGAAGCAAGAACTTTGTTTACAAAGCTCAATGCACAGGAAACCCAACAGAATTTCATCAATACCTTTTCTTATCTCAAAACAAGAAAAGACAGTAATGGAAAGTATGGCTGTGTTGGTTTTTGCTGGGGCGGTGCCATGAGTAACACATTAGCAGTGAACGTTCCTGAATTAAAAGCTGCCGTCGCATTTTATGGCCGTCAGCCTGCAGCAGCAGATGTACCCAAAATAAAAGCCGCCCTGCAATTACATTATGCTTCACTTGATGAACGTATCAATGCAGGCATTCCTGCATATGAAGAAGCACTAAAAGCAAATAAGATCAGTTATGAATTGTACATGTATGAAGGCGTGAATCATGCGTTTCATAATGATACTGCCGGTACAAGATATAACGAAGCAGCTGCGAAACTCGCCTGGCAACGGACGATAGATTTTTTTAAAAAGCATTTATAAGAGATAGAAACGCAGATGACACGAATGTAAACGGATGGATGCGGATTTTATTTATCTGTGATAATCCGCACTAATCTGTGTTATCCGTGTTTCTATCTGAACTTTTGTCTTTGCGGCAAATCCTTCTCTCCACCTACCTTTGCACAAATTAATTTCATGGCCGAAGACTTACACATCATACAGGGAACAAAAGAAGAACAGTATCTGCAACTGATTCCGCAGATCAAAGGATTACTGGAAGGTGAACCTGATCTTGTTGCCAATCTTGCGAATGTATGTGCAGCGCTCAAAGAACAGTTCGGCTGGCTATGGGTTGGATTTTATTTAGTGAAACCAAGTTCAGCAAAAGCATTTACTGATAAAGGTGAAGAGTTGGTACTCGGGCCATTCCAGGGACCTGTTGTCTGTACACGAATCCGCAAAGGAAGAGGTGTGTGTGGCGCATCTTGGGCTGAGGCAAAAACACTGATTGTTCCCAATGTAGAAAAATTTCCCGGTCATATTGCCTGCAGCAGTTTAAGCAGTTCAGAAATTGTAGTACCTGTAATCCGCAACAATGAAGTGCTTGCTGTGCTGGATGTTGACAGTGAAGAGTTGAATACATTTGATGAAACTGATAAAGTATTTCTGGAAGAAATTATTTCACTGATCGAATTCTAATCTCCCATGCAAAAAGACAAGGTCTTACTCTACGGTGCTAATGGTTACACCGGCAAACTCATTGCCCGTTATGCAAGGGAATACAACATCTCTCCTATCCTTGCCGGAAGAAATGAAAAAGAAATCGGTGACATTGCCAAAGAATTAAATTTCTCTTCCCGGATTTTTCCATTAGATACTGCTGCATCCATTCAGCAACATTTAGAAGATGTAAAATTAGTGATTCATGCAGCGGGGCCATTCGACCGGACAGCAAAACAAATGGTGGAAGCATGTATTGCAACAAACACGCATTACATTGATATCAACGGTGATATTTCTGTTTTTGAATTGATCAAAACTTATGATGCTGTTGCAAAACAGTCAGGCGTTATGTTAATGCCCGGTGCAGGTTTTGATGTAATCCCGACAGATTGCATTGCGTTAGACCTGAAACAAAAATTACCAGATGCTACACATCTGCAATTGGCATTCATTCCAACAAACGGACAAATCAGTCACGGTACTGCAACTACGATGGCTACAAGAATTGGTGAAGACTCCGTTGTACGTATCAATGGAAAATTCGAGAAAAGACCATTGGGTTTTAAAGGCATGTGGATTGATGCCAATGGAAAACAACGATTCGTGATGAGTTTACAATGGGGAGATATTTCACTGCCTATCATACAACCGGAATTCCAAATGTAGAAGCATACACAGGAATGAAACCATCTGTTTATCGTTTATTGAAGTTTCAATTTCTGTTCAACTGGTTGTTAAGAACAAAATTTATACGTGGAATAATGCAGAAAAAAATCAACCAGGCTCCTGCAGGACCAACAGATGAACAAAGAGCCAATGCATCAACTGTTGTATGGGGAAAGCATGGAATACAGAGGGAAAAGAAATCATCAGTCAGTTAACCTGTGCTGATGGATACAGTTTAACCGCTTGGGGCAGTTTACTCATCACCCAAAAAATTATGGCCGAAAATTATAAAGCAGGATATCAAACACCGGCAGGTTGTTACGGAAAAGACCTGGTGTATGAAATAAAAGGCAGTGCTGCGGTTCATTAATGAGTTGCAATAAATCCATCTGCATCATAAGTAACTACAAAAGGCTTTGCTGATTTTGGAGCCAGGAATTTAAACACCCTTGTCAGCAATTCCTGTTTTCGTGTTCGCACTCCTATTTTTGCTTTATTAAAATCATAGTAGTCTGCGAGAGAAATCAATTCTTCAGTACCGTTTTTATAAATAGCCCTGATATTTCCCAAAGCCCAGCCGAAATAATTATCATCATTCAGATCAACAGGCTGCACACAGTATTGCTGATTATTGGAAGAAGCAATGATACAGTTCGTATTGTGTATGTAGTTTGGTACTGTTTTCTGCAATCGTACAAAATCAGAATCGGACAGTAAATAAGTTGACCCTGATCCAAGCAGGTAATGCTTCAGCAATTCCCGTTCAAATTCTGAATTCATTTCAGGATGCAGTAAAACAACTTTGTACAATAATTTTTTATATCCCTTCAACGATTGCTTATGCACGGTTTTATTTGCAGTTGTATCGCCTGCAAAAAGGAATCCGGGTAAAAGAAATAAACCAAGCCAGAAAACAATTTTCATGTGTTCATCTTTATTGACTCTTTAGCCACATAGGATATCCACAAAAATTATCATCACTGATGGTATAAAATAGCTCGATAATTTTTATGGATATTTCATTAAGTTTAAAAATAGCAATTTTATAATTCCGTGTACATATTTTAACAAGCCTGCTTAGATTTGCCTGCTTGAAAGATTATTACGCAATATTAGAGATCCCGGTAACCGCCAGTATTCCTGAAATTAAGCAGGCATACCGCAGGCTCGTGATGATTTATCACCCGGATAAAAATAATGATGACCCCTATTCGCTTACAAAATTCAATGAAATAAAAGAGGCTTACGAAATACTCATCAACCCCGGTAAAAAAGAATTATACCTGCAGGAAAGATGGTCATCGAAAGCAAAAGGAAGAAAACCGGGTGAAAAAATGATCACACCTCCCAATGTTCTGATTCAGATACTGGAACTCAATAAGGCAGTTGCTGATATGGATATACACCGTATGGATCACAGGGGAGTTGCTGATAAAATCAAACAGTTATTGAACCAGGATGTAATAGACAGGCTGCTTGCATTCAATGAAGCCGAGGTGAATCAATCCATCGTTCACTCTTTGATACACGCCATCCAGTCATTGCCATTAAAACAAATAAAGGAAATTACCAATCACCTGTCCCCGCTTTTAGCGAAGGATGAAGCTGGCAGAAAAAAAATTAACCAACTCATCCTCTTAAAACAAAAACAGCAGCAGCAGGATCGTTTGCAACCAGTTGCTATTTTCATCCTTGTTGTTGCCATTTGTGCACTCATCTGGTTTACAGGAAAACATTAAGCATTAAAACCACGCAGTGACAGCATTTAAGGGCACTTGCAGTATCTTTGCGCCATGCATTATGTTTCTGTTGAAGGTTTAACGAAGAGTTACGGAATCACTCCCCTGTTTTCGAATATTTCATTTAACATTGAAGAAGGCGATAAAATAGCACTCGTGGCCAGAAATGGTTCGGGTAAAACAACTTTGCTGAGAATTTTAGCAGGCAAAGAAACATCCGATGATGGTAAATGCTGGATCAACAAAGATGTGGACATTGCCTTGTTTGAACAGGAACCCATGTTTGATGAAAAAAAATCAATCCTTGATAATATTTTTCAGCACAATCACCCCGTCATCAATGCCATCAGGGATTATGAAGCTATCAGTGAAGATCATGATGAAGAAAAACTGAATGCAGCCATCATTAAAATGGATGAACTCGGTGCATGGGATTTTGATACGAAGGTGAAACAGATTCTTGGCAAACTCAACATTCACCAGTTGCAGCAGGAAGTGGGAACTTTATCCGGCGGACAGCGTAAACGTGTGGCGTTGGCAAGAACCCTGATTGATATTGGCTTTGATCACAAACATATTTTACTCATCATGGATGAGCCCACCAACCACCTTGATGTGGAAATGGTGGAATGGCTGGAACATTATCTCAGTAAAGAAAAAATCACATTACTGCTGGTAACCCATGACCGTTATTTCTTAGATAATGTTTGTACAGAAATCTGGGAACTTGATGGAAGTACGCTCACTGAATACAAAGGCGATTACCAGAATTATTTAGAAAAGAAAACAGCGAGGATTGAAAGTGATCTCGCCAGTATTGATAAAGCAAAAAATACCTACCGCAAAGAATTGGAGTGGATGCGGAAGCAACCTAAAGCAAGAACAACCAAAAGCAAATCAAGGCAGGATAATTTTTATGAAGTGGAAGCGAAAGCCAAACTCCGTATCGAAGATCAGCAGGTGCAGTTGAATATGAAGATGAACAGGCTGGGTGGTAAGGTTGTGGAAATGAAAAAAGTGTACAAGAGCTTTGGAGAAAAAACAATTCTGAAAGGGTTTGATTACATTTTTAAAAAAGGTGAACGTGTTGGTGTGGCTGGGAAAAATGGTGCAGGGAAATCTACCTTCCTTGATATCATCCAGGGAATTCAGCAACCGGATAGTGGAAAAGTTAACATAGGTGATACCATCATCTTTGGTAATTATGCACAGAAAGGTTTGGAAATAAAAGAAGATGTCCGTGTTATTGAATTTGTAAAAAACATTGCTGAGAATTTTCCACTGGCTACGGGCGGCTCATTGAGTGCAGCTCAATTCCTCCAGTTATTTTTATTCGATCCTGATAAACAGTACACCTACATCTCTAAACTGAGTGGTGGTGAAAAAGAAGATTGCATTTACTGTCGATTCTTTTCCGCAATCCGAATTTTTTAATACTGGATGAACCAACCAATGATCTTGATCTTCCTACGCTTGCTGTACTTGAAAATTTCTTAAGTGAATATCCCGGTTGTTTATTGATTGTAAGTCATGACCGTTATTTTATGGACAGGTTAGTTGATCATTTGTTCGTATTTGAAGGCGATGGATTTGTAAGAGATTTCCCCGGCAATTATTCACAGCTGCGGATCTGGCAAAAGGAACAGGAGAAGTTGGGAGCCGATAGTCGGGAGTCGGGAGCCAGTGCTGAGCGAAGTCGAAGCACGGTGCCGGAGATACCGAGCGCAGTCGAGGGATCAACCATAGAAAAAAAACGTTTCAGTTATAAAGAAAAAAGAGAATTCGAATTACTGCAAAAAGAAATAGAAGAGTTAACTGCTGAAAAACAAAGCGTCACAGAAAAGCTCAACAGCGGAAGTATGTCTTTTGAAGAATTGCAGAAACTCTCCAATCGTATTGCTGAAGTAACTGCTTTGCTCGATGAAAAAGAATTCCGCTGGCTGGAGTTAAGTGAATATGTTGATTAAATCAATATAGATACACAAAATCATTTGTCTTTGGCAACTGTTCAATAACAGCAGCTGCCATAGAAGGCTTTGCCAGTTTTCTTTCTGTGAGATTCATCCATGCAAGATCTGCATTGATGATGGCAGCAATGGTTCCATCTGCTTTTTCAGTTCATGTCTTGCACTCCACTTTGAACCATCCCGTTTACATTTTGATAGCATCATATTCACATCTATCATTTCGCTTGCATGAATTTCTTTTCTGAAAATACATTCTTCCTTGAAAAGGATCGGACCAATCTTCAATTCCTGCAACAGTTCAATTGTTATACCATGTTCAATTAAAAAACTCATGCGGCAATGAGCTCCCAGTTCATAATATCTTGAATGACTCACATGAAAATTTGCATCTACATCGGCCCAGCGAAGTTCAAAATGTTTTACATATTCATTCATGTGTTAATTTTTATTGATTTTTTTGCCACATAGTATATCCATAAAAATGATCATCGCTGTTTGTATAAATTAGCTCAATCATTTTTATAGATATTTCATCAAATAAAATTAAATAAAAAACCCCGACGTTTCGGTCGGGGTTACTATTACATAAAACAGATTATTTTTTATTGTAGAGCAGTTTGTAATACTCATCAGCCATACGGTTACTGTCGAACTGGAAACGAACATCTCTCATACCGTTATGCGTAATCTGGCGCCATACCTGGTAGTTATCGTAGTACAAAGGAAGAATCTGGTTCTCCAGGATTTCATACACCTGGTCAAGATCGTACTGATCCTGTTCCGGTGTACTCATTGCACTGTAATCAACCGGCGGAACAATAAAGCTGTTGTTACCATGATTGGCAAACTCACAGATCCATCCGTCAAACGTACTGAAGTTAACTGCACCGTTCATGGCAGCAGTCATACCACTTGTTCCGCTTGCTTCACGGGGTACACGTGGATTGTTTAACCACACATCAGCACCCTGTTTCAGACGTTTGCTCAATGAAAGTTCATATCCTGTACAAACTGCAATGTTTTTATAATTCTTGCTTAAGTGAACAAGATTATTGAAATCACTGATGGCAGGATAATCAACAGGATAAGGTTTCCCGGCCCAGATAATTTGTACGGGATATTTCTTATTACTCATTAATGCATTGAAACGATCCAGGTCTCTTGTAATCAGTTCTGCACGTTTGTAACCTGCAAAACGGCGTGCCCATACAATTGTCAACACATCGGGATCAAGCAATTTTCCTGTTTGATCAGCAACCAAATCAAATGCTCTTTTCTTTAAATATTTTTTACGGTCGTCAAAGCGTTCATCGTTTTTCTCATCCATAGAGAAATACAATTGCTTGTCGGCCCAGTAACGCCAGTTCTGTGCATTTGTAACACTTGTAATAGGAGCAACATTTTCATAGTTCGCCCACATCTTACGGCTCACTTCGCCATGCAATGCACTTACACCATTGGAGATGCGTGCAAAACGTAAGGCAGCCAGTGAATGATTAAACTGATCGTCGTAAATGCCTGTAAGTTTTCTAACAGTATCTAACGGAACACCGCAGAAATAACTCATTTTTTCACAGAGGTGAATATCATGTTTTTCATTACCTGCTTCTTCTGGTGTATGCGTAGTAAACACCATACGTTTCTTCACCTCTTCAACATTTTCAAATTTCTTGTAGAGATAAAAAGCAGAAGAAATAGCATGTGCTTCATTGAGATGATATACATCAGGCATAAAACCGAGTTCATCAATCAGTTTGGCACCACCAACACCCAACAAAATAAACTGGGCCACTTTGGTAGCAACATTAGCATCGTACAAGCGGTGACAGATGGTCTGCGATACGTAATCATTTTCAGGCAAATCTGTGCTCAATAAAAACATCGGGGCACTTTTGAAGGTTTCCGGGTTCAAATACCACGCTTTTACCCAAACCGGGTGTTCATGAATATTGATCTGGAATTTGATACCTGTATCTTCTAAAAAGTTGTAGATTTTTTCGTTCCACTGCACCTGCAGGGTTTGATCCTGGTTGCGGGCCTGGTCATAATAACCGTACTTCCACAAAATACCTATACCAATTAAATTCTGCTTTAGTTCATAGGCACTGCGCATATGAGAACCGGCTAAAAAGCCAAGACCACCACTGTAAATTTTTAAGGGTTGATGTACGGCAAATTCCATGGAGAAATAAGCCACTCTTTTTGAATATTCATTGTCAGCCTGGTACGGAACTTTAAAATTATTAAACGACATAAATGGAGTTAGTTTGCTAAAAGGGCGCAATATAGCCTGAAAAATTGAAAATCAGCTGTTTTCAGGTCTTAGGTTTATGCACATCAAAGGTTTGGGATAATGGCGGTTGCCTCAATTTCAATCAATAAACGGGCGTCTATCAGGGCAGTTACTTCTACCATTGTGGAAGCTGGTTTTATCTGTTTAAATACCTCACCATGTGCTTTTCCTGCTTCCTCCCATTTTGAAATATCGGTGATGTACATTCTTGTTCTTACAACATGCTCCAGCGAAGAACCAGCCTCCTGTAATGCTTTGTTGATCTTTTGGAAGATAAAACGGGTTTGCTCATAAACATTTCCATCTCCAATAACCCGGTCGCCGTCAACAGCTGTTGTACCTGCTACTTCCACCACATTTCCCACCCTTACAGCTCTTGAATAACCCACCACATCTTCCCATGGTGAACCGGAACTGATTAACTGACGCTTGCTCATTTTTTCTTTTTTGATTTCACTTTAGGTTTAACCGGTTCCTTCTTACGTGGATAAGACCCTTCAAAAAAACAGGTAATATCCCTGTAGGAACCACAACCATTTTGTTCCTTAATACTAACAGAAGATGAACCAAAGTTGAATTCAATGCCACAATCACTGTTCCTGTCTCTGAAGATGCCTCTTGCTTTATCGATCCATTCAGCTTCGCCTTTTAATTCCCCCACACATTCGCCATTTTGTTTGCTGAAATGAATGAAAAACTGGAATGTTTTTGCTGATGACCCATCACGGATGGAAACAAGATTCTTTTTATCAGAAGTATAGTCAGCCGAGAATTTATTTTTTCTTGCAAAGGTATCAATGGGGTTCCCCATAATTTCATCCCTGAGATCTTCGTTGCTGTTGGTCATAGCAATAATGAACCTGCCACTGTCGTTCAAAAAATAAATAGTTTCATTCGTCCATATTTCACCGGTAGCCACTCTCCTTTCCTGGATCATGGAAATATTGAACCGGTTATCGATTCGTAAGTACCGGCCTGTACTTTTGGTGAGGTTGTCAATGTGTTTCATTCCACCCAGGTACGTATTTTTCTTTGTGAAGTAGAAGAGCTGTGTACCACGGTTCTTTCCGTTCACTGATTTTACGATGATATAATTTCCTTTTTTATCGTCTGTTGCTTTCCCAATAAGATAAAGTTTGAGCTGCTTTGTTTGCGGATAAAACTTTTTAAACACCGTATCGGTCAGAAAGGTTTGAAAAGCTGTTTGATTGATGAGCGCAGAATCTTTTTCTTTTCTGCTCAGCATTGAATCATTTACCGAAACCGGCAATATAAGTGCCGGAGCAAGTTCAATGAAGTCGGCAGCAGTAATATCCTCATCCGTTAATGCCTTTTGCTTGCCGGTTTTGCAGGCCGCTAAAACTACAATCAGCAAAAGCCATATCCATTTTTTGTTCATATGTCAGTGTTATACAGGATACTAAAAGTAAAGGTTTTGTGTGTGAATCAAAATTCTCAGCAAAAAAAGCTTGGTTTTAAAAATAATTTTTTAGATTTGTCTAAATTATAATTTCATTCCATATGAATTTTTCGACCGCTGAAGAAAATTATATCAAGGCCATCTGGCGGCTGCAGCAAACAGACAGTAACGTTACCACTAACGAACTGTCGGAAGAACTGCACACCAAACCGGCTTCTGTTACCGACATGCTGAAACGTTTAAAAGAAAAAAAACTGCTTCATTACGAACCCTACTATGGTGTAAAGCTGAATGCAGAAGGAAAGAAACTGGCTTTGAGCATTATCCGCAGGCACAGGTTGTGGGAATTTTTTTTGGTAGATAAATTAAAATTTGAATGGGATGCCGTGCATGAAATTGCAGAACAGCTTGAACATGTAAGCAGTCATGAATTAACGGAAAGATTAGATGCCTTTCTCGGCTTTCCAAAGGCAGACCCGCATGGCGACCCTATCCCCGACCGTAACGGAAAGATCGAAGCTTCCAGCAATATCAGTCTTCATCAATTGAAAGAACAGCAGCCAGCTGTTGTAACAGCAGTTGGCGACCAGAGCAGTAACTTGCTGGAAATGCTGCGGCAAAAAAGATTGGAATCGGCACCAAACTTGAAATCAAACAGCGCTTTTTGTTTGATGGCTCTGTTGAAATAAAAATCCGCAATCAACCGCTCACAACACTCAGCGATCACCTGGCAAAAAACATATTTGTAAAACCCGTTTAAATGAAAGAAAAAATGCAGCACCCTGAAAATTCATTGAGCGAAGTACACGGTTCAGTTGATACCACCCAGCCGCAAAAAGGCTGGAGACGTATACTTGCTTATGCAGGACCTGCCTATCTTGTAAGTGTAGGTTATATGGATCCGGGTAACTGGGCAACTGATTTGCAGGGTGGTGCCAAGTTTGGTTATCAGCTGATCTGGGTTTTGCTCATGAGTAACCTCATGGCTTTATTGCTGCAAAGTTTGAGTGCAAGGCTGGGCATTGTTCGCCGCAGAGATCTTGCACAGGCAAACAGGGAGGCCTATCCACCGGTAGTTAATTTTTGTTTATACATTCTGGCTGAGATTGCAATTGCGGCCTGTGATCTTGCTGAAGTATTGGGAATGGCATTGGGTATTTATCTGCTCACAGGTTTGCCATTAATCTGGGGCGTGGGAATCAGCGTATTTGATACTTTGCTATTATTATGGTTACAGAATTATGGTATCCGTAAACTGGAAGCATTCATCATAGCATTGGTTGCTATTATCGGCGGATCTTTTTTAATCGAAATCTTTTTATCAAAACCTTCTCTTTCTGAAGTAGCTGTGGGCTTTATTCCAACAGCATTAAATAACCAGGCCTTATATATTGCAGTTGGTATTATTGGTGCAACAGTAATGCCTCACAATCTTTACCTGCATTCTGCACTGGTACAAACAAGAAAGATTGGTGAAGACAAACAAAGTATAAAGCGGGCCCTGAAATTTAATTTTATCGACAGTACCATTGCACTGAATGCAGCCTTCTTTGTAAATGCAGCTATCCTCGTTTTAGCGGCTACTGTTTTCTTTAAAACTGGTAATACACAGGTAGCAAGGATCGAAGATGCACACCAGTTGCTGGCTCCTTTACTTGGTACAAAACTGGCTCCCATCTTATTTGCAATTGCGCTGATTGCCGCCGGACAAAGCAGTACCATTACCGGAACACTGGCCGGGCAAATTGTAATGGAAGGTTATTTACGCATTCGTATTAATCCTTTGCTTCGCCGTTTGCTTACAAGGTTAATTGCCATTATACCTGCTGTAATAGTGATCCTTGTGTATGGTGAAGAAAAAGTAGATGACCTGCTTGTCTTCAGCCAGGTGATACTCAGTTTACAGTTAGGTTTTGCAGTAATTCCATTAATTCATTTTGTAAGCGATAAAAACACCATGGGTGAGTTTGCCATAAAACTATGGGTGAAGATTGCAGCATGGGCTGTTGGTGCAGTTCTTGTGTTTTTAAATGTGAGGCTGGTTGTGCAGGAAATCATGGTAGTGTTTACAGAAGATGGAATGTGGTTCTGGAAATTCTTCATTCCAATCATTGCTCTCGGGTTTATCTGGCTGTTCTTAACAATGACATTCCTGCCAATGGTGCGGAAACAACTAAATAAAGACAATATTAAAATGCATAGTGCCATACCATCCTTAGCAAATCTCTCTGTTCCGGCAGTGAACAATATTGCTGTTGCACTCGACTTTTCTGAAAACGATGAAAAGCTGATTGCTTATGCCCTGAACCAGGGGCGGAAAGAGGCCAGTTATATCTTCATGCATATTGTAGAATCGGCACCGGCCAGGCTTCTTGGAGAGGCAAGTGATGATGATGAGACCCGTAAAGACAGGCAAAGGCTGGAACATTATGCTTCAACCCTTGAGCTGCAGGGATACAAAACCTCTATTGCTCTGGGCTACAATAACCGTATAAAAGAGATTGTGCGGATTGTAAAAGAAAGTAAATCCGATCTGCTGATCATGGGTGCCCACCGCCACAAGGGATTAAAAGACTATGTATTTGGTGAAACAATTGAAGCGGTTCGGCATGAAGTAAACATTCCTGTTTTAATTGTAAATGTTTAATGCAGAAATATTGCAGCTGCTTTTTTTTGATGTTTACTTACTCAAAAGCATTAACGCATTTTTAAGATTATCCTGCATCATCTTTTATGGATTCGGAGCGTTCTGTCATCTCCACTCTGTAATCCATCACACCATGCTGCAACAAACATTTTTTGTCGCTACTGCTATTCTTTTAATTACCTGTTCAAACAAAACAGACAATAAAACTTCAGCAACTGAAAAAGCTTTTTCAAAAACCATATCTGCACATGATAAAGAATCAACGGAAACAAAACGTGTTGCAGACTTTGCCAGTCGCTTAAAAAAATATGCAGCCAATAATGGATACAATCAATCCATCTGTTATTTGGTTGATATGAAAAAAGAAAGCGGAGAAAACAGGTTCTATGTGTACGATTTAAAAGCAGGCAAAATTATACATAGAGCATTGGTAACACATGGCAGCTGCGGTAATTCATTTTTCAGCAAAAGAGAATACGGAAATACTGTTGGCTGTAACTGCTCTTCATTGGGAAAATATAAAATCGGAAAAAAATATTACGGCCGTTTTGGCCTGGCGTATAAACTGCACGGGCTTGAAAGCAGCAACAGCAAAGCATTTGAACGATTTGTTGTTTTACATGCACACAGCTGTATACCTGATAATGAAGTAACACCCTATCCTATTTGTTTGAGTAACGGATGCCCAACTGTATCTCCAAATTTTCTGCAAACACTTGCAGGATTCATTGACAAAAGCAAACAGCCAATCTTACTCTGGATCTTTGAATAAAAAACACAGAGATAAAAAAAGGGCATCTGTTGATGCCCTTAAAATATTCAATAACCATTCTTATTTCAAATGGTTTGACAGATGCTTCGCCATATCAAACATTGATACCTGTGCTTTTCCACCGAACACGAGTTTCAGTTTAGCATCAGCATTAATGTTGCGTTTGTTTTTAGCATCCTGCAGTTTATTTGCTTTTATGTAAACCCAGATCTTTTTCACCGCTTCTGTACGTGGTAATGGTTTACTTCCAATAACGGCTGCTAAATCAGCACTTGGAGTAAGTGCTTTCATGAAGGCTGCATTTGGTTTACGTGCAGATTTCTTTTTAGCTACTTTTTTCTTTGGAGCTGCTTTTTTAGGAGCTGCCTTTTTCACTGCTTTCTTAGCTGCTTTTTTAGGAGCCGCTTTTTTAACAGCTTTCTTTACTGCTTTTTTTGCTGCTGGTTTCTTAGCTGCTTTTTTTGCTTTTTTTGTTGCCATGTTTTTTAATTTTTAGAATTTAAATGGGCAAAGAGTAATTTTCAATAATGAATATAGGATTATTTTTCATTCCCAACAGCTTCTTTTGCAAGTTAACTTTGCACTAAATATTAAGATATTAACATTATGGTTTTTCATTGGTAAATACTGTATAACTCCATCCGGTTTATAAAGCCAGTTTTGAACGGTTAAAAACAGTATTCAAGACCGGTAAAAAGCATTTTCACATATCCCTGTAATAACAAAGGCTGCCAGTTGGCAGCCTTTGTTTCATTCGATTTTATCTTATTCCTTCCATTTAAAAACAATCATTCCGTTCTTTTTCTTATCGCTTTCAACAGTGATATTGTACACCTTTGTACCTGCTGTAACCCGCATCAATGCTGTATTTGGCGGTGTTTTGCCGAGGTTTTCAGCAAACAGAACCAGGTTGTTTTTCCTGTTCTTCAATGCTTTTACATTGAGGGTAATCACATTCGCCGTTAACTGCTTTTTGCTCACCACGGGGTAGCTGTTGAAATAAACTGTTACTGTATCGCCATCAATTTCTCCATTGTCGAACAGCTCAATTTTAATATCCGGCTGGTCAATTTCAATTGACTCGATTACCTTATTCTCTCTCTCTGCGGTATTATTTTTCTCACTCGGCGCGTCATTCTCCGGCATTTGCGCAGCGGTTAATACATTGGGGCCATTCAGCAATTTCGCTGCGGCCTCCTGCACATCTTTCACTGTGAGCTGATCCACATACTTTTCATAGTCCACAAAATAATTGATATCATTTCCGGGAAACTTGCTTTCGGTTAAAGCAGTCAGCCAGTTACCATTTTCTTTCAGGTCAATCTTGTGCTGTTCACGCCATTGCTGTTTTACTTTATCAAGGTTCTTTTGTGAAGGGCCTTTTGTTGCAATGTCCTTGATCTCTTTGTTCACAGCTTTTATCAAGGTGTCAGCCTTTTCAGGGCCGCATGGCAACTGTACTGCAAATGTGTAGTTACCGTAAGGTTGCTGTTCCAGTCCACCATAAATACCGCCGCCGTAAATACCACCAATCTTTTCACGCAGTTCTTCAATAATGCGGATGTTCAGCACCTCTGTTGCAGCCTGTGCTTTTAGTTCCAGTGACTGACTATAGGGCACTTCACCCGAATGGAATTGAATGATCAAGCTCTTTTCTTCCTTGCCTTTTTTCACAATCATTTCTTTTTTGCCTTTTATTGGCCGCACTTTATTATCAACAGTTGCAAACTTTTTCGCTGTGGCCGGCAAACTGCCAATATACTGCTCTATTAAAGGAATGATTTCTTCCTCCTTAAAGCTTCCAACAAAAACAAAGTTCATGCTTCCTGCATCCGCAAAACGTTCTTTATAAATTTCAAGACTTCGCTTTAGATTGATTTTTTCAAAGTAGTCAGCCTTTGGTAAAGCAATTGGTGCCTGCGGATTATTATTATACAGGGTATTGTACAATGTATCAATAAATGCAAACTGCGGATTAGCACCTGCCATTGCATACTGCGATTTATTCCTTTGCTGGTATGATTTAAATAAGGAAGTATCGCTGCGTGGGTTTGTAAAATACAGCCAGGTTAACTGAAACATTGTTTCCAGATCCTTTACTGTTGAGTTTCCACGAACACCTTCACTTACTGCACTGATAAACGGAGTAACCTGCACCGTTTTTCCTGCCAGTACCTTGCGCAGATCCACTGGTGAAAAATCAGCAACTCCCATCGCCTGTACAATCGGCACTGCATATTCCACATTGTATTTATCTGCCAGCCCATATAGATTTTTACCGCCGGGTCTTACACTCGACATTAAGATCTGATCAGCTTTAAAGTCAGTTGATTTCAGGGTTACTTTCACACCATTGCTCAGTGTCAGTTCAGTTGTACCAAGCTTTGCATCAGTTTTCTTTGAAACTACTTTCCCTGCTGTTGGCTTCTTTTCGATCAAAGAAGAAGCAACCACTTTATCTTCATAAGCTTTGATGTCAGCTTTCTCAACTGCCGGAAAAACAGCCAGCATCTCTTCTGTAGTTGGAACTTTATCAATTGCTTTTGGTTCTGGTCCTGTGATGTAAGTAAACCTGTTGTCAACTCCTTTAATGTATTTATTCACCAGGTTATTTACCTCTTCAATGCTGATGCCCGGAAGAAGTTCTTTTACTTTTTCAAATTCATACTCGATACCCGGTGTTGGATCTTTCTGCAGAAAATTGCTGATATACTCTTCTACATAGTTTGCACTTTCATTTTTATCCCGGTTATTGTATGATCTTTCATAAGAGGAAATCATGTTTTTCTTTGACCGCTCCAGTTCTGTTGCAGTAAATCCAAAACGCTTTACACGTTCCAGTTCTTCCAGCAAGACCTGCATAGCTCTTTTTACATCGCCTGTTCCTGCACCTGCATAAACAGAAAATGCATCATATCCTCTTGCGTAGGTTCCAAAGCTGCCACTTGCTCCATTGAAAGGAGGATTTTCTTTTTGCGTTAATTCCTGCAAACGCTGATTGAACATGCGTGTAAACAAATTACGGATAAGATCGTTCCTGTATTCTTCAACAATTGAAACAGGAGGATCTATATAAGCGGGATAATTTATTGCTACGCTGTAAGATGTTGCTTCTTTATCGCTTATCAGCATTAAATCATTTTTGCTGTAGGGAGCAAGTGGGGCATATTTCCGTTCACGTGGATTGGCAGGATTTGTTAATCCACCAAAATGTTTACGGATCATTTCTTCTGCTTTTTCTGTAGTGATATCACCTACTATAATCACCGCCATCAAATCAGGTCTGTACCAGTCACGGTAAAACCTGCGGATAACATCATACTTGAAGTTCTTAATAATGCTGTCTTTACCAATGGGTAACCTGTCTGCATACAATGAACCGGCAAATAAACCCGGCAGGAATTTTCGGAACATTCTTTCCTGCGCTCCTTTACCTAAACGGCTTTCTTCCAGGATTACAGCACGCTCTCCATCAATATCTTCATCGAGATTAGAAATATTATGCGCCAAGTCTTCCAGTATCTGGAATCCTTTTTCAAGGTTCCCGGGTTTGTCTATGGGGATTGGCAAGATATAAACGGTTTCATCAAAACTGGTATAAGCGTTCAGATCATTTCCAAAGCCAACACCAATTTCCTGCAGGTAAGAAACAATATCGTTCTTCTTAAAATTCTTTGTGCCGTTAAAAGCCATGTGCTCGGTCATATGTGCAAGACCAAGTTGATCGCCATCTTCAAGGATCGAGCCTGCATTAACAACCAGCCTTAACTCTACCCGCTGCTCCGGTTTGTTATTGGGACGGATATAATAGGTAAGTCCGTTTGGCAGTTTTCCTGTTTTCACTTTTGCATCAAAGGGAATCTGTTCTTTCAGGTTTACCTGGGCAAACGATGTAAGAGCAAGAGAAATAAAAAGAAAAATCTGGATAATCCTGAAATGTAATCTGTGCTGTTTCATGCAGTAAATTTTTAGTTGGTAAATGTAGCAGATTACCCTTAATTGTATATGTTAATGGAAATAAAAAAGACCTCCCTGTTAGGAGAGGCCTTACTATAGTAGATGTAAGTTTTTACAAAGCTAACCCAACACCAAGTTGAAAACCTGTTGTTTTCCATTCTTCCTGACTGCCGATATCACTGATATCATTTAATCCAATAACATATCTACCATATACTCTTATACGAAGAATATTCAGTTGTGCACCAAAGAGCATAGAAAAATCGCCATTTTTAAATGCTTGCCCTCCATTATCAATCAGTGTTTTATCCTTATTGATCAAAATCCCGAACTGTGGCCCCGCCTGCAATGATAAAACCTTTGCAGGCTTGTAAGTTAATAGCAATGGAATACTCAAATAATTTAATTGTGGGTTGGAAAGATTCTGGTTTGCAAGATTTTGATACACTTGCCTAATGTTATAGGCAGTATCTGTATTAATCTGGTTCCACAATACTTCTGGTTGAATAGCCCATTTTTTTCCTAACGGTATTTCTGCAAATACACCTACATGATAACCAAGTTTATACTTTTCATCAAATCCACTTCCTTCAATTTTCCCCATATTGGCACCGAGTTTTGGGCCAATGCGGAACTGTGCAAAAGATGTAGCCGATGCTGTAAGCGTGACAAGTAAGATTACAAGATACTTTTTCATTCTGTTTGATTTTAGTTGTTTATCATTAACGTCTAATAAAGTGCCAATCATTTATGTTCGCTTGTAAAAATATGTTAAGAACAACCTTTCTGTTATACTAAAACATAAATCCAAGCTGAACGGTGTAGAGTACATTGAATTTATTTTCGCTGCTTAAAAGATAATCATCAATATATACTTGGGGATTGAGATAAAATTTTCCAACATACCATGCAGCATCGAGGTTAAGGCCAACCGAATAAAAATTAAACCCGGATGATTCTGATGATGACTGATTATATGCTCTTCCTAACCGTGGCCTGTTTAATATACTTTTTCTCCCTTTTGAATCAACAGAAAAATTACTCACTCCGCCAATGAGCATCAGGCAGGGTTTAAATGTGATGGCATTCTTTTTCCCAAAGCCCTTCCATTCAAATTCATGCTGTACAAAAGGTATGAGTGAGAAATCTCTCACTCGAACAGTTGAAGTATCATTTACATAGAAGTAAAAATATCCCGGGCTTGGTAAGAATATCCTTTGCGAATCAAGATATCTTGATGTTTCCCTGTACTTCCCTGCTGAAAAGCCAATCATTACACCCGGCTGAAAAATTCCCTTCTGTTTATTTACATAAGCAAACAGGTCATTATCATAAGGCGATGATGTATTTACAAATTCTTTCTTTCCAAAAAACCTTGTGTACGAAAAACCAAATGCAACCTCTTTACTTTCCGTGTAATCGTACCCAACTGTTGCTGAATGCTGCAGCAATTGAATGGATTGCCCTTCCTTCAACAGAGAATTATTATATGATAAACTCAACCCGTTTTTAAAATAATACCCTACTGTTGGTATAATACTCAGGTTGCCGGTTGATTGCTGTGAATTGAGTGCAATATTTTTTACACTGAACTGTGTGTTACCGACACCTATGCCTGCAAGAAAATAACTGGCTGGTTTGGGAGAACCAAACATTTTCAAAAACTCATCCAGTTCCTTTTCAATGGAATCTTTGTTGAGAGGAATTGTATCAGCTACTGTTTCCTGTGCATAAAGGTTTACACACAGGAGCAGGGCAATGCATAGTTGAATAAGTGGTTTCGGCATAAAAAAGTCAGGTGGCAGAGAACATAGACCACCTGACTGCAAGATAGTTTAATCGAATAAATTATGTTAGCTCAATCAATGTGATTTCGGGTAAAATACCTACCCGGCCGGGGTAACCAATAAATCCAAAACCACGGTTCACATATAATTTTTGATTGGCCTGCTCATACAACCCAGCCCATTGTTTGTATACATATTTCACGGGGCTCCAGCGAAAACCGGGAATCTCTACTCCAAACTGCATTCCATGTGTATGCCCTGCCAGTGTAAGATCTATGTCTTTAAAATCAGCAGTTACTTCTGCATTCCAGTGCGATGGATCATGACTCATCAATATCTTAAACGGCGAATCTTTTGCCGGGGCATGTGCTTCCGGTAGTTTTCCAAATGACGGAAAATTAGCTTTTGCACTGGTATTATCGATACCAAGTAATGCAATATGCTCGCCATCTCTTTCAATCATTGCATGCTCATTACTCAGTAATTTCCAGCCAAGCTGTTTATGAACCGCCTTTACTTCTTCTGCATTGGCCAATTGCTTTTGCCGTACTTCTTCTTTTGTTTCACCCGATGGAAATCCATAATCATGATTACCCAAAGTTGCAAATACACCATGCTTCGCTTTCAAGCCGCTGAAAATATCCATGTATTCTTTCATCTCTTCAGCTGAGTTATTTACCAGGTCGCCGGTAAACAAAATTACATCTGCATTTTGCTGATTGATTTTATCAATCCCTTTTTTAACTGCTTCCTTATCTGTAAAGCTGCCGCTGTGAATATCGCTGATATGAATAATCTTAAACCCTTTGAATGCAGATGGAAGGTTACTGAAGCTTAAACTCAGTTTCTGCAGGTTGTATTTGTACTTGTTACTGAATCCATACAGTAAAGATGAAAACAGTCCGCCACCAATTGCAAGACCAGCCCAGCTTAAAAACATAGAACGGGTAATGCCTGTAGTGCTGCCGTTATTTTTCGGATTCCAACTCGGGAAAATAAAGCTGCCAGCCCATTGCACCACTCTTCTTACATCATCAGCCATAAAAAATACACTGGCTAAAATTTTGGCAAGGAACAATCCAATTACAATGGCAAAAGCATAGGTTCGCAGCAGTTTGTGCCAGCTTTCATAATTGGTAAACGCAATACTCAGCATTAAGGTTAAAGAAACAACGCTGATGCCCCAGTAAATTCCATAAATAATCATTCTTGTTTTAGGAGCCCAGCCAACAGCAACAATTTTTAATGCCTGGAACACATAAATATCAAGCAACAAAAAAATCAGTAAAAAAATCCATGATCCGGCTAATCTTCTCATAATGGTCAAAATTGAAGAATAAAAAAAACAACCGCCTGTTAATTTTTGATAAGCGGCTGCACATTATCCGTATAACAACGGGGGATAACTATTGTTCCCGAATATTATGCCGAACCCTTATTTTTGTCACTATGGCATTCAGCCATTGACAATCAATACAAATCAGGTTCAAACAGCCCCATTAATTATACAAGGATATGAAGTTTACCTATTACGGTCACTCCTGTTTTAATGTAGACGTACAAGGAAAGAAATTACTCTTTGATCCTTTTAGTTCTCCAAATGAACTGGCTGCACTGGTAGATATAAACAAAATAGAAGCCGATTATATCCTCATAAGCCATGGCCATGAAGATCATATTGCCGATTGTGTAAGTATTGCCAAACGAACTGGCGCATTGGTGATCTGCAACTGGGAAATCTATCTCTGGTTGCAAAAACAGGGAGTGGAAAACATTCACCCCATGAATACCGGAGGCAAAAAAACCTTTGACTTTGGAACAGTGAAATGTATGGCAGCCCAGCATTCTTCCTCCCTGCCTGATGGATCGTATGGTGGAAACCCGATGGGATTTGTAGTAATGGCAGATAAAAACTTTTATTACAGTGGCGATACAGCACTAAGCTTAGATATGCAATTAGTACCGCAGGGTGCGCCGATTGCGTTCTCTATCATGCCAATTGGCGATAATTTTACAATGGGATATGAAGATGCAGTAAGAGCAGCACACATGATCAGCATTCATACAGTAATCGGTGTTCATTACAATACCTTTCCTTACATTGTAATAGATACAGAAAAAGCGAAACAGCATTTCGCAAAGAACGGATTGGAACTGAAACTGCCGGGTATTGGTGAAACAATAGAGATTTGAGATTAATTAAACAGAAGAATTGAACACTATGGGTCGTATTATTGGAATTACAAATCAGAAAGGTGGAGTTGGTAAAACCACAACAGCAATCAATCTTGCTGCCAGTTTTGCCGTACTTGAATATAAAACATTGCTGGTGGATGCTGATCCGCAGGCAAACAGCACAACAGGTATTGGGTTTGATCTGCATCATATTCAACACAGCCTTTATGATTGTTTTGTAAATGGTATTAATGCAAAAAGACACCGTACTGAAAAGTGAAATTCCTCATCTTGATCTTATCCCCTCACATATTGATCTTGTTGGAGCTGAAATTGAAATGATCAATCAGCCCAACCGTGAAGGTGTTTTAAAACATTTGCTGGAACCGTTGAAAAGTGAATATGACTTTATTGTCATTGATTGTTCGCCTTCATTAGGATTGATTACAGTAAATGCATTAACAGCTGCTGATTCTGTTTTGGTTCCTGTACAAACTGAGTTCTTTGCACTGGAAGGTTTGGGCAAATTGCTTAATACCATTAAGATTGTGCAAAGTCGTTTAAACCCACAGTTAGTAATTGAAGGAATATTAATGACTATGTATGATGGTCGTTTACGTTTATGTAACCAGGTGGTAAGTGAAGTGCGCCGCCATTTTGAAGGAATTGTATTTGACTCCATCATTCACCGTAATACTCGTTTAAGTGAAGCCCCAAGTTTTGGCAAGCCCGTTATTTTGTACGATGCCGACAGTAAAGGAGCTATCAATTATCTCAACCTTGCCAAAGAAATTCTGCAACGGAATAATCTCACCAAGATTAAACAGGAAGACAAGATTATTGAAGTGGATGAGGAAGAGTTGAATTAAGAATTACTGTTGCTGATTTAATTAATACGCTTTTCTTCAACCTCCCCTTCAAGGCTAAGAACATTCTGCAGCTATACTGAATACTTCAGGTAATTTACTAATCACCTCCTTATTATTTGGGGAACTCATCTTTCTTTCCATCCAGTCCTTTTCTCCTTTTCATTCATTGGCATAAACCGTCAGCTTTAAAATTTCATCTCAGATATTCAAGCCTAATGACATATCTGAAATATCCTGTTTTTAAGGGATAGTATTCTGCTGGAAATAGAATCATTTTTACTTCAGCATTCAAACTATAAAACTATAAACGAATGAAAAAACTATACGCAGCAATTATTATTTGCAGCTTCATGGCACCATTGCATGCCCAGGTTTTGAAAAAACTCAAAGGACAATTTGAAGATAAATTCAAAGAAAAGATAGAACAAAAGAAGAATCAGAAAATTGATGAAAAGACAGATAATGCCGCATCTAAAATTATGAATGCACCTGATAGTGTAATAAAAAAAACCGGCGACTTCATAAAAGAAAAACGTCAGGATAAAAAAGATTCATTAAAAATAAAAGAACAGCAAAAGACTGACACCCTGAATACCCAAGTTGCCCGGGCAGCAGTAATTACTTCAGCTGAATTTTCAAACCATGTTACAGAGCTGGCGCTACTATTGATAAGGAATTCTACTACAGTAGATTTCTTTTACAAAGTGCAGCAACTGAGAACAGGCAGTTTCAACAGAAGGTCTTACCTGCTATCTGCGTGGATGCAGAACAAAACTAATATGAACCAGATATAGCAGTCGCAAAAAAAGAATATCCTGTTTTTCAGGGATTGTATTCTGCTATAAATAGAATCATTTTTACTATATCAGTTAAACTTTAAATAACAAATCATGAAAAAAGAAATTTTACTTTCAGTATTAATGATCTTAGCAATCAGCGGAACCTATGCACAGACCGTGAACAGGCCCGGAAAACTCAAAGAAGCAGTATTGCGGCCAATCAAAAATGCTCCGGTCAAAAACACAGCTCCTGCACAATTTCCCGATCTTGTAATTGTTTCTTTTGATGCCAACTATTTAGGTCCCCAAGTGGTGGACGGTGTTACCAAAAATCTTGTCCAAATAACATATACCATAAAAAACGAGGGTACTGCAGGTGTGATGGCAAACTTAGTTGGCTGGCAAGGTTGGGTTGGATATGATTCTGGCAATCCAAAACTCATTCCCGGCGGCGGATCAGCTGTTTCTGTATCTCCAACAGATGTTATTAATCCTGGCGAGACCCGTCAGCGTTCGTTTAGGGTTACTGTAGCGTTTGATAAAAACAACCACCCGCTATATACAATGTATTTAGATGACTTAAATACGGTGAAAGAATCGAATGAACAAAATAATATAATGCAAAAGGCAATTTTATTTTAAAAATAAATATAACTACGTTCATTACCGTTTATATCATCTTTGATTTTGTACGGAAATAAACTTACTGCCAATGAAGTTTCGCTTCCCAAAAACACCAAAACAAATCCTTTAAATCTTGGTGGTTTTGCAGCACCTCCATTTCCAAAATCAGTTTACGATTGTATTGCTATGGAACCTGTAAAGTCAGTTTACGGCCAGCAATTAAAAGAACAGGTTGTCACTTTGGGTGGCAGGTTGAAAGCAGTGGCAGCCAAATTACATTTGAATCAACCCTATTTCTTAACTGAGCAATACGACATATCCTGTTTTTCAGGGATTGTAACCAGCTTAAAATAGAATCATTTTTACCTCAGCATTTAAACTCAAAAAACAACACATGAAAAAGAAATTATTCTTTGCAACATTTTTATTGTTTGCAATTGCTGCAGCACATGCGCAAATCATAACCAAGCCTGAAAAAAAACCGGTAAGAAAAGTATTGACGCCGGCTCCGCCCCCTGCTCCCCCTCCACCATCTACTAATAAAAGCACTACTACCGGCACTCAGAATGCAAGTGTTTATTCTTTAACATCTGTACGGGTGTTGATCAAAACAGGCAGTGATAATAAGGAATTCCCGTCCAAAGTTTATGTAACACTTATGGCAAAAAGCACTCCTGCAAACTGGCGCAATTATCTCCAGTTCAGTTTGGGTAATGAAATGAAAATAAATTCGACTACTGAGTTTGGTCTCGATCTGGAAGGGCGCCCACCTACACCCCTGGAAGACTATCAAAAATCCGGACTGAAGTTGTCAATATCTTATGATCCCAATTTTTTTGCTGATGCATGGAAAATAGAGTCTGTTAGTCTTGTTTTAGAATTTAAAGACCAATTTGGCAGCCTCCATCCAACGCTTGGAAGTAAAACAATAACATTCAGTAATGCATATGGCTTTCTAAATAATGAATATCGTTACATGGAATGTTTTACTGATGCGTCTTTCGCACCTCTTACTTCAGTTATACGTAAATAAACTACCTGAGAAAAGCATTAAAAAGAAGATAATTTTAAAAGCAAAAAAAATCATGAAGAAGCTATTGCAAATTCTGCCACTCATTTTATTTACCATTACCGTAAATGCCCAGCAAACTGAAGACGATATTTATGTTGGCAAAAGCAGAACCTTTGGAAATTACAGGGGAGCTGATATCAAAACGGCTAAACCAATGAAAGGTCAATCAATTATAACGGGCATAGTGTTAAAAGTTGACTGGTGCGAAGAAGACTGCTTCACAGTTTGGGTAAAAAAGGATGATGGAACTACAGTAGCAGTTGGAACAAAAGACTACGGATTTACTGTTCCAAAAAAAATTGTTGGCAAACGGATCATTATCGAAGGAGTAGAACCATCCAAACTCATACCTGAAAAAAAGGCAGTAAAAAAAGAGTATCAGAAAGGTGTTCAGGTTGCAGCAACCGGCATACGAATCTTTACTAACTGACGATGAAAAAGAAGATCCTTCTCCTGTTCATAGCATGGGTAAGTACTGTTTCCGTTGGCTTTTCCCAAACCGACAGCTTTGATATTTTCACCTACCAGACGCCGGAGTTTTTTACAAAAAGTGAATTGCAATCGAGAGTTCAGTTTCAGTTAACCAATAAAGACGGGAGCTTTTGTACAATTACGTTGTACAAAAGCCTTCCTGCGAAAGAGGATCTTTTAAAAGTTGCAATGAGCCAATGGAATGAACAGGTGGTAAAGAGATTAGCTAAAGCAGATAAAAAACCGTCACAAACACTTACAGGCAAGGATTGGGATGGCTGGCCATCTGCCTTATCAATCGGCAACTTCTATCAGAATAAAAAGAAATGCGTAGTGATGTTATATACGTTCAGCAATAGTAAAACATCAGCATGTGCTGTATATGCATTCAGTAACAAAAGTTTCAAAGCGGTTATAGAACTTTTCTCCAAAAATCTTCACCTGAGCTCCCAATAAAACTGCTATCACTTTTCAGGTATTGCTTTATTACATTATTCCGTCTAATTTACAATAGAATCAACTTTACTGCTAAACTGTCAGCAAAGGCAATATCCTGTTTTTAAGGGATAGGTAACCCTGCTGTTTGCCGTTACTTTTAATCTGAAAAATAAATTCACCATGAAAAAGTGTTTCCTTCTTTTCAGCACAATTTCTTTGCTGGCTTTTACAACAAACAGTCTTGCGCAGGTAAAGCCCAAACCAAAGCCAAAAGAAAAGCCTCAAACAGAAATGGAGAAGATGATGAAAGAGGCACAAATGGAAATGGACAATATGGATCCGGAAACATTGCGGATGATGGACAGCATGGGTATCAAGAGGCCATCGTTTAAAAATGTGCCGAAGGTGAGTGATCAGCAACTGAAAGAAGCAACAGAAAATGAAAACAGAATTGTTCCTAAAAAAGATGTGGATAGAATAGCAGCCATACCCAAAACTGTAACCGATGGCCGTATGGGTGCATATATTACTTCCATTCAAAATAAAGCGGCCACACTGCTGAAACCGGAAGTAAAAAACATGGCAGATAAAATTTACACTTATATCAAATCAAAAAGTAAAAACAGTGCTGAAGCAGGCAACATGGCCACAGGATTATGGATAGCCGGCAAGCCCGAAATTGCTTATTATACATTGGGAAAAATTTGTGCAGATGACCCCACTAATACAGATAACCTCAGCAATTATGGTTCCATGCTGTCCATGTTAGGTGTACAACAATTAGCTATTCCCATTCTTAATAATCTCAATACAAAATTTCCCCAAAACAGTACCTTACTCAACAACCTCGGGCAGGCCTGGTTTGGCCTGGGTGACATTGCAAAAGCAGAAAAATATTTAGACAGCGCAATCCGGATATACGCTTATCATCCACAGGCTACTTATACAAAATCATTTATTGAAGAAAGCAAGGGCAATAAAACGGAAGCAGTTACTCTTGTAAAAAAATCAATTCTTCATTCTTATTCTAAAGAGAAAGAAGACCGTTTACGCAAGATGGGACATAAACTTACTGACAAAGAAGTTTCGCTTCCCAAAAACACGAAAGCAGACCCTTTAAATCTTGGTGGTTTTGCAGCGCCTCCTTTTCCAAAATCAGTTGACGAATGTATTGCTATGGAATCTGTATGGGCAGCTTACCGCCAGCAATTAAAAGAACAGGCAGCCGCTTTAAAAACCAGGTTGAAAGCTGCGTGGCAACTGGCGATGGATATGCAGCAGAAAAGATCAAACGAAAATATTGCTATGGTAAAAGCATCTGTAAATGCAGGCAGCCCACAGGGTGTACTTACATTAGTGCCAATGCATGCCAGCGCAGCATATCTTAAACAAAATGAAGTAAAGGATGAATACACACGCAGAATGGCCAGGTTTGTGGAAAAAACAACTGCATTTTTCACCGGAACAGCCGTGCTGTTAAAGAGAGAGTATGATGCTACTATGGAAAAACTGAGGGAAGAAGACCTGGAACAAACCGGTGAAGGTTTACCCAACAAAGATTTTTGTCCCCGGTATAAAGAAACCAGCGATAAATACCTGAGTGCTTATAATGGAACAGTAGAAACCTTCCTCAAAGAATATCTCGAAATACAAAAAAAGTACCTGAATGAAACAACACACTGGCAAATGTATTCTGAGTGGCCTGAAAAATTTGAAGCCCATAAACTGGAAGCTAAAATTGCCTGGTTGGGTGCACTTACTGCCGAATCTCCATTTTCATTTGAATCAATAACTAAATACAAATGCGCAAAGCCGCCAGTGGGAAAAACAGGCAAGCTTTCAAAGTTTGATGATGTGGCATGCCAGTACAATGATACCATGGATTTAAAAATAATAAAGTTTACAAACAACTGCAGCCGCATGACCAGTGAATTTGATTTTTTGTTTCTAAGCTATGTAAGAAAAGATGATTTTGAACGTGCAGAGGGTGATACCTATATCAGCAGCACTTACAAAATAAGCGCCGAAGCTGGAAAAGATTTAAAAGCAGGCCCGTTGAAAGTGGAAGCCAAAGTTGGTGGAGGGATTGAATTTGAATTTGGGCCGCAAGGCATAGAGGATGTAGTGCTAATTGGAGAAGCTAAGGTGGGTGCAGGTACAGGCATAATGGATGAGGACGATAAGTCGGGTTCACCAGGAATTGGTATAGGAGGGAAAGATGCTTTTCCCACTACTGTTGAAGCAGGTGTGGAAGGCCGAATCAGCATCATTAGCGGAAAGGGTTCTGTGAAGGGAAATATTGGCACTTTGAAAGGCATTAAAATAACTGAATGGTAAAACTTCTTTTAAAACAGGTGAAAGTGCATCAGGCAAATTCCTGTGCAAGAGGCAGGTGATTAGTAAAATCAAAAAACAAACGAAGTAAATTTTGATAAAACCGACTAAAATGAATAAAATAATTTTCCTTGCACTCATTGCAGTTGCCGTCACTTCACAGGCACAGCCGGTATATGTTGACCGCATTGGTTTCAAACTCGAAAGTATTGCCGATATAGATATTGGCTGGATGGAAATTCGGAAACATACAACAGCGCCAAAAGGTAAACAACTTGGCGATAGAGTTTACAGTGCCAAACAAATTGGCTACTGCCAGCAATTTGTAGAATGGATGCAGCAATCTTATGTGCCAAGAGGCTGCCTGGGTAATGCGACTTATTATCAAAATGCTATACCCAAATTCAGCGGCACAAACAGTCTGATGGGCAATGCAATTAACATGCATGCACAAGCCCTGCCACTTATGTATGGTGCGCAGACAAAAGTCCACATGTTTTTGAAAAAGATGCAAATGGAAAATTTATACCCCAAACCGGGCATGGAGAATATTGGCAAATTGAGGTCAATCAACTCCAATACATCAGCGAACCGGTATCTTTTATTTCAACTACCAACGAATACTATTTTATTATAACAGATTTTAAGAATCATTCAAAAGGATATAATCCGGATGACAAAATCAAAAGTAATTTATTGGGTTTCGACAACCACAAAAACATTAAAGCATACAGGCATTTTTTAATACCGCCACAATCTGGTATCGAATATCCTCAGTTCGTAGTTATTATGACAAAGGACAAAGAACTGCCTTTTGAAAAAATAACGATTGGTGAGTTTTTTACAGAAGCTGAAAGGCAATTCCCTTTTTGGCAAAACATTGAAAAGGTAACAGCAGAAAATTATTTAAAAGCCCAAAACAACCTTGCCAGGCTGAAAGAAAAGTATAAAAATAAATGGAATGACATTGCTGAATTGAAACTGGGCAAAAACCAAATGAACCTTTATGATTTTATAAATGCAACAGCAGGTTATGTTGATCTGTTCGATAAAAATGAAACACAAACCACCTTTCCCATTTTAAAATTAAAAAGTCAACCAGGGAGCTTTGCAAAACCGACCAGCCACAATGGATTGTTATCAGGTGGAGTTGGGGAATGGAAAACCAATCTTTTCACCTACACTTACACGAATCAATACTGAACAATTTCAATTTTGAATATGTCTATAACTATTTCTTTAACCCGGAAAAAGTAAAGGGGCAAACTTATAAACCACTCCGTTCGCCATTATACAAAGAAGCCGCAGCAGTTACTGAAGCATCGGAAGCAGTTAAAAAAAATAGGGCGGACAAAAACATTCATTTCTTTGAAGATTTTTCAACAACTGCGCCCGGCAAAAAACCAATTGGCTGGCAGGCGAAATTTGCCAATTCGGGAACTACAGCTATTGTAACCAACCCGGTTGGATTAGATGGAAACTGGGTTGAGCTAAGAGGTCATTACATTAACGCTGATTTATTAAAAAAACCATTACCTCAAAATTTCACATTGACTTATGACATTGCTGTACCGCAAAACTTTACGTGGGGCGCAAAGGGATTAACCATGCAACTGTCAAAAGAAACATCACCCGGCAATGCCGAATCATATATTAAGTTAAAACTTCGTCCCGGCTTTGACGGCAGGGATGGTGAAGCAACGCTGGAAACAAAATTTCCTTCACCTCCGGGTTATTCAAATAGTTCCAAATGGTATACAGCACCTGACTTTTCCAATAACAAAAAAAATAACCGCATTACAGTAACCATTAAGAAAACTGATGAAACCCTGCAGGTATTTATCAATAGTAATAAAATTGCTGAGTATGAAAAAGCAATACCACTGATGCATTTATTTAATGCCCTGTCATTTGATTGCGCAGGTAATTCATCAGAGAATGATAAATTTTATATCAGCAATATTAAAATTACAAAAGAGTAAATATTTATTATCTATGAAGTGGGTATTACTATTTGCAGCTTTCTTTTCTTAGTTGGTAATATATCAGCGCAGCTAACACCCGAGCAACGAATACAGGACAGTGTAATTGGATGGTGGAGCAATAATAAATTCGATCACCTGAAACCGCAAACAGACGCAATTGGCAAAAAAAGAGAAGTACATGTAAATAAAATGCTGGAGTGGATGAAGAAAAGCTACACACCGGTGGGCGGCCTCGGAACATCCAGCCGTTATATTGATAAACTGGGTTACGGTGTGCTCTGTTATGTATGGAATGTAAGCCATGATAACCAGTGGACAGAACCTAACGGGAACTTCAGACCAATACCTGAAGAAAATACACCTTTCTGGATTGCAGCAAACAGGATATTTGGCAGTTATACAATTCCTTACCTGCAAAAACCAAATGAGTATTACTTTACCATGCAACCCAACGGCTATGCAGCCAATTCGCAGTTTATGGAGTATGGTAAAAAGGCTGATCCGAGAATTCATCCGAACGCTTATAAATACATTACCTGGATCAACGACTGGCAAAGCGTTTATTTAACTCCCAACAATAAACTTCCATTTATTGCAGTAACCAAAGGGGAACTGTTACAACAGGCAGAGGAGGCACTTGATAAACAATGGACTTATGAAATGAAAGATGTACAGGAAAAATGGCCTGGAAATAAAAAAACGCAGGATGAAGTATTGGTTATCCGCAAAAAAACGATTGAAAAATACAGGAACAATATTCAAAAATTAAGAGAGCGGCATCAAAGCAGTTTGAATGAACCGGCAGTAATAAGAGCCATGCAACCTACCATGTACAGCTTTGAATTGGATCCCGACATTTTCAAAATTGATAAAGCGGAAAAAGCCTTGAACCAGGGCTTCAATGTGTACAGAGTTGACCCTGCCTTATATGCAAAATTACAAAGCGATACACCTCAATGGATTGCTGTAGCCTTCCCTTTTCAAACAAAAGAAAAAGGCAACCAGTTATATGAAATGTACACTGCATTATCTCAGAATTTTAATTACGAATATGCGTACAATTATTTCTTTGATCCTGAAAAAGTAAAAGGCATCCCTTATAAACCGGCGAATGAAGACCAGTTAATTGCAAGATTGAATGGTTACCGTAAAAAAAACACCTCGTCTGTTCATCCTGCAACAAAACCTGTTGGGTTACCGGCGAATACTTTTTTCTTTGATGATTTTTCATCTGGCAGTGAAGGTGCTGATCCGGCCAACTGGTTTTTCAACAAGTATGGTAAACATTCCATTATTACCTCAGTAAAAAATCAACCTGGGATGTGGCTGCAATTGGGTTACAATAATTCTGTAACTCCTTCCCTGCTGAAAAAACCGATCCCTGAAAATTTCACACTTGAATATGATATTCTTACCGATGGCGAATTTTCTTCACGTACAGGTGGTGCGGCCACCCTCGTCTTAAATTCAAGAGTTGCCAATACAAACGGTAATGAATCGAATGGCGGTAATGGCACAAGGGTAAGTATCGATGTTATTTCCGGCAACGAAGCAGCTTACAACAGCAATAACTATATGGGTATATTAAGGATAAATATCAGTTCAGTTCCTACAAACAATAAACAAAATTTTTCTGAAGGCATTTTCTTTGAATACCCGTTGACTGAATTCTCAAATAAGAAAACAAAAGTGCATGTATCAATAAAAGTAACATCAGGAGTACTTGCCGTTTTAATCAACAATAAACAGGTGGCCATTTCAACAGATTTCAAATTAGCTTATGGCGGCAAATGTGTTACCTGCGGATTACCGGAAGGAACAAAATTCAATACCATTTTCTGGAAAAACAGTACCAGTGACGCTGATAATATTAAAATATACATGGGAAATGTAAAAATTGTAAAGAATTAATAGGATACCCGAAAAAATCCCTGTTTTACAGGATTACCGGAGGCAGAAATCAGGATTAGTTTTACTGAATATCAAAAGGCATGAAAAAACTATTTCTTCTTAGCTTCCTGTGCATATGTACTTTGGCATCTTTTGCACAAAAAGAAACCTTTGATCTTGTTACTTACTCTCCGCCCAAAGGCTGGAGCAGGGATGCAACAGAGACTATCATAAGCTTTACTGTCATAAATAAAAAGAATAACAGTTGGTGTCGGATTAACGTTGTAAAAAGTACCGTAAGCAAAGGAAGTATTGAGCAGGACTTTAAAAGTGAATGGCAGAATTTGATTGTAAAAAATTACAACCCTTCCGTAGCACCCCAGCTGAATGAAATACAGGAGGTAAATGGATGGAAGATAAAAAATGGTGCGGCAGAATTCACCTTTAATAACAGTACTGCAACAGCTTTACTTACAACCATGAGTGGATTTGAGCGATGCATGAGTATTGTTGTTACAACCAACAGCCAGGATTATATAAGGGATATTGAAGCTTTCCTGGCATCCGCCACTTTAATAAAACCGGAAGTCGTTCCGCAACAAACATATGGGCCACAGGGAATACTACACACAGAAATACAAAAAGAACCGGCAAAGCAAAAAGTTACCCAGCCCACTCCTTCTGTTACAAATTCCGGCTTTGCTTTTTCTACCACCAACTTTGATGATGGTTGGACAAGTACCGTACAGGAAGACTGGGTGGAAGTAACAAAAGGAACTATGAAAGTATTACTGCATTATCCTAAAGACGGGACAATATTTCCTGCTGACCCGGAACCACTGACGAATGCAGCATGGAATATTTTAGTAGCTCCACGTTACAAAAACCTGACTAACTATAAAACCGCATACATCAGTACATACAACAGGCCTTACCTTGGCATGGGCAATGCAACTGAAAATGCTACAGGAAAAAACGTCTCTATTGTTTTCTTTCGTCAGGATCAGGTTTGGATAGAGTTTATTTCTCCTGACAAGAACACCTTTATCCAGCAATATAAATTTGATCCTGAAACAATACGATGGGACAGTAATTCTGACTTGATGATTCCATTGGCAAACATGACCGTTTACAACAAATTTGCACTAGCAACTTCCGATTTCAAAGGAAAATGGACAAGTGATTTTACCGGCATACAGCAAATGTATAATGTGTATACAGGGCAATATGCAGGCATGAACATGAACCAGTCAAATGAAGAATTTATTTTTAAAGATTGGAGTACTTATAGTTGGAAATTACTGGTAGTTAATGGGATGGTGGGCAATGCAAAGTTTAACGAAGTAAAATCGAACGGCAAACTTACTGTGCCTAATAACTGGCAGGTTCATTTTTCAATGATTGAAACAAGACCAAGAACTTATCATGCATTTTGGTCTTGCATAAAAGGGGCAAGAATATTAAACCTGTTGGATGCTGATTACCCCGGTTCGGGGATATATACAAAATATGGATTAGCTAAATAAAATTAAACGTAATAAAATGCTTAAAAATATTTTCTTCTTATTATTCTTTTTTTTAGTAACAAATTCATTTGCGCAAAAAAAAATGACCCCCATCAGTCAATCATCATTAACAGGTATCAGTTTACCAAACGGAAGTAAACAGGATAGCCGCATGTTAAGTGTGGCCGGAGCAAAGATCTTACTGGAAATGGAAAGTAAGAAAGCCAATGTCTCATTATCTTCTCCTGAAGTGCTGCTGTTACCTCCCGCTGCTGCCGGTGGATTTAATGCAGATTCACTGGTAAAGAATCTTTCTGACCAGGGATGGGCTGTTTCAGTCATAGAAGGAGATAACAAGTATGCCTGGCTGCAAAAAGATAACCGCAATCTCATTATGTATTTCTCAATGAATGCAAAAGAGACAGGGTTGTATTTTGCTGAAGCTGCTTCTGCTCCTGTTCAAAACGGAGGCGGAAACACTACAGGCACAATTCAAACTGCACCAACAGAAACAAATCAAACACAGCAAACAACAAACACAGTTGTTCAAACCAACCAGCCGGAAGTTGTTCAGACTAACCAAACTGAAGTTGTGCAACAGCCAACAACACCCGTTACAAATTCCGGCTTTGCATTTAACACTACCAACTTTGATGATGGATGGACAGCTACAGTACAGGAAAATTGGGTGGAAGTAACAAAAGGAACAACAAGGGTTTTAATTCATTATCCAAACAAACAGGCTGATGCATATAACTCTGTTTTGATGGATGGATTAAAAAATGCCTGGAATATTTTAGTAGCTCCCGGTACAGCAGTGCCTCAAATTTTGAGTTTAAGCCACTTACCGGATGGCAGTCCATTGAATTTGCAGAAGCTGATTTGACAGAAAATGGGACCAGCAGAACGGTGCATGTTGTGTTATTCAAAATGAATTACTCCAATGGAAGTGGAAGATACCTGGAATTTATTACACCTGATAAAAATTCGTTTGAACAGGAATTCGGGGCCTATCATCAAACAACCTATGGCTGGGAGAAGATGGAGAACATGGCATTTCGTAACAGGTTTGCCATTGCAGCTTCTGACCTTACAGGTAAATGGACAAATAATTTCAGCGGATCCGTTCAGTATGTAAATGTCAATACAGGTTTTGATGCAGGTACGGCAACACATGCATCTGCAGAAAATTTTCTGTTTACAGCGGGTAATACATATAAATGGGATTTGGGTGTTGCCAGTGGCATGGTTGGTAATATTAAATTTCAAAGTGTAAAATCAAATGGAAGATTCTCGTTACCCAGTAACTGGCAGATTTCATTTTCTGATATGGAAGGAAAGCCAAGAACATTCAATGCCTATTTCTCCTCTATAAAAGGTTTCCGGATTTTATGGCTTGATGACAAAGCTTATGGAAAGATTGAGTGATAGAAACCAAACCGATTCGCTTTAAAATGAAATGTAACTGAGCAGATGTAAATGTTTAAACTGAAAAAATGAAATACGGCCTTCTACTCTTAATGGTTTTTGCTGCATTCAGTACTGCTGCACAGAATTGCACCGAAGCATCCCTGCTCGAAAAACCGGGTGTATGGAAAGAAAGCAGTGGTGGCTCTTCAGGAATAACCGCAGCTGATTTTGCAAGGGAGAAAAAAAATGTAGCTGCCATACATGCAATGATCAAATCAACATATTCGCCCATGGGTGTGCATGCCAATTTTAATGGCGGCTATAACAGGGCTGAACCATACATGCCCTGTAACAGCTATATCTACAGTATCATCCCATTAAACTATTACTGCGATGGAAACACGATTAAAACAGAGCATGAAACATCCACATATTTTTCCATCAATTCCAACATCTTCGATTCTGAAATATATGATACGGCCCAGGGCGACAGATTATTGATGGAAGGATTTAATGTGATGTATAACATGCCGGTTGAAAAAGATGGATACTGGTATTTTAAAGAAGCAGATGCCCCACTTGGCTTTGGCATGACGGGTAAACGCATTATGTGGCTCATTACCTATGATGGAAAACTTCCTTACACATATGTCACCAAAAAAGAGTTCCTGAAAAAAAGAAGGCTGGCGCTATTCGCTCAGATGAATATAGCTTCAGAAGGATTTAAAGACAATCTTAAGAACATTGAGATTGAAAAAAAGTATAAAGAACAAGAGTATAAAAACGATCCAGCCAAATTAAATAAGTACATGAAAATGGATTACCTGCAGATTAAAGCCAGGTATGAAAAATTGCTGGCAGAAAATGAAAAAAGTTTCAGGCCTGCATTTGATAAAATTGATGCTCAGCTTAAAATGTCTGCTGAGGAATTGAGCCAGCATGCGATTGTAAAGGATGACCCTCAAGATCACTTGTCTTATCTCTTTACAACTGCTGAAGACCCTTTCAGAAAAATACTGATCAAACCAAACCCAGACTATTTCAATAAAAAACTGGCAAGGTCAACAGCACAGTTTTTCTGGGTATATATAAGATGGAACGATCAGAATCCGATTGCAACAAAATTCAGGAATGACATTATAAAAGCCGTTGATTTTACTACGTTGAAAAATATGACAGGGAAAGATGTTGTACAACCAGTAAAAAAATAAATATAGACATGCAAATAGCTTTTATCAAAAAAAATCACAAACAACACTAATAAAACAAATCAACACTTATGCGTACAATTATCTTCCTCCTTTTCTTAATCCCTTTTTTTGCAACTGCTCAAAAACAGGATGTGTACATCAGACTTACTGATGCAAATGGCAAACAGGTTAATGGCGATGCGGTAACAAAAGGTTTTGAAAAATGGATGCAGGGCCTTTCTACAAGTTCAGGAGGTAAAAGCAACACACAGTTTAGTTTCACCATGAACATTACAGGTGCATCCGCCGATTTAAAAAGAGCATTGGCGAATGGGGAGTTTCTGATGAACGGACAGGTAAATGTAATGCAGACGATCAATGGAGCTTATACTCCACAACCTGTATACTTTATTAAAATGGAAAAAATCAGGGTACTGTCCTGTGCAGAAGCAATGGGCTGTAATGGTGTAATGACAACTACTGTAAGTCTGCAGGCAACAAGAATCGGGTGGACTTACTATCAAACAGGTAAAACAGGTGCTCCAAGCGTTTCAAACAAGTTTGGCTATGATGCAGAAACCGGCGGCTCGTGGACAAATTTTTAATCACACAATTAATACTCATCTCATCATTAATAATTCCTCACATGAAAAAAGTAATTGCATTATTCAGTTCCCTGTTAATTTTTGCTGGCGTAAAAGCACAAACCACTCCAACAGTAAAGAAGGAAACAACTGCGCCAACAACACAAACCATAAAACCGGTTGTACAGAATGTGCCTATTAAAGACCCGGGAACAGCAACCATTAAAAAAACAGACAAAATTACCAAGATCGGTTCCATCAAAAAAACGAATGTGGTTCCTTTAAAAGAAACCTCTGTAACAAAACCCGACAAACATTAATGTCAGTCTTTTTCAGGAAGAAAGAAATTTCTCTACCCGATGGTATTGAAATAAAGCAAAGCACCCTGCATCAGCGGGGAGTATTTGCTTCTAAAGCATTTAAGACAGGAACTGTTATAGAAACTGCTCCTGTTATCTTACTAAAAAAAACAGACAAAGAGTTTCTTTACTCCACCTCCCTGTTTCATTATTACTTTCTTGTAAAGGATGAGCAGTCTCCCGTTGTATTAGGATTGGGTTACACTTCTCTTTATAATCATTCATACAAAGCAAATGCAGTGTACAGCATTTCATTAAAAGATGCTACTTTAAAAATTACTGCCTGTAAACCCATTCAGTCAGGTGATGAAATTACCTTGAATTATAATGGCAACCCTGATGATGAAACTCCTGTCTATTTTCCACCTGCATCAACTGTATGAAAAAGCAACTATTCATAAAAGAAATAAAAGGCAAAGACAGGGGTGTTTTTTGCAAACAACTCATCCCGAAAGATGAAGAGTTTGAAATCAGGCCAGTACTTGTGCTTCCTGCAGAAGACTATGATACTGTAAGAGCTTCTCAACTGGTTGACTATTTCTTCAGCTTCAACAAAGAAGAAAATACGCTGGCACTTGCCCTTGGTTTTGGATCATTATATAATCATGCAGTTTATTCCAATGCCACTTATGTACTGGACAGGGAAGCAAAAACAATTACATTTTCTGCATTGGAAGACATTAAACCCGGCACTGAAATCTGCATCAATTATGCTGGCGAACGGGGGCAGGAATTTAAGGAATGGTTTGAATCGAGAAATATTGAGCTGAAACAGTGAACTCATTACTGTAAATCTTGTCAGCAACTGCTTTTACCCGGAAGCAGAGCTTCCTGATTTATTTCGTATTTTTATTGCTGCAAACAGCTTTAATACTACATGACCGACCAATCAACTGTCAATACACTACTCGAACAATATATTCCGGCCCCAAGTTCCTACAACGAATTATTTTCTGATGGAAAAAATATCAGGCCCGACTGGCAAACTTTTTTTCTTCCTTAGGCCAGTTAGGATATAACGAATTGCAAAACCGGAATGCGGATATTCTGCGCCTGCTGAAAGAAAATGGTGTAGCCTATAATATTTACAATGATCCATCAGGTGAAAGTCGCCCCTGGGAACTGGATCCTATTCCACAATTAATTACTGCCAAAGAATGGGAAACAATCAATGCAGGATTAATACAAAGGGCTGAATTATTTAACCTGTTGCTGAAAGATATTTATGGCCCACAAACATTAATAAAAAAAGGAATTATACCGCAGGAATTAATTTACATGCATCCCGGTTTTATCCGTTCCTGTGTAAATGTTCAGTTACCCGGTCTTCAGCACCTTGTTTTATATGCAGCTGATATGGCCCGTGGCAATGACGGACGACTCTGGATCATCAGTGACCGTACACAGGCACCCTCAGGTTCAGGTTATGCACTGGAAAACAGGTTTGCCATGTCAAGTGTGTTGCCTGAACTATTTGCTGATTTGCAGGTAAGAAGATTATCACCCTACTTTGATTCACTGCAGCAGGCATTGAAAGCCATTGCTCCACATAATACCAGCAATCCACGTATTGTTATTCTTACACCCGGCCCGGATAATGAAACGTATTTTGAACATTCCTATCTCGCTGCCTATCTCGGTCTTACATTGGTGCAGGGAAACGACCTGATGGTAAAAGATAATTGTGTATGGGTAAAAACAATCGAGGGTTTAGAAAAAGTAGATGTCATATTACGCAGATTAGATGATGCTTATTGTGATCCGCTGGAATTAAAAAGCGATTCTCTTCTTGGTATACCCGGTTTAATGCAGGCAGTACGAAAAGGAAATGTTGCTATTGCCAATCCACTTGGCAGCAGCATTGTTGAAAATGCCGGGCTTGTTCCTTTTTTACCTGCCATAGCCAAACATTTTTTTGGAAAGGAATTGATCATGCCTACCATTGCTACCTGGTGGTGCGGACAACCCAAAGAAATGGAGTATGTAATTGCCAATTTAAAAAAACTGGTTGTACGGAAAATATTTAGAAATGTGGCAGGCACCCGTTCTGCCATTGATGGGGCTTCTCTGTCGGCAATACAGGCAGAAGAATTGATAAAGCAAATAAAAGCAAATCCCTTTTTGTATGTTGGCCAGGAAAAAATTAATTTTTCATCAGCACCTTCTTTGGTTGATGGAAAGATCGTAGCTGGTCATTCACTCTTCAGAAGTTTTTTAGTGAGCCATAACAACAGTTATGTTGCTATGCCCGGAGGATTGACACGCAACAGCACAGTAGAAAACAGTTTTATTATCTCCAACCAGTTGGGCGGCATCAGTAAAGACACTTGGGTGCTTTCAGCCGAAGACGAACAGGAACAACCTGTATTTCTGCAGCTCAATACTGATATACGTGAAACAAAACAATTAAAACGATCGCTTCCAAGTCATACAGCTGAAAATCTTTTTTGGGTTGGTCGTTATACCGAACGGGTAATTTATAATGCAAGATTACAGCGAACAGTGATGCAGCAGATGCTGAAAAGCAATAAGCCGTTTATTAAGGAAGACAGCAATACAACTGAAACACTTCTGTTACAAACATTAACCCAGTGTACGTTTACTTTCCCGGGTTTCTTTGATGAAGAAAATGACCCCTATAGCAATCCATGGGGCGAGTTAACAGATGTTTTGTACAATGAAAAAAGAAATGGAAGTCTCAGTCAGAATATTTCCATGTTAAAAAGATCGGTGTACAGTGTGCGTAATTTCTGGGCGCTGGATACATGGCGTGTACTGCTGCAAATGGAAGAGGAATGGAACAAAGCAAAAACAGACAAACAGGCAGATCATCTGCGGATGATCCACACCATTGATGCATTAAACACTTCGATGTTTGCTTTTTTAGGAATGAACAGGGAAAGTGTAAGGCGTGAACAGGGATGGAACATACTTGATCTTGGACGAAAAATTGAGCAATCGCTTTACACCATCACTTTATTAAAAGCCTTATTTCAAAAGAAACAGGAAGAACAGGTTGAATACGATTTACTGGAGTCGGTAATGATTGCAAGTCAAAGCCTCATTACTTACCGTTATACGTACAGGGATCATTTGCAACTTCCATTGGCACTTGAATTACTGATGCTCGACAACAACTATCCAAAATCATTAGCCTATCTCGTTAAAAAAATAAAACGGTATGTATCACTCTTACCAAATGAAATAAGAGATATTCAGCTGAGTGAAAAAAAACGAAATATGCAGGAAGCCGACTCTTTATTACAACTGGCCGATGTTGCAACTTTAGTACAATATGATCCATACAGCAAAGAATTTAATGAGCTGAATAAATTCTTAGATAAATTGTATGAACTGATCTCTGACACATCTGTTTTGATTTCTAAGACTTATTTCAGGCACAGCCAGGCGCAAAAACAATTATTTACAACGAACCTTATTTAACAGATCCGCTCACATGCTTTATTCGGTAGAACATACGACAAAATACAAATACAATGAGCAGGTGAGCCTATGTCATAATATTGCTGCATTATCTCCTCGCAGTACGGGTCAGCAAATCTGCAAGTCATCGAACATGATCATATCTCCATTGCCGGATATACTGGAAGAGCACACAGATTTCTTTGGTAATAAATTATTTTATTTTGTAGTAGAGCAGGAACATGAAGAATTAACTGTAACGGTAAAATCGCAGATTGAAAAAATCATTAATGCTGATACAGAACCCGCCATTTCAAATCAAAGCTGGGAAAGTGTAAGAGATATTCTGCATACTTCGACAGGAGAATACATCGATGAAAAACAATTCACTCTTCCTGCAGCAATAACAGCTCCTACTGATGAAATAAAAAACTATGCAGCATTGTCATTCACAACAGGAAAACCATTGTATGAAGCAGTGTATCATTTAATCAACCGCATTTATACCGACTTTCGTTTTACACCCGGCTTTACTACCATCTCCACTCCCTCTTTCTGTTGTAATGAAAGAACGCAAAGGTGTATGCCAGGACTTTGCACACCTTGCTATTTCCTGTGTTCAATCATTAGGATTATCAGCAAGATATGTAAGCGGTTACCTTGAAACACATGCGCCGGAAGGAAAAGAAAAACTCACCGGTGTTGATGCTTCACATGCATGGTTTGCCGTATTTATTCCCGGTATGGGTTGGGTTGATTTTGATCCTACCAATAATCAATTAGCCAAAGAACAATATATCACCATCGGCTGGGGCCGTGATTATTTTGATGTTATTCCATTGAAAGGCGTAATCATGAGCAGCAGCTCGCATGAACTAATGGTGTCGGTAGATGTAAAAAGAATAGAGGGCAATTGATTAGTTTAATGCTGCTTTCATCTATCTGTTTTTTAACTTATTCAACTCCCTTCTTTAACCTCAAATCAAGTGTACACGGAAACTCATTATTAATTTCCGGTGCCGGTGCATCGTACACAAAAGAACCACGGTTATTTTCAATATAATGCTGCGTTACTGAAGACAGCACAGTTATAAAACGTTGTTCCTGTGTATGACTGGTATTTCCAAAGCGGCTGATGCGGCGACTCTCGGCTTCAAAACTATTAACAGGAAAAGTATCATAACTTCTGCCGCCGGGGTGTGATACATAATACGTGCAGCCGCCAACAGAACGACCGTTCCATGTATCAACAATATCAAAAGTGAGCGGTGTGTCAACACCAATAGTAGGATGTAATGCACTCGGTGGTTGCCATGCACGGTAACGGATGCCGCAAACATACTCGCCTTTTACACTTGTTGACGTAAGCGGTACACGAACACCGCCGCAGAGTAAAATGTATCGATTGTCGTTAATGCCGGAAAGTTTTACCTGTACTCTTTCTAATGAACTGTCTACAAAACGTGCAGTACCTGAGCTGCTCATTTCTTCGCCCAGTACATGCCAGGGTTCAATACCCATTCGCAGTTCCATTTTAATATCTTTTACTGTAACCGAACCGTAATGCGGAAAACGGAATTCGAAGAAGGGCTTAAACCAGTTAATATCAAACGCATACCCTGCCAGGTTTAAATATTCAACAACATCAGCGATATCCTGCTGCACATAATGCGGCAGCAAATATTTATCATAGAGACTTGTACCCCATCGTACCAGTTTATGTTTGTAAGGCTTTTTCCAGAATGCGGCTATCAATGCCCGTATGAGCAGCATTTGCAATAAACTCATTTGCTTATGCGGCGGCATATCAAATGCACGGAATTCTAATATGCCTAATCTTCCCGAAGAAGAATCGGGAGAATATAATTTATCAATACAAAATTCGGAGCGGTGAGTATTGCCTGTAATATCAGTTAGTAAATGCCGGAATATTCTGTCGGTTATCCAAAAGGGAATGAATCCTTTTTCAGGCACCTGGCTAAAAGCAATTTCCATTTCATACAGGCGGTCTTCAAAGCCTTCATCAAATCGGGGAGCCTGACTGGTAGGACCAATAAAACTTCCCGAAAATAAATACGATAAACCGGGATGATGCTGCCAGAATGTGATTAAACTCCGTAATAAATCGGGGCGGCGTAATAACGGACTGTCAGCAGGTTTTGCAGCTCCAATGGTAATATGGTTGCCACCGCCGGTTCCTGTATGCCTTCCATCGAGCATAAATTTTTCAGTACCAAGCCGTGATAATCTTGCCTGTTCGTATAATGTATCTGTATTACCTAAAAGTTCTTTCCAGTTTTTTGCGGGATGAATATTTACTTCTATCACGCCGGGATCGGGTGATATAACCATACGCTCAACCCTGGTATCCCTTGGTGGTTCGTAACCTTCAATGCGCACCTGCATTTTTAATTTGGCCGCTGTACTTTCAATAGAAGCCACCATGTCGAAGTAGTGTTCAACATAATCCATCGGCGGCAGAAAAATATAGATCACGCCATCCCTTACTTCCACACTTAATGCCATGCGGATGGTTTCAATTTCATGAGTAATTTCTGCCTCTGGTTCTTTTTCTTCAACTTTCTTTTTTTCTCCAGCTTTTCTATTCTCAAATTTTTCTTTATTCTCCCCTGCTAGTTTTGCTATAGGTTCAGTATTGGTAAATACTTTACCATAACGCCATAATATGGCTTTATGAAAATCTTCCAGCTCGGGCAGTTCTTCAAACAAACTGCGTTCTACTTTATGCGGCACACGGGCTGTGGGTATTACCGGCAGCGACTCTAACGGTAAGCGTAAACCGACAGGAGAATTACCGGGTATTAAAAACAAATGTTCCCTGTTAAACACCCATTTACAGCTCAACCATTTATCATCCCAGTAATTCCAGCGCAGCGGTATTACATAGCCAACAGGTTCATCAAGTCCCTGGTTAAGCAGTTGTGCTAAAGTGCGCCGCTCTAATGGATCTTTTAAATTTGCTTTTAACGGATCAACATTAGCCGGAGTTTTCCCTTCCGTCCATAAAAAATAAAATACATCTTCGTAAGCCGGACTGATATTATCCAAACTTACTGCTAAGTGCCGGGCCAGTTCCTGTGTAAATGCTTCGGCATCTTTGATGGTATATTTCTTTTTGTTTTTTCATGAGCAATCAAATCAAGATTTTTCCAAACTGGAAAACCATCTTTGCGCCAGAACAATCCGTATTGCCATCTTGGTAATGGTTCGCCGGGATACCATTTGCCCTGACCGTAATGAATCAATCCACCCGGGCCAAATTTTTCTCTTAATCTGAAAATAAGATCATGTGATAATTCTCTTTTCTCTTTTCCATCGGCAGCCGTATTCCATTGTGCCGATTCCATATCATCAATAGAAACAAAAGTAGGCTCACCACCCATCGTCATGCGCACATCACCAGCTGTTAAATCTTCATCCACCTGTTCGCCAATTGCATTTATCTGCAGCCACTGCTGTTCAGTAAATGGTTTGGTTACTCTTGGATCTTCATAAATTCTTGTTACTGAATTTTCAAATTCAAAACTTACTTCGCATTTATCAGTAGCGCCAACAACAGGTGCAGCACTTGCATAATCGGGTGTGCATGCCAGTGGTATATGTCCTTCACCGGCAAACAATCCGGAGGTTGCATCCAACCCAATCCATCCAGCACCGGGAATATATACTTCTACCCATGCATGTAAATCGGTAAAATCATTTTCGGGGCCTGATGGACCATCCAGTGATTTTTCATCGGCAGATAGCTGCACCAAATAACCTGATACAAAACGGGATGCCAATCCTAAATGGCGAAGCAGCTGTACAAACAGCCATGCTGTATCACGACAGGAGCCTAATTTTTTTTCTAGGGTTTCTTCGCAGGTTTGCACACCTACTTCCATGCGAATGGAATAGTTAATGAGTTTATTTAATTTTTGATTGAGGTACACCAAAAAATCATTGATGGTCTTTTTGCTTGTATCAATTTCGCTTAACAACTGCATCAGCCTCGGGCCACGCTCTTTTATTTCTAAATAAGGAATAAGTTCTTTAGGCAATTCGCCCTGGTAAGTAAACGGAAAATTTTCTGCATACTCTTCTACAAAAAAATCGAAAGGGTTGATGCTTACCATATTGGCAATTACTTCAACTTCAATTTTTAGCTGGGTAGCTTTTTCAGGAAATACCACACGTGCCTGGTAATTACCAAAGGGATCCTGCTGCCAGTTAATAAAATGATCTTTGGGTTCTACCTTAAAAGAATAAGATTCAATAGGAGTTCTGGAATGTACTGCAGGCCGCAGACGAAATACATGCGGTGACAAAGCAACTAACCTGTCGTAAGAATAAATTGTCTTGTGCCGTATTGCTACCCTTATAGCCATGCTGGTTATTTAGTTTAAATGGTCAGGGCGAGCAATCGTTTGTTTTGTTTCATGGGGTTTGAGCGAAGATAAATTTTATTTGGCAGCTGTGGTTATCAAAGATTTCATGCTAATCATGGCATATTCTCAGCATTTCTTTGCGGCTTTGCATGAAAACTAACTCTTATCAGCCTGTTTACTACCTTCGCAGCAATGGAAAAGAATCAATCGCTGCGGATAATATTTATGGGAACTCCTGAGTTTGCTGTTGCCTCTTTGGATGCTTTGGTGAAAGCAGGTTATAACATCGTTGGAGTTGTAACAGCACCGGATAAACCGGCCGGCCGTGGTATGAAGATGAATGAAAGTGCCGTTAAGAAATATGCCGTTGAACACAAACTGCATATTCTTCAACCGGAGAAATTAAAGAATCCTGAGTTTATAGCAGAATTAAAATCACTAAAAGCCGATCTGCAAATTGTTGTTGCTTTCCGTATGTTACCTGAAGCTGTTTGGAATATGCCCCCGCTTGGAACAGTGAACGTGCATGGAAGCCTGTTGCCGCAGTACCGTGGTGCAGCACCAATTAACTGGGCAGTGATCAATGGAGAAAAAGAAACAGGTGTTACCACGTTCAAACTAAAACACGAAATTGACACGGGTGATATTCTGTTGCAGGAATCATTTCCCATTGGTGAAGATGATACAACCGGTGAAGTACACGACCATATGAAAGAAGTGGGAGCAAAGCTGCTGGTAAAAACAGTTGAAGGTTTGATGAATAAAACACTTGTTGAGAAAATACAATCGTCAGTCGTGAGTAGTGAGTCGGCAGTATTAAAACATGCACCGAAAATATTCACAGAAACTTGCAAAATTGATTTCAGCAAAACAGTGGAGGAAGTACATAATCTTATCCGTGGCCTCTCTCCTTTTCCCGGGGCATTTACGACATTGCATGATAAGATGCTGAAGATCTACAGAAGTAAAAAAGAGATCACCACACAAAGGCTCCCTGCTGAATTTGTAACGGATGGAAAAACATTTTTAAAATTCGCCTGCAGTGATGGCTATGTGCATCTGCTCGAAATTCAACTCGAAGGAAAAAAGAAAATGCTGATTGAAGATTTTTTGAGAGGGTATCGGTTTAGTTAAAAGTAAATTTTATCGAACTCCCGGCTATACTACCTGATTAATTTTAAATCGTTTTCAAATCCTGCAATAACTAATTTCTTTACAATCCTATCGACAACGATTGTTAAACCAAAAAGCAGCAAGCAAATTAGTGGGCTTTTAATATCTGTAATTTTACTTACAGTAAAAATTGTAATAAAAAAGAGTCCGCTCAATATGAATAGAGTGGCTATAAAAGAAAAGTTGGTTTTTGTTGATACCGTAATCCTCGTTTTATTCCCATCCTTATGGAGAGTTGTGATTAGCTTAGTTGAAGCTACTTCTGGAAGCAAAGGCCGCCCAATTGAAAACCACTTTGTCATTAATATAAACTGCGGTGGGTCACTAGAAGAGAAATTTCCAAACATTAAAAACTTGGAATTATTGAAAGGTGCTGAGATTACTTCATCGAAGTGAGAAAAGGTTTCTTCAATAGTTTTATCGACAATATAGTCCTTGCTAAAGTTTAAAGTTTTCTGCATTAATCAACGGTAAAATTGCGAACAAGTCTTTTATCTCTTTACACTTCTTTGAACTCTTAGCTCCTATTTCCCCCAAGCCAACTCTGCATTAAACTTCTCGGCACTGATCCCTAATTGCGAAGCAGCTGCATTACTGATCCTGAACAGCAATCCACTGCCGGGACTTGTTTCTTCCACACCACCCAATACTTTAGCATAGATAGCTTTTCCGTTAGAAGGGTTTTTGATCAGCACAATTGTTCCCTTCTCCACATTGTCCATCAGGATATAATATTTTCCATCGCTCCAGCCACTGGTACTTTTGAAAACTGAACCGGCACCACTGTTGGCACTTACACGTTTTCCATTATTTGTCTGTTTATTGAATTCATCTCTGAAAAACCCATTGCCTGAATAATTCACAGTTGATACTTCCATCTTTGGTTCTTCTCTCTTTACTTCAACAACAGGTTTTTGCACAACCGGTGGTTCAACCTTTGACCCTTCCTTTTTAATCACAGGTTCAGGTTTCACTTCTTCCTTCTTTACAACAGGTTCCTGTTTTTTCGGTTCCTGCTTAACAATGTTTGGTTCGCTGCGTACATTCATTCCCTGCGCTGCAAGTGGTGATAATGTTTTATCTACTTTCAAAAACCCGATGATCACTTTACTTCCAACACTTACTGCATCACTGCCTAAATTATTCCATGATTTTACAGAAGCATTATCAGTTTTAAACAGCTGGCTAATCTTAGTCAATGATTCGCCTTGTTTCACTACATGATAAACAGGAACAACCGTTTCATTTTCTTTTCTTGTTCCGTTTTGCCAGAAATTAATTTCATTCAACGGAATTTTTATCCGCTGCCCGATACTCATCGGCACTGTTAATTCCAATCCATTATAAGGCGCATAAACTCTTGGGCTGATATTGTAGATACGTCCGATGCTGTAATAATTTTCTTTGGCTCCAACGGTATGTGTGAGGTACGGCGTGTTATTATCCAGTTGCACCAGCAAAGGGGTTGTTTGGGCAAATGCACTGAAACAGGTAAATAAAGCAAAAAATAAATAAAAGGCTCTCTTCATGACGAATGTAATTTACTGCGCAAAGATGCATAATTCTCAGAAAGAATCGTACCAAAGAAAACCTTAACGATTCTTTTACTAACATTGCAGCCTCATGAGTAAGGTAAAACCTAAATACTACGTTGTCTGGAAAGGGAAAGAGCCGGGTATTTATACCAGCTGGAACGATTGTAAGCAGCAGGTGGAAGGCTTTGCCGGTGCAGCTTACAAGTCATTTTCCAGTATGATGGAAGCTGAGCTTGCTTATAAAGAACATTTTGCCAAACATATTTACAAAAAAGACAAAGAGGTTTCTGTAAAAGATCATTCTGCTGTTGGTTCGCCTATTCACGACAGCATTATTGTAGATGCAGCCTGGAACAGTGTGCAGAAAGACATGGAGTACCAGGGCATCATGTACAAAACCAATTCACGCATTTTTCATATGGGGCCGCTGGCACATGGCACCAATAATATCGGCGAGTTCTTAGCTATTGTACATGCACTGGGCTATTGCAAAAAACACGCAATGGATACCATGCCCATTTACAGCGACAGCAGAAATGCAATTGGCTGGGTGAAGGCAAAAAAATGTAAAACAAACCTCGAAGAATCTCCAAAGACCAAACACATTTTCGATCTCATCCACCGTGCAGAAAATTGGCTGCAGGAAAATAAATACAAAAACAAAATACTCAAGTGGGAAACAAAAGCATGGGGATGACAGTTGATAAAGCCAGTGCATGTTCAGGAATCAAATCGTTCTTGGCAATAGTACCCAGCTCTACTCCTGCATAGCGCACTTTCAGTTCCTGCATCAGGTATTGAATAGTCTCATTCCATTGAGCGGGAACGACTGCAATATTTTGCCCCTGTAAGATGAATGATAAATCTTCTGTTGACTGTAGCCAGTTGGATGCAATGGCCATATCATTTTTGGATGGCGTCTGTGTTGTTTTGATTTTTATTCTTACCGTATCAGCATCTTCCTTCTTTCTGAATGCAGCAATAAAAAACCTTCGCCTTTTACTTTGTATGGCCAGAAGCGATAACCATAAGCTCCCTGTGATGATTGCGTTTCATCAATACTCCAGCCTTCATCAACGTTCAATCGTAAACTTTCAACATTAAACTCTTTGCTTAACCAATCCAGTATCTCCTCATCTTCTTCTGAGGAATATGAGCAGGTGGAATAGATCAATACCCCATCTTCTTTTAAACAATCCCATACATCTGCAATGATCCTTTGCTGCCGCTGACTGCAGAGCTGCACATTATCTTCGCTCCATTCCTTGATGGCTTCCGGATCACGGCGAAACAAACCACTGCCACTGCAGGGTGCATCAATTACTGCCACATCAAACAAACCTTTCAGTTTTGAAAACTCTTTGGGGTCATTGTTGGTTACAACTACATTGCTGCTACCCCACTTGATTAGATTTTCTTTAAGAATATTTACCCTTGAATGAATCACTTCATTACTCACCAGTAAACTTTCTTTGCTGATGATGGATTGCAGCAAAGTTGATTTACCACCGGGAGCTGCACAAAGATCAAGTACCAGCAATGGCTGCGAAAGATCAACGGATTGTTTCATCGCCTGCTCCAAAAAATACTGCTTGCTTCCTGCACGTAATAAGTGCCTGCATGAAATAATGGATCAAGTGTAAAGGATGGGCGTTCGCTGAGATAAATACCATTTGATGACCAGGGAACCCTGAGCGAACCTGTCCCGATGATAGCGGGAGTCGAAGGGTGTTCCTGTGATACATCGAGCGAAGTCGAGATGTATTGCTTCAACGGATTTTTGCGTACAGAAGTTACCTGTTCACCGCTTGCATGCACTTCTTCAAATGCAGCTTGATCAAAACCCTTTGTATGTTTGATAGAATGTAGTAATGATAAGGGAAGCTGCATGCTGTAAAATTACAAACTATAAACTCTTTATCTCTGTAATTAAATCCTGCAAAACTTTTTTAGCATCACCAAAGAGCATAGAAGTTTTTGGCCTGAAGAATAAATCATTTTCAATACCTGCATAGCCCGGCTTCATACTCCGTTTGTTTACAATCACGGTTTTCGCCAGTTCCACATCCAGTATCGGCATACCATAGATGGGTGAAGCAGGATCGCTTTTTGCGGCGGGGTTAACCACATCATTCGCCCCTAATATCAATACAACATCTGTTGATGAAAATTCTTCATTGGCCTGTTCCATTTCAAGCAGTTTTTCATAAGGAACATCTGCTTCTGCCAACAGCACATTCATATGACCAGGCATACGTCCGGCAACAGGATGAATAGCATATTTTACTTCCACACCTTTGCTTTCAAGAATTTTTTCAAGCTCATGACATACATGCTGTGCCTGTGCAACAGCCAGTCCGTAACCGGGAACAATAAATACTTTACCGGCATAACTCATCACAACCGCCGTATCACTCAATGAAATTTCTTTGTAACTGCCCTGTGATGTTTTACCTGCTGCTGCAGTTTTTCCACCACCGCCAAATGATCCGATCAATACATTGGCAAGAGAACGGTTCATTGCCTTGCACATTAAAATAGTCAGTAATGTACCCGCTGCACCAACAAGAATACCGCCTGTGAGCATTGCTTTATTATCATAGAGGAAACCGCCACATGCTGCGGCAACACCGGTGAATGAGTTCAGCAAAGAAATCACCACTGGCATATCGGCCCCGCCAATGGGAAGTACAAAAGAACTCCGTATATAAATGCAAACAATCCAATTAAAAGAAAGGGGACAAAAATATTTTCAATATCTGAACGGTAAGCAATCACTGCTGATGCCAGAACTAAAACCAGCACGATCATATTAACAATATGCTGTCCCTTAAATGAAAAATCTTTTACCCGTCCATTTAATTTACCCCATGCAATGATACTTCCTGTATAAGAAACCGTACCAATGATTGCGCCTGCCACTATGGTAATGTAAAAACCAACAGGCACAATTTCTGAAAAAGGAGTTGCGCCTGCTTCTTTATGCAGTAAATAACTATGATAAAATTCTGCTGCTGAAATTAATGCTGCTGATGCACCACCCATACCATTGAACAGACTCACCATTTCCGGCATGGCTGTCATCTTTACTTTTTTGCCGCCATTGTACCTACCACAGCACCAATAAGGATACCACTGAAAATCCAGATGTAGTTATGCAGTTTGTTTCCTGTTTCATCGGTATAAAGAAAAATGGTACCGATAATGGCGATGGTCATACCTGCTGCAGCAACAAGATTTCCCGTTCTTGCTTTCGCAGGGTTGGAAAGCATCTTCAGTCCAAGAATAAATGTTACTGATGCAATGAGATAACAAAGCGTAAGTATATTAAGTTCCATAAATTTCATGTGTATTACTTTTTCTTCTTCTTAAACATTTCAAGCATTCTGTCGGTCACAACAAAGCCGCCCACCACATTCAGCGTTCCCAGTATCACGGCAAGGAAACCCAAACTAAGTGCCAGGTAATTATCACTTTCAGCCTTTCCCATAACGATGATTGCTCCAATGATCACCACTCCATGTATGGCATTGGCACCACTCATCAGCGGTGTGTGCAATACGCTGGGCACATGACCAATTACTTCAATGCCCACAAAAATCATGAGGACAACGATATAAATGATTTGCTGATTTTCTGTAATCCAGTTTAAAAATGACTCCATAATATTATTTTAAACGTTCGTTTACAATTTCGTTGTTATGTGTAATGCAGCTTCCTTTCACCAGGTCATCTTCCCAGTTCAAATTCAACTGACCTTCTTTGCTGATGATGAGCTGTAAAAAATTGAGTACGTTCTTTCCATATAATTTACTTGCATCTGAAGGCATGGTTGCCTGCAGGTTTGAATTACCGATTATACTTACTCCATTCATTACAACTGTTTCATTGTTTTTTGTAAAGGGTGTGTTGCCACCGGTAGCAGCAGCAAGATCTATGATGATTGAACCTGCCTGCATCAACTGAAGCATTTCTTCTGTAATCAGGATAGGTGCTTTTTTACCTGGAATCTGTGCAGTTGTAATAATGATATCAGCTTTTGCAACACTCTCTGAAATTCTTTGCTGTTGCTTTTGTTTGTATTCTTCTGTTTGTTCAACCGCATAGCCTCCTGCTTTACTGGCATCTGCAGCGCCTTCCACTTCAACAAATTTTGCACCGAGGCTCATCACTTCTTCTTTCACCGCAGGTCTTGTATCAAATACTTCCACAACAGCACCCAAACGTTTGGCTGTAGCAATGGCCTGCAATCCTGCAACACCTGCACCAAGGATCAAAACCTTTGCAGGTTTAATACTTCCTGCAGCAGTCATAAACATGGGGAAATATCTAGCATAAGAATTCGCAGCCATCAGTACTGCTTTATAGCCCGCAATATTTGCCTGCGAACTCAGTACATCCATTGCCTGTGCACGGGTTGTGCGTGGTAGCATATCCAATGAAAAAGAAGTAACCCCTTTGGCTGCCCAGTCTTTCATTACGTCTGCATAAATCAACGGTTGATAAACACCGATGAGGATTTTCGATGAGATCTGTTCAATTTCTGAAGGAGTTGGTGCATGGATGGTTAAAAGAATATCCGCACTATTGATCACTTCCTGCCGTGTTTTGATTTGTGCACCGGCCTGTTCATAGGCAGCATTACTGCAGAAAGCCTGCTCCCCCGCTCCGCTTTCAATAACCAGGGTGATTCCTTTTTTTGTAAGAGCCGCTACTGATTCTGCAATAAGCGACACTCTTGTTTCATGGGCCGGTTCCTTTAAAACACCAATCGTCATAATAAATCAGGATTAAGAAAAAAAATGATTTGTAATTGCATGAAGATATTGATTTTTTGCAAAGGGCTGATAAGGGGAGTAGTGATTCTCTTCAGTTTTTGGGCTGTTATTCATCAGGTTTAGGACTGATCTGCAAATTCGTTAAGGAAACCGGTAGATTGATCTGTTAGCAAGGGTTTTCTTGACGAATTTGAGCTTTTTACAACTGTAAGAATAAAAAAAATGAAAGCAATTATAAATACGAAACAGAGATGAAATTAATGAGAAAGGGTAAAACAATTACTTTGCCAATTCTGATGGTGTCAGACTCCAGTACCGTTTGGAGTACTAATTTGAAAAACCGGAGAAAGAAAAGGAATTATTATCAAAGAAGTAAAAGTAAGCCAGATGTGAATCCTGGAATACAAAACATTAATATAACGGCGTCGTAAAATAAAATAGATAATCAACGTAACCATTGTAATGAATGTACAAATTAAAATAGCCTTTGTTTGAACAGTAAAGATAAATGGCCTGATTATCTTTTCAGGAATAACTTTCTAAACGCTCTGATCCTGATCCAGGTATAAAAACAAAACAATCCTTATAAAAGGATAATTAAAAACTATAACGCCCAGTTTAATTAAACTTTTTCTATACTTCATTTCAAGATATTAAAATCTTATTACAAAATGCTCTTTCTCCAACTGTTCCTTCCTGAAAAAAACCAGTCCGATAAAAAACAGATCAATGGTTAATGTTACGGAGGAATGTTGCTTGATTACTTCCCATGCTTCTTCCATTTCCTTGCTCCAGTGAATATCATCGAAAACAAATACAGTTGACTCGGTTGATTTTCCAAGCAGTTGCTGAAAATAATTCAGCGTTGGTTCTTTGCGGTGATTGCCGTCAACAAATACAAAGTTGACCGCTGGCAGTTGGTTGATGGCAGACTTTAGTGTATCATCAAAATTACCGGTAACAATCTTTATGTTGTTTAATTGCAGATCCTGGAAATTATTCTGCTGTGAACGTAATCGCAGCGGAGCCCTCCATCGTTATTACCCCGGCATCTTTATTTGCAGAAGCCAAATAAGCAGTGGTGATTCCCAGTGAAGTACCCAGTTCAAGAATTTGCTGTGGTTGAAAGTATTTTACCAGCCGGTATAACAGTTGGGCATATTTTGGTTTCTTTAAGGAACTTTCTGCAATTTGCTGTACAGTTCTTTGTTTGCTTAAACCCTTTGTTGATCCTGCTCCGAAATCTTCAATCCGGAGAACAGTTTTATTCTGCAGTAATTTTTTCCTGAGTAATTCTATTGGTTCGTAATCTGCATATTGATTTTTATCATTCAGCACTTTAGTTACCAGCTCAAATACAAATGGCGAATGAATACCATGCCCTTTCCCGTTGGATGCGGTGAAATAATACCTGAAGTATTTTGTGGCAAGCTGATAAGGAGAATACATTGAAATGAAAAATTAGAAATAAAGAATTAGAAATAAGGAAGTGATGGTAGGGTTCAACTTTTCCATTTTACATTTTCTATTCATCATTTCTCTACTATCTTATCCCATTGCTGAATTGAAAATGAATACGCATGTTTTTCATCAGCAAAATCGTTATTCTGTGTAAGCTTCCATTCTTCCACATTAAATTCAGGGAAAAAGCATCTGCTTCAATATGAGCATGTACCCTTGTTAAATAAATACGGTTGGCAATTGCCATTGCCTGCTGATATATCTGCGAACCTCCTGCAATAAATATTTCTTTCGTCTCTAACTTCTTTGCCTGCTCAACAGCATCTTCCAGTGAAACGGCAAACCATACATTATCATGTTCAGATTTTAAATCAGCCTGTCTTGATACAATAATATTTGTCCGCCCGGTCAATGGTTTGCCACCAACAGATTCAAATGTTTTTCTTCCCATGATCACCGGCATGGCCCAGGTGGTATTTTTAAAAAATTTCAGATCAATGGGCAAATGCCAGAGCAGTTGGTTATTTCTGCCGATGGCGTTGTTGGAGGAAGCTGCTACTATGAGAGATATAATGGCCATAATTAAAAATAAGAAATCAAAAATGAAGAATGAATAAGTGGCTCAGCTGTTTCACTTCCTTCTTCTTTCATCATTTTGCTGAGCTGTTTCAATGCTTTTCAGGAAAATAGCCATCAGCTGATTTACTTCTGTAAATGCAATGTCAACCTTTTCATGAACTAAAACCGGCTTTCTCATGATTATTTTAAGATTGATCCTGGTCTCCTTTATTTCCTTTAAACACATTTTCATTTTATGCAAAAAGTCAGCTCTTGATTCAGCTCCCTGCGCTTCTCCGTAAATAAGGGCTGATGCTGTTCCGCTTTTTGACAACTGATGTTCCAGGTTTTGTCCTGTCCTTGAGCTTGGTAACAAGTCACAAACATTCAGACACATACAGGCAAAATCAACTAGCCTGTCTTCAAGATCAAATTTGTTTTGACTATCCATATGAAGTGTTTTTAGGTTTAGCAGAGTGCTGTCTTTCACTTCTTCATTCCTTATTCTTCATTTTTCATTTGTGATTTCTCACACCGCAACCGGTGCTTTAATTCCCGGATGGCTCTGGTAATTCTCCAACGTGAAATCTTCAAACTTAAATTCAAAAATATCTTTAACAGCAGGATTGATTTTCATTGTTGCCAGCGGAAAGAAATCTCTGCTCAATTGCAGCTTCACCTGTTCCATATGATTGCTGTAAATATGTACATCACCAAACGTATGTACAAAATCACCTAACTGTAAATCACAAACCTGCGCAATCATCATCGTCAGCAATGCATAAGAAGCGATATTAAACGGAACGCCAAGAAATACATCTGCACTGCGCTGGTACAACTGACAACTTAGTTTTCCATCAGCAACATAAAACTGAAAAATTGTATGACAGGGCATCAACGCCATCTTTGGAAGATCGGCTACATTCCATGCACTGATGATTAAACGACGGCTGTCGGGATTCTTTTTGATCTGCTCAATCAAATCTTTCACCTGGTCAACCACAACGCCATTAGCTCCTTCCCAGCTTCTCCATTGTTTACCATACACCGGACCGAGTTCACCATTTTCATCGGCCCATTCGTCCCAAATGCTGACACCATTTTCTTTGAGATAAGCAATATTGGTTTCACCTTTCAGAAACCAGAGCACTTCATGAAGAATACTTGAGATGTACTTTCTTGGTGGTAACCATGGGGAATCCTTTGCTGAGATCAAACCGCATCTGGTAACCAAACACACTTTTTGTACCGGTTCCTGTACGGTCGGTTTTTTCAACGCCTGTATCTAAAATATGCTGAAGTAAAGTATGGTATTGCTGCATGGCTGCAAGTCTTATACATTCGAATATTTCACCAATGAACAAGTGACTGTTTTTAGGGATGCTGTGAGCAAGATGTGGAAGATTACACCCCTAGTTGAGCTTCTCGCTATCTCTTTTTTAATCAACGCCAGCTCCCTTCCCATTTGTCCGTTCATTGAGCTGTTCTCTTCAGCTCTCCGCATCAAATAAGGCACCACATCTTTCATGGGGCCAAACGGAAGATATTTACTCACTGAATAACCATCTTTTGCGAGATTGAAAGTAATATGATCGCTCATGCCATATAGCTGGCTGAAGTGAACATGTTTGTGATTATGCGGCAATCCTTTTGTGTGCAGCAGTTCCGCACCCAGCGCATTGCTCTGTTCGTTATGCGATGCAACAATACATGCAACACGGTCGATATGTTCAATACAGAATTCAACGGAACGGTCATAATCACTGTCGGTGCTCTCCTTATCGGGTTGAATAGGTGATGGATAACCTCTTTCAGCTGCACGTGCCCTTTCCCTTTCCATGTATGCACCACGAACCAGTTTTATACCGAAGATAAAACCACGCTGTTCAGCGGCCTGGTAACAGTCATGAATAAACTGCAAACGGTCGTGCCGGTAAAGCTGGGCGGTATTGTAAATAATCGGTTCTGTTTTATTGTACTGATCCATCATTAAAGTGATCAGCGCATCAATGGGGTCCTGGATATAAGTTTCTTCCGCATCAACCGTAACACTTACTTTTTTTGCAGCAGCAAGTGAACAGATGCGTTCCATACGGTTGCAGATACGCTGCCATTCCTGTCGCTCTTCTGTGCTCAACTTTTCAAGAGTTTGTTCGTAGCGTTTCACTAAAGTGCCTTCCGCTTTTTGCATCAGCTCATCCATTTTTTCCAGCAAAGCAAAACGGGCAATACCGGTTACTTTAATACTGATGAAGGGGATATTCGGCTGTGTGGCTGCATACTCCACCACTTTTATAAACTGATCGCAGGAGCGGTCTTTTTCATCTTCACCATAATCACCACCTTCCACACCATAATCAAGAATTACCTGTACATTTAACTTTGCCAGTTTATTTACTGCTGCAGATGTTTCTTCCAGCGTTTCGCCGCCGATAAACTGTTCAAAAATGGTTTTGCGGATCAATCCTTTTACAGGAAGCCCGGCCCTGATGGCCCATGGAGTAATTTTTGTGCCTATATGAACCAGCCAGCTGTAACCCATCGAGGTGAAAAGGAAATTGGCTTTTTTAACTGCTTATTGTCTTTGTACTCAAACGCATTTGCGGTATTCTCAAACGAAGTCATAGGAATTGGGTTTAAACGATCGTTAGTAAACCGGGCAAAGGTAGTAGAAAATGTGTCCCGTTGTCGCTACTCTTTCCGGTTAAATAATACAAGGGAACTGCTTGCAAAGCCAGGTTGTATTGGTATAGGCATTCAATTCTCCTGGTAAATAATTTCCATTTGAATATTCAGCTTTGGCTGAACCATGGATGCACTCACCACAAGCAAATCATTTGTTCCAGGACCCAATTCCTTTAACCGTAAGCGGAGTGGCTTCCTTGCCAGGTCATGCACTTCAGCAATAAAATTTCCGTTGATATAAACGGAAATGGAATCATGCATGCTGGAGTCAATGGTTGAAAACTCAACAATTACATCCGAACTGTCAACCGGGAGTTCAAGTATTTTTTTGGGGAGACGGTCTTCAACTGCAAGTAAAACTCCCGACGACTCATACTCTTCATACAGGTCATTCACATAACCGGAAATTTCATCCTGGGCCATATCCGAAATTGCATAGCTTACTTTTGTGTCATGGTGGTTTTCACATCGCCTCTTATAATCAGGGTTCCTTCCCAAACGCCCTCAATTTTCTGGGCATGGAGTTGAAGTGAAAACAGCAGTGCAAGAAAGAGTACAGTTTTTTGCAACTTGTTTTTGTTTGAAGATACAACTGCTGTTGTTTAGCAGTTGTTAATTTCTGCGTCTTAATCCAATCCGAATATGCCTTTGTTCAGCACCTGCAATGTTTGTGTTTTGTACGATGCAGGAACCAGTAAGGAAACGTTATGCGGACTGCCGCCATAACTCACCATCCGTACCGGAATATCAGCAATGCTCTCAAATAATTTTTGGAGTATATGTTCTGTCTGTCCGATTTCATTTCCCACAATACTTACAATGGCCTGGTTCTTATCCAGCTCAACAGTGCCAAATGGTTCCAGTTCTTTAATAATGTCCGGTAACGATGAATCATTATCAATCGTTAATGAAACAGCCACTTCAGAAGTTGTGATCATATAAATCGAAGTGCGGTACTTTTCAAACACTTCAAACACTTTGCGCAGGAAACCATAAGCAAGTAACATGCGGCTGCTTTTTATTTTAATAGCAGTGATGCCGTCTTTTGCTGCCACAGCTTTTACACCAACACTTCCTGCCTCTTCGGTGATCAATGTTCCCTTTGCTTCGGGCTGCATGGTATTTAATAAGCGCACAGGAATTTTATACATCTGTGCCGGCCAGATAGAAGCAGGATGCAGAATTTTTGCACCGAAGTAAGCCAGCTCAGCTGCTTCATCAAAACTCAATTGCTCAATGGCAACTGTCTTTTTTACAATACGTGGATCATTGTTGTGCATGCCGTCAATATCTGTCCATATTTCACAAACAGTTGCGTTGATAGCAGCAGCAATCAGTGAAGCACTGTAATCACTTCCGCCACGTTTTAAATTATCAACCTCACCTCTTGCATTGCGGCTGATGTATCCCTGTGTAATAAAGATCTTTTTGTCTTTATGCTGATTCAATATCTGGCTCAGCTTTACTTTAATACTGCCAATCTGCGGTTCTTCATAACTGTCAATGGTCATGAAATCAAGAGCAGGTAATAACAAATGATCAATTCCTTTTTCTTCCAGGTAACAGCTGAACATTTTGGTGCTCATCAGTTCGCCCTGTGCAAGAATATCTTTATTCAATGCTTCATTGAAAGAAATTTTCAGAATGATATTTAAGAATTCAAAATGCTCGGCAATAATGGCACGGCATTTATCCTGCGCTTCCTGTGTACTCAGCAGGTTGCTGATGAAGTGTTGATAATGTGCATTCAGTTTATCAATATGTTCCTTGGCAGAAGCCTTTTACCCATTCGCCAATGCAGAACCAATTTCAACCAGTGTATTGGTTGTTCCGCTCAGTGCACTTAACACAACAATCTTTGCCTCTTCATCACGTGTAACCAATGCTGCCACATCATGCATTCTTTCAGGCTTACCTACCGAGGTGCCGCCAAACTTCATCACTTTCATCTCTTTCTGTTTTTTTTTTGTTATCAACTTACTAATAAATTTTATTGCCACCAAGACACGAAGGCTCTAAGTAACTCTAAAGACTTTGCGTCCTTTCTGTCTTTGAGTCTTTGTGGCAAATCTTATTTACATAGTTGTACAGACGAATCTCCTTCATCTTCCCCCCAGCCATCTTGCATTGTGTAATCGCTGTTTGTCCGTCTCAAAACAAACAGGCTTCATCATTGCTGCAGATACGCAACTGTAAACAGGTCCATCGCAACCGGACGGCGAAATTAAAGATTGAGATTGAATTTCCGTCCAACTTCTGTCAAATCTTGAACAACCGTTTGCAATAAAGGAATTCCTTCCTTCATCCTTATTGCTTCAAACTCCCGTTCAGGGTCGCCGGGGATCAATACTTTTTCATAACCTTCAATCGTCTTTGCAGCCCTGAATCGCTGGATCCATTGATCCATATCTTTCTTAAAATCTTCTGATTTCCGGAACGCATCAATCCGCATGGCTCCTAAAAAATGTCCCAATCCTTTACCCGGCTGATTCTCCGGCATGGGCACATAAGCAGGAAACGGCGGCACCCACGGACCGTAATTGGCACCACTCAACACAGCAGAAAAAATATCTACAATCGAACCCAATGCATATCCTTTATGACTTCCATGTTCTTTATCACTTCCCAAAGGCAGCAAGGCACCTTTGTTTTTTAAAGCATGTGCATCTGTTGTTGAATGACCATCTGCATCCTGGATCCATCCTTCCGGTGCTTTCATATTTTTCCGTTGCAGAATTTCCAGTTTACCATTGGCTGCAGTAGTTGTTGCCATGTCTGCAACAAAAGCAGGTTCAGTTCCTGCAGGCACTGCAACTGCAATAGGGTTTGTTCCCAGCATGCGTTCGTTTGAAAATGTGGGAGCAACCAATGCCGATGCATTCGTCATCGCCATACCAATCATATCATGCTGTAAAGCCATCATAGCATGATAACCGGCAATACCAAAATGATTACTGTTCTGTACACTCACCCATCCGCTGCCAACATTCTTTGCTTTACCAATAGCAACATGCATGGCAAAGGGAGCAACTACCAAACCCAAACCTTTGTCACCATCAACCACGGCAGTTGAAGGCGTTTCATGAATGATATGAATATGCGGTTTTGTATTGATGCGACCTGCCTCCCACAAACGTACATAACCACTGAGTCTTGCAACTCCATGGGAATCTATTCCACGCACATCAGCAGAAAGCAAAGCCTTCGTTGCTGTTTCAGCATCTGTTTCACTGCAACCCATCGCAAGAAATACATTCTGTGTAAACGAAACTAAATGCTGATAAGAAAATACCTGGTCCATTGATTGATGAATTGAATTTTGTACAGAAAGGCAATCAGAGTCTTGAAAGTGCAAACTCTATCTTACTTCTACCTCCTACTTCTTCTTCCTCCTCTAAGCCTGCGCAGTCGGCCCGCCAAAACTCATGGGAATCTGAATATCTTCCAGGTCACGGATAGGGCCATTGGCCTGTTCAAACCGCTGGATATTTTCAGTGAGCGCTTTCATAAAAACGCTTGGCATGCTGCGGCGTAAAAATGATTCTTGATTTTACTTTGCTCTTGGGAGTGCCGGGCATTACGTTTACAAAATCAATTACAAACTCTGCATGACTGTGTGTAATAATGGCCAGGTTGGCGTATGATCCTTCAGCTACTTCTTCTGTTATTTCAATATTGAGCTGGTTGGGGTTTGCCTGTTGCTGTTCGTCCATAAAATTAATTTGAGTAACAAATATACAATCTATGACATTGAAATGGAGAGTAAAGGTTGTTTCTCAGCAACGTCTCCGCCTCGGGACGTTGCGTATTACGAAGCTAAGAATTAACTTCATACCCAATGCCCGTAAAGCAAAACATACCGTTTAGTGATGGAATCTTCTCCATTACTTTCACCTGTACCAATTGGTTACCGCTGATTGAAAAGGTAAACGGATTTGATATTGTATATAACTGGTTTAATCATTTAAAATCAAAAGGACATTATATCACCGGCTATGTAATTATGCCAAACCATGTGCATGCTGTTATTGGTTTTAGAAAGACGTTTCAATCCATTAATACAATCATCGGTAACGGCAAACGTTTCATGGCCTATGAAATTATCCGGAGACTGGAAGAAAGAAATGAAACAGATTTGCTTGATCAACTGAGCAACTCGGTTGAAACAGAACGAAAGAAGAGAAACAAAAAGCATGATGTTTGGGAACTGTCGTTTGACTGGAAGATTTGTGAAACAGCTAAGTTTATTACACAGAAACTTGATTATATTCCTGCTAATCCATGCAAAGGGAAATGGAACTTGTGTGAAACCCCTGCTGATTATGTACACAGTTCTGCAAAGTTTTACTTAGACTGTGAGCAGGGTGTTTATGAAGTAACAGACTATACTGAAGTATTGAACATGGATTTAACGGTAATGATGGGAGATGGTGCTGATGATGACGCAACGTCCCGAGGCGGAGACGTTGCTCAGAAATAGACTCGATATACCAGGACTAGAGATTTAGGAAGCCAGACCCCGAGGCAACAGAAAACTCGCCTTTTGTTTTACTGATAAAACCTAGATGCTTCTTTTATATCATCACTAAGTAAAGGTGATACAGACCATACTGCTTCATTGTTTGTACTAAAATATGCGACCTTGAATAAGGTGTTATTGTATCGAATAGATAGAATTCCTTCTTTGCCTCTCTTGATCTTGTATTTATAAGGTATAGACCCGACCTTGACAGGGAGAACTCTAATAGTATCTCGTACAAAAACAGATCGATTTTCATTGACATATTCGTAATCGATTATATATTTTTTAGCAATTTGATAAAGAACATTTTCTTCTTTCTCAAATTCAACAAGGTAACCTGCTCTTTTAAATTTGGACTTGAAAAGATCATTCTTATCAATCTCTTTTTTGGGAATAAATATTTTTTGTCGGTTAAAAAAAACTAAATATCCCTCCCTTGTATTGTAGACCCTGTCTTTGCTTACCATAAATTTGTAGTTACACGAGCTAAAGACCAGGCACATTAAAACACTAATATTAATATATCGATACATAAGAAAAAAATTATTTCACAGCAAGTCTACACCTTTTTTTCCCAATGTCTCCACCTTGGGACCTTGCGTATTACGAAGCTAAGAATTAACTTCATACCCATGCCGGTTAAGCAATCGTTCGCACTGAAAAAAAATGGTTCTACCGCAGACTTTCTATATTTACAAACGAAACAAACAGCCTGCCGGGCTTCGCCATTAATTCCTCAGTTTATAACCAACCAATAAATACATTTTACAAATGACAGCTAATGAAAGAAAAGTAGCCATCGTTACAGGTGGTGGTTCAGGCCTGGGCTATGCCATCGCTGAAAAATTTCTGCAGAATGGCATTATAACAATCATTGCAGGAAGAGATAAAGAAAAACTGAACAAAGCCAAAGAACAGCTGGGCGAAAACTGCCATGCTGTTACCTGCGATGTAAGTAATTTATCATCCATTCCTGCTTTTGTTGACAGTGTTTTAAAACAGTTTGGCCGGATTGATATCTTGGTAAACAATGCAGGCATCAATCAGAAAAAAAGAATTTACAGAAGTAACCGATGATGAGTTTCAGAATATCATTACTACCAATGTAACAGCTGTATTTTCCATGAGCCGTGAAGTGGTAAAGCATATGCTGGTAAGAGGTTCGGGCAATATCATCAACATCAGTTCAATGGCCGCACAATACGGCCTGCCAAAAGTAATTGCGTACAGTGCAAGCAAAACTGCCATTGATGGAATGACAAGAGCAATGGCGGTTGAATTATCGCCTAAAGGAATTCGTGTAAATGCAATTGCTCCGGGCTTTATTTATTCAGCCATGACAGAAAAAGCGTTAGACAGTGATCCCGAACGTAAAGCAAAAGTGTTTGGAAGAACACCAATGGGACACATGGGGCAGCCGGTTGATATTGGAGAAGCCGCTTTGTTTTTAGCTAGTGATGCTGCCAAATATATTACAGGGGTAATACTACCTGTTGACGGTGGCAACAGCATTGGTTTTTAATGTTCCATTGCTGCTAAGAATTGATGAAGTTTAAATATTGACGATTGAACGAATGTAAAGGCTCTTTATTGAAGAGCCTTTAATATGGCTAAACTTACAGGCACCTGTATGTTTACATCGTTGCTTTCATCTTCAATATAATAATACTGAATAGCTGAATATTTTATTGCCGTTTTTATCACCGCCGCAATATCAATTTGCCCTGATCCTAATGCTACATCATTGTACACAGGAGTACCACCTGTAAAATCATGGGCCACTCCTTTACGTAAATCTTTTACATGCATCAGTTTAAAACGGGTGGGATATTTTTTCAGCAGCTCCACCGGATCTTTCCCCGGATGAAATACCCATAAAATATCCATCTCAAAACTTACATAGTCAGGATTGGTATTTGCCACGATATAATCAAAATAAGTTCCGTTTTCATAAGGCTGAAATTCATAGCCATGATTATGATAGCAGAACGTAAGTCCATACTTCTCTTTTAAGAATTTACCGGCTGTATTAAAATCATCAACTGCTTTTTTAGCAATATCAAGTGTAAAGGGAACTTTATCATGCGGTATCCAGGCCACTCTTACAAAAGAAGCGCCCAGTGTTTTTGCATTTTCAGCAACCTTCTCTGTGTTGCTCATCAAATCAGGATAGCTTACACCAAAAGAAGTGCAGCGCATTCCCCTTGCATCGAGCAGTTGTTTTATTTCGGCTGCTGTTCTTCCAAACAGGTTGGAAAATTCAACATTCACCATGCCCATTGATTTAATACTGTCGAGTGTTGCAGCAACATCTTTTGAAAAACTGTTTCTGAATGTATAGGATACAACACCGGGTATTTCTTTCAGCAATTTTCCGTTGCGAGTATCGGGTACAAACTTTGTTTCTTTGATTTTCACATTTTTAAAAAATACTTTATTGCCATGATCCTGCAACAGAATGCGTCCTTTGGCATTTAAACCAAAGCCGGGTATAGTTGCATACTTGCTGCCTGACACCAATGCTTTGAATGCTTCGCTGCCACGTTCGTATGTAAGAACCATTACACCATTCAGCCAATGCTCAACATGATTTCCGTTTGAAACAATTTTTGCTGTGTTGCATTCACCAATTTCTTTGGAAGGTTTGCTGCTGATGGCTGGAATCAAATCATACAGTGAAGAAATGGTACGGTTACCGTTTTTTCCAAGCTTGGCATCAGGATGTCTAACATCATCCAGTATCTGAAATTCTAACCCAAAAGCAGAACGTGGGCTTGTGGGAGTTGCCTGCTTTGCATCAACAAAATATTTGATGCCGCTGTTGGCACCTGCTGTTAATTTAAAATCAACAGTTAATTCAAAATTATCATACTCCTTCAGTGTTACAATATCTCCACCGTTGGTCGACTCTCCGCCATTGGATGGCTCAACCATTAAAACGCCATCTTCAATTTTCCATCCTTTTGCAGGAAAGTCATTAATGAATGCTCCTTTCCATCCGGCAGTTGTTTTTCCATCAAACAATAATTGCCAGCCTTCTTTCTTTTCTTTTTTTGTTAATTGATTGTCCTGTGCATACACAGTTGTAAAAAGGATACTGAAACTGAAACTGAAGATGAATGCAAAAGCGGTGATGTTACGGAATTTCATACACGTTATTTTAAATATGGAAGAACGATGTTAAATACAATCTTAAAAAAAGCAACAGGCAAATACAACATAGCCGGCCCGGCTGATTTTTAAACGGCACAATTTACTGCATCCGGCTTTACCATTTGCATAAACACGGAGTTGATTTTTTGCGCCATTGATCTGGCTGTGGCAGGTATGCCATACTTATAGCAGAATGATGAAATTGAGAAACGTTTTAATTTGAGAAAAAACCTTTACTATTACCGCAACTGTCTCCGCTCCCTTGTTAATGCCTGGTTGTTTTTATCAAACACTTTTAATTCATGCGGCACCCTGTCGGTATTGATAAAAATGTTTGCTTCGAGATCTTCACCGTATGCTTCTAAGAGAGTTGACCTGTAAGCAGAATAGGCACGGCGGTCGCCGTTTTCTTCAATTTGCTTTTGTTGCTCAGCAGATAACTGTTCAAGGCTGAAATATTCGCCATTGATGATGTAGATATTCTTCAGATTTGTTCCTGGTAAGCCGGTCATGTTAAGGTATTGAGGTTAATGCATGTAAATTAAAGAAAGCAGCAGATTTATAAAACCCGAACTATCCACATTGTATTCAGACTCTTTTGTGCGTAAAAAAAGCCATGCAGCTTTTTCCAAAATTCTTCCACAGGTTTTTGAAAACTTTACTGCCTGTCTTTCATAGATTTGCGCTATGTCAAAACCTGTTGTTTGTATCGGTGCTGCTTTAATAGATGAACTTTTTCACGCTTCGGGGGAAATGCTCCTTGCCACTACCAATGAAGCCAATGTTACCAAAACTGCCGGAGGAGTGGCAAGAAACATTGCACATCAGCTGGCCCTGCTCGATGTTCCTGTTCAACTAATCAGCGTATTTGGCAACGACAGTGATGGCGACTGGCTAAAGCAGGTTTGCACTAATGCAGGTGTGCAGTTAGATGCTTCCATTACAAAAGAAGGTCTTTCGGGAAAATACACCGGCATATTAAGTGTTGACGGATCTTTGTTTTCTGCCTTCTTAACCAACTCTGCCATTCACTTAATTACTCCCGCTCATCTTGAACAGCATAAAAATTTATTAAGCACGGCATCTTATTTACTGGCTGATGCGAATATTAATATCGATACAGTTGAGTGGTTGCTTTCATTCAGCAATGAAACAGGAATTCCATTTGTAATTGAACCGGTTTCTGTTCCTCCTGCAAGAAAATTAAACGGAATCAATTTAAAAGGGCTTCATCTCATTACTCCCAATGAAGATGAATTACCTGTACTCTGTTCTGAAGCTGCAACCTTTGTTGATAAGCAGATAGAAGAGCTGATGCAGAAAGGTGTAGAAAATGTATGGCTGCACAATGGCAAACACGGTTCAGTATTAAATACAAAAGAACACCGCTTACACCTGCATGCACCATCCATTGAAGTAGTTGATTGTACCGGTGCAGGTGATGGTTCATTATCAGGTTACCTGCTGGGTAAACATTTGGGCAAAGATGATATTGAATGTTTAAAACTGGCACATACACTTTCAGCTGAAATATTACAGGTGAATGGTTCAATTGTTACACACCGTACACAGCAGGAAATTTTACAACTCGTTTCGAAATACTATCCTTCTTAAATGAATGCTTTACTGAACATACAGCCCGAAGTGGCAGATGCAATACAGAAAGGATTGCCCATTGTTGCATTGGAATCAACCATTATTTCACATGGCATGCCTTATCCCAAAAATGTGGAAACGGCATTGGCTGTTGAGGAGGCTGTAAGAAAAGAAGGAGCAGTACCTGCAACCATTGCTATTAAAGATGGGAAATGTTGTGTGGGTCTTTCAGCAGATCAACTTCAGTTTTTTGGTAAAGAAAAAATGTATGGAAAGTGAGTCTGCGTGACATGCCTTTTGTACTCAGTAAAAACTTACCCGGTGCAACAACTGTCGCATCAACCATGCGGATTGCATCCATGGCCGGTATCAGCATCTTTGCAACAGGAGGAACAGGTGGTGTACATCGTGGCGCAGAAAACAGCATGGATATTTCAGCGGACTTAACGGAAATGACACAAACCAATGTGGCCGTTGTATCAGCAGGAGTAAAATCAATTTTAGATATTGCCTTAACGCTGGAGTATATGGAAACAAAAGGAATTCCTGTCATTACATATGGCCAGGATGAATTCCCCAGTTTTTATTCACGTAATAGTGGAGTATGTTCACCTCTTCGTTTAGATACAGCCAAAGAAATTGCAGAACTGCTGAAAACAAAATGGCTAGCAGGTTTAAACGGATCTGTGTTGATTGCAAACCCCATCCCTGCTTCAGATGAGGTACCTGCCGATATTATGGAAGTACATATTCAGAAAGCATTGGCTGCAGCTGAACAACAAAAGATCACCGGTAAAGAAGTTACACCGTTCTTATTAAAATACATCGCTGATCATACACATGGCGAAAGTCTCGAAGCAAATATTGCGCTGGTGATTAATAATGCAAGACTGGCAGCGAAGATTGCAGTGGAGATGAAATAGAGCTCTTCTGTTTAACTGAACAAAGTTTTGAAAAAATTATTCTGAAAAAACATTGCGCAGAAATAGGATCTAAAACAAAAAAGCTCCGAATTTCTTCGAAGCCTTTTGCGGACCGGACGGGACTTTCCCATCCACTCTTATTACTTAAAACACAATATGTTATCTTTCACTTTTCGCCTTGCTAACCGAATTGCTCCCTTTCCCCACAGTTTCTTAGCGTTTAAATTCAAATAGCGAAGATGCAGCTATAAATTTACTCGTTTTGCAAATGCTTTACAAGCAGATAGTGCAGTTTATTTTCCTTCACAACTCTCTTTTCATAACCCCTTTCAGATGATCTTCAAATTTTTCAATTGCAAGCCATCTCCCCATCAATGCATCAAACAAACTGCTGTCCTTGCTGCTCGTATGCCTGGTAAACCATTGTGCATTTGCGTACGCATGCTGTTCCTGTACGTACTCATAAAATTCAGGATGCTCTTTCCGCAATTTCTCCTTTCGTTGCAATTGGCGTTTGTAAAAACTCTCAAGCTCAATTTTATCTGCTTCAATTTCTTTTGTCTTAAACAAAATCAGATGATAGTAGTACGTATAAAATTTCACATTTACTGTAAACAGTGGTTTCACTTTCGTAAAGAAAAAGATCTCATCACATTTGCTTGCAAAGGCATAATAACGTACCGCTGTATTAAGTTTTTCCTTATAAACACCGGCAACCTCAAAACAAACCTGTATGCGTTCTTCCTCACTCAGCTTTTCTTTCTTGCAGATTTCAATTTTTTACAAGCATGTCTTAATACAGTTGAATACAATCACCTAAAAAGGTTCGGCTGCGGGTTGTTTTGGTATGTTCTTCATAAACGCTGGTTTGGGTTATTGAATTAAACTACGCACCATTCGTTACCAGTATCGGATATCAACTATCGACCCACCAGTCACCTTAATAGTAATTATTAATAAATGCACCACTTAGATGCATAAGCATATCCTTTGTCATAGCTTTTAAATTGTATGCCGGTTTCCAGCCCCAATCTCTAGTCGCATAATAGTCATCCATGTTTGCCGGCCAGCTATCTGCTATTTGCTGTCGGTAGTCGGGCGCATATTGCATTGTAAACTCTTCAATATTTTCTTTGATTGAAGAAGCGATTTCACCAGGCGTAAAATCCATTGCACTTAAATTATAAGAAGTACGAATGCTCAACTTTGCCGCATCAGCTTCCATTAATTCAAGCGTTGCACGTATCGCATCATCCATATACATCATAGGCAACCTTGTGTTTTCTTTCAGATAGCAGGTATATTTTTTTCAATAACAGCTTTATAATAAATATGAGCAGCATAATCAGTAGTTCCACCACCAGGTAATGTTTTGTAAGAGATCAGCCCGGGGTAACGGATGCTCCTTACATCAACAGCATACTTTTCAAAATAATAATTACACCATAACTCACCAGCACTCTTGCTAATGCCATCAACAGTGGAAGGATGTTGTATATCAAATTGTCCGCACTTTACCTTTTTTGAGCCCTTGCCAAAAACAGCAATGGAGGAAGGCCAGAACACACGCTCTAGGTGTTCTTCTCTTGCTACGTCCAAAACATTCAACAGTGATTGCATATTCAGATCCCAACTGCCAACTGGATATTTTTCATCCGTTGCACTTAAAATCTCACTCAGGTGATAAATACGATTGGCTTTAAAGCCCCTCACCAGCTTTACCAATTTAGCTCTATCCAATGCATCAAGAATTTCAAAAGGCCCATCCAGCACCAAAGCAGCATCCGCAGGCTCTCTGATATCAGTTGCCAGTACATTGTTACTTCCATATTTTGTTCGCAAAGAAATCGTCAATTCAGCACCTATCTGTCCCGCCGCACCAGTAATTAAAATCTTTGTCATTTAATTGTTAGTTTATATTACAAGGTTGATATATTAGTGCAACAATTATTATATTTTCTCTTGCTGACCCTTCAGTATTAAGGTGGTGAGCTTGCCAGTAAAGGCATTACTATCAAAAAAATATACATTCGACGTTTATCAGATTTTTCCTATGGAAAAACCTGTTGAATAAAATATGGCATTCTAAAATCAAATACCACAAAAAAGGCTATTTACCTCCTGTAACTTCCTGTATCAAGTCGAGATTCCTATTGACTTTAGATGAATTAACAGCTAAATACCTTTCTGCATCCAATGCGGCCATACAACCACTTCCTGCAGCAGTTACTGCCTGTCGATAAATTTTATCCTGCACATCTCCACCCGCAAATACAGCTTCCACATTTGTTTTAGATGTACCGGAATAGTTTTAATGTAGCCAGCCTCATCCATATCAATAAAATCTTTGAAGATGGCTGAATTGGGTTCGTGACCAATGGCCACAAAAAAACCTTGAACAGGAATTACTGACTCCTCATTTGTTTTATTGTTCAATACTTTCATACCATCTACTTTGTTATCGCCAAGTATTTCGATGGTTTCAGTGTTCCAGTAAACTTTAATATTTGGCGTATTCATTACACGATCCTGCATTACTTTACTTGCACGCATGGCATCTTTACGAATGAGCATATGCACGGTAGAACAAAGTTTGCTGAGGTATAATGCTTCTTCAGCTGCAGTATCACCTGCACCAACAATGGCAACTTCTTTCCCACGGAAAAAGAAACCATCACACACAGCACATGCACTTACACCGTAACCGTTGAGACGTTGCTCGCTTTCCAATCCAAGCCATTTTGCACTTGCGCCTGTGCAAATGATTACACTATCTGCTTCATGGCTCTTGATGCATAAATAGCGGCGGTGTAACCTGCCGGGCCCGATCCAATAATCAAACAATGTACTTTTTCAATTTGATTTTTACTCATAATCAATTCATGTTGTGTAACAATGTGCCTGATGCACTAAGAAACAAAGTAAGATGCCTATTTGTTGAAAAGGAGGAAGAAGGTAGACACCTTCCTCCGGGTATAATCAACATGAGAAAACTTATCAATTAAACCAAAATCATAAACGATCAATTGCTTTATAATCCATCAGCTCCACACCGGGAGATAGATAACTATTTTTTACAGGTTCTTCTTTCATCAGATCGGTGCTCAGGTATTTTTTGTTACTGTCACTGAATACCGTCACCACTACTTTATCAGCCCCCATTTCATTTTGTAGTTGAATGGCACCTAAGAAATTTGCACCGGAAGAAATGCCGACTGCTAATCCTAATTGCTTTGCCAGCTTTTGTGCCATAATGATAGAATCACCATCAGATGCTTTTACTACTTTATCGAGTTTATCGAGTTTTACAATAGCCGGGATAAATTCATCCGAAATGCCTTGTATGCGATGCGAACCAACTTTGTAACCGGTAGAGAGTAAGTTGGTGATTCTGCAGGTTCCAGTGGATGTATTTTTATGTTTGGATTGCGTTTGCGTAAATATTGTCCCATACCCATCACTGTACCACCAGGTGCCTACACCTGAAATAAATGCATCGGGCGTAATATCTACAGATTGCAACTGCATCCATATCTCTTTAGCAGTTGTTTTTTCATGCGCATCAGCATTGTAAAGATTATCAAATTGCTGTGGTAAAAAAACACTTGCATCTTCTGCCGCCATTTTTTCGCTTAATGCAATACTTCCCAAAAAGCCGCCTTCTTCTTTGCTGATGAGCAATACATCAGCACCTAAACTTTTAATAATGTCAATGCGTTCCTTGCTCAACCAGTTGGGCATAATGATCTTTACTTGATGTCCTAACGCTTTGCCGATTGCACTAAAAGCAATACCGGTGTTACCACTGGTTGCTTCAACAATTATATCGCTTGGTTTGATTTTATTCTGATGATAAGCTTGTTGTAAAATGTATAAGGCCATGCGATCTTTAATGCTGCCGGTGAGATTATAGTTCTCACACTTCACATAGATCTTTCTGCATTCGTCTTTGTATTTGTAAGCGATCTCCAGCATAGGTGTGTTGCCCACCAATCCCCAGAGATGCCTGAACTTTCTTTCCAGTTGATCAGGTAATGATGAAACTGTATTGAAGCAGCCACAGTCAACAGCCACTGTATTCATTGTTAATTCTTTTTCCATCTTTATCTTTTTTCTTAGAGCGTTGCTTTGTGTTTTTCTTTTACAGTATCCAGCAGTTCTTTAAACTTTTGAATATCCGGATCATAACCGTATCCCTCAGTCACCAATCGCTTTTCATTGGCATCGAGGAAGAAATAGTAGGGTTGTGAATTGGCGCCATACGTGGTGACCTGAAGATCAGCATTCTTATCGCCCAATGTTTCAACTTGTTTATTCAATGCTTTGGAAAAGTATTGTTCGTTCTCCTGCAAGTCAATATTCTGCACATCAACATAGAGGGATACAATTACAAAATCTTCCTTTAATCTTTTCATTACTTCTGCATCGCTCCACCTGCCCTTCCATTTTACGACAATTCACACAATTGATACCAGTAAAGTCAAGCATCAAGGGTTTCTTTAGTTTGCGTGCAACTGCTAAGGCTTCGTCATAATCAAAATACGTAACCATACCATACTTTGTTACCACTTCCGGCTCATACATTTTCATTTGCTCATAATACCTTGAAGGGTGCGGTTGTTCGCTTGTTGTTGTATTAGTTGAAGATGTTGAATGAGAGCCAGCACCTATTACAAAATCCTGTGTACCCATTGGCGGAACAAAGGCGCTGATGCTTTTTAATGGCGCACCAAACAAACCGGGGATCATATACACTGCAAATGCAAATGCAGTAATGGCAAACATCAACCTTGTAACAGTGAGATATGGAAGGCCAAAATCGTTCTTTGGCAATTCATCATCATGATGAAACTTCAGTTTACCTAAAAGATAAACACCTAGCAAAACGAAAATGACGACCCATAGTGTTATAAATACTTCTCTATCCAATATTCGCCATCCTTTTACAAGATCGGCGTTTGATAAAAATTTTAATGCAAGTGCAAGCTCTAAAAAACCTAAAGTTACTTTTACAGCATTGAGCCAACCGCCTGCTTTACCTAACACATTTAATTTACTTGGAAAGAATGCAAACAATGCAAAGGGCAATGCCAATGCAGTAGAAAAACCAAGCATACCAACGAGTGGACCAAAATAACTCCCCTTTGATGCAAGCACTAACAGATTTCCAATGATGGGACCAGTGCAGGAAAAAGAAACCAGCACCAATGTTAATGCCATAAAGAAAATACCGAGAAAACTCCCTGCGCTTGCTTTTGCATCACTTTTGTTTGTCCAGCTTGATGGTAGTGTAATTTCAAATGCACCAAGAAAGGAAAACCCAAAGATCAGGAACAATGCAAAAAATATAAGATTAGCGATCCAGTTGGTTGCAAGATTATTCAATGCTGCCGGGCCAAAGATGAGCGTGACTAAAAAACCCAGTAATGTAAAGATCACAACAATGGATGCTGCGTAGTACAATGCATTGCGGATACCTTCAGCTTTTGTTTTGCTGCGTTTGGTAAAAAAGCTAACGGTAACGGGTATCATGGAATACACACAAGGTGTAAGCAGTGCTAATAAACCACCGCCAAAGGCTGCCAAGAAAATCCAGAGCAGTGATCTGTTGGCTACAGAACTGCTGCCATCTGTGCTGTTGTTTGCAACTGTTTGTTCAGGTTTGATGAAAAACTTAAAGGCTTGTTCACCGGGAATATATTCATCGCCTTTTGCAAACAGGTAGCTGACAGTTCCTTTTACTAAAAAACTGTCGGCTTCATTTGCATTGATCTTCTGTTCCCACACAAGTGAATCCGAAAAATACTCTACCTGTACCTGTGTTCTTGCATCAAGCTCTGTTTTCCTTATTCCTTTTTCAGCAATCAGGCCGGATAAATATTTGTTGGCAGACGAATCGAAGCTTACTGTTGAGAACAAGACATCATCTTCTTTCTTCTGCAGAGCAAACAATTTAACACCTGGTTTAATGTTGATCCTCATCGATAACAAAACTTCTCTATCGCCTAATCTTTGTTTACTATAGCTGAAACTTACCGATGTTGTGTCTTCTGCATGTACATATTGTCCTGTTGCAAGAAACCACAGCAACAAGAACAGCTGTACAATTGTTTTACTCCACATAGATTCTTATTGAATGGACAGTGAAAATTTGTTAGAAGTTGGCGGCAAACATTCACGGTCGTTACACACCATAAACTCAACGGTGCCTATTACCGATGTTTTAATTGCAGCTTTTACTTTAATCACTTGAACAAAGTTTACTGAGTTGGAAAACTGCTTTACATCAACACCCCTCAAACAGCTCCTCATGAAGCTTTTCCAGTTTGCCCACTTCTTTTGCTTTACCAACTAAAGTTACCAGAGGGTTCTTTGCAAATCTGATGGTTGTTGGTACCGGCCCACCTTCAGGTGTTGTTTGCGAATAGATATGCCAGCCTTTATCAATTGTAGCTGTGATATGCACTTCGTATGTAGTGGCATTAGTTTTCTTCAGTTTATAATTCCACTTTACGGGGTTTTGTACCTGAGCACTCGCCATAATGCCTGTCATTAGTAACACAAGTAATACTGTTAGGGTTTTCATATGTCTATTTTTTATTATCAAGTGAATTTGTTAATCGGTCTGCAAGATCTTGCAGGTGTAACTTAGTAGATGCATCTTTGGCAGATAAAATACCCACACGAATTTCTGCAAGCAAGTTTCGCATATGCCCTTTCACAATTGATAATCCATCATTCATTTTGCTTACAGCAAGACTTATGTTTTGTGCACCAGGGACTGTTACAGCGGGTGCTTCAGTAGTTAATACAATAAGCCTTTCAACATAAAATTTTTGAAGATTGCGGCGGTAAATATCAATTGCATTTGCAGTTTTCAATTCGCTCCAGATACCTCTTTTCAAATCATCGAGCAGTTCCTTGGCAGTGTAAGCCTGCGCTGGATAAACTGCCTCAAATTGTAATAACTTGCTGATGGTTGCATTGCTGATCAATCGAATGATTATTGCATTCTGAATATTGGCAATTGTATTCATATCACCTGCTCCGGTTAAAGAAAAATATCTTCTTATCAAGTAACCAAAGTGGTGTTGTAAACAACTGCTCCTGTAAGAATGCAATCGCTTCTTTCTGTTTGCTTTCGATACAAACTCGATCACTGCACCATTCTCTTCAACAGTTTTTGGTGTGGTCATTATACCACCTACATTTTTTGCGACATGCCCCATGTAGCGATTGAACTGCCCCGTTACTTCGATGTACATTTTACGTAAGCTGGCATAGCCTTCGCCAGGTTCTTTTGTCCATGTAACAAGATTGGGAACAATGCGTTTCAGGTTTTTAATACCATACACCCCTGCTTTCATCGCATTATCACCAAGATCTTCATTTTGTCCACGTGGATCGTTTGGATCGGTTTCTGTTCCAAACCATAAATGCGTATCGGCCGTTGTTTTAGTGATTATCCAGTTATTCAATGTTTCTTTTTCAGCATCTGCATCAGGCATCCATTTGTATCCCCATTCAATTGCCCATTTATCATACTCACCAATACGTGGAAAAAGATTTGCACGTTCAATATTATCTTCCGGTTGTGCTACATAGTTAAAACGTGCATAATCCATGATTGATGGCGTATGCCCATGTTCTTTTAACCACGCATTATCACGCAACTTTTCTACTGGCACAGTTGATGATGACCCAAAGTTGTGACGCAAACCAAGTGTATGACCTACTTCATGCGATGATACAAAACGGATCAACTGACCCATCAATTCATCGTCAAGCTGCATGCTTCTTGCTTTGGGATCAACAGCTGACGTTTGTACCATATACCAGCTATGCAGAATTTCCATAATGTTATGATACCAACTGATATGAGTTTCCATGATCTCTCCACTTCTTGGATCATGCACGTGAGGCCCCATGGCATTCGCAATATCAGAAGGTTTGTATACGATTACATTATGCCGTGCATCTTCCATGCTCCATTCCGGATCATTCTTCGGTGCCTCTTTTGCAATGATGGCATTTTTAAATCCTGCTTTTTCAAACGCTACCTGCCAATCGTTTACACCTTGTATTAAATACGGCACCCATTTCTTTGGTGTTGCAGGATCGATGTAATAAATAATCGGATTTTTCGGCTCAACCAATTCACCACGTTTATACTTTTCAATGTCTTCCGCTTTTGGTTCCATTCTCCAGCGTGTGATCATGGCCGTTGATTTAACACCTTGTGGATTCGCATCAAAATCAACAAAGCCTGTTGCGAAATAACCAACCCTGCTATCGAAATGGCGTGACTTCATTGGAGTTTTTGGTAACAACACCAGTGAACTGTTAAGTTCATATGTTGCAGGTGCACCTGGTGCCGGGCCAAAACTTTGCTGCCCCTGTTGTTGAGCTGGAGTACGCATGTACGTACGCACTGTTCTTATCTCAATATTTAAAGGGAATGACCGAATGCCACTGATAAATGATTTATCAGGCTGTATGCCACCTAATGAAAGCTGGCGCTTGGTCATTGCTTCAAGTAAAGTATATCATCGTCAGTATTCAGGTAATCGGTAAAGTCAATCACACAACCAGCAGAATCCATTGCCAATGCTTTAATATCAAACACTGCAACGATGGGTTGAAGATTCGAGTTCATCACTGAACGATACAATCCATTTTCACTGCTGTCTTTTGATACTTCCTGGTGCGATACGCTATACAAAAACAATTTACTGTTAGGTCCTTTTTCAAAACGTATCACATTTTCACCAATCATATCACCCGCATATCCCATAAACCCTGTTCTGCTGCCAGCGGCTGATTTAGCAATACGGTTCACCACTAATATTTCTCTGCCAAGTAATGAATCAGGAATCTCCAGCAAGAAACGTTCGCATACTTTATGTACACTGAACATGCCTTTATCTGTTTTGCAGAAGCAGGTACCACTTCCTGATAAGAGCGTATACCACCTGCTGAAGGCGGACGCATGGTTCTGCTTGTTGCGTTATTGCTTGTGTCAGTTGTGGATGCAGGTCTTGCCTGCCCTTTTGCTGAACTGCTTACTAAAAGAAGAGCACATCCAGACGCCACAATCAACAGGCTACTTTTTTACTTTTCGTTTCATTTTTTTAGTATATCTTTTTTCTACAAGAATAAATTCGTTATTTAAACACATAACCGTTTTATAAGAAGATCAAATCACATATCACAATTTCCATTCTGCACAACTACTTTTTATTTGATAACATTTAGTTTTAAATTTACATATCCTCTTTACATTCCCATTTTTTTACAGCTTTACAAAAAAATAGCTGTCAGCAAAAGTGTTGTTTACTTTGCAGCACTTCGCAATACCAACTTTAAGTGTCAGGCAATTCATTAAACCAAACAGATTAAAAAAAGCAGAACAAATAATTTTCAATTTTTCTTAGAAGCCGACTGGTAACAAAAATTGGCCTGCCATTTATTTTAGTGTCGGGAAAACGCTATTACATCTTTTCTACTCAGCAGAATATCTTTAATTTTCGTATAATCTGTTTCGGCAGTTATTTTAAGCACCAAACGCATCGTTATTCCGGATGGGTTGGGTTTGCTGGCAAAAAGAGGGAAATCCTGTAAAACCGGCTCGACGTTTAGTACATCTAACCGAACAATTTCAAGACAGGTGCATGAATTCAACAGACCTTCAATTACACCAGGTTCATTTTTAACAACTACTAACAAGAAACGATCATTATTATCCCTGACATGAACTTGACTGCTTTTACAAGCAGACAGTAACATCGTTGCTGTAAAAAGCACCGCAATGATTAAATTAGCTCGCATTCAACTGATTTAAATAAATGAAAAACTTGTATGTTGGATTTTGATAAGAAATAAATAGAATCAAACTATTCCCAATGAACAAAGTATTTGATTTTACTTATTGTCTATCTCTCTTGATTAATACATGACCTGCATTATATATATAGTTGCAACAGTCGAGATGCAGGTCATGTAATAATCAAAAGATGAGTACCACGCTTTCTTGGTGATCTACAAGTGCATTGAAAAAGAAAGTATTGATCCGTAACTATCTTCTCTGCTAAATTTTACTTCAATGCCTTTTTATACTTTTTGAGGTTTCCTCATAACCTGCGATGGTATCTTCGAATACATATCCTTCAAATTTTGGGTCCTTTACTTCAAGTTTTGCTAGCTCAACCGCCTTTTTTTCTGCTTCTATGGCCAAACTGATATCGCCCGCTTTAAAGTAACAAAGTGCCATATTGTCGTACATAGCTGAATACTTATTTGTTTCCAAAGCTGTTTTAAAAGTTTCTGCTGCAAACAAATACGTTTCTTTTGAAAGATTATCTTTTTCAACAATGGTATGAGCAGCAGCTGTAGCAAACCCAGGATTTTCTTTTATTACTTCTTTTCCATATTTCATCGCCTCAGCTTCGGTAAAATGCTCAAGCAGCAAAGAAAATTTTCGCAATTTAGAAATAAGACCGATCGTTCCCGTCTTTTGAGAACCTTCGTCAAGCAACTGCAAAGCTTTGTTATAGTCTTTTGCATTTTCAGCCAGCTTCACGGCATCAAAAAATTCATTCATCTCGCTATTTGCTTTTGAAGAAGCACTTTTTCTATCTTCATATCTCTTCTTGAATGCTGCAAAATCATATGTTCCGTTCAGAATTGGATCCATTAACGTATCCAGTTCAATGGGATGACCAATCCATACAATCTTACCTTGCTTTACGATAAATGTTGTTGGGATGCCCAATATTCCTGCTGGTTTCAACCAAAGATTGACCATATCCTGTGCATTATTATCAACAGCAACATTATAACGAATTCTTTTGGCGCTGCTTTTTACAAATTTCTCAACGGCAGGAAGTGAAGTTTCATAAGGTTTATCGCCTGTTTTTCCCATACATTCACACCGATAAATGTGGCCTTATCTTTATATTTTTCGGAGAGTTCTGAAAGATGCGGCATAGCTGCAATGCAGGGGCCACACCACGTAGCCCAAAACTCTAACACATAGAGATGGTCATCTTTGTAAGCATCAACCGGAGTACCCTTAAGCCATTTCGAATATTTTATTTCGGGGGCAGGATCACCTGCGCTTAACAAAATTTTGTTCTGTCCAAATACAGAGGTGCCACTACAGAAAAATAAAAAAGTCAACACTGATAAGTTTAAAATATGTTTCATTCCTATGTTTTTAGAAAAATAAATGATATGCAATTATTTAGAATTTAGAATAGCCTGGATTCTGATCCCCAATTGCAGGGTTTTGTTGAAATTCCGTAACAGGAATCGGAAAAATATACTGTACCTGATTTACTATCTTTGGCTTTTGTAGTTTAACTGTTTCAAATGGCAAACGTAATAATGTCAACCATTCAATACCATCTTCACCTGAAAAATTTCGCACTGTTTCGTAGTAATGCTGAAGCAAAAGGTCTTCCGAAGTGTTGGCATTATCCACCGCAGAAAAATCAGTGACACCAGCCTTACCCATAACCGTTTTTATCATGGTTTTTGCAGTAGCAAGACTTCCACCCGAGCGAACCGTAGCCTCAGCAATCATCAGATAAACCTCCGTCAACCGTAATGCATATGAGGTTTCTGACAATTGAGATGTGTTAGTTCCAAAAGGAATGTATTTCGTAAAATAATACGTATTGGGGCTGTATGCCTGGTAAGGTGTTGCAGGTCCCACCATCCAACTGCCTCTCGGATCATTTTGCAACAAATCCTTCAACTTTTTTGTAGAAACAAAAAGTGATGAGGCAATTGGGTAATAAGCACGGCTAAGGATATAATAAAAATTTTCCTGATTTGGCTGCGGCAACACCAAGAATCACTTCTTTACTAGCCAACCCTTTTACATAAAAGATATCTTTTAGATTATTTTCCAAAACATATGGACCAGAGGTAAGAATAGTATTTCCGAGATTGATTACCTCTCCAAAATCTGCTGTTTGCCCACGCATGAGAAGCACTCGCATCTTCAAAGCCATTGCTGCCCATTTGGTTGCATAATGATTAGGGTTAGCTGCGGGGCCATTGGCGATGCTGTAGTCTAAATCATCCAATAAAAATTGATAGCTTTCTGCTACGCTGCTACGGGGCTTGGAAATATTACTTAATGTGGAAAGTTTATCTCTCAGCAACACTCCATGCGGACTGTTTAGTTTATACCATTCGGCGAAATGGCTCAACAACTTAAAATGCGCATATGCTCTGATAAAACGCCCTTCTGCTATGATTTCTTTTTTCCGGTTGCCAGTGAAACCGTTGTCAGCAACTGCATCTGTTCCATTTATAACTCCGTTTGCTGCGTTAAGGATCAGGTAATTTTGATTCCATACGATTCCGGCATAGCTACTGTTCACATTATCATTGCGCTCGTCGCTTAAGGCCCCTAGCCCATATCCTATAGAACCAGCCAACATTCCAGGCCAAACCTGATGGGTTGTCCAGTCTGTTACATTGTTGGCGTCGACATTTGCGAAACGATGATAAGCACCATTCAAAGCTATTTGTGCTGTTTGTTGGTCGGTAATTGCTGTTACTTCTACTTTAGCATTTTTGGGTGGCTCACTCAATTGCTTATTGCAGGAAAATTGCAATAATAATAATGCCGGTAAGAAAGTGTATAATAAAATATGTTTCATTTGTAATAATTTAAACATTTAAAATCCAAGTCTAACACCGAATGTATATTGACGCATACTTGGATACGTTGCCGCATCGCTGTATCCATTAATCAAGCTGTAAGGATCATTACTAATCTCAGGATCAGGGCCAGGATATTTCGTGATCGTTAACAAATTACTACCTGCGACATATACCATTGCAGTACGTAAATGCAATTTGTTGATTAACCTCTCAGGTAAGTTATAGTTCAAGGAAACAGATCTTAGTTTAATAAACGAAGCATCATGAACTGCATAGTTGGCGGATCCTGCTGTGCCAAACATGTTCGACTCGGTAAGCAGCAATGCCGGGCGGTTGGCATTTGTATTGGTAGCACTGTAATGATCCTGTAAAATTCTTGTATTTGTATTCGAACGGGACATTAATCCAAATGATCTGATGTCGGGCAGATACAACAAGTCTCCACCGTATGAAAATGTCAACAAAGCAATTACACTAAATTGTTTGTAACTGAAACTATTGGTAATCCCTCCATAAAATTTAGGTTCAGCTTTACCAATAACATCTCTTGCGAAAAATCCTTTAAAAGCTCCTGTATCTACCAAATCATACATGGGATAACCCAAGCCTAGATTTGATAAAATACCGTACTGGGCATAAATACTTGCAGCTCTATAATCATCCAATTCCTTTTGTGTTTTTATTACACCGGTAAACTTATACCCATAGATTAAACCAATGGGCTGACCCTCACGTAACACTGTATTACCAATGCTTAGTACTGAGTTATAGAATGGATCGGAGTATCCCAACTGGCTAGGATTTTGAATATCCTTGTTGATGCGGGTTACTTTTGATCTGTTCCCGGAAATATTAAATGCTATGTTCCACTTAGTATCCTTATTGCGTATTGCATCCAGTCGCAAATCAATCGCAAATCCTTTATTCGAAATATCTGCGATGTTAACCAGAGCGGATGCAAAGCCTGAACTGGTAGCTACGGGATAAGCCATCAGAAGGCCTGAGCTTTTTTTACTATAATAGCCAAGGGCACCTCTGAATCTGGAATTAAACATTGCAAAGTCGATCCCTGCATCTTTCTGTAAGGTAGTTTCCCATTTGATTCTATCGTTACCTAGTTGAGTTGGCATAAGTGCATTGGTACCACCATATGCGCCAGGAGTATAAAGTGTGTAAAATAAATTATCGCCCAAATTTTGTGTACCGGTATAACCTGCGCTTACACGCAGTTTCAATTCATTAAGCCAACTCACATTTTGTAGGAATTTTTCATCGCTCGCTCTCCATGCTAAACCAAAAGATGGGAAATAACCTATACGATTGCTTTTGGGAAATTTCGACGACTCATCTGATCTACCGGTAAATGTGAGTAAGTATTTTTCTTTGAAAGCGTAATTAGCACGAAGATAAAAACTCAATAAAGAGCTTTGAAATTCACTCGCCTTTGGTGGCAAAGCCAAAGCTGCGGAAGAGAGACCGTTGAGGAAATAATCATCCGGAAATCCTTGGCCAGAAGCAGAGAAGCTTTGCATATTTGTTTTTGCCAAGAGGTGCCCACCAAGAGATTTAACCTGTTGTTTTGATCAAATTGCTTATCCCATGTGAGTGTATTCTCGTAAAATGCACCCACTTGTTGTGACTGACCCTGTGTACCAATGCCTCCCTGTGAACTTACTCCTACCTGTCCCGAAGCTGAATACACATCTACTGTTGCGGGAACATAGTTCAACTGATGATAGTTTGTGTAATTGAGAGATGCTGTACTTCTGAATTTCAACGACTTTAAAATATCATATTCCAATGCCAATGAACCCAGCAATAATAAATTCTTAGAGCGGTTTATTCCTTTCAGCAAGGAAAGAGGATTTTGGATACCAGAAGATGTTCCGATACCAAAAGTTACTTGATCAAAATTTGCCGGTGATCCATTAGCATTATATGGATTAAGTGTTGGTGGTGCATAAAGGGCTGATGAGTAGATTCCGTTCGTTATATTGTTTTTAGTAAACCCGTAATCCAGATTTGTAATTAACCTTAATCTGTTGGTTATTTCATTGTCAAGATTTATTTTGCCAGCTAGACGGGAAAAATCAGTTCCCAACAATGTTCCTGTCTGCTTCGTATAGGAAAGCGAAGTATAATAACGTGAACCAGTACCACCGCCACGAATGCTTAGATCAGCATTGTTTGTTACACCAGTTCGTGTAACTATGTCCATCCAATTAGTATTTGCAGAGCCTAAAAAGCTTGGATTATTAATAATGTTAGTGGCAATTGCATTTGCAGGACGGTTTTGTGACGCCAGAAAGGTATTCAAGTTTTTTGCACCTTCAAGCATAACTGCCCTGTATTGGTCGGCACTCAACAATTTTTCTGTTATTGCATTACTTATTCCTGTGTAATAATTAGCTTCTAAAATCGGCTTTTCATTTTTCTTTCCTTTTTTAGTAGTTATTATCACTACTCCATTGGCAGCCCTGGATCCATAAATTGCAGTAGCGGAAGCATCCTTCAGGATATCTATACTTTCAATATCATTAATATTGAGTCCTGCCAGCGTGTTTAAACCTCTTGCAAAGGAAGATCCTACAGCAGTATTTGCATAACCTCCATCATTACCAAGTTGTTCAACTGGATTAATTACATCTGCAGCACTTTGAATGTATTGGTTTTGAATTGTTACCTGCACACCATCGATGATATAAAGAGGATCATTACCTCCAATCAATGAAGAACCGCCACGTATGCGAATTCTTGCCACACCACCGGGTGAGCCATCGGCCTGTATTACTTGAACACCTGGTGCTTTACCTGACAAAGCCTGATCAACACTAGTAAATGGAATGTTTTTAATTTCACCAACGTCAATTGAAGCAACAGATCCCGTAAGATCTTTTCTTCTTACTGCACCATAACCAACTTCAACAGTTGCAAGTACACCTACTTTTGTTTTTACTTTCACTACACCAATATCTGTTTGGCCTGAAAGTTTTACCTCAAATGTTTCGATGTTTGTGGCACTAATTACAAGTGTTGCTTTTCTTCCACTCCACGAAGTACAAACTTACCTTGTGCATCACTCACTGCTCCTGCCGTTGTACCTTTTACACGAACACTCGCTCCCGCAACTGGCTCATTGTTTTCATTCACAATGCTGCCACGCACATCAATATTCTGCGTTTCAACTGTTATAGATTCAGAAGTTTGAGGATTGACTGGTTTAACTTTAACAACAATGGTGTTTTTGTATAATGGTATAGGTAAGCGGCTGGCCTGAAAAAATTCTGTTCAAGACATCTTTCAGATCTTCATTTTGTGCATCGATCGTGATCTTCTTTGCATTCTGGAGATCCTTATCGAAGTAAAGAAAGGAGTACCCGGTCTGCCGTTGTATTTCATTAAATACTTTCTTTAGAGTAAGGTCTTTCCCCGATACAGAAATGTTCTGTCCGAAACCGGAGGCGCTTACTTGCAGGCATGCCGCAACAAGAAAAATGGTTACTAGTTTCACGACCAAAAGAGTTTTGGTTTTACAGAAACGGTGTACGTGTTTAGAAAAAGTACCGTGCACTGTTTCAAAATGAGCAGTCAAATGCATAGCTTTGGTTGTTGGGTGAAGAAATAAGGATTCATGTCAAGAGTTTTTATGTTTGCTCAACCAGCCGGTAGTGTTCGAGCACTGCCGGCCTTTTTGTTTTAATATTCTAATTCGCTCTTACAACGATTTGTTTGCCGTTTACCTGAAATTTCACTTTCCCCGTAGCCTCCAGTACATTCAGGAGTTGTTGTACATTCTCCGAACGTCCTAACCCTCCCGTTATCGGTTCGTTAATTTTTTGCTCATAAACAATATCCACATCATACCACCTTGCTACCTGCCTCATGATGGCTTCAACATCAGCTCCATTAAACATGAATCTTCCATTCTTCCATGCTATCGCTTCTTCAATATCTACATCAGGTAGAATCCTAATATTCTGTTGTTCCGGTAAAACAACAGCTTGTTGACCGGGATTCAATAAAACAAATCCATCAGCTTTTTTCACCATCACTTTTCCTTCGAGTAAGGTTGTTTTTACGGATGGTTCATCATTATAACTGTTGATATTAAAATGTGTGCCCAATACAGCTACTTCCATATCATTCACCTTTACATGAAATGGTTGTTTTGTATTATGTGCAACTTCAAAGTAGGCCTCACCAGTTATCTCCACTTTTCTTTCATTGCCTACAAAAGCAACGGGATAAGTGATTGATGAGCCAGCATTCAACCATACACGACTTCCATCTGTTAGCTTTATATCAATTACCGTACTTCCTCTTGGGTTGCTTAAAAGTACTATAAACTATCTCGTCGCCAACTACATTCGATTCAAAACTATATTCAATTTTCCCATCTGCAGTCTTCACCAACTTCACTCCATTTATGCTACCCAATTCACCATTACTCGCACTATCTAGAAAAATTGTTGTTCCATCTGGCAGCTTAATTTGTGCACGGTTTTTATCGGGTGCTTGCACATCCTGAACGATAGTCAAAGGGCCGTCCGTAGTCCTGAGCGTAGTCGAAGGGCTATTCAAGAAACCAATAGCCTGCAAAAATAATACTCCAACAATCGAAGCAGCCACCGCAATACGTTTCCATAGTTGAATACTTTTTGTACCCTGAACGTCAGTCGAAGGGTCACCATTCACCCTTTCCTCCAGTTTCCCCATCAAATATGCCCTGTTCTTCTCAATATCGTAACGGTCAAATTTTTTCAGTTGTTGTTTTACAAATGCATCGTTATGCAATTGATCAAACAACGTTTTGTTAGCAAAAGAATTGTTTACCCATTCATCTAATACCCTTGATTCATCAACAGTAATGTCTCCGTTCAACTCTTTACCAATAAGCTCACTGATATAAAATAATCTTCCCCGCATGTATGATATTTAACAAAAGGATGGTCAAAACTTTACAAAACAATAACCAAAAAGTAATGCTCACTTTAAATAGAACGTTTCAAGAACAAGTTTGTACTTGCCGGGAGCAAAAGAATGATTCAGTAGAAGATTGGACGCCCTGTTTTGCATAGGTTATGGAAGTTTTTACCGTATCGTGGTAGCTTATAGAGCAAGAACCGAAAAGAATGAAATCAAACATTCAATCTGTTTCCTATTGCAACTTCTCACCAAAATAAACCAGGCTGCAGAAAAGGACAAAGGAACTGATGCTGCTATTCTTAAATAGTGAAATACGTAACAGTTTGATCGCTGCCGATTTGTGATTCCGCACCGTTTGGTAAGCTATCCCGGTTTGTGCCACAATTTCATCATTACTCAATCCTTCGATCAATGCCAGTTTAAGCACGGCTTTATATTTGTCAGGCAACTGATCAATGGCTGTATAAATAGCCTGTAATACTTCAGCCATAATAACGGCCTGTTCTGTTTCTTCCTCACTTATATCAGCGAGGTACTTCATTTCCGTGTGGGTTTGCTCATGCCGCTTTTGCATACGCAGGTAATCATAGCAGGCATTCTTTGTAGTAGTGTAAAGAAAAGATTTTAAATGCTGGAGCGTTTCAAAGTCGGGGTTCTTTTGCAACAGCTTCACAAAACTTTCGGTGGCAATATCTTCGGCTTGAGAACTGTCGCCGGTAATTTTTTCAGCAAAGTAACACAGGGGTTTATAGAACAAACCATACACCTCATTAAACGCATGGCTTTCGCCTTGCTTCAATGCATCAAGTAATTCAGTATCCCCGGTTAGTACCCTCATGTTTAAGTTTAGTGGCTTTTGGCAGAACTTGCTTGCTGCAAGTGATGATAAAATTATCAAATTAAAATAGAATCTGCCAAACTACATCAAAATCAAGACTATAAACAAACATCTGTCGCTGCATACAAAACAAATCCATTGTACAGGCTGTACAAATTGTCAAGTACAAAAACTGGTTCTAAACGTTATATTATATTGACATTTTTTTGGACACTCGATACCTATCGGGCACACTGAAAACAAATGCTACTTATGACAATTAAATCACTGCTATTCTTCTTTGAGCTGATGGGAAAGAAGATAGAGAATAAAACACTATGGCGCTACCTTACGAATTGGAATCGTTAGATACAATGATTTCAGAAAACCTTCATCCAAAACACTGGCTGCATGAAACAACAACACCCGAACTCGAAAAGCAATTGCTAATAATTGGACAACAGGCGCATGATGAAAATAACAGATTCCGGAAACGCATTAAACCTGTTGCTTATAGTTTAGAAAAGAGAAACATCGGGAACTGTTTATACGGCAACATATATCGGCTTTAATTCATTTGCTCGATACACTTACACATTTCCTGATGCCCGGCATACATGAAACCTTTGCCTCAAGCCCCGGCGATACACAGCTTTCCAAAATTTACAAATCCCTCTATCTTTCCTTCCGTGAAACTTTAGAGGAGCTTCAAACCTGTTTTCCGCAATATGTTAACTACGATCACAAAGTACCCGATCATGAATGGGCCTTATTACAAAACAAATGGAGCAATGAAATAAAAAACATCAAACAAAAACTCTCAAAGTTAAAAACAGACAAATCGCTTATCGATATGCTGCTGGCCTACCTCTACAACATTACTGATTCCACAATACAACCAACCATCTCATACCGCAAAATGCGGTACCTGAACGATCTGTTAATAGGCATCAGCAATCTGAAACAAACAAAGCGTATTGCAAACCAGTGTCCGCCTATCACAACCTTGCTCATTTATTTAGATTTCAATACAACAGAGTTTAAAGATTATCTCGTCGATTTCATTTGTGAGAATGCAGCGAGTTTGGTTGATCCCAAAGCAAGAATAGAACGTCTTTCATTTTTCTACAAACAAATCAGTCAATTACACATACGTCCCGGAGCAACCTTACGTCCTGCATCGAAATCAGTAAAAGAAGATCTGAAAGATTGGTTGGCACGGGAAATAAAATACCAGGAAAAAACACATACCATTGGTTTTATTACACCCGCCAACTTCAACCAGGATGTTTACAATAAAGGCATCTGGTACAATTACAGCATTGAAGAACTCGCATTGTTCAAACGTATAGAACACGAGGCAGGCTTGATCAGCAATAAAAAAATACGTCCTATGATTGATGACTTTGCAAAAATTGCACACACATCAACCCAACACAATATTTCTCCCAAGAATCTCTACAACCTTTTTTACAACATCGATCTTTCCACTATTAATTCCCTGCACGATAAATTATTCCTACTCATCAATCACCTGCAGAGAATAAAATCGGAAGTAGTACAGAAACAAAAAGACAAGATTACTACGAAAAGAAAAGTGAATAAATCCTGAGTAAGCCTGTGCTGAGCGAAGTCGAAGCATCGAAGGGCATTGAATCCTGAGCGAAGTCGAAGGATTCATCATCGACCACTCACTACTCACGGCTTTCCTTAACCCTTCCACAACTCCTTCAATCCATACTCGTTCACCAGCTTATAAAGCTCCAGTTCATCATGCAACGTTAACCCGTTCCGGTTACGAAGAAAACTAACTTCTTTCTCCAGCACATCACCGAGTGTATGATAGCCATGGAAAGTCAATAACTCCTTCAAGTCGTCATTGATTGAAAGTTGTTTGATTGGCATTTGCAAATAAGCTTGATGTTCCATTTCAATGCAGTATTAACGAAAGTCACTTTAATTTGGTTCTATCGCAGATACTTTGCCAAAAATAAAGAAAAGCTAACACTGGTATAGAATTATACACCAATAAATCTTCTGCTACTGCACACCTTGCCTTTCATGACCGAAAGACAAAAGGCACAAAAGGAGTTTGCAGATAACCTGCAGAAATGGCTGAAGAAAAAAGGCATGAGCCTTCACCAGCTTGCCGCAGCATCCGGCTTAGAATATGCCCAGGTCCAAAGAACTGCAAATGCCAAGGTCAATCCAACGCTCTACACCATCATTCGCCTCGCCGAAGGACTTGACATTCATCCTTCGGAATTGTTGAAATATTAATCTTCCTTCTGATTTTTTTAAAGAGCATGAAGCCGTTTCGTTTTAACTTTCCGAAATGGCAAATGATTCATCTGTTTATGCAAGAATTGGCATGGCATTAGTTTCAGCGCAAAGGGTTGAATATCTTACCAGAAGCCTTGTTACATTTTTGATTGATTTTAATAGCGACTTTAAATACATTACAACAGAAGACTTTTTAGATGAGTCCAGAAAATTCATAAAACTTAAAAAGCCAACTCTTGGCAACATATTTAACCAACTTCAAACTACTCCTAAATTAGTTTTAACTGATGACCTTGATACCTATTTAACCAAAAGGAATATATTGGTTCACCATCTTTGGAAGGATTATATGTTTGAAAGAACCTCCGGCCAGGCGGAGGCAGTCACTGAGTTTTGTAATGAATTCGGTAAACTCTCAGATAACCTGGAAAAATTTTACAAAGGATTTATCTATTTTCTTAAACTTCGATACAAACCTTCGCTTGAAACAATTGATACAGACAAAGATATTTGGGCAAATGAGTTCGAATACTTTCTGCAGGCGATAACACGTAAAAGTTTATTTACAGAATAATCCACTTTTGCACCACATTTTCAAATTAGCATATTCTCAAATTTTCAAATCAAAATCCTTATCCCTGCTACATTTCAACCAACTTGTACAAGGCTTGCAGTTTTGAAATCTGCAAACATCCTTCTCTTTTTGCTGTCATAAAATTTCACCACATGGCAGTAAACATTCTCACCAAAGAAGATCTTCAGCAATTCAAATCAGAACTACTTACCGACATCAAAGCACTTCTGCAGGAAGCACCCAACAAACCCAAGAAATGGCTGAAGTCCTATGAAGTCAGGGAGCTGCTCGGTATTTCACCCGGCACACTACAGAACATGCAGGAAAACGAACTACTCATCGGTTCTAAAATCGGCGGCCTCATGTTCTTCGATCACGACGACATCATGCAACTCATGGCCAAAAACAAAAAGCCCATTCGCCGCTAACAAGTCCTGAGCGCAGTCGAAGGACCTGAGCGGCCCTGAGCGCATTCGAAGGGTCGAAGGATGGATTTTGTTTCCATTAGCACATCAGCAAATTTTCAAATTATGTTTTCTCCTTACCGTGGCCGCAACCATACCAAAAAGCAAAAGTGTAACTGCAAGCCAGCACTATCCATTGCAGAAAAGAAAAAACGTAAACAACAAAAGCAGTTTATAAAAACATTCCCAACATGGAAGCACCTGTTACCATGTTACTCAATGAGAATGTTCAAAGCAGGTAAACCCAATTCACCACTCACCATTGACCATTCACCATCATGAACTATGTAAGGCACCTCAACGCCTTCTTTGCGCTTGTTCGTAGTGATCAAAGGCTTACATCTTCGCATGTGAGCCTTTATATGGCTTTATTCCAGTACTGGAACTTCAACCGCTTTCACAATCCTTTCTCCATTTACAGGGATAATATCATGCAGCTATCAAAGATCGGCAGCAAGAACACCTATCACAAATGCATCAAAGAACTGCATGAAGCCAAATACATTTTCTATCATCCCTCGATTAACAAGTTTCATCTGGTCCGTATCAGCATTATTCCTTTAGATGTTCAACCCGAACAGCCAACCAGGTACAAACAACTCGATCTCTTCGGTACCGATAATGATACCGGCAGTGTCCCAAAATCAGTACAAGCCAGTACCAATATCGATACTGCACCAGTCCCAAAATCGGTACACATTATAAAACCAAACAGTACTAAACAAAAAACAGTGTGTAACACACCCGCAAATTTTTTGAAGGAGAAAGGAAGAAATGAAGAAAAAAACAGTGACTTCCGCCGTGTCCCAAAATCAGTACACCAGTCGGGCAGCACCCTGAGCGTAGTCGATGGGGCGGTAGATGGCAGTATTGAGCACAGTCGAAATACACCATCGCTCTCAGCAGCCGAAGAGTTCTTTAATCAGCATTCATACCCACCAGACGAAGCAAAGAAATTCTTCTTCTACAACCAGGGGAAGAACTGGATGCTTACCGATAAACTAAAGATTAAAGATTGGCAAGCCTCTGCACAAGTGGATGCTCAACATAAAAATAAAACCAAACCAAGTAAACACAACAGATCAAACAAACATTGACTTGGTAAGAGATATACAGTTTCTCTATGAAAGCTTTTAGATGGCAAGAAAATCTTTCAGCACGTCACCGTACAACATTTTGAACAACTAAAACTTTTACTCGATGAAGAAACAATGCAACAGGCAAAACAGCAACGCATCAAAGACATTGAATGCTCAAATCAATATTCCATCGGACAAATCTGGCAAGCCTATTTAACCAATGATCCAAACAATCCACTTGTAAAAAAAGATGAACCCAATGTAATCGATCTGGCAAAACGAATAGCAGTAATAAAACATTTTCAATCACAAAAAAATCAAACCAATGAACATTAAGAACTATACCTCAAACATCGAAGCAAGTAAATCAATGGCACGTATAGAAGAATTGTTAGTTGAGATAGGAGCAACCAACATCAACAAGCAATACGCAAACAAAGTCTGCACCGGCATCACCTTTCTGCTGTATGATCAGCAGTTGCAACAAACCTTACCGTTTCATTTAAAAGCCCAAACCGAAGAATGTTTCCTGGTACTTTGGAAAGACGTAAAACGTCCCCGTCCCGATACCAAAGCAACACTGCAGGCCCAGGCAAATAAAACAGCTTGGAAAATCCTCAGTGATTGGACAGAGATTCAATGCAGCATGATTCTGTTAGGTCAGGCGAAGCCGTTACAAATGTTTCTGCCATTTATGTACGATACAAAGAATGATGAAACTTTGTTTGATAAAGTAACAAATGGGAAGGTGAAACTACTAATGCCATGAATTCCTATATTCGTAAACTATTGATTTATAAGAGAGTTCTCAAAATATGAAAAAGTTCTCATTTTGAGAACTTTTCAATAATTAATCTTATCTTTGTTATGAAAGTTCACCTGATTAGAAAAGAAACAATTGAGGAATTTGTCCGGCATAACCCACAAAGCAAACTGCCATTTGGTGATTGGTTGTCAAAATCAAATATGCAGATTGGGAAAAACCAACAGATATACAAAACACTTTCCCCAGTGCAGATTTATTGGGAAAAAGTTCAAACAGAGTAGTCTTTGACATTGGAGGCAATAATTACCGGATGATTTGTGGGTATGCCTTTGGAGATAAACAGGTGCACCTTTTTGTTTGTTGGATAGGAACACATGCAGAGTACGATAAACTTTGCGACAGCAACAAGCAATATACAGTTAGCATTTATTAAAATAGTAATCATGACAACATTGAAATACAAAGTTATCACAAGTAAGATGCAATACAAAGAGTATAGCAATGCATTGGAAGAGCTTGTTTTTTCCGGAGCCAAAGATCGTAATACAAAAGACGAGATTGCTTTGCTTACTTTATTAATTGAAAAGTGGGATGCAGAGCACAATAGCTTTGATGAGTTGGATCCAATTCAGATTCTTCATTCATTGATGGAAGACCACAATTTAAAAGCAAAAGACCTTGTTGAAATTTTAGACATCAGCAAAGGTTATGCTTCTGATATTCTCAACTACAAGAAGGGTCTTTCAAAAGAAGTCATTAGGAAACTTGCAACTCATTTCAAAATCAGTCAGGAAGCGTTTAACCGTCCGTATAAATTAGTTGTTCCTGAGAATACTCATTTTAAAAATGCAAGTGTGATGAATACAAGAAAGAAATTGGCCGTTGCATAGCAAACATGGGATTTTTCATGTTGATCAATTCGACATAAAAAATCTCTCATGTCGAAAAATCATTGAAAATTCGACATCAAATCACTTCCATTTATTTGCAAGGGTAGATATTTTACATGTTTCCGCAGCATTAGACTGACTATTAGAAACTTCGGCGGCATCGTTCCAAAGCATGGCGCTGTAAACGTTGCCATGCAGAAACTCAGCTGCCTACGCACCGCCAGGCCGTTTGCTTTATCCTGTACAAATACATAGTTGATTAAAATGCATACAGGATAAACCAAACCGCCTTCCGTCTATTAATCTTTTCCTCTCAATTGCCACTCCCGGCAGTACTTGCCCGGCCGCAGTGACGGCAACCCGATCAGCAGCGTCCGTGCAACAACTGCCGAAACCCAAGCTTCTTCGCCAGCTCACAATGCCAACCCTTCTTTTTCCATTTTGTCCCGCATGGCGGGAACTTTATTTAGTTGCCAGCGCCGTTTCTCTTTGCTGTCAAAGACCGGTAAAATGGTGTTCGTTATTCGTCGTCGGCAAGCAGATATGCCAAACCATTGCAGCAAAAAAAATGAATACAATGGTTATTCCTTACAGGCATTTTTATAGCTGCAATGCCCTTCGCATTCTTCGTTCCTCATCATGTCTTTGGGTGCTCCGTTTCACTTCGCAGTTTGTCATACTGCTTGCAGCTCCTCCTCATTCCTCACGGCAGCTCCTGTGTCCTTCACAGCCCTTCACTCAACCACTCCTTCATTACGTTTCATTCCACCTCGTTCGCTTCAACTTTACTGCTTCAGTGCCTTGCATCCTGATCTAACCACAAATCCACAACACGGCAGGATGCAAATGCACTTCCGCAAGCCAGCACACACCGCTCACCGGGTTACATTTCACTCCATTCCGTCGGGTTTCATTCAGTACTGTTCAGTCCACCCGCTGCCACACTTTTTTGCTCGCCGGCCGCCCCTTCAGGCTGCGTTCGCTGTGCGCTGCTAATTGCTTCTGTCGTACCTCCAGTTCGCAAAGCTGCACATCAGTTCACTTGCATACGTCCGCCGCCTCCGTACCCTGACGGGTAAATTACTACGGCGGCTTCCTATGTAGCCAGCATCTGCCGCTTGAAGGCGGCATTTACTACTGGCCCCTTTCGGGGGCTCGCCGTCACCTCCGTTCGTTCCTCTCTCCGGCTCCTTATGGCTCGCTTTGCTGCCCACCCTTCTCCGCCGTTACTACCGGCGGGCTATGCTTCTTTTTTGCCGCAGGCGCTTTTACCGGCAATGCGATAAACAATGCCTTTTTATTTTTCGTAAATACGAATTACATTAGCTTGATTTGATAAATCTGTTAATACGATTTCGTAACAAAAATATTACAGCTTACTTTTTACACTCTTCTTTAGATGAAAAATAATTTTACAATTTTTTATTCCTGGCAATCTGATATAAAATCTAATAGAAATTTTATCCTACAGTGTATTGAGAAAGCTATTAAAGAGCTTACAAGAAAACACAAGGCAGTTCTTAATTTGGAAATCAACCTTGATAGAGATACTAAAAACAAAAGCGGCAGTCCTGCTATAACTAAGACAATATTTGACAAGATTGATTTAAGTGACATTTTTATCTGTGATGTTTCAATTGTAAATAAATCGTTACTAAATATCTTCTCGAAAAATAGGGAAACACCAAACCCAAATGTTTTAATTGAATTAGGCTATGCAGTTCAACTTTTGGGATGGGAAAGGATTATTTGTGTGAACAACCTTAATTATGGAAAGACTGAAGATCTGCCGTTTGATATTAGAGGACATAGAATATCCACTTTTAATGGAAGTAGCAAATTTGAAAAAGATAAACTGATTCAAACTTTGATTCTTGCAATTGAAACTATCGTTATCAATTATGACAAAATAACTGTTGCTCAAGCAAAGAATGATCACAGAAAACACGACAAGGAAATATTTCACAGTTACACAGAAATATGCTCAGAACAAATTCTTTTTGATAGTATTTCTTTAGCTGTGAATAGCTTGTTCACAAACAAATACTATTTAGACATTTGGGATGACTTATCTGAATTTTACGACAGCACAGCTAATTATTTCATTGACTCCGAACTGGACAATTTAATTCGATTATTTATTATTGAATTAAATTCCTTTAATAGTATCTGCTCCACAAAATTTCATTTAAAAGACAGAAGTGGCACAGGCTATCCTTCTCAAATTATGACTGGTGAAGAACTGACAGAAGAAGAGTCATTTTCTTATAAACAAAGTCAAGTTTATACTATTCATAAAGATCCCTTTCAGAATGAAACTTGGCGAGAAGCTGACAATAGAGTTCTTAAGGTACAAGATCAGTTATATCTGCAAGGTGAGAAAGTCAAAGCCAGTTATAGAAACCTGGTAATGGGCGTTAAGAAAAACACACTATAACATACATTGCCGCTAATATTATGAATTTAAATATTTTCGAAATCTGGGATAAAATAGGTCGCCAAACCCCTTTTGCTGTAAGACGAGCGAACTGGACTGAAGAGTATTATACTATTGTGGAAAAGGTTGAGTGTGATAAAATGCCCTATGGGAAAGCATATGGCTACCCAACTATAAGAGTGATATAGTCTACTCACTATGAGTATGATAAGGAATGGATTTCTGAAAAACTGATTCCATGTTGTGGAAATTACCAGTGGTCACTTGCTGAAGATGCTGAAATAAATAAAGGCATAACAATTACCGCCCCGAAAAAGAAACCAAATAAATCTATTTACACTTTTAATTCAAAATTCATCTTTGGTAAATATAAGGGCGAAACAGTTGAAGCAGTCTTTCTTCAAGATCAGAACTACATTGAATGGGCATTGTGTAGTGTAGATAAATTCTGTTTAACTATAGATTCTATCGCTCATTTGCAAAATATAATTGTTGGCTTCCAATTCAACGAAGGAACTAAACAAATGAATGAATACAAGTTATCGGTATTCTTAAAATCCTGATAGCTCATCCTGTCAATCCTTTTAAGCTTTAGTAACCTTTCCGTTTCTTCTTAAATCACCCTGTCCAGCGAATAGGCAAGTTATGCTCCTTTAGTCGGCAAGGTCTGCACTACACTTCGTTCCGTTTGCCTTAAGGTTTTTGCAAAAAAATCTCCAGCCCTTCATTTCGTTTTTTGCTTCGCTAATTTATACTCACTCCGGGTAGTATTTTTTATGCAAAAAACCTTGCCTTCCTGCCCACCCTGCATTTTGGTTGCCTATCGCTGGCCAAATGTGGTGTCTTGCCGCATAGCAAAAAACAGCGTTACAAAATTTATGATGTATCCAATGGTTCGTTGCTATCATCAAAATGCTTCCATTCCGCAACACTCGTTTTTTATTCTTTGTAAAGGCAACAATGCTGGCAAACCTTCTTTAACTCCATGGCCTAATTCATTTATTGCCACTTGCTCAAATGAAGAGTATTACAAATTCTTCTTTTGGCTTGTTTATGGTTTACATCAATCAGGTAAGTTTAAAGTGTATCAGCGGGGTTCTGTTATTCCTTACATCAATTTGGAAGATGTCCGCACTTGCATCAGGGAGGTTGCCCAACTCATTCATCCAAATTGGAAACGCTTTCAGGAAATTCTTTCCTCACTTGAAAAGTGCAGCAAATTAAAAGCAACTCTCTTGCAGCAGGTTGCAGCAACAGAACACCTGCAAAAAACTTTGTTGCAACAGTACTTTCAGCAAATTAAAAATGCCCCTAAATAAGGGGCATACTTTGCTGATGTATGAGTACCTGACAACCGGACCTGGAAAGCAAATGAAGAAGGAGCAACCATACTGACTAACGGTGTGCCATAGTGCTTTTGCTGTGACCGTGTTTTTATTCAGCTAAGATAGTTTCGGCAGGCTGATAAACATACCCTGATAACAAAACAAAAAGACTACGGCATAAACACTGACCTATTCTCTGACCCTTCTTTTATTCCGTTTCCTTTTGGTTTTCGTTGCTGCCTTCACTGTGATATGCTTCTAAAAATCACTTTTATGCAAAAGCAACTTCGCATCATCACACGTCGCCGCATGTCGGTTTGTCCATTCAGCATTGCTTACATTCCGCTTCCTGTTCCTGCGGTTCCGGCCATTGCATTCAGCAGGCATTTTCAGCGGCATCCGGTTCACTATCGCCCATTGCCATTCATTAAGGTTTACCAGTTGGCATCAGGCTGGTTTATCTGGTGTTATCCTTCTGGCCGTCGTCAGCTTGCAGCCTTGCCATTTTAAGGCTGCAAATAAAAGTGCCCCATATTTTGGGCACTTTTATATTGTTGATATAATGATTTTGCTGGATACTCTCTCAAGAAGCTTTAAATCCATTTGTAGATATTGGGTCCAAATCCAATTCAGTGACAAGTGTTCTGAAGCTTTCTCTCGTTGGATAATCTTTAGTAATGACCCGCAAAAAATCACCGAATGTATTGCATGAATTATAAAACTGATTCGGATCACCTGAACGTTTAAAAGATTTTTTATTTGAAGAACACCTTCTCCAATAACTCCTAATCCATTCTTTAAGTATATGAGGGTTCTCTTTTATAACTGCCATTTTCTCAATTAATGTCGAAATGCTGATTAATGTAACTGGATGTATTTTATCGAATTTTTCGGTAATGTTTTTCGCTTCATTTTCAAAACATCTTGTAAATAACTGTTTACGCCTGCTATATCAATTGCCTTTTCTGTATGTATGATTATTGGGTATATCCTGTGTTTTCTTTTCTTCGTTGGATAGGTCAACAATGAATCATATTTATTGCTGTTAGCAATATCATCTAATGCCTTTGCAATTTGACAAACACCAAAATTTCGAAGTCCGTTTTCTTTGCTGGATGCAAAATTTTTATCCAGAAAATCCTTAAATCCATTCTCATCAATTTCCTCTAATACAATTCGTGGCAGGTCACTGCTTTTTACTTCTATAAGATAGATATCCCTGTCATTAACAATCATGAAATCAATTGGAGATCCTTCCTTATCATTCCATAATATAAATTCAGGTTCTTTAAACATACCCTTAAGTAATAATTCCGAAACAAACTCTTCGTAATATTTCTTCCCAAGCCAGCCCTTAAAATCACCAAATGTTTTCCACCTTTTTTCTTCCCGTATAGAAGTGTGTTTGTGAAAGTTGTAGGTTAAGGAGAGTTCAGCGATATAGGAAAGAAAATTAAAATCTAATATTACAGGATGTTCGTCCAGGATAAAGTAGATAGGATGAGTCATGATGTGTTTATGTATTGTAAACTCATCATTATTCGCCGGAAGATTACTTCTTCTATATGAAAATGCCTCCATTATCTTCTGCTGCTGCTCATTAAGTTCTAAGGACCATTTGGCGTTCTCATCCTCTTTAAACTGGTCCATACTTTGTTTCAAAATCTTCATAACTATTTTAGCATACTGAAAAAAATCACTGAGGCCAAGGTTTTGGATAAATTCACCAATAAATCTGCTGCCATTTGGAATTTCCCTTCTGATAAACTTATAAAATAGAAGAACCTCAACATTTCCGATATAATGCAATACAATAAATCTCCTGATATAAAATTGCTGCATCATCCCGAGTTTCCAAATTCCAGAGTAACTACAGATGTCATCGGAATCTGTTAGTTGGTCATAATAAATTTGATTTGCTAAAAGAATATTATCCCACAGATCGTTTTGCAAGTTACTTTCATCCGCTTCCTCATCAGGATATTCAGCTCGATAATTAGATAAACAAATACCTATTAATTTTGATATAGCTTGAGGTGAAAAGAAATGTGAGCCATCCTCCAATGATTCACTATCCTTCATCAATTCGGCAAGCCGGTTTCTTCTTTTATTATCTAAAAACGGGAAACACTGTAGAAGAATTTTCTTTAATGTTGATAAATTACTATCGCCATCCAGGAATATTAGCGCATTAATTTTCGATAAGTATAGAATAATAATATCTGTTGGATATTTTCGAATAAAGGCTAAACTGTCGGAAGGTGGTTGCGAATTGTAAAATTCTCGGTAACTCAAATACTACGGGCATTCATCATTGATTGGCTTTTTGTCTAAATTAAAACAGACATTTCGGAATACAAAAAGCCTCCTGAAGAATCAGGAGGCCATCACTTCAGATCACCACAATAGAAGCAATTATTTTTTCAGTCGTTTTGCAAGAAGCTTCAATAACAAAGTGACCGCAAAACTCACTACTGCACCAACTGCAGCTAACACTGCAGTCTTAATAAGATCTTCGCTGTTGATATTTGCGAAGATTGAAAGCAACGTTCCAGCGGCAGTTCCAGCTTTCGTTGTATTATCAAAATACTGTTGCATTATTCTCCCTCCACTGCAGTCTGACTAACTGCACTCAATACACCACTTGCCACAGCTAAGTAACCAGCTACTTTAATAATCACCGCTGGCAGCGCCACAGGTGCTGCAACAATTGTTGTGGCCACTGCAGCCAATGTAATCCCGATTGTTCGAAGCTTCTTGAAGAATTTTGGTGTTGGTGCTTGCACACGTTGAATAAGTTGTTTCATCAGTTTACAGATTTTATAGTTAGAAATACTTTGTTGCCTTTCTCAAACTCAATGGATGTAACTGCAAGCAGCTTTTTTAGTGCAAGCATTGAGTTGTTCCCTTTTCCTTCGCCGGTACAAACAGAAACCGGAGCGATACAGCCTTGCAGTTCTTTTAATGCATCATTTGCGGCATGCAGTAAAATCAAATGACGTTTAGCTACATTATTCACAAGTAAATGATGCCCGAACCTTGGACTGTATCGCTTAGTCAGTTCATATCTTCCTTCCGGAATACACGATGCTCTTTGTTTATGCGCAAGCCAGGGCAGTTCAATTGTAAAACATACCCGCTTGTTATTATGGAGCAACTCTCCGTTCGTGCCGTCAGGAAAATATGTTCTGATCAATTCCAGTTCCATCTTTCATAGGATTTTAAGATTAAAAAACGGACGGCTTTCATTCGCCACTCACGACTCACCATTCACCCTGAGCGAAGCCGAAGGGTTAAACACCACCATCCACCTTCACAAGGTTCAACGCATTGAATGCACCGTTTTTCAACGCATACATTTGACCATTCACTTCTTGGTAAAACTCAATACCAAGCGCAAGGAAAAGCGGCTTTGTGCTGTTTGGCGTTACTGCATTGCTCAGGTTGATCACGGCAGTAGCAACAGCATCCCATGGAAGGATTGCAGTTGATTGTGTATCCACCACAAACACTTCGTTTTCAAAATCAACTTCTGAACCGGCAGAAATAATTTTAAAATGTGTTGCACCGCCCGGTGCAGCAATCATGTTCAAAGGAACGAATGAAACCATGTTCACTACAAGTGTACCGGCCGCACGATCAATCGTTGATGTGAATGGTGCATAAATGGTGGTGCCAAGTTTACCATTTGCGTTGAAATCAAAACCTTGTAAGAGTTCTGCTTCACCATCGATCACATTGCGCATACCACGAGGGTTCGTTGCATCTTCCTGGATCACTTTTACAAATGCAGTTGTTAACCTGCTCACCATGCGACTGTCGGCAGTGTTTTGTAACAATGCACGTAATGAAGTCCGTAACATTTTTCCTGCTTTACCTGCACGGCCAAATTCAGCACCGTTTTCACGGGTCCGCTGAAACGCAGGATCATTGGCGATACGGTCAGCAGGTACACCGCCTTTCTCCCTGGCCAAGTAGCCATCCTTCGATTTGTAAAAAGTCAAGTCTCCGATCGTACCGTCGAGCTTGATAATTCCTTTTTGTCTTGCAATAAGATTTGGATTGTTTTAGTTTGATACATTTTGCAATTCATTTACCCGACGCCTGATAAATAACTTTGCATTGTTTACAACACAAGAATAGAATGAAGCTTTCAACTTTAAAAGCAAGCGTTCCGAACATGCAGGGTTATGCAGCAAACGATTCCCAATCGCATAGTCATTTATGCAAAAGACATTATGAATATCACCGGCCGTAAAGAACGGGCGGCCAGAAAACTCATTGCCAAAATCAGGAAGGAATACAACAAGCCAAATGGCACTTTTATTACAATAAAGGAGTTTTGCACTTATACGAAAATCGATGAACAGTTGGTCAACTCCTTTCTGATTTGACAATACAAAGCCATGTTCTAAGTATAGATAAAGCATGGATAGTGTATGGATGGTGCATGAAATATTAAAATGACTGGCCTATGAGCCAGTCAGTTCTTTTACTACTGAAGTTGATTTGAACTTATCACGAAGCGGCTGCATATCTGCACTCACTTTCTTGTCCAGAATCTTCGCATAATGCTGTGTGGTCTGAAGTTTCTTATGCCCAAGCATTTTACTTACACTCTCAATCGGCACACCATTCGTCAAGGCAACTGTTGTTGCAAATGTGTGCCTGGCTATATGGAAAGTCAGTTGCTTTTTGATCTCACATAAATCAGCTATCTCTTTCAGATATGCATTTACTTTTTGATTAGAAGGAATCGGTAACAGCTTCATTTTGTTACATGCTTGCGGATTGGCTTTGTATTTCTCAATGATTGCAAGTGCCGGAGGCAGGAGAGGTATCCTGCTGGCAGTTTTTGTTTTCTGTCTGCTTGTATAAATCCATCTTTCTCCATCAATCCCTATGGTGATTGAATCTTTCGTAAGATTAGATACGTCAATAAAAGCAAGCCCGGTATAACAACTGAATACAAACATGTCACGTACATGTGCGAGCCGCTCAATTGTAAATTCTTTCGCTTCAAGATTTTTTAATTCAGTTTCAGAAAGGTAAGGTCGCTCTGTTTGTTTTGTTTTAAGCTTGTATCCAAGGAAAGGATGTTTCTGTAACCAGTTCTTTTGCAACACATTCGTTAATGATCTTCTTTAAATTCTTTATGTACTTCGCATTGGTATTGAGATCAATCTTTTTTTGGGTTTTGAGATAGAAATCGAAGTCAGAGATAAATTCAATATTCAATTCCTTTAAACTGATGTCTGCACGTTTGTATTTGTGCTGCAGAAAGTCTTTGACATGCTTACGGGTAGTTTCATATTTCACCCAGGTAGCACGGGAATATTCCTGCCCGATTAAAGCTGCTATATCCTTGTTGTGTTGCGTAATGATCTCTAACAGCATCCGGGGCTTTTCAACAACACCGGTATAAGCTCGTTTAATTGCTTCAGCAGAAACAAAACTCGCTGGCAGATAACAGCCTGCTATAACAACCAACAAGTTTGCCTTTTATAACAGCAAGAAAGTTATTCAACTCTTTGCTTCAGAACCTTTGCGGTGCTGAGTTGATTTTTTGCATCCCATTCAAATGGCGATACGGTTCGATGTGTAGAGATTTCTGCTCGTTGCCCGTTGACAGTAATACGGACAGAGATGGGTGCTTTCCCATTTTTTGTTCTTGCTTTAGCAACCCGAAAAAGGATGCTGAAAGTCTGTGGTTGATTGGACATGTGGTGAACATTTAACTGTGAAAAAATTGGTTAAATGCACCTCAACTATTTGCGCTTGTTAGGTAGGATTGCAAACTGAAAATCGGTTAACTGTATCTGGTTTTTTAGTGATCAGCTCAACCAGCTATTTTGTCAGTTTCTCTTTTCAATTCGGGAGCAAATATATTTATCTGCTTTGCTCCCTCGATTGCTCCCTTTTAGAATAGCAGGTATTAGGTTGTAATTACAGTATAAAAGCAGAAAAGCCACTTAAAACTTGCGCTTTAAGTGGCTTTTGAACTGTTTGTAGTTCTTTCAGCGGACCGGACGGGAAATAAGAATCCAATTTCCCACAATCCTAATCTTATCTAACCTTATTCAACTTTATTTTAAGGCTTTGATTTTCAAAATACTGTAACAGTTTTGAAATTTAAGGCTTTCTACCTTACTCTCCCTGACTGCCCTTTAATAGAATAAAAATAGAATAAAGTTATGGGACAGCCTATTAAACTTATCATCAAAAAGGAGCAATTCGTAAAGATGGAACTGCATTAATTTTTCTGCAGTATTGCCACAATTCTGAACAAAGAATTTTATTAAACACCGATGTTGGTATTCCTCCTCAATTCTGGAATAAAAGACTAAACCGGATTAATGAAACGCTACCACTCCAGTTTGGCAATGTGGATAAACTGCAATCCATCCTCACCCAAAAACTCCGCAAAGCAGAAGATATGGTGAGCTATGCTTTAAAGCAAAAGAATACATGCCCCATGAAGTTCTTGAAAGAAAATTTCACCCTGGATGGTAAATGGGGTTTTGAACAAATGAGTGATGAAAAGAAATCATTAGATGTATTTTGGAATATTGATGAGTATGCAAAAGCCAAACGAGGTTCTGTAAAAAATGCACCCTCAATGTAATTAATGCAATGAAAGCGCATTTACAATTGTTTCAAGAATATAGAAATGAGCCCATCACATTTGATTCATTTGATGCACGGTTTTATGAAGATTTTGTTTTTTACTTGACTTATGAAATTCCGCAGGTAAGAAGAATTGATTTAATTAAGGGATTAAAAGCAAATAGTGTTGGTAAAACTATCAAGCACCTGAAATCATTTTTGAAAGACAGAATGCGGAAAAAGGTTATTCCCTTTATGGATTTAAGCGCTTTTAAAGTGATGGAAGAAGAAGTGGATGCTGTTTATTTAAGTTGGAAAGAACTGTCTGCCATTTATCATCTTAATTTATCGCAACAACCCCTGTTAGAAAAATACCGTGACTTATTTGTATTGGGTTGCCTAACCGGTTTTCGCTTTAGCGATTACTCTGATATCAAACCAGAAGAAGTAAGAGATGGAATGTTATACGTTAATCAAACCAAAACACTTTCAACAGTTGTAGTACCATTAAAGAAAGACGCAAAGCATATCCTTATTGAAAAATACAAAATGCAAATGCCACAGGTAAGCAATGTAAATTTCAACTACTACATTAAAGAAGTAGCAAAATTGGCTGGCGTTGACGAGCAAATTAAAATAACTCACAAACGAGGCAACAGTGTTACTGAGAAAATTAAACCTAAGTATGCATGGGTTACTTCTCACACCTGTCGCCGCAGTTTTTGTACCAACGAATTTTTGGATGGTACACCTACAAATTTGATTATGGCCATCAGCGGTCATAAAACCGAAAAGGCATTCAGAAGATACATTAAGGCTGACCAGGTGCAGAAGGCACACATGATTAAAAAACTGTGGGATAAAAGACCGGGGTTATAAAAATCAACACAGGTTTTGGCTGAGTATAAAAAGCCATACTCAGCCAAAACTCACTTTTTTAAACAAATAAAAGAAGCAGTATGAACACCGTGAAGAATCTGGAGCAATTAACCACCACCATTCAGCAAACCAATAAATATTTTCTTGCACAGGCGCAGAAACAGGTAAACACTGCCCTTACCCTGCAGAACTGGTTGATTGGGTACTATATTTCTGAGTATGAACTATTGGGGAAGGACCGTGCCACTTATGGTGAGGGACTGATAAAAGCCCTTGCTAAACGGCTTGCCGAAAAAGGAGTAAAGTCGCTACAGGAACGTAATCTTTACTTGTGCAGGGATTTTTGCTGTGCATACCCTCAAATTTTGCAGACACTGTCTGCAAAATCGTATTTAATTGATTTTCAACAGCCTGAAATTCTGCGGACAGCGTCTGCAGAATTACCAGACCCACAGAAAACAACCCAACTAAACAAGTTGCTTACCCAACTCAGCTTCTCCCACTTTATAGAATTATTAAAGGCTGAAAAGGGGGTAAAAAGACAGTTTTACGAAGCGGAGTCTATCCGAAATAATTGGAGTGTACGAACCTTAAAACGGGCTATTGAAAGCCTGTTATATGAAAGAACTGGGCTAAGTGTTGATAAGGCCGCAACTATGCGAGACTTTAGTAAACAAACCGACCCCTTGCCCGAAGCTGTATTCCGAAACACCTACCTGCTGGAGTTTCTGGGGTTGGAAGATAAAGCCCCTTATTCCGAAAGCGATTTGGAAGAACGCATTATTACCAACTTGCAGCAGTTTTTGCTGGAACTTGGCCGGGGTTTTTGTTTTGAACACCGGCAGCGCCGGATTACGTTTGACAATAAGCATTACCGCATTGACCTGGTGTTTTATTACCGTATTTTAAAATGCCATTGTTTACTGGATTTAAAAATTGGCGAATTTGACCATGCCGATGCCGGGCAAATGAATATGTACCTAAACTATTATAAAAAAACGAAAGCCACAATGGCGATAACCCACCTATTGGTATTATTTTATGCAGCGGCAAAAATGAAGCCTTGGTTAAATATGCTACTATGGGTTTGCCGCAGCAGGTTTTTGTGAGCAAGTACTTGGTGAATTTGCCGAGTGAAAAGGAATTACAAACTATTGTAGAAGCCGAAAAGAAATTTTTTGTAAGTTTTTTTGATACCAGCTTTAGTATTTCATGGCAGCATCGTTGTGTCGCAATCCTTTCATCTGTTAGTTAGAATGGCAGCAAAGTAAAGTATATAAATCTCACTATTGATGATTACAAAATTCTTGAAATGTTGAAAAAGTTTTAACCCTTTTGATTTATTAATTCTTCCAAGTTTAGTTTCTCCAATTCTTTTTTGCAAATAAAAACTAAGCGATTGAAACTGTTCAATTGGGATTTGAAAGGTACTTGCTTTAAATTCTTTCTTTATCATACCATGCACAGCGGCATAATTGGCATTCCCTTTTCCCAAATCATATTCTCTAAAAGTTATATACCGGTCAATTAAATGGTTGACATAATTTTTTTGAATGCATCATTCCCAATAGCGTTTTCAGCATAACTAAGTTTAGGCTTTTTACCATTGATTATTATTCTACTGGCCTGAATATTATTTGCGATTGTTGAGTTATTAACTGAACCATTTATTTTTATAATCTTAGCTGCTTGTGGAGACCTTCTCAATTTCGCCTTTAAAGTTATTGTTTGTTTAATTGCTGCTACTTCTTGTGGTGATATATCACCTTTTGTAATTCTTGAATGACAGATGGGGCATAGCATCAAAAGATTTGCTTGCTCATTATTCTCAGGATTTTCGTCCATGTGATGAAGTTCAAAATGGTCAACATCTAAGCTGTCGCATACAGGGCATTTGCTATCAATTTCCTGTTGAAGTAATGCCTTAGTTTTATTTGGAATTGTAATTCGCTTTTTCATATAGGAAACAATTTATTCAAAAATCTATTACGACATCTCCAAATTATCTAATCCATTTCATATTCAAGACCCATTTTGTATGCTGCCCAATTTTATAAAGAGATTTTTTTGTCTGTTATCATGCCCAAGGCAATTGATAAGTTCTTCATCAGCCCATTTTATATATTCGGTATCTCCTTGTACTAAAAGATTCTCTAACTCAATTTTTTGAGCTGATGTTGGGATTAAATCTAAAACGTCATATTGCAGTATTTCAGAACAATCCCAGCCTGGAGTTTTTTTGATGGGTGTGATAACTGTTCCTATATAACTATAGTTTACATAAGGGAAATTTTGTGATAATAATACTTTTGCTTTGCCATCAATTAGCTCCTCATAGAATTCTCTCCAATGAGAAATTTCTCTGTCTTTTCCTGTATTAAACCAATCAATAAATTTGATTGCCTTTTTTGCTGGAATAAACAGAGCAAAATCATCTTTCATTAATCCAGTTGTTTGTAATTTAAAATCGTCTCTTGCATCAAATTCTCTTTGTAAAAAAGATTGTGTCTGTTTTAGCCTCTTATACTTACCCCCTACAAACTGATAGTGGCTCCAATTTGAATTTTTAACTAAAAGATATTTATCGTTTACTTTTATTCTGTACTGATATGACATTGAGAAACGAATAGTTTTATTCAGAAGCCCCAGATAGAAGCAATGAGTCACAAGTTTTAACCGCCTCCAGTTCTTATATATATCGTATCCTAATTCAACGAAAATAAGGGTTATCAATAAAATAAGACCATTGCCTACAAATTCCGGCCTTAATTCATCACTTGTAAAATTCTTTCCTACAACGATGAAAATTATTGCTGCTATTATTTGTAAGAGATATTTCATTTAATTCTAGGGCTTGGTTTAATATTTTTAATAGTTTCGCATAAAATTTCAAATGTCAAAGGGTTATCTGGAAAACTTGATGCAATAGCTTCGGGCAAAATTTTTAGACGAATATCTGAAAATGAGTGACCAATTTCGTTATTTCGCTCTGGGCTCGTTAAATCTGCAAGCTCCTGTAATTCTTTCTTAGAAAATTCAATCCCTACAAGACTTTTTTCGAAAAGATCTTTTCTCTCTTGTTCAATTGGTCTTTCAAATTCTAAAATTACCGCAGCTCGTCTTACAATTGCTTCATCAATAAAATGTAGCCGGTTAGTGGACATAAAAATAATTGCTCTTCCTTTTAGTTCTCTAATTTCATCAATTTTCTGAATAAGAGTATTTACAGCAGCTTTTTCCTCTTGGTGCATTTGCGTAGTTGAACGAGTTGTTGCAATAGCATCAGCTTCGTCAATAAGTAAAAATGCTAACCGATTTTTACCAGCTTGCTTTTTTACTTCAGCAAAGGCATCATTCACCAAATTTCCCATTTGTCCATGTAAACCTTCACCTCTAACTCTTGTACTAAGTTTAAGGAAAAAGCCTTCTTTCTTTAACTCTCTTACCATTCTATCCGCAATTGCTTCCGCAGAAACAGTTTTTCCAGTTCCTGCATCACCAGCAAGAATAATTAAGGGATACCTTTCTGTAAGTTGGCTTATAACAGGCAGTTCTTTTTTATGATATTTTTTACTCCATACTATTAACCCTTCCTGATCAAGAAGCAGTTTTAGATTTCCGTAAATTCTTTGGAATTTTGCTTCAAATCCAATAAGATTTTCAGTTCTTTCTCTAATTGCTGAGTTGGGTAGTTCAATTGTATTATCAAAAATAGCTGCCATTATTTAAAATTTTCTTTTTGTAGTTCGTATCCTTTACTTGTATAAAGTTGTGCACTATCTTTAGATAGATGATTATATGAGTTATCAATTGGCGAAGGTCCCCAACTTACTTTAAAGCCATTAGCTTGTTTAAATTTACCTTGCTCCTCTGATGTCATATTATTCCAAGCACTTTTATTTTCTACAATAATCATCAATTTTGTATTGGGTATATTTTGCCAATCATTGTTACCTGCTCTGGCACTTTCAATTGCATTGCCATTTTCATCCACAGAATATCTTGCAGCTTTTACTGGCTTATTGTTTAGGTCAATCAGGGTGATATCTACATATTTTAAAAATTTGTTTTCAGCCCATACCATTATATCATGCAAGTAATTTTCAACTTCGGTGGTAGTTTTTTTCCTGTTCTGGCGGCAATCATTCGAAAATCTGCGCTAAAACCTTCAAAAGTTTTTCTAATATCTACCACAGTGTAGGTAGATGTATTTGTAACTGTGTTAAACATAATTATTATAATTTTGAAATATTAAAAGATGGGCCAAAAACATGTTTCCACTCCTCAATGGTTTCTCCTTCACCAGACTTTGATTGAGCAATGTATAAAGAATCAAAAGCATCATTCGCTTCCTTGATAATCTCTTTCCATACTGGCGCATCTATTTTTTTTGCAGCATTATTTTCATTATTTGTAGGGTCTGCTGCATAAACCGCTGTGTCAAAGGTTGCAGGAACAGAATTAATAGCATTTTTGAATTTAACAATAGGAAAATTCGGGTCACTGATAAAGCGGAAGAACCTGATTATACCTGCTTCAATTTCATTCTCAATTTTTTCCTCAATTTCAAGATGAGAAACAATTAGTTCAATTACAAAGGATGAAAGTCCAGGTTCATCATCAATTGGTTTCAATTCTTTATAATTTCTCCACCATTTGATTGCCCTAACAACAGAAGTGAAAGAAGAATTTCCATCTTTCCTTTCTTGTGCAAATTCTAATTGCTTTGCGACACTGGTAACGTACCGTTTTCCACCTCCGCCACGTTGAGGTTGCCAAACATAATCTTTGGGGGATGACACTGGAACAACTGGTACTATATCTAATTCAAGGCCAGTTCCTGTAAATTTTATTTTTATTGACTTTGTATTACCTTCGGCATCCACATCACGATTAATATTCTTGGTTGGATATATTTCTTCAAGATATTCAACAACAAAATCATGCAGTTTTTTTAAATCATCTTTTAGACTTTCGTCACCTTCAACAAAAAGAACCAAGTCAACATCAATCGGGTTTTCCCCTGTTGGTCGTAAAATTGTTTTTTTCTTCCATGAACCTGCAAGAATAAACTTGGTAACTTTTATTCCCGTTCGCTTATCATCTTTAATTTTAGCTTCTAATTTTTCTTTCAAATTAGTTATTTGGTCTCGGTACTTAGGCATATCTTCTTGCCTTAGTTTAATCCTATCAATAAAATTCTGGAGCTGGTAGTTAGTTAAACGCATCTACTAAAATATTTAGGATTTCTTTAGCAAATACCTTTCCAATACAAGAAAAAGAAAAAATGGCAGTTTAGCCTTTCAATTTGGGCTTAATATGACATACTATTGAGTTGCCACTTTGGCAGTATTAAATCAATTTCATTGAAATTCAGGTGTTTGTATTGTTTTACTAACCGGTAAAACAAGTTGCTCAATTAGCAGAATTTACTTTCTCCCCTTAACCTCCCGACCTCCTCCCCAATCCACCTTTTAATATTCATCTTTATTAGTGGTGACATTCTCCCCCAACTACACTCCGCAAAACCCCATCCACATACTCCTGCCTAATTTTTTCCTGCTCTAATCTGTAATTGTTTGTTTTTAAAAACTGAAACATTTCCAATTCGGTTTCTGTTAATGTGCTTAAATTTTCGGAGTTTATCTTTTCACCACTAACCAAGCCTTCTCCTTTAAATAGTTCAAAAGTGTTCATGTTCATCATTATCGCTTTGGTTTGTGGAAAGTAAGAACGCATTTGATGCAGTATTAAAAAACCATGTGCATCCAAATCGCCCCAATAAAAAATGTTTTTCATCTTAAGCCAATCAGTATTTTTTAAATGACTAATCATAAAACCACCGCCACTCCAGATGGCTATGGTAGAAAGCAACTCTGGCAAGGCAAGGAAGTTCATTTTATTTTCTGTAAGCAGTATATTACTACATTCAATAGAAAGTTTTCTAAACTCACTGAGTGGCAGTCCAACGTCAGATAAATTATCAATCAATAAACGGTTGTCTAAAATTCTTATCCGCATGGTGGGTTCATCAAACCGAAGATGGTATCGTTTGCTCAATTGCTTTTCCGTTGCATCTTTTATGTGCTCCGGGATAAGATAGTCAAGCAGTGATTTTAATAAAGCCTCATTTTGCTCAATGAATTTTGTATGCAAGTCAATTGGCAATTGCCTGATATATAAATCCGGCTGTGGATTTGCCAAAAAATACTTACATACTTTCAGTAAATCCTCCCACTTCTTATCATTTTCAACAACCAATAAAGGATTAATAACAACCCACTCAGTAAGTTGAGAGATTTGATGATGAATTAATGAACTGTTTTTCAGAAAAACATTCCAATCTTTCTTTTTGCCAATAAATTCAATATAATCTTCTGCTGTTTCAAAAGTGATTGATTGGGGTAAAGTATGACTTCCTGTTCTTCTGAAATTAACGTCTGCTTTATTTATTACATAACCGAAGCCAAGTTTTTCTTTTGAATTTGCATACAACTCATTTAGCTGAGTTTGCAGTTCCGTTATTTTTTCCCGTATAGCGGATGAGGTTATTTTTCCAATACGGTCAATCGTTTTTGGAAAGAAAGGTTCGTTTCGCAAATGACTTTGCAAAAATGGCTTCCACCATTTTATGGCCTGTGCTTTTATTTCCTGCGGACTAATCATTGTTCATTTATTTCAGATTTATCAACAGGCTGAAAAATAATATTTCGCTTTGCTTTTTCGTCTTTGTATTGCTGAACGGTAAGGTTACTTATTTGAGAATTGTTGCCATCCCGGTTGCTGATAAAATGAAAAGCGTTTACATGATTTTCGATTATATGGATTTTTTGAAGTGGTGTTACTATTAGTAATTGCAAATTGAGTTTGCGAAACAATTCAAGCCCATAACGGGTACTTTCATCGCTGCCCCTTCCGAATGCTTCGTCAATAACTACAAAACGAAAACTTCTGCTCTTATCCTCCCCAAACTGCAAACCAAACTGGTAGGCTAATGCAGATGCAAGAATTGTGTAAGCCAATTTTTCTTTTTGCCCACCGCTTTTACCTCCTGAACCTTCGTAGAATTCTTTCTCAGTGTTGTCGGACGAATATCGTTCGCTGGCATTAAACTCAAACCAGTTTCTTACGTCAGTTACAGTACTTGTCCATTCCCTGTCAACATTTTCCATACTGGCAAAACGGTCTAATATTTTCTTTACCTGCTCGTATTTTGCTTCATTGTATAATCCGCTTTCATCACCAAGGGTGTTGATGTAACATAAACGTAAATCCTCTTTAAACTGCCTGATGTCTTTATTAGTTGTTGCATCAATCAGTATAGTGATATACGTTCCTTTTGCTGAATCATATACTATTTCATGAAGGTGCTGATTGATATATATTATTTTTTGCTTGATATCTTTTTCATGTTTTTCCAACTGATTGTCAAAAACTGAAATACTGTTTATCACATTCCGGTTCAGTTCTTCTTTAAACCTGTCTTCATGCCGCTTTAAATCCTCATTTGCCAATTGCTCAAACTTTTTAATGTACTCCGGCCTTGCCTCCACATCTTCCGAAAATTCGCTGTATTCAGCTTTTGAATGGTCTTTAATATCCCTCATTTTCCTGGTTATTTTATTCCCCAGGATTGAAAGATTTGTACGCATTCTCTTCAGCTCCCCTGTGTCGCCCTCAAACTGTTTTTTAAACTGCTCCTGGAAAGAATCTGCATTGCTCAGCTTAAAGGTCTTATCACCAATTTTGTCCTCAATAACAGTGTAATACTTCTCTTTCCTAATTTCATCAATTGAACCTTTTAATGTATTTGCAACATTTAACTGATTGCTATAATTCTCTAATGTTTTCTGAAGCCCCCCTATATGCTGGTTCTGAGATGTTTCTTTTTCCTTCAGCATTTTTAATTCACTTTCAACTTCTCCCAAACTAATTTTTAATCTGTTTAACTGGTCATTTTTATCCAATAGTTCTTGCTGTTCCTTTTGAAGATCAAAGATTTTTCGTACTTCTGCCTGCCAGTCAATGATATTATAATCTCTCTGTTCAATTATTTTAGTTACGGCTGTTTTAATGTTAGTGTTAGTTTCCTGCTGTTTCTCAACACTGCTTTTTTGATTCCTTATTGAATGAATAGCTGATTGTATTTCAATAACATTTTCCTCCAGTGCTTTTATTTTGTCAACATTAGACCATCCTAAAATAAAGTTTCTTCTATCATTAATATTCCACCTGTCATCTTTGGTGTGTCTTATTTTGCCCCGTTTAATCAATCCTTGTTTTGTTATCGCATTGGGGATTTGCATTAACTCTTCCTGCTCTACACAGGCAAATTCAGCATAGTTGCGGTGCAAATAATTTTCCATCCATGATTCAAAAGCGGTATCCGGCTTTGTTTCAATTTTATGCAGTACACTATCGTGTGTTAATTGTTTAGTATAGTTATCAGAGCGATAAATATCAGCTTCCAGATAATTAAGTTTTCTACCTTTGCCATCTATGCTTCTTAATGTTTTAGCATTAACGTACCTGCTTACACTCCTGTAATGCGTGGAAGATACAAGCAGGTTCATTCCAAAATCGTGTAATAGTCTTTCAATGGCACCTTCCCATTCAGTTTCATCATCATGCACTTTTAGCAACTCACCAGCAAAAGGCAATTCGTCTTCTTCAATTTGCAAATCGTAACAAATTTGATTTCTTATTTCAACCAGCCAGGATGGTATCTGGCTTTTTCTTGCCTTTAAAGAATCTAATTCTGCCTGCTCATCTTGCAGTTCGTTTTCTTTTTCCCGAAGTTGAATAACGGTTTTGTCTCTTTCCTCCCTCAATTCAGTTTCTTTCTTTTCGCAATTTTCAAAAATGACTTGCCCATCTTGTAAATTCTTAGAAAAGCCTGTTTCATTTTCTACACTCATCAGACCACTTCGTTTTGCCAGCAAATCATAGTTATCCCATTCTTTCTTCTTCAGCACTTTAGCTTGTGACCGGTTTGAAATCTCATCAGCAATTTGTTCTAATCTTTTACCTCCATTATTATCTATATCCTGCTTTAAGCCAAACTTTTTATTTTCTAAACGCTTTAACTCATCCTCAATAGACTTTAAAGTATAATTTGCCTGTTCTAACTGGTTAGTAGTTTCAGCAATGGCATTTTCTATCAGGCTAATTTTCTTTTCAGCAAACCATGCCGGCACGGCGGTTAACATTTCTTCAATCTTTTCAATTTCGGAACTCAATTCTCCATACTGAACTGCAAATTCAACAAGTGGTTTCAGGTGGTTATATTGTTCCCTTGCATGTACAACAGCAGCATGTGCTTTATTCAATTCATCAAACCGTTTAAGCAGAATTGCAATTTGCTCTTTTACATCAGTTTTTTCCAGCATCTGCTCCCTCACAAAATCTGTTAAGCTACTAACGGATTTCATAGATACCGTTTGATAAAACAAATCAATCGCTTTATCACTCGTCATTCCAAACCTGTGACGGAAACTTTCACTATACCTGCTGAAATTATCATCAAATAAGCTTACTCCTTGTAAATTTCTGAGCCGCTTTTTTAACTCCGTAATTTCACTAAATCTACTCAGGTGCTGTTTAATATCAAGAGGCAGGCTGCTTCCAATCAGTAATTTTTCAACCTTTCCATCTTTTACCCAAAACACCTGTGCAAGGCAAACATTTTCCTGATAGCCTTCATTAAAAAAATTTGCAACTATAACGGTGTGTGTATTATCATCAGGCCGCAGGTAAATCTTTTTTGCAGTCTTGGTTATTTCTTCCTTTTCTTTTTTGTATTCACCCCGTACATAAGTCAGTAAATTTCTTTCTTTGCCTTCTGCCCCTGCGGCTTTATTGAAAGTTATTTTATATGATGGCACCAATAGAGTAGTAAGTGCATCAACCAGGGTAGATTTTCCAGAACCAATATCACCTGTTAATAAAGAATTAAACCCTTTAGGTTCTATCCTCCAAATATTATTATTAAAAGTACCCCAATTCAGTACTTCAAGGTATTGAAGCCTGAACCCGGCGTTTACAATAACAGTATCAAAGTTTATTTCATTCATTATTTAGCAAAGTCTTTTTATTCGGTAAGTTTTTTTTCTGCGGCATAACTTTCTAATCGTTTTAGTGCTGCATCTATTTCATCGGCATTTACAAAGCCTTTAATAATTCTATGTATTTCATAATTATCTGTATTGCCCTCTACCTTTCGCAGAAAACCAATATCAATAACCTTATTAATGGTAGTAATTATTTTGTCCTGCTGTTTTGCTTCATCTGGTGCAGAAGGCATAAATAGTTTTACCCTTGTTACAATTTCCTGCTGTGGTATTATTGCTCTTACCGTTCCTCCCTGTGCATCTATTTCTAATAAGTACTTACGCAGAACAAGGCAAAGCAGAGATGTGTAAAAATCCAATTGCCGCTTTTCAGCCAGCTTTGGAACATCTACTTCTTCTTCAAACTCTGTTTGTTTTAAAAAAGCATACCCTTCACTTTTATCCATGAATAATTCAAGCCCGATAGTTGAAAAATATTTTTTCACATCGGCTTCATGGTCAACAAGATTTGTCCATGCCGGTTTTTGATGGTCGTAAACCACACCTTTTAATAGTGAAATCAGCGAAAGTGAATATTCCTTTAGCATAATCTTATCTGTTAAATACCACTACAGGTACTTGTACTGTAAATTGTTTTTCTGTTTCAATGTTTTCAATAATTAATTCCTGGCTTCTTTCAAAATCAATCAGGTGTTTATTTTCTCTTGAAGCAATTTGCATATACCCCAAAACCTCTGCAATACCCTTCACCGGCTTATAATGCCGGAATACCTCATTTAATGAAACTTGCGATTTGTTTTTCAGCAACAGTCGGATATTTTCCTTCAATAATTCTATGTCAATAAAAAACTGTTCATAAAGTGCATCCGTTTCAGCATTCGATTCGCCTTCTGTTATTTCAATATCCTGAAAAATTACTTTGACAGGTGGTTTGAAAAGCGGACGTTCCATAATGAAAGACGGCTTAAATAAGCCATCAATTGTAAGCAAGGGAAAATTTGTATCTATGCTGTCTTTCAGTTCCAGTAAATGTGTTTCTATCCATTCTAAACCATTTAGGATTCTTTTACTTTCCAGCAAACTTTTCTGCTCTACAAATTTTCGTAGTTGTTCCAGCAACCCATCATTTGTGCGGTTTACTTTATCCCCGGCTTCTACCAGGTTTGTTTTTAACCTGTCAATCGTAACATCGCTTTTCAATTGTTTTATAGCAGGGAGTTCATTGATTTTTGTAATAAGCAACTCCAATTCTTCCTGCATGTTTCTGCTCATTAAAAACTCCCAAAAAGCTTTAAAACTTTTTCCCTGGTCGGTACTCCACAAAAAATCCTGTTTGCTGAATATATCATCCAGTAGTTTGCCTTTAGTAAGGCTGCTTTTAATAATGGCCTGCCGGGTATCTTTATCTAACTCCCTGAAGTTTTGTTCCACCTGCCTGAAATCCGCCAGTAACCTTTTAGCAGTTTCTTCTGCTAAAAGATAATCTTCTCTTATTCTTGTATCATCTGTTTTTTCATAAATACCTCTTTTCGCATCTTCAATTTCTTTATCCAGTTTTATCCTGTCTTCTTCCAGTTTTTTTACCCGGTCATATGGAGAGGCTGTGTTATTTACCAGTTGTTTTAAAATAGAAAACAATTGCAGCAACCGGCTGTGTGTACCAACAAATTGTTGTTTAGTCAAATCGTCTAACCACTTTAAAGCATTTTCGGTGGCAGGAGTAAGTTCATACACTGGTTCATCACCTACATCATAATATCGCCTTAAATAACCTTGCTTGGCCCATTGTTGCAGATAATCCAATGGGTCGTTCCTGAAGTCGTCAATTCCCTGTTGCTCTAAGGAATACAAGAAATCACTTAAAATATTTCTCAGGTCTTGCTGTTGATAGAATATTCTGTCCTGCTGCTTAAAAGCCAAATGAAAAAAACTAATCAATAATGGAAAATGCTCCGCCCTCAGTATCTGAAGGGTTTTATCATTTTTATAAAGCGAATATGCTTTTGCAAAATCCATAAGTAAGGGTTTAATACACTCTGTAATCTATAGCTATTATTACGAGTTCCATCATTAGTCGGTTGATAATACTTCCATCAACCGGTAATTAATATAATAAGTAGTTCTTCCTATTTTTTGAGGTTTAACAATATTCGCTTCCGTCATTTTCTTTAACCATACAGAAGCTGTTTGCCGATGGGCAATTTCTCTTTTTTCCAGCAATTCAATCTTTAGATAAGGTAGTGTAAACATCAACTGCAGCAATTCATAACTGAACGACGCACCTAATGTTTGCTTCATCTGTTTTTCATATTCATCTTTTAAAGCCAGCATACTTCTTATTTTTTTAGTGGTAAGCTGTGCAGTTTCTATTAATGCGGTAAGTATATACATTACCCAATCATGCCAGTTGTTTTTTTCTGTTATGCCTCTTAATAATTGATAGTATTCTGTTTTATATTTTACAATATAAGAACTTAGGTAGAGTACCGGCTGCGATAATAATTCCTGTTGTACCAGATACAGAGCATTTACAATTCTTCCTGCACGGCCATTACCATCAGCAAATGGATGTATGGCTTCAAACTGGTAATGGATAAAGGCCATTTTAACCAAGGGGTCTAATGCTGATAAATCGGGGTCGTTGATAAATTGTTCCAATGCAGCCAGTTTTTCCCTTAAAACATCTTCACAACATGGCGGCGTGTAAATTACTTCTCCGTTGATAGCATTTTTCAACGCAGTACCAGGTGTGGTACGAATGCCCGATTTATTCTGCTTGATGGTTTGTACAATGTCAACCATTGTATTTGTAAGTAGCAGGTTCTTTTGTGATGTCATTTTCTCCAACCCCACATATAAGGCTTCCCGATAACTTAATACTTCTTTAGCAGCATGGCTGGCCGTTCCTTCTTCGCTGGCGGCTTTGTATAGTTCATCTTGAGTGGTAACGATATTTTCAATGGCAGAACTATCTTTACTTTCCTGAAGAACGATTGTGTTTATCAGCAGTTGGGGGTTTGGTAAGGAAGCACAAAGACCATTTAATTCGCCTAAATGTCGGGCTGCCCTTGCCAGGTGCCGGAGTATTTCCGGTGACTCTGTAAAGTCTGCCGGGGGAAGATTCGGAAGGTCATTAAATGGTTGATTTTTATTGTAAGCCATTGATGTTGAGTTTTGCCTTTATTTTCACTATTCCCATAAACCTCATGCCTATGTTTCGACATGAATTTCTTTTGATGATGAAAATAGGTCATTTTTCCGACATAATATAATTTTAATGTCGAACTTGATAGTTAACCCAAGTTGTTAGTCAAAAAGAGCATCAAATAAAGAATAATTTTGAGTTACCCTTAAAACCCTCCTTACCGATATTCAGCTAAGATAAGATTACAGGTGTTTTCTGTTTTGTTGACGATTTATTAAAAGGCATTGGTCATTGTGAGGATACCAGAAAAAAGTAAGCAATAGTGAGGTTATCAGCACGGCGATTGTTTTCGCATTTTATTTTGGAGGCCATATAAATCAAGGCCGCCAGATGATGAAAATGAAAAGAATAATTCCGCAGATACTGCATAAAAGTCTTTTTTTCAGAAGGTTGCATCAGTTGGAGTATTTGCTTTGTAGCCTTTTTTTCAACTTGACCAGTAAATCAAATCAATTGCCGGAGCCAGTGATTATGTGATTGATTCTTTTCCGGTTGCAGTATGTGGTAACATCCGCATCAGTCGCAGTAAATTACTGAATGGGGAATAATGGATAGGGAAAAAGAGCAGTATGTGGCGATATTTTTCTGGAATAAAGGTGCATGTACTCACTACAAGTAGTAGCATTCCAGTGGAGTTTTGCTTTGTACCCGACAGCGAAAGTGATGTACAAGCTTTAAAATAATTACTCATGACTGTAGCACCCGAAAGTAAAATATATGGCGACAGTGCTTATACCGATTATACAATAGAAGATGAAGTAAGGTAAGCAGACTTGATTGAACGGATGATTAAGCGAAAAAGTAACAGCAAGAGACCGGATGAACCCTGGATAAGGTTTTTAAACCTGTAAATGAGAAAAGCTATCGAAACAACCTTCTCCCTGCTAAAAGGATTGCTTCTTCTAAAAATTCATGCAGTAACTTTTGAAGGGTTCTTGCTTAAAATTAGGATATTTATTATTGACTTTACCTTAAATAAACTTGTTTAATAACCAGCAACTTGAATTAAATAATAATTTGAAAGCAAATCACAACCTTTACTCTACGAGGGTACAAAATCCTCCGTTTTCCAACATTGTCACTGTTAAGGCAGCTCCGGATGCAATTGTTTCTTTACGAATGTGGAGGTTGGTCATTTTTTCGTTTGGATTATCTTCATATATTTCAATAGAATATTTTCCCGATGTGATAAAATTCAGCGGAATTGTAACTGTCCTTTCTTTTCCTGCATTAATTCCGGCAATAAACCATTTATTTGCTTTTCGCCGGGCTAAACATATAAATTTCCCGGGATAACCGTCAATAAAACGGGTCTCATCCCAGGCTGATTCCAATTTTTTCAGGAATTCCTTTGCAGGTGAATGGAGATATTCCTTCGGCCGATCGGCCATGACCTGCCATCCCGATTCAAATACCACAGATAAAGCCAGTTCATGCGCATATGTGGTTATCCGGGGATTTTCAGGCCGGATGGTAAAAGTAACCGGGGTATAATCCATGGGGCCCACTACATTCCTTGTAAAAGGAAGTGTACAATTATGTGCGGGGGTAGGTGCGGGTGAAAATATGTAAAACTCTGCTCCCCTTACTGCTTCCAGGGTTAATACATTCGGGTATGTCCGGCGCTGGCCATGCGGCAAGGTTTCACCATGAAAGCTAACCGCCAGTTTTTTAAGGGCAGCATCCTCCATGGCTTCTTTTCGAAAACGCATGGCATATTGTTTATCCGAATCGATATAATCAATTTTAATGCCTTTAATCCCTAAGCCCACATATTTCCCAAAAACATGCTCCCTGCCTTTGGAACTGTTCAGTACATTAATTTCATCCCAACCGTAAACACTTATCCCTTTTGCCTTTGCATAAGCTGTAAGTTCCGGTAACCATGCCGTAGTTTCCCATAGCTTAGAAGTCCTTAAAGGGGAACCAACCAGTGAAACATCAAACTCAATCCATTCCCAATTCATTTCTGAAGCAAGGTCAACATATGTTTTTAACGTATCAAGGTAACTGTTGGCCATAAAATTACCCCACCAGGGAAATACCGCTACACCCGGTCGGATCCAGCTCATATCAGAAATAACTGAAGGCGGGTTTAGATTTTCTACCATAACGGTTTCCACAATGGTAGCCAGCCTGGTACCTATAATGAAGGTTCGCCAGGGAGAAACCCATTTAGATTCAACAGAAAACTGTGGCTCCGGAAACTCAATTTTCAGTTCATTACCTGAACCGGCTTTCTGAATATGGGTGGCAGGCTGGTCGTAAACACTTGCTTCTGTAAATAAAACCCAGAGTTTTTTATCATTAAGCAGCAATGCAGGAAATGACAGGGGTCGAATGCCAATGGTATCGAGTGTTCTTTCGGGGTAAGAATTTTCATAATCCGGCCGGTAATCCATCATCCAGCTTTTTGTATTCTTCGGAAAGTTAAACCGTGTATTCTCCTTCTTGATGGTGATCTTCCCCGGATTCTCCACGATATAGCGGAATGCAACACCATCATCATAAGCACGACAGGTAACGTGCAGCAGCTTGTTGTGCTTATTTTTAAAAATGAAATCTGTTTCATTGGCTTTATTAGTGTAAGAAGAAGTCTTACCCGTGGGCAACGTATAGATTTCATTGATCACTGTTTTTTCTGCTTTCAAAAACTCTATTCCTGAATTAAAGTCAAGTGCCGCATCTTCAATATCCATACCCAACAATGACTTTTCTACCGCTGTGATGCTATTTGAATAAATTGAATAATATAATCTTCCCTGCTCATCCAATTCAAGTGAAATCCGGTTATTTTTTCCGGGTGAAATTACAGTCATGCTGCTTGTACAGGATGCCCCCATCAATATAATCAAACCGGCTTGAATAATTTCTTTGATCATCTTCTATGGTTTTATTTAAGGTAAATTTAATTCTACTTTTACTGGTTTGATAATTGCTTTAGATAGGCAAGGTTTATATCACTTTGTCGTCGTATATAACGGGTAAATAATCAATTGAATCATTACCTATTCGCTTTGCTCCCTTGCCAATACAAAGCACAACTGTCCAGGAGAACGGGTGCTATGATAAATTCGGCATGCACTTGTCAGATTGACTAAATTGAAGTGCTATCTGCTTATCTTGTAACAAAACATTTTCTATACATAGGATACTTTACCCTCTGCTCTTTCCCGCAGCTGGTTTTATGACTTCAATCTTCAAAGGGTTGTTCATCTTTTCTCTGTATTCTTTAACTATTCAACTTGTCTGGCGAAAAAGATATTGTCATGAAATCTTACAAGTGAATAACAATTTATTTATTCAATCTCAACATTAATATCTCATGAGAGGGAACAACTGTCATTAACGTTTTTTCAGTTGTTCCAATGTTTCGTTTATTCCAAATATCGAACAACTTGAAATTTTCTTGTGTCATAGCCAGTGATCTGCCGGTAAACGGATCTTTTACATTCTCCTTTTTCCACTCGAAATAAATTTTTTGTGCCCGGCTGCTGCGGTTTAAAAAACAAACTGCCCAATTACCATTTTGTAAAGGCCTGAGCCACGTTTGCACGCTGTCCCTATCGGAATATTTAAATGTCTGAACTCCTAAAGCATCTTGATTGATATCTATAGCATCTTTATTAGTAAGAATAGATAAAATTTCCTTGCTCATTTTCCGGATATCATTTCCTGCCATTAGGGGTGCTGCGAGCATACACCATATAGAGAAATGGGTACAGTCTTCGTTAACACTCATACCATTCCCCACTTCAAGCATGTCCGGATCATTCCAATGATCAGGTCCTGCATATTTTTGCAACGTATCCTGCTTGTCCACTATCGTCATTACTCCATTTGAATGCCAGTTCGTATATTGTTTAATTCCATCAAATACATTTCCGATATCACCGGTAGTGCGCCACAAGTGACCAACATTTTTTGCCCAGAGCCATGGTTTGTTATCACCCCATTCACACAAACTAAAAATGATGGGATGACCTGCTTTGCGCAATGCCTTACTCATTGTAGTATAAGCTTCTTTTGCGTTAATCCCTTCGGTATTGCAAAAATCAAATTTCAGATAATCAATACCCCATGATGCATAGAGTCGTGCATCCTGGAATTCATATCCCCTTGTTCCGGGATAACCTGCACAGGTTTTTGTTCCTGCACAATTGTATAAGCCGAATTTCAAACCTTTGGAATGTATATAATCGGCAACAGCTTTCATTCCGTTAGGAAATTTAACCGGATCGGCAATTAGATTTCCCGTAATACTATCCCTTTCCATTGCCATCCATCCATCATCGAGTACAATATATGTATAGCCGGCATTTTTCATTCCTGATGAAATAAAATAATCGGCTGTTTGCTTCACTAACTCTTCATTAATCTTTGTCTGAAAAGTATTCCAGCTATTCCAGCCCATTGGTGGACTCAGGGCAAGATCTTCAAACTTTTGTGAAAGTGATTGGACTGAAATAACCAATAATACAGCGACAAAAAGTTTTTTCATATTTACATTTTTAATTTGATCTCAGGGGATCGCCTTGCGTTTTATATCAATTGACTCTTATTTTACACTGATGCCATATATTCTACAGATGAAAGGAGCACCGCAAGAAACGATCATCCGTGTTAATGTCGATGGTATCAAGAATGTTTTTATCATATCTAACTAGTATTATTTATACGCTGCAATTTTTTATTCATTCTACACCCCCCCAAAAATGGAAAAGCCTCCGTCAACACATATCATTGCACCAGTTACAAATTTTGATGCATCACTAAGAAGCCAAATCAAAGCCCCTTTTAATTCAACCGGGTCTCCAAATCGTTTAAAAGGAGTTTGCTGAATCGCCTTGCCACCTCTTTCGGTATAACCACCAGCTTCATTTATTAGTAAACTTCTATTTTGTTCTGTAAGAAAAAAACCCGGCGCAAGAGCATTCATCCTTATTTTATCTCCATACCGGTTGGCTAATTCTACTGCAAACCATTGTGTATAGCAATCCACAGCAGCTTTTCCCATATTGTAACCTAATACTTTGGTGATAGCCCGTTTGCTATTCATAGATGAAATATTTACAATACTACCTGTCCCGGTAGCTGCAATAGATTTACCGAAAACTTGTGTGGGTAAAATCGTTCCCCATAAATTAATATCCATAGTTCTGCGCATGCCTTCTATGTTCATTTTGAATATATCTTCATGTGGTTGCAATACTCCTTCCGGTATATTTCCGCCTGCGGCATTAACCAAACCATCAATCCGCCATACTTATTCATTACCGCTTCTTTTGCTATGGCCAATTATCTTCTTTCAATACATCTGCCACTAATGGCATGGCATTTCCTCCGCTTCGATTTATATTTTCCGCCCTCTCGGCAGCAATTTTTTTGTTTCTTCCAAGAATTCCGACTATTCCACCAGCTTCAGCAATTGCATCAGTAAATGCTTTACCCAGAATTCCGGTTCCTCCTGTTACTATTATTACTTTGCCCTTTAGCGAAAACATTTGATTCATATATTAATGATTTTACTGGCTGCTGTTTTTTCCAACAACTGGTTTTATAACATCAATTTTCAAAGGGTTCTTCAGCCTTTCTTTGTATTCCTTTAAATACAAAAACCATTGCTCCGGGTTAATAATTTCATTTGCTTTGTTCCACACGGCGCCGGTATAATATCTTAAGAGTTTACCTTTTTGTTGAAATGTCTCAGATAACAGGTGAACCGGCGTTACAGTCATTTTTCCTATACTATCAGTTAGAATAACTCCCACACCGGTAATACCGTCATTTCCATACTGCGGTTCCCAATATCCCATAATACCTTCCTGCTCATTTATTAGTATGATCCCATGATCTTTTCTTTTTGTAATACCAATTGCAATTGGAAGTACATCTTCGCTGAAGTGGTATTCGACAGTAACTTGACTCAATTGCTCTCCTGCATTTAGCAACATCGTTTTAGTAACTGTTACGGGAATGTCTCCGGCTTTCCATTCTTTATAAATAAGCTGAAATGCAGTTCGCAAAGGTCCGTTGTCAAGAATTCTATATGTATCATAGTTTCCCGAAAACCATATACTGTCTGCTATATAAGGAGCACTATTTCCAGCGCCTAATGTGTGGCCAACATGATAATAATCCAGGCCATCACCGTGGTCGATATGATAATCTCCTGTTTTATATCTTTTATCTAACACCATGTCGGAAGTTCTCTTAACCCAAACATCTATACCATAGGCATCTTCACTTGTTCCTTCCAATGCTTTACCATACATTCTGAAAGCGATTTTATCATTTTCCCATGCAAAATCATCTTTTCGCTCGGGAACATAGCGGCCATAAGTTTTAGTTGCAAACAGAGTATGTTTACCTTGTCTCATTTCCAACTTAACCGAGGACCTCGCGGGAACGGAAGCCTGAATTAAAAGATTATGAATCTCATTTTCCCCTTTACACTCAAATTGAAACGCTAATTCTTGTTTTGTCCAGGCCCTATAAATTTTGATCTGGCTTGTGTCGATGTTCTCCCATAATGATTTAACCTTTACCCAAGGAACTTCAATGACCTTATCTATAAAGGAAAACGAACTGTTATTCGTAACCTCTATAAATAAGGTTTGAGCTGTAACGGGCAGGCTGCTAATGATAAAAACAAAAAGAGAGATAGGTGCAATTTTCATTTGAATGAATTATTTTAATGATGTAACAGCGCAATGATCCATGTCACTGTAATCCAAATTTTCCCCTGCCATACCCCAGATAAAAGAATAATGACTGGTACCTGCACCAGCATGTATAGACCAGGGTGGAGAAATTACTGCCTGTTCCTGTTGAATCCAGATATGCCGTGTTTCCTGTGGCTGTCCCATAAAATGGCAGACAGCCTGATCATTACTGAAGTCAAAATAAAAATATACCTCCATCCTTCGGTCATGGGTGTGAGGTGGCATGGTATTCCATATACTTCCGGGTTTTAGTTCTGTGATGCCCATCTGTAACTGACAGGTTTGTATTACAGGAGCTACCAACAATTTATAAATGCTCCGATGATTGGCCGTATCGGTTGAACCGAGAGTAACCATTTCCACATCGCTCTTTTTTATTTTCCTGGCAGGATAACTAAAGTGAGCTAGGGCTGAATTCACATAAAACTTCGCAGGAACTGAAGCATCTTTACTGGCAAAACTTATTACTTTCCTTCCTCTGCCGATATACAAAGCCTCTTTATTATTCAATTCGAAACTTTCATCATCCACATTTACTACGCCTACACCCCCTATATTAATTATGCCTATTTCCCTTCGTTCCAAAAAGTAATCCGATTTTAACACATCCATTGTTTCCAGTAAAAGAACAGTTTGAATGGGCATAATTCCACCTGCCATATACCGGTCATAATGCGTATATATCCATTGTATAGTATCCCTCTTAAAAATCTGTTCAATTAAAAAAGCTCTTCTCAACTGTTCAGTATTCATCTGCTTCACCTCTGCCGGATTGCAGGCATATCTTGTTTCAAAAAAAGTGCTCATACTATTTCTTTCATTAAATAACTCATTATCTTTTTAATTTTTCATACCGGAGCAACGCTTCGACATAATAGTAATCTGCATAAACCAGTGGTACATCTATTTCTTTGTTGAAAGGTTTAGCACCTACAGAATGTTTAAGCAGGAAATTTCCATTTTCACCAAGTGCGTTTCTGTAAGCCGGACCTGATAAGCTTTCCAGCATTTTTTCTGCAACATCAAAATATTCTTTGCGCTTTTCTTTTCTTACATAATTGTAAAGCTCAAGTAAGGCGCTACATGCAATAGCCCCTGCAGAGGCATCACGTTCTTCGTTTGGAATATTTGGTGCATTAAAATCCCAATAGGGAATTTTATCTGCGGGTAAATTGGGATGGTGAATAAAAAAATCTGCGATGTCTGTTGCCTGCTGTAAATATTTCTTGTCTTTTGTTTCACGGTACATCAGGGTATAGCCATATAAACCCCATGCCTGGCCTCTTGCCCATGCCGAAGTATCGTTTGCACCCTGCGCCGTTTTTTTGGCAAGTACATTGCCGAGACTATCGTAACAAACTACATGATAACTACTATGATCCGGACGGTAATGATTTTTGATTGTATTATCAGCATGTGTGATGCAGATTTTGTAATAATCTTTATTGCCAGAAGCTTTTGCCGCCCAGAATAAAAATTCAAGATTCATCATATTATCAATAATGACCGGATAATTGTACCCCTTGAAGGTTTCCCATGATTTAATAACGCCGGTTCCCGGGTTAAATCTTGTAGCGAGGGATTGAGCGCCACGTAACATCACCTGCTTGTAATAAGAATTACGCGTTAACCGATAACCATTTCCAAATGGACAGTAAATCATAAAACCAAGGTCGTGTGTGGTTGTATTATACTGCTCTTTCTGCACAGCCATCGTCCAGAGATTGGCTGCGTTCTTCCACTTATTGTCATGTGTATATTGATATAGATACCACAAGGTTCCTCCATAGAAACCGCTGCACCACCACTCTGTTGGCATATCAATATATTTTCCGTCTGTAAAAGACTGTGGCGTTTTTGTTGTGTCAGGATGTGTTAAAAGCATTTGCTCATATTGTAGCAATGCCAGGTTCATCTGTTCTTTCACATTTACCTTTTGCTGACTTTGTACAATTAATGCAAAAAACAGCACTAACAACATGGCGAGACATTTTTTCATTACTTTTTATTTAAGTGGTTTCTTATTTATCTTCCAACCTGATGAACTTATATGTAAAACTTCCTTTAGCAGAAAGCTTTTTACTGGTTAACAATATGCGCCATATGGTACGGTGCTCCCAGTTATTTTCAAGCCTTTTTTCATCCGGTGTATGTGTCAACGCTTCCTCTTTCTTTATTTCCCATTGGTTGGCGTCATATTCCATCAAGACTTTTTTACCAGCTACATCAAAAAGCACTTTCCCTGGCTGCTCTATATCCGCGGGGCAAATAGTCATGAAAGTTTGTGTTATTTGCTTCAGTGAGTCATCCGAAACATAACTATCTTTTATAATCAGCCTGCTTAATTTTTTCTCTATACTTATTTTCCGTAGCCATTGTTTAATACCCGTTTCGGCAGGATAAGCCGCTGCAATATCCATCTGCAATTCTGTTTTGATGGCAGAGGTTTTGTAAAAAACATTCTTTGCTTCAAACTCTCTTCCCGCTTGTTGTTGAAAACCATTTACCAGGGGTAGGTTGTGATAAGCTGAAGTGTTATACCATAAAGTGTACCTCTCATTGGAAAAAGTTTTTGCTGTGTAGGTTCCGGAGCCAACATCAATAATCACAGGCTTACCATCAACATACAACATGATATCTCCAACGTCATTATGATTATGGCTTTCTGCGTTATGCCCCCCATGTGAAGCAACAAATAGTCCATCGTTGGTTCTTGCTATCATCATCTGTACATTTTTCAGCCAGATATCTTTCAGTAATGGTTCCTTCCCGGTTTGTTTTGCACAATCCCCCATTACAGAAAAATTCCAAAGCATATCAGCCATTGAAACATCTCTGTCAAACGGGATGTTATTTCGATGAAAAGCCCAGATGCCAAAATTTTGCATAACGGTATCGCCAACAGCTTTGCCAAAACGGTATAACAATAATCCATCGGGCTTTATGACAGGCGAAGCGTCCGCTACGGAAATAAAATAATCATCCGAAATATGCGCTTTATAGATATAGGAAGCCACTTCCCGGATAAATGGCTGCTTGAAAATGCTGATGCGTCCTCCTGTTGCACTTTCAATAATATTGAGCCCGGTAAATAATCTTCCCGCTGCATCAAACCAATACCCCGGGCCTTCATCAGAGGCGCCATCATCACCCAGCTTGTTTATATAAATATCCGTTAGTGTCATAGCATGATATAATTCTGACGCCCGTCGCTTTTCATCTTTCTCAATCAGCAAAAGACTTATTATCCAATTACTGGTTATCCATGGATTCCAGTTATTGGCGCGGTTGCTGAAATACCAATAGCGGCTGCTTTCTTTTTCCAAAGGCGTGAGTACTCTTCTGTTTATTTCATAATAGATGCGCTTACGTAAAAGTGGCGACACTATATCCAGCGCATTTCCGGTGAGATAATCTGTTAATGCAAGGGTGGCGGCAGTTTCCCCGGAGAACAGGTCAACTATCGGATCTTCTACGTCAGCCAGGCCCGTACCGGCTTTTTGCAAGCCGAGGTGCGCTGGAACACCCCAAAAACTTTCTTCGCAAATTGACCATATTCCATTCACGATGACATTTGTAAAACGCCCTTTCTGCTCAATTGATTCAGCAAGTGCCAGTTCAAATAAATGCTCACGTTTTTTAAAAGATACGGCTTCATAGCGGGAACGATTGCCGGTACGTACATATTCCAACATCAGCGAAGCGGGTAACGATTCAAACGGTATTTCTGCAATTTGCTCAGCATTCTCAATAAGTTTTTTACTTATACTATCGGGTAAGACTTTCTCCCATTCCTCCGTTGTTTGAGGAAATGGATGCCACTGCGACCGCTGTATCAACGCTTGTGCAATATCCTGTTCTGAAAACCTGCTCAAGAGATTTCTTTGTGATTGTGCGACGCAATTATTAATAATAAAAACTGCAATAGCTATTAACAAAAATTTCAAGGATTGCTTCACGTTGTCAGATATGTTTATTAAGAAATATTATGATCATTTTGTGTGGTCGGATTTTTAATGGTTCCTTCCGGTCATCATTATTTCTGTTCCGGCAAGAATTACTGCTCCTATGCCATGTAAGTCGTTTAATTCTGTCGGTCTGTCATAATAAAACTTCAGATTATCTTCAATCCCGGTACCAATACATATTTTCTCTACCTGCCCTTCAGGTTGAATCTTTGAGAGAAGTCCTTTCCAGCCATTTTGTGCAATAGATAAGTAACTTTTATCAATCCAACCCTGGTTTACAGCTCTTGCAATTGAATAAACAAACATGGCTGTGCAGGAAGTTTCAAGATATGAGTCCGGCTTATCCAGCAGTTGATGCCATAACCCTGTTGTATCCTGGTATCTCGATATGCCAGTAATTTGCTGCAACAATAATTTTATTAGTTCTTTTCTTTGGGGATGGTTTGAAGGAAGATGGTTCAATAATTCTGTTTGAGCCATCATTACCCATCCGTTGCAGCGGCCCCAGTGCGCCACTCCGTTAAGTTGCACATCACTATACCAGCAGTGATAGAATAAACTGCTGTTTTTATCATAGAGATATTTTGTAAAATTTTTCACCTGTTTGATCGCATCGGTAAAGTACTTCTGGTTCCCGGTAAGCTTTCCCATCCTGGCCAAAAAGGGAACACTCATGTATAGATCATCTGCCCATAGCGTCATCTTTCGGGGCTCAGGCCGGATAAAAGTACCATCGTTCAGCCGCTGTTGCTTAAAGGATACATAGTTTGCAGCCTTTTCAAGATAATTACTGTATTCTTTCTTCTGAGCAACCCTGTTTACATCAAAGAGCCCTGCACTCATAGCCCCATAATCGTCAAGCTTTCCAAGCCTGAAATATTGAAAGAAGGATGAGCCGGATACTTTTTCATCATATTGTCTTTTAAAATAATCAAGGTTGTTAAAAATAAATTCAATATTACGCAACGAATAGCTTGAATATTTTTTCTCGCCGGTGTAATCTGCCAATTGCATCATGGCAATATTAACTACACCATTCATATAATACCATTCGTTTTCCGGGCTTTGAACACTTACTGCCGGAGAATATTTTATATTTTTCGTTGATTCATAAATTTCGCTGGTTTCCTTATTAACGAATTTGTACGAAGTTGCTTTTATCAGGTTATCGGCAACCATCCTGGTTATTTCTTCTGTAGTTTGAGCATACAAACATACAGAGAGTATAGAAAAATATAAGACTGCGGTTAATTTTTTCACTTTATGTATCATTTAATTATTTGTAATTGCCTTAGCCGGTTTTAGTTTAATGCGCATGTTCCATTGGTCTACCTGGCAAAAAATAATATTCGGCTCTACTTCAATAATCGTAGAATAACATGTGCCGGAATTTTTAAGTACTTTATGATTTACCCAGCTTAATCCGCCATTGTCACTGATAGCAAGATTTGTATACCCTTCGCCTGGAAACCGAAATACACTCTTATCGCCTTCCCGTGTAATTTTTGACCAACCTTCGGGAAAACGCCTTCCCCAACTTAAAGCTACCCTGCCATCTTTCAATGTGATTAAGCAGGGATCGCAGCCTCTGTCGAAGCCTGTGTACAAAGGAGCGGTCCAGGTTTTTCCCAAATCATTACTCCACGATGCATATAAGGGGTAATGATGCCCCGTTCTCATTACACATAATAATCTGCCGTCTTTTAAAAGTGTAATCGCGGGTTCCACAAAACCTTCACCAATGGGCTCGCCGGCACGAGGTGTTGCAACAGTTGATAAATAATGCCATGTGCGGCCTTTATCTTTTGATGTAACAATAAAAGTTCGCATCATATACTTTAGTTCTTTTTGTGCATCCAGGTTGGCAGGAATAATAGTGTCATTGGTAAAATTGCCATACATGGTCATCAACCATGTTCCATCAGGTATTTCTATTATTGTTCTGTACACAAAAAGACCAAACCAGTCATCGGTTTTAATTCCATTTACGGGACCGTCGGGAACATAAATCGTGTCGTATTCCTCATGCATGGTTTTCAACCCATCGGTTGAGCGCCACGCTTTCACGCCATATATACCCGGCCGTATAATATCTGCAGTTCCGTTCAAAGCATAAAATAATTTGCCACGGGATACAGAAGCCCGTTCAGGCCTCCTGACAATCTCATCAACATCAATTTCGTTTTGATGAATAAAGGATTTCCCTTTATCAATGCTTTTGTACTTGCCATTAAGATATAGTGTTCCATCCGGAGCCTGGAAAGTACGTACCCACCGGCCATTGTTCAAACTGTCAAAAGAACTTATACTTGCTATTACATGTGGTTCTGCATGTTTATATCCTGTTCCACTGCTTTTTTGTGCATAGCCAGAAACATTAACTACCTGCAGCAATAAAACACTACACAATACATAATATGCCTTTATTAATCTGAAATCGAATCGCTTTTTCATACTTGCATTATAAATCTTTGCAGACATTTAGTTGCTACGAATAAACGGTAACCAATTTATTTAACCATTGCAAAGTTCCTTTTTATGAAAGGCCATGCACCCTCTTTGTAATATTGATGTCCTTCAGGGCCTTCATACAGCATCAGGTTTTCTGTTTTGTTTGCTGCATTATAAATTTCATTTAAATGAGCAAAAGCTTTCCTGGTTTCTGCAATCGGGAATATTTTATCTTTTATCCCATGTAGTACGCATAATGGACGAGGCGCTATCAAGCCTGCCACATCACCCATTTCACCCAAATCCAAAATGCCGGGAATATAATTGCAATCGCAATGCGGGATGCTGCCAATGCTTCCCTGGAAAGTACAGAAGTATGAAGATGGAACTGCAACGGTTATACGGGAATCGCAGGCTGCTGCAAACAATGAAACCGTTCCTCCTCCTGAATTACCCGTGATTGCAATTCTTTTTTCATCTACAGAAAAATTTTGAATAGCCCAGTCAAGTATCCTTTCCATGTCCCATACTCTGTCTCCAATGGGAGTTCTTCCTGTTAGCAGATCACGCATTAATTGCATATGGCATGAAAATGAGTTGTCATTTTTTTTATCATCTTCCGTACGTGTATCACCAAAGGCACGCATAGTAGGGGCTATAGCAATATATCCTTCATTTACTGCCTCCATGGCAATGCTCATTTCTTTTGTTAAAGGATTTCTTCCAAATACATTTGGGTAAATGCCGTCATACAAATCAGCATTCTTTCCATGACCATGCGTAGCAATAATCAAAGGAGTTTTTCCAGCCTTATTTTTGGGGATTAAAACTGATACTGGCAAAGGAACAGTCGGTTCAGTCCAAACTATCCATTTTTCAAAAATAAAACTCCCGCTATCTACAGTAGCCTTTTTTTCGAAGCGAAGTTTATAGTTGGCATATTGTACCCCCATTTTATCCAATCCAAGCGCTTGTTTTAATTGCGGCAGAAACGCTTTATGCCATTTACTGAAATCAGTTTTTGTTTTTCCTGCAAAGGCATATTGCTTTTTAGCAGATAGATATAACTGCCCAAAATACTGTGCAGAATTATAAATAGATGTATCCGATAAACTTTTATCAGCAGATGTGTTCTGATTTTGCACAAAGCCGTCGTAAGAAAATAAGATGAACTGTATAAAAAAGAACATGATAAGAATAATCCTGACGTTTCCTTTTGTATAACCGGCTCTATATATCATAAGATATTTAAAATTTAAGTTCAACTAAAAGCATTATTTTACAACACAGGTAATTTCCTTATTGCTGTCTAATACAATTTCTCTCTTGTAATCACCAATAGAAATTGTATAAGGCGATGAGGTTTTTCTCGACTTTCCATCTACTGCATATTCCGGTAACTCAGCTTTTAGTTTTCCCGTTTCATCTGTTTTTGTTTGCAGTACAACTGTATTGTTTTTATCAATAATGGTTATATCAGCATTTTTCACGGCTTCCGCTTTTGTATTAACAACCTTAATCTTCAACGTCCAGTAAATCGAATAACTATGATCCTGGTCCGTAACAGCTAAAGCAAACTTTTGATCTTTTATTACATTCGATCTGAACTCCACATTTTTTGCAACACAATCATCGCAACCTGCAAATCCCATCATGAATGTTTTAAACCTTGCTTTGTTTAACGGGATAATGGTATTTTCATAAAGCTTTGAATTGGATGCGCCGCCATAAATAGATGCTACCCATGCGGCAGGTACATTGGTTGTAATCTTGTTTTTATAAAATTGTCCCCCAAAATATTTCGGGCCGCCGCAGATATATAATGCAGCAGTTTTTACTTTGGAAATTGGTTCAACTTTATTGACTGTTATTTCATTATTGTAAACATAATTTTCCCCACCACTTGCACTGTAATAAATTCCCCAGGCCATAGGAATATATGCTTCCGGTGCAGCATGATTTTTTGCCGTGATATAAATTTTATTACCGTGTATGCGGTTACCAACTGAAGCCTTTGAAGAACCTGGTGCAGCATGATAATCGCCCAGCCTTATTCCTGCTACACTGTATTCCTCCCTGCCGTATTCACAGGTTGGTGGAGATGTTTCAATTCTAAAAATATTATTAAACACTTCAGTATATCTTGATACATAAATGCCCGATCCCTGTTTTGGTTCAAACCTGTTGTTATAAATTTTTGAGCTATCACCCGTACCCATAATACTGTAATGGTTTGTTACGGTTTGATGATTTACAAAAAAGTTATCATGTACAAGAGAATATTTTCCTTTAACAGATAAACAACCCTGCCCTCCATAAAATGCTGAACGAGCAACTTCCGAAGCATTCTCTCCTCTTGTAACAACAGCACAAAGATTCACATGCCGCTGAATAAGGAAAGGCATATCAACATCAAACCTGCAGTTATTGATTTTTACCCAGGATATATCAGCAGCGCCTGAGCTGATACCTCCCGTTTTTATTTTTACATTTTCTAAAATTACTTTAACGTTTGTTGCAGTTGACTGAATTCCCCATGAGAGTATGCCTGCAACACCACCTTCGATCACTCCGTTTTTTATAGTGATGGTTCCGGCGCCTTCCACCTGCGGCAAAGAAGATAATGGCTTTCCTGTTTTTACATCTTCAGTATAATCAAAGAAAGCGGGAAATACCGGTGGATAGGATTCACTGATTACATGATCGTAATGTGCAAGCGGAGTAGTATGCTCAATAATACTGATGCCGGCATCCATTGCAGGACGGATATCAATTTCATCAACAAGACAATCTGTATCAGCTTTAATTCTTACCCGGTATTTTCCTGCGGGTAAATTTGTAAGATGAGCATATACGAACCCACCGCCAAGCCGTGGTGATCTTTTTTCAACAGGGCAGCTTTGCATGGCAGTGTCTCCATACTTTGTGATGCACTTTACTTCGTTGCCCATTTCATCTTCTACATACACACTTACCTTCATCTCATCTTCAGGATATTTCTTCGCATCATGATAATATCTTCCTGTAATACCACACATAGCGAAATAAGAACGGTTAGCAACCGGAAGGTTGATGTATTGGGAAGTAACCTCGTCGCCTGCTTGTAAACTCAATAATTTTTTTCCAAGAAACACATGCACTTCTGCTGTATTTTTCAGCTTTGCTCCCGGAGCTTTCGAAATATCCCATCCTTTTAAACCCTCCTCAAATCCTGAATTGGGGATATGTTCATACCTGGCATCAGCATATTTTATTGCATACCCATTTAAATCAAGTATTACATCCTTACCAAGAAAAATTGTACTTGCTGCACTCGAAATATTATTCGCCAACACATACGTTGTTCCGGCTTTTGCATAGCTACCAGCAGTTTTTACAGCTACTTCATTTGCAGAAATTTTTCTATGAGGGACTATACGATACTGGCAGAAACAGTTTGCTGTTAAAACAAAGCAAACTGCTACGCTGATAAACCTGTAGATTGTTTTAAAATTATTCGTTACCATACGTTAGCGGCTTATTCTTTTCTTTCTTACATCAATTACAAAAGGTATCATCAACAGTACAGGTATAATCCATATAGCCCAATAAGAAAAAGATTCAAACCAGTTCTCAACGGTGTAAACATATTTTCTCTTCCCAAAAATCTCTACCATAAAGTTTGTAGTATAAGGATCCTTTGCATCAGGATAATACAGAGCTGCCATATTACTGTAGGGAGTTCTCACCAGTTCAGGATTGGAAGATATGGCGGCTGTATCATAAGGCACAACAACGCCAAAATCGGGATCGAGGATATAGGCTGATGTATCGCTGAGAACGGCCCTTACTACCACATGATGGCCGCCTACATCCAGCAGTTCTGCTTTCATTCCATTTTCCTTCAGCACACCCTGCACTACAAGGGAGTGACTTGAGCATAGTCCCACTCCCCTTTCAAGGTTTTTTTTGTAATTGCTGAATTCGTAACGCTCATACTTTTTTGGATTTATAAATGAAACTGTATATAACAGGTAATTTTCCCATACAGGCACTCTTAAATGATACTTCTGAATACCCTCAGGTTTCCAGTAATGAGCAAAGCCATCATTCACTACTTTATTTATTCTTACTGCAAAATCCTTGTTTGACTCCTGCTCTTTTTTTTTCAGTAATTCTTTTATTTGCGGGTAGTGAATCGTTACATCCCCTATCCGGTTTCTCAATGTATTTTCTTCTGTATAAATTGCAGGGTTCCGCATTGACCTGAACAGGCCATAAATAGTAATGAACAATAAAACAAGGCCGGTGAAAAAAATAATCTTTTTAAAAAGTTTCATAGCAAAAAAAATAGTTATTTAAAAGGAGTCGTCATGTAGTCTTCAATATCACGCCAATGATTGAGCATGATTTTTCTTTTTAGTTTTAGTTGCCCGATAATATTTGGACCCAATAAAAAACAATCTTCATGAGCAGCATCTTTTGCAAGACATAAAGCATTCACTCCACCCTTCTGTAAAATCGAAATCAGTTCGTCGGTATTATCCAGTTCATCTCTCATAACCGCATTGAATTTTAATAAATCCCTATCTCCCTCCCATGTTCCTTCTTTATCGGGTCGTTGTACAGTACCGTTCAGTTTTACTGCGTTACTGTCCCTGATTTGCTGTGCTTCTGCAAAATTGCCACAACTTTGCATCATACTTGCATGAACTCTTAATGCTATCGCCATTTTTTGTATGAACCCTTTTTTCGGCGCTGATACAGCTACGGCCTCAAGTTTCAAACATACCTGTTTAATTTTTTGTACATACCGTTTAACTGAATCGGGTAAGGTTGTCCATCGTCCTCCCTGTATATCCAAATAATCCATCCTTGCTTCTTCCAGCGAAACATTGAAAATGTATGGAAGAAAATAAGCCTCCTCCTCTTTTGTAAGCCGCTGCGGCACTGCTACCAGCGGGCGGTTTATCAATCTTGCAGCAACATTCCAGTTTAACCCAGATAAATTTCCGAGGTTGGTTTTTCTGAAACTATTTGCCTCATGTAAATTTTTAAATGCTTCGTATAAATTATCAGCATTTTTTTCGCCTGCCCAACCAGTACATATTTCATGAAGTTTTTTCAAAACAGGCAAACTGTCTTTCTCATTTGTTTTAAGATGATCGGCAAGCATACTCAGCAATAAATCTTCCACCTCAAAACTTTCATTTCCTCTTGCATAAGATGCATTGAAATTAATAAAAACGGCTTGTTCTTTCTGATGGTCAATCTTTCTTACATCTTTTATCATGGAAAGAATATCACTGGCACCTTTCACAGGATACATGGATGCGAAATCACCGCCAATAGATTTAATTTCATTGGCAGCAGTACTTCTGAAATAACAATTTTCAGGCAAATGATTTTGTATGTCTTCCCTTTCTGTATCTGAAAAATTAGAAGAACCCTGTGGATGCGAAAGATAAATTGCAAGATCATTGTTTGATTTTGCAGCGCCGGTTTTCATTGCACTCATTAACTGCTGTATTCTTTCTCCTGTTGATTCTGCCTTGCAATGCCCGGGGCCGTTTGGCCCGGCATACAGCCAGTCGGCCCAGCAATTGCCTGAGCCAGCATCGTTTGTTTTAAAATAAAATGTTTTAATTTCAGGCGCAGCCTTAAGCATTTCAGCCATCATATTAACATATATTCCCTGTGCTTCTTTTGTACTCATGCAGGGTGAAAATGCTTTTGCAATACTTCTTCGGGGATGATCAACACGGGGGCCAAGCAATTGGGGATATGCATCAAAAAAAGCAGCAGGCAAAAAGCCGGGTTCATTGGCAAAAAAAGCCGCCTCCATGCCATTTTCACGTAAGATTTTTGCTTTGTCTAAAAGCAATTGCCTGTTTTTTCTCACAAACTCAGCAGGTATAAAAGGAGCAACCTTAGCATCGGGAAAAAACTTGAATAAAGTAGCATTATTGCTCGCATATTCATTCCAGGGGTTACCTCCCTTTGGTATTTCATGAAAAGACTTATCAGCCAGTGTAGCAATATTGATCTGAACTTTGCCATACGGTTTCAAACGGCTGGCTGCTTTCACCAGGTTTTTAAACTCAACCAGGTCAGTAATACATACATTAAGAATAAAAACCTTTCCGTTGTTCTTTTCTTTTTTTACTTCGTAAGACCTTTCGCCTTTAGTTTCTGAATATTCACTTCCTGCTTTAGAAAATGACAGACTAAAAAGAGACACAATGAGGAACGAAATGCAATATTTGATCATTAGGAATACTGTTTTAAATGTTATTACTTCAGTTTTAGTTTTAACTGCATCTGGTACCGGCCGCCGTAATTAACCTTACAGATTTGCCTTTATGGTTGAAAACATATTTGTATAGCCACCTGGCACATTTTATTGGTTTTGCACAGAATGAAACATAACCGCCTTTCTTTATATTAACCAACTTTCTCTATCTATTAATTACAGATTTTATAAACCGCTTTTATCAAACTCCGCAGAAAATATAATCTGGCTTGAATGATTTTAAATTATTTTCATTACCTTTCTAAAAATAACTAAAAAGTTACACAACGAAAATAATATATTTACTTATACTTACAAAACTTTATTTTTGTAAGATTATTTTGCTAAAAGAAAGGTATTATATGTAAAGCCGGGTTTCTTAATTGGTTATTTTACCGGCAAAAGAAAACAACTCAGATATGAATGTAACGTACACAAACAGTCTCTTAGTAACTATTGCCCTTATATTGATCCTGGCGGGATTTACAGAAAAAACTTCAGCGCAAACTGATACGGCTCATTATAGCCAGGTATTCGGGGCGAAAAAACCTTACCGCATCTTTCTACCAGAAGATTATGCTTCTTCACAAAAAAGATACCCGGTCATTTATTTTTTACATGGCAACCAGGGAACCCACGAATTTACATTAGAAGGGATTCAGCAATGGGTAATTGAAAGCAATGTTATACTTGTAGCATGGAACGGAAGATCTGAACCTTCAGATATCCGGCCATATAATACAGGCTATCATTCAAATATTAAATACCAGGTTCAGTTTAAGGATTACTTTTTTGAGTTTGTGAGTCACATTGACAGTACCTACCGCACTTTAAAAGAACGTTCACAGCGTGCAGTAATGGGGCACAGCATGGGAGGATTCATGTCGTTTTACCTGGCTGGAAAATTTCCGCAGTTAATAGGTACTGCTGTAAGTACAAAGGGTTCATCTGAATTTTTTATCGGCTACCCAGATAATCATTCTTTATATCTGGTTAAATATATGTTCAAAAATTTTAATGGGGTAAGGGCGAGATTTCACAACAGTACAATTGACGAGCTGGTACATCTGAATACAGAAGTATATAACGGCGCTGTTCGTGAAAAAGACCTGAACCTCGATTACCATATTTACCCCGGAGGACACAGTTATTCACACGCCGAATTCAAAGATGCTTTTCAATATGTGATTGAATCATTCAAAAACCCATTACCTGATCCAACACGCTGGCACCATGCAGACTTGTATCCGAATTTTGAAGCATGGGGATACCAGGTCACCAGCACTCTCAATGAACCCGGTTATATTGAACTGAAGGGAGTAACAAAAGGCGGCCTGCATATAAGAACAAGAAAATGGCAACCCGATGGCCGTGAAATAAAAGGGGTAAACATGAGTGTGAAGACCGCTCCTGTTTATAAACCAAATTCGCCTTACACTCTTTTTGATTATAATGAAACAGAAGGCACAACCCAAACTTCGATGATAATAAGTGATGTAGCGGGATCAGTTAGTTTTACGGTGAATGGTCAACCCCATCAAATTGGAATTTATGAAAAGAAAAGCCCGCCAGAAATTGTATTTACTCAATACAAGGCAAATGATAACGGCAGCTTTCTTCTCCACAAAAAAGAAAACAATCTATCCATAAAATTATTAAACAGGGGCGCTTCAACAGCAAAAAAAATAAAAGTTACGTTAAGCTCCGAAGCAGAAGGAATACAGATTGCTAACCCGGTAATTGAATTGGAAACGCTTGCTCCTGGTGAGCTTTCCTGGCTGTCTGCAAACTTTAAAGTAACCGCTTCAAACAAACCAACAACAGATGGTTCGCCTTTCCGGGTAAGATTTAATCTTTCCATTTCTGATAGTAAAGGCAATATATGGAAAGATGAATTTGATGCGCCGGTGTTTTATGATGTACCTGAATTTTCCAATATCGGGATTGATGATGGCGATAGCGAAATTTTCGGCAGCGGGAATGGTGATAACATTGCCGATCCTGGTGAAACCATTATGATTTACCAGCACAGTAACCGTACCCGTTTATACTATGATGACCCCTACATTGACTGCGAACGTTTATATGATGAATTACAACCTGACAAATGGGGAGATGGTTATGCACTTTCATCCTTGATTCATATTTCAAAAGACTGCCCCGTTGGCCATCAAATCCGTTTCCTGGCCTGTTATGAAGTGAAAGAATGGAAAACAATCAAACGAAATGTAACATGGGGAGTTTTCACCATTACTGTTGGAAAAAATACGGATAAGTAGTTGGTGATCATCATGAATAAACTCAAGAATCTTTTGTTGAATTAAACTATTGAAAAAGTGAATAAACACAACAAACATGAAAATGATATTTATTATTCCAATAGCAATAAGCTGTTTAATCGCATGCAAAAGTAATAAAGACACATTGCCACCAACTCCTCCAGCCACTGACACAACAGTTTATGCCAGCACTGCATTTATTGCCGACACTGCCTGTACATTGGGATTAGTATTCTGCAGCAAGTTTGAAGAAACTACCTGGAGAAGCGTTTGGGATGATTACGATGGTAACCCGGCACCAATCAACCAGGTTATTGTAAATAACGGTCCTTTTAACATTGCCGGTAACCATGTAATGCAGTTGAGAGTGCCCGCAGGAAGAGGCGGCGCTGACCTTGTGAAAGTGTTTCCCCAAACCTACGATAAGTTATATGCAAGATGGTATGAATACTGGGAACCCGGTTATGATTTCAACGCAGCCAACCATGGAAGCAGCCTGGCCGCCGGTGATCGTAACTTCCTGGGACAATCAGGAATAAGACCGAACGGAAGTGATTTTGCAAGCTCCGGTTTCGAGCCACAGGTTAGTGGCAACTACACGGGGGTGCCTGCTCTTTATACTTACTACAGGGGAATGTACCAGGATTGCGTTGATCCGAACGGCCAATGTTGGGGAGATCATTTTCCCTGCTTTGTCGGTTCAAACTATTGCACCAATCCTGATCATGTAACCCAATCATCAAAACAACCTCCTGTATTAAAAACAGGAAGATGGTACCGTATTGAACTAATGATAGACATGGGTGCACCGGTAACAAATGCTGCTGATGCAAATGGCGTTTTAAATTTTTGGATAGATGGTGTTGAGTATGGCCCCTGGAATAAAATGTGGTTCAGAACAAGTGCTGATTTAAAATTAAGCATTCTTTCGCTTGCCCTGTTTCATCATGGCCAGCATAGCACAAAAGGTGTATTGATTGATAACGTTGCTGTATCGGTAAACAAATTATAAGCGCCATTTTACAATCATTAAACGATCCTGTTACAAGTTTACAAATGAGGCATAGCTACAAAAATTATTTTTTCCCAATCCTTGCAGTCTTTCTTTTTACAACCTGCAGGGTAAGCAGGCAAGCTACCTTCATAAACCCGGCTGATAAAAAAATTCTATCGGAAGGAAGGGTTGCAATAAAACAAAATGATGCGGCAGAAATTTACTGGCCCGGTTCAGGCTTTGTATTAAAATTTAAAGGCAGTTCTGTTAACGCATTATTGAAAGATGAAAGAGGATACAACTATTTCAATGTAGAGATTGATGGTAAACTCAATAATGTAATAAAGATTGATACGGTAAAAAAAATATACACGCTGGCAGAAGGGCTTTCAAATACGGTTCATACCCTTGAAATAATCAAACGTGCAGACTGGTACAGGGGTAAAACCTGGTTCTATGGTTTTGAACTCCCAAACGGTTCCGGCGTTTTAGATGTAACTGGCAAAAAAAGAATGATTGAATTTTACGGCAATTCAATTACAGTTGGCGCTGCCGTAGAAGACAACAACGGAGATAACGGCGACAGTATCTATACCAATAATTTTAAAAGTTACGCATTCCTTACAGCAAGGCATTTCAATGCACACTATTCCTGCATAGCATCAAGCGGAATTGGTTTGATGGTAAGCTGGGGATCGCTGATTATGCCTGAAATATATGATCGCTTAAATCCTGATGACAGCAGCAGCAAATGGGATTTCTCAAAAGCTACACCGGGTATTGTTGTTATCAATCTTTTTCAAAATGATTGCGGCCTCGTTACACTATCAGATCATCCGCAGTTTAAAAGAAGATTTGGTGATAAGGCCCCTTCAGAAGATTCAATAATTAATGCTTACAGCAATTTTGTGCAGAATATAAGAAGCCGTTACCCGGATGCGAACATTATATGTGTATTAGGATCAATGGATGCAGTAAAGCCGGGCTCACCCTGGCCGGGATACATTGAAAAAGCAGTTGCATCACTGAATGATAAGAAAGTATTTACCCATTTTTTTTCATATTCAAATTTACCCGGTCATCCAAAAAAACAAGACCAAATACAAATGGCCGAAGAGTTAATTTGGTTTATTGAACAACATATTAAATGGTAAAAGAAATCAATGAAGCAAATAGCTCAACTCAATAAGTTTATTAAAGTTAAAAATCATGGAACTGTTTCTGAGTAATATTGATTTAATATGCCTGAAGAATTATTGTATGCTGAATGTAATTTTTAAACCACGAAAGTTGAACTATGCGGAATAAATGGATTAGTCATCTTGGGCCTGGAATCATAACGGCAGCGCTGGTTTTTGGTCCCAGTAAAATAACCATTGCTACAAAACTTGGCGCAGAATATGGTTTTCAATTGTTGTGGGTAATATTGATTGCCATATTTTTTATGGTTGTCTTTACTTCCATGTCGGCAAGGATTGGTATTGCAACCAATCAATCACTGCTTGATACCATTAAGCAAAAATGGGGAAGGAAGGCAGGCATTGCAATTGGCTTTGGTGTTTTTTTAGTTACTGCTTCTTTCCAGGCGGGCAATTCAATTGGGGTTGGTATTGCTATGGCTGAATTAACCAATATGCCCCGTGTACCGTGGATTATCTTTTTCAATCTTGTAGGTATCGCACTGCTTTTTTTCAGAAGTTTTTATAAGGTACTTGAAAAAGCGATGCTCATTTTAATTTGTTTGATGCTGTTTGCTTTTCTTACAACACTCTTCTTATCAAAACCCGATGTAACAAAAGTAGCAACCGGATTTGTACCTGAAATACCCATTGGTTCACTTGGTTTAATAACAGCTTTTATCGCTTCGAGTTTTTCGATAGTGGCTGCCTTTTACCAGGCATATCTTATACAGGAAAGAAAACGCTTACAACCCGCAGGCACACAAACAAAGGATAAAAGTTTTACCGGCATTTTTATACTTGGCTTAATGACGGCCATTGTACTGATTTGTTCTGCAGTTGTATTGCAACCAAAAGGAATAAAAGTTACCAGCGCTACTGATATGTCAAAAGCATTAGAACCGTTGTTTGGAAATTATGCATCTGTTCTTTTCCTGTGCGGCTTATTCGGTGCTTCCTTTTCTGCCCTTATCGGAAATTCAACTTTAGGAGGTACAGTTCTGGGTGATGCCTTAGGATATGGAAGCAAATTAAGTTCAAAAGCGGTACGGCTGATTATTGCAATCATTATGATCCTCGGCGCTGCCATTGCAATCATTTTTGGCAACCTTCCCATTGAGTTAATTGTTTTTGCTCAAAGCATCACCATACTGATTGTTCCTTTTATCGGGATTGCCATGTATGTAATTGCAAACAATACTGAACTGATGGGTTCTTATGTCAATTCCAAAATGGTTAAGTTTTTTGGAGCCGCAGGATTGCTGTTGGTAATAGCACTTGCGTTGGAAAGCATCAGAACAATGTTATTCTAATAATGAATTATTATAAAATTTTCTTACAACTGAAATAAATAAATTATGGAAAATATAGAAGCAGGTTACAAAAATTTGTTATTGCCATCTGATGATTTAGTGACAGACATGGCTAAAATTGATGGGGATATTATTATCCTCGGCGTTGGAGGAAAAATGGGGCCTGCCCTTGCAAGAGTAGCCAAACAGGCAGTTGATAAAGCTGGTGTAAATAAGAAAATTATTGGTGTTGCCCGTTTCTCTGAACCCGCTTTACAGGAAGCGTTAAATAAAGAAGGAATAGAAACCATTGCGGCTGATTTGCTCGATGATGATCAGTTGCAACAATTGCCAGCGGTTAAGAATGTACTTTATCTCGCAGGTACAAAGTTTGGAACTACAGGCAAGGAATCACTTACATGGGCTATGAATGCTTACTTGCCCGGACGTGTTGCACAAAAATTTAAGGATTCCCGTATTGTAGTTTTTTCTACCGGTAATGTATATCCTCTAACGCCGGTTATTGCTGGAGGCGCAAGTGAAGATCAGCAAACAGGCCCTGTTGGTGAATATGCACAATCCTGCCTGGGAAGAGAACGGCTTTTTCAATACTATTCATTAAAGTACAATACGCCCACATTAATCTACCGGTTAAACTACGCCAATGATACCAGTTATGGTGTGCTGCTTGAAATTGCGAAGTCAGTTAAAGAAGGAAAACCAATTGATCTTAGTATGGGCCATGTAAATGTAATATGGCAGGGCGATGCAAATGAAATGGCTATTCGTTCATTGCTTCATTGCAGTGTGCCATCGAAGTTATTAAATATTACAGGCCCCGAAACCATATCGGTGAGAAAGCTGGCAGAAGAGTATGGCAAAATTCTCGGAGTAAAACCGGAATTTGTAAATGAAGAACAGCCAACTGCATTGCTTAGCAATGCTGCTGAATCATTCAGACTGTTTGGCTATCCAAAAGTGACATTGAAAAAAATGATGGAGCTGTTGGTAGAATGGATAAACCAGGGAGGCAAAACGCTGAATAAACCAACACATTTCCAGGAAAGAAAAGGACAATTTTAATTTACAATCATGCATAAAGAACTCAGTGAGTCTGTGAAACAATTGTTGATGTCGGGTACCGTTATACCTGCTCATCCTTTAGCATTAACGCAAAATCTTCAATTAGATGAAGAACGGCAGCGATTGCTTACAAAGTATTATATGGCGAGTGGTGCAGGTGGCGTGGCAGTTGGCGTTCATACCACTCAATTTGAAATACGCAAACCTGAAATAAATCTTCTTGAATCAGTGCTTCGGATTGCAGCCGATGAAATTGACAAAGCACAGTTACAACATCCTTTTCTTAAAGTGGCAGGTATCTGCGGACCTACAGAACAGGCATTGAAAGAAGCTGAACTGGCTGCTGAATATGGCTACCATCTCGGGCTTGTGAGCAACGGAGGTTTGAATGAATATTCAGAAGCAGAACTCATTAAACGTACCGAAGCTATTTCAGCAGTTATTCCCGTGTTTGGTTTTTATCTGCAGCCTGCAGTGGGTGGCCGGTTATTGAGTTATGAATTCTGGCGTGACTTAGCAGCCATTCCCAATGTACATGCTATAAAAATTGCCGCATTCAACCGTTACCAAACCATTGATGTTGTAAGAGCCGTTTGTGATTCTGCAAGAAGAAATGAGATTGCATTATACACTGGCAATGATGATAATATTATTGCTGATTTACTTACCCCCTATCAATTCACTGTTAACGGAGAAAAAGTTGAAAAAAGATTTGCAGGCGGCTTGCTTGGACATTGGGCTGTATGGACAAAAAAAGCAGTAGAACTTTTAAACGAAATAAAATATTGCATTGATCATGATTATGCAGGAGTTGAAACATTATTATCCAAAGGCATTGAAGTTACGGATATGAATGCGGTAATCTTTGATGCAAAGAATTCCTTTAAAGGCTGCATACCCGGTATTCATGAAGTGCTGCGCAGGCAGGGAATACTTGAAGGCAGGTGGTGCTTACATCCTGAAGAAGAACTTTCCGCCGGGCAGATGGAAGACATTAACAGGATCTATAAAAATTATCAGCACCTCACTGACGATGAGTTTGTAAAAGAATTTCTGGATGCCATATCAACTCATAGTGATGCATTATCCAATCACTAATAATTAAACTAATCAATAACGGTTTTTTACCACTTTAAATAAATTACAAATGAAAAAAATATATTTCGCTGCAGCATTAAGCATTGTAAGCCTCTCCTGTTTTGCACAAGTCCCTTTCGTAAAAAAAATACTGATGGACTCTGTTGCCCTGCATCCACAGATTGTAGATGTAAATAAAGATGGGCTGAATGATCTGGTGATTGTTTCCAATTATGTTGACGCCAAAGGCGATGATGCCACCAATATAAAAAACTTATGCTGGCTGGAAGCCCCGACTTTCAAATATCATTTAATTCAAAAGTTAGTTTACCGTTCATGCGGATTTGCAACTGCTGATGTTGACAATGATGGCTGGGAAGATGTTGTTGGCGCAGATGATATTGATGGCAAAGATGAAAATGAAAATGGTGGATTGTTCTGGCTGAAAAATCCCGGAAAAAATGAAACAGGTGAATGGAAATATTTTCGAATCGGGTTTACGCCTTATCCCAAAGACATACTTGTTGCTGATTTTGACGGTGACGGAAAAAAAGATGTCATATCAAGAAGCTCGGCTCACCGCATAGATATGTTTTACCAGGATAAAAACAATGTGTTCGCAAAGAAAATTATTCCTGCACCACCTTATGATGGCACTGCCCTGCTTGATGTTGACAGGGATGGCAGCACCGACATTGTTATCAATGGATGCTGGCTGCAAAACCCCGGCAAAGACAGGAATGCTGAATGGAAGAAATATGACTATGATTCCTCCTGGTATAAAATGAATGAAAATGGCAAAACAAAATGGTATCATAATAATTGCCGTGTGGCAGTTGGCGATATAGATAAAGATGGTTTACAGGACATCGTTGTAGCATCAGGTGAAACAAACGGCTATCCCATTAACTGGTACAAAGCACCCACTAATCCATTCACAGGAAAATGGATAAAGGGAACAATCGGGCTATCTGATTTTTGTCATACACTTCATTTAGCCGATATTGATAACGACAGTGATCTTGATTTGGTTACTGGTGAATTGATTTTTTACACAGATACTACTCCTGAAACAACGCCTCACAACGTAGCCGTTTATTTGAATAAAAATAATGGTTCCGTATGGGACAGGCAGTTGCTGAGTAATAAAGGAATATACAGCGGTACAGTTGGTGATTGGGATAGTGACGGAGACCTCGATATTATTGGCCCACGTAATTACAACATGACACCCTTACAACTTTGGGAAAATAAAAGCAACGATCATAAACTGCCCCTTTCATCATGGAAATATATTGAGGCTGATAGTTCCCGTGCAAAGTGGGGTGATTTTCAGCAGCCATCCTGGTTAAGATATTTTGGTACAGATGCAGAAGATATTAATAATGATCACTACGCTGATATTGTTGCAGGAAGATATGTTTATATCAGCCCCGGAGGCGATTTGACAAACAAGTGGAAACGCACCGACTTAAATGATAATATTGACGGCATGCTCTGGATAAATGCAGATAACGATGATCTGCCCGATATGATCGGAGAAGCTTTGCCTGCTGTTTACTGGCTTGAGGCAACAGATAAATCGCTTGCTAAGTGGAGTAAAACAAAAATTGGCTCGATCAAAGAAACAGATCATACAAACGGCCAGGGATACCTGAAAGCACAAATTATTCCCGGGGGCAAACCTGAAATACTGTTAAATGGCGGCGATGGATTGTATATGTTTCAAATTCCTGCAGATCCGCAAAAAGGTAACTGGCCAAAAACATTAATCAGTAACACAGAAATTATTGATGAAGGTATTAGTGTTGGGGATGTGGATGCAGATGGTGATATAGATATTATCGCCAGTCGTTCCAACCATAATGGTCCAAAATCAATAGTGTGGTTTGCTAACCCCGGTAGAGACAAAGAAACCGTTGTAAAATGGGAAGAGAACCTGGTGGGCACCGCCAATTTCTGGCCCGACAGAATTAAATGCGCCGACTTTAATAAAGATGGTCTGCTTGATATTGCGGTTACTGAAGAACGTTACCCAGGTGATAAGCCTGATGCCGCTTTGTTCTGGTTTGAGCAACGAAAGGAATTTGGTAATACTTTATGGCTCAGGCATACGATTGTTACGCAATACTCCATGAATAGTCTTGATGTTGCAGATATTGACAGGGATGGAGATGCTGATATCATCACGAATGAACACAAAGGCAGTACGCATGAAACACAGATATGGCAAAATGATAGTAAAGGTAATTTTACTAAAATTCTAATTGACACTGGTAAAGAAAATCATCTTGGAACAAGATTGTTTGATCTGGATAATGACGGAGACCTGGACATTGTAGGAGCGGCCTGGGATAATTATAAATACCTGCATGTTTGGCGCAACGAAGCTATGAATCCATCAATAAAAATTACAGAGGATAGCGACGAAGGGCAAGCCTGCTTTAAAATTCAAACGCCATCAGCAACCTATTACTATCAAAAAGAAGCAGGCGGATTTTCAAGCATCGTTGATAAATACGGCACTGACTGGATCGGCTATCGCAATTCAGGTAATCCACCATCACTTGCCTCTGCCGCTTCTGATTATCGTGGACTACCCAATTTGGTAGATGGTGAACCTGGTGGGGGAATCGGTCATCCCGGATTTGCAAAATGCAATTCCATCCAGGTAAATGCCAATACCATTGAAACAGAAAGCAAAGACGGAAAATGGAAATGGAGATGGAGGATTTTTGAAAATTATGCAGCAATGGAAATCCTTAAAATGGATGAAAGCAGGAAATACTGGTTTTTATATGAAGGCACCATAAATGGAAAATTCAATCCAAAACAACAAAGCTGGGGCAATGATAAAGATGGTCTCAGGAAAGATAAACCCGATTTCCTGAAGAATGAAATACAAGGCAAATGGGATTATGTATATTTTGGCGACAATAAAGGAAAAAACTCTTTTGTGCTGGCCCCCGGTGAAAAAGACGATCTCAATGATACATTTGGTTTCATGGGAACTTCTAAAGATGGGGTTGCTTCAAAAGATGGAATGGTTGTGTTTGGTTTCGGGCGTGGCAGAAACGTAACATCCCTTTTAGCAAAACCAATGAAATTTTATATCGGGTTTCTTGATGAGAATATTTTATCAGAAAACTTTCCGGTAAAATTATCCGGGTTAATTCAACTCTATCATGCAACAAAATAACCGAACATCTAAACAGGTGACACACTGATATGCTCCCTGGCTGGTGAGGCCACCAGCCAAGGCAGGTGGCCGTGGTCGGTGTCCTCACCGACCACAGCCTTCAGATTTTTTTAAAATACAATTTAACCATTGATGGCACTTGTATTTTATACTGATGAGTATTGTATAAGGGTGTACTTTCCCGGTCGCTTTAAACGTTAAGAGCAGATATGATTAAATCTTTCCAAATCAGTTATGTTGAAAAATGAGATACAGCAATTAGCAAAAGAAATATTCGGCACAGTTATAAAAAACAGAAGGCATCTTCATGCACATCCTGAATTATCTTTTTGTGAATATCAAACATCGGCTTTTGTAAAATCCACGCTTGATGAAATGAAGATACCGTGGAAGTCTTTAGCCAATACAGGAGTTGTGGCGACTATCACCGGTGAAATAGCTTCTGATAAAGTTATTGCATTGCGTGCCGATATGGATGCGTTGCCAATTTCAGAAGTCAACAATATTGTATATGCATCGCAAAACAAAGCTGTAATGCATGCCTGTGGCCATGATGCACATACCTCTTCTTTGCTTGGTACTGCAAAAATTCTGCAAACCATAAAAAGTAAATTTGGCGGAACAGTTAAACTCATTTTTCAACCAGGAGAAGAAAATCTTCCCGGTGGCGCCAGTTTAATGATTAAAGAAGGCGGGTTGGAAAACCCCAAACCTCATGCAGTCATCGGTCAGCATGTTATGTTTTTTATTGATAGCGACACTTTACAAATAAATCTGGCTCCATATAAATACTACTAAATGATTTTATCAAAACAAACCTTATCATCGGTTCAAAAAACTAAAGGGCTTGATATTCCTGTTGAATCGGTTTTTTCTTTACCGGAAAAAGTATTGCAATTTGGAACAGGTGTTCTGCTGCGTGGTTTGCCTGATTATTTCATTGACAAAGCCAACCGCCAGGGTATTTTTAACGGGAGAATTGTGATTGTAAAGTCAACTGCCAGTGGCGGGGCTGATGCTTTTGATCAGCAGGATGGCTTGTACACACTTTGTGTAAGAGGAATTGAAAATGGAAATACCGTTGAAGAAAACATTGTCAATTCATCCGTCAGCAGGGTTTTATCTGCCGTCTCACAATGGAATGAAATTTTGCGTTGTGCGTCTAATCCGGACTTACAGGTTATTATATCTAATACTACTGAAGTTGGTATTGTTTTGGACCTGGATGATGACCTGAATGCCGCTCCTTCCCGTTCCTTCCCGGTCAAATTGCTGGCTTTTTTGTATAAACGATACAGGACACTTAATGGTGATCAGGAAAAAGGGTTAGTTATTATTCCAACTGAACTGATACCTGACAATGGCGAAAAACTGGAAGCCCTCATTGAAGAACTGGCTCACCGGTACAATTTGGAGTATGCATTTATAGACTGGCTGGAGAATGCTAATTTTTTCTGTAATTCATTAGTAGATCGTATAGTGCCCGGCAAACTTCCTGCTATCATGCAGTCAAAAGTTGAAAAAGAACTTGGCTATACAGATGAGTTGATGATCATGAGTGAGGTATTTCGTTTATGGGCTATTGAATCCGATAAGAAAAAAGTACAGGAGATACTATCATTCAGTAAAGCGGATGCAGGTGTAGTAATAGCACCTGATATTGATAAGTTCGGGGAACTGAAATTGCGTTTGCTCAATGGTTCACATACGTTTACCTGTGCTCTGGCGATACTATTGGGTTTTACAACGGTAAAGCAGGCAATGGCCGATAACGATTTCATGGCATTTATAACCGGTCTTATGCTGGATGAAATTGTGCCGGCTATTGTCAGTGAAAAAGTTTCCCGGGAAGAGGGACTTGAATTTTCAGCGAAAGTGCTTGACCGTTATAGGAACCCCTTTATTGAACACCAGTGGCTGAGTATTTCTTTGCAATACAGTTCAAAAATGAAAATGCGTAACGTACCGGTGTTATTAAAACATTATGAAAAGACAGATGCTGTTCCGCAACACATGGCACTGGGTTTTGCCGCTTATTTATTATTTATGGAGTCTGTAATAAACGAAAGAAATGAAAGTGCCGGGGAGTTGGCCGGTAAGCAATATGTTATTAATGATGATCGGGCAGCTCAACTGCACGAGTTGTGGGGCATTGGCGGTACGGATGAATTTGTTAAAAAAGTATTGGAGGATAAAAGCCTGTGGGAAACCGATCTTACAGTTTTGCCTGGATTCTCAGAAGCAGTGACAGCCAGTTTTAAAACCATTCAAAAAGAAGGTGCACTGGCAGCCTTAAAAAAAATTAAAGCTCAAAAAATAGTTTAAAGAAGTTTAACTTATATGAAAAGAAGTATTTTAAAAGTTCATCCAGGTGATAATGTACTGGTAGCATTGCAAAATCTTGCCAAAGGAGAAACTGTTACGTATAATGGAGAAGAATTTATACTGCAGGATAATATTGCTGCCAAGCATAAATTTTTCGAATACGATATGAATACAGGGGACAGTATTATAATGTATGGCGTGTTGGTAGGTAAGACACAACATGCTGTCCCCAGGGGTGGATTGATGACAACAGAAAATGTAAAACATGCCGCTGAACCCTACGCTTACCGGGAAGCCAATTATAAATGGCAGGTGCCGGATGTAACTAAGTTTAAAAATAGAACATTCGATGGTTATCATCGGAGTGATGGCAGGGTGGGTACTGCTAATTACTGGCTTTTTATTCCTACTGTTTTTTGTGAAAACAGGAACCTGGATGTCATCCGGGAGGTATTAAACAATGAGTTAGGCTATGCAGTTACTGATAAATACAAACAAAAAACAAAACACCTGCTGGATTTATACAAAAGCGGGAAAGATATTTCATCGTTTAATTTTGAGATAGCTGAGTCAGCAGTTGCAACCAACCGTGTTTTTAAGAATGTTAACGGAATTAAATTTCTTAATCACCAGGGTGGTTGTGGTGGAACAAGACAGGATGCAGAAATATTAAGCAAGCTCTTGGCAGCGTATGCGAATCACCCGAATGTAGGAGGAGTTACCGTAATGAGTTTAGGTTGCCAGAACCTACAGGTACAGGATTTTTTGAATGACCTCAAACTGCACAATCCCAAATTTGATAAGCCGCTGTATATTTTTGAACAACAGCAATCGCAAAGTGAAGAACAACTGATACTGGAAGCAATAAGAAAAACATTTTTAGGTCTAATCGAAATTAATAAGATAGAAAGGCAACCTGCCGCATTAGATAAATTATGTATTGGTGTGAAATGCGGGGGCAGCGATGGTTTTAGCGGTATCTCAGCCAACCCCGCTGTTGGTTATTGCGCTGATTTGGTAGTAGCGCTGGGCGGAAAAATATTGTTGGCGGAATTTCCTGAACTCTGTGGTGTGGAACAGGAACTGGTGGATCGCTCCGTAGATGAAAGGACTGCAAAAAAATTTATTCACTTAATGAAGAGCTATGATGAAATAGCGCATAGAGCAGGATCTGGATTTCACATGAACCCTTCTCCGGGTAATATTAAGGATGGTTTAATAACAGATGCTATTAAATCTGCAGGAGCTGCAAGAAAAGGTGGCACATCGCCTGTTGCAGATGTGCTGGATTATACAGAGTCGGCTACCAGGCCCGGATTAAGCCTGGTATGTACACCCGGCAATGATGTAGAAGCAACTACGGGTAAAGCGGCATCCGGGGCAACGCTTATTTTATTTACAACCGGTTTAGGAACGCCTACCGGTAATCCTGTTTGCCCTACTATTAAGGTTTCTACCAATGCGGCATTAACAAAAAGAATGGGTGATATTATTGATATTGACACCGGGCCCATTATCAGTGGAGATAAAACTATTGAGCAAATGGGTGAAGATATATTGGAGTATTGCATTAAAGCTGCCAGCGGTGAAATAATACCTAAGGCAGTTCAATTAAACCAGGATGATTTTATTCCATGGAAACGAGGAGTATCGCTTTAGTAGCCGGGTAATGTTCATAAGATGAGATGTGAAAGCTGATAAGTTGCCCGCCCGGATGACACGGTCAGACGGGGATTTACTTCAAAGTGCCTTTCCTCTCTGAAACAGAGTGATAAGAGATTGAGGCAATAAGTTTCAAAAAAGTTTTATATCGTACAAGAATACGGAGCGACGAAACTAAAAATGTATATGAACCCATAGTGTAAAATTTCTACGTGATAAAATATAAATTGAAATATGCTAAAAGATGAAATAAAACAATTAGCAAAAGAAATATACAGCAATGTAATTGAAAACAGGAGGCATTTGCATGCTCATCCTGAATTATCATTTTGCGAATATCAAACATCCGATTATGTAAAAACTAAACTGGATGAAATAGGAATTTCATGGAATGCGATGGCCAATACAGGAGTGGTAGCAACTATTACTGGCGGGAAATCATCTGACGGAATTGTTGCTTTACGTGCCGACATGGATGCCTTGCCCATTACTGAAGCCAATGATGTTGCTTATGCTTCGCAAAATAAAGGAGTAATGCATGCCTGTGGTCATGATGCGCATACATCTTCTTTGCTTGGTACTGCAAAAATTCTGCAAACCATAAAAAGTAAATTCGGCGGAACAGTTAAACTCATTTTTCAACCAGGAGAAGAAAAGCTTCCCGGAGGCGCCAGTTTAATGATTAAAGAAGGTGTGCTGGAAAACCCAAAACCTCATGCAGTCATCGGTCAACATGTTATCCCTTCGATTGATTGCGGAAAAATTGGTATTCACAGTGGAAAATTCATGGCATCTATGGATGAAATATTTGTAACTGTATATGGAAGAGGCGGCCATGGCGCAATGCCGCATCAGAATATTGACCCCGTTTTAATCACTTCTCATATTATCATTGCTTTGCAGCAGGTTGTAAGCCGCATGGCAAACCCAACACTTCCCACCGTTTTATCATTTGGAAAATTAATAGCCAATGGCGCCATAAATATAATTCCTGATGAAGTTTACATCGAAGGCACTTTCCGAACCCTGGATGAAACCTGGAGGACTGAAGCGCATAAACGAATGAAAAAAATGGCGGAGACTATTGCTGAAAGTATGGGCGGCAGGTGCGATTTTAAAATTGTCCGGGGATATCCGTTCCTGGTAAATGAAGAAAAACTTACTGCGCAGGTGGAAACTTATGCAGAACAATATCTTGGGAAAGATAATATTCTTAATGTAGATACATGGATGGGGGCAGAAGACTTTGCTTATTATTCACAAGTTACAGACTCTTGCTTCTATTTTTTGGGTACCGGGAATAAAGAAAAAGGAATCACTTCATCGCTGCACACACCAACATTCAATATTGATGAAGATGCGCTGGCATTGAGTACAGGGCTGATGGCTTATATTACGCTTAAACAATTAGGAAATTAAATTGAGTGGAGCTTGCTCAATCTTAATAGTCCGTTCACTTGCAAGTTTGCCTTTAAGTTGCGCTTCCAGATTGATATATTTTTTGATTTTTTCTTGTATAGACTCCTGCAAACCCAAACCGATTGCATAAATGGATACTCGGTTCTTTTTGTTCAATCCTTAGCGGCCCGAATTTGTGTGTCTCTTTTACAAGCAGTTTTATAAGTTGAGTCACATCATGTTACTTTCAATGCTTCCTTCCAACCAAAGTTTTAATAAAACGTACCATCAGCTATACTTTTGCCCAGATTGACAATTTCATTAGCTTCACCCGTAACAATAAAAAGATATCCGGTAAAAGCCGGTCTGAGTCCTCTTTTCTTTCCATCTCCCATCCAATATGGGAATCCTTCAAATCCACGGTTCCATAATAATTTCAGATAGTTTATCGAATTTACTGGCATGACCCTGCCGAAACCTCTTCCATTTTTACTATTATACAGACCCATGATTATGTATCCCTTATAATTCATTGGAGTAGGTTCCAGTCCTTTCCAATCGGGTATATCAATAATAGGATTTGGATAAGCCGGATATAAAACACCAGTTAACTTGTGATGCTCGTTTGAATTATTGATCAGCGCTGTGTCTTTTATGGACTGTCTTAACTGTTGCCATTCTACTCCCCCGTAAAAAGAATATATTCCTTTACTACCGCCAGGTAATCCAATATCAACAATATTAACTCCATACTTGATATAATCTATTTTTATTACCGGATTATCAGGATAAATGGTCAGTTCCTGAATCACTTGTCCATTGCCCCATTCAAGATGGAGAATTTTCATATCATCCCCGTCATATTTAATGAAAGAACCATTACTTAATACCCCTCTTCCAATCCCATATCCCATCCATACTCCATCAACTTGACCCGACGAGTCTGCCTGATTTTCATTATTTGCACTTTTAATTAGGAGTTCAGTAATAATATTGTTGGTTGCGCTGTCTTTGAAAGTCCTTTGGGAATACTTTATTTTTAATAGACTATTCTCTAAAATGGCATAATTTTCAATTACGCTTACCTCCACTTTCATATCAGCATCGCTGCGCTGTGTTCCCGTTTGTGAATAACATACTGCTGATACTAAAAGAAAAAATAAAACCGCAAGGCTAATGCATCCGTTGCAGAATAAACTATTACTGTATGAAGATGGATTCATCTTGTACATTTTATATTTTATAATTATTTTATAACCGGAGGAATTAAATAGGTTCAGTTATTATCTGACTCACTATTTCTATTGCTTACTACTATTCTCCTTGTCGCTGAACCGGATCAGCATCGAAGGGCCGGGGTAATTCACTTCAAACACATGCTCATTCGTTTCTGAATAAATGAAGAAAGTATTTTCTCCATATTTTAAATATTCAACAGGCACGGGAATTTTAAGTAACACCCATTCATGTAATTTGCCCGGACTTTCAGCTAACACTTTTCCATTGATACCAACTACATGCACTGCACCATCGTCTGACTCAGCAGACCATGAAGAAAGAACCAGGTAAGCTGAAATAGCATTTGCAAGGCTGTCGGTAATAACAATTTTGCATTCTTTTTTCTTACCAACCCTCACTCCAAAATATTCCGGCACGTTCGTTGCCCGATACAATTTTACAATGGAGTTGTGCTGTTTTAACTGATTATATTCAACGGGCTGCGTAAGATAACTCAGCCCGTTTTTGGAATTTATTTTAGCAGCAATTTTTATTTTTCCATTTTGCTGAGGCACCCAATTGTTATTCCATTCGGCAGCGAAAGGCGGTACATATTTTCTGCTGATTATTCTATCCCATACTCCATTGTCAATAATATATTGCCATCCTGCAAGATTACCGTCACCATCAAGATCGTAATCTTCATAATATCCAATATATTCCACCGATTCAACCATTGTTGGATTATCAACATTTGTTTTTACCCCAACCAGGTTGTGGGCTGTATCGTTCTCCTTTGCTTTTTTTATTGACCCCTTCACACATTTTTTTAAATCCGGATTATAATAAACCCTAACGGTAAATGAATTAATAATATAGTGTGGCCAGTTAAAACCATAACAAATTTGTTTGCCACAAAAAAATGTAAATGTATTCCCGCCCTTCTTCAACTTTGTTAGTGGAATCTGAACAGGACTGTTCCCATTGCTGCTGCGAAAATAACAGTAAGGGCTACCAGGAGTATTCGGTTGGGGGAAGTTATATTTTTCACTTCCGTTAATTTTAAAAGTCTGGTCGCTGGTACCAATATGTCCGCCCCAAAAATTTATGGCAACTTCAGCTCCTGTTGCATCTTTTAAATCATCCATATTCAAAACAACCTGTACAGAATCATAATAATCGAATGCACCTTTAAACGGGCTAACCGTTTTTTTGTATGAATATTCCCGGAAAACACTTCCCGGTTCCAGGCTTTTATCCTGTGCAAAAACGATGTTGCCAGAGGAAAGAGACAGGAAAAGAACAATGGTGAAAATATTTTTAACGAAAACCAGCTTTTTCGTGATAAGATTATTAATATTACAAGACTTCATAATTCATTTTTAAGGTTATTGTAGTTTAATGTAGAAGGGGTTTTTTGATTCAACCTTTGACATAATTGCTGAATATCTAATTCTTTAATCTTATAATGTAAACCTGCCTGCTCCCATTATGAGTTGAATTAAAACCAATGATATCGCTGCCAGGGCTCCAACGGCAATGAATATCGCATCTCCAGTAACCCCGGAACTCTTCCGGTTCAGTAAATCTGCCAATTGAAATGACGGCCTGTGATTTCATGTCCATCAGGTAGATTTTTTGTTCCCTCATCCCTTCTCCCGGATAAGTGTCTGTTACCATCCATTTCTGATTTGGGGAGAAGGTACCATGTCCGTCATAATCCAAAATGCCATTACCAAGCCTTTTATATTTTTTGTCATCCACATTGAATAATATATGTGCAAATTGTTTTCCTTCCCATTTTGCTGTAATCATCAATTCATCATCATTCAACCAGTCGTAATGTGAACCTCCCCAATCATCCGGGAAACATCTTTGTAACCTGGAACCATCCCTGTTAACTGTAAAAGCGGTAGTAACCCATCCTATAGTATCTTTATGCCTGGATAGCCAGAATATCCTGGATCCATTACGGCTGAATAAAGTATGATTAAACCATTCGATTTGTCCTTCATTGATGGGAGGAACCAGATTCGCTATTTGTTCATAAGAAACCAATAATTTGGCATTTCCGGTTTTAAGATTAATAAGGAATAGACCATCCTCAGGTGGAAAAGGAATACTTTCACGGGAATTCTGCCCTTTTCCACCATAACCATAATCAGGACGAGTTATCCTTAGTCTTGAGAAATTAATACTTAAAGCTTCATTCCCATCAGGAGATACTGCGCTAATTGGGAAGGGAATTATTTTGACTTCCTTTTTTGTATATACATTCATAATAACTGAAACAAATTTCCCGTCTCTAAAATCATTGAAAATTATTAATGAATCCGGTGATGTTCCGAGCCAATGAGCCATACATCCCTGTTGAAAATTCCAGGCATGAGTTTTAGTGAGGGGAATAAACTCTTTGGTTACTAAGTCAACCAGACCTAATGTTGCAGGTTCAGTTTCACTCGGCAACCTGAATTTAATATCGGTCTCAAGTACAGTAACAAAACGTTCTGATTGGCTAAACGAATTTATTCCGTAATAACTTGCAAAAAGATGTTCCTTTTCATTATTTGTTATTTGCTCAATCCCGGATAATTCAGGAAAATCGACTCTTCCCGGTTTATGTTGCAGTATTTTGCATGAAAAGAATGAGATGACTGTAATTAAAAATGCAAGTTCTGTCAATTTCATACTTCACTTATTTCATTGGATAGATGTAAAGAATTATCTTTTCAATCAGCATACTTTTTATACCAGTACGGTATATTTATTATTCCCTTTCTATTATTATTTGCAAAATGTTCAGTACAAGCTCCGTTTCCACAATTCGTTTTGCAGTGGGATCCCATTCAACTCGTCTTTTTTCCAGGTATGCTGCGCTATGCAAAAGCAGCTTATCCAACCTGTGATAAATAACGGTAATAAAATTTTTATCTGCTTCATGCTTACTCTTTTCAAATCTTATTTTATTGTGCAGCTAATGTCTATGTTTTTATCTAGCTCCACTTTCTTTTCACAACCGCCCACTGAAACAGTATATGGTGATGAATATTTTTTTTCTTTTCCGTTAACTGCGTATTCAGGTAATTCTGTTTGCAGTTTGCCATATTCATCCGTTTTGGTTTGCAGTATCATAGCATTATTTTTATCACGAAAAGTCACTTCTGTATTTTTAGCAGGATTCCCTTTCTCATCGGTAATTTTTATGGTTAATGTCCAGTAAACAGTATAACTGTGATTTTGTTCTGTAGTCTCCACATCAAATTTTGCGCCTTCAATAGTATTTGATCTGAACTCAACATTTTTAGCAATGCATTCTTCACACCCTTGCCATCCCATCCTGAAAGGTTTAAATTGCGCATTGGCTAAAGGAGACTTGATAATGGTATTGTTGTATATTTTAGTGTTAGCAGTTCCTCCGTAAAATGAGGCTAACCATGCAGCAGGCACATTGGCAGTAATTCGGTTATTGTAGAATTGCCCGCCAAATCCTTCTGTCCCCCCACATATATAAAAAGCCGCAGCTATTGCTTTTGAAGAAAGAATCGGCTTTTCAACAACAATATCATTCCCGAATACATAATTTTCTCCACCCATCGCACTGTAATAAATTGCCCAGCACATGGGAATGTAGCTTTTGTGATCCGGATAATCATTTGCTGTAATGTAAATACTGTTATTATAAACTTTATTTCCCAGACAGGCATCAGCAGAACCAGGCTTTCTCTGGTAATCAGCCATTCTTATAGCGGCAGTGCTGTATTCTTCATGTCCATATTCGCAGGTAGGCGGAGAGGTTTTTATGTTGAAAGTATTATTGAATATTTCAATACCGCGGTGCACATATATTTCAATACCCGAACCGGTTTCGGGTTCAATTCTGTTTTCAAAAATTGTTGAGCTGTCTCCCATTGCCATGATGCTGTAATGGTTAGTAACCATTTGGCGGTTTACAAAATGGTTATGATGAATACTGGATTTATTTCCCTTAAACACGAGGCACCCCTGTCCGCCATAGAATTCAGAAAACGAAACTTCTGAAGGAGCATCTCCTCTTAAATCAACGGCATAAAAGTTAGAATAATGCCGGTTTATAATAAAGGGGTTTTCTACATCAAAGGTGCATTGCGTAATAGTTGCCTGCGGAAGATCTGCTGCTATTGCGTTAATACCAGAGGTTTTTATTTTCACATTGTCTAAAATAATTTTTACATTTTTTGCGGTTGATTGAATGCCCCATGAAAGTATCCCCATTGCACCGCTTTCAATTACTCCGTTCTTTATGATGACGGTACTTTCACCCTGAACTCTCGCAATAGATTCAAGAGGAGTTCCCGTGGAAACATCTTTTGTATAATCAAAAAAAGCTGAATATACATGGTTGTACAAGTGATCATAATGTCCGATAGGATAAGTGTTTTCCACAATGCCAATACCCACATCCATGGCCGGGCGAATATCAATTTCATCCACTAAACAATCTGTATCTGCTTTTATCCGCACCCGGTATTTTCCCGCAGGCAAATTATTAAGATGTGCATACACAAATCCGCCTCCCAAACGGGGAGATTTTTTTTCAACCGGGCAACTCACTAAGGTTGTGTCGCCATATTTTGTAAGGCATCTTGTGTCTCTGCCATGTTCATCTTCTACATATACGCTTACTTTCATTTGATTATTTATATCATCACCCTTCATGTCTTTATAATCACTTCCTGTTACACCGCACATCGCAAAATAAGAACGGTTGGAAAGCGAAAGGTTCACGTATGATGAAGTAACTTGATCACCTGCCTTCAAACTCAAAATCTTTTTACCAATAAACACATGCACATCTTTTGTGTTCACTACTTTGGCGCCTGGCGCTTTTGAAACATCCCATCCTTTCAGTCCCTGTTCAAACCCCGAGTTGAAGATGTGCTGATAATTCCCATCTGCGTATTTGATGGTATATCCATTCAAATCAAGCGTTACATCCTTGCCAAGAAAAATGGCGCTTTTAGCGCTGGTAATATTTTTTGTAAGCATATAAGTAGTGCCTGCCTTTGCATAACTTCCTGGTGCACTTACACCCACTTCATTATCCTTTGGCAGGCGGTGTTGCGAAGGAGTGTACTGTGCTTCACCGGGAACTGCAAAAAAAATCATCAGTAGATTAGGAAGCAGATATTTGGCAAGTAATTTCATGCTTAAAATTTAATATTGGTGAAGGTATTGCTGGTATATTTATCATTACCCCTCTATCATTTTTTCCAAAAGGTTCAGCACAACCTATCGTTTACACAATTCGTTTGGCAGCAGGATCCCATTCAACACGTCTTTTCTCCAGATATGCTTTGTTTGCCATAATGCAGGCTATTCCTTCTTCAAAGGCACGCTCAATATTCGCACTGGGTACTCCTCCAAATCGAATACAGTCCAGCCACTCTTTAATATGTAAATGAGTAATATCAACACTGCGTCCTCCTATATTAGTCGAATCTAATCCCCTTGAAGCATAATACCTCGCCGTAGCTGAAGCAACCGCATCCACTTTGTTTGATCCGGGTTGAATAGCGATCATCGGCGCAGTAACGTCAATGGTACCGGCTTCAATCATTTTTTTGTATCGTGTAGATTCCCTGTCTGCAGTAATTTTTATTGAAGCTCCTAACTCCATCGTTGCATCATGCCCCATAAATACCCGTCCACGATCATTGTTGGAAGCCAGGCAGGCGCTGTACATGAGTGATAAATCCCGAGCAGGATATTCAAGCACCAAATGCAATGTATCAGGAACTTCCCGGTTATCCTTCCAGTAATATATTCCTCCCGAAGCAACTGCTGATTTTGGGATGCCTATCCCCAACAGTTGATTAACCGCATCAAACTCATGTGTAAAAAGCTGGCCAATCATTCCCATATCATAATCAAACCACTTTGTCCAGTTATAATAACGGTCAATACTAAACGGAACTTTGGGAGTTGATCCAAGCCATTGCTCCCAATCAATATTTTTTTCATCTCCCGGTTTAGGTTTTCCATTTTTATCAAGATGCCTGATCCATGCGCCTTCAGCAGAATTACGGTTTGTTGTTGTTTCTATCAAAGTAATTTTTCCCAATACATCTTTTTGAATTAACTCCTTTGCCTGTTTAAAAACAACGTTCTGCGGAACCTGGTGACCCAACTGGTAAACACATTTACTGTTTGTTACCGCCTGATACAACTCATTTAATTCGGCTTCGGTTTGTGCTGCACTTTTTTCGCAATACACATGCTTACCCGCTTTCATTGCAGCAGTAGCCATAGGTGCATGATGATGATCGGGCGTTGCAATAATTACAGCATCAATATTTTTATCGTTCAGCATTTCATGGTAATGCCTGTATCTTTTCACTTCAAGATTTCCATGCCCGCCAGAGTGTACTTCACTCTTTGCAACTGTCATTCCTTTCTCTGCATGAAGATCAAAGACATCACATATACCGATCAATGCCACATTCAAATCTTCCTGCAGCAGATAATTGTCAAAGCTTTTGTTCTCCTTTCTTTTTTTAACCTCATCAGGGTGCATGTAACCCAATGCAATGGCCAGGTCATTTGCCCTGCTTCCAAAACCAACAATACCAATACGAATCAATTCTCCCTTTTTACCGGTTGTATTTTTTTTGACGGGATCTGCATTTATATTTTCAATTCCCAGTTCTTTCAGTACCACATTCCCCTTTTGTTGCTGATATGCTTTTTTCTCTGCTAACTGGTAACCAAAAAAACCAAGCACAGGCAAACCTGCCAATGCTTTTAAAATTGTACGGCGATCTTTACCTGCGCCTGTTACTTCATCTCCGGTACCCTTTTGATCAATATCTTTTTCGTTTGCCATAATAGAAATTATTTTTTATTTGCCCCGGTGATATTAAATTTTGTCCAGAAATAATCTAACCCGATTATATGACTGGTTGGAAATACAGCCAGCAGAATTAAAGCAACCGATTCGATTAATGTTTTGCTTACCACTAAATAGTTTCCTTCATTGGGTGTTGAATACTCCAAACCAATTAAGGGCGGGTTATTCAGGTAGTACATGAAAAGAAGTAACGCTCCCGATATGGCTGCAACTCTTGTAAACAGTCCCAGTATCAAACCTGATCCAATGGCAATCAGTCCCCAGCTATTTAAAAAATCTACAGCGCTCAGCACCGCAGGATTTGAAATGATCCAATTTGAAAACCCTTCCAGTATCCATTTTGATTCTCTTAAAAAACCAATGGATGACCAGTTGGATTGCAGAATTTTTGAGAACCCCTCATACAATAAATGCCAGCCAATTAAAAAACGCAATGCCACAAGTGTTGTTAACTGCAGCCTGGTAAATAGTACTTTGTCTCTCATGCTATCTGCTATAAGTTTTAAATATGATTGTGAGCATTTATGCTTTTACAAGGCTTTCTTTATTTGCTAACAACAAGGCATCAAGATCTTCGCCGGGCTTTGCTATTATTCGCTCTGTTACCCGATCCCAATCTATCTTTCTTCCCAATTTATAAGAAAGGCCTGCCATGTGTGCAGAAATAGCTTCTTCAAATCCTTCTTTAATGGAACAACTCGGTGTGCCACCGTTGCGGATACAACTTAACCATTCTCTGATGTGAAGAAATGTGCTGTCAACACGTTTGCCATCTCTGTAAGTCCACAGTAACCCTTTGTTGGCAAAATATTTTGCAGTAGCCGAAGTAACAGCATCTACTCCATTGGCAGCAGGGTCATACTGATAAAGCGGAACGCCTGGCTCTATTCTTCCCTCTTTCAAAAGTTCAGCATATTTGGTACTACCCGAATCAGCATATACCGTGATCTGGTTACCTAATTCCATACTGCCATCATGCCCCATCATCACAGTTCCCCTGTCAAACTGATTACCAAGTGTGGCACTATAAACAAAGGTCATTCCCTTTTCTTTTCCCTGCGTTTGACTTGATCCGTTAGTAAAATCCGGGTACTCCATATTTACCTGCAGCACATCGGGAACATTGCGTCCGTCACGATGTGTATAGATACCTCCCGAAGCAGTTACAGAATTTGGGATACCCATTTTCAAAATGCAGTTGATGCGATCAAAATCATGGGTAAGCAAATCACCGGATAATCCCGATCCGTAAGCCCACCACTTTCTCCAGCGGAAAAAATGCTCAGTATTAAATGGCACTTGCGGCGCATTCCCTATAAACTGGTTCCAGTCAATAGTTTGCTCACTGGCCTTTTCATGTATATCGTACTGCCAGGCGCCGTTATCATCATTACGGTTTGTGTTGGATACAACGAGTGAAACATGACCAAGGATATTTTTTTTGATAACATCCTGTGCGGTTAAAAAACTCTGCGTTTGGCGATGCTGATGGCCTACCGCAAAAACTGTTTTCGGATTTTTTTTAACCGTTTCCCTAAGTGTATATGTTTCCGAAATATTATGTGTCATTGGTTTTTCTACATATACATGTACACCGGCATTCAATGCATCAATGGAAATAGGTGCATGCCAATGATCCGGAGTAGCAATAATAACTGCATCCACTTCGCCGCTGTTTATTAATTCTGTATGCGTACGAAACCGTTTGATTTTATTTGTATTGTTATTGAATGAGTCTAAAGCCCGCTGTGCCTTTATATCAAACACATCGCATACAGCAACCAGTTTTACATTCAGGTTTTCCTGTGCTTTAAACTCCGCCAGTCTTTTATTATTTGGATTCGTGCTGGCAGCTTCCTGCATTTCTTTAAGCCACTCATTTGTTGCAAAACCGAGTGCCCTGCAAAGGTCTTCGCCCCTGCCGCCAAAACCAATTATGCCAATACGAAGCGGTTCGCCGCTCATAGGCCCGGTGGCAGGTGGCGGCGATGCTTCTATGTTTAATGTTTCTAACAGAAATTGTCTTTCACGTGATGCAGAACCGGCAAGGTCGGCCCCGGCATACCAAACTGCACCCAGAAGGGGAATTCCACCAAGGCTTTTGAGTATATCCCTGCGGTTCCATTTTTTAAAATGATCATTCTCGTTTGCCATTGTATTCAGATTAAAGTGAAGTAATAAATTCTTAGAATTATTGACCAGATGTTTTATTTTTCTTTTTAAACAAAGTTTCAATTCCAAACATTGGTGCAGCAGAGAATTGATAAATGATAAAAAGCGTTGCCATTTCAATGAGGTTCTTGTTTACGATCCAGTAAGAACCTTCCGCAATACCTGGTGGCAAACCCGGAAAAGGAGGATGGGCAAGGTAGTAAAACAACAATAATAACATCCCCGCAATACAACCCCAACGCACTTTAAACCCAATGATCAGGCTTATACCTACTGCAATTAAACCAACGATATTTAATGTATCAATAACAGAAATGATTGAAGCATCAGCAAGCCATCGAAAAAAAGGTTTTAGTATTGTTGCACTCAGGAGATAGCCTTTTGCCGTCCACAAAGGGTTATACAATTTTATGATTCCTTCGTATAAAAAATGCCAGCCTATTAAAATGCGTAGCACTACCAGGCCGTAGCGTTGTGCTGTTGAAAATGTTTGTGTTGTCATGCCATTTAAGTTGTTCTGTATAAATAGAAAGATATATTTTACTTTATTACTTCTACATTCTCTTTCAACTTTTCGGAAGTGAAAGTTTTCCAGGAGCCATCTTCATCATAAATAAAAAAAACATCAAGGTTTAATTCTTCATGTTCTGCTAAAAACTGTTTTGCTTTTTCTAATCCCATTACCATAAACGATGTAGCGTATGCATCAGCGGTCATACAACTGCCGGCAAATACACTGGCACTCAGTAAATTATTTTTAGCAGGGTATCCGGTAAACGGGTTAATGATATGCGTATATTTTTTCCCGTTTTCGATATAGTATTTTTTATAATTTCCTGAAGTGGCTAATGCCTTGTTTTTTAACTTAACAATTGCCTGTAAAACTGATCCGTCGCTCATAATTTCATTTGGCTGTTCAATGCCAACTGTCCAAAATGTGCCGTCCGCTTTTTTTCCATTTGCCTTTGTTTCTCCGCCCAATTCGATCATGTAGTTGCTGATGCCCTTACTTTCAAGAAAAGACGCTAAAACATCAACCGTATATCCCTGAGCGATTGCATTAAAATCAAGCATTACCTGCGGCATTTCCTTTACCAGTTTTTTTCCTTCGAGCTTTACTTTTTTATATCCGATGAAATGCAGAATACTGTCAACAAGTATGCTGTCAACTTTTTGTTTTTTGGTAAAACCGAACCCGTACGCATTGATGAGCGGGGCAACGGTGATATCAAAAACACCGTTGGTTTTTTCTGAAACTTCTACCGCTTTATTAAACACGTCTGTAAAATAATCATCTGTTATAACCGATGTATCGCCATTATTAATTCTCGAAATAATGGATGCAGGAACATAAGTTGACAGGGATAAATCAATTCTCCTGAGAATAGAATCAACTGCCCGTCTATAATTAGTATTTTGTTTTGCGTGATAAGTGATATGATAAGCAGTTCCCTGTGCAACTCCGGATATTTTAATGGTATCTTTTATACCAGGTTTACAACTGATAAGGAATAGAAATGTACCAAAGGATAAGAATATAAATTTCATTGCTGCTATAAATTTTCAAATCTCTCTTTTCGCTCCCGGATAATTAGTTGATTTGATGTAATTTTCCGGTGCATGATCGCCAGTATTTGGCAGGCTAATTTTTTATACAAGATGATTTTTTATAAATGAATATTCATCACTTTGCCTTTTTTCCTGCTTTGTTCCGCAGCAAATCCCATTAAATGACTTTCAATAGAAGCATCAATGGTGGATGTTAAAAGAGAGGCATCATTCTTTGCAACAGCCTCTACGAAGTTTGCAGCTAAACGCCAGTCGCCGCCACCATGCCCATCTGTTGCTGTTTTCCATTCTGTTTTTTTGCCAGTTTGAAAATCGGTATGCACAAAGCTGGTCATGTCACCAACCACATCACCTAAGCTTCCCATCACTCTTGTTCTTCTTCCTTCATAAGAAGTAAAGGCTTCCATACTGAAACTGGCTGTAACTCCACCGTCAAACTGAATATTGGTGATATAATGATCAGGTTGATCATTATCCATTTTATATACACACCTGCCGTAGTTGGTTGTTTTCAACTGTTCCAGCACATAAGCAGCCTGCTTGTCTTTCTCTTCCGGTAAATCAAACACATAATTGCGTCCACGTTCACGGTAATAAATTTTTAAAGCAGAATAAGGACAGCTTGCTTCCACTTTACATCCGTCACTGCAACGTGCCGTACTTCCTTCGGGTGCATTGGAATGATTGAACCAGCTCAGATCGCCCATTGCATGAATGCTCTTACTTTGTTTGTCGAGCATCCAGCGGAGAATATCCAGGTCATGACAACTCTTTGCAAGTATGATTGGTGTTGTTTCCTTACTGTTATGCCAGTTGCCACGCACATAAGAATGACTCATGTGAATATGTTCAATTGGTTCCAGGTGCTGTACACTTACCACTTTTCCTAAAACACCACTTTGTATAATCTTACGCAGCTCAACAAAATAAGGAGCATAACGAAGTACATGACAGACAGCAACGATCTTTCCTGTTTTCTTTGTCATGGCTAAAATATCACGGCATTCTTTTTCGCTGGGGGAGATGGGTTTTTCAAGCAGCACATTGTAACCCATTTCCAGTGCTTTCATACAGGGACCGTAGTGCAGATTATCAGGAGTGGTGATAATAATAGCATCGGCAAACTTTGGACGTTTGAATACATCTTCCCAGGTAACAAAACGGTTTTCATCTTTGATGTTATGTTTTTTTGCATAACGTTCATTGCGGATGGCAATGGGTTCAGCCACACCAACAATATCCAGCTGATCAGGGTATTCCAGTGAAAAACCTCCATACACATTACCACGGTTTCCTGCACCACAGGTGATAGTGGTAACAGCTTTGTCAAGTTGTAAACTGTTACTAAAATCGGGAAGAATAATTTTTTCACCCAGTTCATTGGTTGCCCAGGATGAGAGCGGCAATACAGTTCCACCAATGGAAATTCCCAATGCTTTTAATACATCCCGGCGTGATAAAGAAGACATAAGCTTTGATATTTAGTTTAATAACATTTTAGAATAAGCAAAATAAACACAAACCTTTTCTTGTTGATTACATACATAATAATTTCATTCTTCAATCATACCATCACATTTCGAAACAGGCATTTCCACCTATTTCTTTTGGTTAACAGCAAACAGACAAACACAGTAATCCTTGTAGAACTTACGATCCTTGAAAATATTTCTGATATAATTTTTCAATTTCATCATTACCCACCTCACCGTTATGAATGATGATACGATATTTCAGTCTCAAACCCTCAGATGGAATTACCACAGGTGTGTTTCCAGGATATGGAACGTTCTGCATACTTGCCTCCTTTCGTAAAATCCAACGCTGCTGAATACCGGGATTAGAAGGACTGCAAAAAACAACAATACCTGTTTTTGTGGAGGTTTCGCTTTCAAAAGATCCGCTGAAGTTCATCCATTCACCGGCTGTAACAGCAGTTTCCTGTGGTATCACCTCTTTATTGTCAGAAATAAATGAAACATCTTTAGGAAGTTTTAATCGCAAACAAAATCCTCCATAGCCTTTAGCGTCTTCTGATCCGCCAATTTTCAAACTGTCAACCAATGGTAACAGCATAATGTCAAAATCCAATACCCTGTACCGGTGGGTTGATTTATATACTGTGATGTTTGCAGCTTCTTTTATGACTGCAACAGGTTTATTATTCTCCAATACACATTCCCATAACATTTGTGAATGAAGCGTTACATACTTTTTTTTCTTTTTTATTGTAAGGGTTAACGGTCTCCAGGAAATATTTTCAGAAATCCATCCATCAGCAATTTTTTTATTATTCAATACCAGTTGATGCCAGGCCCAAAAGATTCCCCTGTGATAGGGATGATCATCTGGAAAATCTTGAGTGAGAGTATTTTCATTCAAACTGTAAAGAGGATGTATATAGCCTGCCCTGTTGTATTCTCCATTTAACGATTTTGGCTTTTGCTGAAAGAACAACACTTTTTTACCATTCTCTGATATTTCAACGCCTTCAGGTGTTTTGATTGTTACAAACCCTTGTGCAGATATGTTTGTATATGCAAAAACAAAACAGCAGAAAAAAATCAGCAGGAGCCTGATCATTGATGGCTTATAAAAAAAACATTCCATTTGCACTTATAGAGAATTTCAAAACTACTTACTTTTTGAACAGATTATTCAGTTACTAATCTTGATATACAGAAGATCAGGAACTTATTCTTACTACTAACGTTATCAAAGTAAAGGGCTGTCCATTGGGACAGCCCTTTCATCATCTAATTGCCTGCTATACCAAAACGAAATCGTTTATTTAATCTTATTGGTTTTATCAACATGGAGCTATTCCCCATTTTGCTCCTTCAAAAAACTTTAAAATTCAGGCGGAAACATTCCCTGCTTTGGATGAGCGAAAGGTAGTCCTGCTTTTTTATCCCACCATATCCTGCTCAATAATTCATCGCCACCAGTAAGCCTGCTGATGGCTTCCTGCACACTGGCCTGGTTTTGCAAGAATTCACTTCTTGGATAGGTGAACCTGCGGGGAACTTTACCTCCTGTATCACCCAATACATTACCCGTCCATATTCTTGGGTAACCGGTACGCCTGAACTCAGCCCAACCTTCATCACCATTATAATAAATGCCAAGCCATTTCTGTACAATAATCTGCTCCAGTTTTTGCTCGGTAGTTCCTGTTAATGTACCGGCAGCAGAAGCAAGGTAAGTTGTGGTAGCTGAAGAAGCAATTCCATACTGATCCATTGCTGCCTGAATACCTGCAGCATACATTAGCTGGGCGTTTTCAGAAGTTAAACTTGCCAAGGCAGCTTCAGCCCTCAGGAAATATACTTCAGCAGCATTCATAACAACAATATCGAATACTGGCTGCAAAAAATAATCACCCATCAGCGATACTGAATCTGTTCCGTATCTTGGTCTTTGGTCTCCACCGATCTGAAGTGGCGCTCCCCTGTACAAAGCGCCGGGTGCAGGTTTAACAGCAGGTTTTGCAAACAGGGATAATCTTGGATCATTTACCCTCAGTAAATTATCTGTTACTGTAAATGATACGGTCATATTATCGGGCTGCCGCAAATTTTTGGAATAAAGTTCATTCAGGTTGTCGCTTTGTCCATCATCCAAAGTTGATAATGTTACATTCTGAGAATTATTCTGAATCAATGGACCTGTTATAACCTCTGTGATATGCTGAGCAGCAAGCGTGGCATCTGCATAACGTACTCTGATAGCCATCCTTAAACGCAATGAATTGGCAAATCTTTTCCAACCATCTACACTACCACCCAAGAGAATATCCGCACTCCCAAATGATGCCTTAGCAGGATCAACAACTAATTGTGCGGCGGCCTCTTTTAATTCTTTCAGCAAATCTTTATAGATGTCTTCCTGTTTATCGTACTTAGGTTGAAGGACGATATTGTCTGCATCATGAACCGCATCTGTATAAGGGATATCACCGTACTTATCAGTAAGCCGTTGAAACAACCACGCTTTCCAAATTCTTGCAATAGCATTTTGATTGCTGAGAGCAGGATCGTTTGCAGTAAGCCGGATTATCTCCGCAATATTTATAAGATAGCTGCTGTAACTTCCAAAGTCGCCACCAAAATCACGATCCAAAAAAATATCACCTGAAGCAGGGTTTGTATAAAATCCCGCAAAGTTTGATGTAACACCCTGACTGGAAACTTCAAAAACAGAATTCTTCAGTACAGAGGTCAGCAGTAATGATGGTTTGATTTTATCCTTTGTAACCAGTGTTGGGCTTGTATTGATTTCTTCAAATTTTTTTGTACACCCTGTAATGAATGCTGCACAAAAAACAACGGTTACAATTTTTATTAATAGAGTATTACGCTTCATAATATTTCATTTTAAGCATGATGGTTAGAAAGAAAATGATAAATTAATACCTACACTCCTTGTGGATGGTATTCCTGTAGTTTCAAATCCCTGGGCAACAGTGCTGGGGCCATAAGCGCCTTCAGGATTTGCACCCATTAGTTTAAGCTCAGGGTTTCTATAGATGTATAAGAGGTTTCTTCCCACGATGGATAATTTTGCTGTGCGAAAAATACTTTTCTTTAAAATAGTACCTACATCGTATCCCACTGATATTTCCCGAAGGGCTGCATAGTCTGCAGGAAGTACAAAAGCTTCTGCAATATTTCCCCAACTCATGCTGGTATAATAATTCATTCTGCCAACAACCTTAGTACTCTTTTCAAATTTGCCAGTAGTTGAATTCAGGATAACCCCGTCTGATATCAGGTTCTCTCCATTTTCGGTAGTTTTTCCTGTTCCATTACTCCATTGCTGTTGTTTAGAATAAGAAAATATTTTACCTCCTTTTCTAAAATCAACCAGTACACTTATTGTAAATCCTTTATAAGAAAAACTATTGTTCAATCCACCTATAAAATCGGGCTGAATATTGCCTAGAACAGATACGCTGTCTTCCTGTTGATATCTTCCATCGTCATCTAACCATTTATCTCCATCCGGATTCCTTTTAAAAGCATAGCCTACAATGTTTCCATAGGGCAGGCCTGGCCTGGCTTCAATACTCATTTCACCAGTACTCGTTAGTGTAAGCGCATCAATACCCGGCGCAAGAGAAATTACTTTTGATCTGTTCCTGGATAAATTCAACGTAACATCCCAGGTAATGTTTTTTGTTTTAACAGGTGTGCCGGTCAGGAGGATTTCTATCCCCTGGTTCCTTATCTCACCAGCATTAATCAGTTTGGAATTGAATCCTGTTGCCTGTGGAATATTAATACCTACAATCTGATTTTTGGTTGATGAATTATAATAAGTTAAATCAAGACCAATCCTGTTATTCAAAAACCTTAATTCAGTTCCAACCTCAACAGAACCTGTCAGTTCGTTCTTAAGATCTAAGAGCGGGATGTCGCCCTGAATACCGGCGTATTGCTGTCCGTTAAAACTTCCTGGGTAAAGGTAATAGCCAATTTTAGTTCGGTAAGGACTTGCATCATTTCCAGCCTGTGCATAAGATACCCTGAGTTTACCAAAAGATAAAATCTTTGGATTGAAACTAAAGGCATCTGTAAAAGCAAAACTTGTACTGACTGAAGGATAGAAAAAAGAGTAATTATTTACACCAAGAGTAGAAGACCAGTCATTTCTGCCTGAAACATCAAGAAAAAGATAATTCTTATATCCTAACTGACCTGTAAAATAGGCTGAATTTATCTGCTTTCTTTCCAGATAAGTGGAGGCTACAACAAGACCTGCATTGGCAAGGTTATAAATACCATCAATGTTCAGGTTATTTCCCTGGGCAAACATATATTCTTCTCTTCTGTTCAAGTGGTTGGCACCAACAGAAAAAGATCCTGTAAACTGATTGGTAAGCTTCCCATCTGCTGTAAGCAGTACATCGCTGTTCTCCTCTTTAATATGTGCCTCTGAGTTATTTACCTGGCCACGGCGAAGATTGCTGAAACCAGTGGGTGTATTTACACCAATATGCGAATTCCTGATATCAGTATAAAAATCGGTTCCAGTCCTTGCCCGCAAAGTAAGCCAGTTATTGAATTTATATCGTGCCAAAACATATCCTATAATACGATCCCTGCTATCCTGCCCTGGCATTTCATAAAGAATCCAGTATGGGTTAAAGGGCCTTCCGTCAGTCCAGTTGTTGGATTGCCCATCAGCAGTTTTGTAATTTTTAAGCAAATCCAAACTAACAAATGCAGGGATCCTGTTTAATGACATAGAAATCGTGTTAATATCAAGACCGCTGCCAGGCCTGTTTTCGCCGTGTTGCCGTATATAGTTTATTTTACCTTCTACATATAATTTATCTGTTGCATTAAAACCAGCTTTTAAATTAATCGTTTGGCGGTCTAATTTGGATGTAGGATAAATTCCTTTATTTCTCAGATCATTCAATGATAATCTGAAATTGGCTTTATCATTACTTCCTGAAACAGCAAGAGTGTTGCTCAAGGTGCTGCCTGTACGGTAAAACTTGCTTACATTATCATCGCCAGCGCCACTATACTTTAATACTCCCGCATCAGGCCATTGTTCAATTGTAACGGCCCTTCCGTCAAATTTTGCTCCCCACATATCAGGTATCCAGTTTGGAAGCACTTTAACCGGCTGTCCCCCGACTGTGGCATCATACCAATAATCAATTACATCATCATAACCAGGGCCATACGCATTCTGACGTTTTGGTAAAACATTCGGTTTTTCGAACGTTGCGTTTATTGTGTAGTCAACACCAATTTTTTTACCGGCACTTCCCTTTTTTGTGGTAATTAAAATAACACCGGTTGCGCCACGGGCTCCATACAATGCAGCAGCATTGGGGCCCTTTAAAACTGTTACCGATGCAATATCATCAGCCAGTATATTACCAATACCGTCTCCATAATCCCGGCTTTGCCCCTTACTGTTATATAAATCCGGAGCTCCCAGGGTTTGGTTGTCAATTGGTACTCCATCTACAACATATAAAGGTTGGTTATTACCGGTAAATGAACTGGCGCCCCGTATATTAATATAAGTTGATCCCCCCGGGCCGGTGGAGGATGGACTAACAAACACACCAGCTACTTTGCCCTGCAGTGAATTTGCTACATTTATTTCTCTTGCTTTTAACAGTTCATCACCTTTTACTGTTTGTGCTGAATAACCAAGCGATTTTTTTTGTCTTTCAATACCAACCGCTGTAACAACTACTTCGGCAAGTTGACCATCGCTCCTTGTCAGGGTAATATCAATAGTGGATCTGTTATTTACATTCACCGTTTGGGAAATATAACCCGTGAAAGAAAAAACGATTATTACATTTCCAGAAGATACTGATATGCTGTATTTCCCTTTTTCATCTGTAACAGTACCAGTAGCTGCCCCTTGTACGGTAACACTAACTCCGGCTAATGGGGTTTTTTCACTCTCAGAAAATACAATACCAGAAACAGTTTGGCGTTGCGCCTGGAGATTAACAAGAAAAGCAAGTAAAAAACAGGTAAGCAGTATTACCCTTTGGTGCAGTTTTGATTTCATCGTTTATTTTTTTATAAACTAAGTATTTAATTGACAGTTAAAGTTAAAAGAAAGGTTTTGAAATAAAAAAATTTTCTTTTTATATTTTTCAACTTTTTTTTCTTACATATTTTTTCTTTTTTACTCATTTCTTTTATATATCCCACTTTCGTTTGAATAACCTTCTATTAATTAGCATGTTATAAATCCCGTTCTAAATACATTGGCTGTAGAAAAGTAATTTTCTGAATGCACTTTGTAAAAAATCAAAACCACTGAATAATAAGCCAAACAGTTCACGCCACCAGAATCCGAAAGCATAGCCTCTGTTGTTTTAAACAGTTAGGTACTCAAATTGGTGTTTAGAAGATCTTTTTACTATAATATTTGCTTTGTAAATCTGTAATTCGCATTAGATTATTCCTTGGTAAAAAGATAAGCGTTTGTGATAATTTATTTCTCGAAGAAATAATATTCCTTCTGTAGAGAAATTTCTGGTGCCAGTATCAGACTTTGTTAGATTTGCAAGAATTAGGTGGTAGTTTATGGGAGACAGTCAAAAAGAAGCCGCTGTGTTTTCACTGAATTAATGAGAGGCAGTTTTAATTGATTTAATTACCGACGTTTACCGACTGACAAATTGGTGCACTGTAAATGGTAAAGTTTATGCAATTACAACCTTAACGCCCATGCCTTCGAGTTTTAATTTGTTTTCAGCAGTAATGCCTTTATCAGTAACCACTGTATGAATTTTATTTACTGGAGCAATAAATGCAAAGCCTCTTTTTTGAAACTTACTGGAATCCGCCACTACAATCACTTCTTTCGATATTTCAATCATCACTTGGTTTAAATGAGCTTCTTCCGGATTGGGGGTTGAGATACCGAAACCCAAATCAAAGCCATCTACACCTAAAAACAGTTTATCGCAGAAATAATCATTAAACCCCTTTTCTGCCAGCATACCTACCAGCGACATTGAATTTTTCTTCAACATTCCACCCGGAACAATCACATTAACATTGCTATATTCGGCCAGCAGGGTGGCTACATTCAATGCGTTGGTTATAACAGTAAGATCCCTGAATTTTTTCAGATTTTTTGCCAACTCAAAAGTAGTAGATCCTGAATCTATAATGATTGTATTGCTGTCTTCAATTAATTCAGCCGCTTTTTTCCCGATCTCAATTTTTTCAACGAGATGTTTTTTTTGCTTGTCAGACAATGGGTAATCCTCGTCCGAACTGCTTTGTCCAACTTTTATTGCTCCACCTCTTGCCCTTATAAGCACGCCTTTTTTTTCCAACTGTTTCAAATCATTTCTTACAGTTACTACGGTTACGCCTAAAGATTCACTTAGTTCTGCTACATTCACCTGGCCGTTTAATTTGAGAGATTCTATTATTTTTATTCTTCGGCCTACTGTAGATTTACCCTGACCTTTTTCCATAATTATTCTTTAAAGAAAAATTGATAATTTAGTTTAGGAAATAAAAATCTGAATTACAAATTTTTGGTGTAATGCAAACTTAAAATATTGTATATCAGTCGCTATTTTTTACCTTTTCTATTTTATGCTCCAAAAGTAAGGAAAAATAAATTTGAATAAAATTTTCTGGTCAGCCTGGTGCATTTAAAATTGTCGCTGGCTGGTGGGGACAATTTTAAATACACCCGGTCAGCCACACAAAACAGTACAAAAAAGAATAGTATCACAAAAAGCATTCGTTAGAAATCTTCCGTTATCCCAAAACTGTTTTTCCTGTACATCCATTGCCCATTGGTAAAATCGGGGAAGTCAATGGTTTCATTACCCAGTTCTATACTCATTTCACTAAGGGGGGTTATGGCACTCCAAGCCGCCGCGTCATATACATCCATTTGTGGTGCAACACGGCGCTTAATTGATTCAATAAAACCATGAAGTACAAAAAAGTCTATTCCCCCATGACCTGCTGCATTTTCTATATCACTGCTACCCCATTTTTTCCATAATGGATGATCGTATTTTTCCATCCATTTTTTTTCGTCTTCCCATTGGTGTTTCGGAGATGAATCTTCAACATAAACAGAATGGTTTAGTTGCATCCACAACCCCTTTGTACCCTGCACACGGTAGCCAAGAGAATAAGGCCGTGGCAGGTTGGTATCATGTTGCAGTAAAATTGTTTCCCCATTGGCACATTTAATTTGAGTAGTTACAATATCACCCAGTTTAAATTTTACATTGGCATTAGGGTGATCTTTCCCTCCCTTTTTTACAATATATTCATGGAGCCCTCTTGACTTTGTTGCAAAAGAATTAAGTGATAAAAAACGATTCCCTTTATTAATATCAATCATTGTGGCAACTGGCCCTATTCCATGTGTGGGATATAAATCACCATTGCGGTGTATGGAATGATTTGTTCGCCATTTTGCTTCCGAAAAGCCTTTTTCTCCAAACTCGGCACCACTGTCATAAGGATCAACACCGTTATTGAATTTTACTCCTCTTAAATCGTGTTGATACCCCGCCTGCAAATGAATGATTTCTCCAAAAAGCCCCTGTCTTACCATATTAAGTACGGCCAATACATCTCTGAAATAACAGGCATTTTCCAACATAGACACATGAGCTTTCTGCTTTTCAGCTTCATGAACAACTTTCCAGTGATCATCAAGAGTAATGCCCAACATAACCTCGGTTCCAACATACTTTATTCCAGCCTGTAAACTATCAACAATCATCACAGTATGCCATTCCCAGGGAGTAGAAATGATAACTGCATCAATATTTTTCAGCTCCAGAAGTTTTCTGTAGGCGAATGGATCACCTTTGAACACCGGGGGCATTGACTTCCCGGATTTTTTAAATAGCTCTGCTGACATACTGAGCATCCTCTCATCTATGTCACATATAGCAACCACTTCTACATCATTTCTGCGAAGCAGATTATCCAAATGGCTTTGTCCTCTTAAACCAACTCCAATTAAAGCCAGCTTAACCCTTTTATCAGCATTTGCCATCAAACGTATTGAGGGAATGATACTAAAAGCTGCAGTAGCTAATGCGGCATCCTTTACAAATTTTCTTCTTTCCATATCATCTATTTTTAATTGTACTCTTTAATCAATAATTATTTTTACTTTTAGATTTACAAATTCATTTCATTTTAGCAAGATAAAGAAAAATACTATCAAATATATTTTCTTTACCTTACTTTTTTACTTTTTTTTATTGAATCATAGCAAAAATTAAACGCCTCATTATGAAACATAATTCCTGGTTCATTTATGCTTTAGTAACAACTGTTTTTTGGGGGGTATGGGGTGCCTTTATTGAAATTCCGGAAAAAGCGGGATTTCCGGCCACGCTCGGTTACATAACCTGGTCGTTAACCATGATTATTCCCGCAGTAATTGGTATGAAGCTGACAGGCTGGAAATTAGACACTCATAAAAAAGCGGTAACCCATGGTTTGATTATTGGTTTTTCCGGTTCTGTTGGCCAGTTATTATTATTTCAGGCACTCAGAACAGGTCCGGCTTATTTGGTTTTTCCATTTATTTCATTATCCCCGCTAGTAACAATTTTTCTCTCTTTGAAATTCCTGAAAGAAAAAGCTTCATCCAAATCCTGGTTCGGCATTGCATTGGCTATCATTGCCATTCCGCTGCTATCTTACCAGCCACCTGAAACTGGTCAAAGATTTGGTGTATGGTGGATTTTTCTTGCATTATTAGTCTTTTTATTATGGGGTATTCAGGCTTATTTTATGAAAGTTGCCAATAACCATACTACAGCAGAAAGTATTTTCTTTTATATGATGATTTCAGGCATTGGCCTGATTCCCGTAGCTGTATTAATGACAGATTTTAAGCAGGAAATCAATTGGGGATTTAAAGGCCCCTATTTAGCTGCAGCCATTCAAATCTTAAATTCTTTTGGGGCACTTTTTCTAGTGTACGCATTCAGACATGGACGTGCAATTGTGGTAAGCCCTTTAACAAACGCCGGGGCACCTGTTATTACAATCATTATATCACTTTTACTTTATGGGGTAACCCCTCATTTCATAATTCTTATCGGTATGGTATTAGCTGTACTGGCTCTGTTCCTTTTAGCCAATTAGGTAAAAGGTTACGAATTGAAGTATATCTCACACATTTTCAACAACTTCTTTGATTAAGTTTTCACGCTTTATAAACTTCTAAAACTCAGTTATTTCGTCATACAGGCATCAGTATTTTCATTTTTCGATAAAATAAATAAAAAATAAAGAAAGATAAAATAAATATTATACTTTTGAAAAGAAATGAAATGAAAATATTTTAGTTATGGAAAACAAAACTGTTCTGAACTTAATGGAATCTTCACACATGGCTAAAGAGATAACCAGCCAGCCAAAACTATGGGTTGATACGTATAATTCACTCTTATCGAATAAAAATCAACTCACTACTTTTTTAAATAAAATATTTGCAATTGATAAAGTACAGATCATTTTGACAGGAGCAGGTACTTCTGCATTTATAGGCCAGATTCTTCAGCAGGCATTTTACAGAAATACCGGGCTCACAACGAGGGCTATCCCTACCACCGATTTAGTAACTCATCCAGGTGATTTCTTTCAGAAATCAGTTCCAACCTTATTAATTTCTTTTGCCAGATCGGGTGATAGCCCTGAAAGCCTTGCTACCATTAACCTATCCGAAAAAATACATAATGTCGTTTATCATTTAATCATTACCTGTAACCCTGACGGAAAATTGGCAAAAGTAGCATCAAGCAAAAACAACTCATTTGTTTTTATACTTCCGGAAGGAACTAATGACCGGGCTTTAGCTATGACGAGTTCGTTTACATCAATGACATTAGCAGGTTTGCTGATTTCAGATATTGCAAATATTGAACAGAATGAAAGAAATGTTTTAAAGCTTGCCGATTTTGGAAAAAAAATCCTGAACGAATACTCCCGGGAACTCAGCAAAGTAGCTGACCTGAATTTCAAAAGAGTTGTATTTCTTGGATCGGGGCCTTTAAAGGGAACGGCAAGAGAATCGCATCTGAAAATAACTGAACTTACCGATGGGCAAATTATTTGTCAATACGATTCGTTTCTCGGATTCAGACATGGCCCCAAAGCGGTCATTGACGAATCTTCCCTTCTTATCTATTTGTTTTCATCTGATCCTTATGTTCGGAATTACGAGGTTGACCTTGTGAAATCAATTGATCAAAGCGAAAAATTCCTGTACAGCATCGGTATCGGGCAATACCTTAACGAAATAAGAGACTTCGAAAATTCAACCATTGATCTGGGGAGTGAAGCAGGCAAACTTCAGGATGATTATTTCGCTGTTTGCAGCATACTTCCTGCTCAAATCATAGGATTTCATAAATCCATTGCGTTAGGATTAACCCCTGATTCACCTTCGCAAAATGGAAGCATTCACAGGATCGTTCAGGGAGTGCATATTTACCCATACTGAACTTAATGATTTTATATATGATTCTTTGTTTATGTCCAAATCCTTCGGTTGACAAGTTCGTGTGGCTTGATGACTTTATTCATGGGAAAGTAAATAAAATAAAAAAAGAACTTGCATTTCCCGGAGGAAAAGGCGTTCATGTAGCATTGGGTTTAGCCGAATTGGGAGAACCTTGTGTATTGCTGGGATTTTGGGGAGGCGATACCGGAAAATATATCAAAGAATTTTGTGAGAGCAAAGGAGTTTATTGTTATGGCCCAGCAATTGATTCACCAAACAGAACCTGTTTTACATTTCGATCGAAGACAGACTTAAATGACACAGAGTTAGTAGAATGCGGCCCATTCATTACCGATGACCAAGTATATTTGTTTTGGCTGGAATTTATAAGGTTACTGGATAAAGCAACTGCTGTATGCCTAAGTGGCTCTTGGCCCATAACTCCCGACGAAATTGGCTATCCTGAGTTTATAGTTGCAGCAAAAAAGAAAGGTATTAAAACCTTTGTGGATTGTTCTGAAAAATATTTGTCTGCTGCCGTTAAAGTAAATCCTTATTGTATCCATATTAACAATGACGAAGGGGCTAAGGTCTTTCATGAAAACTCGCCATTGAAGATTGCAAGCAAGGCCCTCGAAAAATGTGAATTGGTGGCAGTTACTTCTGGTGCAGATGGTCTTCATCTTGCAAATAAAAACCATTATTATATTCATGCAACTTGCAGATTGAGCAACGTAATCAGCGCAGTAGGCAGCGGCGATGCGTTAATGGCGGGGCTCATAGCGGCAGACAGGAGAAGCTACGACCTTTTTGAAACAGCAAAATTAGCAGTTGCCTGCGGTGCTGCCAATTGCATCAGGGAAGAGTTGGGGTTCTTTTATCAAGAGGATGTTGAAACCCTCTTTTCAGAAATTGAACTTGCAACAATTGAATCTCGATTTATCAACCAGGAACCTTAACAAATGACCATGAGCAGTGAAAAAAAATTTGATGTTATTGTAATAGGTGAATTAAACGCTGATTTGATTTTAAACCAAATAGAATCATTCCCGGAAGTTGGAAAAGAAAAACTGGCCGAAAGTATGACACTGACACTGGGAAGTTCCTCTGCAATTTTTGCCGGTAATTTAAGTACACTGGGCATGCGTGTTGCCTTTATTGGCAAAATTGGCAATGATATTTTAGGTTCTCTTTGCAAGGAAGAGTTAGAACGAAAGAAAGTTGATACGTCAATGATCATATCCAGTACTGAATTAAAAACAGGAGCAACTGTAATTCTCAATTTTGGAGAAGACAGAGCAATGATTACCTACCAGGGAGCAATGAAACATTTAGGTATAACTGATATAACGAAGGAGATGTTAAGCATGTCGAAACATCTTCATTTCTCATCGTATTTTCTTCAGCCCGGGTTTAAAAACAGTTTGGCAGGTCTTTTTAAAATGGCAAAAGAAACCGGATTAACAACTTCACTTGATATACAATGGGATCCATCTGAACAATGGAATTTCGATTATGAAACCATATTACCGCATGTAGATATTTTCTTTCCTAATGAAAAAGAGATGCTGCATTTAACAAAAGCCCAATCGCTGGAAGCAGCAATAAGCACAATAGCAAAGTGGGGAAATTATATTGTAGTAAAAAGAGGAAAAGATGGTTCGCTGTTAAGTTATAACAATCAGCTTATACACGGCAGACCATTCGTTAATAAAACAATTGTTGATGCAATTGGAGCCGGCGACAGTTTTAATGCGGGGTATATTTTCAAATTCATAAAGGGATGCAGCCCTGAAGACTGCCAAACATTTGGTAATCTCACCGGTGCCATCTCTACTACTGCTTCAGGCGGCACTACCGCCTTCACAGATTTATCAAATACAATGAAAATAGCAAAAGAAATATTTGGGTATGAAGAATAAACTATCATTGCAGGAAAAGTTTAAGGAGCTTCAAAAAAGCAGGCAGGCATTATTGGCCACCAACTTCTATAATTTTGAAACGCTTAAAGGAGTACTGCAGGCAGCGCAGGCAGTAAAGCAACCGATCATACTTCAACTTACCAGGAGTTCGATAGAATATATGGGCCTTCCCATTGCCGCAAATCTTGCCCGGACGATGCTTAACTATTATAACGTGCAAGGATGGTTGCATCTTGATCATGGAGATTCGTATGAGCTGGCAGCCGATTGTCTTGATGCCGGTTTCGATTCTGTGATGATTGATGCAAGTGAAAAATCGTTTGATGAAAATATTAGAATTACAAAAAGCGTTGTGAAACTTGCAGAAAAATACGGAGCCAACGTGGAAGCAGAACTCGGTTATGTAGCCAAACTGGGACAAAAAACAGATAGGGTTGGCTTTACAGAACCTGCAGAAGCTAAATTTTTTGTAGAAGAAACAAGAGTAAATGCACTTGCTGTTGCTATTGGATCTGCACATGGTTTTTATAAAGAGGAGCCCAAACTGGATCTTTTAAGGCTTTCAGAAATTAAGGGAATGACCGAAGCATCTCTCGTACTACATGGAGCATCCGGTATTCCACATGATACGCTGAGGCAGGCAGTGCAAAGAGGCATCTGCAAAATAAACCTGGCAACTGAAATCAAAAATACTTTTATGAAAACCCTGAAAAGAAAGTTGACTTCAGAAGATGAAATTGATTTGCGTAAAGTATTTCCAACAGCAACAAATGCGGTTTCTGAACTTGTACAAGATAAATTGCTTGCCATACAAAATAAAGTTAACAGGTAATAAGATGAACAATTCGCAAAAAAGCCCCGAAGTAAACAGTTTAATATCACTTCTCCATTTTTCGACTTTCCTCCTGTTGTTAATTTTGACATCCTGTAATAATTCAAACAAAGATTCCAGCAGTTTTTATTCAACTGAAGATTTCTCAAAAGTAAAAAAGATTGATTGCCATGCCCATATCTATACAACAGACTCTTCTTGTATAGTCCAGGCTAAAGAAGATAATGTTGTATTAATCAGTGTAAACGTTGAAGTGCCGGGTGAAACGCCGATAGATAGTCAACAATTTTTTGCCATCCATCTGCAAAAAAAATTCCCTGCCACAATTTTTTATCTCACAACTTTTGAGACTACGACTATCAACCAACCAGGCTGGCAGGAACAGCAACTTAGTTATTTAAAAAAATCTTTTGATAATGGCGCTGTTGGAATTAAAGTATGGAAAAACATCGGAATGACCCTCAGGGACAGGGATAGCAATTTCATTATGATTGACAACCCTATTTTTGACCCTATATTAAACTACTTAGAACAAAATGAGATGCCGGTTCTAGGTCATCTCGGCGAGCCTAAAAATTGTTGGCTTCCATTAGATCAAATGACCACTATCAATGACAGGAATTATTTTAAAAATCACCCGGAATATCACATGTTTATTCACCCTGAATACCCTTCTTATGATGATCAAATCCAGGCTCGGGATCGTATGCTGGAAAGGCATCCAAATCTAAAGTTCATGGGGGCGCACCTTGCAAGTTTAGAATGGGATGTGGAAAAAATTGCCAAGTGTCTTGATCAATTTCCAAATATGACAGTAGAACCAGCCGAACGAATAGGGCAACTGCAATATCAGTCAATAAAAAACTGGCAGAAAGTACATGACTTCTTTATTAAATACCAGGATAGGATTATGTATGGAACTGATCTGTTCATTGTCCAATCTGATAATCCCGATAGTGTGAAGAAAAAGGCACATAATCTCTGGTTAAATGACTGGCTATATTTTACTTCAGATGATAGCCTCCAATCGCCGTTTGTTACAGAAAAATTCAGAGGCTTAAAATTGCCAAAGAATGTAATTGATAAACTTTATCATAAAAATGCTGAAAAGTGGTATTTCAGTAAAGATTGATAATACCTGGAAATTTCACATATAATTGAATTTGCATTACGAAATGTAAACAATTAGATACAACGGCAATATTACAGTATTGACTAACTTCCTCATTAGCTTTTCATGGCTATTAATAATCTCTGACTAAACATTTTGAGTTTTATGTTTCCATCTGGGTATCAGCAAAAGTACCCCAAAATTCACTTGAAGAAATATCCGCAATTTGGTATGTTGCGCTCAAATTGTTTGCAGTAGTTGATGAAACTGTTATAAGAAAGAGCTTGTTAGGCTACCTCAAACTCCACACAATCAATCCGTATATCCTGAACCTGCAGTTTTTGCTCTAACAACTTACAGTAAGGGGTACTATTTTTTTTAGAGAAATGCTTGCAATAATGGCAGGTACGTTGCACAGTAATAGCTCCTGACTGATGAAGTTTATTTATGAGAGTTGTTATGTTTTCCCATAACCCTAATTTTTCCGTCTGAGATATGCCTGAAATAATTTCTGTAAAGGGGTTCACAAAATGTTCTGTATCTAAAACAATATTTTTCCCTTGGGGTGTCAACTGAATAGTGTAGCTCCTGGTATCTCTTTTATCAGCTATTTTTTTAATTACCTTTTTTTGCTCCAACACTTTTATTGCATCACTAATGGTAGGTTTGGTTACATTAAATTCTTTTGCCAGGTAACTGACAGTGGATTTATCGGAAGCGTGGTGCTGAATAAAAATGAGTAACTGTATTTGTATCGGGCTTAATCCATGTTGTTTAGCCTTTTTCCAAAGTAAAACCCTGAATACCTGCGATAATCTTTCCAGACCAGCAACTATCTTATTATCAAGACTGGCGTTTTGATACTTTAGGTTAAATACCGACATGCTATTTGCAATTTTCCATTTCTACTATATAATACCCTTTTTCTGTAATCATTTTTTCCAGTTCTACTGTGGCCGCTTCTATATGACAAAAACGGCACTCTTTGGCTGTCAATTGTTGACCGGTCTGTTCTTTAGATTGTAAGTAATCCTTACCAAAGGTATGAATTATTGCTTCTTCTTTTAGAGTATCGGGGGCAATAATGTCAAAGTGCATTATGCTGCCATCATTTTTTGTTATATAAGTATCCCAAACAGAAACTTTCATTCTATTAAATTTTAGATTTTAGAAATAAAAAGATGAATAGCCAGATGACTCCTTTAAGCAGGAAGAAAATAAATCCGGCTATTCCGATTCTTTTAAAGTATGATTTTATGTTAGAACTCATCTTTATTGATGTATGGATAAGTCCATAGAATTACAGTAAGAGTTATAGCTTTAAACCATGCCGCATACATAGCTTCAACAACTTCTTCGCCATGACCTTTTTTTGTTAAGAAACTTTTAATAGTAGCTGTAATAGGAAAGATAAACGCCACCATATAGCGGTAGTGAATAATGGGCACAGTATCCACTCCATCTGTTTTATTCTTTTTAGTACTGTGGTGACGCAGTGCAACTTCATGCTGATAATTCAGCCAATCCTGGTCATAAGGCCGGTTGCACAAGTCCATAATCCACTGGCCGAACCTTGCCCTCACGGCAGCCAGGTAATCCATATTTGGCTGATTATTCTTAGTAAAATAGTGAACCAGATGTTCATTACCGCCAACAAAGCCATACCATAAGTCAAGCACATCATTGGTCTGGTCTTTTAGCACCTCTCCGGCCAACCGCAGGTTCTTTTCATCTTCCGCAGTAAACAAAACAGTTTTTTTTAGTAGTTCTAAATCGGCAATACTTACCGGTGATTGCCCAACTTGCCCGTAGGCATAACCTTTAATTTCTTCTGACATTGTATAAAGTTTATGTGAATGAAAGTTCAAATATAGTAAGGATTCCTAACTAAACAAATTTTAACTTCCCCCACCTATTACCCTGTTTCAGTTTTTTCCTCCTTCAACCTTCCTACTTCCTCCCCAATCAACCTTTTAATATCCATCTTCACCTGGTAATAATTATCCAGCACCTGCTGCTGGGTAACATTGCTAACAACAGGTATGTCCTTGTAGTTGCTTACTTCTGCATTCAGTTTTTCATGGTTGTTAATAATTTCTGAATGAAACATTTTGAGTTTTATTTTTTCCAGAGGATCATCAGCAACCATGCCCACGAACTCACCGGAAGAAAGAGCTGCGATTTTGCTGGCGGGTATGGCTGCATCCAATTGTTTACTGTGGCTGATAGAAGTATCGGTTCGGTTGATGGAAACACTTTGTCTATCCTGCATAATTTTTCCAAAACGTTCACTCAGCAACTTACTGGTTTCACCCATCACCTGGCCACTGATGATGTTGCCGGTAATATTTACAATCACATCAGCTTGCTCCCGGCCATAATCCTTTTTAAGCTGGCTAAAATCCTGCATGGCTAATGTAGTGGCAACTTTATTACTTCTTGCGGTTGCAATCAGGCTATCAATATTATTGAAATAAATGGTAGGAAATTCATCAAAAACTAAACTGCATTTCTGCATTCCTTTTTTGTTTACCTGCCTTACCAACCTTGAAACATAAAGCGATAACACTGCTCCATAAATTTGTTGCTTCTCAGGGTTATTACCCACACAAACAATCTTTGGATGTTTTGGATTGTTAATGTCCAATGTAAAATCGTTGCCGGACAATACCCAATAGAGCTGCGGAGCCGCCAACCTTGCCATACCAATTTTTGCTGAAGCCACCTGTCCTTCCAATTGCTCCATTGCATCGTTTTGATAAGCGGTGATGAATGGGTTTACCAACACTTCAATTTCAGGCTGTGTGTTCAACACTGGAAACAATTCATCATACTCTGCCTGCATTAATTCTATTACATGCGGCAGGGTGCAATATTTTCCATCAGCATATTTTCGCAGGAACCAGATAACAGCCGTAACAAAATTGATGGGTGACTCTACAAAGAAATCTCCCTGCTTGTTTATCCATTCTCTGTTCAATCCTAACAGAATAGTCCTTGCACTTTCAGTAGCATCAGTAATATCATTCATGCTGTTTGGGTCAAGGGGATTGCATCGGTGCGATACAGAAAGGTTATCAAAGTTGATTACATAGAATGATGGCTTAACTGAATAGTTGTGTTTATTTTTCTGTAGCCAGTTGTAAACAATGCGGCTCAAATCATCATACTTAAAATCATACACAAACATGGCAAAGCCTTTTTCAATATGCTGCTTGATGACATGCTGAATTACAAACCAACTTTTACCAGCACCAGGACTGCCAATAACAAGCAAGCCACGAAATGGATTGATGATATTTATCCAGCTTTTTCTTACACGACCTTTCAGGTTGTATCGGGCAGGCAGGTTGATAGAATATTCGTTACTGATTAACCGTTCTTCCTGCGGAAAGGTTTCATTTAGTGAATTGAAAACATCGTCACCCAAATTGTAACGGATTAAACGGCTGAGTAAATTACCACCAGCCAGTATCAATAGAAAACCAATTCCAGTGACGGTCATGTAAATGATGGCGACCGTTTGAATTTCTTTTTGCAATTGGAATAGCAGATAACTTCCAAAATATAGTAACAATCCAATCAGCAAATATGCCGTGATACTTCTCCAGTTTATCTTTTCATCTTTTTTTCCTTGTGAACCAAACAAAGAAATTGTCAATAAGCCTAATGCTAAAAACTTTGATGTCAGCAAACCGCTGAATAATCCTGTTTGAGAAATATTCTTCATCAGCCGGTCGGTAATAGTTGATTTTATTTCCCATTGCTCAAAAGCAACATAGCAGAAATAATAAAAGTGCAACAGCAAAATAAAGATGCTGGCAAATCTTGTGAGGTCTATTATCTTCCGCAACCCCTGTTCGTTCTCTCCTGTAACAGACATAGTAAAATATTTATCGGTTAAAAATTATTGTTGTTGCGTTTCTTTTTCTTCCGTTTCTTTTTCATCAGGCTTCCGGGTACGTTATCGTATTGCTCTTTAGTGGAAAGAAGCACATCCAAAATACCTTCTGTTTTTGCTGGCGGTAGAATTACTTTTTCTTGTTGCTTTTGATGCTGATTATCTTTTTGCAAAGAGCCGGATGAACTTCCCTTATTTGAATCTTCGTGATTAAGAGTGTTTTCATTTACTGTTGCCAACCTGCTTTGCAAAGCTGCAGCACTGTAACCTTTCCCTAAATCACTTCCATTAAAAACAGCTTTGGTTTGGTTGTCAACAAACGTAATTCCATACAACCTGCCATCTGCATTTTGCCGAAGCACTGTATAAACCTGTTGCTGTTCCAAAGCTTTCACCAAATCTTTCATTGATTTTGGAGAAGCTGCCAGGCAATTATCCAACGCTGTTTTTGTTCTTTGTTTTAGCGGTTCTTTTAACGGTTCGTTATTTTCAAATTTCTTTTCCAGGTTTGCTAAGATTGGTTTGCAGCCGATGGAACTTGCTTTGATAGGAACACCCACTTTATTTCCATCTGCATCAAGTATGCGATATACCAATCCACGGTTCTTATAAATCCTGCCTTCTTCTTTACCTCTGTCGGCTACGACATTGAACTGTTTGAGGGCTGCATTAAACTCCGGTAATGAGGCAAACTTGTATTGACTAAAAACTGCACCCACAATATTAGAGATTGCTCTCTTGGTTTCATCTTTTCCATACACTGCTTTTGTTGCATCTGCTGGTTTAATGCCGGGGTTTCTTAATTGGCCTTGCTTTTCTGCTCTCACTAATCCAAACAATTGCTCAATTTCTTTTCTTGCTTTTTCAGATTGATTCCTCCCAATGTTGTGAGTGTTTATTCTGGTGCCATTTTCCCTAATGGTGGTGCTGACGATATGAATGTGCGGATGACCTGCATCTTCATGCTTGTAAACCAAAAAAGGTTGTTCACCAAAACCAATTTTCTCCATGTATGCAGAAGCAATTTCAAGTAACCTGGTTTCAGATAGCTTTTCGGATGGGTCAAAATTGAGAGATACATGCAGGGTTTGGGTTGTTGCCCTTTCATTCAAACTATTCAGTCTTGCAAAGCCATTCAACTTTTGATAAAAATTCATATCCTTAGCATCTTTAAGATAGTTGGCTGCATGAAGGCAAACGGCGGTACCTTTTTGCACTTTATTTTCGTTGTAATTGAGTGCAGCTTCAATACTTTTAGGTGTGGTTATTTTTGCAACCATTGTTCATAGAGTTGATTCATCCGTAATTTTATTTCTTCTACTTTGCTGATTAGCACTTTTTGTAACCCATCATACTGTTGTACCCAAACCCTGAACTCCGGTATCTTATCCAGTATATGCAGTTTGTGTACTGCCTGGTTAAAATTGTTGCCGATGGCATTCAGTTCTTTTTTCAGGTTCAGCATATCCAACAAAAAATCATCGGCACTTTCGTTTCTGTACTTTACCGTAATAGGCTTTTGTAAACTCAGTTTTCTAACATAAGTACTCAGGTATCTTTCGGTAGTCTTTTTTCTGAATTTTTCTGCCTGTTCAAATTCAGTTTCATTCATTCTTACTACCACCATTTTGCTCCTCACTTCACTTTCTAACTTCTTCATGGTTTTAAGTTTTCTGTTTCAATACCCCGAAACGACTTCGGAGTGAAGGGCAAGATGCCCCAAACGTATAACGTTTGTACATCTTGCCATGTGCAAGACCGGGCACATTAAGCCCTTGTAAAATTTATCCGTTGAGAATTTTATTTCTTCTCGCAAACGCATAACAAAACAGGCGTAAAATCTGTACCAGTATTGATGTTTACATGGCTAATATTTAGTCAGGTAACACATAAAATTTCATTTGCAATAGAATGATTATTTTTCCTGCATGGAAACGGATATAAAGACTGAAGAAATTAAGAAGATTGTTTTGCAAGGTTGCAGCCGGTTTTCTTACACGATAAAGCAGGTAGAAATAACAAATATTTTAGGTGCTACTGTAGCTATTTTAGACGAATATTTTATTACTGATTCAAACGGCGAAACGTATAAATTATACAAGACTAATGAGGGTAACTGGTATGATATACCTGATATGAATAAAGGGGTAAATACATCCGTTTTACTGGCTTTGAAATTTGGAATTGATAAAGATTAAAATGTTTTCAAATTGCAAGTACCGGCTATACTCATCAGATAAAATCAGAATTACTGAGTAGAAAATAATTGATGTTTAGTTAAACCTATTTCCAGATAAAAGAAGCCATATCAAATAATAATTTGTGCCGTTCTTCCAATTCTGATTGTCCGAAATCTGAAACCGGTTTAAAGTTCAATTTATAAGTGGTCATCATATTTGAGAAATCCAATTTTTTTGTATAAGTATCTTCACGGAGAGTTTCGTTCCAGTAGAGGGTATTAGCGTAAGTTTTTAATTTCTTTTTATAAGTTTCATTATTGCTGGAAATATTGTCCTTACCTTTTAATAATAGTAATCCGCCAAGTCGGTTTCTTTCGCTTTTAAATTTATCTTCATCGCCACTAAATAAGCTTAAATTTTCTTCATTATCTGCAAGAATATGTTCAATATGAAAGCCATTTACTGACCCTGTATTTTGAACTAAATCGTAAAGCGAATGCTTTACGTTCATTTTGGTATTATCTGCAATAAATTTTTCAATCCTTGCAAAGAAATACCTCTTAAATCTTTTATCTAACTCAATACCTGTTTCTTTAAAAAAACCATATGACAGAGGTGCGGTGGCTTCTACACCTCTTGCCTCTGTTAATAATTCCATTAAAGTTTTATCGAAAGCTCCTCTGATTAGAGATACATCTTTGTTTCTGATTTCTATGCTGATTTTATAAATAGCTACTGCTAAGGCATTGCTTCCGTAGCTTCTTTGTATTTGTAAAAGGCAAAATAATCTGTCTAATTCATATGCTACTGCTGTTATTTTATCATCCTCTTGTGGGTCATTAATTGAACAGGCAGAAAGAATAAGAAGAAATTGATTATCCATCTCTGTCAAACTATTATAATAGACGCTTTCAAAACCTGTGTTTGAATCAGCATCTTTATAATAAGCATAAATTTTTGCGTAAAGGTTGGTGTAATACTTGAAATCGTTGAGCAGAAAATGTTTTACCTGCGTGGGGTTATGGTCTAATTTTAGTTTATTCTCAGAGAAAATAACCCGATGATAATCTCTGTCATATTTTCTGCCCTCGCCAATTGTATCAGCTAATTTTGCTTTAAGGTAATAAGTGAAAAATTGGTCAATTTCATCTTCTTTAAAGGAGTTTATTGAACCAACCTGATGCTCCCAAAGCTCATTTAAAGCCAATCCATCTAATTCTTCTTTTGAAATTTGACCTAATAATTTCCCTTTAATGATTTCATAAGGTTTAAGCTTTACTCCCCGGTCATTAATTACCTCAAAAACCATTGGAACATCTGTTTGCTCAACGTTAAGATTTATCAATACTAAGCGGTGCATATAATAAAAGACAAAACTCTCAAACCTGTGTAAATCTGTTAACTCATGGTCAAGTCTTGAAGATATTAGTTCGTAATTACTTACCATGTTTTGTGCAGTTAGACCCGTTGACGTATCAATGTTTTCATTTGATATTCCATCATAAAGTGATTGCATTGCTGTTTTGTGTGCTTCGTGATTCATCCAAAAGTCAGTCTTGTAACCAGATAATCCAACTATCTTACTACTAATCCATCCTTCTAATTTGGAGTTTAAATCTTTGGCAATATGCCTTAGTTTAATAAGTAAAAGTGTAAGAGTAGTTAGTCTTTGTTGACCATCCACAATATATAGTTTGCCATCCACATTGTTAGTAACATAAGTATTCAGATAATACCAACTATACTTACTTACGGTCTGGTCAAGTGGCAAACTCAGCTCTCGATACTTTTTATATTCTTCATTGAATTTGTAAAAAATGTCGTCAAGTAAACGTTTTACAGGTTCATCATTCCATTTATATTGTCTTTGGTAAAAATCGATATAAAATGTAGTATTTGAAAAGAGCTTATCTATATTCTGATTTTGCGGTTGTACATCCATTAGTAGGTGGTTTAGGGAATAAATATATTTCTTTTGTTATTGGTGTAAATATAGTTTATCGCATTCATTTTGCATATCATAAAGCTTGAAGGATAAAAAGGGCTACAGCACCCCTTCATCAGCAAAACTGAATACCCTTCGCTGGTTATGATGATATGGTCAATCACTCTAATATCATGGTAAGCGGCAGCTGCTTTTATTTTCTGTGTTAATTCTTCATCGGCACGGCTTGGTTTTAAATTTCCCCTGGGATGATTGTGAGCCAGCACTATACTTACTGCCAAAGATTTAATTGCAGCAGCTAATATCAATCTTGGGTCTGCTACAGTTCCTGTAAGTCCACCGGCAGATGCTTCATAAACACCAATCACTTTGTTGGCTCTGTTCAGCAATAGCACTTTAAATTCTTCCTGCATTTCAATTGTATTTTCATTCCATAATTCTTTCAGCAGTTTGTAGCAATCCTGTACACTGCCAATCTTTGGTCTTTCAGAAGGCTTTATTGTTGTTTTATAAACCAATTCTACTTCTGCTACTCTTGTCCACTCCGGAAATTGCATTTTCATCTGTTCCATAACATAACTTTTTAATTGTTTAAAAATTAATTACAGAACATGCCCTGCCTTTTGGCAATAAAGGCCATGAAGCAACGGAATAAATAGTATCTAATTAATAGCGGAGCAGTTTTCTTTATGCCGGAATTTCATGGCCACTTCAGCAGCCAAAAGGCTAAATTTGTGGAAGAATTAATGGAGAAATATGTTTTAAAATTATTGTTCATTATTTTACAAAAAGTGTTTAACCAAATGAGAGATTATTTTGAATTACTTGAAGAATTAAAAAGCAAAGGCATTAGTGCCCTTGAAGGCGATTTTTACGATTATCGTGGATTACCCTTAGAGAAGGAGTTTGAATTATTTTACCAGTTCTGCCAGGAATATCTTGACCGTGGTGATTTGGGTTTTAATATCAATCAAGCAAGGTTTTATTACAATACTAATATCGATGTAAATGGCTTGGCATTCTCAAAAGATGGTTACTTGCTTGTAGAAATCTATAAGGGAACAATATTTGGTTTAAAAGCATTTTTTGAGAAGAAAAAAGAGGCATTTAATTTGGAATCCCTAAGCAGCTATAAAAACACTATTGAAGTTGATGAAATTTCACCTGACTATTTCTTGTTTCAATATGTAACATTATATTTTCTCTATCATGAAGTCGGGCATCTTATTCAAAGAAGTATTGGTTCAGCAGATTACAAAGAATTTGCTGCAGTAAATTGCGAAGGGGATGACGTTGTTAGCCAGCATGTCAGGGAGCATGATGCAGATTGGTTTGCCGCAAACCAAATCGCATTTCATTTAAAACCATTTGCAACTAAAATAGCCGATAAAAGTAAAGGGGAATTCAAAACAGTTTTGGAAGATGTTACGGCAATTGCATTAGCCGGTATTTACATGTATTTTATACAAAGAGCCAAAAGCTATCCGGAAATATATTATCAGGAAAAATGTCATCCGCACCCTTCAGTCAGATTGAGTTATATGATAATTTACTTATTGGATGCACTTTCGGAAAACATATCGTTCAAAATTAATCAACAATCAGTCTTAAAGAATGCAATTTTAATCAGTGAAGGTTTAATGATAGAGCCTGATAGAAACATCATTGAAGAGTATAGTTTACAATTACAATCAGAAATAAACAATGTTGAAAAATATATTAATAAAATCAGGCATGATGCAGAGAGTTATCCATACACTTCCTTAAAAGTATTATTTCCGAAATAACCAAGCTGCCCCGCCATTTTGTAAACTCTGCCACAATGTTGCGGGGCAGCTTTTTTATAAGTTTAAGGGGCATTTTTCAATGCCCCTTAAAAATGATTAGCTCCAATTTTCTGCAAACTCACACTTTACAAAACTCTCACAAAGCTGAAAGGCTTTTTGTGTTCTTAGTTGTGCAGTTCCACCGTATAATAAGGATTTCATCTTGGCTTCCTCGTCATTGTAATTTCTTACATTTTGAAAATAGCCGGTAATAGAATTGTATGCACCAAAAACAGTTCCCTTTGTTGCTTCTGTTTGTTGTGTAGGGCTGGTGCAATTATATTCGTACACATCATCACACATATTTTTAAAACAGGTGCTTAGTTCATTCATTTCACCTTTTTCAATGTTCTGCAATACTTCTTTATTGGGAACCATTGCCATTTGTATCAATTTCTGTACTTCCTTATCGGTGATACGGACTTTTGCCCATTGGTTAAAAATCCCTTCTAACTGGATAGATAGCTGATTAGATATTCCCATTGCTTTATGGGCTTCTTCCAATCTGTCCTTAGCATTGGCAGTGTGCCTGATTTTAATAGAATTTGTATGGTTTCTCAAAGCTGCATTAAGCGTATTGTTGCAAACAATACGAATAGGTGTAAACGCCGCCATGATACTGCCAAGCCCATCATGTGAAGTAGTAAGGAATAGATACTTTTCACTCATATCATCGTTACCCACTTTGATATAGCCCGGCAATTTAGCAGTAATAAAAATCTTTTCGCCATTCCCCAAAGCGCCTGCGGTTTCGTATTGGATGCCATCACCATCTACAATAGCATCAAAAAAACTGAAAGCATCCGTATTTTGTACCACTTCATAATCTTTACCCAACCGGTCGCCTAATATGGCGTTGGTATCTGGCCGGTAAGTATAGAATGAATTGGTAGAGATAATTTCGTTGCCATTATCCAGTCTATGAATGTTTGGTCTTTTGCAAACTTCAAAATCAAGCCCTGCAAATTGCAATGCTTCTTTGCTGTTTGGATAATCTTCTACTATCTGTCCCAATCCATGCCATGCTTTTTCTTTTACACTAAAAAAACTGTGTTGCTGTGTTTGCTCATTGAAATTAATATTGTGTGCCATAATTGTAAATTTAGAAATGATTAAAAATGAAAAGCATCCTGCCATTTGACAGGATGCCATAAAAACTAAAATGGCAGGTCGTCTGCGACTGCTGAAAGGGCTGCCGCTGGTGCTGTGTTCATTAGTACTACTGGCGCAGGTGTTGCATTACCACCAGTAGAACGCCCATGCAATTTGATGCTGTTTACATGGAAAGTAAGGCTGGCTTTTACTTCGCCTTCTTTGTTTGTCCAGGCGTTTGCACCAACACGGCCATTGCACTCAACTAATGAGCCTTTGGTTAAATATGCCGCTACACCCGGATTTATCCAGTACGAACAGTTTACATAGGTTACAATTTTCTGAACCTCGGTATTGCCTTTTGTTTTGTAAGTGTCATTAATAGCAATGGAAAAGTTCACTACTTTTTTCCCTGCTTTGGTTTCGCTAACGGTTGCGTCTGCTGTTACTCTTCCGATGATGTCCATAACATGAAATTTTAATGTTTAAAAAATAATTATTAAATGAAGTCAGCTTCGCTTCATTCATTTACCCTTAGCGACCAGCCATTAGGACTGCGGCGGAGGAACAAGGTTTTTCAAATAAAATACTACCCCGTGTTGGATAGCATTGCATTTTCAGGTGGAGATTTTTTTGAAAACCCGTGGCGATTGACGGCTCTTTATAGTGTAGGAAGAAGACCTTGTTCCGCACAGAGCAGGACAATAATTTTGCGGCAGGGTCAGTTGAATGAGTAGTTTATTAATATCTTCTTTGTAAAATCTGCTTTGCAGTTTCTGGATTTGTGTTTGCCAGGATATACTTACTTAATCTTTCAGTAAGGCAATCTCAATTCCCAATTTCCTTATCCGGCGTAATGGTTCCGCCGTTTCGTTATGACGAAGGAGTAACGATTTATATAAACGGTGGAAGGATTGCGCCGGGTCTTTGATGATTGAAGAACAGAACGATGAACGGAGCGTCGCAACAGAAGATGAACAGAGAATAAAAAGTTGGTAACCCAAAAATATTACTTACCAGACAAAATAGAATATTGTTTTATCCTTCTTTCCTCATCGGGGTCTGAAATACAAATAATAGATTGAAGCAGCAAAATATAATCTGCAGGTAATTGATTCTGAATTGCACCTGTTACAATAAATTCTTTATACCAATCATAAGGAACCAAGTTATTGTTGATTGAATTAGTATCAGCAATATAAACCTGCGCAACATACTGCGAATTGCTCTCATCATAAAAGGTCAGGCAATCTTCATTGTAACCTTTACCTAATCCTTCAGCTTTATCAAGCAAGGATTTCTCTTTACTATCAATTTTAAATAGTACTCCCCAAACTATATCGCCCGGAATATCAGAGTTTAAAATATTTGCTTTAACAGAACCATCCTTACTTACTTTATTACAAACTAATTTATAGCCTGGAAGAAATACATTGGTAACCTTTGTAGCTGAAGGTACCCGTTGGGCGAGCCTGTTTATATTCATATTTGAGCCGTATGCAAAAATCAACATGCTGTTACCTGATTAATACCCTAAAGATAGAAAGCTTCATGGGTTGTCTGGAATTGTGGTTGGCGGAATACATGCAAATAATCTTGGTAATGCCAATCTCAATTCCCAATATCTTTATCCGGCGCAATGGTTCCGCTGTTTCGTTACGACGAAGGAGTAACGATTTATATAAACGGTGGAAGGATTGAGCCGGGTCTTTCTATTAACCCGCCAGTATAAACACTTAGTCAATCACTCATTGCTCCCAGTCAGGGATTGCAGTTGGAATCCTTGATAGAAGAAGGGTACACAACCATCTGCCATTTAAAGAAACGGTATTATAAACTTAACTGTGTCTGATTGTTGAATTAAAAACTTTTTAGATCAAGCGTAAATAAAACAAAATCAGCCAGATAGTAACGGTGTTGAAAATTTAGGTTTTAATCGGTATAAAAATTGATAGGTGTATTATAGGCGATTAATTTAACCATGACCAAGGCTTCCTATTCTGATAAGAAAACTGTCATTTCCATTCTGACAGCGTCTTTTGCTGACAACAAAAGCGTAAACTATATTATAAGGCAGGATAACCAAAAGAAAAACCGAATAAGGAAACTAATGGAGTATTCATTTGATCACTGTTTCTGGTTCGGTGAAGTATTACTTTCTGATGACAATAAAGGCTGTGCTCTCATTATTTTCCCCGATAAGAAAAAAACTACGATTAAATCAGTAGTTGCCGATATTAAATTGATAATAAGCTGCACCGGGTTACTCAATGCAAAGAAAGCTATGCGCAGGGAGGCTACTATTAAAAAAATTCATCCCTCTCATCCTTTTGCATACCTGTGGTTTATTGGTGTAAACCCATCGGAACAAAACAAAGGAGCAGGAACGGTTTTGCTGGAACAGATACTTGAGAAAAGTAAAGCGGAAGGTCGCCCTGTAATCCTGGAAACTTCAACAGAAAGAAATTTGCCGTGGTACCGGAAACATGGTTTTACAATATATAAAGAACTTGATTTTGGATACAAGCTTTTTTGCATGAAAAGCAATTAGAAAATGTAAGTAAACCGATATGCTGTTACCCGGTACCCAAATGCACATAATTACTTTTCTATTTGTTTGTATAGAAATTGTAATTCTTTTTTACCTGCTTATCTACCGGCTGGCCCGGCCAGATGACAAATCAGCTTACCTCAATATAATTTTAATTTTGCTTCTTATAGTTTACAACGTAACCGGCGGTTTATTGCCTGATGAAAACCTGCCCGGTTCCTTTTATCTTCAAACAAGTATTGCTTATGCAACCGGGTTTATTACGCCATGCTATTTCCCTTATTATGTTTATCATGCCTTCCATTTAGAGAAGATGAAGTTTCATGCTTATAAAGGTGTATTTATTTTTCTTATAGCTCCGTATGTCATCTTTGTAAGTTTATTTGTTTCGTCTGAAAATCTTGAATCCGCAAAAAATCTTCTAATCATTCCAACCGCATACGCTTTATGGGTAATTATCACATTGATAAAGGCTGTACGCCATAAGTATAAAAACAGCTTTGAAACGAAAGGGGCTAAAGAAGAAATGGCTGTGTCTTTTATAAGCCTTACACCGTGGGTCAGTCTTCCGGCAATTGATTATTATAATTTAGGACAGGCTGTTGAAGCAACAACTACAAATACAGGCTTTCTATTGCTGCTGGCACTACAACTAAAGCAGCATATAAGGATGGTAAAATCGGAACATCAACGGCTGATTGAATCTGAAGAAAAACTATCCCGTTGGAATGAAAAACTACAGGAAGAAGTAGATAAAAGAACCCGTGAAATAGAGCGGCTCAGTGCTGAAGAACGAATAGTTGAAAACTGTAAGCAATATCAACTAACAGTAAGGGAAAGGGAAATAGCCAGATTGATTTGCCGGGGAAGTTCGTATAAACAAATTGCTGACGGCCTGTTTATTGCTGAAAGAACGGTAACTAAGCATGCGCAAAATATATTCGATAAGGTAAAAGTATCCAGTAAGCTGGAATTGCTCAACAAATTGGGTGTTGTTCCAATAAATTAACCGAATCCACTGCCTTTTTAGCTTAAAATACGCTGAATTACTTATTAAAATACGCTACTTAACGTAATGTTATTGGTTTGCGGTTTGCAACATAACTACACAAAATGGTGTTATGAAAAGTGTAGTAAAGGCAAACGGGATTGCAAAGGGTTCTGGCATCAGCCAATCACTGCTTCTTCAGAATGAACAGTCATTTTCGGGCCCGAAATTATCTGTTCAACAGGCACTCGGTAAATGGTATTTTATACTTAGCAATGGGATGGATAATAAGGTCTGGAATGGCCAGTTTTTTCCTGAGTTATTGGAAAGTGATTTACTCAATAGCCTTCAAACAGATGTGGAATATATACCCTCACTGCTGATGGAAGAATTCATCGTCAATTCTTTCGTTTTTGATAAGGAGCAATATACAAAATTAGTTCAGGCATTATTGCGAAATATCAGCGATGAAATTTTTTGTAAGATGGAAAACCACAGCATTGTTTGTAGGCCAATTGAAACAACCCTTGCTTTTATACAAAATTTCTTTTATGAATATTATGATTTTGACAGCAGGATTACGAAGTTTCGATTCAGGGAAATATCGGAGTGCATAAAGATAAAGATTGATTACCTGATGTTAAAACATAATAACAGCAACCTTCTAAAGGTATTTCATCAGGCAGTGACAGAGCATTGTATTTTACAGGAGAATTGTGTTACTTACAGACAACTGGTTTATCTGCAAAACCTTATTCAGGAGATTGAAGCCGGGTCCGCCTCCGTCACTGAAAAGGTTATCAGAGACATGCTTTATTACAACAATTTCAATTCGGTATGTTTTGTTGAGTATGAAATTGATTTGATAAAAGCACAGGCAGAAAATACTGAATCAGATTCAGCTTGCATTTCACTTCTTCAACATCAGCACAATCTGGTTTCTCAATTAAAAGTAAAATCAACAACTTGTTTCGACCATAGAAAGCTATCCCTGAAAAAGCAAATTGAAGATTGGATAACAGATGAAATAAAACAAGTACAACAAAAGAATAAAAAGATTGCAGATAAAGACTTATTGATAGACCGGGAGTTAAAAATACAAACATCCTTGTCTGTTGCTAAGCTGGCAGTGCTAGTCAGAGTATTGGTGGTTGACAAAATTATAATCAATCGTACAGTTGCGCCAATGCTTAAAACAGTTTCTAAATTATTCACGACTCTTCAAAAAGATGATATTTCATTTGGTAGTTTGGAAACAAAGTATCATGCTCCTGATAAAGCCACATTAAACATGATGAAAGAAATAATGCAGAAGTGGATTGGGCTTTTAGGAAAGCTATGAATATGACATTCCAGTAGCCCTACCGTACTTACCCAGAATAATTTCAGCGTGGATAGATATTTGCGGCAGACATTCTATAACTCAATAATTAATCGCTATGCTAAGTACAATTTCATGGAGCCAATATGTCGCTTTCGTATGTGTGGTCTTGCTTTTTTATTATTGTTTCATTGGGTTTAAATATTATCGCTGGGAAATATTAAGCCTTATAGGTATTAGGAAAGTAGAGGATGAGAAGGTTTTAATTCCTGTTACTGATGCTACTCAGCATTTCAAGTCTGTAGAAAATCCCGACGACTATGTGCCAAAATCTGCCGCAGCTACAGATATATCTCCAGTTATGCAGTCTTTCGTTGGCGAAGTGCAGGCATACATTCAGGAGGCGAGGCCCAATGCTCACCAACCAGAATTATTGCATTCCCTGGTAGTAATCGCAGCAAAATACCCTGTACTAAACGGTGCAGGTTGCAAGGATGAGTTGGTGCAAATTGTTTTCAAGGAAGTAAATAATAAATATCCCGGGGTGCTCTCGTTAAGCGATTTAAGAACGCTATGGGAATGATTTGAAAAACTAATGCTTCGTTGTTGCTTTGGCAGTTATGATTATGTGGGATGGGTTAGCACATCGAAGCATTTTTCTTTTTTTTCGTTAATTAAAAATAAATGGCGAGTATGAAAAGTGTAAGAAAAGAAAATCAAGTAAAGAAGTCTTTGCTTTCTATTGCAGCAACTTCTCTAGCAATGCTTCTTAATATAGTTGCCGCCGCACAAGATGGCAACGCAGGTATTAATGAAGCCAATACCAAAGTGAGAAGCTACTTTGCTGCCGGTACCAACCTGATGTATGCCGTTGGTGCAATTGTTGGCCTGATAGGAGCAGTGAAAGTTTATCAAAAATGGAACAGCGGCGACCATGATACAGGAAAAGTAGCGGCTGCATGGTTTGGGAGTTGTGTGTTCCTGGTGATTGTGGCAACCGTTATCCGGTCATTCTTTGGCGTTTAAATTTTTCTGTTATGCAGGAAGTCATTGTAAGTAAATTATTAGAATATATACGGGACAATAACCCCGATTTGCTTTTTGAGTTAGAAGCAGAGGATAAACTAAGGGTTTGGTTGTATGAAAAAGCAGATAGTGTTAAGACCCTGTTTGAACAGAAGGAAACCGACAGGCAGCCTGAGTATATTATAATTGAAAAATGCATACTAGAAGCAACAGTAGAGTTACGGCCTTCCCGCTATAATTATATACTTAATCTGCTGGAACAGGAATTTGAAATCAACTATACCTCACTTCTTAATTCTGGGTTGCTTCAGCATGAAGTCATCAATATGATTGGATATTGCGAGCCGGTATTTACTGATTTAAACTTCTCTGAAGAAAACGAGGATAACCAGTTTATACATTATGCTATTACCGGAATGATTAGCGAGTACCTGCAAAGTAACAGTGAGAATGAAAAAGTGAGCAATGGGTTACAACAGCCAACAAAAGCTGAATGATAATATTGCTGCAATCAGGATTGCACTTGAATACAATCAGCAGCAAAAGCTTTCTGATAAACAGGTGCAATCCTTGCGGCAATATTCAGGTTTTGGGGGATTGAAAGCCATCTTATTCCCTAATGCACCAAAAAGAGAATGGATTAAATTTAATGCATCTAAAGCTGACCTGGCATTATATGACGACGTTATTCAATTGCACAATTTGCTGCAACAGCATCTCACTGAAAAGGAGTATAAAGAAACAATTGATTCATTACGTAACAGCATCCTTACTGCATTCTATACACCGGATATTATTCCCAAAGTATTGTTTGCAGAATTAAAGAGCCAGGGCATTGAACCAAAGAGTTTATATGAACCCAGCAGCGGAGCCGGGGTCTTTATTGCTGAGGCTGTAAACACTTTTCCATCTTTACAAAACATTACAGCTGTTGAAAAAGACATTCTTTCGGGACGGGTATTGACTGCACTCAGGAGTTCGATACCCGTTCCTGTTTCTGTGCAGGTGACGGGATTTGAAAACACAAGTAATGACGAAAATGGCAAAAACGATTTAATTGTAAGCAATATCCCATTTGGAAATTTTAAAGTGCTGGATGAACAATACACTGATGAAAATATTTCGGGCAAAATTCATAATTACTTTTTCGCAAAGGGGCTTGATAAAATAAAGGAAGGCGGCTTGCTGGCTTATATAACTACAGATGCCTTCACGAATAGCCCATCTAATAAGGAAGCCAGAGAGTATCTCTTTCATAACTCAAACTTTATAAGTCTTTCGGTGTTGCCTGACAACCTGATGAAAGATACGGGCAATACAGAAGCACCCTCACATTTGTTGATTGTACAAAAGCAATCCGGTAAAAAAGATATTACTACCCATGAGCAACATTTGATTGAGACAACTAAACAGCAGAATGAATTTGGCGAATATCATGTAAACCGGTACATCATTCTGCATCCTGAAATAATATCGGCTAACGAAATAAGGCCGGGAAAGAATCAATACGGCAGAGCTACGGAAACTATCTGGCAAAAAGGAGATATAGATAGTATTCAAAGTAAACTGTCAGCCACTATTGAAGAAGGTTTAAGAAAGAGGTTCAATCAAAAAGCTTTTGAACAAGAAATAGCGGTGCAATTAAAGCCAGTAGGCAAACAGCTTACCTATTTACCTGTTCCCGAAAATATCCCCGATAACAACTCTGTGCAATTGGGTTTGTTTGATGTTGCTCCTGCGGTTAATATTAACAGGGCAATGGCTTATATAAATCCACTGGATGCAACTGTGGTGGATAAGAAGACTGCAAGACTCCTTAATATCATTAAAACCAGGGATAACCCAGAGCATGAAGGCATTGTTATGGTCACCGCAAAATCTATTGCCTTCAAACAATATGCATATAAGCTTTACTCAAACTTCAATGAAATACAATTTGGTGCTAACTGGATGAATGCGGCTGCTTTTCAAAGCGAATTGAAAGGGCTTCCAAATTTATTAAAACAGTACGGCCATGAATTTTATAATGAAGGTGAAGCGGTCTTTCATATTTCTTTAGGAACTGAAGAAGATGACATATTAAAAGATGTCAACCCTTATCACAAAGAAGCTACTTTAATTGTACACAATAACCGGGTGGGCTTTGTTTCATTTCTCACTGGTGAAAAAGATAAACCTGTTTTTCTCCCAAGCATTTACGATAAAAAGGATTTAGCGTTTTATCAGCAATATACACTGGTAAGAGACTGGTATTTGTTGTTGGCAGATAAAGAACTCACTGAAAAGATTGACTTCCCCGAACTAAGAAAAGAATTGAATGAATCTTATGATGCATTAACAAGGGGATATGGGTTACTAAATTCTAATACTAATAAGCAACGAATATTAAAGGATGAAGCATTTGGTTTAACCATACTTGCATCGTTAGAAAGAAAGGAAGGCGAACAATTTGTAAAAGCAGATATCCTTACACAATCATTGGTGCAAAAGCAGGAAGCCTTTCATACATCCAATACACTGGAAGCATTGGCAAAAAGCCTGAATGATAAAGGCAAGGTTGATATCGAATTTATTGCCGTCGCTACCGACTCTACCGAAGAAGAAGCAATAACGACATTAGGCAATCATATCTACCTAAATCCAGCAACATTAAATTGGGAAACTGCCGACCAACTATTGAGCGGCAATGTGGTTAGCAGATGGCGAATAGCTGCTGAGGTTGCAGATAAAAATCCAGACAATGCTCAATTACTACGTAGCCTTCAAGCTTTGGAGAAAGTACAACCTGAGAAAATACCTTTTGAATTATTGGATTTTAATTTGGGAGAACGGTGGATTCCATTAGAGTACTACAATCGTTTCGCATCCCATCTTTTTGAAGTGAATGCTGAAGTTTCATATTTCGCTTCTGTTGATACATTTAAAGTAAAGGTATCATCCAGCAATGCAAAGATTGACCAGGAATATTCTGTGCAGCCAAAAGATGGCAGGCGGATGTTTGGCGATAAACTGTTGGAACATGCTTTGGAAAATACAACTCCCTTCTTTTCATATGAAGTTGATTTGGGAGATAAAACCATCCGGGTGCCGGATAATGATGCTATTCAATTGGGACACCAAAAAGTAGAAGCCATCAGAAATAGTTTTGTAGAATGGCTGAAAGAACTACCTGAAGCAGAAAAGACTGAACTGGTAAATCTTTACAACGATACTTTTAATTGCTATGTGCTGAGAGAATATGATGGAAGCCATATGCAGTTTCCAGGTCTGGATAAAAGGAGATTGGGAATAGATGATTTATACAGCTCACAAAAGAATTCAGTTTGGCGTATCATGCAAAATCGTGGTGCTTTGATTGACCATGAAGTAGGATTGGGTAAAACGCTTACTATGGTGGTGGCTTCTTATGAAATGAAGCGATTGGGTATTGCTAATAAACCAATGATACTTGCTTTAAAGGCAAATGTGAATCAAATTGCTGAAACATACCGTAAAGCTTATCCCAACGCAAGAATATTGGTGCCGGGAGAAAATGATTTTACTCCGGCTAAACGGTTGCGGTTATTTCATGAAATTAAAAACAATAACTGGGATTGTATTATTCTAACGCATGACCAGTTTGGAAAAATTCCGCAAAGCCCGGAGATACAACAACAGATATTCCAGGCAGAGTTGGATAACATAGAAAGAGATTTATATACGCTGAAAGATATGGGCGGCGAAATCTCCCGGCGTATGCTGAAAGGTTTAGAGATACGCAAAACAAACCTGGGAGTAAAACTGCAAGAGCTAAGAAAGGCCATTGATGAAAAGAAAGATGCCGGTATAAACTTTAAAGAGTTAGGCATTGACCATTTGTTTGTGGATGAAGCGCATAAATTTAAGAACCTCACTTTTACCACAAGGCATGACCGTGTAGCCGGATTGGGTAACCAGCAGGGAAGCCAGAAAGCACTCAATATGCTATTTGCAGTGAGAACGTTGCAGGATAAATACAAAAGTGATTTATGTGTAACGTTTTTATCTGGTACACCTATCAGCAACAGCCTTACAGAAATGTACCTGCTGTTTAAATACCTGCGGCCAAATGAAATGGAACGGCAGCGTATTGAAAACTTTGATGGCTGGGCTGCGGTCTTTGCCAAGAAAACAGTTGACTTTGAGTTTTCAGTTACCAATGAAATAATTGCGAAAGAACGTTTCCGGCATTTTATAAAAGTGCCGGAACTGGCTTTATTTTATAATGAGATTACTGATTATAAAACTGCTAAGCATATTAATTTAGATAAGCCTGAATTAGCTGAACAGTTAGTCAATATTCCGCCTACACCCGACCAGCAGGAATTTATCAAGAAACTAATGCAGTTCGCTAAAACTGGTGATGGTTCTTTAATTGGCAGGCCGCCACTAACCGATGAAGAAGATAAAGGCCGTATGCTCATTGCAACCAACTATGCCAAAAAAATGGCGGCAGATATGCGGTTGATAAATTCTTCTCTTTATGAAGACCATCCAAATCATAAAGTAAATGTATGTGCAAGAAAGATAAATGAAATATACAGTGACAGCGCAGACAAGAGAGGAACACAAATTGTGTTCTGTGATATTGGTACACCGAAACCTAATGAGTTTAATATTTATGATGCGTTAAAAGAGAAACTGGTTACAGATTTTGATATTCCCTCTAACAAAATCACCTTCATTCACGACTGGACAGACCGGCAAAAACCGGAACTGTTTCGAAAAATGAATAATGGGGAAATAAGGATTTTGCTGGGCAGCACAGAAAAGGCAGGTACCGGTTTGAATGTACAGTCAAAAGTGGTGGCCATGCATCATTTGGATATCCCCTGGAAACCATCAGAACTGGAACAACGCAATGGCCGTGGTGCCAGGCAGGGCAATAAACTGGCAAAAGAAAGCTATAATAATCAAGTACAGAATTTCATTTATGCAGTTGAGCAATCATTAGACAATTACAAATTTAACTTGCTGAAGAATAAACAAACCTTTATCAGCCAGATGAAGAATTGTGAACTCAATGTAAGAACGATTGATGAAGGCAGCATTGATGAAAAAAGCGGCATGAACTTTTCAGAATACATCGCTATCCTTTCCGGTGATACAACATTGTTGGAGAAATCAAAGATGGAAAAGAAGATAGCTATTTTAGAAAGCCTTCGCAATGCACATCATAAAGAAGTAATCAGGTCAAGGTTTCAGTTGGAAAATATGCAAAGAGATAAAGAAACGACAATACAAACTTTAGATAAATTAAAAACCGATGAAGCGGCATATAAAAAGGTATTGACATTTGAAAAAGATGGAACAAAAGCAAACCCTGTGCAAATAAAAGATTGTCCGGCCGCAACACCAGAAGCTATCGGCATTTATCTTATCCAACTATCACTTAACTGGAAACCTAAGCCTGGTGAAGATGATAGTATTAAAATTGGCAGTCTATATGGCTTTGATTGCATGATACGCCGTCAGAAAGAAACTTATGAAAACAACAGCCTGTTTGAATACCGCTATCAGAATACTTTCTATGCTGAAAGCAAAGCCACCGGTATAAAATACACCTGGAACCAAGGGCATCTAAACACTGACAACCCTAAACTGGCGGCCCGGCATTTTCTAAATTGTATTGACCGGGTAGATGCACTAAAGGATAAGTATGAAAAAAATATTGCGGAACTCGGACGAAATATTCCTATGCTTGAGCAGTTGGTGATGAAACCATTTGAGAAGGAATCTGAGTTAGCTGGCCTTAAAAACGAAGTAGCGAATTTGGAGAGGGAGATAACAATTAAAATTCAAAAGAACCAACTGGCAGCTGATACTGGGCTGGCTGTTAAAGAAGATATGAAAGTAGCTCCTATAGTGAAGATGGAAAAATCGCTGTTGCCAAAAAAGAAAATAGGTGAAGGCAAATCTAAGGGAATGAGAGTTTGAATTTGCAGAACAGACTGCCCTGCAGATTTCCGCAGCCTCAATTGCACAAAACCTTTAATATCGGTGTGTTTCATCCAAGAAGCTGATAGACATGGCTTGCACATATCACTCCGTTTCTTTTAGTGTTAGTGAAGCAAGAATCCATAATAGGAAAATATAGCCGATTAGAATTGCAAAATCCAAATACGTATTATGCAATGAATATTCCGGTTTTATGATTTCATGAATTATATTAACTGCATAATGCAAGGGAAGGCATTTTCCGATAAATGCAGCCCACCCCGGTAGAGTGTTTGTGTCAATAATTAGTCCTGTCAGAAAAAAGGAAGGGAGAATGATAAGGGGAATAAAAGGGAAAACATGTCCTTCGTTTTGTGCAAATGTAGATACAAAGATTCCAAGCATTACCGATACAACCGCAAGCAGCCAAATAACAATGAACAAAAGGAGAATCGTCTGTCCGCTGTAATCTAAATTAAAAAGCCAAAGTGATTCAAAAAGTACCGCCGCTGCCTGAATTGTTGCAAGCCCTATATACCCCAGTGTATAACCCCCGATAATTGATGTTCGCCTGTATCCGCTGATGAGCATTCTCTCTAATGTCCCTCTTGTTCTTTCCTGCACAAGAAGTATGGCACACAAAAGAAAGCTCAAAAAATGGACAATTAAAGCACCGATGGGGATAGTAAAGTTTGTTATCGGTACGTTTGGCGGAAAAGCATTAAAGAGAAGTTTTAGAAAATATATGATAATGAGTGGGGCAATAATGGAAAGTGCCAGGTATTTTTTATCTCCCTGCAATTGCTTTACTATACGCTTGGCGATAATGAATGTCTTCATTGCTTTGTTTCTGATTCTTCTTTTACCTTAATAATATCCAGAACGATACTTTCAATGTTAGAAGGATGAAAAGAGATGGATGTAATATTTTGATTTAATCCCAATTTTTGTAATTCTTTCGCAAGACTTTCGGGAGTTGAGTCTATAACACCTTGCTTCATTTTCCCATTTTCAGAAAATTTATACACTGTTTTGCCTCTTTCCAATATTTTCTGAGGTGTGTCAAGTGCAATAATTTGACCGTTTCCGAGGATAGTAACTCTATCGCATAATAAGGCTTCGTCCATTAAGTGAGTACTGATAAATAAAGTCACTCCTGATTTAGCAAGCTTGCGAAACAGGTTCCATGACTGGATTTTTAAATGTGGGTCAATAGCAGCCGTTGGTTCATCCAAAAAAACAATTTTTGGTTGATGAATAAGTGCACAACATAGCGAAACTCTTTTTTTCATTCCTCCAGAAAAAGTCCTTACAAGGTCATTCGCCCTGTTTGTCAACTCAGCAAAAGCTAAAATGTTGTCTGTCTTTTTTTCTAAATCGCTAACTTTTTGTGCTTCTCCAAAAAACATGATATTCTTTTTTGCAGAGAGGTCATCGTACAATGCAGGCGTCTGTGGCATATAACCGATTTGTCTGCGTAGTTCCCACTTGTTTTGCAATGGGTCTAATCCCAATACCCTTACTTGCCCCTTAGTTGGTTTCAAAGTTCCAACGAGTATTTTTATCAGAGTAGTCTTGCCTGAACCGTTTGGCCCAACCAAGCCATAAATAGAACCTTCGGAAACATTGAGTACAATATTATCTAATGCTCGGATTTTGCCGTAATCTTTAGATAGGCTGTCAATTTCTACAGCATTTGTCATGTGTGTCTTTTCTTTAAATGTTATTTAGAATCGTAGGGTCTCACAGCATATCCGACAACAATTGCATTGCCGAATCTTTGTCAACAAACCTTTCGGCAATACGCTAATTTAAGCTGTATTTTCGAAAGTTAAATGGTTGTTCTTCCTACCCCTCTTACCCCCAACTCTCTCTATCTGGAAAACTATTTGCTGCTACATGGCTAATGTCCAGCTCCGTCTATCAAATCAATAAAGGCATCAATAAGCCCATTGAGTTTAAAGGCTTAAAAGCACAATACATCTGGTACCTGGGCGGTGGGTTGGTAATACTCATGATAATCTTTGCAATACTCTATATCGCAGGTATCAATATTTTCATTTGCTTAATCATTATTTTCTCCGCAGGCACTGCATTGTTTATGTATGTATATAAAATGAGCCGCACTTATGGTCAGTATGGGTTGATGAAAAAGATTGCCCGGAAGGCTGTACCGAGAGTCATCAAGAGTTACTCTATTGTGAAACTGAAAAAGATTTTATTGAAATGAAGAACCTGTTTGATATACTGCCTGTTTATGGCATGGAGCATGATGCCATTCTCTCTAAAATGGGAGATGTTACCGTTGCCTTTAAAGTGGAACTGCCAGAGCTTTTTACGATGAGTAATGATGATTATGAGGCCTTCCATCATGCCTGGATAAAAGCGATAAAGGTATTGCCGGTTAATAGTGTATTGTATAAGCAAGATTGGTTTACTGAGGTAAAATACAAAGCAGGTTTCCAAAATGATGACAATAGCTTTCTCAGCCGCAGCAGCGAACGATTCTTTAATGAACGGCCATACTTAGACCATAGCTGTTACATCATGCTTACAAAGAAACCTGCTAACCGGAAACAATCTTCTTCTGTTTTCTCCGGCCTGTTGCGTAAATCAATTGTGCCGGAAGAAACGCTTCAGCCAAAACATTTTCATGACTTCATGAACCATGTAGGGCAGTTTGAAAAGATACTCTCTGACAGCAGTTTTATTTCCTTTACAAAATTAGATGATGCAGCGTTGTTTAAATTACTTGTTCAATACCTGAACCTGCAATCCAGCGATACATCAATAAGAGATATTGAGTTTAAAGACAACTGGAAGATTGGAGAAAATCATTGCCAGCTTTATACAATGGCGGACGCAGAATTTGTTCCGGCGCTGTGTGGCTCCCGGATTAACTATGATAAATATTCTACCGATAAAACAAAGTTCAGTGTGGGCTTTGCATCACCCATTGGTCAATTGCTTAGCTGCAATCATATCTACAGCCAATATGTGTTTATTGAAGATGTGCAGAAAACAATACAGAAATTGGAGAGTAAAAGACTGCGGCTGCAATCGCTGTCTGCATACAGCCGGGAAAACTTTATTTCAAAGGAGTCAACCGATGCATTCCTGAATGAAGCTATCAGTGAGCAGCGTTTGCCGGTTAAGGCACATTTTAATTTACTAGCCTGGACGGACAACAAAGATGAATTGAAAAATATCCGTAATCTCTGTTCATCTGCACTTACCCAAATGGACGCTACACCAAAATTAGAAACGGAAGGCGCTGCTCAAATATGGTGGGCAGGCATACCCGGCAATGCTGCCGACTTTCCTATGAACGATACGTTTGACACTTTCTCACCACAGGCTTGTTGCTTTTTTAATTTGGAAACAAATTACCGGTCTTCTATAAGTCCAATCGGCATACGGCTTGGCGACAGGCTTAGTGGGAAGCCGGTGCATGTGGATATTTCGGATGAGCCGATGGATAAAGGCATTTGTACCAATAGAAATAAATTCATTTTGGGGCCTTCCGGCAGCGGAAAATCCTTCTTTACCAACCACATGGTAAGGAGCTACTATGAAAAAGGCACACATATTGTGCTGGTAGATGTGGGTCATAGTTACAAAGGCCTCTGCGATATGGTGAAAGGTTACTATTTCACATACAGCGAAACTAAACCAATTAAGTTCAACCCGTTTTATATTGGGGAAGGCGATGTGTTGGATACAGAAAAAAAGGAAAGCATTAAAACCCTTTTGCTGGCTTTATGGAAAAAAGACAATGAAACCTTTAACCGCAGCGAATATGTGGCTTTGTCAAATGCCCTGCAATTGTATTTTGAAAAAGTGGAGAAGCATAAAAATATTTTCCCCTGTTTCAATTCCTTTTTTGAATTTTTAAAAGAAGACTTTGTAGAAAAACTAAAAGGGGATAATGTAAAGGATAAGGATTTTGATGTTTCCAATTTTTTGTATGTACTGAGGCCTTACTATAAAGGCGGTGAGTTTGATTACTTGCTAAATGCGGATGAGAACTTAGATTTATTGCAGCAGCGGTTTATAGTTTTTGAACTGGACAATATCAAAGACCACCCAATACTCTTTCCAGTTGTAACTATTATCATTATGGAAGTTTTTATTTCCAAAATGAGAAAACTGAAAGGCATCCGCAAAATGATTTTGATTGAAGAGGCCTGGAAAGCCATCGCAAAAGAAGGCATGGCAGAATACATCAAGTACCTGTTTAAAACGGTAAGGAAATTCTTTGGTGAGGCCATAGTTGTAACACAGGAAGTGGAAGACATCATTTCTTCCCCAGTGGTAAAGCAAGCCATCATTAATAATAGCGATTGTAAAATATTATTAGACCAAAGTAAATATCAGAACAAGTTTGACCAGATACAGGAATTGCTGGGATTGACGGAGAAAGAAAAAGCGTTGGTATTAAGCATCAACAAAGCAAACGACCCGACAAAAAAATACAAAGAAGTTTTTATTAGCCTTGGTGGCGTGTTAAGCAAAGTGTACCGGACTGAAGTTTCACCGGAAGAATATCTTGCTTACACCACAGAGGAGAAAGAAAAAGTGAGAGTGAATGCCTATGCGGCAAAGTTTGGTGGTGATATTGAAAAAGGCATCAGGGCTATGGCAGATGATATTATTCACTCTAAAAATTAATAGTATGAAAAACGTAACAGTTTTTGTTTTGCTCTTAATGGCTATTGCCAGCAGTTGTAATTCTGCAAAAGATGAAATTGCCGGGTTTATTCCGGGAACTTATGTAAGGGAAGGAACTAACGAATTTGGAAAAGAGTACGATACCCTGGTAATAAGTATCCAGAATAAAGAAGCGAGACAATTTAAAATTATAAACAAATGGCTCTTTGCAAGGCAGGTAGATGGCGAAGCAAAGGAGCCGGAATATAAAGTGAAAGAAACCTCCGGCATCTACAACACCGACAGCAAACTGTTGGAAGAATCCGAAACACTGGACCATTACTCATTTGATGTAAAAGAAAAAGTGCTTTTTGATGGCACTAATAAATACCAAAAAATAAAATGAACTTTTATGAAACGATTATTGGCAATGGCGGGTTTGATGATGTGCTGCATGATACTGCCGGTAAAAGAAACGCAGGCACAAATACCTATTGTAGATATTATCAAGGCTGCAGTTAAAAAGGTTATTAAAGCGGCTGACTTACAAATTCAGCGTTTGCAGAACAAGACTATCTGGCTGCAGAATGCTCAAAAGACATTGGAAAATAAAATGAGTCAGCTAAAGCTGAATGAAATCAGGGATTGGGTTCAGAAGCAAAAGAAACTCTATGAAGATTATTTTGAAGAACTGAAGAAAGTAAAATCAGCCATTGCCAATTACAAACGGGTAAAGGATATTATTGAAATGCAGGTAGCAATGGTAAATGAATACAAAGGAGCCTGGGCATTGTTCCGGCAGGATAAAAATTTTACTGCTGAGGAACTGGAATACATGCTCAGCATCTATATAGGCATGATGGACGAGAGCATGAAAAATATTGACCAGTTATTTATGGTTGTCAATGCTTTTGCTACTCAGATGGCAGATGCCAAACGGCTTGAAATAATTAATGGTGTAGCCGACAATGTGCAGCAACAGTTGCTGGACATGAAGGAGTTTAATTCTCAAAACAAAATGCTGAGCCTGCAGAGGGCCAGTGAGAAGGGTGAGATTGAATATGTGAAGAGATTATATGGGATTGGTATGTAGGTATTTGCACAGTTCATGTTACCTGCTGGCGTTCTGTCCACCGTGTCGATTTAAACCTTGTCAATGTTGGGTATGCCGTCCGCTGTCGAGAAGTTATTTTGTCTGCTGAAAAGTGGTTGGGATATTTTTTATTTTTCAATATGGAAGAAATATTTTTAATCCAATTTTTTCAGGCCTGGAAACTTGTAAGTTCTTTTGCAATTTTTGGACTGTGTGTTAGCTTGTGTGAAATAAAATTGACATTTCTGTCAACCTATTTCAGGACAAGTCAATTGTTATGTCTTACTACCCATTTTCCCCATTGTAGAAACTATTGCTTTTCGTGAATAAAACCGAAACAAAAACGCAAATAATCTGTCTGTAAAAACAGAAAGGACTGTTGGTTTTTTTCGGGATTCCAGTGCCTTTAATGCGATGCTTACAACCTGTTCCGGTGTTTGTGTCATCATTTTAGGTGCCTTGTTTACTCCGCCACCTGCATTAGTATTAAAGTTGGTTGAAATAATTCCAGGGCAAAGCCCCATTACATAAACGCCACGGGATTTTTGCTCATACCATAGCGATTCCGAAAAAGAAGTAACGAATGCTTTGGTGACTGCATAAAGTCCAACGGCAGGCATTGGCATAAAAGCAAGCGATGAAGAAACATTTATTAAGGCATCGCCTGCTTTGGCAGTTTTTAAATATGCATAAGAAAGTTTTACAACTGTTTGAATATTTAAGGTTAATACCTCCTCATATTTTTCAAGAGGGAGTTCTGTGAATTTCCCCACAGCGCCTATTCCTGCATTGTTTATCAGTAAATCAAAATGCTGTTCTAAAATTGTCTGAACAATTTTGTCTTGACCTTCAACAGTTGTCAGGTCTGCTACAATATAGGAATGATTATTTCCTATTTCATTCACCAACTGTTTCAATTTGTTTTCATTTCGGGCAACGGCAGTTATATTGTAACCATTGGTCACCAACTGCTTTGCAAACTCTCTACCCAATCCTTCACTTGCGCCTGTGATTAATGCTGTTTTATTTACCATGATATTTCAGTTTTATCGTATAAAAAGTTTCCTGTTAGTTTTTGTGCTGCTTCGGTTGCCAGCCACACCGGAGTTTCTGCGCCTTTCTCTACACTTCGTGGTGCGGTTGCTCCGCCCATATCGGTGCGAACCCATCCGGGACAAACAGCATTTACCGAAATATTTTTATCCCGAAGTTCGTAAGCAAGTTGTAGGGTTATTGCATTCAGCAGCGTTTTTGAAACACAGTAAGCAGGTGACCATTCCATCACATCCCGGCTTAATGCTCCGCCTGTGCTGGAAACCATTATTATTCTGCCGGGGGAATATATAAATGGAAGAAATGATTTTGTTACATACAGCGGACCATAACTGTTTGTAATGATGGTTTGTTCTAAGAGGTTCTTGTCATTTTGCAATAAGCGGTTATCGCCCTTTACAATAATACCTGCGTTATTGACCAACACATCAATTTTCAGATTTTTTGAAGAAAATTGTTTTGCCGCTTTTTCTATGCTTTCCCGGCTGCTGACATCCATAAGCAATGAATCTGCATTTATATTTTCTTTCAGAAGTCTTTCGAGTGCAGTATTCAATCGTTCTTCATTGCGCCCCGAAATTATTACATGGAAACCTGCTTTGCCACACTCTCTGGCGATTTCAAAGCCGATGCCTTTGTTTGAACCAGTGATAAGAATTACTTTGCTCATCCTATTTGTATTTTTGCTTATTTACTTTATTTCGATTCCTATTTTTCCTGCAATTTTTCCTGTTTCTACATGGCGATGTGCCTGTGAAAGCTCTTTCCAGGGATAAATTTTCTCAATTACGGGTTTTACCTCCCCTGACTCTATGAGGTCACTTAACCCTTCTAAAATTTGCCCATCAGTTTTTACAAAAAAGAATATTGATTTACGTGAGGAAAAGAGATTGAAAAATTTCATAAGCGGAATTTCGACCGGATTACCTGCGATGACAACAGATTTGCCCCGGGGTTTTAGCAGCTTTAAGAATTTTTTAAATCCAATTCCCCTTACACAGTTCAATACTACATCATAACGCACCTTAGTTTGCAGAATATCTGTTTTCCCGTAATCAATAATTATATCTGCCCCTAATTGCTTAGCGAGTTCAACCTTACCTGCGCTGCAGACTGCTGTAACTTCTGCACCAAAATATTTGGCAATTTGAATAGCATAAGTGCCAACTCCTCCCGTTGCTCCGTTTATCAGCACTTTCATTCCCGGTTTAACGGGGGCATGAATGGTAAATGCCTCATACGCTGTCATTCCGACACCCGGTACAGTTCCAGCTTCTGTGATATTCAAATTATCAGGGATTAGTGCAGCAAACGATTCAGGCATTGATATAAACTCTCCATATCCTCCATTTTTATTTATCCCCAGGTAAGCATAAGCCTTGTCGCCTGCTTTAAATTTGGTTACTCCTTTTCCAACTTCAACTACTTTGCCACTTACATCCACGCCCAAAACAACAGGCAGTTTCAACCTCACAAAACTTTTAAGTAAGCCTTTCCTGAGGCCTGTATCTACCGGATTCACACTTGAACCGAAAACTTTTACAAGTATTTCATCCTCTTTTATTTTCGGTTTCACTATCTCCCCAAAATAAAACACATCAGGGTTACCATATTTATTGATGAGCATTGCTTTCATTAGAATAGTTTTTTTGTTTCTAATAATGTAAGTTGCTTGTTCAGTTATTTAACGGCAAATATTTATTCATCCAGCTTACAGCTTTATTTATGGCCTGGCTTACATATTGCTCCTGGTCATATAAATCAATATGATTGGTTGTTTCAATCCAGAAAAAATCCTTAGTAGTTGTAAGCTTTTCGTAAAACTTTTCTGCTCCCGAAGGACTGCAATACAAATCTGTTTTACCATGTATTATCAATGAGGGGGCAATAATTAGCGGAGTACTTGCTATAACATCAAACTGCAACATGTCTTCGTAACTTTGGACTGCCATGCGATTAATATAGTAAGGAGAGTAACCTCTTTTGGTTCCGTAATAGGCAAAAGGTTCATTAGTTGCTTCCATTGCACTCATAGCTGCTTTCCGTTCATTAGCATCGCTCCATACGGCAGGCATATAGTCCACCTCACCGGTAGTTTCAAACTTTTTTCTGGCCGTTGCGGCATTAGCAATCATTTTCTTCAATCCATCTGCTCCGCCAAACCAATTCTTATACTTTGTTGAATCATTATAGTAGGCCGCTATACCAATAAAAATTTTATACCGATTATTTTCAGCAACTGTTTTGGCCATCAGGCCTCCTCCCGCACAAATACCAATGCCGCCAACTTTATCTTTATCAACAAAGGCCAGCGAAGTGATATAATCCATTGCACTATTATTGTCTTCCACTTTTTTAGAAGGAGCTTCAAACTGGCGGGGCATGCCCTCGCTTTCGCCATAAAAGCGATGGTCGTAAGCCAGTGTTATATAGCCTGCTTCCGCAATTTTTTGAGCGTATAAGCCGGCAACCTGGTCTTTTAACCCGGTTTGTGGGCCATCAAAAATAACAGCCGGATATTTTTTGTTTTTATCAAAGCCTGATGGCAGATACAAATGACCTGCCAATGCTAAGCCCCCGCTTTTAAAAGTAATCTTGTTTTTGCCAGGCTGAAATTCCTGTGCGGAAACAGTATTGACAGAAAGAATTGTCAATAGCATACTAAGGCTGAACAATGTTTTAGGTTTCATGTTTTTTATTTTATAATTGGATAATCTTTTTTCTCTATGTTTATTATAACTCCCCATATTGAAATTGAAAGCGCCAATTATTATTTTTAATTGCTGTAATTTATTTTGCACTGTTGATTTGTTGTAATAAATTTTTTAAAAGTATTAAAACTGTAATACCCTGTATTGCATAAGCTATAGTTCTAATCCAATTTGTACGAAGTAATAATTGAATTTTTGCAGCATCAAATCCTGTTTCTGCTAATTCAACGTGCAAACTTCTTTGCCAAATGAATGTAGATACTGTTACAATAACATTCAACGCAATAAACAGATAAACATTCCAATCAGGCAGATAAGCAGGTTTTAACCAAATGAGTATTAAACTCAAAAGTAAATTAGTAAATCCAGGCACTACTGCAGGCAGAACTGCAAACTTATTATTCTGTGTCATATAATCAGCAAAGCCATTGGGATTAAGATGTGAGTACAATGCAAAGTGTTGCAATTGGCTGTTAAGTATATATCCCAAATTATAAAGACTAAAGCCTATGAAAATAATAAAAACTAAATTATTGGTTGCTGGTTGAGTATTCATTCTTTTGTTTTTTATGTTTAAAATATTTGATGATGCTCAATTAAACAATTAAATAATCCTAAAATTGTTTTTGCGTAAGTCCTAATTTAAATTTTGAATAATAACCTGTTGTGCAATTAGAGTTTTTCATAATCGCACAACAGGAAATACATTTAGCTTACAATTTTGAAATTGAAAGCTCCGTTTTGCGTAGCTCCCCAAATTCTTAACCAAACAGGCAATACAGCTTCAGTTCCTCTTGCCGAACTGATGTCTCCCAAGTCAAGGATATTTTCATTCTTCCAGCCAAATTCGTTCATCAAGGATTTTACTTTTGTTTTGGCATCAGCATCATTTCCGCAGATAAAACTTGTATGGTTTCCACCGCCTATCATAGTAGGATTTACCATTAGTCCACACCACATTGTGTTTAATGTTTTTACCACTTTAGCATCGGGGAATGTTTTTTGAATTTCTTCGCCCAACGAATTTGTGTTGGATAGTTCAGGAACTAAACAAGGGGGCATTCCTTTGCTGAAATCTAAAGGATTGGCAACATCCATAATAATTTTCCCATTCAGATTTTTTGCCTCTGCCAATTTTAAAGCGTTAATAGAGTTTGCACCTTGCGAAGCGTTTAAAACAATTTCACCAAAAGCTGCTGCTTCTGCGAATGTTCCTAATTTGACATTTTTATTTTGAGCATACCATTCGCTGAATGGAGGATTTCCATAGCCGTCTTTTGCTGTGCTTGCCAATTTTTCTGACACATTTCGTGTGCCCATCATTACATCATAACCAAGTGTAACGAGTTTGGAAGCGAGGGTTTGACCAACGGTTCCTGTTCCGATAATTGCGATTTTTTTCATTGTTTTTCTTTTTGTTAATTCTTTATTTGATTATTAATTGTTTCGTTCCTCCGTAAACTACATTCTTCACATCTTCTCCAGCAAGAAAATCGTGAGGAAAACCCATTTCTATTTTACTAACCTCATTCAATATATTCATTTGTTCATCAGGAATAGAAAAATTTACACTGCCTAAACTTTCCTCTATTTGCAGGGCTTTATTTGCACCAACAATAGGTATGGAGGTTTGTTCTTTTTGCATCGTCCACCTTATAGCAAGTTGTGCAGGAGTTACTTCTAAAGTTTTTGCAACATCAACAAGAGCTTCTACGATTAGTGTTTTCTCTTCATTCCTCCTTGCACTATTTTCTGAAACCCTTCCTTTTTCTCCTTTTAAATATTTACCTGTAAGTGTTCCGCCTGCCAATGGTGCCCAAGGCGTCATTGCAATTTGCAGTTCTTTAGCCATTGGCAACAAATCTCTTTCAGCTGTGCGTTGTAATAAACTGTATTCAACTTGAAGCCCTGTAAATTGTGTCCAACTTCTTAACTCGGCAATGGCATTGGCTCTTGAAACTATCCAAGCCGGGGTGTCTGAAATACCGATGTAATGCACTTTTCCTGAACGGACTAAATCGTCTAAACCTCGCAGAACTTCTTCAGTTGGAGTTAAAAAATCCCAAGCGTGTAACCATAACAAATCAATATATTCGGTACAGAGACGCTTTAAACTTGCCTCAACCGACCGCATCATATTTTTACGATGATTGCCGGAATAGTTTACATCATTCGGTTTGTCATACAATGTATATTTTGTAGCTAACACAAAATGGTCCCGATCGCTCTGAATAAATTCGCCAACAAATATTTCACTTGTTCCTTCTGTATAACGATTGGCAGTATCAATGAAATTACCTCCGGCATTTGAATAAGCATCAAAACTTTTTTTGCTTTCATCTTTATCAGCACCCCATCCCCATTCAGTTCCGAAAGTCATTGTTCCAAGTGCCATTTCAGAAACTCTTAAACCACTTCTTCCAAATATTTTGTATTTCATTTTATCTCGCTTTTATTAATAAGTAAGTGTGGGTGTTTTTCTCAACCATTCATTTGAGTTCAGTTGTTTCAGCATAAATTGTGCAAGGTCGGCTCTTGAAATTTTTGAGCCACCTTTTGGTGCATACCTTGCAGATACTCTATAAACTCCTGTTAATGGAGTGTCAACTAAGCGAGAAGGGCGAACAATAATCCAGTCAATGTCATTAACTGATTGAAGATAACTTTCCAACTTTTTCATATTGTTGTAGGGCTTACGCAACAACCGTTTGAAAATGAGTTTATAAATAAATTCAAACGAGGGGTCATCGTCTTCTACGCCACCTGATGTAAGGCAGATAAATTTATTTACACCACTTTTACGCATTGCTTCAATAATGTTTTTTCCGCTTTCTGAATAAAGCGCTGTGTCTTTAAAACTTTGACCGATACCTAATGCAGATAAAACAACATCGTGCCCTTTTAAATGATTTTCAAAAGTTGATGGACTTAAAGCATCTGCTTTTATTACCGTTAAATCAAGATGCGATTGAGTAACCTTTTCAGGACTACGCACAAAGGCGGTTACTTTATGTCCTTGTTCTAATGCTTGCTGAACAACTAATTTGCCTGTTGGTCCGCTTGCTCCGAATATTGCTAATTTCATTTTTCTACTTTTAAATAGTTCGTTATTTAATTTAACGATACAAAAGTAGAACGCATTAGCTTATTGGGAATGGTCAATAACTTTGTTGTAATGGTAGATTATTTTTTTGTTGACTGCTTCCTGAATTCAAGCGGTGTCTGGTCGGTGTGCTTCTTGAAGAATTTTCCAAAATTGGCTGGGTCTGAAAAATTAAGTTGGTAAGCTATTTCGGCAATGTCGAAATCGGTAAACTGAATTATTGATTTAGCTTCTGATAATAACCTGTCGTTGATAAAACTCAATGCGTTTTTGTCAGATGCAGATTTAACAGATTGAGAAAGATGGTTTGCTGTTACATTTAATAGGGCAGCATAATCCTCAATTGTTCTTTTCTCTATGTAAAAGTTGTTTACCAATTGAACAAATTTTTGCAATAGAATTTGCTGCGGTGTTGTAAATCCTTCTTCCCATTGTTTGAAAGCATTTGTAAATTCTTTCAACTGATAAAGTAGAGCAAGAAATTTAATGGCTGCCACTTTATGTTGATTGTCAGTTGTGTTTTCATAAGCTGAAAACACATCTTCAAAGTGGGGGGCAAATCCCTGAAATTTTACTTCGTTAAGTTTAAAAAAGTTTGTGTGAAGAATGTTAAAGAATGGAAATTCCTTTTCAAAGTCGGGCTTGAAAAAAGACAGGCACTCCTTTTTAAAGTAAATCAAATAACCGCTTGCTGAATTGTCTCGGAGAAAACTATACAATAATCCTGGTGATTGAAAAACCAAAAACGAATTGAGTTTAGTTACATTGGTATTGTCGTAAGTGATTTTTGTTTTTCCTGCATTGGTAATAAGTCCGATGAAATAAAAATCTTTTCTGAAAGGTGCTTTATAATTATTAATTGCGATTTCATTTTCTTTTAACCTCAAACAGTAAAAATGCGGATTTGAAGTTCTGTAATCAGAGGGAATTGATTGCAGAAAGTCATTTATTTCTTTGTAATATGGAATGGTGTGTTTCATTGTCTCCAAAAGTTAAAAGCAAATGTGCCAAATGTGGGCAGACATAAAATTGAATTTAAAAAATGTGTGGTGGAAAAAATAAAAAATACAGAAGTGTTAGCTTGTCGGGTCGGCAAAAAGTCAGCCGAAAGTCAAGGTCAAATTGTCTGTAATATATCATTATCTTCCGTGTCATTGTCGTGTTGCTGTGTCAGGTTTTACGCTTACAGGTAACTATTGTATTTGCGAATGTTTAAATAGAAACATTTGACAATAAGCTAAGGTAAGTTGTATTTACGAAAGTTGGAGCATAGATAGTCCTACTTCCCATACCCCCAATTTACAAAATCCGGAAAGGGTTTTGTTATAACAAAACTCATTGTGAAGAGTGAAAATTGGAGTGTATGAAAAAAATAATCTTGCTTCCTGTTATTGCAACTTTTTTATTTAATGCAGCAAATGCCCAAACCCTCAACGAATGGGTCAATCAAAAATCTACCCAAAAGAAATACCTGTTGCAGCAAATAGCTGCCCTTCAGGTGTATATTGGCTATGCCAAAAAAAGGGTATAATATTGTAAGTGGTGGTATCAATACCATCCGGGATATAAAGAAAGGCGACCTGAACCTGCACAATACGTTTTTTAGTTCCCTCAAAACAATCAACCCCAAAATAAGCCGCTATGCTAAAGTGGCTGATATTATTTCCTACCAGGTACGCATCATTAAACTTGCCAGGCAAACATTGCAATCCGTCCGGGAAGCCAATCAATTTTCTGCTGAGGAAATTGAATATTGTAAAAGGTATTGGATGCACTGATGGATGATTGCATCCAATCCATTACTGAACTCATAGAAATTATTACCCCTGATAAATTACAGATGACCGATGATGAGCGTCTCGGTAAAATTGATAAGCTGTACCTCGATATGCAGGACAAATTCACCTTCTGCAATGTAATGAGTGAAGATATCAGCCTGCTGGCTTTGCAGCGGTTAACGGAGCAAATAGAAATCAACAGGTCTAAACTTATAAATGGCATAAAATGAAAAAAGTAATTATTGCTATATCTCTTTGCATTTGCTTTATTAGGAGCAATGCCCAGAGTGACGAGGCCCAACAACTTTTACTGAATGTTGAAAAACTGGCACAGTTCAAAAAGATATTGAAGAACATGAAGGATGCTTATACCATAATCTTCAAAGGTTATACAGCAGTTAAAGATTTATCGCAGGGAAACTTTACCCTGCATAAAACATTTTTAGACGGATTGATGGAAGTAAGCCCCGCTGTAAAAAAGTATAAACGAATTACCGATATTTTTAATTACCAGGTCAGAATTTTAAAGGAATATAAAGCAGCCTGGCAACAGTTCCGTGATGATAAACAATTTACCTTGACAGAAATTGATTATCTCGGCAAAGTTTATACAAACCTGTTTAATGAAACATTGAAAAGCCTGGAAGAATTGGCAATGGTTATCACATCTGGTAAACTAAGAATGAGTGATGATGAACGGCTGCAGGCCATTGATAGGATTTACACAAACGTAGTTGACCAGTATTCTTTTTTAAACGAGTTTAATAACAATACCGCCATACTTTCCCTGCAACGAAAATCGGAACAGGCAGAAATAAAGATGTCCCGAATCATAAACGGTATTAAGCAATAATTAAATAGTGAGATATGAAATTGTGTGTGAGATTAATCGGTATAGCTGTATTAATATTTTTAATTCCAAACTTTGCAGAAGCCCAGGGTGCGGCAGGCAGGATACGGAGCCTGCATGAAGTACTTGAAAAGTTGTACGATGATATGATGCCACTATGCAGTCGCCTGATTGGAGTAGGTCGTGGTATTGCTGGCTTTGCAGCCACTTGGTACATTGCATCAAGGGTGTGGGGGCATATTGCCCGTGCAGAGCCGGTAGATTTTTATCCATTATTTCGTCCTTTTGTTTTAGGCTTTGCAGTTTTAATATTTCCTTCCGTAATAGCGATGATTAATGGAGTTATGAAACCAACCGTTACAGCAACCGCTGCAATGGTTACTGATTCGGATAAGGCTGTTGCTCAATTATTAACTATGAAAGAAGAAGCCATTAAGAAAACCGCTTATTGGCAAATGTATGTGGGACCTAATGGTAGCGGAGACAGAGACAAATGGTACAAATATAATTACGCAGATAAAAAGGAAGGCTGGCTTAAAAGCATTGGCAACGACATTAAATTTGCTTTTGCAAAATTCTCTTATAACTTTCGCAATTCCATCAAGCAATGGATGGCAGAAGTTTTAAAAGTGTTGTTTGAGGCGGCAGCACTTTGTATTAATACTATACGAACATTTTATCTGATTGTATTGGCCATACTCGGCCCGTTGGTATTTGGTATTGCTGTATTTGACGGCTTTCAGCATACACTCACTGTTTGGATTGCCCGTTACCTTAATATCTTTTTATGGCTGCCGGTGGCAAATATCTTTGGTGGCATCATGGGCAAAATTCAGGAGAATATGTTGAAAGAAGATTTGCATCAGATTGCCACTAATGGCGACACCTTCTTTAGCACTACCGATACTGCCTATCTTATTTTTATGATTATCGGCATCATCGGATACTTCACTGTTCCTTCGGTTGCCAATTATATTATACATGCCGGTGGTGGTAATACACTGCTGTATAAAGTAACTAATATGATGAGTACATCCAGCCGCACTATTGTTGGCGGTGGCGCTTCAATGGCAAAAGATGCATTAGGAAGTGGCTACAATAAAATCAGCAGCAGTATGGCAGATGCTGGTGTATCGCAAGGGTATTTTAAAGAGGGTAATAGTGGTGGTGGAGGGTATATGAAGGATAAGTTGAGTGGGAAAAGTTAAAAGCTATACCCAATAAAGAGTAGGACTACCTCAGTTACCTGGTGTTTAGATGTACTTGGACGGGTTTTTGAAATGAAACAAGTGAGAAAAGATTAGTGTGAGTAATGTTCAAAAAAATGAAAAATATAGATTCTGCATTCCGTTATATACGGTTATTCTCAATAGCATTTATAGCTGGGTGTATTCTTATCTCTCTGTTTATAGCATACAAAAGCTACCAGTTAGCATCACAATCGCAGCAAAAGGTTTTCATATTGGCAAATGGTAAGGCATTAGAAGCTTTTGCTGCCGACAGAAAAGATAACATACCTGTTGAAGCAAAAGACCATGTAAAAATGTTTCATCATTTCTTCTTCACCCTCGACCCGGATGATAAGGTAATACAAACAAATATCACAAAAGCACTTTACCTGGCAGACAATTCTGCCAAGCAGCAGTATGATAACCTGAAAGAGAATGGTTATTTCTCCAATCTCATTGCCGGTAATATCAGCCAGGAAATTGAGATGGATAGTATTGAAATTAGTATCAATTCATATCCTTACTATTTTAAGTACAAGGGTAAGGAAACTATCATCCGCCCTACATCCATCATCACAAGAAGTTTAATTACCGAAGGGTATTTGAGAAACGTTTCACGGTCAGATAATAATCCGCATGGATTTCTGATAGAGAAATGGCAAACATTAGAAAACGCAGACATCAATACTCAAACCAGGTGATATGTGGTTATTTAAAAGACAAAAGAAGAAAGTTGAACCGGGCAATGCAGTTTCCGACAAAGTGGCCGGAAAGATTGCAAAAGCAGGTATAGCTGTTCAAATCAAATTTGCAAAAGGGATGAATAAAATAGTTGCAGGTATGAATACGAAAAGACTAAAACTGTACTTGATTATTTTCTGCATAGGCTGCGGCGGCTACAGCATTTATCTTTTTACAGATGCGATAGTAAATACTGATGCAAATAATAAGGCTCTGCAAATTGATAAAGCCAGTATTCCAAAACACTTTGAGAGTACCGGTGATGACATTATGGCAACGGATAACTCGGTTGATGAAGAAACCTTTAATCAAATACAACAATTTAAAAAGTATTTAGACAGCCTGAAGCAAAGCAAAAGTTATTTATACGACAGCATTGTTACTGCAAGGCCTTTCCTGATGGATACGGTGATAATGCTTGAACAGATTTATTACTCACAAAAACAAAAATGAGGTGTATGAAAAGTGAACAAAGGTCGCAGGCATTTCTGCGGAAACGAAAAATGATGCTGGTGTTACCATTGCTGGTAATTCCTTTTTAACAATGGCATTCTGGGCCCTGGGCGGTGGAGCTGGTGGTAAGAATAGAAATCCTATTGAAACAGCAGGGCTAAATCTCAACCTGCCTGATGCTCAATTGAAAGATGATAAAAGCGAAAACAAACTCAGCTTTTATGATAAGGCTGATAAAGATTCCTTAGAGCTTTTGGAGCAAATTAAAAATGACCCGTTCTATCTTTCAAAGCCGGATTCATTTGCAAGTCCGGTTAATGAAATTGAGCAATTAACTGTAAACTCTGCTTCTAAATTTAATCAGCGGTTAAATACTTCTCCTTACTCATCTGCGGCTACAAATCCTGAAGAAAAGCTGATGCAGAAATTAGCACAGCTTCAAAACCAGATTGACAAGCCTGAAAGTTCAACTACGGAAAAACCCGGTGATGAAAAATATGCGGCGTATGATGATGACTTTTCTCAACAGGTGAATCAGTTGCGGAATATGATGCAGGGAATGGCTGAAAACAATACAGAAGATACTGAAATGAAACAACTGAGCAACACCCTTGATAAAATTATGGATATACAACACCCTGACAGGGTAAAGGAACGGTTGAAGGAAAAATCACAAAAACAGAAGGCAACTGTATTTATAGTCAGTAAGTATCTGGCAAGTTTCAATATCAGTCTGCTCGACACTAATAAAAGAAAAACTAATCAAATCATTGGATTTTATGGATTGGAAAACACAGTAAATGATAATGATGCTGATAATGCAATAGAAGCCATAATACCTGAAAATACAATATTGGTAAACAATGCTGTTATTAAACTAAGGCTTGCTGCTGACATTTATATTAATGGCGTACTGATACCAAAAAACAATATGGTGTCAGGTTTGGTTTCGTTAGAAAATGAACGGCTGCAGGTTGAGATAAGTTCTATACGGTATAACAATTCTTTGTTCCCGGTAAAACTGGAAGTATATGATATGGATGGCCTGGCGGGTATTTACATTCCGGGGGCTATATCAAGAGATGTGGCTAAACAATCAGCCGACAACAGCCTTCAACTAATGGAACTTACTTCACTCGACCCTTCCTTAAAAGCACAAGCCGCTGCCGCCGGTATCAATACCGTAAAAAGTTTGCTCAGTAAAAAGTAAAGCAGGTGAAAGTAATGGTAAAAGCCGGTTACAGGGTTTTGCTGAGAGATCAAAATATTCAGGAAAAATAAAAACATTAAAAATGAAAAAGTATTTAATAACAGCATTTGCAATTGTGTTATTCACAGCTACGCAGGCGCAAACACAATTGTGTATTTCAACAGAAAAAACCACCAGTCTCATTTTTCCATTCGCCATCCGGCATGTGGACAGGGGGAGTCAGTCAATATTAGCGCAGCAGGTAAAAGAGGTGCCGACTATTTTATTGGTAAAAGCTGCTTCCAATAGTTTTAGTGAAACCAACCTGAGTGTGGTAACAGAGGATGGCAGTATTTATGCCTTTGATGTTTGTTATGATGGAAAGCCTGTTGTGCTGGTTCACTATCTGCCCATTAATAATAAGGCAACCACAGCCATGTATGCAAACGGAATCCTGGACAATCAACCAGTAACAAAGGGAATTGAAGACCATAAATGGAAAACCGATGCAGCCATTACGGGCATTTATATTAAGAATGATATGATGTTTTATCAGGTTTCAATTTCCAACAATAGCCCGGTTGACTACACCATTGAACTTATCCGTTTTTATATACGAGATAAGAAGAAATCTAAACGAACTGCCGTGCAGGAAATTGAACTGAAACCTGTTTATATAGTTGGTAATACTAGGCTGGTAAAAGCCAAAAATAATTCTGTTTTGGTGTTTGCATTAGAGAAGTTTACTGTGCCAGACGCAAAATACATGGCCGTTCAGATAAATGAAAAAAACGGTGGCAGGCATTTTTTAATGCGGATTAAGAACAGGAAAATAATGAAGGCGGTTACCTTACCTGATTATAAATGACTCTGCAAAATAACATAGCATTAAAAGAGAAGCTGGAGTCATTAGGTTTCGGTGAGGTTGCTAATGAAATAAATTCTGGTAACACAAATGACCTCGAAAACTTTACCATCTTTCATTACCGGGAAATAGCAAGGGACCAATTGATGTATGGGCTGGAAATTAAAAAGAACCAACAAAACGAGTTTACGCTTTATAAATATGTTTTGGGAATAAGACGTATTCCTATTCCCGAAACAATCATTGCCGGAATTAACACAAAGGAACTGGAAGCAAAAATGATAAAAGCCGATGAACTCTATAATCAATACTTGTCAGGTAATGAAGATACAAGCCAGAACTATATTATCAAAGAAGCAGATGATACATTAATAAAACTACTGAACAGCGGGGAAGCAGGAAAAGAATTAGCGCAGCTAATCATGTTTAAGTATTGGCCTGAAGACCAGTGGGAAAGGTTTATTCCTGATGCAGCGACGCTAAGAGACAACTATGAAACAAAACTAATCGTGACTTCGGAAGATGGAACCATCCTATCTGCAATGGAAGCGTATGAAAAAATAAAAGAAGCATTTTCAATACCAACAATAGACGGTATGTTTAAAGAGCATGTAATATCTGACGAAGCAATCGGGTGGGTGCAGTTTGAATTAGCTAATAACAGAAACTGGATTGCATATAACACAATTCCATACTTTCTTGAAAAGGAAGATATGCAGTTCTTTAAGATTAAGGATGAAGCAAATGAGTTTGCGGATAATAATATCAGTGAATTTGATGATTTTAAAGTCATTTATGCCCATTCTTTCAGGGATGTGTTGCTGCAAATACCTTATGGAATAAAATCTGAAAATGAACTAAACAATTTAATAACTAAAAATGTGTCAATTATGAACAACGAAAATTTTCAGTATTTGAGTGATAATCTTAAATACATGGGTTTTGGTGAGAACCTGAAACCGGAATTGGAGAAAAACCTGGGTGAAGGAAAGGCAGAATTTCAGTTGCAGTATAAGGCTGAGATAAACAAAAAGCCTTTTGAAGTAACCATGAATTTCCGTAAGTCTGATTCTTCAGACATGTATTTCTTCAATAATTATCATGCTTCATTGGAGCGGAACAATGGCGAAAAAGCGGAACAAACTTTCTATCTGAACAAGGGTAAAGGGGTTACCGGAAAGGAAGCATTTAACCTGCTGGATGGCCGGGCTGTGCACAAGGACCTTGTTACAAAGGAAGGTCAGCCTTACAAAGCCTGGATTCAACTTGACTTTGAAAACAAAGACAAGAACAACAATTTTGAAGTAAAGCAGTACCATGAAAACTATGGCTATGATTTAAAGGCTGCTGTAGAAAAACTTGCCGTAGTAGAACTGAAAGACCCTGAAAAAGAAAAGTCACTGATGCAATCGCTGCAAAAGGGCAATGTACAATCCATAACCATTGAAAAAGATGGCAACAGCCATAAAATGTTTATAGAAGCCGACCCTCAGTACAAAAAAGTGACCCTGTACGATTCTAACATGAAGATGGTTGCTAAGGAATCTTTGGAACAATACAAAACTGGTATTGATAAAGGCGGTAAGGCAATGGAAAAAGAACAGGAGCCTGATAAAAAAAAGATTTGAAACAGGAAGCCAAACCTGAAAAGGAAAAATTGGAGAAGAAAAATGGACAAAGCCTGCTGCCTAAAAACGGGAAAGTAAGGGCAAAGGTTTAGGAGTATCATAAGTACTCCTAAACCAATTTTGGAAAATTAAAAAAAGCATCATGAACGCTCAGAATATATCAGTATTGTCTGGTCAGTTAAAAGCTATTGGGTTTGATAATATGGGTTATCCATTATTAAAAAGAATATGCCTTATGCCAGAAGATTTTGTTATCACAGAAAAACAATTAAAAGACGATGGGCAAATTGTTTTCAATTTTCATTTTGAAAGAAATAAAAAATTGAATGGGTATTCTCTGATTTATTATGATGCTATTCTTCAAAAAGAAATATCCTTAGTTACACAGGTTATAAATGGGGTTGACATTTCAGAATTGCAAGAAGGCATGAATGCGGCTGACTGGAAAATGGCATTCGATTTCAATACAAAAAAATCATTTAATCCGGATGACAAATTATCTTATGAAAAGGAGCAAAATATTGAGCAATTAATTAAATCAATAACAGATTTGGAATTAACAGAGGAAGGAAAACAGGTTGCCATTTTATTTAAACAAAAGTACTGGTCAGAAATTCCATACAATGAACTGATGGGCAATATCAGCTCAATGAAGAGCAAAGCAGAACTAAGCCAGCGGTTTTATTATGCCGAGGGGCAAGCCTGTATTTCGGCAGACGAGGCATACCGGTTTTTACAAAACAAATGGCTTGAAAAACAAATCCAGGGGAAAAGGAAGCGACAAGAAAATTTAGATGAAGCAGATGCCGGGAGAGAATCTGAGGATTCGTCAGGTAGTGGTTTACTGAAAAAGAAAAGAGTGGGCAACTCTTCAAAAAATAAAAGAACGAAAATCAGTCATGATTAGTTATGGAACTCTTTCCACCATTATCACTTTTTTATAAAGCCATTGCTGATGATACCAGAATTGGAACAACGCATATCAGTTTGTATATGGCGTTACTACAGCAATGGAATTTGAGTGGCGGGTTGAACCCGGTTGAAGTGAAGCGTTCATCATTAATGAATACAGCAAAAATAAATGCCCGTCAAACCTACAATCGCTGCATGAATCATCTTCATGAGTTTGGGTATATCAGCTACCAACCTTCAACAAACGGTTCTGTTTGCAGCAGGGTGATTTTGAATTATTGTGAAATTTTAAAGTGAGTTATGGGAAACAATACATCAGTGCCAATTTTAATACCATTTGAGCCAGAAGAGTTCTGGTCGCAAATCCGGGTGATAATTAGGGAGGAAGTTTCCAGAAATCAAAAGGAGCAGTCGGCTCAAATTCCGATAATGGAAACTCCGGGTCTTACCGAAAAGCCTTTGTACAAAATCAAGGAAATCTGTTCCCTCTTTAAAATCACCAAGCCTACCATTTACGATTGGATAAAACATGGCAAATTAAAGAAGGTTAAAATCCGTTCGAGGGTTTACTTTTTAGGTAGTGATATTAAACATTTACTCCAGGCATAAACCAATAGTTGAAGCAGCAAAATTCGGCTGCTTTTTTGTGGATATTTTGAAGAATAGAATTATAACTAAAAGGATTAGCAAATGTACCTTTGTAATGCCAACACAGTCAGGCAGGGTAAAGTACAGTTAAGTAAGGCAAGATTATCACCAAACCGCTCTTTAGATAGAATAACAGATAGAATAAAAAAGAAGAAACCCGCTCTCAGAGCAGGTTTCAACCTAAATTAAGCGGACCGGACGGGACTCGAACCCGCGACCTCCGACGTGACAGGGCGGCATTCTAACCAACTGAACTACCGATCCAACTACCCTACTCCTGTATTTCAAATCAGCAAGCCGATTCTTATCCATTTTTGGGACGGCAAAGATAGGGGTTTGCAGGTTTTGGAAAAAAAGTTTTTCTCATTTTCCAGCCAAAATCTTTTCATTTTACATCGCCACACAAAGCTTGGTTATATTTGCGGCACTTAATCAAATCTGAATGCTCAAAATAGCAGTGTTTGGCGCAGGCCACCTCGGAAAATTTCACCTCAATAACTGGAAAGAAATAGAAGGCGTTGAACTGGTTGGCTTTTACGATCCCAGCGACCGTATTGCAAAAACGGTCGCAGAAAAATATCAGCTCAAACGTTTTATCAACCCCGAAGAATTAATGGCTTTCTGCGATGCAGCCGATATTGTTGCTCCCACTCCCGATCACTTTCATCTCTGCCAGATGGCTGTACGTCTCGGCAAACATGTATTTGTGGAGAAACCCATGTGCAATACAATGGAAGAGGCCAATGAACTGGTAAAGCTGGTTCGGGAAGCCAATGTAAAATTACAGGTGGGTCATGTGGAGCGTTTTAATCCTGCCTTCCTTGCTGTAAAGGACCTCGAACTCAATCCCATGTTCATTGAAGTGCATCGTTTATCACAATTCAATCCACGGGGAACAGAAGTAAGTGTGATACTCGATTTAATGATCCATGATATTGATATCATTTTAAAGTTGGTAAAGAGCGATGTGAAAAATGTATATGCCAACGGAGTGGCGGTAATGACCGATACACCTGATATTGCCAACGTTCGCATTGAATTCGATAATGGTTGCGTGGCCAATCTTACCAGCAGCCGCATCAGCATGAAAAAATGCGCAAGATCAGGCTCTTCCAGAGATGCTTATATTGGTATTGATTTCCTCGAAAAGAAGGCCGAGATCATCAAAATGAAAACAAACGACGACAAAGAAGAATTTTCCTTTGACATTGATACCAGGGATGGGAAAAAAACCATCGCTATTTCAAACCCTCCGGTGATTGAAGTAAATGCCATTAAAATGGAACTGGAACAATTCAGAGATGCCATTGTAAATAATAAACCTGTACCTGTAAGTGAAGTGGATGGATTACGTGCAATGGATGTTGCCCACCAGATACTTCAGAAAATACAACGTACTGCTTTAGCTTAACTGAATGACCTCATCGCCCCGTATACATATTGGCTGGTATGTAATTGCCGACTGGCTGGCTGCAACATTTGCATGGGGATTGTTTTATCTGCTGCGCAGGGTATTGCTGGGCGAAGCGGTATCCATTTTTGATCAGCCTTTCGATGCAACTTTTTTTTACGGAATTATTTTCATCCCGCTTTGCTGGCTTACACTTTATCACCTCTTTGGAAGTTATAAAAATCTCTACAGCAAATCAAGATTGCAGGAGCTTACACTTACGTTCTTCAGCTGCATCTTAGGCACACTCATTATTTTCTTTGCCATTCTTCTCGATGACAGGATCATTGCATATACATTTTATTATAAAGAAAGCTTATTGCTGTTTGGATTACAGTTTGGCTTTACCTGGCTGTTTCGCTGGCTTGTTTTAAACAGGATCAAACGGCAGTTGCTGAAAGGAATTGTGCAGATCAACACACTCATCATTGGTGCCAATAAAAATGCAATCAAACTGTATAAGGATATCAAAGGATCAAGCGAAACTCTGGGCTTTTGTTTTACCGGTTTCTTATATCCCGATGGAACATCCACAAACGGCTTAAGTAAATACCTTACTCCGCTTGGTTCTCTGAAAGATCTTGCACACATCATTCATGAACATAAAATTGAACAGGTAATTATTGCTACAGAAGAAAAGGAACGTCAGTCAATGGAGCAATCATTAAGCCTGTTAAGTGAACATGATATCATGATTAAACTTTTACCCAACACCATTGATATTCTCTCAGGTTCTGTAAGAACAAGCAATGTACTGGGCGCTGTACTCATTGATCTGCATACCGACATGATGAGCGAGTGGCAGCAGAATATAAAACGGCTCATAGATATTGTTGTCTCTTTAGTTTCACTCATCATATTATCGCCCTTGCTGCTGATGGTAGCCATCAGGGTAAAACTTTCATCTGAAGGTGCTGTTTTTTATTCACAGGAACGTGTGGGATTGAAAGGGAAGAAATTCTTTATCCATAAGTTCAGATCAATGCTCACTGATGCAGAGAAAGACGGCCCTGCACTTTCATCTGAAACCGATCAGCGCATTACCGCATGGGGCAAAACAATGCGTAAATGGAGGCTCGATGAACTGCCGCAATTCTGGAACATATTAAAAGGTGAAATGAGCCTGGTAGGTCCGAGACCCGAACGCAGATTTTATATTGATCAGATTGTAGAGAAAGCTCCTTACTATCGTTTTCTGCTGAAAGTAAAACCCGGTCTCACATCATGGGGCATGGTGAAGTTTGGATATGCAGAAACAGTGGATGAAATGGTGGAACGCAGCAAATACGATCTGCTGTATATTGAAAATATTTCACTGGCACTTGATATCAAGATCATCATCCATACCATCCGTTTGATTTTTTTAGGAAAAGGAAGATGATCTTAGGTTCTGTACGCAACCTGAAAATTAAATTTCAGCACATATGAAACCGCTTGCACTCTTAGCTGCATTGATGATCTGCTTATCCATTTCAGCCCAGCAAACCTACTGGCAACAGGAAGTTCATTACAAAATTGATGTATCATTAAACACAACAGAGAAATCTCTTTCAGCATTTGAAGAGATGGAATACATTAATCATTCACCTGATACACTTACTTACATCTGGTTCCACCTCTGGCCCAATGCGTATAAGAATGATAAAACAGCTTTATACAATCAGTATAAAGAAGGGGACAAACAGGGGTTGAGCAAATTTAAAAAATCAGTGAAGGGTTATATTGACGGTCTTGCTTTTAAAGTAAATAATGAGGCAATCACTGTTGAAGAACACCTGAGAATATTGATATTGTAAAACTCATTCTGCCCAAACCATTATTACCCGGTACTAAAATAACAATCAGCACACCTTTTCATGTAAAATTCCCAACCTACTTTTCAAGAAGCGGTTTTATTGATGATGCCTTTGCTGTTTGCCAATGGTATCCCAAACCTGCAGTGTACGACAGAAAAGGCTGGCACCCCATTCCTTACTTAAACATGGGAGAGTATTACAGTGAATTCGGAACATTTACAGTGAACATTACTGTTCCCTCAAATTATATTGTTGGGGCAACCGGCAGTTTACAGAATGAAGAAGAACTGAAAAAGTATAAAGAAAGCGGTGCGTTGAATAAGAACCGTACAGAAAATTTTATCGCTTATCAACCCAATGCATCAGCTGTAACAAAAACACTGCAGTACAAAGCAGAAAATGTGCATGACTTTGCATGGTTTACAGATAATGATTTTCTCATTCAGTACGACACCTTACAATTAGCATCAGGAAAAGTGATTGATGCCTTTACCTTCTTTTCAAAAAAAGACAATACAGGATGGAGTAAAAGTGTAGACTATGTAGAAGATGCAGTAAGGAATTATTCAAACTGGATTGGCGAGTATCCTTACCCGGTTGTGAATGCTGTAGAAGGTCCGGGCAATGTATCAAGCGGTGGCATGGAGTATCCAATGATTACCTTAATCACAAGTCCTGATGCTGATCCTGAAACACTCGATGCAGTGATTACACATGAAGTGGGTCATAACTGGTTTTATGGAATTCTCGGCAGCAATGAACGGGAACATGCATGGATGGATGAGGGGCTCAATACATTTTCCAGTTTCGTTATGAAGCAGAAAAATACAGGAGCAATTCTATTTTCGGCAAATCTCTTCCTGCCGATCTGAAACAGAAAGGACCGGCAGATTTCCAGGGAATCATCTACAATGCACTCAATGAAATTCCAATGGAAGAAGCTATTGAAACGGCTTCAGAAAAATTTAAAAACAAGGATGAATATGGCATGGTCATTTATCTCAAAACAGCCATCTGGGCCTATGTGCTTGAGCAGAGTTTGGGCAGGGATTTATTTGACAGGGGCATTCATGCTTATTATAATGAATGGAAATTCCGTCATCCTTATCCCGAAGACTTTGAAAATATTCTCGAATTAACAACCGGCAAAGAGCTGGATGATTTTTTTGCTTTGCTAAAACGAAAGGGGAAATTATAGGTGTAACCGAAAGAACACATTATTTTTGATAAAACCCACTGAGTGAAATATTTCATAGCTCTCCTGTTTTTATTTGTCTCATCTGTTACACTTGCACAGCAGCCGTACTGGCAGCAGCAGGTCAATTTTAAAATAGATGTTACATTGAATGATACTGAGCATACTCTCGATGGTTTTGAAAAAATAGAGTACATCAACCGTTCTCCTGATACCTTAACCTTTATCTGGTTTCATGTATGGCCGAATGCCTTCCGTACTGATAAAACAGCCTTCAGTGATCAGTTACTTGAAAATGGGCGTACCGATTTCTATTTCTCTAACAAAGAAGACCGTGGTTATATCAATCGCTTAGATTTTCGTGTAAATTCTGTTTTAGCAAAAACAGAAGATCATCCGCAGCATATTGATATCATTAAAGTACTACTGCCTCAGCCACTGGCACCGGGAGCTTCCATTGAAATTACCACACCCTTTCATGTACAGTTACCAAAGAATTTTTCAAGAGGCGGTCATGTGGGGTCAGTCATATCAAATAACACAATGGTATCCCAAGCCTGCAGTATATGATCAGAAGGGATGGCATCCCATGCCTTATCTCGACCAGGGAGAATTTTACAGTGAGTTTGGCAACTATGAAGTGAAAGTAACTGTTCCGAAAACTTACGTGGTTCTCAGCAGTGGTGATTTACAGAATGAAGAAGAAAAAAGCTGGCTGAAGGAAAGAGCAATCAATTACAAACCAGCAGCAGCTCAAAAAAAGCTGCCAAACACAAAAACAAAAAAAACGCTTAAGTCTTCATCTTTACCAAAACCAAAAGAAGAAACTAAAACGCTTCTTTACAGGCAAAACAATATTCACGACTTTGCATGGTTTGCCGACAAAAAATATCTTGTTGCTTACGATACGATTCAATTTAGCGCCACACATATTGTTGATGTGTACAGTGCATATTCTTCTGCAGGAAAAGAAGTGTGGAAGAAAAGTACGCAGATGATCAAAGATGCTGTTCGTTTCAGATCCAAAGCTATTGGCGAATATCCTTACAACACAGTTGCCGCTGTAGAAGCAAAAATGGGTTTTGAAGGCGGCATGGAATATCCCTGCATCACTGCTATCACTCCAATGAAAACAGAAAAAGATCTGGAAAGTGTTATTCAGCATGAAGTGGGTCATAACTGGTTCCAGGGCATGCTGGCGAATAATGAACAGCAGTACCCATGGTTTGATGAAGGCATTAATTCCTATTACGACAACAGATTTGATAAAGAAGAAAGCAGGTACCGTGCAGCAGCAAAAAAGAAGACATTATTTGATTTGAATTTTGATGACAACTTCTTCCTGCACAGTTTTGAGCGCTGGAAAAAAGACCAGCCACTAAGTACAACAAGCGACAGTTTAACTGAAGGCAATTATGGCCTGATTGCATACACGAAAGGCGCAAACTTTATGCAGTTACTGGAAGAACAGCTTGGACGCAGTGCAATTGACGCAGCCATGCAAAACTACTTTCAGCAATGGAAACTGAAACATCCTTATCCGCTTGATTTAAAAACATCACTCGAACAATCAACCGGAAGAAATCTTGATTCAACTTTTTCCTTATTAGATAAGAACGGACCGTTAAAACAGGAAGGAAAGAAAAACTAAAATTTGCTCCCATTGTTGGAGTAAATACGGCGACAGAAAATGTTGTAATAATCTCTCCCATTATTGGTAATAATTTGTACGACGGGTTAATGATTGGGGGAGCACTGCATAATTTCACATTACCCTCCACTCCTTTTCAATTCATTGTTGCACCGATGTATGCCACAAAAAGTAAACAGCTGAATGGTGTTGCACGGTTAGGTTATACATTCTATCCAAAGAAAACATTTCAACGGATTACAGTTGCAGTAAACGGGCTGAAGTTTAACACAGGCGATTTTATTGATACAGCCAATAACAAATACGTAACCGGCTTCAGGAAAGTATCTCCATCGCTGAAGTTTGTGCTGGCAGAAAAGAACCCAAGAAGCACAAGAGAACGTTTCATTCAATGGAAAACATTTTTTCTGAACGAAGATGAGTTACGTTTCAGAAGCGATACATTTCCTAATGGTAACCGGTTCACAGAAGTAAAAACAATTCAAACAAACCGGTACATTAATCAGTTTCGTTATGTTGTGCAGAATACAAGGGCTCTGTATCCGTACAAAGCTGAATTGGTGGCAGAACAGGGCAAAGAATTTATTCGCCTTGCAGTAACGGGAAATTATTACTTCAACTACAATGCTTCGCTGGGGGCTGATATCCGCATTTTTGCGGGCAAGTTTATTTACCTCGGTTCCAAAACCATCAGTAAACAATTCAATACCGATCCTTATCATTTAAACATGTCAGGACCAAAAGGCTATGAAGATTATACTTACAGCAATTACTTTATTGGCAGGAATGAATTTGAGGGCTTTGCCAGTCAGCAGATCATGATGAGAGATGGCGGCTTTAAAGTTCGTACAGATTTACTGGCAGCCAAAATTGGCAAAACAGATGACTGGTTAATGGCGATGAATTTTGTTACTGATATTCCTGATCAAATAAATATCCTGAAAGTTTTTCCTGTAAAAATTCCACTGAAAGTATATGTTGACATCGGTACTTATGCAGATGCATGGAAAGCAAATGCAAGTACCGGCAGAGTTTTATATGATGCAGGTTTGCAAATGTCATTCCTGAAAAATACAATCACTGTTTATGTTCCTTTATTATACAGCAAAGTGTACAGGGATTATTTTGAATCAACCATTACTGAAAAACGATTTTTGAAAAACATTGCTTTCAGTATCGATATACAAAACCTCAGTCTGAAAAAATTTGACAGGCGCATGCCTTTCTGATGCAGCAAATCAACTACATACCACATCCTGAAATAGATAAAACAAAATGGGATAACTGTATTGATCATTCAGTAAACGGCCTTATTTACAGTTACTCCTGGTACCTCGATGCGATGGCTGACCAATGGGATGCATTGGTGTTAAAATGACTATGAAGCTGTGATGCCACTCACCTGGAATAAGAAATATGGTATTCACTATTTGTTTCAGCCTTTCTTTTGTGCCAGTCTTGGTGTATTCTCAAAAGAGAAAATTACAAAAGAAACCGTTGAAGCCTTTCTGAAAGCAATTCCGCAAAAGTTTAAATATTTTGATATTTATCTTAACCAGCGGAATCTTTTCAGTGTAGCTGATTATCCGTTAACTGAACGGATTAACTATGTACTTCCTTTAAATAAAGATTACGAAACCATCAGCAGTGCTTACCGCTCTAATTTGAAGCGTAATATTAAAAAAGCAGAAACAGGTGGCTTAGTTGTAAAAGAAGAAATTGAACTGAATGAAATCATATCGCTGGCCAAAGAAACCATGCAACGCATTTCAGCAATTAGCGATGAACAGATCAGCAGGTTTTCAAAAGTAGTTGCAGAAGCAGAAAAAAATCAAACGATTGAAACGATCGGCATTTATTCAAAAGCTGCTGAGTTACTTGCTTCTGCCGTGTTTCTATACTCTCATTCCCGTTGGTATTATATACTTGTTGGCAATCACCCAAATGGAAAAACATTGGGAGCTTCGCATTACCTGATTGATTGCTTTATAAAAAAACATGCTGCAACCCCCACTCTGCTTGACTTTGAAGGAAGTGATATCCGTAACCTTGCATTCTTCTACAGCAGTTATGGTGCAACAGAAGAAAGATACCCTGCCTTACGCATGAACAGGTTGCCGAAATTATTAAGGTGGATGAAAGATTGATACGCCCCGTCGGACGGCCACGTCTGACGGAATTTAGTCTTCCAGTATCTTCTCTGCAATTACAAGGTCAATTGGGTTAGTGATTTTGATATTGGTTTCTTCACCCTGCACCAGGGTTACTTTCAATCCAAATGCTTCCACTACAGTAGCTTCATCTGTAAAGCGTTCTTTATAATCAATTGCAAAAGCAGGCAATAGTATTTTACTGTGAAAAGTTTGAGGTGTTTGAACAAGACGCAATTTGGTTCTGTCAACAGGATCATTGCCATCTTCTGTAATCATCCGTACACTATCCCTGCATTCAACAGCAGGTATTGCACTGCCTGTTTCCAGTGCAGTTGTATAACAACGCTGAATCAATTCTTCACTAACTAAACAACGAACACCATCATGCACAAAGATGATTGATTCTTCACTGATCAGCTTCAACCCATTCTGTACAGAATGAAATCTTGTTTCACCACCAACTGTTAACTGAATCTGTTGTTCATCAAAAAAACCATCCACAATTTCTTTTCCGAGTTCTAAATGTTCTTCAGGCAATACAATGATAACATGAATACCGGGAACAGCTTTCAGAAAAGCATCAATAGTATAATAGAGAACAGGTTTATTCTTCAGTAATAAAAATTGTTTGGGAAGTGCTGAACCCATTCTTTTACCGGCACCACCGGCCACAATTACAGCATATGTTTTCATTGTTCAAAGATACTACTTCGCTCTTTTGATAGAGCATTTCCACATAATCTTAAACGAAAAGCCTTTAGAGCAACGTAGTACAAAGCAGTTGAGAGTTAATATCTGTAGATGGCAATTTGTTTTTCACCATTACTGTTTTGCATTGCACGGTACATACCGTCGCTGTTAAATACAAGGGCTGTATTTCCTTTTGCATCCACACCAACCATTCCGCCTTCACCGTTTATTTTCACTAATTTATCAAGTGTAACAAAATCCATTGCTTCCTGCAAACTCATTCCTTTGTATTCCATTAAACAGCTTATATCATAAGCAGCAACTGCTTTTAAAAACAATTCACCGTGTCCTGTACAGGAAATGGCACAGGTTTTATTATTTGCATAAGTACCTGCACCAATAATGGGGCTGTCGCCAATGCGGTTATAATTCTTATTCGTCATGCCGCCGGTGCTTGTTGAAGCGGCTATATTTCCATAACGGTCGCAGGCAACTGCACCAACTGTTCCAAATTTCTTGCCCGCCGTAGTTTTAGTGGAGGAGGGCTTTTCAACCTGGATATTATGATCCAGTGCAATCTTATCTTCATCCTTCACCAGCTGCCATTGATCACACCGGAATTGCGAAAAAAATAAGCTTCATCTTCAATTTTCAATCCCTGTTGTTTTGCAAATTGCAAAGCTCCATCACCACTTAATAAAACATGTTCACTTTTTTGCATAATCGCCAATGCAAGCGCAACAGGATTTTTTACAGAACTTACTCCTGCAACCGCACCTGCATCAAGTGATTTTCCATCCATGATTGCTGCATCCATTTCATGTGTGCCATTTTTTGTAAACACAGAACCTTTCCCTGCATTGAACATGATGCAATTTTCTAATGAAACAACCGCAGCTGCAACTGCATTCAATGCAGTTCCGCCTTTTTCCAAAACAGAATAACCAGCAGACAATGCATCTTCCAAACCCTTGATGTAAGCAGCTTCCAGCTCAGCAGTCATATCCTGCTTCAGGATTGTACCTGCACCACCATGTATAGCAATTGAAAATGTTTGCATGAGATTTTAATTCAATAAGAGCTTGCATTCCTGTATCAGACGGTCTTTATTGATCGCAGCAGTTCCTACTTCTTCACATACCAATCCGCCGGCAATGTTAGCCATTTCAGCCATCAGCTTTACATCCTTCGTTGCTGCATAAACAAGTGAAGCAACAGCAATCACTGTATCACCTGCACCGCTTACATCTGCAATACTGCGGATATGTGTTGGAATAATTCCTGCTTCTGTTTCATTATTGTAGAACACCCCTTTTTCAGAAAGAGTAATGAATGATGTGTGGTGCTGTAATTTCTCTGCCAGTTTTGTATGAATCGATTTCAGTGTTTCTTCATTCACATCCTCAACAACTAAATTCAAACCTTCCTTTACTTCTTTTAAATTACGCTTGAAAATCTCCACTCCTTTATAATTAAAGAAATTCTTTCGTTTGGGATCAACTGCTGTAACGATGCCATGATGTTTGCACAGGTCAATTGCTTTCTGAATAATGAGTTCAGTTAATACTCCTTTGTTATAATCTTCAAAAATGAGTACATGCGGTTTTTCCTGTGCAATAAATGTTTGCAGTGCAAGTATCAGCCTGTTCTCATCTTCATACCAGAGATCATGAGTGATTTCATTATCCAGTCTCATCATTTGCTGGTTGCGGCTGATGACTCTTGTTTTACTGGTAGTAATGCGTTTGTTACTATTCAGCAAAAAATCTGTTTTGATTTTCTTCTCTTGTAACAATTGATTCAGCAGTTTTCCCTCCTCATCATTTCCTATTACGCTCAGCATAGAAACAGATGCACCGAGCGATGCAATATTCAGTGCAACATTTGCTGCACCACCAATACGGTACTCTTTTTTATCTAATGAAACAATGGGAACCGGTGCTTCGGGAGAAATACGATCTACATGACCCCACATATAGGTATCAAGCATTACATCACCAATCACTCCTACTTTTATCTGTGATAACTTTTCAAATAATTCATCAAAATTATAGCCACTCATCTTTATGCTGTTTTCTTTTTACTTGCCACTGCAAGATAATAAACAGGAATACCAATTAGTACAATGATCAAACCCGGCCATGTAAATTCAGGTTTGAAGACGATCAACAAAATACAAAACGCAAGCCCCATAAGAATATACATAATGGGCAATAACGGATAGCCGGAATGCTTTGTAAGGCCGTTCTATATCAGGTCGCTTTTACGCAGAATGAATATGCCGCCAATAGTTAACATGTAAAAACAGCACTACCACAAATGAAATCATATCCAGCAGCTGACCATACTTTCCACTTACACTCCATAAACAGGCAATGATACACTGTACCCACAAACTCCATTGCGGCACTGCAAATTTATTCAGCTCTCCGGCCTGTTTAAAAACAGTCCATCCTTTGCCATGGTATAATAAACCCCTTGCTCCTGCAAGGATCAACCCATTGTTACAGCCAAAAGTTGAAACCATAATCATCAATGCAATAATGATGGTTCCTGCATTTCCAAAGATCACGTTCGAAGCAGCAACTGCTACCCTGTCTTTTTCTGCTGAAGCAATTTCCTGCAATGGAAGTACGGCAGTGTACATTACATTGGCAGAAACATAAATGATTGTAACAATCAGCGTTCCTAAGAATAAACTTAAACCGATGTTTCGTTTTGGGTTTTTAATTTCACCTGCAATAAATGTAACATTATTCCATGCATCACTGCTGAAAATTGAACCAACCATGGCGGCAGCAATTGCTCCCAATGCAGCGATCGTTGTTAAACTGGCGGTTGAACCGTCTTTGCTTAAAGATTGAATCGTCCATGCATTCGACCAGTTGGCCGTCCACACATCGCCTTTCATTAAGATCAACCCGAAAATAATCAGGCCAAATAAACTCAATAGTTTTGTAACCGTAAAAGTGGTTTGAATATATTTCCCTTCTTTTACTCCTCTTGTATTTATAAAAGTGAGCAGGATGATCAATGCAATAGAAACAAGTTGTGCAGGAGAAATTTTAATGAAGCCAAGATCAAAAGCTACCAGGTCTTCACTTACACCCGGAATTAAATACGCCATAAATTTTGAAAAGGCAACGCCAACTGCTGCAATGGTTGCCGTTTGAATAACCGTGAAGAAACTCCACCCGTAAAGAAATCCAAGCAAAGGATTGTATGCTTCTTTCAGATACACATACTGTCCACCGGCTTTTGGATACATACCGCTTAATTCGCCATAACTTACAGCTGCGGTTAAAGTCATAAACCCGGTTAATAACCAAACAACAATTAACCAGCCGGCACTACCCACATTCCTGGTAATATCGGCACTTACAATAAAAATGCCTGAGCCGATCATGGATCCGGCTACAACCATTGTGGCATCAAATAAACTGAGCGATGGTTTGAATTCTTTTTCTGAAGACATAGCAGTGATTTCGTTTCAAAAATTGAAACGGAAGATAAGGATTAATCTGAAACCTTATTTCTTCTTTGATTGCTGGTATGCTTCGTTCAGTCCCTTTACAACCTGGGGGGTAATGTTAAATGCAGTGTCCTTGAAGTACAGAGTAGGGTTCCCTTGCTGAGTTGAAAAAATAAAATTGTATTGGCCACTCTTATTAAACTCCTTCAGGTAATCATTGATTTTTTTCTGAATATCGTCAATAGCTTTTGCCTGACTTTCAAGATGCTGGCCCTGCAGTGTTTGCTGGCGTTGACCGATCTGCTGATATCTTGTTTGATATTCCTGCTGAAACTTTTCAGCTTCCATTTGAGTAATCGCCTGTCCTTTCTTTAAAAACTCAATCCGGTCTTTTCAAGTTTATTCAACTCCGATTGAATTTGATTTTCAATCCGCTGTTTATCTCTTTCGATGTCGGCATTCTTGAGTTTAAAATACTCATAGTATTTCTGAATGGTATCCAGATCAATATAGGCAACATGTAATTGTTCAGGGCTTGTTGAAGCCGTGTCTCTCGAACTTTTTTTAACTGTTTCCAGGGGCGATTTCTTTCCGGAAAAATGCAACAAAAATAAAACCGCTACAGCAGCTGTCAATAACAGCAAAAGGATTGTTTGAAAATTTTTCATATCAGGTGAGCAAAGTAAAGGAATCTGATCGAGTAGAGGAAATGGAAATTAATTTTAAGAATGCATTAACAACATAAAAAAAGTCCCCCGGTAACCGGGGGACTTTGAGTATAATGATCTCATGAATTATTCTTCATCATCAAAGCTCATGGCTTCTTTGGTAGTAAGGAGCAATTCATACTCTTCCTTACTTCCTACGATCATGTTCTCGAATTCACGTAAGCCTGTACCTGCAGGGATCGGGTGACCGGTGATAACGTTCTCTTTCAAACCTAAGAGATCGTCGGTTTTACCTTCAATAGCTGCTGTGCTCAATACTTTCGTTGTTTCCTGGAACGATGCCGCAGAAATCCAGCTCTGAACGCCCAATGATGCTTTGGTAATACCCAGCAACACAGGTTGTGCAGTAGAAGGATGTGCATCCCTCACTTCAATCAGCTTCTTATCTGCACGACGCAACTGGCTGTTTTCTTCACGGTATTCACGAACAGTTACAATCTGACCAGGGCGTACTTTATTGCTGTCTCCCGGCTCAGTTACAACCTTCTTATCAAAGATGCGGTCGTTCTCTTCATTGAATTCAAAACGATCAACGAGATCTTCTTCCAGGAACTTCGTATCACCTGCGTCAATGATTTCAACTTTCTTCATCATCTGGCGAACGATTACTTCAATGTGTTTATCATTGATACGCACACCCTGCAAACGATATACTTCCTGAATTTCATTTACCACATATTCCTGAACGGCAAACGGACCTTTGATTGTTAAGATATCAGCTGGTGCAATTGCACCATCACTTAATGGAACACCGGCTTTGATAAAGTCACCTTCCTGTGCAAGGATCTGGCGTGTAAGAGGAACAAGATATTTCTTGGTTACATCATCCTTGCTTGTTACAATAATCTCCCTGTTACCACGCTTAATGGCTCCAAAAGTAACTACACCATCGATCTCAGATACAACGGCTGGGTTACCCGGATTTCTTGCTTCAAACAATTCAGTTACACGTGGCAGACCACCCGTGATATCACTGAAGTTTACCAAGTACACGTGGAATTTTCACCAATACCTGTCCTGCAGTTACTTCTTCACCTTCTTCAATTACAATGTGTGAACCAACTGGCAGGTTATATGATTTAATATCCTTTCCACCTTCAACTAAAATCGCAGGGATCTTGGTTTTATCTTTTGTTTCAATTACCACTTTCTCACGGTGACCTGTTTGTTCATCGGCCTGCTCACGGAAAGTAATACCATCAAGAATATTCTCTAACTTAATCTTACCTGCTATTTCAGCAACAATTACGTTATTGAACGGATCCCATGTACAGATCGCTTCGCCTTTCTTAATCTGCTGTCCTTCTTTAATATTCAATGTAGCACCGTAAGGAATATTGTTCGTGATGAGTAAACGGTCATTCTTTACATCCATGATCCTTACTTCACCTGTACGGCCAATAACCAACTGTACTTTTTTACCCTCGTTGCCTGTTGCAGTTACTGTACGTAACCCGTCAAACTGAATGGTACCATCAAATTTCGCATAGAGAGAAGATTCAACTGATGCTGAACCAGCCACACCACCAACGTGGAACGTACGGAGTGTTAACTGTGTACCGGGTTCACCAATTGATTGTGCAGCAATAATACCAACAGCATCACCTTTCTGTGCAATTACACCTGTTGCAAGGTTTTTACCATAACACTTCACACACACACCACGCTTGCTTTCGCAGGTTAATACAGAACGGATTTCAACTGTTTCAATTCCACTGTCTTCAATTTGCTTGGCAATAGCTGCGGTAATTTCTTCGCCTGCCGCTACAATGAGCTGATCAGTTTGCGGCTCGTATACATCATGTAATGATGTGCGGCCGGCAATACGGTCACTCAATGGTTCAATTACATCTTCGTTATCTTTTAATGCACTTGTTGCAATTCCACGCAATGTTCCGCAATCCTCATCTTTAATCACCACATCCTGTGCAACGTCAACCAAACGACGGGTTAAGTAACCGGCATCCGCTGTTTTCAGGGCCGTATCCGCAAGACCTTTACGGGCACCGTGTGTTGAGATAAAATAATCCAATACACTCAGGCCATCTTTAAAGTTGCTCAATACAGGATTTTCAATGATCTCGCTTCCGGTAGAACCAGATTTTCTTGGCTTCGCCATCAAACCTCTGATACCAGCCAGCTGTTTTACCTGCTGCTTACTACCACGGGCCCCACTATCCAGCATCATAAACACGGAGTTGAAACCTTGTTTATCAGTAGCCATTTCACGAATCAATGTTTCAGTTACACGTGTATCAACACGGCTCCAGATATCAATGATCTGGTTGTAACGTTCATTGTTGGTGATAAGACCCATATTATAACTGTCCCATACTTCATTTACTTCACCCTGTGCATTTTCAACCAGCTCTTCTTTGATTGCCGGAACGAGAAGATCGTTAATGTTGAACGACAATCCACCCTGGAAGGCTGTACGGAAACCAAGCGTTTTAATATCATCAAGGAACTTCGCTGTTTTTGGAACGTTGGTAATTTCAATGATATCACCAATGATTTCACGAAGGTTTTTCTTTGTTAATAAGGTGTTCACAAAACCAACTTCTTTCGGCACAAATTGATTGAAGATTACACGACCTACTGTTGTTTCAGTAAGCTTGTTTACAATCTTTCCATTTTCACGCACATTCAAACGAACCCTGATCCACGCATGCAGATCAACTTGTTTTTCGTTGTAAGCAATAATCACTTCTTCAGGAGAATAAAACGCCTTACCCTGTCCTTTTACAATTTCAGTATCAGTTGTTTTCTTTCCTTTAGAAATATAATACAGACCAAGTACCATGTCCTGTGAAGGAAGCGTAATTGGTGTACCGTTCTGCGGGTTAAGGATGTTGTGTGATGCAAGCATCAGTAACTGAGCTTCCAAAACAGCAGCATTACTTAACGGAACGTGTACGGCCATCTGATCACCATCGAAATCGGCGTTGAACGCAGAACATACGAGCGGGTGTAACTGAATGGCTTTACCTTCAATCAGTTTAGGCTGGAAGGCCTGAATTGATAAACGGTGCAGTGTTGGGGCACGGTTTAGCATGATCGGGTGACCTTTCAATATATTTTCAAGAATATCCCAAACAACTGCTTCTTTTTTGTCTACCAGTTTACGTGCAGACTTCACAGTTTTTACGATACCTCTTTCAATCAGCTTACGGTTAATAAATGGCTTGAACAATTCAGCAGCCATATCTTTTGGTAAACCACATTCATGTAATTTCAGCTCAGGCCCTACCACGATAACAGAACGACCTGAATAGTCAACCCTTTTACCAAGCAAGTTCTGACGGAAACGTCCTTGTTTCCCTTTTAATACATCACTCAATGATTTCAATGCTCTTCCGCCTTCAGCTTTTACAGCATTTGATTTTCTTGAGTTATCGAATAATGAATCAATCGCTTCCTGTAACATACGTTTTTCGTTACGAAGGATTACTTCAGGAGCTTTAATCTCCAGCAATCTTTTCAAACGGTTGTTACGGATAATTACACGACGGTATAAATCATTCAGATCAGAAGATGCAAAACGTCCACCATCCAAAGGAACTAACGGGCGAAGTTCAGGTGGTATAACAGGAATGTACTGCATCACCATCCACTCAGGGCGGTTGGTAATACGCAAATTCGCATCACGGAAAGCTTCTACAACGCTCAAACGCTTTAATGCATCTGCTTTACGTTGCTGTGAAGTTTCAGTTGCTGCTGCATTACGCAAATCATAACTCAACTGATCCAGATCAATGCGCTGTAACATATCATGCACAGCTTCAGCACCCATTTTGGCGATGAATTTCATCGGATCTTCATCAGGTAAGTACTGATTGTCCTTTGGTAATGTATCTAACAGATCGAGGTATTCTTCTTCAGTAAGAAGATCACCCATCTTCATGGTTTCTTTTACGCCTGGTTGTATAACCACATAACGTTCGTAGTAAACGATGGTCTCTAATTTCTTAGAGCTTACGCCTAACAAATAACCAATCTTTTTTGGTAATGCTTTGAAGTACCAGATATGAACAACAGGCACAACCAGTTTGATGTGTCCCATTCTTTCACGACGTACTTTCTTTTCCGTTACTTCCACACCGCAACGGTCGCAAACTATGCCTTTGTAACGAATACGCTTATACTTACCGCAAGCACATTCGAAATCTTTTACCGGACCAAAAATCCTTTCGCAAAACAAACCATCACGTTCAGGTTTGTAAGTACGGTAGTTAATGGTTTCTGGCTTTAACACCTCACCAAAGCTGCGTTCCAGGATTGTATCCGGAGATGCAAGTCCGATGGTGATTTTTGAAAAAACTGGCCTCTGACGATTTTCTTTTCTGAATGCCATATCTGTGTTTCTGTTTTTTTGTTTTTAGATGCCGGCTTTTGATTTTCAGTCAACACCGGTTGTGTCACTCACTTCAGGTTTCTGTTCCTTACTCTTCAAATTTAAGGTCAAGACCCAGGCCTCTTAATTCATGAACCAATACATTGAATGATTCAGGAATACCGGGACGTGGAACGTTGTCACCTTTAACAATGGCTTCATAGGTTTTTGCACGACCCATGATGTCATCAGATTTGAGTGTAAGTAATTCCTGCAAGATATTTGATGCACCAAATGCTTCCAGTGCCCAAACCTCCATCTCACCAAAACGCTGACCTCCAAACTGTGCTTTACCTCCCAATGGTTGTTGTGTGATGAGCGAGTATGGTCCGATTGAACGGGCGTGCATCTTGTCATCAACCATGTGATGCAGTTTGATCATATAAATGATACCAACAGTTGCTTTCTGGTGGAAGCGTTCACCTGTTTCACCATCGTATAAATAAGTATGCCCAAATTTCGGTAAACCTGCCTCAGTGATATGATTGGCAATTTCTTCTACACTTGCACCATCAAAGATTGGTGTTGCGAATTTCACACCCAGTTTTTCACCAGCCCATCCAAGTACAGTTTCGTAAATCTGTCCAAGGTTCATACGACTTGGTACACCCAATGGATTCAATACGATATCTACCGGAGTTCCATCTTCAAGGAACGGCATGTCTTCCTGGCGAACGATCTTAGCCACAATACCTTTGTTACCATGACGACCCGCCATCTTATCACCCACTTTCAGTTTACGCTTCACAGCTAAGTAAACTTTAGCAAGTTTCAATACACCGGCAGGTAATTCATCACCGATTGAGATGTTGAATTTCTCTCTCTTGTAACGGCCCAACTCTTCGTTGAACTTGATATTGTAGTTGTGTAATAACTGGTTGATCCATTCATCAGTTGTTGCATCACCTGTCCATCCTAACGGATTAACGTTGGCATAGTCAATTGTTGCAAGGTTTTTCTGATTGAACTTAGCGCCTTTCCAATCAATGATTCGCCAAAGTTGTTGTTAACACCAGCTGATGTTTTGCTTTGCAGCAAAGACAACAGTTTGCTTAATAACACATCGAGCAGATCAGTTGTATTTTTTTCGTGGATCTTTTCAACTTTTTCCAGTAATGCTTTTTCACGAATCTTACCATTCTTATCTTTCTTGGCACGCTGGAATAATTTTTTATCAATCACCACACCTTCAGTTCCGCTTGGAGCTTTCAATGAAGCATCTTTTGCATCACCTGCTTTATCACCAAAGATGGCACGTAACAACTTCTCTTCAGGAGTTGGATCGCTTTCACCTTTTGGAGTGATCTTACCAATTAAGATATCACCTTCTTTAATTGCAGCACCAATACGGATGATACCATTCTGATCCAGATCTTTTGTTGCTTCCTCACTTACGTTTGGAATATCAGGTGTCAGTTCTTCTTCACCTAATTTGGTATCACGTACTTCCAGTTCAAATTCATCAACATGAATAGAAGTAAACAAATCTTCTTTTACAACTTTCTCATTAATAACAATGGCATCCTCAAAGTTGTAACCTTTCCATGGCATGAACGCCACTTTCAGGTTACGTCCCAATGCGAGTTCACCATTCTTCACTGCATAACCTTCAGTTAAGAAGTCGCCTTCTTTTACTGCCTGACCTTTTAATACAGCGGGCATCAGGTTAATACAGGTACTCTGGTTTGTTTTAATGAACTTGGTGAGTTTGTAGATTTTCAAATCTTCTTCAAAGCTTACCAAACGTTGCTCTTCGTTTCTTTCGTAACGAACATGAATTTCATTGGCATCTACATATTCAACCACACCTTTACCTTCAGAATTCAACTGAATACGGCTATCTCTTGCTGCCATTGCTTCCAGACCGGTACCAACAATAGGAGCTTGCGGACGTACAAGCGGAACCGCCTGACGCTGCATGTTTGATCCCATCAATGCACGGTTGGCATCATCATGTTCAAGGAATGGAATTAACGAAGCACTCAAACCAACAATCTGGTTTGGAGCAACGTCCATATATTCTACATCTGCTTTATCAAGAATCGGGAAATCACCACTTTCTCTCGAACGAACTTTATCTTCTATGATATGTCCTTTATCATCAACAGCAATATTTACCTGTGCAATCTTAGCTGTATCTTCTTCTTCTGCACTCAGGTAAGTAAGATGTTTCATATCCACTTTACCATTGTCTACTTTACGGTAAGGAGTTTCAATAAAGCCCATATCGTTTACAGTAGCATGAACACAAAGGGTAGAGATCAAACCAATGTTTGGTCCTTCTGGTGTTTCAATTGTACATAGACGTCCGTAGTTAGAATAGTGAACGTCACGAACCTCGAAACCAGCTCTTTCACGACTCAAACCACCGGGCCCGAGCGCTGAGATACGACGCTTGTGTGTAATTTCAGAAAGAGGGTTTGTCTGATCAAGGAACTGTGATAACTGTGATGTACCAAAGAACGAGTTGATAACTGAAGAAAGTGTTCTTGCATTGATCAGATCAACAGGAGTGAACACCTCATTATCACGTACGTTCATTCTTTCACGAATGGTACGGGCCATACGTGCAAGACCTACACCAAACTGAGCATATAACTGCTCGCCTACTGTACGTACACGACGGTTGCTCAGGTGATCAATATCATCAATATCAGCTTTGGCATTTGTTAACCTCACCAGGTATTTAATGATGGAGATGATATCATCTTTCGTTAATACCTTCTTCTCAATCGGGAAGTTTAATCCAAGTTTACGGTTGATCTTATAACGGCCAACTTCACCCAGATCGTAACGCTTATCACTGAAGAATAATTTATCAATAATACCACGTGCAGTTTCGTTATCAGGAGCATCAGCACCACGCAATTGACGGTAGATATGCTGAACCGCTTCCAACTCACTGTTAGAAGTATCTTTATTTAATGTGTTGTAGATGATCGCAAAATCACCACTCACTTCTTCTTTCTGGATGAATACACTCTTCACTTCCATTTCGCTGATCATTTCAATTGCTTCAGCATCCAGAATGGAATCTCTTTCAAGCACTACTTCGTTACGTTCGATACTTACTACTTCACCAGTATCTTCATCAACGAAATCTTCAACCCAGCTGCGGAGTACACGGGCAGCCAAACGCTTACCTTCAAATTTCTCCAGTGCTTTTTTATCTGCTTTTACTTCATCAGCCATGCCAAACAGTTCAAGGATATCCTTATCTGTTTCAAAGCCGATTGAACGTAATAAAGTTGTTACAGGGAATTTTTTCTTACGGTCAATGTAAGCATACATCACGTTATTGATGTCTGTTGCAAATTCCATCCACGCACCTTTAAACGGAATTACTCTTGCAGAGTAAATCTTGGTTCCATTGGGGTGAATGCTCTGACCGAAGAATACACCGGGTGAACGGTGTAACTGTGATACCACTACACGCTCAGCACCGTTGATCACGAAAGTACCACGGGGAGTCATGTAAGGAATGTTTCCTAAAAACACATCCTGAACGATGGTTTGGAAATCAACGTGCTCCTCATCATTACAGCTCAAACGGAGTTTGGCTTTGAGAGGAACCGCATAAGTTAATCCACGCTCCATACATTCGTCAATAGAATAACGGGGCGGGTCAATAAAATAATCTAAGAACTCCAGTACGAAAATGTTACGGGTATCGGTGATAGGAAAGTTTTCCTTAAACACACGGAATAACCCTTCGATGTTACGCTTATCGGGAGTAGTTTCTAATTGAAAATACTCTTTAAAAGATTGAATCTGGATGCCGAGCAGATCTGGAATTTCTGCAAGATGTTTAACTTTTCCGAAATTAATTCTCTTGTTTGCTGCAACTCTTGATGAAGACATATGTTCTTACCGGTTTTAAAAGTTTGTGCACACGAATAGCTCACCGTCTTTCAGTAAAGACAAGTACATTGATTTTCAGTTATTTATGACTGTAAATGGGCGCCAATTTGCTATTCAGCCTAAATTTAGGGTGGCAAAGTTAGCGATAATGTGTGTTGGAACAAAATTTGATTACAGGGATTTACCCCCATTTTTGGCAGAAATGGGCAAAGCTGTCAGGATTTTAACAAAGCCTGTTACCTGATCAATTGAACAGTACCTTTCAGTTCAATGCTTTTTTTCGTATCCCGGTTGATATAGCTGAGTCTCCAAACGTAAGTGGTTGGTTCCTGATCAATGGATTTATATTTCCCATCCCAGCCTTTCAGCCAATCCTTGGTTTCAAAAATTAAATTACCCCAGCGGTTATAAACTCTGAAAATAAGCTGGTCAGCTTTGATTGCGTTTAACGGGCCAAAAAAATCATTCAGCCCATCTCCGTTCGGAGTAAACACATTTGGCACATCAATTCTGCAGGTCTTCACAACCGTAATTGTTTTTTCCATTGTATTGCTGCATCCCAAATCATTCGTTACAGTATAGCTCACTTTGTATTTAGCATCTGCAAATGTTACCGGATATAGATGCTGTAATGGTTGCTCATCTGTACTTGTTTGCCCGTCACCAAAACTCCAGAAATGTGTTACCGGCCGCTCACTTGTTGGTATCCCTGTAATTAAGACAGGCTCTGCAGGGCAATTGAAAGTATCTATAACAAAATCAGCTTTCAGGAAATTATCCAGGTAAATTTTTGCTGAAACAGAATCTCTGCAAAAACCATTTGAAACAACCAGTGTGGCAGTTTTTTCTCCAAAGGTTTTATAAATCACCTGCTCATTTTGATTAGTGGCTCCTGCACCGGTTCCAAAATTCCATAACCAGCTGTTTATTTCATTTCCACCGGGATGTGAATAATCAACTGTATCTGCTAAACATCCTAACCGGATATTGTAGCTGAAATCTGCATTGACAGTGTCTTTTACAGAAAAGCTCATTTGAGAAACGGGTGTATTCTGATTGCACTCATCAATGATTGTATTCCCATCAAATCCTGGTTTTAAACGTACGGTAAATGTCCCTTTTGTCTGAAGAGGTTGTGAAAATGATACAATAATTTCTGATGTCAATCCATCAGCACTGCAATTACCTCTAGCTCCTGTAACTGTAACTGGGTAAGTACCTGTAACATCAAAATCAGTTCCGTTGGGATCAATCGAACTGCAACGAATCAGTTTCTTAAATACAAAACGAACTTCTCCTGTTGCACAGGCTACAGGAACTAAGCTGTCAAGTTTTGTTGGCTGTAAAAGTTGAATCTGAAAATTTAATACATCAGTAAGAGGGATTGGTTTATCACACAAATCAACAATTGTATTATTATCACTTCCATTCTTTAATTGTAATGTGTAATTCCCGGCTGGTAATGGCTGCGATAAAGTAATCACAACAGAATCTGTTTCAAAATTGCTGTTGCAACCAATTGGACTTACACTGACTGCATTGATACCCCCGGGAAAAGCAACAATATCACTTCCATTTGCAGCAATAGAAGAGCATTTCATTTTCTTATTCAGTTTCACCCTTAACTGATCTCCGCCACAGTTTGGTTTTACATCTGCCATTAAAGGATCTTTTGGATCTGTGATCACTGCTGTTCCACCGCCAAAAGATAAACCGTAACCACTCTGAGAATCGGTGTAATGGCTGACTAACAATAAATATGTTCTTCCAGCAACAATGTTTGGCGACCTTGCAAACCTTGGGGTGCTGGTAGCAGGGTTGGAAGCACATTGAATAGTTGTAATGCCCGTTGCTGATGCTCCTGTTGTGCCTGAACTTCCGCTCCAGTTACCAGTAACAACAAGTGCAGGATTGGTAAATACATCATCTGGATTGCGGCCCGTAATATCGTACAACTGCCAGTCGTAATCATCATTCAAATCAGTGGGTGTAATTGTAAAAGCCAACGAGCCGGAAACAAAACAGGTAAACCTGTACCAGTAAGGATTTTTATCGCCGTAAGCTGCGCCGTCGTTACATCCCGGAACCACTAAAGTTCGTGTATAACAAATGGGAACGGTTGTTTGCTGAAATACAGTTGTACCACAAACGGGAAATGCAGTTGATGGTGTTTGTCCTAAGGTTGTGCAGGCCTGACCACTTACGGAATAGGATTGAAATAACCCTGCACCAATAAGCAAAAAGAACAGATAATATTTTATAAGTAAGAAAGACTTCACTGATTATTGTTTTCAGGCGGGTTATTTAGTGCAAAATAGAATTTATCATCCGAAAGACAAACATTGCTTTCAAAACGTTGCCTATAAAAAAACCCCGACGTATAAGTCGGGGTTGAATTTTCTTTACAAGAAGAATTATGCGATTTCTACATCAGCACCTGCATCTTTCAGCTTACCAGCGATTTCGTCAGCTTCAGCTTTAGAAACACCTTCTTTAACAGGCTTTGGAGCACCGTCAACTAAGTCTTTTGCTTCTTTCAAACCTAAACCGGTTAAGTCTTTAACGATCTTAACTACGTTCAGTTTAGATGCGCCAGCGCTCTTCAGAATTACGTTGAATGAAGTTTTTTCTTCAACTGCAGCAGCGCCATCCCCACCACCTGCAGCAACTACAACTGCAGCAGCAGCTGGTTCAATACCGTATTCTGCTTTCAGAACGTCTGCTAATTCCTGTACTTCTTTTACTGTTAAGCCTACTAATGATTCGGCTAATGCTTTAATGTCTGCCATTTTAATTCAATTTTTACCGTCTTCACTGCTTTTAGTTTGCTCCGACGGCGGTTTTAAAAAAATTGCCTTTGATTATAACCCTCAGGCCTGGGCTTTTTATGTTTACAGTAAGATGAAAACTCATCCAACTTTTTAACATCAACTTATTCAGCTGCTGCTACAGCTTCTCCTTTTGTTTCAGCGTTATGCAATAATGCAGCAATAACACGTTTTGCAGGAGACTGCAACAATCCAATTACTTCGCCGATCAATTCGTTCTTTGTCTTGATCGCCACAAGTGCTTTCAATTGATTATCGCCGGCATATACATCACCATTAATAAAAGCAGCTTTCAATTCTGGTTTTGCACCATTGCTTGCTTTACGGAATGAACTGATAATTAAAGCCGGTTCTTTTGGATTTTCTGAAAACATCAGGGCTGTTACATTATTCAATGCATCAAATACACCTGCATAACGTTCAGCATCCAGTGATTCCAGTGCTTTTTTAATCAGTGTGTTCTTAGCCACTTTCATTTCAACATTCTTGTCGAAACATGCACGGCGAAGTTTACCCACTTGTGCTACACTTAATGATTCGGTATCAGTAATGTAGAAATTATTGTATTGACTGAATTTGCCTTTCAGCACCTCAATCACTTCATTTTTTTGTTCTTTAGTCATGATTTTAGTTTTAATAACCCTGAAAGGATTAGTTCATGAATGATTTTGTGTCAACAGATACCGCCGGGCTCATCGTGCTTGCAATGAAAATACTTTTCAGGTAAGTTCCTTTTGCAGTAGAAGGCTTGGCCTTAACAATTGCATGAATAAACTCAGTTGTATTTTCAACAAGCTTTTCAGGAGCAAAACTTACACGGCCGATAGAAGCATGAATAATACCAGCTTTATCAACCTTGAAAGCAATTTTACCGCCTTTTACTTCATTTACAGCACCTGCAACATCATTTGTTACAGTACCTGTTTTAGGGTTGGGCATTAAGTTACGTGGACCTAACACTTTACCTAACTTACCGATCTTCGGCATTACTGATGGAGTTGCAATGATTACATCTACATCTGTCCAGCCACCTTCGATCTTTGTAATGAATTCATCAAGACCAACGTGATCAGCACCAGCTGCAGTTGCTTCAGCAACTTTATCAGGAGTACAGAGTACCAATACTCTTTTTGTTTTACCTGTACCGTGAGGTAATGTTACAGTACCACGAATAGCCTGATCAGCTTTTTTAGGATCAACACCCAAACGGATGTGAACGTCAACTGAGCTGTCGAACTTTGTGCAGTTAATTTCTTTTACGAGTGAAGAAGCTTCTTTGAGGGAATAAACTTTGTTATTATCCACCTTCGCTTGAGCTACTTTTCTTTTTTTCGTCAATGACATGATTAAAAAAATTTAAGGTGAATAATTAGTTTTCCCAAGGGGCTTTACCGTCAACAGTTAAACCAAGACTGCGTGCTGTACCTGCAACCATGCTCATAGCACTGTTCAGTGTAAAGCAGTTCAGATCAGGCATTTTGTCTTTAGCAATTTCTTCAACCTGTGCCCAGGTTACTTTACCAACTTTAGCACGGTTAGGCTCTTTAGAACCTTTCTGAAGCTTTGCTGCTTCTAATAATTGAACGGAAGCTGGTGCAGTTTTAATAACGAAGTCGAAAGACTTGTCGGTATAAACAGTGATCAAAACAGGTACTACTTTACCCATTTTATCCTGAGTTCTTGCATTGAACTGCTTGCAGAACTCCATGATGTTAAGACCCTTTGAACCAAGGGCTGGACCTACAGGTGGCGCAGGGTTTGCCTGTCCGCCCTTTACCTGTAGCTTTACAAATCCTGAGATTTCTTTTGCCATTGTAAAAGTTTTTTGGTGATAACGTCACGCTTTTGGCATGACTCCCAAACAAATAATTCTAACTGTAAGAACTTTTGGGACGGCAAAGGTAAGGCTCATAAGCTTACCGGCAAAGGATTTGAGCAAGAATTTCATTGCTTGATTACGTCATCTCTTCAGAAACTTGAAAAAAAGTTGAAAGAAATAGAGTAAAAAAATGCTGCTATCTTTTATTCGCAACAGAATTTGGTTTAATTTTTCATTCTTATTCAACTTTTCATTAAACCCATTTTATAACTCATGGCAAAAGCAAAGAAAAAAGCAGCTAAAAAGCCTGCTAAAAAAGCAATTAAAAAGAAGGTAGCTAAGAAAGCTCCTGCTAAGAAGAAAGCGGCTCCTAAGAAAAAGGCAGCTAAGAAAGCTCCTGCTAAAAAGAAGGTTGCGAAAAAAGCAATTAAAAAAGTTGTAAAGAAGGCTGCCAAGAAAAAAGTAGCAAAAAAAGCACCCGCTAAAAAGAAAGCAGCACCAAAAAAGAAAGCGGCTCCAAAGAAAAAAGTAGCAAAAAAAGCACCGGCTAAAAAGAAAGTTGCTGCTAAGAAACCAGCTCCTAAAAAAGTTGTAGCTAAAAAGCCAGCCCCAAAGAAAAAGGCAGCTTCTAAGCCTAAGCCAGTAATTATTCCTGTTCCTGTAGCTCCAGTTCAGGCTGAATTGCCATTACCGGAAGCCCCTGCTACTCCTGTAACAGAAACATCAACTGAAGAACAGACATCATAAGATTGTCAACTTCTGCTAAATAAAAAAGTCCCCACTCTTTATTGAATGGGGACTTTTAAATTATTCTATTATCTTACTTAAGAAAGTTTTTCTACCTGCATGTAATTTAATTCAACCGGTGTTGCACGGCCAAATACTTTTACAGCCACTTTCAATTTTTTCTTCTCATCATTTACTTCTTCAATTACACCATTAAAGTCATTGAAAGGTCCATCGATGATCTTGATGGTTTCACCAACAATAAATGGTTCACTCATTGTCATACCACCATTGTCAGCCATTTCATCAACTTTACCCAGCATTTTATTAACCTCAGCTTTGCGTAAAGCTATTGGGTTTTCTTTACCTAAAAAGTGGATTACATTACTTGTGTTGCTGATGGTTTCACGAATATCATCACCCATTTTACCATTCTCAACTTCAATCATTACATACCCGGGGTAGAAGTTACGTTCACGAACAACTTTTTTACCATTCGCAACTTTATAAACCTTTTCAACCGGTAAGAACACCTGCTTTACAACATTGTCCCATCCATTGCGTGCAATTTCTTTATCGAGGTACTCCTTTACTTTTTCTCTTTGCCGCTCACGACACGAAGCACATACCACTTACTGGTTTCCACGTTGGCAGTTTCTGACATGACTTATTTTTTGAAAAATGAATAAAAGAATTGAAGTGATGTGGCAATACCAAAATCCATCACCCAAATAATTGAAGTGATAATGATTGTTGCAATCAGAACAATCATGGTTGACTGCTGCAGTTGCTGCCAGGTAGGCCAGGTTACTTTTTCAAGCAACTCACGGTACGATTCTCTTAAATAAACGGATACCTTGTTCATTGATTTTTGATTTGTAAATGTTCAAATTTACTTTGCACGGGCACTAGGATTCGAACCCAGATCAAAGGTTTTGGAGACCCGTATGCTACCGTTGCACCATGCCCGTAGAAAGCTAAAAGCTATTCCGGAGAACCGGAACAGCTTTTAGTTATATGTTGCAAATGTAAATCATTTGCCTTAAGCTAAAAGCTTTTGGCTCAGAGCTTATTTTAAAATTTCAGTTACCTGTCCGGCACCTACTGTACGACCACCTTCACGAATAGCGAATTTCAAACCTTTCTCCATCGCAATCGGCTGAATCAATTTTACAGTAAGGTTCGTGTTATCACCAGGCATAACCATTTCAGTTCCTGCAGGTAATTCAACTTCACCAGTTACGTCAGTTGTACGGAAGTAGAACTGAGGACGGTATTTCTGGAAGAATGGAGTATGACGTCCACCTTCTTCTTTGCTCAATACGTAAACTTCACCTTTGAATTCAGTGTGAGGAGTGATTGATTTTGGAGCGCAGATAACCATACCACGACGGATATCTTTCTTCTCAATACCACGGAGGAGTAAACCTGCGTTATCACCAGCCTGACCCTGATCCAGTAACTTCTTGAACATTTCAACACCAGTTACAGTAGAGTTCATTGGAGCTTCCATCAAACCTACGATTTCAACGGCTTCACCAACTTTTACAATACCACGCTCAATACGACCGGTAGCAACAGTACCACGACCAGTGATTGAGAATACATCCTCAACACTCATCAGGAACGGAAGATCAACCGGGCGTGGAGGAAGAGGAATGTAGCTGTCAACAGCATCCATCAAATCTTCAACCGCTTTCACCCATTTTTCTTCACCAGCTAATGCGCCGGTAGCAGAACCCTGAATGATTGGAGTATTGTCACCATCGAAACCATAAGAGGTCAACAGTTCACGAATTTCCATTTCAACCAGTTCTAACAACTCAGCATCATCAACCAAGTCAACTTTATTCATAAAAACAACAATCTTAGGTACACCTACCTGGCGTGCCAAAAGAATGTGTTCTTTTGTTTGTGGCATAGGACCATCAGTTGCAGCTACAACGAGGATAGCTCCATCCATCTGTGCAGCACCTGTGATCATGTTTTTTACGTAGTCAGCGTGACCCGGGCAATCTACGTGTGCGTAGTGACGGTTAGCTGTTTGATATTCTACGTGTGCAGTGTTGATAGTGATACCACGCTCTTTTTCTTCGGGCGCACCATCAATTTCATCGTACTTCTTAGCAACATTACCCATACCTTTTTTAGACAGGATATCAGTAATTGCAGCAGTTAATGTTGTTTTACCGTGATCAACGTGACCGATAGTACCAACGTTTACGTGCGGTTTTTCCCGCTTAAAGGTCTCTTTAGACATCTTATTTGTTTTTAAATTGTGTTTACAAAACTGTTAAACTAACTATTTTATGTTATCAGCCTCAGTGCTGCAGTCAGCTGCTGTTGCGTCGCACACTTCATGTTTTTCTTCTTTACTCACCAATCTGAAGGCTTTACACTTCAAATAATCAGAGCCGTTAGTGAGAATCGAACTCACGACCTCTTCCCTACCAAGGAAGTGCTCTACCCCTGAGCTACAACGGCTGGCAGAGTGTGATGATATCTCACATCGACTTCATTAAAAGAACTTTTGAGCGGGAGACCAGGCTCGAACTGGCCACCTATAGCTTGGAAGGCTATCGCTCTACCAAATGAGCTACTCCCGCTTAAATTTTAAAACACTATGTAAAGAACTTCCACCTTCCTTAAACTACGGTGGATAAAGTGGGCAGAGCAGGGTTCGAACCTGCGTACTCGTGAGAGAACAGATTTACAGTCTGTCGCCTTTAACCGCTCGGCCATCTGCCCATATTTCAATTAAGAAGTTCAATCAATCATATTCATCAAACTTCATCTTTCTTACTTTCCTGAGCCACTTGTCGGAGTCGAACCCACGACCTGCTGATTACAAATCAGCTGCTCTACCAACTGAGCTAAAGTGGCTTATTACTTTTCTGCAAGCTTTTTTATCTCAATCAATTTACATTTCATCTAAAAAGACCAGCAGGTTTTCCTGATCCGGTTAAAATGACCTGATTGTCATAAAATCTGTATGAAAAAAAGAACTTCGCAACTGTGCATACTAATGCACCCCCTTTTTTGGGAAGGCAAAGGTAAAGGAAATCATGAAACGGAAAAATTTTTTAAACAGGAAAAATTATGATGTGGAAAGAAGTAGAATAACCCGCAAAAAAAATCCTCCGCTTGTGGCGGAGGATTCAATGTTTTAAAGGTCGTATTGTTTTTCTTTTTTTCGTTTTAGTTGAGTGATTAATGATTCCATTGCTTCATCAAATGACTGTTCAAAAGACTTGGATGATTGTTTTACAAATAAATGCTGCCTTGGCACATGCACCTTAATTTCGGCTACTTTGTCTTTAATGTTGTGCACCACATTGTCCAGTTTCAGAAAAACATCCACTTTCATAATCTTGTCGTGAAAATTCAAAAGTTTCTGTACTCTCTGCTTAACGTACTCAATGAGTTTTGCGTCTGCATCAAATCGAACGGTTTGGATCTTAACGGTCATAGCATTCCAAATTTTAGCTAGTTAAATAATAATGTGAAAGAACTGGTTTTTCGCTTTGGGTAACGGTATTTTCCAGTGACATCAAGTTACTACAGTAATATTGGTTTGCAAAATATTTTTGAAGATTGTTTGTATAATTTAACAGCTCAATCTGGCCAAAAAACAATACTTCAAAATATGATTAACTTCAAGCTTTGGGATGGGCTTTTTTATGTATGTCCTTCAGCTTCTCAATTGTATTGTGCGTGTAAATCTGTGTAGCAGCAAGGCTACTGTGACCAAGCAATTCTTTTACAGCATTGAGTTCTGCACCATTGTTCATTAAATGAGTGGCAAAGGTGTGGCGCAGCACATGCGGGCTTTTCTTTTCAATTGTAGTGATGAGTGAGAGGTATTTTTTAACAACCAGCTGTACGTATTTTGGATAGAGTTTATTCCCTTTTTCATTCACCAGTAAAAATTCAGCTGCTGTTTCTCCAAATTGATTCTTCTTTTCTTTTAAATACTGCTCCAGATCTGTTCTTATTTCATATGAAAAAGGAATGATCCGCTCCTTATTGCCTTTACCTAAAATCTTCAGGCTGTTTTTATGCAGATCGACCTGTGTTTCCTTTAGTGAAATTAATTCACTCAGGCGCATACCTGAGCAATAGAGTAACTCCAGTATCATTTTATTCATAAGCCCCTCCCAGTTATCAGGAAACTCAACATGTTCAAACAGTACCTCCGTGTCCTTTTGCTCCACATAATTCGGCAGACGTTTACTTTGCTTTGGAGACACGATCGTTGTCATGGGTGATGTTTCAATCACCTCCTGCCTTAATTGATATTTAAAGAAAGACTTTAGAGTGGAAATTCTGCGGTTGATCGTTTTAGCTGAAGCTCCTTTTTCCTTTTGCTTAGCCAACCAGCTACGGATAAAAGTGGGCTTAATGTCTTTTATTAACAATTCAGCATATTCTGCAGACAAGTATTCAAAAGAAAGTGAGATCATCCTGGTACGACCGGATGGTGTGGGAGAGTACCTTTTTTCGAATTTGAGATACTCCAGAAAAGAATCAGCCTCTGAGGGGAGTTGATGGGTCATAAATACAGATAGCCGTAAAGTTACAAAACCTTACGGCTATCAGCTATATTCTGAAAGAGAAGATTACTTCACTTCAATCTTACCGCTGGCGATCTGTTGCTTGTAGATTGCTTTCAATACATCGCCTCTGCGACGTACAGATGACTTAATGAAAGCCTGACGCTCACGCAACTGAAGCAGAGTTTTACTTTTTTCAAACTTCTTCTTGTACTTTTTTAGCGCTTTGTCAATGTTTTCGCAATCTTTTGAATCAATTATCAGCATAATATAATACCTCCTTTAAGGTTTTTAGAGGCGCAAAGATAAGGGGAATCGGCAAATATTGAAGAATTAGTCAAAGAATTTTTCTGGTTAATAATATCCTTCTAAAACTGAGTTTAATAATTGCAATAATTACCCTAATCTGCATCTAAAAAAGCACAACTCAGTTCCCTTAACTTTGTTCCATTCCCACACAAACCACTTTATTTCTACCATATGTTTACCGGAATTATAGAATCAGTTGGCTTAGTAAATGAAATTATTGAAACTGGAACCAATAAAACATTTTGGATCAGCTCTCCTGTTTCTAAAGAATTAAAGGTTGATCAAAGTGTAGCACACAGTGGTGTTTGTTTAACCGTAGAGGAAGTTGATGGAACCCGGCACAGAGTTACGGCTATCCGGGAAACCTTGGAAAAATCAAATCTTAACACCTGGTCTGTGCATGAAAAAGTAAATATTGAACGCTGCCTTCAATTCAATGGAAGACTTGATGGGCATATGGTTCAGGGGCATGTAGACACAACGGGCATATGCACAAATGTTGAAGAACAGAATGGAAGTTGGCTATATCAATTTCAGTTTCCTGAAAATTTTGCATCACTAATTGTTGAAAAAGGTTCGATTTCTTTAAATGGAATCAGTCTTACAATATTTAACGTTGGCACGAATGCATTCAACGTTGCAATCATTCCCTATACATACGAACATACGAATATGCAGGATATACAAACAGGATCAGGAGTAAACCTGGAGTTTGATATTATTGGCAAATATGTAATGCGCAGCAATCAGCTTCAAACAGCAAAGTAAAATTACGGAGCAGGAAAATTGGTTAAAATCACAGACTTTAATAATGCTTCTTACGTTAATATTGCAAAGCAAACCCGTGAAAATATCAATCTGTTCATTTCTACAGTAAAGCCTTAACCCAAAACAACGACAAATGCCGAGAATTTCCATTCTTATACCGGTATTGAACGAAGCTGAAAATATTCTGCCGCTTTTCTATGAAGTTAAAAAGTTTATACCGGAAGATTTTGAAGTCATTTTATTGATGATGGAAGCAACGATTCTACCTTTCTTGAAATACAGCAGTTATCAGAAAGAGACGAAAGGGTAAAATGTATTTCCTTTTCCAGAAACTTTGGTCACCAGAATGCATTGATGGCTGGCATGGATTACGCATCCGGTGAATATATTATTACTATGGATGGCGATCTGCAACATCCCCCATCCTGTCTACCAACAATACTTACGCATCTGCAAAACGGATATGATATTGTTTCCACACACCGCAGAAAAACCAATGATGTTGGATGGTTTAAGAAATTTTTTACAAAGATATTTTACAAGCTGATCAATTTTTTATCTGACATCCCAATTGAAGAAAACGTTTCTGATTTCAGGGGGTTTAACCGGAAGGTTTTATATACCATTCACAAGTTTGAAGAACGAGATCTTTTTTTAAGAGGAATTTTCAGCTGGATTGGTTTTAAAAAAATAACAATTCCATTTGATGCGCCTTCACGTATGTATGGCAGCAGTAAATACAGTTTCAGAAAAATGATCAAACTTGGGCTGAGAGGTGCGACATCTTTCAGCTTTAAACCGCTGCGTATATCACTTTTTTATAGGAACGCTGGTTTCTTTGTTATCATTTCTGCTGCTTATAATGGCCGTTGTGGCATATTACCAGGGTAAAACAGTTCCAGGATGGGCTTCATTGATGACTGTTGTAACTTTTATGGGAGGAATGCAACTACTTGTAATTGGCTTAATGGGAGAATATATTGCCAGCCTGTTTCGTGAAAGCAAAAAACGTCCGCTATATATTATTAATGAAAAAATTAATGTTGATTAGTCTTTTACTACCCGGAAATAATATTGCCCTCCAAACGGAATATTTCTCAAATATTTCTCCATCGGTATCATTAAATTAAAAAGTCGTTTGCGGGGAAAAAAAATAGTGTAGATCAGATTCTTAATTCTAAATCCACTTTTGCTTAAGAGTTTTTTGCATTCGTTACTGTACAGTAATTTAACCCCTTCATCAAATTCACAGGTATTGACAAGATATCTCGTTAGCGGATTGAGTGGATTATGTTCAAATAAATAAAGACGGCCACCGGGCTTTAAAACCCTGAATATTTCATCAACTACTTTCTGATGGTCAACTGCTTCAATATGATGCAATACTCCTGCAACAAAGACAATATCAAAGCTTTCTTTTCCATATGGTATCTGCTGACCATCATACAGCTGAAAGGAAGCATTGCGTAACTGTTTTTTTTGAGCCTCCTCTATACTTTTAGCCGAAACATCTATCCCCTGAATTTTGAATTGAGGGAAGTACTTTTCAAAGAAAATCTCAGTTGCACCATCTCCACACCCCAAATCAAGCACAGTGAGGTTTTTGTTTTCCTCAAACTCCTGCATTGCCATTACTTTATATTCAGCAAAATAATAGCTGTTTGTGCCGGATATATATTTAATGTTTTGCGTATGTGCTTCTCTGTAAGTTTCAGCAAATACATCAAAATTTTGTTCCTTTCTTTCTTTCATACAAAGTAAGTCCTGTATTTTTATCCAAACTTAGACAATCATTTTGAAAACAGGTTTTAAACCATATGTTCTTCTTTTTGTATTCTTACTTGTAAGTTACTTTCCGATTGCAAGTTTTATCGCTGGAGTAAAGAATGATATTTTAACCGGTTATCTTCCAGTTCGTTTTTTATGAGTGAAAGCCTTTCGGCAGGTTATATGCCCTGGTGGAATCCTTATGTAAACTTTGGAATTCCGCAATATGCTGATATGAGCAGCAGTTTCTGGAGCCCGGTTACATGGATTATTGCAGGTACTGTTGGATATAATATATACACCATCACACTTGAACTTCTGCTTTATATTCTTCTGGGCGCATGGGGCATGTATAAATGCGGCGAAGTTTTTTGGCTGGACTAAAGAAATAAAAATAATTGCCGCTATTTCATACATGTGCTGCGGCTATATGGTTGGCCATTTGCAGCATCTTAACTGGATTGCAGGTGCAGGATTTCTTCCCTGGTGTTTCTGGTCATACCATTTGTTATTGAATGGATATTCGCTGAAGCGTGTTTTCTTATCTGCAGTTATATTTTACCTGCTCATTTCATCTTCACACCCGGGCATCATTATCGGCAGTATTTACTTTTTTGCAGCATACACAATTTACTCATACTTCGCAAACAGAAAATCAGGCATTCGGCCCATTACACTTTGGAATTTCTCTAAACCAATTCTTCTGCTCATTGCATTGCTTCTCATTGTTAGCTCAGGATTGATCATCAGTTACACAGAAATTCTGCCTTTTATTACCCGTGGCGAGAAAATTATTTCGGCTACTCCAGTTATGAACTCAAATTCAATTCAAAGCTGGATTAGTTTTATTTTCCCCTTTTCAACAGTTAAAAATGATTCCTTTTTGGAAACGATATTTCTTTGAGAAACACCTATTTTGGTTTAACACTGCTGATTTTCTTTTTTACTTTTTTACAGGCAAGAAGAACCATACATATTTTTTTCTGATAGCCGGTTCCTGTTCCTCATTTTATCATCTAACAACTTCATTTATACCCTTTGTTTCAAATACCTCCCTTTATTAAATTATGTAAGATTGAATGGCGAGTTCAGGGTTTTTGCTTTATTCTCATTTATTCTTGTTGCCGCAAATAATTTACAGTATTATCAAAAAGGAGATGGGGATAGTAAGTTATTCAAAAGACTCAGTTTAGTTTTGGGATTGGTTATCTTATTTGTAGCTGCCTGGGCTGCACTAAATATCATTTTTACAAAAGACAGCATATTCTTTAGATCATTCGCAGATGGCCATTTATCTGTAATTGATTTATTTAAATCAATAGCAGATAACCTAAGCTTCTTTGATGCGCTGGTTATACAGAGTTTAATTCAATTGTCTGTACTCTTACTAATCAGAAAATATATTCTGCAGAAAAAAATCAACCGCCTTTTGCTGATTGTTGTTATAGACCTTTGTGTCGCCACATTGATTAACCTGCCATTTACAGGTGTTGGCACTAAAAGTACAAAACAACTCCAAACACTTTTGAATGCATCTCCCGTTGGAATCCCTGTTCCTGCAATACAGCCCGTTTCATTAAACGACTCAGGCATTGCCGGGATAACAAATGTGCTGGGTAAATGGAGTTTTTACAACAAACAGCCTGGAACAAACAAACAGGCTGCCTATCCTATTCAGTTTAAAAATGAACAATATATTTTTCAGCAACAGGTAATGCATTTTCTGGAGCAAAACCCTTTCTTATTCTTTTCATCAAATTTGCCAGATAGCAGCATCCTGATTCAACATACTACTGATTCTTCAACCATATCAGATACAAAAATTGAACTGCTTGCTTTTAATCCTAATAATATACGGGCAAAATTTACTGCCCATCACCCAGGGGGTATTGTTCTTTTATATCAAAACTATAGTCACTGGAAGTACACATTAAACGGCCAATCAGTTCAACCGGAAAATTACCTGAATGCATTCAGCAAGATCAATATTGCAAAACCCGGAACATATTCAGTATCCTATTCGTTCAGTCCAGACAAGATAAAAATATGGATGACTGTTTCCCTTATCGCTTTTGTCCTGCTCCTGATTTCTTTACTATTATTGCCGGCAACAATAAAAGATTCTATTTTACAACAATAGAATCTTTTAACAGAGGTATTCTTTTGTTCGTGATTGCAGAAAATAAAATACGGAATTGATTAACATTTGTTATGCCATCATATATCAGAGAATCTTTTCCCGGATAATACAGGGCATTTATTGAATTAAACCCTGATTCTGTATCATCTGCTGTCATAAGATCCCTTGAGCCATGATCACTAGTAAGTATTATGACAGCTTCTCCTTTTGTATTCTTCCTCAGTTTACTGATAAAACTGAGTATTACCTTATTTGTATGAATGAGATACTGAAAATATGCCTGCCGCTTTGTTTCAGTGTTCATTGAACTTGCTCCCAAAAAACTCATATTAATATTTCCACTGCTGTCAACCGCAAAAGGAGCATGCGGCATCATTAAATGCATGTAATAAAATGACGGAATACTATCGCTCTTTGAACTTTCATTAACCACTTTTTCAATCAACCGATAATTCGTCGCAATTTTTTCTTTAAACATGTTAGCCAGCCATTTTTTTTCTTTCATTTTCCTGGCAATATAAAATGGCAGCAGCTCAATAATTTCGTCAAACACAGTTGGGTGCAGCAGCAGTAATGATTTAGCCGGCAAATAACTGTTTGAATATTCTGACTCAGATCCTTCAATTTGGAACGGAGAATAGTTAACTGTTTTATATCCAAGCTTTTTGAACGTACGAAAGGTTTTATTCTGATAAATGGCATTCAGTGCATTCGTATAATTCTCATTACTGTAAACAGATTCCTTAGAGGGAAATTTCAGATATTCTCCATTCAGCATCGATGCAATAGATAAGACTGTATAATCATAATTTCCAAAAGCCTTCTTTGCAACAACAAACCCTAAGTCTTCCAATTGGCCAATAAATAACCGGTTATCAAATCCATAATACTTTTCCAGTGATTCAGCACCAGCGTATTCATCCAGCAAAATCAGATATACAGATGGTTTTGGCCTTAAAGAATCAGTCTTGCTTACTTCCATCATTAACTCATTTTGCAATTCTTTTTTTGAAACCCCCTTCCACATTAATTGAGTAATCTCAAAAAACTAAAACCAAAAAAAAAAAGAGCATTTAAATATACTGAGCCTCTAACCCTTTCCTTCTTCAGAAATAAAATGACAAAAAATAAAAGAAAAAGCAACCCGGCAAGAAATAACTTGGTACTTACATGAACTCCCGCCTTTCCAAGGAAGGCTGAACAAACCTCCACGAATGAAAAAAACAGAAAGAGAGAAAACGACAATAGTGTAAACAGTGCAGATTTATTCTTATTTCGGAAAATTACCTTGCCGGCAAAGAAGTAAATAAGAATCAAAATTGTCAGAGAGAACAATATTTTCGACACCTCCCAGAAACTTAAAAAGTCAAACACCTCATTCCATCTGTGCAACACAAAAAAAACAACCAGCCCAACAAAGTAGAAATAGCCGGAAAGTAATTTTTGAAAAAAAAAATTAATTGTCATTATATTATTCAGTATAAAAACACCTGGCAGTTAATTTAACATGCCGGGTGCAACTTATAAAAAAATTGTTTACCTCATCAGGTACATTTTTCCATAGCCCTTATTGAAGTATTGATCTGTGTTATCATCAGTAGCTTTGTATTTATCTAATGCCTTGCCATTATGATTTGTAATGACACGATAGAGATAGATGCCGTTCGCCAGTTTATTGCCATACTGATCAGTTCCATCCCACTTGAAGTCAGTGATGTTCCGGCCAACTCTTAACGCACCTAGCTCGGCCTTTGTTATTTCTCTTACAACCTTACCTGTTATAGTCAGAATCTGAATACGGATATTCTGTGGAACTTCAGAACCTGTTATTGTAAATACAAATGCAGTAGAGGTTGTAAACGGATTGGGATAATTCAGCAGGTTCGAGATCATTGGCTTATTGATTACCTGGAATGCAACCTTGTATTCCAGATCCCCTGCCTTGTTACCGCTTCTATCAGTACCTGAAACAGTGAGCTCGTATTCCCCGTCTTCATTTAGTGTTGGGAATAAATCAATTGTTGCAGCATTCTCACTATTATTTGTAAGATTAGCCGGTGTAAAGCGAACACTGTCTGAATTTGGTTTGTAATCAACTATTGCACCATTTGTACCGGGATAACGGATTTGAATTTTCATACCTGCAGTATCGCTTAATGCCATAAAGCGGCTTTCATCTTTCAACTTCACCAGAATATGTGGTTTCGACGATACGATATCCCGATTCAAAATGTGCGTTCCGTCAAATGTTACATCCAGCCATGGTTTATAGTTATCAGGTTTTACGTAAAACCCTTTGAACACAAAGTTGTTGAAAAGAAACTGTTCCTGCTGATCATTATCCGGATTCACCATTAAATAAAGAGTGTTCAATCCTGCCAGATCTTTTGTATCAATCTGATAACTTACAACAATTGAATCACCAGCCAGCAATGGTCTCTTTTTAGGAAGAATTATCTGCTTTGGCACATTGTTCCTGTCGGTAATAATCAGTTTTAATTTCAAACTGTCAAAGGCTGTTTCACTTACGTTTTTGAAAGCAATAGCAAAGTCGAGCGGCTGCCCTACTTCAACAGTATCCTGAAAACGGAAAGTAAGGTTTGGAGCAACAGCACCTTCAGGAACATAATCCGCAAGTATCATCCACGATTTCAGCTGATGTGGCGTTACGTTCATGTTATCCATATTATTCATGCGGAGTTTAATATATGGAAATGAAAGCGGATTAATGAATGCTAAACTGGTATCTCTCAATTGCTTCACAGTTGCCAGCAATAATTCAATTCCTGAACTGGTTTTACCAATAATGTCGATACTTGTAGTATCTGGCATCAACGGCTCTCTGTCAGTTCCTTTCCAGATTAATTCTTTCCAGCTTTTTGATGGCCCAAACCACGGGGACTCGATATTACCTGACGTATAGTAGCTGGGAATTTCAACAACTTCAGTTATCTGTTCATTTGTGATGCCAATGTGCTGTACTGGTGTAAATGATGGATCATTTTTCTTATAAATGAATATCATTGGTAACGTATTCTTAAAAGAATCAACTAAACCAAAACCGGCATTTTTGAATTTATGATAAATGGAGTTCCCTGCACCCAGTGTTACCTCATCTGATTTCAAAACAGAAGCGTCTACAAAAGGACCGGGTACCCATCCCAAATTTGTAACCACTACATAATCCCCATCTTTCACACTATCCATAAAATCCATTGCTCTTTTACGGTAAGCGGGGTCATGATAATAATATTCAAAGAATAAACGCTGATCAGTTGGCGAGTTACATGCCGGCGAAGCACTGCGATATCTTCCTTCACCACTTGGAAGTAACCAGTTTTTCCAATTCTGTAACGTTTTTCCGTCAAATACATAAAACTGGAAGGACCCATAACGGCAGCCATATCGCTCAAGGAAATTATAATTCAATGAAACGTCAAGGCTGGGTGAAGTGTGATATGGATAAATACCCGTTCTTACCTGCAACCTTGCAATTGTTGAATCAAATTTGTAAACTCTGTTGTCTGGCTCAAGGAAAAGTTGCCTGTAACTGCTTTGCTGATGCTGATAGTAATGCGACTGATTAAACCCTGTTTCGGTTCCGGCAATATATACAAAGCTGAAATTATTCCAGAGAACTGCAGAAGTTTCTGCTGGACGCATTCCCACTCTCCAGTAATACACTGCACTGTCAGTAAAATTAACACCAGAAGGTTTTATTGAAATAGAACCTCCAATAGAACTTACAGAATCAATCTTCTTTAAGGATGAATTGAAACTCTGTGTCGTATCAATTTCAAAATAGTACTTACGAATAGTTCCTAAAGGATTTGCAGTTGATGCGTAATAAGTAATATTCTGTTTGTTAATAATAGAATAGTTATATGGATAAACCGGCCGGATTTCATCTTCAAAAATAAAAAACTCTTTTGTGATAATATTATTGGTTTCGCAAATTTCATCCGAATTATTTTCGGGATCAATCGAGACATTTATCTTATTAGATCCTTTATCTGTAAATGGATTAATTGTCAATATCAGTTCAATAGAATCAGTATTTCGCACACCCCGTATCTTTTGATCATAAACAATGGTCTTTGTTCCATCGGGAATTTCTCTTGTTATTACCACATGTACAGAATCACTCACCGTTCTGCCAATATTTGCAATCTTTACATTTACTTTAAATTTATCTTCTGCTATAGAAATAAACTCAGGTGCCACTTTTACCATGGACGATTCTATCGCATAATCAGGTTTCTGAAAACTGTAAAACTTAATAGCAGGATCGCCATGAAGTGCAATTTCTTCAAGGTGCATCCTTACATAGAAATCATTAAAGGAATTCAGTCTGATCAAAGTATCGTTTACATTAGCCATGATATGACCAATTGACTGGCCATATGAATCATGTGCAACCTGATTATAAAATTCATCTGTATATAAATTCAGATAATTCACAATACCTAGATGTGTACTGGCTATGAAAGCAATTGAACCAAGTTGCGGCGTAAGCACCCAGCGTTCACTGATAATCATATTCCCTGTAAGTCTTGTTGCGTCAGATAAAAATAAATTACCAGCCTGACAGCCATTTACCATAAATACAGGATACTTACCTGTTACAGGATAAGCTGAAGGATTATCAAGATTATATTCTAATGTTGTTGGTGACGAGTGCCCGAAATAAGTGAGTAATGAAAACCCTTCCCGGAACAAGCGGCTTATATTTTCACTGGCAACGGTTTGTACTGTAGCAACTCCGGTTTTTTGTATAGAATAAACATCTCCGCCAAATAATGTATCCTTAACAATGTTTGAAAACTGGCTCAGGTAAAACATGATCTGCTCGCCCAGGAAATCATTTGCACCACCTACATGAATCACATTCTTTTTCCATATTTCATCTTCAATTTTACAGGAATTGGAATTGTAATAGGATTCGTATTGTTTTACTTTTTCAAGGTAATCTTTCACTTCTTTTCCGTTGATTACATTTAAACGACCTATTGGTATTCTTGGCACGATGTTTCCATCTTCTGAAGCCATCTGCATATCAGAAGCCGGACTTCCATACACAGGAACAAGGTTCAGTTGATCAATTGTTGAAGAGCTTTCAGCACTTCTGTAATTCGTATAAATCACCCCTTTCCCAATCAGCAAACAGTTCTCTGGTTTTACACTAAAACTGCTGTAAGCAAAACGGAGAAAATTCTTAATGGCATATGCATTGTTTTTTACCCCGTAACCAAACTGATCAATAATATCCTGTGCATTGAAAATTTTAGCATTAAATCCCCCACCAGTTGAAGTGTTTCTGTATAAACGGTATTGTTCTACCTGGTTTGCTCCAGTTCCATCATTATATAAGAGCGGGTTTGAAATAATAATATAATTTGCCTGGTTAGCAGTAAGACCGTAATTGGAAAATGTTCTTGCAGTAAAAGGCCCTGCAACGCTCTTGATATTAGCTGGCTCCTGGCTGATTAAAACTAATTTTCTTGTAATAGCAGAGGGCGGCAGCACTACTCTAACCTGTGTTGGTGAAAGTACTGCAGCTGTAATACGTAATCCATTTGTCAAATCATACAACACCGGTGGTTGTGAACCAAAATTAGCATTGTCAATTATGAGATTATTTCCGGTTGCGCTTGCTGCGACTTCAAATTCAAAATTTGCCTGCCCGTTAAAATTGAACTGACGGGGGTATGTTAATTCATACATCCCAATAACAATCGCATCAGTTACTTCTGCAGAAGTTGTTCTAAATTCAACATTAGCTGTATTTGAACTGATTACTGATAAGGGAATATTGGTTGCCGATTCATCAATTATGGCATTAAAATAATTCATCTGTATATCAGCAACTGCAGTTCCATTTATTGTGGCTCTTACTGTACGGGTGTTTAATGCTCTTCCTGCAGCAGAAAATTTCAAACTTGCGTTAGGCCCGCTCATAGCAACATATAAATTACTCTGTGTTGACACTAATGGGTTTGCCGGCCTGAAAGCTGAACTTGTCCAACTCTCACCTTCATCAAAAGATGATGAATACACAGTACTTCCCACTACAGCACCAAAACCAGGGTTAATAGTAGCACGGTAATAAAGTGCCGTTTTATGCATGAAATAAGATTCGGCAGGTAAAGCGGAACTTAAATCGTTATTTGTTTGAACAAGCCGCAGATTGGCCCCGGCTGAAGTATTAACTGTTAGAAAATAAGCAGCTGTATCTGTGTACAAACTCCATTTATCATTGATCTGGTACTGTGGCTCAATAAACATTCTCTTTTCCCATTTCCCGTCATTTGCCTCACCCCAAAACTCAATAAACCCATTTGCTGGTATCGTTCCTGCTGACACAGATGTATAAACAGGAATTTGCTTTCCATGACGCCAAAGCTGAAAATGTGCAGCATCTGCAGACTGAATACCCATTGAGGCAAGCTGTGCCTGAGAAATACGGTATACACCCGTTGACCCTATATTAAACTTATAATAAGTTTTATTGAAGTCGATCCATTCATTCATGAAGCTCTGGGCCCTGATGCCTGTGAAGGCAATCAGCAAAATGATGGCGGAGAGTAAAAATCGTTTCATCTTGATTTATTGGTTTTTTTCTTTGGATTCTTATTCGTTTTCAAAAGGTCGAGACGTAAAGAAACAATATGGGTATACAAAGGATTCGATTGATTGGCAAGATTGGTGAAGGCATAATCAACAAAAAAAGAACTGCCTAATTTAAATCCTGCTCCTGCTCCTGGCTGATAAATCCACACTTTCTTTTGATTGAGTGTATCTCCATCAGCAAGTGCTCTTTGGAAATTATAAACACCACCACGTAAGAAGAAAACATCTTTAATATTTAATTCTGCGCCAATACGTGGATCGCCACTAACTGCATCTGAACTGATCAGGTTACTGCGCTGTCCATCAAACGTTAATTCAAGGTTCGCTTCAGTTTTCAACTTAATTCCTTTTCCCAGTCTGAAATCGTAAGATCCTCCGATAACTAAACGTGGAGCAGTTAATTCAGTTGATTTTATTGGAATATCATTGTTTGTTAAGTACAGTACTTCTTTTTCACGCTCAGTAAATGTAAATGACCAGGAGTTGAAAGTTGTTGTAATATCTCTTGCTGCAGCGCCAAACGACCAGTTCTCACCTTTCATCTGAAAACCAAGATCCAAACCAAAACCCCATGCTTTTGCAAAACTGCCCACACTCCTGTGAATGACTTTTGCATTCATTCCCATACTGATCGTTTTATCTTTTGTTTCCCTGATTTTCTGTGCTACTGAAAGCAGAAATGCATAGTCAGCCGATGAAAATGACTTGATGTTATTATAATTAATGCTGCCATCAGGTTCAACCAGGAAAAGTGTATTCGGAATATCATCTACGGCAAAGCGCAGAAAAGAGATTCCAATTGTTCTTTTGTTATTTGCAACAGGGATTGCAAGTGCACCAAAATCATATTTACCGATACCGGCAAAATATTCAGCATGCATTAAAGAAAGTGTAGGATTGTTTTTAACGCCTGTTAAACCTGCGGGGTTCCAATAGCCAGCTGTTGCGTCACTAACGGAAGCAACCTGCGCTCCACCCATTGCCAAGCCACGGGCACCCGCACCTATATTTAAAAATTCGTTGGAATATTTTCTGAATTGAGAGTATACAGAACTGCAGAGAAGCAGGGTAACGGTTAAACAAGAGATGAATCGGTTTATCATCCGGTCAGTTTTCAGGTAAACAATTAGTTTTAAAGAGTCTCTTCTTATTAAGAAGGCTGCTTAGGGTAGAACAAATGTAAACATTATCTTCCCCAAAGTCAACTACTGTTTAAGAGACTGCCAGTTAATCGAAACGTTGATTTTCAATGTTTATTGCCCATTTTTACCAATATGAGCTCCTCTGCCCTACTTTTGCCAAAAAACAGACAAAAACACATGAATCTGATTGAAGAACTGAGATGGAGGGGTATGATCCAGGATATGATGCCCGGAACCGAAGAACAACTGACCAAAGAACCAACTTCTGGTTATGTTGGGTTCGACCCGACTGCCGACAGTCTGCATATTGGACATCTTGTTCCGGTTTTGCTGCTCCGCCATCTTCAAAACTACGGTCATAAACCCATTGCACTTGTCGGCGGGGCGACAGGAATGATTGGAGATCCCAGCGGAAAAAGCGAAGAACGAAATTTGCTGGATGAGGTAACACTGGCCCATAACGTTCAGGCATTAAAAGATCAGCTTTCACAATACATTGATTTTACACCCGGCAAAAGCAACAGTGCCGAGTTGGTGAATAACTATGACTGGATGAAAGAATTTTCATTCATTGGTTTTCTTCGTGACATTGGCAAGCACATTACGGTTAATTATATGATGAGCAAGGATAGTGTGAAGAAACGAATTGAAGGAGATACAGGAATCAGTTACACTGAGTTTGCCTACCAGTTGTTGCAGGGTTATGATTATCTCTGGCTCTATGAAAACAAAAACTGCAAGTTGCAGATGGGTGGAAGCGATCAGTGGGGAAATATTGTTACAGGTACTGAATTGATCAGAAGAAAAGCAAGTGGTGAGGCATTTGCATTTACCTGTCCTTTGATTACAAAAGCAGATGGTGGCAAGTTTGGCAAAACAGAATCAGGAACTGTTTGGCTGGGAGCTAACAGAACTAGTCCATACCAGTTCTATCAATTCTGGTTAAATGCTGGTGATGCAGATGCAGAAAAATGGATCAAAATTTTTACTTTCATTTCGAAAGAAGAAGTTGATGCATTGATCAATGCACACAAACAGGATGCTTCAAAAAGAATACTGCAAAAACGTTTGGCTGAAGAAGTAACAAAATTTGTACATGGCGAAGAAGAATTAATAGCAGCCATTGAAACAACAGAGAAATTATTCGCCAATCAAACTGCACCTGCAGAGAGCTTAAGCGTAGAAGACCTGGAAGGCATGGAAGGTGTGGTGAAATTTGACTTTGCAGCTGATAAGTTAACCGAAGGAATTGATATTGTTTCTTTCTTAGCTGAAACAACCATTTTCCCCAGTAAAGGTGAAGCAAGAAAAACAGTGCAGGGAGGTGGAGTAAGCATCAACCGGAAAAAAGTTGAAGGAATTGAATTTAAAGTGGATGCTTCCATTTTACTGCACAGCAAATACCTGCTTGTGCAAAAAGGTAAAAAGAATTACTATTTAGTAAAAGCACTTTAAAGGACCTGAATGGCTTTCCATATTTCATCGGCAACCAACTGGTTGCCGTTTGAATTTAAGTGAACACGGTCAGTAGTGAGAATACCTCTGTCTTTATTGGCCGCATTGTTTTTAAGATTGTAATCAAGAAATGCCTGTCGCAGATCAACAAGTGGTAAAGAGTTCTTTGTTGCTAACGAACGGATGATCTTGCTGTACTCATTCAAATCACCATCCTGTGAATTACTGAAATCAGTCTTCTCGCCTATTGCTGCAGGAGTACACAAAATAATTTTCGCATTTTGCGCCTTCAGTTTGTCAATGATGGCCTGGTAGAATTTTACAAATTTGTCTGCATCTGTTCCTGTGCCTGATGAACTTTTATGCCACACATCATTAACACCAATATAAATTACAACAACATCAGGTTTTTTGGAAAGCACATCGTTTTCCATACGGAGATACAGATCATAAATTTTATTACCTCCAATACCGGCACCAATAAATTCATAATTCGTTTTTCCCTGTGCTTTACTCATGCTGTCAATACGGACAACATATCCGCCCGGATTTACACCTGCCTGGGTAATGGAATCACCAAAGAAGATCACTTTTATTTTATCCTGTTTTGTAAAAGCTACGAGCATAAAAAGGGGCAGAACAAACATCAACTTTTTCATAAATAAAAATTCAAATAGTTATTAAACCAATACAACCTGTTTCTTATTCAACATCAACCTGTTTTTTAATTACTGAACCATCGCTTGCCTCCATTAAAAATAAACGCTCTTTTACGAGGTAACCATTTCCCTTTTCACATAAATGAACTTTCAGGTTCTCAATGCTGATCGGATTCCCGTCAGGAATATCAGCAACATTGCAATGCAGAATATCATGCCCGTCAATAATGATCACCAACCCACTTCCAATTGCTTCCATTCTATTTCCACCAGTAATCAGCATCCCTGTGTCTTCTCCCAAACCAATTCCGATACATGCCGGATTTGTTGCAACTGCCTGCGTCAATCGTACAAAACGACCACGCTTTTCAAAATGGCTGTCAATGATTACACTGTCAATAAAACCTAAACCCGTTGTCATTTTTACTTCGCCCTTCAGATAAGCACGGGCAGCATTGCCTTCATAAATCATCGTCTTGCTCATTGCCATGGCACCAGCTGAAGTTCCTGCAATTACAAATCCTTCTTCTTCCTGATAACGTTTTTTCAGAATGGTTAAAAATTCCGTTCCGCCATCAGTTACACTTAAACGCAACTGGTTACCTCCTGAAAACATCACTGCATCACATTTGCTGATACGTTCAATGTATTCGGGATTTGCCGTATCCTGCCTGTTACGGATATGCAGCACACCAATATTGGTACAGCCTATCTTACCGAAGGCATTCATATAGTTATCGCCCACTTCCAAAGGTATAGTTGAAGCAGTTGTAATCACTTCAATACGTGCATCAATGCCGCCTGCTTCTTCAACAACACGTTTGAGAATACCCAGTTCAAAAAAATTGAGATTGTTGCGGTTAATTTCACCCGCTTCCTGATCGGTTCCTTTATCTTCTGCGCCGCCTATTGCGATGAGCTTTCCTTTTGGATACTGCAATACAAGTATTTTGTGGTTAGGTACAAAATAAGGGAAAATATTTCGGATGAAGAGACTGTTTTCATTCACAGCATCGGATAAAATTCGATATATTCGGATTTCCCATCAACCTAAATTACTGAGTATGAAAATTCTTGAAATAAAAATCCTGCGTGGCCCCAATTACTGGAGTGTTCGCCGTAACAAGCTGATCCAGATGAAACTTGACCTGGAAGAGATGGAGCAAAAGCCAACCAATGAGATTCCCGGTTTTTTGGAACGTTTGGAAAAATTATTTCCAAGTATGTACGAACACCGTTGCAGTGTGGGCAAACCGGGTGGCTTTTTTGAGCGAGTAAAAGAAGGTACCTGGATGGGTCATGTAATTGAACATGTGGCGCTGGAACTGCAAACATTGGCCGGGATGGATACAGGCTTCGGACGCACAAGAGGTGCCAATGAAAAAGAAGGCGTGTATTATGTTGTGTTTACTTATTTAGAAGAAGATGCAGGTGTGTACGCCGCCAAGGCGGCGGTAAGAATTGCACAGGCATTGGCTGATGCTGTGGAATATAATTTAGATGAGGATATCCAGAAGCTGAGAGAGATCAGAGAAGATACAAGGCTTGGCCCATCAACAGGATGTATTGTTGAAGAAGCATTGAAGCGGAATATCCCTTATATCCGTTTGAATAAACAAAGTCTTGTTCAATTAGGATATGGTGTTCATCAAAAAAGAATCCGTGCAACCATCGCTTCCACAACTTCGAATATTGCCGTTGATATTGCCTGCGATAAAGAAGAAACAAAAATGTTACTGGAGGCTGCTGAAATTCCTGTACCAAGAGGAACGGTTGTGCGTACAGAAGTTGGTTTGGATGAAGCGATTGAAAAGTTTGGTTATCCTTTGGTGATCAAGCCCATTGATGGTAATCATGGGAAAGGAAATACCACCAACATTACCACAAGAGAACAGGCATTAAAAGCATTTGAAGCTGCTAAAGTGTACAGCCGCAGCGTGATTGTTGAACGGTTTATTACAGGCTTTGATTTTCGTATTCTTGTTATCAATCATAAATTTATTTGTGCTGCTTTACGTACACCTGCCAGTGTTATTGGTGATGGAGAACATACCATTCAATGGCTGCTGGATGAAACCAATAAGGATCCACGCAGAGGTTATGGCCATGAAAAAGTATTAACTCAAATTACGGTTGATGGCAGCACCATGAAAATGCTGGAAGAAAAAGGTTATACACTTGAAACTGTTCCGCCAAAAAATGAATTGGTGTTATTAAAAACAACAGCAAATCTGTCAACAGGCGGCACATCAACTGATGTAACAGATGAAGTACATCCTGCCAATATTTTCAGGTGTGAACGCATCAGCAAAATTATTGGTTTAGATATTTGTGGTATCGATATCATGGCTACTGATCTTCGAACTCCGGTAAATGAAAATGGCGGTGCTATTCTTGAAGTAAATGCAGCACCTGGTTTCCGTATGCATATTGACCCCGCAGTTGGTTTGCCACGTAATGTAGCAGAGCCGGTGATTGACATGTTATTTCCTAAAGGAAGTGTTGGGCGTATTCCTATCATAGCGATAACAGGAACAAATGGCAAAACAACCACAACCAGGCTAACAGCACATATTGCAAAAAGTGCCGGAAAAAAAGTTGGTTACACTACAAGTGATGGCGTTTATATTCAAAATCATTTAATGATGAAGGGTGATTGCACCGGACCAATATCATCCACGTTTGTATTAAAAGATCCAACAGTTGATTTTGCTGTACTCGAATGTGCAAGAGGCGGCATTTTAAAATCAGGATTAGCTTTTCAGAATTGTGATGTTGCAATTGTAACCAATGTAGCTGCCGATCATATCGGTCTTGGTGGAATTTATACCGTTGAGCAAATGGCAAAAGTAAAAGCGGTAGTTCCTGAAACTGTTTTCCCGCATGGCTACGCTATTTTAAATGCAGAAGATGATTTGGTATATGCCATAAAAGATAATCTGAAATGCAATGTTGCATTATTCAGTATGGATGAAAACAATCCACGCATTAAAGAACATTGTGCAAAAGGAGGTTTGGCAACTGTGTTTGAAAATGGATTTATCAGCATCATGAAAGGCACACGGAAAATAAGAGTGATGCAGGCAAAGGACATCCCATTAACCTATGAAGGGAAAGCAGTACATAATATCGCCAATTGTTTACCTGCTGTGCTTGCCACTTACCTGTACAGGGATATTTCAATTGATGATATCAGGCAGGGACTGCAAACATTTATTCCTGGTGAAAGTTTAACACCGGGTCGTTTAAATTTTTTCTACTTTAAGAATTATACTTTCCTTGCTGACTTTGCACACAATCCACATGGGCTTCGTTTGCTTTGTGATTTCATCAGTAAGCTGGATTATAAAACCAAGATCGGTGTCATTAGCGGAACAGGCGACCGAAGAGATGAAGATATCCGTGAACTGGGAGAAATCAGTGCGCATTGTTTTGATGAAATCATCATCCGCTGCGATAAAAATTTAAGGGGACGTTCAGCTGATGAAATCATTGCATTACTGAAAGAAGGAGTTGATAAAGTAAATCCAACACTTCCAACAAAAGTAATTGCCAATGAAAATGAAGCGCTGGAATATATTTATGCCAATCCAGTTCATGGTGCACTTTATACGATCATGTGCGATGTTGTTGCAGGAGCACTGGATAAAATAAAAGAATTAAAAGCAAGAGAAGACAATGTATAGGCTGATTCAGAAAATTTTGGTTCATCTGTCGAAGCCCCTTATTTTTGCAGCCCCCAACTACGCAAATGCTTCGTTGGGCAAGCCTGAAAGGGAGATTGGCCTATAGTATAATGGTAGTACGACAGATTTTGGTTCTGTTTGTCTTGGTTCGAATCCAGGTAGGCCAACAAAAAACCTCCGCAATGCGGAGGTTTTTTTGATTTTATATCGTTCCGGCTATTATTATACAACTATTTCTTCGCTGTATACATTTCCAAACCGGTCGGTTGCCCTTACAGTTATTTCTTTTGCATTTAGAGATGGCTTTGCAAAAAATATATGATCAGCCAGGGTTGGCTCTACAAACCTGTGCTTTTTTGGCAACTCGGGGCCGCCATACAACTCTACAGCCATTGGATCCAGTGCCACACGTTGTTCCATTTTTCCCTTCAGTACTCCATCTTCCAACCATTCTACTTTCCATTTGTCATCCCAGTTCCAAACATTAACTGCAATTTCATCAGGGAAATCTTTGGAGCTGCCTTTTTTATACACCTTCAACTGATGTGTTTTAGGCAATCCGGTTGATTTATAATACCAATGCACATCACTTCCCTTTACTTCATATACACCATAACCACTGGGAGTTCCGTCACCACAAATTGGCCCGGTCCACCATGCTCCGCACACAGTACCGTGGTTATGCTCCATTATATTTCCTGTTTCCCATGTATCATTGAAATGTGTATGCCCCGACATAATGTGTACTTTATATGGAGCAAGTATCTTAAACAACTGTTCCCTGTTCGCCACATTTGAACCAAGCTCTGCTTCTTTTTTATTGCGGCGTGCTGCTCCTGTGTTAGTAGGAATATGTAAACTTACAACAACAGTTGTTCCGGGTTTAATGTACCGGAGATCCTGTTCAAGCCATTGTAATTGTTCTTCAGTAATATAGCCAATATACTTTTTACCTGTGCCGATAAAGAATACATCATCTAACACTACATAATGCAATTCGCCACGATTGAATGAATAATAAGTTGGGCCGAATTGCTTTTTAAACGTTTTGGACGAAAGTTCATCTGTACGTGCATCCAGATCCATATCATGATTACCGATAACATTGAAGAAAGTAACACCAGTCATTTCAATGGCTTCTTTGTAACCCGCAAACAATTCAAACTTATCCCACACAAGGTCGCCACAACCAATACCATGAAACAAACTGTTCTTTGGGTAAGATGCAACAAGTTGTTGCAGATCAGGAACAGATTGTGCCTTCAACTGGGCTACATCATCTTGTGAAATCATTTGTGTGTCGGCCCACACAACAAAATAATGCTGCTTATCATCTATGGTCAATTGTTCCAATGCAAAATCAGCTTTAAAACCGGCAGCTTCAGTAATAACAGGTTCATAAAATCTTGCGATTCCTTTCTCATGATTAAATGCATAACCGGAAGGAACGCTGATATACACAAATAACGCAGTACTGATACTCAGTAATTCATAATTCCCATTCTTATCTGTTACTGTTACATTCAAGCCATCTGTTACTGCAACACCTGCAATACCGTTCCCTGATGCGTGTACTTTTCCACGCAGTGTTATGTTGCGTACATCTTTACCAATTGGCTGAACAATGCCGGCAGCTCCTGCAAACACAGGCGATAATGTAAGCGCTGTACCAGCCATGCCAAAGGCCTTTAAAAAATCTTTCCGTTTCATTGGTTGTATTTAGTTCTGTTCAATTTATTTTTCCCACCAAACCTTAGTTGTGTTTTCATCACCACCCATTGCTTCCACTGCTTTCTTGTAATTATCCGGATTCATTGAACGGATATTGACCGGGTATTTAAATCGTGTAGGCATTTGCTTACCTGCTATGCCTGCACTGACAGGGAGCACCGGCATACCCGTACGTCTGTGTTCGAACCAGGCCTGGTAATCTACAAAGAAAAGCGCATAATATTTTTGCAGTAAGATACGATGCAATGTATTGTTGTATGCTGTAGCTTCTGTATAAGTTGGGTTCGTAAAATAATCAGCCGGCATTACAGCACCCCATTGTTCTACTGAAGCCTTCACTCCTTTTTCATAAGCTGTTTTAGCAGCCGCATGATTACCCTGCTGAAACTCTACTTCGGCTTTAATAAATTCCACTTCAGCATAAGGCATCACCACCACACTCATAGGTATAACGGACGCAGAAGATGCAGTTACCAACGCTACGTTTACATTGGAAGGAATATAAGTGAATTGTGATTCACTGCCAGTGTAACCGCTGGGGATTCCCATATACCCAATATTTGTTGTACCACTTGAATTTTTTGCCTGCGTTGTAAATTTTGCCCGGCGTGGATCGTTAAAGGCATTTAAACTGTCGAGAAAAAATTTTGCTGCGGCACGGAATGTTGTAAAATCTATTGGTCTGCCCCAAGGTGATGCTAAGGGTGTAATACCAGTAAGTTTTAATGAAGCACCATCATCGTTGCTGCTGAATACCGGGTACTTTGATGGATTATCCATCATCGCTTTTAATAAAGTATAAGATCCCACTTCTGTACGTTTCGATAAGCGTAATAACAAACGCATACGCAACGAATTCGTGAATTTTTTCCACTTAGTTACGTTATTACCGTAGAGTATTTCTGTGCCATATAGCATACTCTTGGACGTATTGTACAGGTTGTTGGCAGAATCGAGGCTTGCAAGCAACGCAGTATAAATTTCCTTTTGTGAATCAAATTTAGGATGAAGGATACCTTCTTCTGCTTTTGACGCTTCTGTCATAGGCACATCACCAAAACAATCGGTGAGATTAGAATATATCCATGCATTGAGTGTAAGTGCAATGGCCTGATAGTTCTTATCTTCTACTTTTACAGATGCATTATACATTTCCCGAACATTGTTGAGCCAGAGATAATAAGTATTCCATGTACCATTACCTGCATTCTCAGAAATATCATAACGATGCAACCCACCGGTAGCACTGGGAAAAGGCAATACCACCTGCATGAGGTTAAAAGTAATATCATCACAACGCTGCATATTATAACCTGCAACGGTATAAATGATCGGGTTAAGCAGTGTCCCCGGACTGATCTGATCAATACGGTTCGGATCAGTATTAATGGTTTCAAAATCCTTTGTACATGAAATGATGCTGATGCTTGTAAGCAGAATGAATGCTGTAAGCTTTAAAGTATGTTTCATTTTAACTGTTGTTAATGTTTGATTGGTATCAGAATTTGAACGTGAGGTTTACACCCATTGTACGTGTTGAAGGCATTTGTCCCATTTCAACACCTGGCATTAAAGTAGAACCATTTAGTGCTGCAGTTTCAGGATCAAAGATGGGGAAGCTGGTGATCATTAAAAGATCACGGCCATAGATAGCAAAAGAAGCCCCTTTCACAAAACTCTTACCCAATGCTTTTGCGGGAATTGAATATTCAAACCTTGCTTCACGCAATTTGAGATAAGATGCGTCAAAAGAATTTGCTTCCACATTTGCACGACGGTAATACTCTACATAATAATCAACCGGTAACACTTTCTTTGTGTTTGGAACGTACTTGTTACTGCCTGCATCAAACACCACACCGTCACCAATAATATAATTTTCTTCCCTGCCTCTCAATGTATGTTTAAGCTTTCCCTGCTCAGTCATTTTATGATGTGTTTGCGAATAGATGATGCCACCATACTGCCCGTCAAAAAGAAAACTAAAGCGGAATGATTTGTAAGAGAACTCGTTTCTCCAACCGGCTTTCCAATCAGCATATGCATTACCGATGTATTGAATATCTGAAGGGCGGGCCGGTAAACCATCAGCTGTATAAACAACAGCACCTTCAGGCGAACGTACAAATCCAAAACCATATAAATCACCTGTTGTGCCTCCTACTTTTGCCTGTATAGTTGCATTACCACCGTATGCAAGATCCATCTTGCCTCCCATACCTTCAGCCAATTCTAAAACACGGTTCTGGTTTTTCGACCATGTAACAGTAGTACTCCATTTAAAATTGCGGAGCTTTACCGGTTGTGCAGTTATTACAACTTCAACGCCCCTGTTGCGAACTGCACCTGCATTCAACACAGCTTTTGTATATCCTGTTGTTGGATCAAGCGGCACTTCCAATATCTGGTTGCGGGTAATGTTATTATATACTGTGAGATCAATATTCAAACGGCTTTGCAAAAAACGTAACTCAAGACCAGCTTCTGTGCTTGTTGATATCTCAGGTTTCAGGTTTGCATTAGGTAATGTTGTTGGTACTGAGCCTGATGAAGCAAATTCACTTGTACCATAATATTTTCTTGTTTTATACGGATCAGTATCATTACCAACCTGTGCAAATGATACACGTGCTTTTGCAAACGAAACAAATGCCGGCAGCTTAAAAATATCACTCAGAATAAAACTGGTATTCACTGATGGATAGAAGAATGAATTATTAGCAACGGGCAATGTGCTCGCCCAGTCATTTCTTCCTGTTATATCAAGAAAATATTTCCCCTGGTAACTGAATGATGCCAGTCCGTACAAACTGTTTACTTTTTCGTTACGGTCGGTTGCCGTAACAATAGGCGTACCTGAGCCATTTGATAATTTATACACAGCAGGTATTACCAACCCATCAACATATGCATCTATACGATTATATTTATGACTCATGAGATTACCGCCAGCCGAAGCAGTAATATCTATAACACCGGCTATCTTATCCCGGTAAGTTAGCAGCACATCAGAGTTCACTTCATAATCGGTAATATTCTGTTGTTTAAAATATCCTCTTAAAAAATTTGCTGTGCTGAATGGACGACGTTGCTGACGTTGCTCTCCCGTCATATCAATACCTGAACGGATCATTACATCCAATTTTTTCGACACCTGGAATGTAGCAGCAAAATTTCCTATCATGTTATTGTTGTTAACAGAGTTGGTCATTTCATATGCAATCAAAAAAGGATTATCGATAAATGAACTGAATGGATGTACCTGATCAACCTGTTCCAAACCAAACTTCCAACGGTCACGATACCAGTTCAGATCCACATTAGGATTCTGGAAAATCATGAAGTAAGCAATGGATTGATTGTTATAGCCGGTACCCGGCACATTATCACTTTGCTTATTGGTATAATTTACTTTAGCTGTAATTTTTAAACGATCCGATACTTTATAGTTTGTGCTGAATGCAGCATTGATTCGTTCGAATCCGGTATTGGGCATGATCCATTCATTCTTTGTATGTGTAATGGATGCACGTGCAGAACCTTTGTCATTACCACCTTCAATTGATAGATTATTAGAGAGTGTATAACCCGTTCTCCAAAAATCGCTGATATTATTAGTATATGGTTGCCACAAACTGCGTGTTAAACCTGCTCCTTGCCTTGAAGGATCATATTGAAAATAATTCTGTCCATTAAACTTTGGTCCATAAGCGCTTGACGTGCCGCTGGTACTTGCACCATCGGCCGTTGCTCCATATGAATAATATTTTTCACCATTGCTGTTAAGTGCTTTACCAGTGCCCTGACCATATTCATATTGATAGTCGGGCCACCTTAATACAGTATTAACACTTGTATTGGAGTTGAAGGTTATACCAATTCCTTTATCTTTTCTTGCACCTGATTTCGTAGTAATGATCAGAGCCCCGTTTGCAGCACGGCTGCCGTACAATGCTGTTGCACCCGGACCTTTTAATACAGTGATACTTTCAATATCATCAGGGTTAAGATCAGCAATACCATTACCAAAATCAATTGGAATATCATTACCTGAACCTGCTCCATATGCATTACTTACACCACCACTTGTCATGCCACTATTCTTTGGAATGCCATCAATAACAATCAATGCATTGTTGCCATCCGGATTCAATGATACATCCCCCGCAAACTGATACGTGTTGAATTGAATGGGCCTGAACCAGGTGACAATAAACTTAACCCGGCCACTTTGCCTGATAATGCACTCGACCAGTTGTTTGATTTTGCGTCGGTGAGTTCTGCATTGTTGATATTCTGAACTGCATAACCCAATGCTTTTTGTTTTCGGGTTATACCTAGTGCTGTTACAACTACTCCTTCCAGCTCTTTTGATTCATGCGAAAGCAAAATTTCCCTGTCTGTTTCATTTCCTGTTGCTTTTACTCTTTGCTCAATATAAGACACAGCAGTAAAAACAAGCACTGCTCCTTTAGCAACAGTTACTTTAAATGTTCCATCTTCTTTAGTGCTGGCTAATGCTCTCTTTCCATCCTGGCTGATAGTTACGCCTGCTACAGTTGCATTTGTTTCTGCATCTTTTACGGTACCAGAAACAACTATTAAAGCTGCGCTGCTTTCTTTTTTTGTTACCTGCGAAAATGCATTAGCAGAAAAGAGAACAAGAAAAAAGAAAACTGATGTTGTTACCCGAAATTTCATCTTGTAAGTTTTGGTTTAAGAATTAATGCAGCATGTCTCACCTTCACATGCAATAAGGGCGCAAATTGCAGTTACAATGTTTACAGAGCGTTAAGGGATTGTTACGGGAAGATTAACAGTGATGAATGGCAGGGACACAGCAGAGCCAACGGGAAACAGTTAATTGTTTGTGTATGTAATAAACCGAAAAGAGAAATATTATTTTTTTAATAACAGATCAATGCAGGCTGCAAGACTCTCTTTCCAATCAGGAATGGATAAATGATAAGCAGACTTTATTTTTTCTTTATTCAGTAAAGAAAAATGGGGGCGCCTTGCCGGTGTTGGATACTGTGCTGCTTCAATTGGATGCACTATGGCTTTACTGCCTGTTATATTTTTAATAGCTTGTGCAAATTCATACCAGCTGATCTTTCCCTCATTACTGTAATGATAAATTCCTGACTGCCATTTCCCTGATGAAATAATAGAAAGAATTGCTTTTGCAAGATCAGCAGCATAGGTAGGGGAACCAACCTGGTCGCTTACAACATTTAACTCATTGCGTTCATTCATTAAACGCATCATCGTCTTTACAAAATTGTTTCCGAAAGAAGAATATACCCATGCAGTACGGATGATAATCGCATCAGGATCTTCCTGCATACATAATTGTTCACCCTTAAGTTTAGAAACACCATATGTATTGATAGGACTAGTTGAATCATCCTCTTTATAAGGAATTTCACTTTCTCCATTAAACACATAATCGGTAGAAATATGAATCAACTTTGTTTGATACTTTTTACAGACAGCTGCAAGGTTACCTACTGATTCTCCGTTCACCAGCGTGGCCATATCAACTTCGCTTTCTGCTTTATCAACAGCTGTATATGCTGCACAGTTGATACAATACTGCGGCTTTGTTGCTAAAAAGAAATTCTCAACCAATCCATAATGATGAAGTTTCAAATCTTCACGTGAAGCAAATACAAAACGGAATTGCGGATAGCTTTCTGCTAAAACCTGCAGCTCTTTTCCGAGCTGCCCATTACTTCCGGTAACAAGAACAGAGGGCTTTTCCATACTGCATATTATTAAAAGAAACTATCCTCTGCTAAATCAGCGAGCATGGGATTCAATTTGTCTTTATCTGAAACGATTTCTTTGCCCGAAGGGATTCCCCAGTCGATTTGTAAAGAAGGATCGTTATATAATAAACCTCCTTCACTTTCTTTACTGTACAGGTGATCACATTTATACATCACTTCAGCCATATCGCTCAATACAGAAAATCCATGTGCAAATCCCCTTGGCACAAGTAATGTATTTTTCTTTTCTGCCGTTAACTCAATTGAATAAACCTGTTTGAAGGTTGGAGAATTTTTTCTGAGATCAACCACTACATCTAAAATGGCACCTCTTAAACAACGTACTAATTTTGCCTGTGCATGTTCACCTTTTTGAAAATGTAATCCACGAATTACACCATAAACAGAGCTGGATTGATTATCCTGCACCCAGTCATGATCAAACCCTTTACTGGCAAACATCTGTTTATTATACGACTCAAAGAAATAGCCCCTGTCGTCACCAAATACTTTTGGTTCAAATACAACTAAATCAGGAAACTGTGTATGTGTAAATGGCATAAAACAAATTAAACATGATGAACACAAAAGCAAGTTTATTGAAAACAATAATTATCGCTTAACATACTGGTCAGCATAAAAATGCTGATAATCACCGCTGGTTACATGATTGATCCATTCTTCATTATTCAGATACCAGTCAATCGTTTTTTCCAGGCCTTCTTCAAATTGTAATGAAGGCGACCATCCCAATTCCTTATTGAGTTTGGTTGCATCAATTGCATAGCGAAGATCATGGCCTGCCCTGTCTTTTACATAAGTAATGAGCTTAGCGCTTTCTCCTTCTGCTCTTCCTAATTTTTTATCCATGATTTTGCAGAGTACTTGTACAAGGTCAATATTCTTCCATTCATTAAAACCGCCAACATTATAACTCTGTCCTAATTTTCCATTATGAAAAATTGTATCAATCGCTCTTGCATGGTCTTCCACAAACAACCAATCTCTTACATTTTCACCTTTTCCATAAACAGGAAGGGGTTTATTATTTTTGATATTGTGGATACAGAGTGGAATTAATTTTTCAGGAAAATGATGTGAGCCATAATTGTTTGAACAGTTGCTCATCACAACAGGAAGACCATATGTATCATAATATGCCATCACAAAATGATCAGAAGCTGCTTTTGATGCCGAGTAGGGTGAATGCGGATCGTAAGGGGTTTCTTCGGTAAAGAATCCTGTTTCACCTAATGAACCATATACTTCATCAGTTGATACATGATAGAAGAGTTTTCCTTCATGGTTACCGGCCCAATCTTTACGGGCTGCATTGAGCAGTATAGCTGTTCCCAGTACATTTGTTTTAACGAATGATAAAGGATCCATTATACTGCGGTCAACATGACTTTCAGCTGCAAGATGAATCACTGCATCAAAATGATACTGATCAAAAAGTTCTGCAACTTTTGCTTCATCAGTAATATCCATTTTCTCAAACACATAATTATCTTTTGCAGTAATGTCTTTCAGATTTTCAAGATTACCTGCATAGGTTAATGCATCGCCATTTACAATTTTGTATTCGGGATATTTATTAACGAACAGGCGAACAACATGGCTGCCAATAAATCCGGCACCGCCGGTTACTAAAATTGTTTTTTTTAATTGGTTTTTCATAAACTCCAGTATTTCAGTTTAGAAATTTTATTTCGGTAAATGCCTTTCAGATCGGCAAACAAAGCATTCTGATTAGAAATGCTTAACAGAAACTCTTCAGTAAACTCTTTATATTGATCATGTGCAACCGCCATTACTACAGCATCGTATCCCTTCCCTATTGCAGGAATCATTGTTAACCCATACTCATGTTTTACATCAGCCGCATCTGCATACGGGTCAACAAAATCAACTGATACATTATACTCCAGCAGTCCCTTCACCATATCTGCCACTTTTGAATTGCGGATATCAGATACATTTTCTTTAAACGTAGCTCCCAGCACCAGCACTTTTGCTGCAGAAGGATTGGGTGCATGCTTAATAATATGCTGAATGATTTTCTTTGCTACATACCTTGGCATTTCGTCATTTACAAAACGGCCACTTGCAATTACTTTTGAATTGTATCCCAGCTGTTGTGCCTTATAGGTTAAATAGTAAGGATCAACTCCAATGCAATGTCCTCCAACCAAACCTGGTGTGTATTTATGAAAGTTCCATTTTGTTCCGGCCGCTTCCACCACATCAAATGTGTTGATACCGATACGGTCAAAAATAATTGACAGTTCATTCATCAAAGAAATATTCAAATCACGCTGCGCATTTTCAATGATCTTACCTGCTTCAGCTACTTTAATATTCGGCGCCCGGTGAACACCAACCTTTACAACAGATTCATAAATGCTTGCAATTTCATTCAATGATTCTTCATCACATCCTGAAACAATCTTCACCGTGTTGGATAAAGTATGAAGTTTATCTCCTGGGTTAATCCGTTCTGGTGAATAGCCAATCTTGAAATCAACTTTTCCTTTGAGACCGGAAAACTGTTCCAGTATCGGCATGCAGTCATCTTCTGTACAACCGGGGTATGTTGTGCTTTCATACACAACATAATCTCCTTGCTTCAGCACCTTCCCAACTGTTTCACTTGCTTTTTCCAGTGGAGTAAGATCAGGAACTTTATATTCATCAACGGGAGTGGGTACTGTTACAATAAAGAAAGAAGCTTCTTTCAACACATTGATATCATCTGTAAAAACAATATCCTTGCCTGCAAACATATTCGCATCAACTTCTTTACTGGGGTCTTCGCTGTGCTGCATCATTTCAATACGCCTGCGGTTGATATCAAAACCAATCACCTGCATATGTGCAGCCAGTTCAAGAGCCAGAGGCAAACCAACATAACCTAACCCTACAACTGCGATTTTTTTTCTTTGTTGATCAGCTCTTTATACATTTCAGATTACAAATTTTATGTTTTGCTTCAGGTTATCCGTCAGCAGTTTTATTACATGATGCTTACAAACTCTTTAGGCAGTTTTGTCCATTCTTCCTTTGGAAGATTTTTAAAATACTCGTAAGTAATTTTTAAGCCTTCGCTCCTGTTTACTTTGGGCTCCCATCCAAGAATTTCTTTTGCCTTGGTAATATCGGGCTGACGCTGCTTGGGATCATCAACAGGCAAATCTTTGTATACAATCTTCTGGGTAGTGCCTGTTAATTTGATGATCTCTTCCGCAAAATCTTTCAAAGAAATTTCAGATGGATTACCAACATTCACCGGCATGTCATAATTGCTCATCAGCAAACGGTAAATGCCTTCTACCAGGTCATCTACATAACAGAAACTTCTTGTCTGGCTGCCATCACCAAAAACAGTGAGGTCTTCACCACGCAAAGCCTGGCCAATAAATGCAGGTAATGCACGGCCATCATTGAGGCGCATACGTGGACCGTAGGTATTGAAGATTCGGATGATCCTTGTTTCAACACCATGAAAGCGGTTATAAGCCATTGTAATACTTTCCATAAAACGTTTGGCTTCATCATATACACCACGTGGCCCAACAGGATTTACATTTCCCCAGTATTCTTCTGTTTGAGGATGTACCATCGGGTCACCATATACTTCAGATGTAGATGCGACCAGTATTCTTGCTCCTTTTGCTTTTGCAAGCCCCAAACAATTGTGTGTGCCATGAGCACCCACTTTCAATGTTTGAATAGGAATTTTTAAATAGTCAATAGGACTTGCAGGTGACGCAAAATGCAGGATATAATCAATCTTGCCTGGGATATGAATGAACTTGGTAATATCATGATGATAAAACTCAAACTGTTCCAGTTTAAACAGGTGTTCAATATTTTTCAGATCGCCGGTAATCAGATTATCCATGGCAACAACACGAAAGCCTTCCTTAATAGCCCTGTCGCACAAATGTGAACCAAGAAAGCCGGCTGCACCAGTGATTAGAATTCTTTTCCGATCCATACAATTAGTTTTAATAGTCTGTTATTTAATTACGGCTTCCCTTCCCACACTTTCATAATGATAACCGAATTGCTTCATTTGCTCCCTATCGTACACATTACGTCCATCAAAAATCACTTTGCTTTTCAGCAATTCACTGATCTTTTCAAACTCAGGAGTACGGAATTCGCTCCACTCAGTAGCAATAATCAGCGCATCTGCATTCTTTAATGCATCATACTGATTGGCAGCAAAATCAATCCTGTTACCCACTACCTGTTTTACATTCGCCATGCCTTCGGGATCATAGGCACAAACAGTTGCTCCTGCTTCTGTTAATGCATCAATCATGTATAAAGCCGGTGCTTCACGAATATCATCCGTATTGGGTTTAAATGCAAGCCCCCACATGGCAAAACGTTTTCCTTTCAGATCATTTTTAAAATAAGCATTGATCTTGGGCATGAGGAACAATTTTTGTTCTTCATTTACTTTCATCACTGCATTCAGTATTTCGAAATCATAGTTTACTTCAGTTGATGATCTCACCAATGCCTGTACATCTTTGGGGAAACAGCTGCCGCCATATCCAATGCCGGGGAAGAAAAAGCGTTTTCCGATACGATCATCGCTGCCAACACCTTTACGAACCATATCAACATCAGCACCAACTTTTTCGCATAAGCGGGCAATTTCATTCATGAAAGAAATTTTCACAGCAAGAAATGAATTGGCTGCATACTTGGTTAACTCCGCACTTTTTTCATCCATAAAAATAACCGGGTTACCACTGCGTACAAAAGGAGCATACAATTCTGTCATCACCTTTTTTGCTTTTTCATTGCTGGTCCCAACAACAACACGATCAGGCTTCATAAAATCCTCCACTGCCACACCTTCTCTTAAAAACTCAGGATTACTGACTACAGCAAATTCCACTTTACAGTTTTTTGCAATAGCAGCAGCAACTTTATCAGCTGTACCAACAGGTACTGTACTTTTATCAACAATCACTTTAAAGTCGGTGAGAATTTTTCCTAAATCATCGGCCACTCCCAATATATATTTTAAATCTGCACTTCCATCTTCACCGGGAGGTGTTGGTAAAGCAAGGAAAATAATGGCTGCATCTTTAATGCCTTCTGTAAGATTCGTTGTAAAATGCAGGCGGCCCTCATTTAAATTACGGAGAAAAATTTTTTCTAATCCCGGCTCGTAAATAGTGATCTGACCTTTTGATAATTTTTCAATTTTGGTTTGATCAATATCGATACATGTTACTCTGTTACCGGTTTCGGCAAAACAGGTTCCTGTTACCAAGCCTACATAACCGGTTCCTACTACTGCGATTTTCATGTGTTATTCAGGGTTTAATTTTTATGCGAAAGGAAATCCAATACATTTTTTGTAATGAAGCTCAATTGCTCTTCCTCTAATTCAGTATGCATCGGTAAAGAAATTACACGGTCAGTTAACCAATCCGTAATCTTTAAATCATAATCACCACCACCAAATGCTTCAAACATTTTCTGACGGTGAGCCGGTACAGGATAATAAATCATGGATGGAATTTTCTGCTCAGCCAAAAAAGCATTCAACCCGTTTCTTACAGCGGCAACATCTTCAAAGCCATCCAGGGTTAATGTATACTGGTGGAATACATGATTGCTGTAAGGAGCACGGTAAGGAGTTGTAATATGTTTATGACCTGCAAATGCAGCATCATAATAATCAGCTGCCTTTCTTCTTGCAGCAATATATTCATCCAGCTTTTTTAATTTGATATTCAACACTGCAGCCTGTATTGTATCCAACCTTGAATTACAACCAACCATCTCATGGTAGTAACGAACTTTCTGACCATGATTGGCAATCATCTTCAACTTATCAGCTAATACATCGTCGTTGGTAAACATTGCACCGCCATCGCCATAACATCCAAGATTCTTTGAAGGAAAAAAAGACGTACAGCCAATTGTACCAATTGAACCTGCTTTCTTTTTTGTACCGTCAGGATAAATATAATCGGCACCTATTGCCTGTGCAGTATCTTCAATTACAAACAGGTGATACTCTGCAGCAATGTCCATAATTTCTTTCATGTTGGCTACATGGCCATACAAATGAACAGGAACAATTGCCTTTGTTTTGGGAGTGATGGCTTTGCGGAGAGCATCAGGATCAATACAAAATGTTTTGGGATCCACTTCAACAAACACCGGTTTTAAACGTAACAAAGCCACAACTTCTGTTGTGGCGATATAAGTAAACGATGGAGTAATCACTTCATCACCGGGTTGCAGATTCAGAGCCATCATGGCAATTTGTAAGGCATCGGTTCCATTAGCACAGGGAATTGTATGCTTTACACCCATGTACGTACTGAGATCAGCAGCTAAGTTCTGAACAGCTTTACCGTTAATAAATGCAGAACTGTCAAGAACATCTAAAATTGCAGCATCTACTTCCTGCTTAATCGCAAGATATTGCTGCTTAAGGTCTACCATCTGTATAGGTCGCATAATAAGCTTGTTTAAACGGTGGCGAAAGTAAGCTAAAAAAGCCGTTTTTGAGCCTGAAACAGTTCATCAAACCCCAAGTTTTCGTTAGCAGTTACAATCCACTTAGATTTGTGGCCGATGATTTTCTTCTATAACATATTCCGCCTGGTTTTTAAATCAGGAATTTCCATAGCCGCCGGCTGGAACAGCAAGGCTAAAAAATGGGTGGCTGGCCGCAGAAACTGGCAGGACGGACTTTCTTCGAATTGGAAAATTGAGCCCGGCGATTTTGTCATTTGGATGCATTGTGCCTCACTGGGAGAATTTGAACAGGGAAGGCCCATCATTGAAAAACTGCAATCAGAAATACCTGCATCCAAAATAGTACTTACTTTTTTTTCTCCCTCCGGCTATGAAATCAGGAAAAATTATGAGAAAGCAGACTATGTGATGTACCTGCCGCTTGATTCAAAAGAAAATGCTGCTGCTTTCCTGGAACTGATAAAACCTCAGTTAGCCATTTTTGTGAAGTATGAATTCTGGCATTTCTATTTACAGGAACTGAGAAACAGAAAAATTGAAACCATTCTTGTATCCGGCATTTTCCGTTCATCCCAGCCATTCTTCCAATGGTGGGGAGGTTTTCACCGGAACATGCTGAATAATTTCTCTCATTTGTTTGTACAAAATAAAGCATCAAAAGAATTGCTGGATGAAATTGGTTTAGGCGATAAAACCACCGTTGCAGGTGATACAAGATTTGATCGTGTACTGGAATCCGTTCAGCAATGGAAACCTGTTCCGCATATTGATGATTTTTGTACGGATCAGTTTGTCATTGTTGCAGGCAGCACCTGGCCACAGGATGAAACCATCCTTTCTGAATTCATCAACGGCCACGGCAATAATCAAAAACTCATTATTGCTCCGCATGAAATTAAAGATGAAAATATAAGAAGAATAAAAAGCCTTTTTCCCGATTCTATTCTGTTTTCAGAATTGAGTATACAACAATCACCTGTAACATCTCACCGGGTGCTGATCATTGATAATATTGGCTATCTCTCCCGTTTATATAAATACGCATCAGTCTGTTATGTTGGCGGAGGCTTCAATAAAAGCGGGCATCATAATATTTTAGAAGCAGCTGTATATGCCAAACCTGTCATTACAGGACCAAATTTTCAAAAGTTTAAAGAAAGTGTTGATCTGAAAAAACTCAAAGCAAGTTATACAATTGAAAATACTTCCGAATTAAAGCAGGTAATGCTTACAATAAATATTGAAGAAGCAGGTAAAATTGCAGAAAACTATGTAAAGAAAATGGCGGAGCAACCAATACTATCTTCAACTGGCTTCAGGTAAAACGCCTTTTTACCAACGCATAAAATTCCTGCACCGCAGGCCGGGTTCCATCCCATCCCAATTTGGTTTTCAATTCCCGTTCCATCCAGTATTGAGCTTCGGCGTAAATAGAAAAGTTATTGATGGTTTTAATACTGCGTTCATACATTACTTCATCACCACGGAACAATTCATTAATGAATACAAAGCGATCATTGATGCCAATTGCTTTTTTTAAATCTTTTATCGAAGATGACTCAGATAGCTTATGCCCAACTTCTGTTTTTTCTTCTTTCAGCTGATCATTAATAGATCTTCCTTCAGCTGTTATTGCTTCATTTACTTCTTTTGAACCGTTTTGTTTCGGAGGGTCAGTATAATTGGGCTGATGGATAAGAGTGGGGATTCCCTGTTCATCTTCAAACAGCATGGGTGGTTTGTTTTGTGCCTGTTTTGCCTGCATCCGTTTGGCAAACTCTGCTTTCTGCCTTATTTCTTCCAGCTCAGCTTCCACTTCATGTTCATCTACCTGCAATACTTCAATAATTTTTTCATGTACTTCTTCCACTTTTGGTACGGCAGGTTGATACACTTGTGCAGGAGGTTGTAATGATGGGCTATTACTGCTTTTGGATGTTGGTAAAACCACCGCCACACTTTTTGAACTGAAGATTTCTGTTTTATGCTGGCTCTTCTTTTCCAGCTCAGCCTGAAGCATATTCGTAAGCACAAGAAGGTGAGCCGCATCGGCATTTCTTTGCAGGGCCTGTTGTAATTGTTCAATGAGAGATGCGATACGTTCCATGAATAGTCCTTACTTTTGGCGGTATCGAAAATTTGCTGTGAAAGTTACAAACAGTTTGGCATAAAATATTGATAATGTTTATAGAACCTAATATAAGAGGCGATCGAAGAGGCTGGATTGAAGTGATCTGCGGCTCCATGTTCAGTGGTAAAACAGAAGAGCTGATACGCAGGTTGAAACGTGCACGCATTGCTAACCTGAAAGTGGAAATTTTTAAACCGGCTGTAGATGTACGTTATCATGAAATGAAAATTGTTTCGCATGATGAAAACGCTATCCTCTCCACCCCTATTGATAATTCACAGAAAATTTTATTGCTGTCGCAGGATGTGGAAGTGATTGGTATTGATGAGGCCCAGTTTTTTGATGCAGAAATCACCAATGTATGCGAACAGTTAGCCTTGCGTGGCGCAAGGGTGATTGTTGCGGGGCTTGATATGGATTATAAAAAACAGCCCTTCGGACAAATGCCCAACCTGCTTGCAGTTGCAGATTATATTACCAAGCTGCATGCTATTTGTGTAGTGTGTGGCAATATCGCCAACTATTCATACCGTACTTCCAGTGAAGGTGGCCAGGTTGTATTAGGCGAAAAAGATAAGTATGAGCCGAGGTGCCGTCATTGTTATCATCATCAATAAAACAATTTCATTTTGCTTTCGTCCCAAAAAATAATTGCACTTTTTAAAAAGGATCTGCTGCTTGAAATAAGACAGCAGTACACTTTTTATGGAATACTATTGTATATCGCCAGTACCATTTTTGTATTGTTCTTAGCCATGGGGCAACCCGATGCAAGTGTTTGGAATGGTTTATTCTGGATGAACCTTCTGTTTATCTGTATTAACGCTGTTGCCAAAAGTTTTTTGCAGGAAAGCCGTGGACGAATGCTGTATTATTATTCAATTGCCGGTGCATTGGATTTCATTATTGCAAAAGTGCTGTATAATATTGTGCTGATGCTGGTGATGAGTTTACTCAGTATTTTACTCTTTAGTTTTTTCCTGGGCACACCTTATGGAAATACGCTGAACTTTCTTGGAATAGGTGTTTTAGGGGGCATCAGTATAAGTTTAGTATTTACATTACTGGCAGCTATTGCTGCAAGAGCCAATCAAAATGCTGCCCTCATGGCTATTCTTGGCTTCCCCCTTATCATTCCGCAACTGTTGCTGCTGGTAAAAATATCAAAGAGTGTATTTGGGGAAGTTTTCAGAGATGGAGCTTTAACACAAATGGTTTTATTATTAAGCGGACTGGACCTGATGGTTGTAATCCTGAGCCTTATTTTATTCCCCTTTTTATGGAAAGATTAGAACCAACTCCCTAACTTTGCCGCACGTAAAAAGGCAGAGAAAAGTATACAATAACCACTTCATATTTCTTTGAAGCATGAGTGATTATTGAATATTCAGCAGTCAATCAAAGTAATAACAAACCTCTTCCTTTCTGCATTAACTTTTAAAAAAGTTTATGAAAAAATCCTGGTGGAAGATATTAGCAGTTGTATTATTGCTCTATACATTTACCGCAGGACTCCTTATCAAAGTCCCTATTATTGGTAACCTGCATCAAACCATCCGCAATTTATTTTTCCATGTGCCCATGTGGTTTGGCCAGATGATTCTGTTACTGGTATCATTGATCTTTTCTATCCGCTATTTAAGAAGCGGCAATTTAGAAGATGATATTAAAGCCCGTGAATATGCACGCACAGGAGTAATTTATGGTTTGCTCGGATTACTGACCGGGGCCATCTGGGCAAATTTTACATGGGGGAAACCATGGAGCAATGATCCCAAGCAGATTGCAGTTGCTATTGCATTACTCATTTACCTTGCCTACTTTGTTTTGCGTAATTCAATGCCCGATATGGATAAGCGTGCAAGAGTGAGCAGCGTCTATAACATCTTTGCCTATTTTATTTATGTTCCATTGATTATGATCTTACCAAGACTGGTGCAATCATTACATCCCGGAGGAAAGGGTGTGGAAGGCAACCCGGCATTAGGCGGCCAGGATCTTGACCCGACAATGCGGTTGGTTTTTTGGCCCGGCGTTATTGGCTGGACTTTACTGGGAGTATGGATGACTACCTTACTTATCCGCCTTTATAAACTCAAAGAAAAAAACTGGATACATGCGTAAATTATTTTTATTAACCCTTTCCCTCCTGTTTTCTGCGTTTGAATTAATGGCACAAACCACTGATGATAATTCAGTAATGGCAAGCAATGGAAAAATCTATGTTGTGCTTGCTGTTTGCCTCACCATCTTCGCAGGCATTGTTCTTTATCTGGTTCGTATTGACCGGAAGATATCAAGAATGGAAAAAAAGAAAGATTAACGATTTGCTATATTAAAATTTAAAAAACGATTGTATGTCAACTACGAATTACAGTTTTTTCGGAGCAGTAGAACAAAGCTTCGATAAAGCAGCAGCCTTTACCAAATGGGATAAAGGTATCCTTGAACAGATTCAGCAATGCAACAGTGTGTACAGTATGAAATTTCCAGTAAAAATGGATGACGGCAGTATTGAAGTTATTGAAGCCTACCGTGTACAGCACTCACATCACAAAACACCCTGCAAAGGTGGTATCCGTTTCTCAATGGAAGTAAACCAGGACGAAGTAATGGCCTTAGCAGCACTGATGACTTACAAGTGTGCTATTGTAAACGTTCCGTTTGGTGGTGCAAAGGGTGGTATTAAAATTGAGCCGAGAAAGCACACCCCTTATGAATTGGAAAAAGTTACACGCCGTTACACAGCTGAATTGGTGAAGAAAAACTTTATTGGCCCTGGCATTGATGTTCCCGCCCCTGATTACGGTACAGGTGAAAGAGAAATGTCCTGGATCGTGGATACTTATCAATCACTCCGCCCCGGAGAAATTGATGCCGCCGGTTGTGTAACCGGTAAGCCGCTAACCCAAGGGGGGGTTCATGGCCGCAGAGAGGCAACCGGCCTTGGCGTATTTTACGGTCTCCGTGAAATGTGCAATATGACTGATGTAATGTCGAAGCTGGGAATGACAACCGGTATTGAAGGAAAGCGTATCATTATCCAGGGACTTGGAAATGTAGGCTATCATTCAGCTAAGTTTTTCCAGCAAGCCGGAGCTAAAATTGTAGCTCTTGCAGAATATGAAGGCAGTATTTATAACTACGACGGATTAGATGTTGATGCTGTAGTTCAGCACCGTAAAAACACAAAATCCATCTTAAACTTTCCGGGAGCTTCAAATTGTGAAAAAAATACAGATGCTTTGGAGCTTGAATGTGATATACTTATTCCAGCTGCACTTGAAAATGTAATCAATGGTGATAATGCACCAAGGATAAAAGCAAAAATTATTGGAGAAGCTGCTAATGGCCCTTTAACACCGGAGGCAGATGAAGAATTTGCAAAACGTGGTATACTGGTTGTTCCTGATATGTTCCTGAACGCCGGTGGGGTAACCGTTTCTTATTTTGAATGGCTGAAAAACTTAAGCCATGTACGCTACGGCCGTTTGGAAAAACGTTTTACTGAAAATCAGAATGCAAATATGCTGAACCAAGTGGAAGAATTAACCGGTAAAAGAGTGGAAGATAAAATTCGTAAAACGATTAAACACGGACCGGATGAAGTTGACCTTGTTTACAGCGGATTGGAAGAAACCATGATCAATGCTGTAAATGAAGTAATGGATTGCTGGAAGAAAAACCCCGCAATTCCCGACATGCGAACTGCAGCATATGTCGTTGCTATTGACAAAGTAGCCACCACATACCTGGAGCTTGGCATTTTCCCATAAATAAAACCAATTGCTTATTTATCAATCCCGTCACAAAATGGCGGGATTTTTTATACCTGTCAATCCCTTTTTAATCCAGCCTTTCGTCGTCCAGATTTCATGCTGACTAACTTGCAGAATTTCTGTAATTTTATCAGTCCACTACGAAACCCTTCATAACTGTTTGTTAATTTGGGTACGTGGTATATCTGAAATCATGTCAGCATTGTTATTTTACAGAACAAAGGCACAAGCTTTGATAAACTATCATTCAATAAAAACCCTAATCTGAGAAGAAATGAAAGCAAAACACATTTTCGTTACTATCCTGATCAGTGCTGTTACTGCGTTAACAAGTGTTTTCCTGTATTCAAAATTCACAAAGAGTAATCAGCTGATTTCACAAAGTCAGGCTCAGCTTCCTGTGAATTATGCAGGTTTTGATGGTGGTGGTGCTCCGGGAGGAGGCCCTGCTGATTTTGAAGCAGCAGCAAACACATCTACACCGGCAGTAGTACATATCAAAACAAAAACAAACCCTACTCAAACAAGTAATCAGCAAAAGAAAAAAAATCCTTTCGGTGAAGTATTCGGCGATGATTTTTTTGATGATTTCTTTGGCGGACCGAACAGAAACCAACCGCAAATGGCAAGCGGGAGTGGTGTATTTGTTACCGGCGATGGCTACATTGTTACAAACAATCACGTAGTAGATGGCGCAGACGAAGTAACCGTTACACTTCACAACAAAAAACAATATAAAGCCAAGGTACTTGCTACAGATGCCAATACAGATCTGGCAGTGATTAAGATTGAAGGAACCGGATTTCCTTATTTGTTATATGGAAATTCAGATGAAGTAAAAGTTGGTCAATGGGTATTAGCTGTTGGTTATCCTTTAACATTGGAAACAACGGTTACAGCAGGTATTGTAAGTGCGAAATTCCGTTTCTTAGGAATCAATCAACGTAATGCCGGACGAAATGCAAATATTGTAGAAAGCTTTATACAAACTGATGCAGCTGTAAACCAGGGTAACAGTGGTGGCGCACTGGTGAATACAAGCGGGCAATTAATTGGTATCAATGCTGCCATTGCATCTCCTACCGGTTCGTATGCAGGTTATTCTTATGCTATCCGGTTAACATTGTTAAGAAAGTAGTTGACGACCTGATTAAATTCGGAACCGTGCAAAGAGCATTCCTCGGTATCCGTCCGGAAGCAAATGGCGATGAAGGAACTGATTCAAATATTAAAGAAGGCGATGGTGTTGTAATTGGTGAAGTAATGAGTAACAGTGCAGCTGAAGCCGCCGGCTTAAAGAAAGGTGACAAGATTGTGAAGCTTGAAAATAAATCAGTAACCACATGGGCTGAATTAACAGGAACAGTGGCCAGCTACCGCCCCGGACAAAAGCTGGAAGTTACATATATACGTGGAGGAAAAGAAAATACTGCCACTCTTACACTTAAAAACAGTTCAGGTAATACAGAAATTGTAAAAACTTCTGCGCTTGATAAATTGGGTGCTGAGTTTGAAGTACTGTCTGCTGCTAAAGCAAAAGAATATGGCGTTGAAGGTGGTGTTACAGTAAAAACATTATCTGATGGATTGATCGCAGATCAAACTACCATCAAGAAAGGATTTATAATTGTTCGAGCAGGCGGTAAAGCCATTAAAACAATAGACGATCTTAAACACGCAATTGATGCAGCAGGAAACAGCATTATCATTGAAGGCATTTATCCCGGATATGAAGGCGTTTATCAATATGCAATCAATGATTTGAGAAATGAACCATAATACTATCAGATTTAAACGATAAAAAAAATCCCCTGAAAATTCAGGGGATTTTTTTTATTTCGTCATGATCTGGTATCCCCAGGGTTCAATTGTAAAATCGGATGAAATATCATTCTTCTCTGTAGTAAGCTCATTTGTAAACTCACCCCTTACACGATGATCCTGTAACCGGAAGCTCATTTTCTCTGGGGAGAAATTAAGTACAACAACTATTTCATGCTCTTTATTCTTTCGTACAAAACAAAATAACTGATCAGGATGATCTGTTGCAATGCGCCAGGTGATCACATCTTTATGGCCGCTTAATAATGCAGGCTGTTGCTTTCGTAACAGCAACAGCTTTTTATAAAACTGATGCAGTGCAGGATTTCCTGTCCATTCAATTTCATCCTTATCAAAAAACTGTAACCGTTTAAGATTGGGCAATTCCTGTCCGCTGTAAATAAGAGGAATGCCATTCCACATACAGCTGAATACTGCTAACGGGATAGCCATATCTCCGTACTTTTCATACTCTGATCCGTTCCAGCTGTTTTCATCATGATTACTCGTAAAAAAAGAACGGATATGCTGAAAAGGCTGTTTTGTTTGATAGCCGCTCAATGCTTTATCCAGCTCAACAATCGGTTGATGTTTCTGATAAAACTCCTGTGTTATATGCATCCAGTGCCAGCTGTAGCTTACATCAAATACATAAGCAAATGGTTCATCGTTCCATTGATCAAATTCACCCAGCCAGAATAATCCTTTCAGTTTGTCCAGCTCTGTTCTTGCTTCTGCCCAGAAATCTACCGGCACAAGCATGGCCATATCGCAACGGAAGCCATCAATAGCACAATCCTTCACCCAAAATTTCATGGCATCAATCATCGCCTTGCGTAAAGCAGGGTTGAGGAAATTTAAATGAATTACATCTTCCCAATTTTCAACAGGTGGTTTGAAGTTCCCCGAGTGATCCTGTGTAAAGTATTCCGGGTGAGAAATGGTCCATTCATGATCCCATCCTGTGTGGTTGGCAACCCAGTCAATAATCACTTTCATACCCAGCTCATGAATTTGATTCACCAGCTGTTTAAACTCATCAATTGTTCCAAACTCAGGATTTGTTTCTACATAACTGGCGCAGGCATAATAACTGCCCAGGCTGCCTTTCCTGTTCTTAACAGAAATGGAAGTTATCGGCATAAACCAGATTATTTCCACCCCCATATCTTTCAAACGGGGTAAATGTTTAGCGAATGCCGCAAATGTTCCTTCGGCTGTATATTGCCGGAGATTTACCTCATAAATATTCGTTGAATGAACCCAATCAGCGGGCTTAAAAGCAGTTGCCATATTAGTCGTAATTCGGATTCAATGATACGAACCAAAACGCAAACAGCCCATTCTGATTTCCCACTTTTAAACTCTTTACCTTTGCGGCTGTTATTCTGTAATATGAAGAAATTTGAAGTCCCTAATATTTACCGCAGTTCATTAATCACCGCTATCAAGAATAAGCGCAAACAGGAAGACAAGTTGAAGAAAGACTTTACTCCTACCCTTCTTGATCTTGGGGCTGTTCAGTTTTACCTGGCCCGTCATTTTGGATTTTGTTATGGTGTTGAAAATGCCATTGAAATATCTTTCAGAACAATTGAAGAAAACCCGGACAAGCGCATTTTTTTATTGAGCGAAATGATTCATAATCCGCAGGTAAATGCAACACTCAAAGAAAAAGGTGTACAATTTCTGCAGGATACCTATGGTAAGCAGGTGATTTCATTTGAAAAAATAACAAAAGATGATGTGGTGATCATTCCTGCATTTGGAACCACTCTCGACATTGAACAGATGCTGAATGAAAAAGGAATTGCAACGGAAAAATATAATACAACCTGCCCTTTTGTAGAAAAAGTATGGAACCGGAGTGAACAGATTGCAGCAAAAGGATATTCAATAGTTGTACATGGAAAACCAAAGCATGAAGAAACAAGGGCAACTTTTTCGCATGCCAGTTCACATATTGCGACTGTGATTGTGAATGATATGAAAGATACTGTTGAGATTGGAAAATATATTACAGGCGAAAAACCTTCTGCACAATTTTATGATGAGTTCAAAGGATTATATTCTGATGGATTTGATATTGAAAAAGATCTGCAGCGATTTGGAGTTGTGAACCAAACAACACAGCTCGCCAGCGATACCCAGGCAATTGCCGAATATCTCAAAGCACTTGTAATGCAGCATTACAGTTTGAATGAAACAACAATCGGTGAACGTTTTGCCGATACAAGAGATACGCTTTGTTATGCAACCAATGATAACCAGACAGCAGTAACTGGAATGCTTGAAACAGCTGCTGATCTTGCAATTATTGTGGGTGGTTATAACAGTTCCAATACAACCCACCTTGTAGAATTATGTGAAGAGAAACTACCGACCTATTTTATTAACAGCGAGGATAAAATTCTTTCTTCAACAGAGATCATGCATTTCAATTTTCATGATAAGAAAGAATATGTAACAAAAGATTTTCTTCCAACCGGCAGACCTGCTAAAATATTAATCAGCAGCGGGGCCTCCTGTCCCGATTCACTGGTTGAAGCAGTGATACAGAAAATTGCTTCCATCTATTCAGCAGAAGAACAACTGCTGAACCAGATTGATTTATTTGATTAAATCTTTTTCTTTACAAGGATGAGGGCCTGATCAAATTGTTCCTTCATTGTAAGATCTGTGTTATCTAAAACAATCGCATCATCGGCTTTTCTGAGAGGGCTTACTTCTCGGTGAGAGTCAATATAGTCACGCATTTCAAGATTTGCTTTCACTTCCTCAATTGAAGTGTTTGGATTCTTGGCAAACATTTCTTTAAACCTGCGTTCTACACGAACCATATTATCTGCAGTCATAAATATTTTCAGTTCTGCTTTGGGAAAAACAGTTGTTCCGATATCACGGCCATCCATTACAATTCCTTTGCCGGCTCCCATTTTCTGTTGCTGGGCAACTGCAAAAGTCCGTACCAATCCAATTGCGGCTACATCACTTACTTTTTCGGCTACCAAAAGATCACGGATCACATACTCAACGTTTTCATCATTCAGATAAATTTCAGACTCACCTGTTTGCAGATTAGGGAGAAATTCAAGTGTAATGTTTGCAAGTGCTTCCTTAACTTCCTCATCATTTGTCCAGTCGATATGATTGCGCAGAAAATACAGGGTAATTGCCCGATACATTGCTCCGCTGTCAATATAAATATATCCCAGTTCTTTTGCCAGTTGCTTGGCCAGTGTGCTTTTGCCACAGCTCGACCAGCCATCAATTGCTATAATAATTTTCTTTGCCATTCTTTAATCAAAAAGCAAATCTAAATAAAAACCCCGCTGTAAAAGCGGGGCTTACTATGAAGTTTTGAAAATTATGCTTCAGAAGACTTTGCAGATTTCTTTGATTTTTCCTTGAAGGAAAACTTGATCTTCTGATTCTCCTTATCCAGGTCGGCAATCAATACATCCCCTTCCTTAATATGCATACTCAGTATCTCTTCTGCTAAAGGATCTTCGAGGTATTTCTGTATGGCTCGGTGCAATGGTCTTGCCCCGAACTGTGCATCATATCCCTTATCTGTAATAAACTCTTTTGCTTCTTCAGTGAGCTCCATTGCAAAACCGAGGTTTTTTAATCTTACACTTACACACTTCATTAAAATATCAATGATTCGGAAGATATGTTCTTTAGAAAGTGAATTAAAGATCATCACATCATCAATCCTGTTCAGGAATTCAGGCGAGAAAGTTTTCTTCAACGCCTTTTCAATAACAGCTTTATTGTTTTCTTCTGCGTTCTGCATTCTTGTTGCAGTTGCAAAACCAACCCCTTCACCAAAATCCTTCAACTGGCGTACACCAATATTTGAAGTCATGATAATAAGTGTATTCTTGAAATCAACTTTGCGTCCCAAGCCATCCGTTAATTGTCCGTCGTCTAATACCTGCAACAGAATATTATAAATATCCGGATGCGCCTTTTCAATTTCATCAAGCAATACAACTGAATATGGTTTGCGGCGTACACGTTCTGTTAACTGACCACCTTCTTCATATCCAACATATCCCGGAGGTGCCCCAATTAAACGGCTTACAGTAAACTTCTCCATGTACTCACTCATATCAATACGAATCAAAGCATCATCACTGTCGAACATATAACGGGCCAAAGCACGGGCCAATTCAGTTTTACCAACACCGGTAGGTCCAAGGAAAATAAATGTACCAATCGGCTTCTTGGGATCTTTTAAACCGACCCTGTTACGCTGAATGGCTTTCACTACTTTGCTGATGGCTTCTTCCTGGCCGATTACTGCACCTTGCAGATCTTCTGCCATGCGGCGTAATTTATCTGTTTCAGCCTGAACCATACGTTTAACAGGAATACCCGTCATCATACTCACCACTTCAGCAATTGCCTCTTCATCTATCGGGTAACGTTTGTGCTTGCTTTCTTCTTCCCACTTCGCTTTTGCTTTTTCCAGTTCTTCACCTAATCTTTTTCTGTATCACGCAGTGAAGCAGCTTCTTCGAAACGCTGGCTCTTTACTACTTTATTTTTTCCTGCTTGATGTCTTCAATCTTCTTTTCAAGATCAAGTATTTCCTGCGGAACATTGATATTCTTTAAATGCACTCTTGCACCTACTTCATCCAGCACATCAATGGCTTTGTCTGGCAACAGGCGATCAGTCATATAACGGTCACTCAACTTCACACAGGCATTAATTGCTTCATCATTGTAGGCAACATTGTGAAACTCTTCATACTTTGATTTGATGTTCTGAAGAATTTGAATGGTTTCATCAATACTTGGCGGATCAATAATTACTTTCTGAAAACGACGGTCTAATGCACCATCCTTTTCAATGTACATTCTGTATTCATCCAAGGTAGATGCACCAATACATTGCAACTCGCCTCTTGATAAAGCCGGTTTGAAAATATTTGAAGCATCCAGTGAACCACTTGCTCCACCAGCACCAACAATGGTATGAATTTCATCAATGAATAAAATCACATCCCTGTTTTTCTCCAGTTCATTCATGATAGCTTTCATCCTCTCTTCAAACTGACCACGGTATTTTGTACCGGCAACCAATGCTGCCAGATCAAGTGATACTACACGCTTATCATATAATACACGGGAAACTTTTCGTTGTACAATACGTAAGGCCAATCCTTCTACGATAGCAGTTTTACCTACCCCGGGTTCACCAATTAAGATGGGATTGTTTTTCTTACGTCTTGATAAGATTTGTGATACACGCTCAATCTCAGTTTCACGGCCAACAATTGGATCGAGTGATCCGTTTTCTGCCATACGTGTAATGTCTCTTCCAAAATTATCAAGTACCGGTGTTTTGCTTTTTGCACCTGCCGGTTGTTTTGACCTGGGTTGAGAATACTTTGATTTTTCTTCATCAAATTCTTCATCACCAGTATCATCATACTCTGCTCTTGGTTCATTTGATTTTACCATACCTAATTCATTTCTGAAAATATCGTAATCAATTTCAAACTGGTTCAAAATCTGGGTAGCAATATTTTCTTTGTTTTTAAGAATTGATAACATGAGATGTTCCGTTTCAACCTGTGGGCTTTTTAAAGCTTTTGCTTCAAGGACCGTGACACGGATCACCTTCTCTGCCTGCTTGGTTAAAGGCAAGCTGTTGATATTGGCAATATTCTTACCTGTTTTATCTTTCACTGCGAGTTCAATTTCCTTTCGCAATTCGTATAAATCAACATTGAGATTCTTTAAAATTTTAATAGCGGTGTTTTCACCTTCCCTGATCATTCCTAAAACGAGATGTTCAGTTCCTATAAAATCATTTCCGAGCCTTAATGCCTCTTCTCTGCTGAAGGAAATAATTTCTTTTACCTGTGTTGAAAAATTATGATCCATATTGGATATGCGGTTTTTACAATTATAACGAATAAATTTGACCTGATTTTACTATAAGTTACACACTCTCTGTTAATAATCTATATGAACGTCAAAATTGATACCAAGGAGAAATTTCAGGTAATTACACCTGCCGAGGACACTCTTTCTGAAAATATGACAGAAGAAATCAGCCAATTGTTGCTTTCCTGTCTGAAAAAGGATGTAAAAAATGTAATTCTTAATCTGAAGGAGGTGAATGTGCTTCCAGAAACTGTGGCTGAGCTAATTCTCAATTGCCAGCAGGAGTTTTACGAACAGCAGGTTTCTTTTGTTATTTGCGAATTAAAGCCCGCAGTAGAGGAAGAACTTGAGAAGAATGAATTGCTCGAACTCATGAATTGTAAACCCACTGAAAGTGAAGCATGGGATATGGTACAGATGGAAGAAATAGAAAGGGAGTTGTTTGAAGATGAATAACAGTTAAAAGAAGATTATTCCATAAACTCGTTTATTTTTATACTAACAAAACCTAACCATAATTTTTACATATGCTGGCTGTTACAATTTTAGGGAATAATTCGGCCATCCCTGCCTTTGGAAGACACCCTACTTCCCAGATCATTACCACCGTAGATGATTTGCTGATGTTCGATTGCGGAGAGGGGACACAGATCCAGATCCTGAACTACCGCATTAAACGGAGCAGGATCAATCATATTTTCATTTCGCACTTACATGGTGATCATTATTTTGGTTTAATTGGTTTGCTGAACAGCTTTGCTTTACTAGGCCGTATTCAGCCTTTGCATGTATATGGTTCTGAAAGGTTGAAAGATGTACTTGATCTGCAGTTCAGCCTGTCAAATACAATTCTTCCGTTTGAATTTACTTTTCATCCAATTAAAGAAGCCGGCCTGCTGCTTGATTCAAAACATTATACTGTTGAATGTTTCCCTACCAAACACCGTATTGAATGCTGGGGTTTCCTGGTGAGGGAAAAGAGAAATCTCCGAAGAATAAATATTGAACAGGTAAGAGCATACAGGGTACCACCTATCTTCTTTTCAAAACTGCAGCATGGAGAAGATTATCTTTCACCTGATGGAGAAACAATCAAAAATGAGCTGCTCACAGATGAGAACACAAAAGCTAAGAGTTATGCATTTTGTGCTGATACCATTTATGATGAAACATTGGTGGAAATTATCAAAGAGGTTGATCTTGTATATCATGAAACCACTTACCTGTCGGCATTAGGTGATAAGGCAACTGAACGTTTTCACTCAACTACAACGCAGGCTGCCACGATAGCGTTAAAGGCAAAGGTTCATAAACTCATTATCGGTCATTTCTCAGCTAAATTTGAAAGCCTGGAACAGTTTGAAAAGGAAGCCAGAGAAGTATTCCCGAATACCGAGAATGCAACAGAAGGTATGACCTATCTAATTTGATTGGTGAAAAGCCACCTGTAAAAATTATACATCTCGGTTCGCCAGAAATTTTCGTTATGTCTTCCTTCTTTCACCTGTTTGTAATATAGTTTCTTCAGACCTTTCTGTTTTAACTGATCATACACTGACTTCATATCAGAAACCATTTCTTTACCTTCCAGTTCACCGCAAACAAAATAAACAGCTGAGTTAAGATTAGAAGAACTGTCAATTTTTTTCTTCAGATCAGGAGCAATCCAGAAAGCAGGCGAGAAAATGCCTGCAGCACCAAAAACAGAAGGATACTTAACCACTGCATATAAGGAAATCAATCCACCCATTGAACTGCCTGCTGTAAAGGTTGATTCTTTTGATGGCTTAGTACGGAATGTTTTATCGATATATGGTTTTAATGTGTTCACAAGAAAATCAACATATGCATCTCCTTCACCCGGTCCAAATCTTGATGTGTAAGGATTGTATTCCGTCATTCGTTTTGTATCACCGTGATCAATGCCAACTACAATACACTGTCTGCCCATGCGAATTGAATCCATCATTTCATCCACTCCCCATTCGCCATAAGAAGAAGTTTGTGCATCAAAGAGATTCTGTCCGTCATGCATATAAAGAACAGGATAATTCTTTTTGTTGAATGCATAATCTTCCGGCAGGTAAACCCAGATTCGTCTTTTCCTGTTTAACTGTGGAATTGAAAATGAAGTATCAATTACAAATACGTTTTTACTTCTTGTTGATACTGGCGGTCTTCCGGGAAAATCATCGGCCCATGCTTCAATACTAATGGAGACAGTTGTATCAGATTTTATCTGCAAAACACGGTTACTGATGGCATCTCCATTTTTTGCAGCTTCAACTGTGGCCCATGAACCACGGGTAATTTTATACTCAACAATCCCAGATGGAACAGCTTTAATTTCAGTATACTGAATTCCATCTGCCGATGTTTTAAATGAAAAAGGGTGTTCTCCGGGGTTCCATCCGTTAAAGGAGCCGGCAATGTATAAGCTGTCCTTCAAATGGCTGCCAGGCTTGCCTTTCAGCTCAATCCTCAGTAAATTTTGTGCAGCTGAATGATTGCTTTGAAGTACGGCAAAGCTTAAAAAAAAGAACAGCTTTATAAATTGAATTCTATGCAACATCGTTTTACCTCTGCAAAAACTTACCTATTCTTATGCAGATAATTTTTAACCCCTGCATGCAGTCCTGCAGATAATGGAACAACCGGTAACCGGAGATTATTTTCAATTAAACCCAGCTCTGTCATAAATGCTTTTACACCTGCGGGATTATTTTCAGCAAACAACAGATCGTATGCTTCCAGCATTTGATCATTCAGTTTTTTTGCCGCTGCAAAATTTCCTTTAAGCGATTGACGAACCATTTCACTGAATTGCTTTGGCAAACAGTTCGCTGCTACACTGATAACACCTTCCATACCGCAGGCAATCTGCGGCATTGCCAATGCATCATCTCCACTTACAACAAGGAAATCAGTTGGTTTATCTTTTAATATCTGCATACACTGAACCATATCACCACCCGCGTCTTTTATACCTGCAATGTTTGAAAAATCATTCGCAAGCCTCAACGTTGTTGAAGCATTGATATTTCTTCCTGTACGTCCCGGAACATTGTAAAGAATGATTGGCTTTGGACTTACTTCCGCCAATGCTTTATAATGCTGGTAAATCCCTTCCTGCGATGGTTTATTATAATAAGGGCTGGCACTTAATACCGCAACCGCTTTCTGTAAAGGAAATGTTTCAAGATCCTTGATCAGAGACAGTGTATTGTTTCCTCCAACACCTACAACAACCGGAACTCTTTCAGCAACTGTATCAACAGTAAAATGAATCAGTTCAATTTTTTCTTCCTTACTGAGCGTAGGAGTTTCACCGGTTGTTCCGAGTGTAACAACATATTCAGCTCCATAACTGATTACATAATTGATGACCTTCTCCAGTGCAACAAAGTCGATTTCCATATTTTTTTTAAACGGAGTAACCAATGCTACACCTGTTCCTCTCAATTGATCTTGTAAACTCATACAATAATTATATGCTTAAAGTTTAATTTGAAAATTACAGCTCATCCCAAAAACCCATTTTACTGTAGCGTTCTATTCGTTGATTGATCCGCTCATTCTCATCCATCTGTTTTAATTCGTGCAACATTGGAATCAATACTTTTTTCAGCATTTGAGCAGCTTCATCGTAATCCCAATGAGCACCACCGGCTGGCTCGGGAACAATACCATCCACAATTCCAAACTTATTCATATGCTCAGGAGTAAGCTTTAACTGCTCGGCTGCAATTTCTTTTTTATCCCAGCTGCGCCACAAAATGGAACAGCAGCTTTCAGGCGAGATAACAGTAAACCACGTATTTTCAAGCATCAGTACTTTGTCGCCTACACCAATCCCTAATGCACCGCCGCTGGCTCCTTCACCAATTACCACGCAAATGATTGGCACTTTCAACCTGATCATTTCATAAATATTTCGGGCAATAGCTTCACCCTGTCCTCTTTCTTCAGCTTCAAGTCCGGGAAAAGCTCCCGGTGTATCTATTAAAGTAATTACTGGTTTATTAAATTTTTCTGCAAGCTTCATCAAACGCAATGCTTTCCTGTAGCCCTCTGGATTAGCCATGCCAAAATTCCTCAACTGACGCATTGTGGTGTTAATCCCTTTTTGCTGTCCAATGATCATCACTGTTTCTCCATCCAGCTGAGCAAACCCGCCAACCATTGCCTTATCATCTTTTACACCTCTATCGCCAAATATCTCACGAAGTTGGTACACATTTTATCAATATACTTCAATGTGTAAGGCCTGTCTGGGTGACGGCTCATCTGCACTTTTTGCCAGCTGTTAAGACCCTGAGTAATTTCTCTGTGTTTACCAAGAATACTCTGCTCTAACTGATCAATTGTGGCCGAATAATCAACCTTACTGTTTTTCTCCGCCATTTTACGGAGTTCCTTTAACTGATCAACCAATTCTTTAATTGCCTTTTCTATTTCGATCAACTGACGGTTTTCTAATGATGGCATATATTGAAAAATATTGGAGGTAAAATTAAGCGATTGAAGTGCAATATTAATGAAAAAAGGCCGCCTGTTTACTTACAGCTGTCATGGAATACATTACCTCATTATTTTTCCCCTCAGTCATTCTATTACCCATATAAAGTTTGCCAAAAAAAAAGCTTTTCACTAACTGCCAGTTTTCACCAAACTATTGATTTTCCATAAAAAAGGCCCGGCTGAAATTTCAACCGGGCCTCTCTTCTATTAAGCAAACTCTTCATTACTTATTTAACCCACCACATTTTAGCGTAGTTGTCATCAGTACCACCCAAATTCGTAACTGCAGCTTTATAATTGTCGCCATTAAGTGCAGCTTCGTTTGTAGGATATCCTAAACGTAAAGGAATTCCTCTTGAATCAACCGCATCTGTAGCTGGAGTAAGAACTGGAAAACCGGTTCTACGCCAATCATTCCAAACCTCCCAACCGTTAATATACGAATGCACCCATTTTTCAGTCATGATTTGTTTATACCCATCTACCGGAGTATACGCAACTGCAGGATCTAAAATATAAGCCGCATATACAGGGGCTGAATAAACACCATACTGCTCAAATGAAGCCATTATAGCTGCTTCATAAAAGCTTTTTGCTGCAACATCGCCACCGGTAGCATACCCATTTTTCGCAGCTTCAGCCTGCATAAACAATACCTGGGCATAATTATAAATAGGCATTGGAGAACCCTGACCTCTAAAATTATTACCTATACGACTATACGCAGCAGGAATATTAATTGCTGCATTCCGTCCATATGGCAACCCTTTAACAATTCCACCAGCTAATACCTCTCCAAAAACAGGTAACCTTGGATCAGCCTTTGGCTCCATATAATCAGTCATTGTTTTGCTGATAGCATAATCATTTCTGTTACTTACAGTATAGTTATTATACCAGGGATTATAGTTATTTGGGTCTCCTGCCACATAAGCATAACTGATATTCTGTGCATTACTTGAAATAACACCAGCAGCCAACGCAGCAGCATATTCTGTTTTTCCTTTAGCAGCATCAGCTTTTGATAACCGTAATGCCATAATCATACGTTGAGTATTGGCAAAACGTTTCCAGGCTGCCATATCACCATTCAGTAACACATCTCCTACAACTCCTGCTTCGTTCTCTTTAATCTGCGCTACAGCTTCAGTTAATTCCTTAAACAAATCCGTATAGATATCCTGCTGTTTATCATAAGCCGGTGAAAAGGCATCGCTTCCTTTTAACGCACTTTTGTATGGAATATCTCCCCATCTGTCTGTCATCATTAAATAATAATGTGCTTTCAAAATTCTTGCAACAGCTATTTGATTATCCTTGGAACCATTTCCAACTGTAGCAGCATTCCCATCATTATTATATTTAATAATTGTTTCAAGATTATATAGAGGACCGGTATACCATGCTGCAAACGAAAGATTACGGTCACTGTATAATGAAGGCCCGGGATAAGGTCCTTCAGATAAATGCTGTACATACAGTGAGCCAAGTCGTGCAGAAGCGGCGTTGCCCTGTATTAAACTTGAGTAGGACTGTAAAGAATTTGTCAAAAGCGCTCTGGTAGAAGCAGCTGTTAATAGTGTGGGGTTAACATTAGTATCACCGAATTTATTACAGCTTACAAACACCAAGACAATTGTTATTATACTGAATATTTTTTTCATCTTATATGATTTGTTGTATAAATAGTTTAGGTATTATTTCGTATTGTTTAGAAACTTGCACGAAGATTAAAACCTATTTGTCTTGTTGCAGATAACTGTCCGCCTTCTCTCCAAAATACCTCGAGCTCGGATGGATCAACACCATATTGTTTTGTTGTTGCCCAAATTAACCATGCATTCTGAACGATAAAACCAAGGTTAATTGTTTTTGCAATCTTCGTCTTTTGAACAAATGAAGCAGGGAAGTTATAGCCAAGTCTCACTTCACGAAGTTTGATATAAGAAGCATCGAGTAAAACATTACGTGCATCACGTTGACGGGCTGTATACCAATAAGCTCTTGCAGAAATATAACGGTTATTTTCTGCTTTATTTGCAAATACACCAGGAATTCTGATACCACCATTACCAGTATTACCGCCAGCAAGTGTGTATGAACCAGGATAATCCCTCCAGTCATAACCTTTGTCATTTACACCAACTGTTTCTTCAGACAAACCTGTACCACTATTAAAGTTTCTTGTCTCTGAATAGAACATTCCACCGCTTTGGAAATCGATAGAGAAAGTAAGATCAAATCCTTTATAATGTAATGAGTTAAACATACCTCCCGTCCATCTTGGTAAAACCTGACCGATTTCCTGATTAATATCGTACTCAGGCTGGCCAGAGGCATTAATCAATGTTTTTCCGGTAGTTGGTTCAACCTTCCATTTTCTTCCATAAAATGTACCCCATTTTCCACCTACAGGATGTTCAAGCCTTGTATCATATCGGTTTGTACCATAAACATATGTTTTTAAGCCTGCTGCCAGTTCCTCAATATAATTTGCATTCTTAGCCCAGTTTAAGCTTACATCCCAACTGAAATCTTTTTTACTGACAGGAGTTCCTGTAATTGAAAGCTCTACGCCTTTATTAATGATTTTTCCTGCATTAATCTGAGCAGTTGAAAATCCACTGGCTGGAGAAACATCAATTCCCAAAATCTGTTGAGTATTGTTGTTTTGATAAACAGCAAACTCTACCCCCAGACGCTTGAAGAAACGTAATTCAATACCAGCTTCATAAGCTGTACTTAAAGAAGGCTTGATGCCACCACCTCTGAACTGATCACCAATTGCAGCAGAAGAATTTGTGCCATAAAATGAACCGTTCACAATTGCTAAATCAAGTTGGTGAGGCCCAAGATCTGAGCCAACCGATGCATACGATGCACGGATTTTACCAAAGCTTAACCATTTGAAAGCATTTGACCCTTTAAGGAGTTCTGTAAAAATAAAGCTTGAGCTAACCGAAGGATAAAGATAAGAATTTGCATTTGCCGGTAATGCAGAAGACCAGTCATTACGCAAAGTTCCTTCTACATAGATCATATCCTTATACCCTAAAGACACTTTGCTATATAAACTGTTTACTATTTTCTTTTGATAGTCCCGTGTGCTTATTGGGCGTGAAACTGAAGCTCCAATATCAAAAAAGTTAGCTGAGCTTAAACCGCCCTGAGCTGCCTGATATAATTTACTGTAATTTTCCTGGCGATTGTTTGCACCAGCCAAGGCATCTACAGTAAATTCACCAAACCTGTTTTTGTAAATCAGGTTGGTTTCGTAATTCATTTCCTTATATTGATTCTGCAGAATTTCATAGCTGTCAAGATTTAATCCGCCAGTCGCAACACGATAATCATTTTCGTTGCTGTAACTGTTCATCCTGGCATTCGACTGCAGATTCAAATGGCTGTTGATTTTTATGTTCAAACCAACATTACCAACTAACCTGTTATTTTTCTTAGTTCCGTAGTTTTCTTTAATTACAAAATATGGATTGTCCCAATATTGTGGTGCACCATATACATCCAGATCACTGGAAAAATTCGGATCACCAATATTCCATGAGTTAAGACTGCCATCAGGCTGGCGATAAGTCTTCATTTTTTTCATATCCAGCTGGCGTTGATACCATTGGTTAAAATTCTGAGTTACATTTAAACCATCCAATCGGTAACCTTCTAAAGGCTGTCCCTGGGTATTGGAAGTAGTATAGGTCATATCTGACGACACAGTTATAAATTTCCCGATGTCATACGACCCGTTTATTCCAAACTGATGTTGATCACGGTTTGCACCAGGGATAATCAATGTTCTGTTTTGATTACCTTAGGTCATTCTGAAATTATAATCTACGTCAGAGTTTGTAAAAGAAATACTGTTATTCAGATTAGTACCGGTTTGAAAAAAGTCTTTCACGTTATTTGGCTGAGCTGTAAGAGCGACAATTGGCCAAACTCAGCACCCGGATACCATGAGTAGTAAGGGCGGTACATTTGCCCGTTAATTTTAGGACCCCAGCTTTCATCGGCACCATATTCAAGCATACGTTGTCCATTAAAAGAGGCCCAGCTTGCAGGGTGAACTGCTGGATTATATTTGAAAATATAAAAACCTTCGCTATCAAGATAACCTGCACCCAATGAAGCACTGCTTGTATAAGAAGACGAATATCCTCCGGCATATTGATTCTGGTAAGGTGGGATGATTGAAAGTTTTTCAAATGTTACACCAAGATTTACTTCAACACCTGATGTTTTTTTGCGAGTCCCTTTTTTAGTTGTAATAACAACTGCACCATTGGCAGCACGTTGCCCGTACAATGCCGTTGCAGCAGGTCCTTTTAAAACGGATACGTTTTCAACGTTATCCATAATCACTGCCGATTGGTTGGTTATTGTTCCATCAACAACAAAAATGGGAGCCGCTACACCTAATCCTGTTACTCCTCTGATAATGATATCAGCATTATCAAAAGTAGAACTGGGTGAACCTACCAGCTGAACTCCAGAAACCTTTCCAACAAGAGAAGAACTTACATCAGTTGACTTAGCTATTGTGAGATTTTCTCCCTTTACCTCCTGAATTGAATAACCCAACGCTTTTTTATCTCTTTTAATTCCCAAAGCTGTTACCACAACTTCGCTCATGCTTTTTGCATCATTCGCCAGAGAAATTGAAATATTATCAGACGCAATTACCTCTTTATCTTCAAAACCTGTTGCGGAGATAATTAATGTGGACCCAAGTTTTACTGTCAATTTGAAAGTACCATCATTTGCGGCCATTGTACCGTTTGTTGTACCTTTTTCTTTGATAGAAGCTCTTGCTACAGGATCTCCTCCTGCATCCAATACCTTTCCCGAAATAGTAGTTTTTTGTGCTACGGCTGTATTAAAAATACAGGCACATAATAGCACCAGAAGTGATAGTTTTCTCATGTCTTTGTTGATTTGATTTAAAAATACTCTCAAATATAGGGTTTCTACTTAACTGACAAAAAAATGTTAAAATAGTTTTTTTGACCCCTAAGCAACAAATGACAACATTTTCTTAACAATTGCTGCATTCGTTCAATAAAGTAACCAGGATTTAAATCCTTCCTTCAAAAAATTGAGTTTTGCAAATTCTGAACACTCATTTTATACCTATTAAGCAAATTATTAATAATATGACTTCATTATTTCTCATATACTTATTTTTTGTTTGTTATTAATCAAAATATGAATTTTAATTTCTTGCGTATTAAAAAGGCCGCCTCTTTCGAGGCAGCCTTTGCAATTATACTTTTCAGATCAAAGATTATCTCCAACCTGCATTTGAAGTTCCAATACCATCTGCTTTCGCTTCCGTTCCAAATGTGTAAAATGGAGGATAAACGGAACAATTCCAATATCTTGGCTGGAATTGGGAAATGCAAAGGTGTACCTTTTTGAAGAAGATTCAACTTGCGCATTTCAAAGAATTGCACACCCATGCCAGTTGTATAAAGTTCAACATGTCTTTCATGATGAATTGCTGCTACAATATCAACAAGGTTTGCTGCTACTGGAGCCATACCACCCCTAGTAACACGGGTTCCAGCATTGATAATTGCCGCTGCACCAGCTAAATCGCCTGTATAAGCACGGGCTTCAGCTTTGAGCATATCATTTTCAGCTTTCATTACTTCTGCTTTTTCTCCAATTGCGGCTACATAAATCGCATCGTAACGGGAATTTCTGTAATTAGAGAAATGGTAATAACCCCTCGCAGCAAGAAAGTCATTTGAAGCAAGATATTCAAAATCAGTATTCAACCTGTTGTCAATTGGGCTGGTTGATGCCGGAGGATGAGGAAAGGAAGCCACATCATCCCAATGCTTTGGTTGAGTTGGATCCATCATATTTACAACATACATATCTGTACGACCCCAACCTGGGTAAGTAAGGTAATCACCTCCTTCAAAATACCATGTAGATGTACCATCCATTACAATTTTCCAATCAGAAGTGATACCATTGTCTGCATAAGTTTTCACTTTTGCCCAATCAACAGCAGCTAATTCTGTCTTGTTTCTTGGAACATAAGAAAGTATACGTGCAGCTGCTGTATTACACATCTTTTTAAAATCCGCACTTGAAATAGCCGCAGGCGTACCAAATCAACTTGCAGGGATTGTAAAAGTAGAATTAGCTTCGATAATTGCTTTGTCAAGATAAGAAATTGCTGCAGTAGTAACCTGCTTATAAGTCAATGCCGTTTCAAGAACACCATCCACAGAAGTGACCTCATCTACAACATGAGCTTTATCGAATAATAAAGCAAGATTGCCATAAGCTATTCCCTGAATAAAACGGGCAACCGCAATAGATCTGGCATTCCCTGAACCATTATCACCGATGTCAACTCCCCCATCAACTGCTTTTATTACTTTATTAGCAGTTGAAATAGCAGAGTACATTTTATCGTAAGTAGCTTTTAAAGATGGTCCATTAGTGTAACTGGGAGCGTTATTCCAGGCGGAATTGCGTGGTTCCCAAGACATATCTCTCATACCTGCGTTACCCCAAGAACATGTTGCATGGTCAGCCGCTACAGCTGTCATCATTTCAACACCAGTAAAATCATGTTCGCCATGAAAAACTGTATTGAAAAGACTTGCTGCAACATTTTCAACATCCTCGCCTTTGCATATACTTTCAAAAAATCCGGGTCATTTTCATTGGGAACATCCAACAGGTTTTTTTTTACAACCCGCCAGCCCTACAGAAAGCAAGGCTATAAAAAATAGGTATCTGTTAATCTTTTTCATATAAAAAAGTTTATGTTTTTAAAAATTAAACGAAAGTGAAAATGCAATATTCCGATAAATTGGATTAGCACTAATGCCATCAACAGGGAATCTGATTGTACCAACCTCAGGATCATATCCGGAATACTTAGTAAAGGTTAACAAGTTTCTACCTACAACTTTTGCATTGATTCCTTTTACAAAGCCATTAAAGATGCCGCTTAATGTTTTAGCAGGCACTGTATAACCTAAAGAAATTTCACGAACTTTTAAGTAACTGGCGTCTTCAACCCAATAAGCATTGGCATTATTACCGTCATACATACCGGCACCCCAGTAAGCAGCTGCTTTTTTCTCAGCTGCAGGAACATTAGTCATATCTTGTTTTGCACTGATGTAGTTAAATACAAGACGTTGTTCTTTACCATTGTAGACATCACCTCCTTGTTTCCAATCCAGTAATATATAAAACTGAAAGTTTTTGTAAGTAAAAATATTAGATATCCCTGCTACAAAATCAGGATTACCATTACCTATTTTACCATACCATAAAGAACCATCTGCATTCAACCTCTTAATTGGCAACTCTGTAGTTTTACCCTGTGTTCCCTTTGGAATAACATACCCTTCGCTGTTTACTTCATAATCAGCAATTGTCTTTCCTGCAGGAAGCTGGGTAGACATTTCGTCTAATGTACGTACCATTTTATACCCATAGATTGCTCCATACAACTCCCCTTCTTTAATATAGAATATGTTCTGATCACCATTGAAATCCTGACCACCAGCTAAATAAGGAGCAATTGGCAATTCTGTGATCCGTTGTTTCACTCTTGAGAAAACCACATTGGTTTTCCAGGAAAAATTCTTGTTCTTAAGCCACGTTGCTCCAAATGTAAATTCAAGAGTATTAGATTTTACAGTACCGGCATTTTGCCACTGACTGTTAAATCCATCGTTCAGGAAAGGAATCAAAGGCACATTCAAGAACTGATCTCTTGTTACTGATTCTGCGTAAGTTATCTCTAAACTCAATTTTTTCAAGAAATCGACATTTAAACCAATTTCTTTTTCTTCGGTTGTAGAAGGTTTCAACAATGAATTACCTTTTTGACTTGCTACTGCATTGCCATTTGACAAATCATATACCTCATACTGCCAATCAAACCCAGGGCGAATACCCGCTGTACCATATGCGGCTCTGATTTTCAATTCATCAATTCCTTTGATTTTAAAATCTTCAGAGATACGATAAGCAGCTGAAGCTCTGTAATAAGGGTTCCAACGTGCCTGGGATCCAAATAAAGAAGACCCATCGTAACGAAACATACCGTCAAAAAGAATCTTCTCTTTCCAGTCCATACCTAAGATTGCAAAATAGTTTTGAGCTTTTTCATTCTCAATGTAAGAGGATGCATCGTTGATGCTTGAAAAATTTTCAAAGTTTTCAATACCTGAAATTCTGAATTGAGAAGCACTGATGAAATTGCTTTCGTAACTTCTGTTTTCGTAGAGATATGATAATTTACCTCTGGTGGAAAAAAATTACCAAATTTTGAGCCAGATTAAGGGTTAATTGAGTATTACTTGTTTTTGATTCGTTGGTTGATTGGGACATACTGCCTCCAGAGTAAGACATACCCATTGTTGCAGGTGTACCACCAGATCTTGTCCACGTATTTTGCGGGTTAATGGTAGACGAACGATTGGTTTGGATTTCCATTGTTTGTGTTACATCCAGATCTGCCCAACTGGTAAAACGGATATTCGCATTATAATTTGCTAACCATCTGCGTGAGTTAGAAGCCACCTTTTGCTTTATATAACTGATATAACGGGTTGGTAACTTCTGCATTAAAATTGTTAATACGCAAATAATATGGTTGGTCATCCGGGTTTAACCCACTCAGGTTAACATCCTTCTCCATTCTGGCAATGTTATAAAACAGGCCACTTGCGGCACCAGCCGTACTTGCGGTTCTGTTAATATATAAATTTGAAGCACTGAAACGTAACCAGGGTGTAATGTTCTGATCGATATTAAATCTGAAGTTTTGTCTTTGATAACCGTCTGTAAGTTTTACAACACCTTCCTGCTTATTGTTTTCAAAAGAAAGGTAAACGTTATTTTTTTCTGTACGATTTGCTACAGATATAAAGTTTACAATATTCATCCCTGTTCTGAAAAACTCAGCTTGCGGGTTACGGTAAACACCAAACGGATTATCCATATACCCATCTGTATCAATACCTCTGCTTCCCGCAATACCAGGATTGAAACCGGCACCAATGTAATTGGCCGGGTAAGTAACACCGGCATACTTTGTATATTTTCCCTGGGCTGTTTGCCAATCGCTTGCTAAAGCATAGTAATGAGATTCCGATGTTTTCAGGTAATGTGACAAATCCTGCATACCAACCTCATTTCTTACTGTGATTACTGGTTTATTGGCTGCAATTCCCTTACCTCTTTTAGTAATAACAGAAATTACACCATTACCAGCTCTTGAACCATATAAGGCTGATGCGGCTGCACCTTTAACCACTTCTATTGATTCTACATCATCAATATTGATATCTGCAAGACTACCAGACATAATAATACCGTCTACAAGAATAAGTGGGGCAGAACTAATATTCAAGGCATTATCACCTCTTAACAATAAATCAGCCCCTTGTCCGGGGTTACCGTTTACAGAAGATGTTTTTAATCCGGCCACTTTCCCAGCCAACGCATTTGCAGCAGAAGATGCGGGTACAGTCTGTAATTGTTCTGCACCTACTTTGGTAACAGATACTGTCATTTTCTTCCTTGTTGTTGCACCTGCAACACCAGTTACAATTACTTCAGACATTTCCTGTCCGGAAGAAGCCTTTAAACTGACTGAAAAATTTGTACTTGAACCGATACTGATTTCTTCATTGTCGAATCCGACCGCTGAAATGACCAATGTTCTGGCATTGGCAGAAATGGCTAGTTCAAAACTACCCGTAGCATCGGTAGATGTACCTTTAGTGGTACCTTTTACTAAAACAGAAGCTCCGGGGACAGGGTTTCCTGAACCATCGGTCACTTTACCGGAAATCTTTTTTCCCTGCGCCATTACGAATAGCGAGGCAAAGACTGCTCCGAAGAGTAGCAATACAATTTTTCTCATGTTGTTTGGTTTAGTTTAAAAAATACAGCCCCAATTTAAGCGTTTCCTGAGTACTGCCAAAAAAATGTTAAAAGGTTTTATCGGTCAATAAAGATTATGACACCCCTTTTTTATCAATTGCTGCTTTATGACAGGAAAGAAAAACAATTAAAAACTCCACATCATCTGCATTTTCAGTTCTGTACGCCTGTTTCCGGCTATTTCATCCAATCCAGACCCAACTATTCTTCTGTCAGCGAACAGTAATTGCGTCCAGCGAAACCAAAAACTGATTTTTTCCGACACATCATAATTAATATTCATGTAATATTTATACCCCTTTCCTGAAAAGGCCGGAATTGAAAATCCATACAAAACATCATTTTCGTAGGCATAAATACGGCTGTCATAATTATCTGTTTCAAAATATTGCAGCCGGATATTTCCGGCAAATGGTTTTAGTTCGGGCTTGTAAAAAATGTCAAAAAAGGTAAGGAACCCCCTGCTTTCCAGCGGACCATTTAAGTCATACCACATCGCATCCAGTCGGTAGCGGAGCGAAACAGTGGGACTGACCTTATATAGTATCTGCGTTCGCCAGTTTTTCCGTGATACAGGAGATACAAGAGCAGTATTCAATTCTCCATCGGCAGTATAATTCAAGGCTTTACTTTCCTGCCGGTAGCGGGTATAGATTTCGATTTGTTTGTTGGGACGATGTGTCAATTGAACAAGATAATCGGCTCCATTTGATGGCGCATCCACTCGGTACCTAAGAAAAGGAAAACGATAAATGTCCATATAAGCATCGAGTTTCCATTTTGAACTTGGTTTGATGGAAGCCCCTGCAAATAACCCTTTTTCATTTGTCGGGAACGTGCCTTCAGTAAAAGCATTTCCAAAAATGGACTGGTAGCCAGTTTCAATATTCCTGTAAACAACAGACAGATCAATTTTTGGATCAACAGCCATCAGCAACCCACTCATCAGTGCATAGTAACTGCTGTTATGACTGGCTGCCTCGCCAAACCAATGCAGGTTTCGCCAGGTGTATGACCAGTCAACACTGAGATTGGACAGCTTCTTTCCACGGAAAGCGAAGTTGTTGTAAGGCTGAGAATCCCTGTTGTACGGTGGGTTGAACTGAAAGTGAACAGCATTCAATCCAACATGCAGGTTATTTACATTATAACTGAAGTTGCCGCCAAATGAATTCATCTGCACAGCATTTCTGTCAGCCTGTTCATTTTTGGTTCTGTGTAATCCTGAAGTGATTAGTGATGAAAAATAATCTTCAGCATTCAGCGTATCAGTAAAAATATTTCCACTCACTTTCCTGAAAGAAGCAAATCCCGTTAACTGAAAATGATTCTTTTCAAGAGTAATACCAACTCCACGGTTAAAGAAATATTCGCTGGTAGAATTGAATGGACGAAGAATGGAAGCCTGCCGTTTTATATTCGTGATCTCAACACTTTTCCTGAATGCAAGTGATTGCCACTGCATCAAACCCTGACCCATATTGACTGTGTAGTCACCAATTGCAAGGTTTTTAATAATACCAACATTCCTTACAAACAGATGAGCAGAATAATAATCAAACCCATATTTCTGTGCTCCTTTAAACCATTGTTCGCCGGGATCTTTTTCTACAGTTATTCCATATTGCAACAAATTTCGGTAGATATATTTATACCTGAACAGCAGCCTTTCTCTACCTCCCGGATAAAAACTCGTAGCTGAAGTATCGTTCTTTCGGCGAAACCCTTCAGACTTTTCCAGCACATAAGTAAGTCTTGATAAAACAGAGTGTTCTCCTCCTGAGAGCCGCAGCCTGAAATCCTGTCGAGCAGTTATCGCAGAACCTACAATTATATAAGGAAGGAATTTTTGAATGGTTTCTTCATCCCAGGAAGGAACTGCCTGCAATTCATACAGGTTAATCAACCTGCCAAACAGTTTACGGTAATTCAAAAAATTTGCGATCTGTAACGGAGAAAGAAAAGGAAAATCTTTCAGTTCTGTTTCTGTTGCTGTATTCAGATTCAGTTTATTCTTTTTATAATGCTGCAGAGATTGCAGATAAGAATCGTCTTCAGTTTCTGCCTCATCAACTTCGGTGAGGTTTTCAATTTGCTGTTCAGCAGTTGGAATTTCCTGCGCCACAGAAATCAATCCTGCAAAAAAGAAATGATATCAGCAATAGCTTTCTCACTCTTTATTGCTTTCCTTTTGTTTAAAATCAAAGAGCAGCATCACAGCAGGTGAAACACCTAACTGCTGATGATAAGAAGTAGCAACATCAACCCTGAACTGCCCAAACTTTAAACCCACTCCCACAAAAGGTTGTGTATTTACGGTGTTGATTCCTGCTCTTATCAAGAGCTGTTTTACCAATACATATTGAAAAGCAGCATTCACACCAACATTCTTATTTTCTTCTTTAATCAGTTCAGCACTGATAAAGAATTTTTCTGAAGCTTCATACCCGATTCCACCACGATATACCGATGCAATTTTTTCATTAGCAGTTTTATTCAATACACCACCAACAGGATTGAATACACTGAAGCCTGCATGCAATTTTTCACTTAAGTGCATTAGCACACCTGCTTCGAAATGAAAGGTTGATGCATTAGCATAAGCGGGTATCCGTAAGTTGTAGTAATTGAATTTCACACCTACATCAATCTTACTGCCTAATGAACGGGCATAGCCCAAACCAAGCTGCGTTTCATTATAATTGCTGTATCCAAAATAATCAGCCTGTAAACCAAATGTGCCTGATTTGGTTTGAAAACCTGCAACTGCTGTGTATTGACTGAAAGCATTCAGTAAAAACCTTCTTTCACTGTAAACACCTGCTCCACTTTGTTGCAAATTGGAAAGTGCTGCGGGATTAATAATAAAAGAGAACTGATCTGTTGACTGTTTGCTGTAGGCTCCAAGCCCCGGATAACTGCTCATCAACGGCTGCCTTACCGTTTGTGCATTTGCATTACAAATACAAAAATGACGAGAGTCAGGCATTTTTCGCTTAATTTTGCCCAGATGCCAAAATCCTGTCCCAGGCATTTTTTCAAGCAGGCAGTTTTTGATTCAGAAAAATAAGTGTTTGTTTTTGCTTCTGCAACGGATTAATTTTTTTAGCCTCATCAACCAATGCTTCTGTACGTTATTTTTGCAGCATGCAACTACTCGACGGTAAACTGGCAGCCCAGGCCATTAAAGAAGAACTTAAAAAAAAGACAGCATTAATAAGAACAAGCGGAAAAAGGGTACCACATCTTGCTGCTATTTTGGTCGGTACAGATGGTGCCAGTGAAACCTATGTGGCTTCTAAAGCAAAGAATTGTGAGGAAATTGGTTTTCAATCAACCCTGAAACGTTTCCCTGAAACCATCAGTGAAGAAGAATTGCTGCGTGAAATTGACAGGCTGAATAATAATGATAATATAGATGGCATCCTGGTTCAGCTCCCTTTACCGAAACATATCAGTGATGATAAGGTGATCAATAAAATCAATCCTTCAAAAGATGTGGATGGTTTCCACCCGGTAAACCTGGGGAAAATGGTGATCGGCTCCCCCACTTTTATTCCGGCAACTCCTTATGGAATTTTATTGCTGCTACAGCATTATAAGATAGAAACAAAAGGCAAGCATGCCATTGTTATTGGCCGCAGCAATATTGTTGGTACGCCCATGAGTATTCTGCTCAGCAGGAAAGCGAATCCGGGCAACTGCACGGTTACTACCTGTCATTCTGCAACCACCAACCTCAAAGAAATTTGTTTACAGGGCGATATTATAGTTGCTGGATTGGGCAAGCCCGAATTCTTAACAGCCGATATGGTGAAAGATGGTGCGGTGATCATTGATGTTGGTATTACAAGAGTAGCTGATGCTTCCAAAAAAAGCGGCTTTGCATTAAAAGGCGATGTAAAGTTTGATGAGGTTGCTCCCAAAAGCAGCTATATCACCCCTGTACCCGGTGGTGTGGGATTAATGACCATTGCCGGTTTATTGATGAACACCTATAATGCTTACCAGCAAAAGAATTCCTGAGCATCTATTTACCTTTGCAAAGAATGACTGAACAATTGATTGATACAACTCAACAGGTATTGCCTGTAATGGAATCTTTCTATACCCTGCAGGGAGAAGGATTTCACCAGGGCAAAGCAGCCTATTTCATCCGTCTTGCCGGATGTGATGTTGGTTGTGTATGGTGCGATGTGAAAGACAGCTGGGATGCGGAAAAGCATCCCCGCTTCAGTATTGAGGAAATTGTTGAGAAAGCCAAACATGAATCGGGTAACAGCAAACAGCAAATTCTTGCAGTAGTAACAGGTGGAGAACCTTTGATGCATGATTTGACTCAACTTACTAAGGCATTGCATGCAGCGGGATTTCAAACCAATATTGAAACCTCAGGATCAAGCCCTCTGAGTGGTGAGTGGGATTGGATCTGTCTGTCACCAAAAAAATTCAAAGCCCCGTTGCCGGAGCTTGTTCCGCATGCACATGAACTGAAAGTAGTGATCTTTAATAAAAGCGATTTTGACTGGGCCGAACAATATGCAGCACTTGTTTCACCGCAATGCAAACTCTTTCTGCAACCCGAGTGGGATAAAGCTTCACAGGTAACACCACTCATTATTGAATACATCAAAGCAAACCCTCAGTGGGAATTGAGCTTGCAGATTCACAAATACATCAATGTTCCTTAACAACTGAGTAATCTTCTTAAACAGGTATGCCATACCTCAGAGGTATGGCATACCTAAACAACATCGGCCATCTTTTTTCGTTATATTGAAGCTCAAATTCAATACATTGAAAAGATTCTTTACGATTTTAAGTTTACTTGTCTCCCTTTCAGTTTCAGCGCAGTGGTACGACCCAACAAAAGTTGAGTTGAAGCTTGGCTATAAATATGGCGAAGCGCTGAACGAAGCAAAAATCAGGAACTATACAAAAGCACATCAGTTACTTGATGAATGTATTGCAAAGGATTCAAAGTTTGTTGATGCATGGTTAAGCAAAGCAGGCATTTTTTCTGAGCAGAAAAAATACAAACAATCAGTTGAAACTTATCGTAAAGCATTCAATCTGGATTCAGTTTATTTTAAAACATTTCTTCTTCCCTATTCAATTGCACTGGCAGGCAACGGTGAATTTAATGAAGCGTTAACTGCTGTCACTACTTTCTTACAAAAGCCAAATCTCAATGAACGTTTACAAAAATCTGCAGCATACAGAAAACGCTGTTATGAATTTGCAGTTGATTATCAAACAAAATTTCCCGTTGGTAATTATGTATTCACTCCGCAGAATTTAGGTGACAGTATCAATACCAAACAGCTTGAATATTTTCCATCGATTGCCATTGATGGAAACTCACTGGTGTTTACAAGAAGAATTGGACAGGAAGATTTTTTTGAAAGTGAAAAGAGAAATGGTGCATGGAGTAAAGCTGAACCTTTACCCGGCAATTTGAATACAGAAGAAAACGAAGGTGCACAAACCATTTCGCAGGATGGAAAGATGCTCATCTTTACCGGTTGCAATATGCAGGATGGTGAAGGAAGTTGTGATCTCTACTTTTCTTATCTCACAAAAAATGGCTGGGGCGAACGCATCAACATGGGCCGCATCATCAATACAGAATACTGGGAAAGTCAGCCAAGTTTATCGCCTGATAAAAGAGCATTATATTTTGCAGCCCGTGATCCATCCGGTTTGGGAGGAAGTGATTTATTTGTGAGTTATCTCCAGCAGAACGGAACCTGGGGAACACCGCAAAATATGGGACCGGGCATTAACACTACTGCTGATGAAAGTTGTCCTTTCATTCATGCCGATAATCAAACATTATATTTTACATCCAAAGGTCATCCCGGATATGGCGATGCTGATTTATATTTTGTAAAGAAGCAGGCCGACGGAAGCTGGGGCAAACCACAGAACCTGGGCTATCCCGTAAATACAATTGATGAAGAAAGTTCACTGATGATTTCCAGTGATGGTAAAACAGGATTCTATGCCGGTGATGGTGCAGACAGTCGTGGTGGTTTGGATATTTACAGTTTTGAATTACCGGTGCAGGACAGGCCAAACAAAACATTATGGGTTAAAGGGAATGTATTTGATGATAAAACAAAACTCGGTTTACCTTCTGCTGTTGAGCTCATCAATTTAGCAACTGCACAAACCATCAGCAAAGTACAAACCGATGAAGAAGGAAATTATCTCATAACACTTCCTGTTGGTAATGATTATGCCTTCAATGTAAACCGAAAAGGATATTTATTTTATTCAGGGAATTTTTCACTGAAACAGCATTCAACTGATACAACTTATACCATCAACATTCCATTGATCCCAATTGAAGTAAATGCAAGTATTGTACTGAAGAATATTTTCTTCGATACCAAACAATCAGAATTAAAACCTGAATCAATGATTGAGCTTGACAAAGTGATTCAGCTGCTGAAAGACAATCCCACTATTAAGATTGAAATCGGCGGCTACACCGATAATGTTGGCAAGCCTGCCGACAATCTTGTACTATCAAACAGCCGTGCAAAATCGGTCATCAACTATTTTTTGTACAAAGGAATCCCCATTGGGCGTTTAACTTCAAAAGGTTTTGGCGAAACCAACCCGATTGCTGATAATAAAACAGAAGAAGGCCGGGCAAAAAACAGGCGCACAGAGTTGAAGGTATTGAGTAAATAATGTATTTTGATCATGAATGAACGCCGACCTTTTATACCAGCTCGCCTTAACACAGGTGCCGAATATCGGTCTTGTGCATGCAAAAATCCTTGCTGAAAATTTTGGCACAGCTGAACAGATCTTCAAAGCAAAAAAATCAACACTTGAAAAAATTGAAGGCATTGGTGAAGTAAGGGCCAACAGTATTAAACGTTTTGCTGCTTTTACTGAACAGGAAGAAGAAATGAAGTTTATTGAAAAGTACAAGATCAAAACCCTGTTTCTTTCGGATGATGATTATCCCAAACGTTTACTGCATTGTTACGACCCTCCCACTCTTTTATTTTACAGGGGCAATGCCAATCTCAATACGTCAAAAATCATTTCTGTTATCGGCACAAGAAGCAGCACAGACTACGGAAAGATGATGGTTGAAAAATATTAGAAGAACTTGCTCCTCATCAGCCATTGGTTGTAAGCGGTCTTGCTTATGGTGTGGATGCTCTTGCACATAAGTATTGTGTAAAAAACAATCTTCCTACTGTTGCTGTGCTTGCACATGGGTTGGATAAAATTTATCCATCACAACACACAGCGCTTGCAAAAGAAATGATCATCAATGGCGGAGGGATCTTAACAGAATTCAGAAAAGAAATTAAACCCGACCGGCATAATTTTCCCGAACGCAACCGGATTGTTGCAGGTATGTGCGATGCAACAATTGTTATTGAAACCGGAATTAAAGGAGGCAGCATGATCACCGCTAATCTTGCATACAGTTACAACCGGGATGTATTTGCAGTGCCCGGCAAAACAACTGACTCAAAAAGTGAAGGCTGTAATTATTTAATACAAAGTAATAAAGCTGTGCTCATCCGCAATGGTGAAGATATGATTGAACAGATGGGCTGGCAACCAAAACAAAAAGACAGCAAAGCAAAACAAAAACAACTGTTCATTCAGTTAAACGATGAAGAAAAAATCATTGTTGAACTGTTACAGCAAAAAGAATCCATTTCAATTGATGAAATCAATCTTACCTGCACCCTCAACAGCAGTTCAATTGCCGCTGCATTGCTTACACTGGAATTACAGGGAGTTATTGCAAGTCTGCCGGGTAAAATGTATGCACTAACATAAAAACGGCACTCCTGTACCGGAGTGCCTGTTTGCAAAGAATTTTATTTCTCATTTGAGCCTTCCGCTGGAATTTTAAACAATTCTGTTACCTGTGTATAACTCATTGCCTTTATCTGTTCAATTGTATAACCTGCTGCAGCACCACTGGTAAATCTTCCGCCTGATACTCCACCCGGCACAAGGATATATCGAAACCGTGTTGTTGCAAAACTGGAGATGACAGCATCTGTAGTATATCTCATTTTGATTGTTCCAACTACTGATGAATAACTCATTTCAGATACACCAAATGAGAAAGGAAGCTGATATAAGGTACCTGCAAACTCCCAATACACCAGTATTATCCCCTGATTATAAATAGTTGTTGTAAGACCGGGTGCTGAAAGATTATAATTAATGACAGCTCCTCCTATACCAGACCATTGAGCTTGAGTAACAGTTGTCCATCCTGAATAAATCACATTTGCTGAACCTGTTACGCCGGCAGGGCCTTGTGGCCCGGTTGCTCCTGTTGCACCCGTTGCTCCTGCAGGACCTGCTTCGCTTTTACAAGCTGAAAAACTAATAATTATACTTAAAATAACAACGCCTGTTGAAATAAAATTTTTCATACTTTTTTCTGTGTTTAATGATTATTGTACAAAGCTATCACCACATAAACTCAGAATCAATTACACAAAAGGGTAAGCTTTATACAACCAAACAGTTATTAATACTTGCAGAAGCTTACCAAATGCTGATTATTGCCATACAATATGCATATTTGTTTTTTTTACACGGCCACCTTACCTTTGCTCATGGCAACAAGAAATAATTCCTCTCTCAGCAAGGCTGTTCTCAACAAATTTTTCGGCGAAGGTTATACGTTTGATGATGTTCTCCTTATGCCCGCTTATTCCCAGGTTTTACCGAGGGAAACAAGCATTACCACTCAACTTACCAAATCAATTCAGCTCAATATCCCCATGCTTTCAGCAGCAATGGATACTGTAACAGAAGCCGGATTAGCCATTGCATTGGCAAGAGAAGGCGGCATTGGTATTCTGCATAAGAATATGAGTATTGAAGAACAGGCAGCACAGGTACGGAAAGTGAAAAGAAGTGAAAGCGGTTTGATTCTTGACCCCATCACCCTTCATGTAAATGCAACATTAGCTGATGCGTTGCAGTTGATGAAAGAAAATAAGATTGGTGGTATTCCTATTGTTGATCTCAAAAACAAACTGGTCGGCATTCTCACCAACCGTGACCTGCGTTTTGAAACAAACTATAAAAAGAAAGTAAGTGAGGTAATGACATCAACCAATCTTATTACTGCACCGGAAGGTACTGATCTCAAAAAGGCACAAACCATCCTCAGTCATCATAAAATTGAAAAACTTCCGGTTGTAAAAAAAGATGGAACGCTTGCAGGACTTATTACTTACCGTGATATGCTGCAGGTGCAAAGCCATCCAAGTGCAGTAAAAGATTCCTTCGGACGTCTACTCGTTGGTGCTGCCTTAGGCATTACTGCCGATATGCTCGACAGGGCGGCAGCTTTACAGCATGTAGGTGTGGATGTAGTAAGTCTCGACAGTGCACATGGTCATAGCAAAGGAGTGATTGATTCATTGAAGAGTTTGAAAAAGAATTTCAAAAAGCTGCAGGTCATTGCAGGTAATGCAGGAACAGCAGCTGGTGCAAAAGCATTGGCCGATGCAGGAGCAGATGCAGTGAAGATTGGTATCGGTCCCGGTTCTATTTGTACAACACGTATTGTTGCAGGTACAGGTGTACCGCAACTCACCGCTATTATGGAAGCAGCACATGCCATGAAAACAAAAGGCATTCCTGTTATTGCAGATGGCGGCATCCGTTATACAGGTGATCTGGTAAAAGCGTTGGCAGCAGGTGCATCAAGTGTAATGATGGGAAGTGTATTTGCAGGAACAGAAGAAAGTCCCGGCGAAACCATTATTTATGAAGGAAGAAAATTCAAACAATACCGTGGTATGGGTTCCATTGGTGCCATGCAGCAGGGAAGCGGCGACCGTTACTTCCAGGATGTGGAAGATGGAATTAAAAAATTAGTACCTGAAGGAATTGAAGGCCGTGTACCCTTTAAAGGAAATGTGAGTGAAATTGTTCACCAGTACACCGGCGGACTTCGTGCCGGGATGGGTTATGTGGGTGCAAAAAATATCAAAGATTTGCAGGGAGCACAGTTTGTAAAGATCACCAATGCAGGCATGAAAGAAAGCCATGCACATGATGTGATTATTACAAAAGAAAGCCCGAATTATTCCAGGTAATTCTAACAGTATTAGAATCTTTTAACATAGAGAATGCCGGAAATATCAGTCCGGCATTCTTATTTTTACAAAAACCATTTACTTGAAAAAGTTTCAGCCACTTCTGCTTTCCATTCTCTCCGGTTTATTATTATTCATTGCGTGGCCAATGACGAATATTACCGTTGCCATCTTTATTGCATTCATTCCATTATTCATAATAGAGCGGCTCAATTTATCAGGTCTTAAGTTTTTCGGTCTTGTTTATTTGGCACTCTTCACCTGGAATATTACAACTACCTGGTGGATATGGAATGCATCCATGATTGGTGCATGGGGTGCCATTTTTGTAAACAGTTTGCTCATGTGCATTCCATGGATGGGCTTCCGATTTATGAACAAAAGGTTTGGTGCACTCATCGGTTATTCATCATTCATTATTTTCTGGCTTGCATTTGAATATCTGCATTTGCAGGATTGGGGATTCAGCTGGCCCTGGTTAACACTCGGAAATGTTTTTGCCGGAAAAACAGATTGGGTGCAGTGGTATGAATGCACAGGAACAAGCGGGGGAGTTTATGGATATTACTGGTGAATGTGTTGTTGTTCAAAACCTTTCTTGATGTAAGAAGTACGATGAATGATGTACGAAAGTGGAAAGCGGTTGCTGTATCAGCCGTATTACTTTTACCATTCGCTATCTCACTACTCATTAAAAATAATCAGAGTGACGTACATCGTACATCTGACATCGAACGTGAAACATCAAATATCGTTGTCATTCAACCCAACATTGATCCTTACGAAAAACTGGCAACAGGAACATTTGAGATGCAGCTGCAGAAGCTGATTCGCTTAAGTGAATCAAAGATCGACAGCAACACCACTTTACTGGTATGGCCCGAAACAGCTTTGTATATAGCCAATGGTTTTGATGAGACCCTGATGAAACGGAATTTCTTTCTTGTTCCCTTATTTGACTTTTTGCGCAAACATCCAAAGCTGAATTTATTTACAGGTATTGAAAGCTATCGTCTCTTTGATAAAAAAGTTTCGCCTTATGCAAGACTGATTGAAGGAATGGGCATGTTTTACGAAGTGTATAACGGCAGTGTATTACTCGACAGCAGCGGCCCAATCAGCTTTTATCATAAATCCATGCTGGTACCCGGAGTGGAAACACTGCCCCGTTTTTTCATGTTCCTCGGGCCAGTGTTTGAAAAATTAGGTGGCACAGCCGGTGGATACGCCAGGCAGAACGAACGGACTCCTGTAAAAACGAAAACCGGCTATGTCATAGCTCCTGCAATCTGCTATGAAAGTATTTATGGAGAATACATGAGTAAGTTTATTGACAGTGGTGCCAATATGATTGCAGTAATCACCAATGATGGCTGGTGGGGAAATACTCCCGGCTACAAACATCATATGCTTTATGCAAAGCTCCGTGCCATTGAAACAAGAAAATGGGTGTTACGAAGTGCAAACACCGGTATCAGTTGTTTTATTGATCCGGCAGGAAATGTATTTGAACAGCAACCCTGGTGGACAGAAGCCGCCATTAAAATGCATATACCCATCGACAATAAAAAAACATTCTATGTACGGTACGGCGATCTCATCAGCAAACTGGCACTCATACTTTCTGCGTTAATGATCTTACTTGGATTCTATAATAAGTTTCTGCAAAAAAAGAAATAAACACTATTTGCTGCCGGAAAGACGGGAAGGACAAAAAGATAACCCTAAATGCATTTTAATTCTTCCCGCCCTAGTGGCTTATCCCTGTAATCTCAAAAAACAATCCCGTTCATACATTTATTCTGCTGCTTCAAACAAAAACTCACTTTCTTATTATCCACAAGCAGATTCGTACAGTTTCTTTTCTGTAACTTTCTGAAATGCAAAAAAGCCTTACAACAGGAAACAGCACCCTCTCCTACTCAATACATGGAAATGGTGAACCGATTGTATTGATTCACGGCTTTGGTGAAGACAGCCGCATCTGGAATCAGCAGGTTGAATACTTACAAAATAATTACCGGCTTATTGTTCCTGATCTGCGTGGAAGCGGCGGTTCAACACTGAATGAAAGTTTCCTTAGCATTGAATCAATGGCAGAAGATATCTGTTTGATCCTTGACGAAGAAAAGATCAGCAATTGCATCATGCTTGGTCATTCAATGGGTGGATATATTACACTGGCCTTTGCAGAAAACTATCCTTCTTACTTAAAAGCATTTGGTTTAATTCATTCAAGCGCTTATGCTGACAGTGATGAAAAAAAAGAAGCCCGTCGCAAATCCATTGCATTCATTAAAGAACACAGTGCGTTTGAATTTATGAAAACAACAATTCCAAATCTGTTCGCAGCAGGTTTCAATCAATTGCAAAAAAACAAAGTGGATGAACTGGTGGAACAAAGCAAACAGTTCAGCAGCGAAGCTGTGATTGGATATTATGAAGCAATGATTGCAAGGCCCGACCGCACAATCGTATTATACAATACAACTGTTCCCGTTTTGTTTTTCATTGGTGAAGAAGATAAAGCAGTCAATCCCGGCGATGCAATCAAACAATCTGCACTGCCCGCCATTTGCAAAGTAAAATTGGTAAGCGGCATTGCACATATGGGAATGCTGGAAGCAACAGACGAACTCAATAAAGCCATTGCTGAATTTATCAACACTGTACAGCAGCTTGCCTATCTTTCTGATCCCGTTTCAGCACAATAAAAAAATTGTCCTTGCAAAAGTCTTGAACGACCCTTTCTTTGGCCATTTTACAACTTGCACAATTCAATGATTACTGTATTTTAGTAATCAAATCTGCAATATGGCAAAATCAATCAAACTTACAGACAGTGAACAGGTAACTGAGCATATCAAAAAGCTGGAGCCTGCATTTGGAAATGTCATTGAAGCCATCAGGCAGGTGATTTTAAAAAGCGACAAGGAAGTTGGCGAACACATCAAATGGAATAACCCCAGTTTTTATTATACTGGTGAAATGAAGCCATTTGATCCAAAAGAATATAAGCGGGATATCATTGTGATGAATCTCTATAAGGGAAGGATCATGCTTGTTTTTCCCAGCGGTGCTAAAATAAAAGACACATCAGGATTGCTTGAAGGTGATTACACAGATGGCCGCAGAACGATGATTTTTACAGACCTGAAAGATGTGAAAGCCAAAGAAAAAGCTTTACAGACCCTCATAAAAGAATGGCTGAAAACTGTTGAGAAATAACAAATAACTAAACTTAATTTCTGTTGTCCGCATCATAATTGTAAATTCTAACATTAAAACTTTACATCATGGCAAGAGTAAGCACCTATCTCAACTTTCCACGCAATACGGAAGAAGCATTCAAATTTTATCAATCAGTATTTGGCGGCGAATTTGCAAGGGGCGGTATTGCACGTTTCCGTGATATCCCGCCATCAGACGATGCTCCACCCATTGCAGAAGCCGATAAAGACCTGGTGATGCATATTGAATTACCCATTGCCGGTGGTCATATACTGATGGGAACAGATGCACCCGAATCAATGGGCTTTAAAGTAAACAAGGGCAACAACGTACACATCAATATTGAACCTGATTCAAAAGCTGAAACAATTAGATTATTTGATGCATTAGCTGATGAAGGAATCATTACTATGCCACTGCAGGATATGTTCTGGGGTGCTTACTTTGGAAGCTGTATTGACAAGTTTGGAATACAATGGATGTTTAGCTTTAAAGAAAGCAAATAAAGCGGCGAATTACTCAACGCTGAAATAATATATCTTCATACCGGGGCCTGGTTTACCAACTCCGGTTTTTTTATTCCATTACACATAATATTTAAAGATGAAAGCTGCATATGAACGTACATGATCAACTGAATTTATTGAAACGGATTAAGGCAATTGCTGATACTGGTTTACTGTACAGCACCAATGAATATGATAAAGAACGCTATACAGAACTCCAGGAAATCAGTTTTCAGCTACTGCAGCAAATCAGCGGACATCCACTTGAAACATTAAAGGAACTATTTCCAACAGCTAATGATTATCCTACAGTAAAAGTTGATATTCGTGCATTTGTTCTTTCTCCCGATCAAAAAATATTATTGGTGAAGGAAACAACAGATGGCAACTGGTCATTACCCGGAGGCTGGGCCGATATTGGATTCAGTGCGAAAGAAATTGCGGTAAAAGAATGTAAAGAAGAAACGGGGCTTGATGTGATTCCTGCAAGATTGCTGGCAGTGTTTGATAAGAAATATCATGCTAATCCTCCCGAACCCTTTTATGTGTACAAAATGGTTATTCAATGCGAAGCTGTTTCATTCGAAAGCAACAGCGGTTTTGATATTGCTGATGTTCAGTATTTCAGCATCCGTGAACTTCCCGATCTGTCTGAATTCAGGATTTTAAAAAGCCAGCTTGAATTACTGTACCGAATTGCGTTAACACCCGGCAACGAAGTTTACTATGATTGAGAAGGAAGCAGTACATATCCTTTCAATTAAATTCCAGTGTATCTTCATCTTGCTTCAATTTCAGTTTATGAAAATCATTCTCACCAATATAACGCCTAACGACCAGGAAAAAGCAGTGAGCTTTTATCTTCCTGATTTGGAATCAGACAGTTCAATTTAAAAAACAAACCATGTGTCAGAAATTTCATACTAATATTTCACTCCTGTTTATTCTTCTGTTTCTTTCTGTTCAGAATTTTGCAGAGGCACAGAAGAATAATTTGACTAAAGAGCTGGTATTTTATGGAGACTACATAGTGTATAAGGGCAAAAGAATCACACTTGGGCCAAATGAGTTTTATATAGATGCACAGCTCCCGCTTGCAGAGGTTACAAAATATAAATACGTTTTTAATTCGGTAAACGAAGCTGCAAAACATTTAACAAATGGCACGGAGAAATTACCTATGGTACTTAATATAGCACCTTATGTATATTGGATTGATGATCCGGATGATACTACTGTTCGTGTTCCAAAACCGGGAAACAGTTCACCTTTTGGTCTTGAAATTAAATGCGAGTGGTTAAAATTTTACGGTCTTTCTGATGATGCCCAAAATGTGGTGTTGGCATCCAATCGTGGTCAAACGATGGGTGCCAAAGGAAATTTCACCATGTTTAAAATATCCGGACAGGGCACCAGTGCTGAAAATATTACTTTCGGGAATTACTGCAACATTGATCTTGAATATCCGCTAAAACCAGAATTAAACAGAAAAAAAAGAGGATCAGCCATTGTACAGGCTCAGCTTGTTTTTTGTGATGGCGATAAGCTCTTTGCCCGGAATACCCGTTTTGTAAGCCGTTTAAACTTATGTCCATTTATTGGAGGAAAGCGAACGCTGTTTGATCGTTGCCACTTCGAGTGTACAGATGATGCCTTAAACGGTACAGCAATTTACCTCAATTGCAGTTTTGACTTTTACAGCGGGAAACCTTTTGGGGAACATCCGGTACGGGTGCAGTTTTCCTGAATTGCGATATTAATTCATTTACAAGAGGGGAGCAATATTTTACAAAAAGCCATGGACAGGTGGCTGTACTGGATACACGTATTACTTCTAAAACAGTAACATACCTGGGTTGGAGAGACATTCCTGCAAAAGAATTAAGTAACTATCAGTACAATATTCAGCTGAATGACAAACCTGTTTTTACTGGAATGAAGCATCCTCAATCAACAATTGATATGACAGGAAAAACTATTCTCGATGCATATCTTTTTTTTTATAACGGTAAGATCATTTACAACACGTATAATCTTTTACGTGGCAATGATGACTGGGATCCGATGGAAATAAAAAAATTGGTTGCAGCAGCAGAAAAAGAAAGTGGAAGATCATTTACCAATTTACCCACTCAGTTGCTGATATCGCCTACGCAGGATACAATCGTAAGCGGAAGTGAAACTGTTGTATTAAAAACAAAATTGAACAAGTTCGGTAATTATGAATTCAAAGACGGGCAAATAAACTGGACGATTGATCCCGAATACAGATCCTTCGTCAAGCTAAATATTAATGATGGTGGTACCTGCGAAGTCATTCCAACCAATGATAACGACGAAACCAAAGAGGTGATTATCCACGCAACAACAGCTTCAGGACTCGGGGCGGCAAGTGTTCTTTACATTTCTCCATCTATCCTGAAGGCACCGGAATTCAGTACGCTTCCTGAAATAATAAATAATAAAGACGGCAAACTCATTGTTGCCTATAAATTAGATATGAGGTTTGAGGATCAGTCATTGATAAACTGGTATCGCTGCAGCGATGCAAAAGGCAGTAATCCGGTTGAAATTGCCCTATCCCGGTTTAACGTACCAAAATTCAGCTATGTTCTTACAGCAGGTGATGTTGGCTATTACATTATGGCAAAGGTTGCGCCAAAACATATTCGCTGCAGGGCAGGTGAACCGGTTGCGACGATAACAAACGAACGGGTTACAGCCAGCTACGTAAAATCGTATAACAAAATATTGAATGTTGATTTACAGGGAATGTCAACGAAATATCAACCAGAAGTTAAACCTGGGTTTTGGACACTTGATTGTTTTGCTCCTGCTGACACCTACGACTGGGCAGCTGACAACAACCGGGATCCATGGTATTATGGAGCAGGTATTGATGGCTCTGCAAATGATACCGGGTTAGTACAGGCAAACAAAGGAGCCCGGCTGCGTTATACACCTGTTGGAAACAATTTCGGTGATATGAAAATAACTTTTACAGCAGTTCCCTCTAAAACTGCAGGGCAGGGCTTCAGCAGTGCCCGTTCACAATACATGGATGTATTCATTAAATTCAACACAAAAACATTAAGCGGATATGCATTGCGATTGGTTCGTACAACCAAGTATAGTGATGCCATTGATTTCGTTTTAATGAAATACGAAAACGGAATTGCCACACCAATCAGCAAACCGGTATCAGCCTCATGTTACAGGCCGGACTGTTACATCTCAGTAGAGATAAGAGGTAACAAAATGATCGTCCGAGCCGAAACAAAGGCAGCATATTATATCGTTCCCGGCAGACCTGATGTTGTTCAGCATGTGCATATAGAAGCAGAAATTACTAAAAGCAATTTAGGAGGTTTTGGCTTTCAGCATACAGGAACTGTTGGAAGCGGTGCTACATTGATTAAAGATTTGCAAATTGTTTGGAAATAATTTTACATGAGTTTTTACAAAAATCAGTTAAACTAAGTTGATGCACAAAGAAGGGGTTCAACTTATCGTTAGTGATGTTGTAATGCTTTTGCATCAAGACTCACAGGATGAAACCGTATTTCACTGATCTGACCTTTGTACCAGTTCACTTTGTTTAACCGCATGCCTAATGAAATTCTACCTTCTGTCATTGCAGGGAAATCAATTTCACCTTCTAATTCCTTTTGTCCATTTATATAACTGTACATTTTTTTACCATCATAAACTAATGCAGCCCAATACCATTTATTAACCGTATGCAGTTTGGTTGAATCTATCAGCGTAAGACCTTTATTCGTTTTTCCATTTTTCAAAAAAACATCCAGATACCACTGACTGTTCCGGGTTAATCTAAGTTCAAAAGTTCCCCGATTAGATGCAGTATCCTCAAAATGAATAAACCTTGGCGCCGGGGTTCCTTCACCGGCAGGTTTAAATAAAACCTCAATCGTAAATTTCGACCACCCTTCTATCGGAATTACAGGAATAATCAACCCGTCATTTATACCATTAAAATAAAGAGAAGTATCCCCGTTTTCAATTTTAACGAAAGGGTTACCCAGTTTAACCGCCTTAAAATTACCTGCACTGCCTGTGTCCTTTAGCTTCCAGATAATTATTTTACCTGTATTGTAATAAGTTCTGGCCGGAAATACCAGTAATGAAAAAACAAATAAAAAAACAGAAAGTTTATTCATGCAGCATACCAATTTTTTTCAATAGAACTGTGAAGCTTTAAACGGTTTATTTCGCTTTTCTTTTCTTAACTGAATTGAGATAACTTATCAGCAGGTTCATATTCCGGATATATGCAGGTGTTGAAATATACTCCCTGTCTGAAGTATCCCTGTAAGGTGATGTATCAGTTTCATCGCCCACATAAGAGGACGCATACCTGTCAGCAGGTTCTGTATTTTGTCCATCTGTTGTATAGGGATTACTGATCATTACATGTTTAACTAACCAGCGGTTCTGACTGTCGAGTGAATTAATAATTTCATTTGCTTTTGTTTCTGAAACTTCTGCTGTCTGCACATAACCCCGATCAAGATTATAGTAGTATTTTGGTAAAACGTCCCCTTCAAACCGGGCTGGTTTCAAAGGAGAATTTTTTGTTGCTTCTGAAGCGGATAACATACTTACTCTTGAATATTCATCTTTCAGTTTTTGAATATCAATATTTCCTTTGCCGTACATATGTCCGGGTAATTTTGTATCACTTGAATCAATATAATAATAGCCATATGTAACATTGGAACCCTTCCTGTGTACAAAAATCGGTTTGTCAGTACCCACCTCTACATAAAGGGAATGAGTATACTTCCCCTTTTCTGTCATACTTTCAGGAAGTTTTACTTTCTCCAGCCACTTAACAGCGTCAGGAATCCGTGATAGATATTTACGATCGCCGGTATATTCATAAAACCTCAGCAGCAAAAAAGAATTCCAAAAAGTTGTACGTGGCAAATAAGCAACCGGTTCATATGTTCTTGCCCCGGCTACTTCCATGTCTGAATTATACTGTTGCCCCCATGCTCCGTTTGCACCTTGGGAAATGTAATAAAAATTCATTCCTCTGTGAATGGGATCAAGAAATCTTTCTTCGCCTAATGTTTCATAACATTGAACAAGAAAGTTGACATTTTCCCATATTACATCATCATTAAAAGTATAAAACGAAGAATAGTCCGGATGGCCGGTTTTCCTAAAATCATATTTCAACGGATACCGTTGCGGCCATCCCCCCAAAGAGTACTGGCTTTTAAGTATAAAATTAATTGCTTTATCAAGAGCCGGTTTATATTTTGGATCTAACTTTTCCAGGTACATTCTTAAAAGGAAACGTGCAGCATCTGATGTAACATCATCATCATAAGTATCATTGCCATAATAATGCTGAAACTCTTCAAGTCTCCATCCATTTTTACCAATCGTATTATACCAGTTTTTAAGAGATCTATCCCCGGCAAAATCAATCATATAATTCCAGCCGCCTTCATTACTTTGTCCCCATATCATTGCTGCGGCCGCCTTTTCTGCAGACTGATAAAAGTACTCATTGCCCGTTGCATGGTAAGCATCCAGCAGCATATGCCCTGCACTGACTGTGCCTCCATCCTGCACCCAAATCATTGTATTATATGCTTCCATTTCACCCCATCTCCTTGAGAAATCAGGCAAATAGTACCACACGTATCCTCCATTAGTGCTAACCTCATCAACCATAAATTTTGTAGCTTTCAGCATTGCCTGTTCAGTTCGCTCTGTAAGTGTTTGCTTTTGCGCAAATAACGTATTCGCTGACATAAAAATCAATAGAACTGCCATCCGGGAAAATATTTTGACAGAAAGAATTAAGCTGAGAAAAAAAGAAACCGAAATCCTGTCTTTCATTACTTTCTGACCAAAGACAACTGAACAATTTTTCATATTATTATACTTTAAGCAAATCGTTTCTATTTATTAGCTTAATTGGGTGTCATCCAAGTCCTGCTTTCTATCCTGTAATCTACGTAAATGATCCCGAATAAATGATGACAGGTGCCAGGCAGCCAGCCCGGAGATTAAACCATTTATAATTTCGAAAAGCGTTAAACTTATGAACATAAAACTATCTTTATATAAACTAAATATTCAGCTATGGAATCTATTGACAAAAACACTTTTGTTCAGGCAGAGAAAATTGAATGGGAGAACGCAGACAGTGGAGTTGAACGAAAAATCCTCAGTTATGATGATCAAATAATGATGGTCTGTGTTCGTTTTGAAAAAGGAGCTATAGGCAGTCTTCATAAGCATTTTCACCGCCAGGTATCCTACATACAGACAGGACGTTTTGAAATAACAATTGATGGTCATAAACAAATACTTGAGCAGGGGGACTCTTTTTTTGTAGCGCCTGATTTACTGCATGGAGTTATCGCTCTCGAGAAAGGTGTTTTGATTGATGTTTTTACCCCGGCCCGAATGGATTTTCTAAAGTAAAGAGATTTCTGTTTAACAGTTAGTCTTTTCGTTTAGAGAAAGTTATTTGCCTAAACAGAATAACTTTAAAGTGATCATTTTTTTCTGAATTACAACGTTGGCAATGAAGTTTACTTTGACTGAGCAAAAAGTCCCTTTCACTTTACTGGCATCTTCCTTGCCAACCAATATGGAATCTGTAACCGACGCTGTATTTGATGACACCTTCGGCAACCTTATTTAGATTGCACATCAATAAAGATTTACCTGAAAATATTCACCACACAAAAACAAAAGCATGAAGATCAACGAACGGATAAAAAAGATCTTCAAAGCCATAGGTCCCGGATTAATTACAGGTGCCAGTGATGATGATCCATCAGGCATTGCCACTTACTCACAGGCTGGTGCAAAGTTTGGTTCACAACTGTTATGGACAGCTATTGCTACTTATCCGCTCATGGTTGCCATACAGGAAATGTGTGCAAAGATCGGCCTGGTTACAAGGCATGGTTTAACAGGAGTTATTAAACACTATTATCCCAAATACATTTTATATTTAATTCTTCTTGTCAGTTTTCCATCAATCACGTTAAACATTGGTGCTGATATTGCAGGTATGGGGGCCGTTGGTACACTACTCTTTCCGGCAATACCCTCTTATCTGTTTTCGGTTGCTTTTACCATTCTCTTAATGGCCGCAACAATCTTCTGGAGTTACAAACGAATCGCTTTTATTTTAAAGTTTCTCTGCATTACATTATTCTGCTATTTAGTAATACCGTTTATTGCTGATACCAACTGGCGTGAAGCACTAAGAAGTACCTTCTTTGTTTCCTGCCAGGTTTCATCCGAGTATTTTATGGCACTGGTTGGTATCCTCGGTACTACTATTTCACCTTATCTTTTTTTCTGGCAGGCCTCCATGGAAGTGGAAGAAGAAAATCAAAACCACCTGGTGGTTGATAAAACTATTATCGGCAATATGAAGATTGATGTAAGGCTGGGCTTGCTGCTCACCAATCTTGTGTTTTATTTCATCATCCTTGCAACAGGTACAGTATTATTTAAAGCCGGCATTCACCAGATTGATACAGTTGAGCAGGCAGCACAGGCATTAAAACCGCTGGCAGGCGATGGGGCTTATATTCTGTTTGCAGTCGGTGTTCTTGGCACAGGTGCACTGGCCATTCCTGTACTTGGAGGCTCATTAAGTTATATGATGGCCGAAATTTTTGAATGGGAGGAAGGGCTCGATAAAAAATTCTATCAGGCAAAAGGCTTTTATATCACCCTGATCATTTCTATGCTGATTGGGTTAGTGATCAACTTCGTCGGAATCAGCCCTGTTAAAATGCTGTTCTACACTGCTGTTTTATATGGTTTGATTGCCCCGTTGTTAATTGCGCTGATTCTGCATATCAGTAACAACAAAAAAATCATGGGCGAATATACCAACAGCCGCTGGGCAAATATTCTTGGTATTGCCAGTTTTATACTGATGTCGGGAGCAAGCCTCCTGCTGATCTGGTCGATGCTGACAGGAAAATAAAAAGAGTGAACAATTATCATCTATTTCAGTAAAGATTTTATCCATCCAATTCAGTTTCTAAGTACTTTCATTCCATGAGTAAGACCATTTTTATTACCGGAGCCACTTCCGGATTTGGCAAAGCCTGTGCAGAATTATTCGCTTCCAATAATTGCAGCTTAATTCTCAATGGCAGAAGAAAAGAACGCCTGGAAGAATTAAAACATGAACTGGAAATAAGATTTAAAGTGCATGTTCATATTCTTGTCTTTGATGTACAGAATAAAAAAGAAGTATTTGATGCTATAAGTCATTTACCCGAAGAGTGGAGGAACATTGATGTATTGATTAATAATGCCGGGCTTGCTTTGGGTCGTGATTATTTTGATGAAGCAGATTTTGATGACTGGGAAACAATGATCAACACAAACCTGAAAGGCCTGCTGTATGTAAGCCGTGCTGTAATCCCTTTTATGATTCATCATAAGAAAGGACATATCATTAACCTTGGTTCAACTGCCGGCAAAGAAGCTTATGAAAAAGGCAATGTGTATTGTGCAAGTAAAGCAGCTGTTGACAGTATCAGCCGGGGAATGCGGATCGATTTGCTGCGGCATCAAATTAAAGTTACTTCAATACATCCGGGTGCAGCTGAAACAGAGTTCTCAATGATCCGTTTTAAAGGCGATGAACAAAAAGCTGCTGCTGTTTATGAAGGATACAAAGCTTTAAGTGCAAAGGACGTTGCAGAAGTCATTTATTATACAACAACTCTCCCTCCGCATGTATGTATTAACGACCTTGTACTGACCTGCACAGCCCAGGCCAATTCCTTCTATACTTATAAAGGTTAGGGCTTGCATTTGGGCATATTTATTGTTATCTTGACATGGTAAAAACCACATATTTAACCATAAGAGTTCCTACGTAGTAATAAAACATAGCCATGAAAAGCTTCCAATATCATATTAAATGCGGTATCTTGTCTTTGAAAACGTATCCAAATCCTCTGATAGACAGCAGAAAAATTAATAATCCGCCCAAAATGAAAAACTTACTTTTCATCATTGCCCTTACTCTGGGCGTCTATACTTCACAAGCACAGGATGTTATTCGTCAGCGCAGTTGCGGCAATCAATCTATTTCAGCACAGGTAGACAGTTTAAAGAAAACGTTTGAGAGCAGTGGGTTTGTTGTATTAAAGGAAGCCAGCATGAGCATGGAAAGTGAATTTGAAATGCCTGTGATTGTTCCGCTTACACAGGGTGCATGGTACCAGATTGTTTTCATCGGCGATCCCAGCAGTAAACTGCACGAAGTAAGAATGTATGACTATGATGAAAAACAGGTGTATTACAAAAAATTATACGGCTATTCAGAAGGTAATATTATTAGCTATGGCTTTATGCCCAAAGTATCAGAATGGCATATGATTAAGCCCGTTCAGGTTAACAAAGGAAAGAAAGATTGCTGCGGTTATATTATGCTGCTGAAAAAAGTAAAAGGAAATAACGAAACGATGACTTCTAAATAAGATGTTTTGGTTTTATCAGGTGATATAGATTCCCGGCGCATTTTTGGCCGGGGATTTTTTTTATAATAAGTCTGGCCGCATTGAGCGGCCTGACTTCTATTAACACTTCTCCAATGCCTGTTCAATATCTGCAATAATATCACTGATATGCTCTAAACCAACAGAAATACGTACAAGACCATCAGTAATTCCAACTGCTCTCTTTTCATCAACTGAAAGTTTTGAATGTGTTGTGGATGCAGGATGAGATGCAATGCTTCTGCTGTCGCCAAGATTATTTGTCATCGACAACATTTCCAGTGCGTTTAAAAACTTCCTTCCGCTTTCTATTCCACCTTTTAATTCAAACGTAACAATACCGCCACCATTACTCATTTGTTTTACAGCAATTGCATGCTGAGGGTGCGATGGAAGAAATGGATATTTCACCCAGTTAAGTTTTGGATTTGCTTCTAATTTCTTTGCCAGCTGTAATGCATTATCTGCATGTTTGTCCATACGGATAAACAAGGTTTCTAAACTCTTCGTTAATACCCATGCATTGAACGGGCTTAATGAAGGACCTGTATTGCGTACAAACAAATACAGATCATGAATCAAATCTTTTTTCCCAACCACTACTCCACCCAATACCCTTCCCTGTCCATCAATAAACTTGGTGGCTGAATGTAAAACCAAATCAGCACCGAATTTAATTGGCTGCTGCACAGCCGGAGTTGCAAAACAATTATCAACTACAAATAAAATATGATGCTTTTTACAAATAGCTGCAACATATTCGAGATCGATGATATCTAATCCGGGATTAGAAGGAGTTTCAACATACAGCAGTTTTGTATTTGGTTTGATAAGGGCTTCAATTGTTTCCGGCGCATTCATATCAAAGTAAGATGATTCAAATCCCCACTTCGGTAAATACTTTGTGAGAATGGTATGCGTAGAACCAAATACCGCCGAAGCAGAAATGATATGATCACCCTTGCTGAGAAAGGTCATGAAGGTAGAAAACACAGCTGCCATTCCTGTGCCGGTTGCGATACCATCTTCTGCTCCTTCTAAGGCAGCAATCTTATTTATAAACTCATCAACTGTTGGGTTAGAAAAACGGGAATAGATATTTACATCAAGACTGTCATCAGCAAAAGCAGCTGCCATCTCTTCGGCAGAATCATAGGTAAAACTGCTGGTTAAGAATAAAGGGGTGGAATGTTCTTTTTCGTTCGTCCGTTTTGTTTGTAAACGTATGGCATCTGTTTGCGGATGTCTTTTGCTCATTGCTTTCTGGTTGATCTGATTGTAAAGCTGCGAAGTTACAGGCTAAAGCCTTTTCAGGAATCAGAAAAACAGATTTTAAGTATACAGTCTATCCTTTTTCGGTAAACTAACGGTAGTGAAATAATTTTCTTTTGTACACATATGAACATCAGGACGGGACGTCTGCTTACTTTTACGATTGCTTGCCATATAAAAACTACTTGACTATTCTTTATTAAAGTGAATAACGTAACGTAATACCATAGATTCTCTGATCACCCAAAACAGCTGCATAATGTCCGGCATTACCACCTGCAGGCAAAAGTTGTTCATAATAGTTTTTATTAAACAAATTACGCCCCCAGATAAAAGCAGAAAAACCATTATTAACTGCCCGGAATCCAATTCTTCCGTTAACAAGTGTATAGCCATCAATATTCAGAAATGTTGAGGGAGACGGGCTTGAAGAGAATGATGAGCGATAGAAACTTTCTAAAGCCACAAAGAATTTACCAGGCTTATTTAAAAAAGAAGTTGCTGTTGTAACCTCTCCACCCAATGATCCCGACCACTTTGAGATACCTGGCAACTGACCCCCTGAAATATCCTTGAACGCAACCTGAACGCCATTTACTGTTGTTCCTGTTTCTTCCAATGGTAATGGAGCATTGGTAAACTTCACATATTTAGCATCTGTATAAGCACCCGCTCCAAAAAATGTAAAATGCTGGTTCAACTTAATATTTACATCAAGCTCAATTCCTTTTACATTCACCTTTTCAGCATTGGCAATATAACCACGGTTTACACCCAACTCCGGTGATTGAACATTTGTCTGGTAATCTTTAATGTCTGTATTATAAAAGGTAAGGTTTAAAATAAAATTATAGCTTGGGTTAGTTTTTATACCAACTTCAAAATGTTTTACACTTTCAGGTTTTATAACCGACAGATTAGTTGCTGCCTCATTATTAACAGTTGGCAAACCGGCAACGTTAACACCAACTGGCTTAAAGCTGGTAGAATAAGTTGCGTAAGTATTAATATGCTTATTGGGTCTGTATGCTGCTGTAAGCTGGTACGTGAGGTTATTCTCATCAGCATTTGCAACATAAGACTGGCTGGTATAAACTCCATTTTTAAAACCCTGCAAAGTAAGTTTTTGAGCAGTTGTTCCATTATATGTGGCAGTATCCAATCCACCTGCAGCTACACGATTGTAGATAACATCTTTTCTATCGTAGTTGTAACGCAATCCCGGTAATATGTGAAAACCTTTTGCAACTTCCCAATCAACGTTTGTGAATACGGCAGCGCTCTTCGATTTAATGGAAGCCTTCGTGTAGATACCGTATCCTTCAAAAAGACCCGGTGTTTTCCAAAGACTGCTTGTTGAGCTTTGTGAAAAACGCCACTGAGCTGAACCTGATTCTTCAGTGCCGTTAATTTTAACTTCCTGATCAATATAAAATACACCAACTACACCACTCAGGCGGGAAGATAACTGACCTGCATAGCGAACTTCCTGCGACAAGTTTCGGTGCTTAGCAGGGTTTTGAGATTTTGCCAAAGTCTGCAAATCGGTAAAGTCTCTGTCGTTAGAAGGATCCCAATCCCAATAGCGCCATGCAGTGGTTGAGGTAAGTGTACCGGCCCCTATTTTTTGTTCAATATTTAATGATACACCTCCGAGGTCATTACCTGAATTCCAGGGAACATCATGATCAATTTTCCTGTCAAATGCATTTCTGCTTGGCAATTGATAATTAAGCGCTGCAATGATTGAATCAAACTGACGGTAACCGGCACGTTTTGTTGTTACAACTCCTGCTACTACCTGTGCATAGCCATCAGGACGCTGTCTGGAGTTATCTGCAGACAGTATTATAGAAGTATTGACTGATGGCTTGAACAAAAGCTGACCATGAAACCCCAGGTTATTAATGTCATTTGTATATTTTCCGGTACGCACATTCTCGATCAATCCGTTACGTTGAGTACCTGAGAAAGAGATGCGTCCTGCTAATTTCTTACTTAATGCACCAGTTATTGAAGCTTTGGCCTGTACATAACCATAGTTACCATAACTCAATTCAAAATTGGCACCCGGGTTAAAACTTGCTTTGCGTGTTGTAATGTTAAATGCACCTGAAGTTGTGTTTTTCCCAAACAGTGTTCCTTGCGGGCCACGCAATACTTCAACCTGTTCGATGTCAATAAAATCAAGTGTTGCTGCTGCTGGTCTGGCAAAATAAACACCATCTACATAGAACCCTACTCCGGGATCAAGACCATCATTGGTGAGCCCGAATGGTGAGCCAAGTCCCCGAATATTGATACCTGTGTTGCGGGGGTTCGATGTATAAAGCTGCACACTTGGTACTAATTCTTTTAAGCGGTTTACATTAAATGCTCCTGCATTTTCAATCTGGGAGCTTCCTATTACAGAAATAGCAATGGGAACATTTTGTGCAGTTTCTATTCTTCGTCTTGAAGTAATGACAACTTCAGACAACTGGTTATTATCAATCAAAACAATATTCAATACAGAATCCTTAAGTGTTGAAATCTCTACTTCGCTGGCATAATAACCAACAGAAGATATAAGAAGTATAAACGGAAGTTCTTTTGGTGCAGGAATACTAAAGCGCCCCTTAGCATCTGCAATAGTTGCAATTGATGATCTTTTTACTTTTACGGATGCAGCTTCAACAGGCGCACCCTTTCCGTCTTTAATATACCCGGTTAAATTGCTTTGCCCATATGCCGCCTGAATTAGCACGGTAAGCAGAAAAAACAGTTGTAAACTCTTTCGCATTATAAAATAGTTTTTAAAGTTTTTATTTTTAAAAATACCATGCCTCTTACAAGGCAGCATGAAGAAATAAAGTATGGTCAGTTATGGCAGAGAAACGGTTAACTATAGGCAATAACAACATCGTATTCCTTTAGCTGAAACTCTGGAAATACCTGTATGACTATTCTGCCTGTTCATAGTATTATACAATGCAAACATAGAAGATAATTATAACCCTACAAAATTAGTAGACTTTTATTTTAAAAAAATTTACCAAATGGCTTTATACAGTATTCGGATGCTCCAGGCAATTACAACCAGCCCCAGAAAAATAAACGAAGCCTTTCTTGGCAATTTGCCTGCTAATCTTGCTGCAATTGGAGCAGCGAGTACGCCGCCAATCACAAGAGCCAGTACAACCTGCCAGTTCTGCACACCGATTAATGCAAAAAAGTAAAGGCACTTGCCAGCGTAACAAAGAACTCAGTGAGACTTACTGATCCCACAACGTACTTTGGAGTTCTTCCCTTCGTAATTAAAGTAGAAGTTACAATTGGGCCCCATCCTCCACCACCAAATGAATCAAGAAAACCACCTGCACCAGCCAGCCAGCCGAATCGTTTGAATTTCTTTTTTTCATTTAATGCACGGAAAGCGTTGCTGAAGATTTTTATACCGAGAATCATTGTGTAAACAGCCATAGCCGGGCGAAGGAATTTAATATGCGTATCATCAAACCAAACCAGCAGCAATGCTCCAAGTACAGCGCCGATAACACCGGGTATGAGTAAGGCTTTGAATAATTTCTTATTTACGTTTCCGAATTTATAATGACTGTACCCGGAAGCACCACTCGTAAACATTTCGGCAGTATGAATACCTGCACTGATAGCAGCAGGGCTTACCTGTGCCGTTTGTAATACAATCGAACTTGTAACACCATAACCCATACTGGTTGCACCGTCTACCATCTGTGCAAGAAAACCTGCCAGCACCATCCAGTGAAAATTCTTATCTAGTGTTTTGTACCAGGCAACAGTATCATCTGTCATTTGCTGCAACGGCAGGTATGATAAAATAAAATGCCCGATCAGCATGGAAGCAAAAATGAGTAATGAGAAAGTGGCAATCTTTCTCCAGCGTCTTGCACTGTCAGTAGTATCCTTTTCCACCAGTACTTTAGTAATGGAGTTCAGCTTCTTCACTTTCGCTTCAAAGTTTCCATTTAGCCTGTTCCTTACTTTTTGCAGGTTATCAATTACTTCATCCAGTTCACCAGGTAATGCATCATGTAACACTTCCTTAATCCGCTTGGCAGCAGTAGGTGATTTTCCATTAGTAGAAATAGCAATCTTCAGGCTTCCCTTCTGTACAATACTTCCAAGATAAAAATCACAAAGATCAGGGGTGTCAGCTACGTTCACTAAAATTTTCCGTTGAGCAGCCATCTCTTTTATCCTTATATGCAGTTCCCTGTTATCTGTGGCAAGAATGATTAATTCTTTACTATCCAAATCAGACTCTTCAAATTCTTTTTGAACAATGGTGCAGGAAGGATGCTTCCAAACCAAACGTCTTACTTCTTCTTTTACTTCAGGTGCAACAATTGTAATTTTTGCTTCCGGTGAATTAGAAAGTAATGAATGCAGTTTTTCCAGCCCTACATTTCCGGCACCAACAAGTAATGTATTCAGCTGTTCGAGTTTTAAGAAAACAGGATACAACTGATTTTTCTTTTTACTCTCAGTTTCCGCCTCCGTTAAATTCTGTTCAATTTGATTATCCATGCTTCTCTTTCTTTATATACTTACTTTTTCAATCCATTCCTTTGCATTTCTTGCTGCATAAGAAATAATAATATCTGCTCCGCTTCTTGTTAATGCGGCCCATGTTTCAATATGAGCAGCTTCACGGTTTAATAAATCCTGTGCCGCTAAACTTTCTATTGCTGCATACTCACCACTTACATGATAAGCAGCAACAGGTTTCAGTGTTTGCTGTTTCAACTTCGCAATTACATCTGTATACAATGCTGCTGGTTTCACCATCAAAATATCTGCTCCTTCTTTTTCATCACGCAATGCACTGGCAATTGCATCATTGATATTGAAAGGCGACATCTGGTAGGTTTTCCTGTTCTTTAATCCCTTGCTGTTGGGTGCTGAATGACAGGCGTCACGAAACGGACCATAAAACTGTGAGCTGAACTTTGCTGCATAGCTCATGATACTTACAGTATCATATCCAAATGCATCCAGCGATGTTCTGATTGCTTCGATCCTACCATCCATCATATCACTTGGTGCAATACAATTGGCTCCGGCATTTGATAACTGTACAGCATACTTCGCCAGCACTTCCACTGTTTTATTATTGATTAGTGCTGAATGATTTTTATTGAGAATACCACAATGTCCGTGTGTTGTATAACTGCAAAGGCAAACATCTGTACTCAGCCAAACAGCATCAGCAAAGGTTTCTTTTATTTTCTTTACAACCGATGTTGCAAAACTGAAATCAAAATCAGTCTCCGTTTTTTTGCAGGCACCGGAAATAATAAAAATTTACTGACTCCACTTTTAAGATCAGCTTCTATTGTGTGTAATACAGATTCAATTGTATCCACTTCAATGCCTGCCAAACCATTTACTTCTCTTGGGGCCGACAATGATTCATCCACAAACAATGGCTGAATGAAGGCTTTGTGAGAAAGCCTTACAGAAGCTGTCAGCTCCCTGATATGTTCATCGGCCCTCAGGCGACGCTGTGTGGCCGGATAGAAGATCTTCTCCATTCCTCAAATGATTTAATGGTTGGAAAAATAACAGGTTCAATTCCCTGCTGTTTTAATAATGCAGCAGTCTCTCCACCTGCACATGCATTCACTGCAGTTGCTTTACTGAATTGGCCATAAAACTGGTACTGTGAAAAACTGCTCCAGAAGATAAAATCTGCTGCTGCTATTTTCTCCGCAATTGAGTTATTCTCTTCGTCCAGTAATTTATAATTACTCACCGCATGATACCCTTTTTCAATCCATCGTTCAGCAGCTTCTTCATGTGTTAAAATACAAACGTCGTTTTGTTGTATTTGCAGTAACGGCATCTGCAATACGGTGAGGAAACTTTCAAAACCAAGCGCATCTGCACAACCCTCTACCCAATGACCCTGTTTTGCCAATTCATACCAGGTTCTTGTGCCGGAAGCATAAATCTTTTTTCCTGTCAACACTTCTTTTGCTGACTGATGCTGTACAGATTTATAATTGGCAACAAATACAACCGGCTGCTCAACTGCTAATTTTTCATTGCTCCATTCATAACGAAAGAAGTCTTTCATAAAATCAGTGGATGAAAAAATTGCTTCTTCTTTCACAACCATATCAGGCAATACATTCCATTTAAGGAATGTTGTCCCTTCAGCATCTTTTCCTGCTGCATACAGATAGCTGCCGTTTCTAGTATGAATGGTTGTTACACCGAATTTCTGGATACATCCTGCACCATAATTGACTGCTTCCTTTTTTTCAGCAACACAATCTGCAAATAGCTGTTCATCATTTACAGCTTTTAAAATTTCAATTGCACTTGTATTTGTATGATGTGCTTCAGCTGCAATAGCTCCCTGGCAGGGAGCAGGAACGCATTCAATTAAAGGAAGAAGCATTATTTTTTTCTCTGCCAGCAGTTGTTTTATAAGAAGGACATCTTCGTTACTTCTGAGCAAACGGTTGATTCCTGCTGTTGCAAGAATAGTAGCATCGTATTCACCGCCATTAAGTTTTCTTAACCGGGTTTCAACATTACCACGTATCGGTTTCGTTTCAATCCTAATTTTACCTTTCAACTGAGGTAAAGCTCTTTTTAAAAACCCAACAGCCATCTCTTCTCTTCTGGGTGAGCATGTACCGATTATAATTGTTTCACCCTGTTCTATCTTCTTTATTATATCGTTGTTGAAGATGGCAATATCTCTTACATCATCCCTGTCAACAATTGAAAAATAATTATTGCCAAAAAAATGTTCACTGCTCATATCTTTTAATGAATGAACAGCAATATCTGCTTCTCCTTTTTCCAGTGCATCAAAAATATCCTGCGTAAAAAAATCACTGCCGTCTACGGTATGTAAGGGAATTTCCTGCAGTGCATCACCCCTGCTGCTTCTTGCAATCACTTCCACATTCATTTTGGGAAATGCTGTGAGAATTTTCTGTTTCACAATATCAATCTGCAACAGTGATAGCCGGGAACTCCTGCCAATCAGCTTTATGGTCTCCATATAAAATTCGTTTAAGGCTGTAGGCCAGGTGATTGATATGCTTGGGCAAATGCTTTGCAGTTATGATCAACCGCAGACATTCTTCTCCAACCGGCACTGTTGGATAATTGATGGGTTGTAAATAAATACCATGCTGCTTTAATAACTTTTCAGCAACTTCTCTGCAAAGAGAAGCCCCTTCTACCGGCAGTATGGTAATATGTGATAAATTTTGTTTGTAAGCAATATGATTAGCAGACAGGGAAGCTCTGAGTTGCTTTACATTTTCAAAAAACTTTTGCCTGATCGTTTGATCCCGCTGAATAACCTGTATACTTTTAACAGCAGCAGAACAAATAGCCGGCGGTAATGAAGTAGTGAAAATAAAACCACTGCCAAAACTTCTGATGAAGTCGATCATTGTTGCAGAAGCTGCAATATAACCGCCAAAAACACCGATTGCTTTAGAAAGCGTTCCATTTACGATATCAATTTTATCCTGCAATCCTTCCTGTTCTAAAATTCCTGCTCCTGTTGATCCGTATAATCCAACGCCATGCACTTCATCAATGTAAGTAAGTGCATTGTACTTTGCTGCAAGCGCTGCTATTTCTTTTAACGGAGAAATGCTGCCGCTCATAGAGTAAACAGATTCGAAAACAATCAGCTTTGGTTTATCCTGTGGTATGGCTGCCAGTATTTCTTCCAGGTGTTCTAAATCATTATGACGGAAAACTTTCTTTTCGTTTTTGCATCCACGGATTCCCTCAATAATTGAAGCATGATTTCTTTCATCTGAAAGAAAAACAAGACCGGGAATATTTTTGCCCAGTGTTTGTAGTGTGGTAACATTTGCCTGGTAAGCGCCATTGAATAATAAAGCCGCTTCTTTTTTATGCCAGGCGGCCAATACCCTCTCAAGTTCTTTATGATGATTGGTTGTACCTGAAATATTGCGTGTACCACCGCTGCCCGTTCCGCTGCTGTGCGATGTAAAGCTGAGTTTTGAAATAACTTCTTCATTTGTACTCATACCGAGATAGTCGTTACTGCACCAGTTAACTGCTGCATGCGGCACACCCTCCTCATCAGTATAATGAAATTGCGGAAAATGACGGGCACTTTTGTTTACTTCCAAAAAATAACGGTAGGCACCGTCTGTTTTCAGCTGCTGTAATTTTTCAGACAAAAAAGAGTTGTAATCAAACATACTTTCCCAATGTAAACGAATGACAAAAATAGGAGTTTCCTACCTATTTAGTAGACTAAATTTTGCACCAAAACAAACAATAGTTATTTGTTCCCCGAAAGTTATGAGTGATCTGCTAAAAAAAGGGGAAAATCAACAGGAGATATGAGAATAACCGGGATTTTTTTTCTTCAAACTGCCAGTAAACCATTTCTTGCCGAATTCTGGTAAAACTGACTTCATCTCACAAAAAAATCAGTTAATTATGCCTCATTCCACCTGCCACCCGAAATAAATGAAGTACATAAGGGAATAATGCATCCATGGTTTCCTCTGCACCTTTGGTGGAACCGGGCAAAGTAATAACAAGGGAATTGTCAATAAAACCTGCTACCCCTCTCGACAGCATAGCATATGGTGTCCGTTGCTGGCCGTAGCTGCGGGCCGCTTCCATCATTCCGGGTATTTCTCTGTCCAGTAATGGCTGAATTGCATCGGGTGTAACATCTCTGGGCGACAAACCGGTACCACCCGTAAACAGGATGAGGTTATACCCTTCGCTGCTGTATTGTTTTGCTTTTGATTGAATCACATCAAACTCATCGGGAATGATTTCATACACCGATGCTTTGAGTTGATGCTGTTCTAACTTTTGGAGAATGGCTTTACCGCTGCTGTCTTCCTTTGTACCTGCTGCAACAGTATCGGAACAAACGATTACAGCTGTACGGATGCTTTCTTTCAACTCATCTTTGAAATCGGTTTTGCCACCTTTCTTGCTTTCGAGTTTGATAGAAGAAATCTCTACGCCTTTATCCAGGGGTTTCAGCATATCGTACATCGTTAATCCAGTGATGGCCGCACCATGCATGGCTTCAACTTCAACACCTGTTTTATAAATCGTATGTACTTCAACGGAGATACGAATATTCAATCCATTTATTTCATGCTTAATGGAAGCAAACTCAACCGGCAACGGGTGACAATCAGGAATCACATCACTTGTCTTTTTAATCGCAAGCAAACCGGCTGCTCTTGAAAATTCAAACACATCACCTTTGGGAACGGCTTTGTTTTGAATAGCATCAATCGTTTCCTGTTTTGAAACAGTAAGTATTGCTGTTGCGATTGCCTGTCGTAAAGTAGTTGACTTATGTGTGATGTTGACCATTGCTTATTGATTTACTTTCCACTGATGTGTTTCATCTTCAAATAATTCCTTTCCCCAAACAGGCAGTTCTGTTTTGATACGTTCCACCACTTCGTTGCAGGCATCAATTGCTGCACGGCGATGTGAAGACGAAGTAAAGACAAACAAACATATTTCGCCCACTGCCACTTTACCTAAACTGTGATGTACATGCATACAGGTGAGTTCATACTTTGCAAACGTTTCTTCACGGATAACATGCATTTTTTCCAAAGCCAGTTCTTCATACGTTGTGTATTCGATGGCAGCTACTTTCTTGTCATCGATCACATCAGACCTCACCTGTCCTAAGAAAATGCTGTGTGCGCCGATACCAGTTTTCGAACTGTGTTTTGCAATACTATCGGCAATAAATGAAGCTGCAATTGCACCTTGTGTAAATATACTCTTCGGTTTACGTTCCATTACACGGTTTGTTTTTGTTCCTGCATCCATTGCTGAATGCCGCCTTTTAAACTATAGATTTTTTTCGATGCACCAAATAATTCTGTCAACTGTTTTGCCGCCTGTGCACTCCGTTTTCCTGATAAACAAAATACAACAATCGTATCTTCTGTAAGCCATGCTGTATGTTGTTGCAGTTGGTTTAACGATATCTGCAAATGACTAAACTCTGTTACAACAGGTAATTCATCTTTCTCCCTTACATCCACAATCGCTGCTGTTCCCTCAGCAATGATAGCATTGAATGTATTTGCATCAATTTCATTCACTGCAGTTGCTGAACTGCACAGCCATTCATAATCTGTTTGCAGCAATTCATCTTCTGTTGCAGGTATCAGCGAACGTGTTTCAATCCTTGCTGTTAGTTCCAGATCGTAAGTTAGATTATTAAGGGTATTGTAAGTAAGCAAACGATTCACAAGCAGTTTTCCTGTTCCTGTGATAAGCTTGATGGTTTCATTCGCCATCATTGTGCCAATGATACCGGGTAAAACACCCAGCACTCCTGCTTCTGCACAATTCAACACTTCGCCTTTCTTTGGCGGATATGGAAACAGATCACGGTAATTGGCTGAACGTACATTGTTCTGTAACACATTAAACACTGCCACCTGTCCTTCGTATTGTGAAACAGCACCATAGACCAATGGCTTGTTCAATAGTACAGAAGCATCATTCACTAAATAACGGGTGGCAAAATTATCAGATCCATCAACGATCACATTATACAACGAAAGAATACCGGCGGCATTTTGATTTGTTAACCGCTCATTGTAAACAGTAAACTTCACCTGCGGATTCAATTGCTGCAATACTTCAACAGCGCAATTTGTTTTTGGCTTACCAATCATTTGCACATTATACAAAACCTGCCGGTGCAAATTCGAAAGCGACACCACATCATCATCCACAATGCCAATACTACCAACACCTGCTGCAACAAGGTATTGCAACACCGGACAACCCAAACCCCCTGCACCGATCACCAATACAGAAGCCAACAGTAATTTCTGTTGTGCTTCTGCACCAAATCCTTTGAGGATGAGTTGCCGCTGGTAACGTTCATATAGTTGGTCGTTGTTCATGTTTATCCCCCTGAGAATGGTGGCAGTAAAGCTACTGTAGAATTATCGCTGAGTGTTGTATTAGAGCTGATCATTTTCTTATTGACTGCCATCACAAACTTTTCACTTGCAAGCAAAGGATATTGTGCATGCAGTTGTGCCAGCAATTCATCTGTTGAAGATACCTTCTGCACTTCAACTGAACTTTCTGCAACCTCTGCCAGCTTACCAAAAAATAAAACAGTGATCATTGCTGCAAATTTATCGCTATACTTGGTTTACTAAGCCTGTGTGAACAATAATTTGAAAGAAGCGATACCTAAAACCGCTGCAAGCATGAAACTTAATGCTTTTTGTTTGAAACGTACGGACCCGTAGTAGGCTCCAAATAACCCACCAACAAAAGCGATTCCCACATACATGTACATATCCTGTGTAAAATGAATGCCCTTTGTTAACTGACCTGCTAATCCTGAAACTGAGTTCACAAAAATGAACAGGGCGCTGATGGCTGCTGTTTGCTTCATATCTGTCCAGCGCATCAGCAATAATATCGGTGATAAAATAATTCCGCCCCCAATACCAATCAAGCCAGATAAAAAACCAATAGCTGCACCGATCAATACTGCTATGAGGATGTTCACCTGTTTTCGTTCATCCACTTTTATATTGCTGAAGAATAAAAAACGGATCACAGGTATCAGCAACAGTACTCCCAATATTTTTTATAAATAACTGCGTCAATCGTTACCAATCCACCAACAAATGCCATTGGCACCGATGCCAGAGCAAACGGCAGAAATATTTTCCATTTGAAATAACCACCTCTGTAAAATTGTATGAATGATGTTAGCGATACAAAAAGGTTCAGCAATAACGCCGTTGGCTTCATCACATCAGGCGCAATACTGAAGATAGCCATTAATGCCAAATAACCACTTGCTCCACCATGACCAACTGATGCATATAAAAAAGCAACAAGAAATAAAAGAATATAAAAAAGATAAATAAAGTCCATTGATGTTAAACAGGTAAAAGATGAATAGTGACAGAATCATCTGCAAAATACTCTTCTTTTTCGCCATCCAGTTGCAGCAAACAGTTGGCTGTTGCAAACGAATTTAATTTGTACGATTCCTGTGCTGTTAATGACAACACCGTTTTTCCATCATAATAGGCTTTTTGAAAATGTGTAAGCCCCGGTGCTTTTTTACAGTCTTTCGCTAATACTGTTTGTACTGACTTTAATTCCAACGAACGTTTTGTCTGTATTGCCAAAGCCTCGGTTACATATTCATAAAAACAGGTAAGCACAGATGAAGGATTGCCCGGCAAACCAAACACTACTTTTTCATTCTTGGTACCAAAGAACAAAGGTTTACCCGGTCGTTGTTTTACCTTATGAAACTGTTGAGTTACGCCACATTTGTTCGCTGCCTTCAACACAAAATCATAATCACCAACACTTACACCACCTGTTAACAATACAAGATCACTTTCATTCAATGCCTGTTGCAAAATCGCCGTTAATACTTCCGGATCATCTTCTGCTTTGTAAATACGATGAACAGGAAGATGCAGCGATTCCAATGCTGCTGTTAAACCAAAAGAATTGGATTCATATACTTGTCCATACGACAAAGGTTTACCCGGCTCCTGTAATTCGTTGCCGGTAAGAATAATACTGATCGCAGGATCAGGAATTACCAACACTTCTGTAAGACCGATGCCGGCTAAAAAACCAATCGCTGCTGCAGTTAATAAACTTCCTTTCGGCAAAGCGAGTTCACCTGCTTTTATTTCTGAGCCAATCGGCCGAACATTACTGTTGCGTTGCAGCTTGTCATCTTCAATAATTAAACCACCATTTTCGATTTTCACTTTCTCTTGCATCACAACTGTATCAGCTCCTGCCGGAACAGGTGCACCTGTAAAAATGCGGATAGCTTTACCTGCTGCTACTTCAATTGCTGAAGAACTTCCTGCTGCCATTTCTCCCTCAATCACCAATTCATTTTGCAGATCATCAAATGCAAAGGCATAACCATCCATTGCTGATTGCGGAAAAGCTGGAATATCAACTGTTGCATACACATCAGCAGCCAAAACCTTTCCTCTTGACTGTAATAAAGAACCCGTAACAGGTTTTAATACTGTTACGTTATTTGAAATAATATGTTTTGCTTCTGTTACGGTGATCATTTGTTTACTGAATTTTCCGTCAGACGGAGCATGCCATCAATTATTTTTTCGAAAGACTTTCATAATCTTCCTTTGTATCAATATCAATCTCTCCTTTCGGAAATGAAACAAATGCGGTTTCGCTCATATACTTTCGAACCAGGCTTTTTGCTCCCACATCACCTGCTAATTCCATCAGTTCCGGAAAGAACCGTTTGGCAAATAAAACAGGCGTTCCAAAAATAGTTCCATATTTACTGGCAACAATGCTGCGCTGTTCTTTTCTGTTCACATCCATCAAATTATTTAATAAATCAGCTGTTACAAAGGGCTGATCGGCTACCATAAAAATAACAGCATCCACCTGCGGATTCGTTTCACCCAAGGTTTGTAATCCGTAGCGAATGGTTGATGCCATCCCCTCTTTCCAATCTGCATTTACAATTACGTTAGCAGTTGTAGTTTTTAATCCATGTTTGATTGCATCTGCATTTGCTCCTAAAACAACAAAAACGGGGCCCGCATTAGAAACCTGCGCCACTTCAATGGAATGTTGCAACAATGTAGCACCTGAATAAATCAATAATTGTTTGGGAGAACCTAAACGGGATGATTCGCCTGCAGCGAGTATAACAACTCCGGTATTTGTATAACTTTTATCATCTGCCATTGCTGCTGCTATTCTGTAATTCCAATTCATTACGGGTATGAATACTAACCGAACGGTTTTTCAGAAAACCTCCTTCCCGATTTGCAAACACCGCTTTTATTTCTGCAAGAACAGATAATGCAATTTCTTCTGCGGCTTCTGCGCCGATGTCTAAACCGATCGGCCCATGGATCATATTTCTTTGTTCATCTGTTACAGCAATACCTTCTTTCTTCAATTCTTCAATCATCCTTTCCAAACGCTTCTTTGGCCCAAGTGTACCGATGTATCTGCAGTTGATTTGCAGCAACAGTTTCATCATTGCCAAATCATACTTGTAATTGTGTGTCATCAACAGAAACACCGTCCATTCGTCAATGACAAGTTGCTGAATAATATCTTCCGGTTTCCCTGCTATCAATTTCTGTACGTTGGGAAAGCGTTGAACATTTGCATGTGTTGTTCTTCCGTCTGCAACAATTATCTGCCAACCTAAAACCCCCGTCATTTCAACTAATGGAAATACATCGTTGCCTGCGCCGATAATAATTAAAGAAACTGGTGGCTGCAGCAATTCAATAAAGCCAGTCAAATCAAACGCACTGTATTCTTTTATGGACGACGCTCCAGCTTTAAGCACAGACGAAGCATCTTCAAGAACAGTCACATCTAATCCTGCATTATCAATTTTACTGTACGAACTTTCTTCATCAAGAAAAAAACAAGTACCGGGCTGATGACCGTGAAAGTTGTGCAATGAAAATAATGTTACCAAAACTGTTTCTTTTCGAAACAGCTGTGATCTCTCCAGCAATGCGATAGGATTATTATCATCCTGCGGATCAATCGGTTCAAATAAAATATGTACAATACCATTGCATCCTAACTGTACACCAAACTCAACATCATCTTCTTCCAGTGTATTATAAGTAACCAGTTTGTTTTGTTGCTGATGAATTGCCAGCAACGCTTTGCGTAACGCATCACCTTCCAGGCATCCGCCGCTTATTGCGCCGGTCATTCGTCCATCGTCTTCCACCAGCATACGGGCACCGGGCCTTCTGTAGGAAGAACCTTCAACGTACACAACAGTAGCAAGGGCCGTTTTATTTCCTTTTTGTTGTGCCCGTTTATAAGCAGCAATTATTTCGTTTATTTCTTTTGTCATTCTCCTTCAAAAAGAAGCACACTGTTTACGATTACTCTCTTTAATACTTTTGATATCCTTTTATCTGAACCTTTAATGCAGGTTGCACCTGTGACGGTAAAATAGCAGGAGCTTTATTGCCCCATGAATTACGAACATAATTTGCAACATCTGCTGCCTGTTCATTGGTAAGAACGATGGCGGCCATTTCCCCATTATAATCTACACCATTCACTTTTGACGGCCCTCTCATACCCTGCACAATCACTTTAATCAAACGATTTTTATCAGCCATATTTGATTTTACTAAAGGAGGAAAAACGCCTTCAAGCCCTGTTCCCTCTGCCATGTGGCAGGTAATGCAACTTGTTTCGTAAATGGTTTTACCACGTTTAACACTCGCTTTTAAATCAAAACTCTGATCAAAGGATAACAATGTTATGGCGAATGTAGAAACCGCAAAGGTTATAAGTATCAATTTCATATTCCGCTTAAGTTTTTTTGCTTTTATACTTCTGGGAAAAAGCACTATCTGTAATTTTTAAAATCTGTTACGGTTTTTTTTGAAGCTCTGTTGAAAAAGGTTGATTATAAAACCGTTTCCCTGTATTCTTATACAATGCATTTGCTACTGCTCCAAATACCGGCGGAAAAGGCGGTTCGCCTAACCCTGTTGGATTAATATCATTTTGCACAAAATGAACATCAATCTTTTTAGGTGCCTCCCGAAGGCGGATCATCCTGTAACGGGTAAAATTATTTTGCTCAGGAACTCCTTCCTTAAATGTCAATCCACCATACAGTGCATTTCCAATTCCATCAACCACAGCTCCTTCAACCATGTTGATCGCAGCATCAGGATTGATCACTATACCGCAATCAAGTACACTGGTAACTCTTTCCACAAAAGGCTGTCCGTCTTTCTTAACCATGTCAACCACATGCGCAGCATAGGAGTTGTGACAGAAATAAGCAGCCACACCACGGCTGTACTTTTTGTTTTCCGGTTTATTCCATCCCGATTTTTCTTTCACCAGTTTCAAGACACCTGCATACCTGTCTGCATCGTATTCATTGTTTTTACCAACAGGATTTTCTTTGGCACGTTTCAATAATTCCAGTCTGAATTCAATGGGATCCTTACCCATTGCTTCTGCTAATTCATCTAAGAACGATTGCTCGGCAGCTGCATTGAAATTAGATCGTGGCGCTCTGAATGCACCAATGGTAATATTGGAAGGTATTTCCCATCCCTCTGCTAAATAATTATCAACAGCACCTGCAGGAAACCTGTTTGCATGAATGGCATGTTCAGGAATACCGCCACCCTTTACATGAAAGGCAATTAAATTTTTATTTGCATCTAATGCAGCACGGTAAGTAGCTGTGTACATGGGGCGATAGATGCCATAGGTCATATCATCTTCACGGGTGTACACAAGCTTGATTGGAACTTTTGCTTTTTTAGAAATAAGTGCTGCTTCTGTAACATAATGTCCATATGCCCTGAGGCCAAAGCCGCCACCCATCCTGGCCATTCTTATTTCAATCTTATCGGCTGGCAGATTTAAAATTTTTGAGATCGTTGGTTCTATCCAACCCGGTGCCTGGTGAGGTCCTATCAGCAACGCTTTTTCATCTGTAACATGAGCGAAGAAATTCATCGGCTCCATACAGTTGTGTGGTAAGAACGGAGCATTGTAAGTGCGTTCAATAATCTTTGCTGCGTTTTTAAAAGCCGTTTCAGGATCACCGTCTTTTCGTAATTGCTGTGCAGGTTTCTTTGCATACTCCCGCATTTGTTCAAAATGAGTGCCTGTACTTTCCAATGCGCCGGGAACAATCACTTCATTCTTTCCGCCTCTGCCTGCCATCGTATCTTTTGTATCTCCTTTCGGCTCCCAGGTTACTTTTAGTTTTTTGCGGGCATTCATTACTTCCCATGTGGTATTGCCCACCACTACCAATAAGTCGTTGAATGTACGTGTATCGAATCCGGCCTGTTCATATCCATCTTCCTATCATTTCACCGTAAACACATCTTTGATGCCCGGCATTTTCAAGGTTTCAGCTGCATCAAAGCTTTTAAATTTCATTCCGAATGCAGGCGGATGATGAATCATGGCAATCAGCATTCCTTCCTGTGTGTAATCCAATGCAAAAAGAGGTTTACCGGTTACAATTTTTAAACCTTCTACATTCTTCTGTGAGTTTCGTACAACATTAAAATTCTTTACTTCTTTCAGCTTTACATTTTTTGGTATCGGAATGCCTGAAGCTTTTGAAGCAAACTCGCCATAGGTTCCTGACTTACCAGTTTTTTCATGATAGAGCATTCCTTCTTTCGTTGTTATTTCTTCCACGGGTACCGCCCATGTTTGCGCCGCAGCATCCATTAACATGGCACGGGCAGCAGCTCCTGCATCACGAAGTGGTTTCCAGTACATCCGTACAGAATTACTTCCACCGGTAAATTGCGGACCTAATTTCATATTGTCGTGTGGCCCCATTTCTACTACTACTTTTTGCCAGTCCACATCCAGTTCTTCAGCCACAATCATAGGGAGTGAAGTCATTACATTTTGTCCAAATTCCGGATTAGGGTTTAAAATTTTTATGATATTATCTGGCGTGATTTTGATATAGCCTGTTATTTCATGCCATTGTTCCGCCAGGTCGGCCGGATTTATTTTATCCTCGAGGCTCAACTCTGCCAAACCGCTGAAACTAATCATCATACCACCACCTGCAAGAAAGGATGATTTTAAAAATGCTCTTCTGTTATAACCAGTTTTGAACTTTTCCATTGTTGATGACTTTAAAAATTTAAAATTCTGAACAGTTGACTTTCTGTTGGATGTGTTTTACTTATTTATTTTACGAAATATATCAACCATCGTCTCTGAATCTATGTTGTTCATATCTACAAGTTTCAAAGACTTTACCATTTTAACCGTGCTTGTTTTATATTTTAGAAAATGAGGCGTTTTTAAATGTGCCTCATAAGCCTCCCTGTTTGCATATATTTCTAAAATCCGTACCTGCGTTGGATTAGCCTTTTGATACATGGGATAAATAGCAATCACTCCGGGTTCTAATTGAACTGAAGCCCTGGATTCTTCCTGAAGGATTGAATTATATTCTTTCAGATAGTTTGAATCTATTTCAATTTCGGATATACGAATCATCATATCTTTTGATTGCGCAAAAACGTTACTGTATGTGAAAATCAAAAAAACTAATAAATATTTCATTTAAAGGATGCTTAGAAAATTTTATTGAATACAAGACTCAACTCATTTTATTTTTGTTTCGCTGCTGTTTTAATTGCTTCTTTTATCCGCAGGTAAGTTCCGCACCTGCATATATTACCACTCATGGAAGCTTCAATTTGTGCATCTGTTGGATTGGGATTACTTTTCAACAATGCAACCGCACTCATGATCTGTCCCGTTTGGCAGTAGCCGCATTGCGCCACATCGTGTTCCAACCAGGCTTTTTGCACAGGGTGGTCGCCCTTCTCAGACAGCCCTTCAATTGTTGTGATCTTCTTTTCGAAACTGTTGAAACAGGCAACATACAGGAACGTACAGCCACATTATCGAGCATGATGGTGCATGCTCCGCACTGTGCTACACCACATCCATATTTGGTACCAACAAGATTTAAATGTTCCCTCAGCACCCACAGTACAGGTGTTGCAGGATCGACATCAATTGATACCGTTTTACCGTTTACATTCAAACTTATTACTGGCATAGCGGAATACTTTTATGAAAGTTAGTGATTGAAAATTTGATCTGTTTAATTCGTACTAAAACATTTGAGGCCGGTCATAAAACAATGGCTGAAATATTTTACTTATTTATACGCATTAAATTTCTTTACTTTTTCTGTTTGATGGGTATACAGATTACGGATTTACCTACCATAATTACTGATTGGGATATGATGAGTAATTACAATACAGAACCGGATATGATCCCCGCAAAGAAACGAAACCGATTTAAGCCAACTGTTCGGCGAATGGTAACTTGCGTAATCGTTTTCTGGTTGCTGCAAAATTGCATTTGCAAGAGCAGCTGCAACAGGCGGTAAAGCAGGCTCACCTAAACCGGTTGGGGCTTCATCTGATTCCACAAATTGTACATCAATTTCTGATGGTGCATCTTTCATGCGTAGAAACTTATAAAGATGAAAATTTGTTTCGGCCACAGCACCATTCACAAATGTAATTTTCGGGAACATAGCATGGCTGATGCCATCAACAATTGAACCCTGCACCTGGTTTTGTGCCCCGCTCAAATTAATTACACGACCACAGTTTACCGCACAAAATACTTTCTTAACCTTCGGTCGGCCGTTTACCATTTGCACATCAACCACCTGCGCTACATAAGAGCCAAACGAAAACCAGGTTGAAAAACCTCTGAATACGCCGGGTGTTTTTGTACCCCACTTACTCATCTTCACTACAAGTTCAATCACACTTTTATATTTCTCCGGATCGTAATTTATTTTTCCGACAGTTTGTTCTTTTGCTTTTTTCAACAATTCCAAACGAAATGCAACCGGATCTTTTTTCAATGCGGTGCATACTTCGTCCATAAAACTTTCGGCAACAAATGCTAATGTGTTTGCACCGGGTGCTCTCCACCAGCCTGTTGGTGTATTGCTTGTGAAGCCTTGCCCCTCTGCACGGTAGTTTGCAACAGCTCCTGCAACATAACTATCACCCCTCACACCACGACCAATACCAACACCTGATTGATGCCATGATAATAAATTGTCGACTGAAAGTGACGCACGGTATCTCCACATTTCTGCCGGACGGTAGAAATCATTTTGCATATCATCTTCACGAGTCCATTGCACCTGCACCGGGCTTTGTGCTGCAGCGGAGATCAACGCAGCTTCCACAGCATTATCAGTCATTAACTTTCTGCCAAAACCACCACCCTGTCGGGGCGATGAAATGGTTATATTTTCTTCCGCTATTCCTAATTGTTTTGATACTTCGCTTCTTACTGAACCTGGCACTTGTGTTGGACCAAACAATTCCACTTTCCCATCTTTCACATTCGCATAAAAATTAAGCGGCTCCATCTGTCCGTGCGACAGTGCAGGTATTTCGTATGTTACATCCAGCAATTTAACTGCATTTTGTTTTGATGCATCTACATCGCCATCGTTCCTGGCGGGTGCTGTTGGTGCTGGGCTTTCAAGCAATTTTTTAAATTCGGCAAAATGTTCTGCACTGTTTTCTAATTTTTCTCCTGCATTCCATTGAATCACCAATGCATCTCTTCCTTTTTTGGCAGCCCATGTAGATGTTGCAAGCACAGCAACCGCATTCTTGATCTTCACTACTTTTTTTACCCCTTCAATTTTCAACGCAGCGGCATCGTTTACTTCGCCCAATGTTTTTCCATAGGCAGGAGCACGGCTTACCATGGCGAACAGCATTCCTTCTCTTCTTGTATCAATTCCAAACAAAGGCTGACCGGTTACAATCTTATGTGCATCTACATCATTCACTCTTGTGCCAATCAATTTAAATTCTTTCGGATCTTTTAAGGTTGGTTTAGCCGGCACTTCCAGTTTAGCAGCTGCAGAGGCCAACGATGCATAACTTAATTTTTTTCCACTTGCAGTATGTATTACTTCTCCATTTTCAACTCCGCATTCAGTTACAGGAACATTCCATTGCTGTGCTGCAGCAGTCGTTAACATTTCACGGGCTGTTGCTCCCACTTTACGCAACTCTGTAAATCGTCCTCTTACTGATCCGCTTCCACCAGCTGTTTGTCTGCCCATTTTACTGTGTAATGGTGCTAATTCAACTTGAATTTTTTTCCAATCAACACCCAGCTCTTCTGCGATGATCATTGGGAGGGATGTTTTTACACCCTGGCCAATTTCCGGGTTCGGTGCCAATAACACAATCGTACCGTCAGCAGCAATTTTGATATAAGCATTCGGAGTAAAAATCATTTCTTCCAATGCATTTGCTTCTGCAGGCAGGTTGAACAAACTGAAACCGATGAGCATACCACCACCTGATAAAGCAGATACTTTCAGAAAGTTTCTTCTTGTATGTGTTGTTGCCATAATTATTTTTTGCTTTGTTGTTTGGCTGCTAAATGAATTGCTTTTCGGATACGGACATGCGTTCCGCATCTGCAGATATTTCCCGACATCGCATTATCAATATCCTGATCAGTTGGCTTTGCATTGCGTTTTAACAAGGCAGCGGCACTCATGATCTGGCCCGCCTGGCAATAACCACATTGAGAAACATCGAGTTCTTCCCATGCCTGTTGCAGCGGATGATCTCCTTTTTCGCTTAACCCTTCAATGGTAACAATGGCATTATTTTTTACAGATGAAACCGGCAATGAGCAGGAACGTACAGCTACACCGTTTAAGTGAACGGTACATGCACCGCATTGTGCCATGCCGCAGCCAAATTTTGTACCAACAAGATTTAAATGATCTCTCAGCACCCATAAAAGAGGTGTTGCCGGATCTACATCAACCGATAGCGTTTTACCATTTACGTTTAAATTGATTGCTGTCATGGAGGAATACTTTTAGGTAAGTTAGCTATTCTCCAAAACATAAAACACAAAATACTATACAATTACAGGAATGGTTTCCTCCTTTAGGCCAAAGGGTATTAAACTGCTGGATCGTTGTGATGATGTCAGAATTATTGGAACCTACAATAAGACAATTTCCATTTATCAATTCTTTGCTTAAGACTTCTGTAGTCAGAATGTACTATAACACCATATTAAACATCCCACACATATACAAACATCCAAGGCTTTACAACCCAACTGACCTAAGTATTTTAGTTCTTTAGACTTAACTTAGCAAAAAAACAGAAGTGGACGCTGTAACGAATGATATGAGCGATACTAAACAAGTAAAAACAAAAAAACGGGTTGCAGACCATGGAGAAGTATTTACAAGTGACCGTGAAGTTAACGCCATGCTCGATTTGGTGAAGCAGGAAACAGAACGAATTGATTCCCGCTTTTTGGAACCTGCTTGCGGTAACGGTAACTTTTTAGCTGAAGTATTGAAAAGAAAGTTAGCAGTGGTTGAAAATAAATACCGAACAAGTCAGGTTGAATGGGAGCGGAATTGCTTAATTGCAATATCAAGTATTTATGGTGTAGATATTTTGGAAGATAATACTTTGGAATGTCAGGAAAGGCTATTTATAATATTTTCCAAAATATATGTTGACAGTTTTGGCATTAATGCCAAAATAGAATTATTAAAAAGCATAAAATTTATTTTAAAGAGAAATATTTTGTGGGGTGATGCTTTAGACTTTACCAATCCTGTTACAAAAAAACCAATCGTTTTTTCTGAATGGAGTATGGTAAATGAGAACATGCTAAAAAGAAGAGATTATGTTTTCAAATTTTTGGTAGAACAAACCCACCAATTCTCAATGTTTAATGACGAAGGAAACGCTGCGGCAATTGATGAACCTGTAAAAGATTTTCCACTAATTCATTTCTTAAAGCTCGGCTAAGATGATACAAACAAATTATAATCCCGATGTACTCTCTTGCCTTGCTAATTTGAGCAATGACGAAGTGTTTACACCACCGGGCTTGGCAAATGACATTTTAGATTTGCTGCCGGCAAGTATTTGGCGAAACCCGAATGCTACTTTTTTAGACCCCGTTTCTAAAAGCGGTGTGTTTTTAAGGGAAATTGCAAAACGGTTAGACAAAGGACTTGAAACGCAAATACCCGACAAGCAAAAAAGAATCAACCATATATTTACAAAGCAAATTTTTGGGATAGCCATAACTGAACTCACTTCTTTGCTTAGTAAAAGAAGTGTGTATTGCAGCAAAACAGCCAATGGCAAATATTCTGTTGTGGACGCATTTGAAAATGAGCAAGGCAATATTCATTACAAAAAACTGAAACATACTTTTAGCGATGCAAAATGTACTTATTGCGGAGCAAGCCAGGAAGTGTATGACCGTGAAGATGCTTTGGAAACTTACGCATACAATTTTATTCACACGGACAAACCGGAAAAAATATTCAATATGAAATTTGACGTTATCGTTGGCAATCCGCCATATCACTTGAGTGATGCCTGGCAGAGCAGAAGTGCAAGTCCTCTTTATCACAAATTCATAGAACAAGCCAAAAAATTAAATCCAAGATACTTGACTATGATTGTTCCTGCTCGTTGGTTTGCTGGAGGTAAAGGTTTGGATGATTTTCGTTCTGACATGCTGAACGACAAAAGAATTAGAAGGCTTGTTGATTTTGAAAATTCCAATGAAGTGTTTCCCGGAGTAGATGTTGCAGGAGGTATTTGTTACTTTTTGTGGGACAGAGATAATCCCGGACTTTGTGAGGTAACTAATTTTATTAATGGAAATCAAGAAAAATCCGAAAGAACACTAAATGAGTTTCCAATTTTCATTCGCCATAGCAAAGCAATTCCAATTATTAGAAAAGTTTTAGCAAAAAAAGAAAATGGCGGTAAAAATCTGAGTGAAGTAGTTTCGCCTTCAAAACCATTTGGAGTAAGGGGTCATCATACTCCATCTAAATCTGGAATCCCTTGTTATTTCACTCAAAGACAAGGATTACTTTATATAAAGAAAGAGGAATTATCAGACAGCTATAATTTGCTTAATAAATATAAACTTCTCATACCGAGAGCACCAATTGCAGGTCAAACAGACTTCTCCAAACCAGTTGGATTTTATTATGATGGTAATACAAGAATTGCCAAACCCGGGGAAGCCTGCACTGAATCTTGGATTGTGGCATTCGCAGCAAAAACGCAAAAAGAAGTAATATCATTTAAGTCATTTTTATTTACAAAAATTTTCAGATTTCTTTTGCTGCAAACTGTCGTTTCGCAAGATGTAACAAGAGGGAATTTTCAATTTGTTCCTGACTTGGGAAAATATGAAGGAGTTTATACAGATGAATTATTATGTAAAAGATGGGGCATCACTAAAGAAGAATGGAAATTTATTGATTCAAAAATAAAAGCGGTAGGCGAAACTGCAAATACTGATGCCGATGAGTAAATGAAATTCTTTCCGCCACGACCACTAACTAATCCGACTATCTACGCTTACGAGTTGCTTGGTGTGGCAACGCATAAAGGTTTGCTCAAAATTGGTTTTACCGACCGAGATGCAAAAACTCGTATTAAAGAACAACTGGGAACAGCCAAGATTGAACATAAAATTGTGTTTGAAGAATCGGCTATGAAGAAAGATGGCAGTTCGTTTACCGACCATGATGTGCATCGGCTTTTAAGAGAATGGAAAGTAGTTAATGCAAGTGGCGAATGGTATAAATGCAACTTGAATGATTTGCGGAGAGCCATTCATCAAATAAAGACAGGTGAACAAACCGAAGAAAATCGGGTGCTAAATTTCATCATGCGACCAGAGCAGGAAGAAGCTGTTAATAAAAGCATCCAATATTTCAAAAGCTATAAAAAAGAAAATCCAAAACAAACGCCTCACTTTCTATGGAATGCAAAAATGCGTTTCGGAAAAACCTTTGCCAGTTATCAATTGGCAAAGAAATTGGGCTGGAAAAAAATTCTGATTCTAACTTTTAAACCTGCTGTTCAAAGTGCATGGGATGAAGATTTAAAAACTCATGTTGATTTTAAAGGATGGCAATTCATTGCAAGAAACGGATTGAAGTTTGAAGATGCAGACCCTAAAAAACCAATTGTATGTTTTGGTTCTTTTCAGGATTATTTGGGAAAGAATACAAGCACCGGAGGTATTAAAACTAAAAATGAATGGGTGCATGCTACCAATTGGGATTGCGTAATATTTGACGAATATCATTATGGTGCATGGCGTGAAAATGCCAAAGAATTATTTGAAGCCGAAGGCAAAAAAGAACTGGAATTTGGCGAAGGTGAAGGCATAGAATATTTTGATGAAGAAACAATGCCTATCACTACCAATCATTATTTATACTTATCAGGTACACCTTTTAGAGCCATCGCTTCAGGCGAATTTATTGAAGAACAAATTTTCAACTGGACATATTCAGATGAACAGAAAGCAAAAGAAAACTGGAAAGCCCCAAACAATCCTTATGCAGCATTGCCAAGAATGGTTATGCTTACTTATCAGCTACCAGACACTATAAGGCAAATAGCCATGCAAGGTGAGTTTGACGGATTTGATTTGAATATTTTCTTTACCGCAGAAGGCGAAAGACGAAATGCCCGATTCAAATATGAAGATGAAGTACAAAAATGGCTTGACCTTATTCGTGGTGATTTTAGAGAAACAACTGTTGACAATTTAAAGATGGGTGCAAAGAAACCACCGTTACCATTTTCTCATGCACCATTACTCAAAGTGTTGAATCACACATTTTGGTTTTTGCCAACTGTAGCATCATGCCATGCAATGGCAAACATAATAAAGCAACGACAAAACAAATTCTATCACGACTATACAATTGTTGTGGCAGCAGGAATTCAGGCAGGAATTGGTGTAGAAGCAATGCCGCCAGTATTAGATGCCATGACAGATAATCCGCTGGAATCAAAAACAATCACACTTTCATGCGGAAAATTGACAACAGGGATTTCAATAAAACCGTGGACGGGAATTTTCATGTTACGAAATTCTTCCAGTCCAGAAACTTATTTTCAAGCAGCTTTCCGTGTGCAAACACCCTGGGTAATTAGAAATCCCGACAGCAAATCACCCAACAAAGAAGAAATCCTGAAAGAAGAATGTTACGTTTTCGACTTTGCACCAGACCGGGCATTGCGACAGATTGCAGATTATAGTTGTCGGCTAAATGTGAACGAAACAAATCCCGAAGCAAAGGTTGCCGAGTTTATCAACTTTCTACCTGTGTTAGCTTATGACGGCAGTTCCATGAAACAAGTCGATGCCGCAGAGTATTCTTGATATGGCAATGAGTGGCACAACAGCTACACTTTTTTTAGCAAGACGTTGGGAAAGTGCGTTGCTCGTAAATCGTGGACAATAACACATTAGCACGTTTAATGGCAAACGAAGAAGCCATGAAGGCTTTAATGAATATTGCAGGTTTCAGAAATTTGAATCAAGATATTGAAACCATCATCAACAAATCTGAAGCCGTAAAAAAAGCAAAGAAGGAAGCTAATGACAAACAACTTTCTGACAAAAAGAAGAAAGA